>CAYYDG010000005.1:210139-214614 GCA_964470555.1 uncultured Heliomicrobium sp.
TTGCCCGCCGCGTCCCAGGCTGTTACGGTCAGATTGTTGCGCCCGACCATCAATGAAGGACTGAAGATCGTCCACGTCCGATCACTGTTGATGTTGGCCACACCGCTGCCGCCACGGTCGTTCCGCCAGGTGATGTGCGTGATGCCGACATTGTCAGTCGCTGTCCCGCTTAAACGAAGATTGCGCAGGTCGCTGGGGGTATTAACCACAATCTCCGGCTCATTGGTCGGCGCGGTGATATTCACAATTGGCGGGATCGTGTCGGGCGTACGGAATGGGAGAATTTTGTAAATGCGCGGGCGGCTGGCGATCAGCATGTGTCCTGCCTGATCAAATGCGACGCTCGACGGGCTGAGTTTCACGGCAAAGGGCGAGGCGCCGTCGGCGGGCGGGACAGCGCCGCCTCCCGCGACGGTAGTGATGATGCCCGTATCAGCGGCAATGCGGCGCACACGTTCGTTGCCCAGGTCGGCGATATACAGATTGCCCGCGCCATCCAGATACAAATCATTCGGGCTATGCAGCGTAGCGGCGCTGGCCGGGCCGCCATCGCCGCTGAAGAATTGCGCTCCCGTGCCGGCGATGGTGGAAATGATGCCGGTGCTGGCCGTGACTTTGCGGATTTTATGCGCACCTTGGTCAACAATGTAAACGTTGCCCGCCGCGTCAATCGCCAGGTGCGAAGGGTCTTCGAATCGCGCCTGGGTCGCCGGGCCGCCATCGCCGCCGGGGCCGCCCGCCGGGCCGAGTCCATCGCCGGCGAAGGTCGTGATAATGCCTGTTTGCGCGTCAACTTTGCGGACCCGCTTGCCGCGCAACTCGGTGATGTAAAGGTTGCCCGCGCGGTCGTATTCGACGTCTACGGGATTGCCGAGGCGAGCCTCAATGGCCGGGCCGCCATCGCCATTGCCGGGGTTGCACAACGGAATGCCGCAGCCGTTGCCGACAATAGTGTTGATAATCCCGTCCGGCGTAATCCTGCGCACGCGGTTCTGGCCGTAATCAACGACAATCAGGTTTCCCGCCGGGTCAAAGGCGACTTTCGTAGGCTGGATCAGCCTGGCCTGTGTGGCGGGGCCGCCGTCGCCAAGTTCCGCCGTACCGCCCGCGCCCGCAACAACCGTCAGCAGGCTGGTGCGCGCATCTATCTTCAACACACCATCGCCGCTGCAGAAATAGAGATTGCCCGCCGCATCCACCGTCATTCCCGTCGGGACACTTAAACCCGCATAGTACGCGGGGTGGCCAGCGCTCTTGTTTCCCGCGCCGGCGACGGTGACGATTGTTGCAGCAGGATTGAAGATTACGGTTAATTCCGCGCTGCCCGTGTTGCCTGTCGCATCCCGCGCCGTGATGGTGATGATATTGACGCCGGGTTGTAACGTAATCGCGGGCGTCGTCCATGTGGTCGTGCCATTGGCCTGACCGGTAGCAGTAAATGGTGTAAGACTGTTGGAACCTCTGTCAGTAGCCCAGCTTACCTGTGTCACGCCTGTGTCATCGCTGGCGATGCCGCCGAGCGTGATGGTGGAAATTTCTGTGGTCAGTTTGCGCCCGCTGGTCGGCCCGCTGGTCGAGTTGACGATCCTGACCTGTGGCCTCTGGGCATCGGACTTACCCGCTTGCGAGATTGTAAAACTGCGACCGGCGATGGCGATTGTGCCGGTTCGCGCCTGGCTGCCGTTGTTGGGTTCAACCGTAAAGCCGACAGTTCCGCTGCCGCTGCCTGGGCTGGAATTGGTAATGTTGATCCAAGCCTCGCCACTCGCGTTGACGCTGGCCGCCCACGGGCATCCGTTCGGCGCAGTGACGCCCACGCTTCCCGCGCCGCCTTCGGCTTTGACGTTCACGCTGGCGGGCGAGAGCGAATAACGGCAATCCTTGGCGCCCAGCGCCGTTCGCCATGCGCCGCGCCCGTACGTGAAGGCGAAAAGCTGTGATGTGTTTGATCCCGCGTTCAACGCCAGTGCTTCGGTGACGACGTTCGGCGCTCCGCTTTCAACCGCCCAGGTCTCGCCGCCGTCGGTCGTCGCAAACACTCCGACATCCGTGCCGATGAAAAGACGATTTCTGTTCTGAGGATCCACGACGATGGAATGAACCGGAACGTCTGGCAGTGCTCCCGTTCCCGCGCCGTCAATGCCCGTCCAGGTCGCGCCGCCGTCCGCGCTGCGCCACACGTGCGTTCCGCCGAAGGTCGAGTACGTGGCGTAAACAAGGTTGTGATCAGCCGGATCGAAAGCCAGCCACGAAACATATCCGGCGCGAGGCGCGACGCCCGTCCATTGACCATCGCCCGCGAGCGCCTTTTCATTGCGAAGGATCGAGCCGGTGTTCGTGCCGGCCAGCACGATGTTGGAATCGTCCGGGGCTACGGCGATGGCCGTAAACGAACCTTGTTGCCGCGCGGGGCTGGCCTGATTCCACCGCGCCGCGCCGCTCGCGGTCAGCCACAAAGCCCGCCCGCCCGTCCACAGCCGCGCGCCGTCGCTCGGATCAATCGCGAGCGGCGCGATGTAAACGAAGCCAGAGTCAGAAATGCCTTGGTAGGCCGGGGCGAAAGTTTGCCCGCCGTCCGTAGATTTTCTGATCAAGCTGCCCGACGTGGCCGTGTAAATGACGCTTGGGTTGGCAGGGTCTATTGCAACCAGGCCGCCGTCGCCGCCGAGCATTTGCCGCCAGCCGTTGACGCCTTCGCCGTCCGAACCTTGCAGAAATCCGTGGCTGCTCGCGCCCGCCAGATAGCGCGTCCCGTCTGGATGCGGCACGCCGTGATAAAGCTGCGTCGCGGCGTAACCGCGGTTGAGCGAAGTCCATCGCACGACGCTGTTGGCGGGATTGCAGGGCGCGGTCGTTCCCGTCGCGGTCGCGGCAAGCGCATCAACGGTTTTGTAGATTCCGCCGTCGCCCGCGGCGAACATCGTCCTGTTGCCCGCGGCGTCGTACCGCGGGTGAAAGATAATCGCGTGATGATGGCGGTGCGCGTATTGCGGCGCGTTCGCGTCAATCCACGAATAAGAGGCCAGCCCCCAATTCGCGCCGCCGTCGTCGGATCGGAACAGATCAACGCCGCCGACCCAGACGCGATTTGCGTCCACCGGATCAACCGCAACCGCATTGGCGTACCACCCCGTGTTGAACAAACGGCTCGGGCCGATTCCGCAATCGCTGAAAAAGGCGTCCTGCGTCCAGGAAAACAACACGGTGTTGAGTTTTGTCGCGTCGCTTTTGCGCACCTGCGCCGTCCAGGTGTTCGGGTCGCCGCCCGCCGTCGAACGAAAGATCGCGTGCAGGCCGGGTTGATTGCTAGTCGCCGGATTCGACGAAGCGGCGTAGATGATGTTCTGGTTCGACGGGGCAAGGGCCAGCGATGTCCGCCCCATCCCCGGATCGTTCAACACTTCCGTCCACGCGCCCGCACCGCCCGCGTCGGTGTTGCGGAAAACCTTCGCCTGGGTGAACGTCCCGCACGAAGCGAAAAGGGAATCCGTCGTTTGATCGTTGCGAATGACAAGATCGAGACATCCGCCCGTGGCCGCCGGGTCGAGCGTTCGCGTCCAGTTCGCTCCGCCGTCAACCGAGCGCCACACGCCGGAGCGCGTCGCCGCATAAACGCGACGGCCGTCGGTCGGGCTGACCACGATGTCGTTGACGTAATGAAAATCAGGAGTTGCAGCAGCCATCAGCCGCGACCAGGTCAATCCTCCATCCGCGCTTTTGAAGATGCCCGCGCCGCGAATCGCGTCGAAGTTGAAGAAGCCTTCGCCCGTGCCCGCGTAAAGCACGTCCGGGTTGTTGCGATCCATCGCCAGCGCATTGACCGCGATGTTGGCGATCACGTCGGTCAGAGGTTTCCAGCTTGCTCCGCCGTCGGTCGTCTTCCACACCCCGCCCGAAGCCGCCGCCGCGTACATCGTGTCGTGATTCGCAGGATGGATGATCAAGGCCCGAGTGCGCCCGCCGACGTTGCCCGGGCCAAGCTCCGTCCAGACCGCGCCGGTTTCGGCCTCCGCTCTGTTCAGATATTCATTTCGCGCCGCCGAATAACGCGGCATCCGCAACATCCGCTCGCGGGCTTCCAGGTAACGTTCGACCGGAATCTCCTTTTCGCCTTCGGGCAATCGTTTCCCCAGGTAAAACTGCGCCGCCTCGTCCGGCGACCCTTTGTCGTTCTGTTTTTCGTCTTGTTGATCTTGCGATTCGGCGGCTGAGATTGGCGTGTAGAAATAGATTGAAGAGTAGGTGGCCGCGCAAACCAGGAATAGTAAAAGCGTCAGTTGAAGCCTGGAGACTCGTGTTTTCATAACCTGCTGTTGATCGAACCTGTAGTTAAAGATTGAGTTAAGTCGCGAAATCGGGGGTTCGATTCCGAGAGGGGCAGGCCGGATGCTTTGCGTCAGCGATTATGTTGGGGATTATGATTAGCCCGAATTTCTCAACAATCAACTCAACGAGACATTTGAAACACAAATTAC
>CAYYDG010000006.1:0-73753 GCA_964470555.1 uncultured Heliomicrobium sp.
TGTCGTCAAACCAAACGGGGCTTCAATGGAGCCACGTCCTCACGAACGTGGAAAGCCACTCCAACAAAGCACGAAGAAATCATCTTTACCGCGCTTCAATGGAGCCACGTCCTCACGAACGTGGAAAGGTTTTCCGCGCGAAGGTCAACGCCGTTTCAAGATGGCTTCAATGGAGCCACGTCCTCACGAACGTGGAAAGTCGCAGCCGGAGAACTATGGAAAACCAGATCATCGCTTCAATGGAGCCACGTCCTCACGAACGTGGAAAGACCTTGATACGACTCGCAATGCGAGCGAAAGGGCTGCTTCAATGGAGCCACGTCCTCACGAACGTGGAAAGGTGCGCTCGTTTACGGACGATCAAATCCGTCAGGAAGCTTCAATGGAGCCACGTCCTCACGAACGTGGAAAGTGTCATGCCAGTTCGCTGAATTGGTATCCGGGACTGGCTTCAATGGAGCCACGTCCTCACGAACGTGGAAAGGGCGGGGCATACGATTAACGCCGCGCGCAGCGCATCCGCTTCAATGGAGCCACGTCCTCACGAACGTGGAAAGTCAACAAACGCGATGCGACTTTCTCTCTCGTTTCCGCTTCAATGGAGCCACGTCCTCACGAACGTGGAAAGTTGAAAGCGGAGGTCATCGCCGAAGCCAAACGACGGCGGCTTCAATGGAGCCACGTCCTCACGAACGTGGAAAGTGGACGCCGGATTCAATGTTGTGAATCCGCAAGTCGCTTCAATGGAGCCACGTCCTCACGAACGTGGAAAGAGCTTCACCACGCGCACCTTGCACAGTGATTCAGATGGCTTCAATGGAGCCACGTCCTCACGAACGTGGAAAGGCGGATGAAAGCGCGAATAATTTGCCAGAATATTGTGCTTCAATGGAGCCACGTCCTCACGAACGTGGAAAGAGAAGTTCCAGCGGCGACAGCGCCGCACAGAAAAGTGCTTCAATGGAGCCACGTCCTCACGAACGTGGAAAGGTTGATTTCCGGTGAACAGGATTTGACCGCTCAAACCGGCTTCAATGGAGCCACGTCCTCACGAACGTGGAAAGCCAAAACCGTTCCCGGCCTCAACTGGATTGACGGCGCTTCAATGGAGCCACGTCCTCACGAACGTGGAAAGAGTCTGGTCACAGCTTTGAGAGACTTGTTGAGCGAGGGCTTCAATGGAGCCACGTCCTCACGAACGTGGAAAGAGACCAGATTCGGGCGACCAACGAACAGGTCAGAAGTCAGCAGCAGCTTCAATGGAGCCACGTCCTCACGAACGTGGAAAGGGCGCCATCCTGCAACAAGGAGCCAAGCAAATGCCTGCTTCAATGGAGCCACGTCCTCACGAACGTGGAAAGAGACAACGACCACGCCGGGGCTGAGCGTTGCACTCCCGCTTCAATGGAGCCACGTCCTCACGAACGTGGAAAGGTTCATTGCGTGATCTCCTCGGAGGTCAAGCGAGTGCGCTTCAATGGAGCCACGTCCTCACGAACGTGGAAAGGCCATATTCAGAAGTTTACAGAGCGTGTTTTAAGCATGCTTCAATGGAGCCACGTCCTCACGAACGTGGAAAGAGGCGCGTTTCTGTGCCCGTTTGCTGGCGTTGTTGAGGCTTCAATGGAGCCACGTCCTCACGAACGTGGAAAGACCTCTGCCTCTACCTGTTCTAGCGTGGTTGGCGTGCTTCAATGGAGCCACGTCCTCACGAACGTGGAAAGTCCGAATCTATGAAATTTGTATCTACTGTGGGACAGAGGCTTCAATGGAGCCACGTCCTCACGAACGTGGAAAGATTTCGGTTTCGGTGACGAATAGTCCCGCCGCTGGAGCTTCAATGGAGCCACGTCCTCACGAACGTGGAAAGGTCAGCGCGATCAATTGCAACTGCTGATTGCAGACCTGGCTTCAATGGAGCCACGTCCTCACGAACGTGGAAAGCTCAGTGACGACGGCAACGTCTATTTCAAGACGACGGAGCTTCAATGGAGCCACGTCCTCACGAACGTGGAAAGTTTTAATTGCTGCGTGGCTTCTGTCCGCAATGCCGTCGCTTCAATGGAGCCACGTCCTCACGAACGTGGAAAGCGAAAGAGTCCGCCCACGACCAACCCGTTTGACCGGGCTTCAATGGAGCCACGTCCTCACGAACGTGGAAAGTACGCAGGCGGACGCCGAACGACGCATCGCGCAGATCGCTTCAATGGAGCCACGTCCTCACGAACGTGGAAAGCCAGGCAAACAACCCATTCCGGCCAACAGCCGCCGGCTTCAATGGAGCCACGTCCTCACGAACGTGGAAAGGTTTAGTTTGGATTCTGCTGGTTTGACTTGAGGAGAGGCTTCAATGGAGCCACGTCCTCACGAACGTGGAAAGAGGAATAACAGCGCAGGTGAGCTTATGGCACTCAATGCTTCAATGGAGCCACGTCCTCACGAACGTGGAAAGAGGATCAGAGTTCCCATATAAGCTTCGATAGTTATGCGCTTCAATGGAGCCACGTCCTCACGAACGTGGAAAGTCGTGGTCAGAATGTTTCCGCCTGTCCCGCCCGGATGCTTCAATGGAGCCACGTCCTCACGAACGTGGAAAGTGCGCCAGCGAATCACGTCCTGGTATTGATTGGTCGGGCTTCAATGGAGCCACGTCCTCACGAACGTGGAAAGCGCGAATCGTGCTTTGAACTCCAAGCCGCGTCAGTATGCTTCAATGGAGCCACGTCCTCACGAACGTGGAAAGAACCTAGCTAGTCTAGGGTGTTTCTTCGGAACGTAGAGCTTCAATGGAGCCACGTCCTCACGAACGTGGAAAGATTGATGTATCATGTTCATAAGAATTGACAATCCTGGCTTCAATGGAGCCACGTCCTCACGAACGTGGAAAGGCGAAGAAGCCGTTACCGCGACAATTCAATATCAAAAGCTTCAATGGAGCCACGTCCTCACGAACGTGGAAAGCACTTCGCGCTGCGCGCGCGCGACGGCGGCTTCGGCGCTTCAATGGAGCCACGTCCTCACGAACGTGGAAAGATTGTGCGGCCATCGCCCACTTGCCTTGTTTCGATGCTTCAATGGAGCCACGTCCTCACGAACGTGGAAAGAATTAAAAGCGTACACGGATGGAGAGTTGGCGCGCGCTTCAATGGAGCCACGTCCTCACGAACGTGGAAAGACTCTCCAAAACCGGAGACTCTGCATCGCTGACATAAGCTTCAATGGAGCCACGTCCTCACGAACGTGGAAAGGGAAGACTGAGCGAAAAGGCAGAGGCAGGAAGCAGGGAAGCTTCAATGGAGCCACGTCCTCACGAACGTGGAAAGGGCGATTGCTGAAGCGGGCGGCGCAGAGTTTATAAAAGCTTCAATGGAGCCACGTCCTCACGAACGTGGAAAGTCTACGTCGTAACCGGCGACTCGGACGGAAGCACAAGCTTCAATGGAGCCACGTCCTCACGAACGTGGAAAGCTGGGAATGCCGCCTAAACGAAGCCGAGCAATCCTACGCTTCAATGGAGCCACGTCCTCACGAACGTGGAAAGTGCGCGGTCTGCCTTGCGAAGATGGCCGACAAACCACGGCTTCAATGGAGCCACGTCCTCACGAACGTGGAAAGCGCGATTTCGTGGTGCGCTGGAACGCGGACGGGATCGCTTCAATGGAGCCACGTCCTCACGAACGTGGAAAGCAGCTATGACCCGGCGCAAGTCGCCAATATGGACGCGCTTCAATGGAGCCACGTCCTCACGAACGTGGAAAGTCGCGCATCGCGGCGGACTTGTCGGCACTGACTGGGCTTCAATGGAGCCACGTCCTCACGAACGTGGAAAGACCCGCGACGCGGAAATGGCCGATGTGCGCCGCGAATTGCTTCAATGGAGCCACGTCCTCACGAACGTGGAAAGCCCCCAACGCGCCGCCCAAGCCGCCGCCCGCCTGGGCTTCAATGGAGCCACGTCCTCACGAACGTGGAAAGATGCGGCAACGATGCCACACTCGCGCGCGTAGGCAATGCTTCAATGGAGCCACGTCCTCACGAACGTGGAAAGCCGCCTTTGCGTTGAACACGTTCCTGCTGAGCCTGCGCGCTTCAATGGAGCCACGTCCTCACGAACGTGGAAAGAGTATTTTACCCGGAAGGGCTGTTTGCTCTGCCGGAGAAGCTTCAATGGAGCCACGTCCTCACGAACGTGGAAAGAAGCAGATGGTGTTTCGCAATCCGAATGTACTTTCGCTTCAATGGAGCCACGTCCTCACGAACGTGGAAAGGACGACACGTGGGAAGTAGAGTGCGTGGAAGTCGTTCCCGCTTCAATGGAGCCACGTCCTCACGAACGTGGAAAGGCGCTGTTCGCCATCCTTGCCCATACCGCGACCGCTTGAGCTTCAATGGAGCCACGTCCTCACGAACGTGGAAAGAGCGCGGATACACAGACCAGACCATCATCGCGGCGACGCTTCAATGGAGCCACGTCCTCACGAACGTGGAAAGAAAGCTTTGCACCGGAGAAAGTCATTCAGTCGGTGCTGCTTCAATGGAGCCACGTCCTCACGAACGTGGAAAGCGGTGGATTGCTCACCTGACGGCGGGACGTAAGCAGGCTTCAATGGAGCCACGTCCTCACGAACGTGGAAAGCGGATTGCCGCCAGTGGAATTGCTTGCCGAGGTGATGCTTCAATGGAGCCACGTCCTCACGAACGTGGAAAGCTTTCCTTCGGGTGTTTTTACTGTCGTTATTAAATGGGCTTCAATGGAGCCACGTCCTCACGAACGTGGAAAGCTGAGCATCGCCTGACGTACTGCGGCATTGATGCTATGCTTCAATGGAGCCACGTCCTCACGAACGTGGAAAGGTCTGCGCTGCCGACCAGCGCAGCAGACGTGTCGCCCGCGCTTCAATGGAGCCACGTCCTCACGAACGTGGAAAGGGCCGACGATTACGTGACGATGGTTGGCGACAGCGGAGCGGGCGGCTTCAATGGAGCCACGTCCTCACGAACGTGGAAAGCTCTACCCCGGCAACCTGAATCTCCGCGCCGACTATGCTTCAATGGAGCCACGTCCTCACGAACGTGGAAAGCCGCGATGACGGCGGCGTCAGCAATCTCTATTTCAAGGCTTCAATGGAGCCACGTCCTCACGAACGTGGAAAGCGCGGCGCTGTATGACAGTTCGCTCGGCACGGACAGGCTTCAATGGAGCCACGTCCTCACGAACGTGGAAAGCGGTGGTGATTATGTCAGATGCTATTTGCCCGAAATGTGCTTCAATGGAGCCACGTCCTCACGAACGTGGAAAGGCGATCCTTGGCGAGCCGCGTTTTACATGGCTGAATGCGCTTCAATGGAGCCACGTCCTCACGAACGTGGAAAGATTCATACGATCCCATCTCACCACTCCCCCGACACCTGCTTCAATGGAGCCACGTCCTCACGAACGTGGAAAGTCAGGAAAAGGCGAAAGGGAAGGCTTGCAAATTTCAGCTTCAATGGAGCCACGTCCTCACGAACGTGGAAAGGGGTTCGCGGCGGAGGCGGAGGCATCCCAATGACCAGCTTCAATGGAGCCACGTCCTCACGAACGTGGAAAGGCCGGTTCCCGTGTACCGTGACAGCGAATTTACCGTTGCTTCAATGGAGCCACGTCCTCACGAACGTGGAAAGCCGCGTTTCTTGCCGCCGCTGATACGCGGCAAACACTGCTTCAATGGAGCCACGTCCTCACGAACGTGGAAAGTGCGTCGCTGACAAAGGTATCAAAAAACGAGCATCAAGCTTCAATGGAGCCACGTCCTCACGAACGTGGAAAGCCGCGCGCCATTTTGCAGGCGATTTGCTGATCCGATTGCTTCAATGGAGCCACGTCCTCACGAACGTGGAAAGGAACGAACGCTCAGTCTGATGACGCCGCGCGTGGAAGCTTCAATGGAGCCACGTCCTCACGAACGTGGAAAGCCCATTCCCTCGCATTCGTCGTGCGTCGGGTCGGCGTGCTTCAATGGAGCCACGTCCTCACGAACGTGGAAAGACGCAAAAGCCGTCTTGCAAAAAGGTGGCTCAAACGCGGCTTCAATGGAGCCACGTCCTCACGAACGTGGAAAGAATCGAAAAATGGCCTGAACTTTCCGAAATAAAAGGCTTCAATGGAGCCACGTCCTCACGAACGTGGAAAGACGGCGCTCTTGAAGTGAGGCATTGTACAACTCACGGCGCTTCAATGGAGCCACGTCCTCACGAACGTGGAAAGTAGCCGCGTCGTCACAAGCGGCGCGGCATTTTTATGCTTCAATGGAGCCACGTCCTCACGAACGTGGAAAGATCCCGCCGCGCGGTTGTCCGTTGGCCGATTGGTGGACGCTTCAATGGAGCCACGTCCTCACGAACGTGGAAAGGACCAGCACGCCGCCCGCGCGCACGGCTGCTTCAGTGGCTTCAATGGAGCCACGTCCTCACGAACGTGGAAAGCGTCGAACGTCAGTATCGCGCCGGTGTTGGAATCCGTGCTTCAATGGAGCCACGTCCTCACGAACGTGGAAAGTTGCAAACGGTTGGGACCGGATTTCCACCTACCAACCGCTTCAATGGAGCCACGTCCTCACGAACGTGGAAAGACGTGGCAGATGCACAATTACGCGGAAGTGATCGAGCTTCAATGGAGCCACGTCCTCACGAACGTGGAAAGCCTTGCGTGACGCCGCGTTCAAGTTGCTGACTGATTTGCTTCAATGGAGCCACGTCCTCACGAACGTGGAAAGGCCGCGCGTTTAAGTCCAATAACTTGAGTTGATTGCCAGTGCAGTTGCGAGCGCGTCTTGTCAACGGGCGACATATTCCGACGAATCGAAGTTTTGGTCAAGTTAAAGTGTTGAATCATCTTTATTTCCTTGCTGCGAGCGGTGGCCGGGAAAACCATCATCGGTTCACCGCTCGCAATCTCAATCGCCCGTCAAACAATGATGGCGACTTTATCCATCGGAACCGAAAGCCCGCGTCCCAAGGTTTCAATTCGCTCGGCGCTCTGGCCATTGGCCGGGCCTAAATTCACCAACATCACCTGGTCTTCACGGTGGTTGATGATCGGCGTCAATTTTTCCAACAACAGAATCCGTTCGCTCGGCGACAGGTCGCACAGAAAGACGCTGTATTGCAACGCGTTGCCAAATCCGCGCATGGTCTTATACACCCGACGCAAACGCTTGTCGTCGCAAATGTCATAGCTGACCAAATACCGATTTCGCATGGCAACTTCCTTTCATCTGGTGCAAAACGCCGGGTAAAACCCGATTTCGCCCAACAGAAACCGAGCCAGCAATCGCGCCTGGATTTCAAACACGCGCCGATAACTCAATTGGTATCCAAACAGCGGATGCGTGACCAAGGTGTCCAATCGTCTTTCGTAAGCTTCCAACACTCTACGCCGTCCGCTGTCGGTCAACGCCACGGCTCCGGCGCGCGCAATGAAATCGCCCGGACGGATTTCGCCGTTGTTGATCATCGAAATGACTACGGAATCGGCCACCAACGGGCGAAACTCTTCCATCAAATCCAAAGCCAATGCCGGGCGTCCGTATCTGGGCTGATGATAAAACCCCAGATAAGGATCGAACCCTACGCCGATCAATGTCACCAGCATGTCTTTCATCAACATGGCGTACATGAACGACAACAACGCATTGACCGGATCGCGCGGAGGCCGCCGATTGCGTCCGTTGAAATCGAACGCCGGTTCGGCTTCGGGCGTGGCGGGTTTGAACATACGGCTGAAATGCTCGAAATACGTTCGCGCCGCTGTGCCTTCCAATCCCAACAACGATTCCAATCCATCGGCCAATTCTGATTTGCGACGCATTTCCGCCAACATCACCAAGGCTTCTTTGGGCAATTCGCGGGCATTGCGGCGCAACAACGTTCGCTGATTGCGAATCTTGCCGGCGGTAAAGGCCTTCGCCAATTGCAAACAGGTTCCCGTGTTGTCTGCGGCTTCGAATTGGCGTCGGCGTAATTCGATGTTCTTGTGCGGCGGCGGCGTAGTCACCGCGGCCAACCATCCGCCATACGACAAATGCAGCACAGGTATTTCGCGCGAGGCCAATTCGCGCAAAGCCTGCGCCGAAAGCTGCACATTGCCGAACAGATTCAATTGTGCCGTTTCGATCAACCGGGCTTCGCTGACCTTTTTGTTCTTGTCGAATTTCGGCGGGCGAATTTCCAACACTTCGCCTTTCAATCCCACGCTGAATCCCTGCCCCTGCACATAAACGGCCATCCGTTCGTCGCGCGCGGCCACCAATCGGCGAGGCTCCGAATTGCGGGTTGAGGATTGCGGATTGCGGAATTCAGCTTCAGAAATTGGCGCGCCAGACAGGGAATTGAGCCTGAAGCTTTCATCTTCTGAATCAATCCGCAATCCGAAATCCGCAATCTGCAATAAATTCACTTCGTCCGGCAAACAAATTCCCACCAACGAACAGCGCGGGCATTTCGGCGAATCCTGCAATGGCGGAGGAATTTCACCGCCCGCAGCCACGCGCCGCGCTTCGGCCAGCAACTCCAACGTCCGCGTTATCAATGCGTCGGTGAATTCCACGCGCACACGTTGTTGCGACGCGGCGAAATACAATGCGCCTTCGTTGCAAACGTAACCCTGTTCGCGCAACAACAACCCTTGCAAACAAACCTGCACGCGCTCCGGTTCCCACGCGCCTTCGGGAATGTCGGGCGGTTCGCCGCGTTTGTAATCCACCGGGATCAATTCGCCGTTGTCGGTTTCGATGATGTCAATTCGCGCGACGGCTCCCAACACGTCCGACCCGACCATCACCGACCGCGCATGCAATTTCACCTGATCGGCCAATTTGGGAGCCGTTTCGTCCGCAGGAACATCTCCATCCGAATCGTGCGGAGAAGCAGGTTCCGGCACTTTTCCGGTTTCCTGATCTACGCGACGATGGACAAACCGGCCTTCCAGCGTGTCCACCGAATGCGCCCATTCCTGCTGCACATGCTCCAGATAATAAAGACGAGGGCAGTAAGTGAATTCATTCAACATCCGCGCCGGAATCTGTTCGATGATTTCTGATTGGCCGAGCGACATGGAAAACCTCCAGAGTTGGTAGTCCCGCCTTCAGGCGGAATGGGCGTGGCCGCCGCTAAACCTTCCGCCTGAAGGCGGGACTACATGCTTTTCATTCAACTGGCAGAAACAGCCCCAAGCCGAAATGACACCCAAACCCCAGAGCCAGTGGCCCCGCGACCGGTTCGGCAAATTCCAATTCAAACCCGGCCAACCCAAACCCTTCGTCGCCTTTGAACCGGCGCGTATGAAATTCCAACCAACGCACCATTGGCCGTCCGTTGACTTCATACCCTTCCGTTCGTTTGATCGAAACCGGCTCCGGCAATCCGCGCACTTTCAGTTCGCGCACAAGCTGCGCTTCGGGCAAATCGCGCGGACGCGGCGGCTTGCCTCCGCCGCGATTGGCAAACCGGGGAAGCGAAAACGGCGTGACCGAACGCCAGCGTTTCCAAGTTTGAAACAATGTAGGTGGTTGACTGTGTTCAGTAAGCTGCTCAGCTGTTCCCAGGGCTGCCAAAGTCAACCAAACGTCTGGCAAATTTTCGCGGCGCGCGATAGTTGTCAATTGCCCTAAAGCTTCCTGGTCTTCCGCGTTGAACCCCATTGGCGCCCAGATCGTCAGATGATCCAATCTGCCGTCGCCGTCTTCATCTACTGGCAAGAAGTGAGCGTGTTCGTGGTCATCCAGGGGATTTCCATAAACCGTTTTGCCGGTTAGCGCCTCAGAATGGCTCGCACGTTTGGTGGCTCCTTTGACCACTCCACCGCGCAGGCTCAACAAGGCAATGCGCGCTTGTTCGGCCAGAATCAGCGTACCTTTGGCCAATGGCAGAACGGTTGAATCCAATGCGTAACGCGCGACGGTGACTTTCGGTTGCTGAGCAAGCAACCGTTTGGGCGCGGCGCGGCGCGGAGTCAATGCATTACCCTGCCGCGCGTATGTCACCCAGCGCGCTCCTGGCGGATCGAGCATTTTTCCACCGCGCATCTCACCGGTTTCGATGGTCAATGCTTTGAGGAGGTCATCGGTCGCCTCGTTCGGCAGCAACACGCGCACGGGTTCACATCCGCTCAACGAATCGCCCATACCTAGCGGTTGGCAATTCATTGGCACAGAGCTTTCGCCGTTGACCAGTTCTGCTTCGCACCAAGACTCGGCACGCCCGAAGGTGTTGAGCGCCGCCAGCAACGCCGCCAACGCTTTTCTGTCATCCTCGCTGAGTTCGGCGTCCGGCCATTGGCAAACAATTCGCTGGCCGGGCGCGACGGCAACGAACGTGTCGAAGAATTTCACACCGTCGTTGGCTTGATCGTAATGTCGTGTGTGAGCCGACGTGGCCGGCGGCAGATAGAACTGCGGCGGAGTGGACAAGGCGCGGACCAGTCGTTGCAAATGCTCTTCGGTCACGCCCGCAGGCCGCGCGCGCCGAGCCACCGCAATGAGCGCGCGTAGCAACCGCCACGGCGATGGCGGCCATTCAACTACGCCTTCGTTGACGTGGCGTCCCCAAGGCGTCGCGTGAAAACGCCCAGCCAAAAATTGCAGACGAATCGTGACCATTATTTACCTCCTTCGTTCTCCGTATTTTCTTTGCTCCTCTTTCGTGCAGGAGCCTGCTCTTTCAACCGCAAGGGTGTGTAAGCCGGATCGAACTCACATGCTGCAATCAATTGTGGCAATGCACTTTTAACCTCACTCAGCAACGATGCTGGTTCCAATTGAATCCCATGTGGGCGAGTGACAATCACTGAAATTGCTTCAAGATCGCAGGCTGTACGCAGTCGCATTCCGCCATCCAAAACCTTAAATAGCTTGTAGAGCGCCAACGCGATGAGGAGCCGATTGGCCGCCTCGCCCAAGCCGTAACCACGCATCGTCGCCAAGTCGAGGTTGAAATATGCGACCAGTCGCCGAGCGGTGAACTCTGTGCGAGCGTAGATAATGTTGCCGCGCCCTTCATCAGATCCTTTCGTACCATCTTCGCCTGCGCTTCCTTTCGGATCGAATCTGTCTAGTTTTGCGCCGCCCGAAGCCGCAATTGTGTAATCTTCTGCCTCGATGAAACTCGACAACAGACGTTGCAATCTAGCGCGACCTTCAAAGACGTCTTTCTTGGCGATGAAAACCCCGTGTAAAATTGATCCTGCATCCAATTCAAACAAAACTTTCGCTAGCTTCCTGATGTCGAGTTTACCTTTCAAATCGCCGCCAATCTTTTCCACCAAAATAGTTTTGAGCGGTGTGTTTTCGATTAGGTAGTAAGAACTCAACCGATGCGACTCCATCACAGAGCTTGCAGCGATCCCATTGTCCAAATTGGAAACAACGTGCGGTAGTCCACGAAGCGGTTCAACAATCTCGTCATTCACTTCATCCCAGCAAACTGCCTCCATCCGGTTGGCCATTGATTGCGCCGATTCGACGAGCAGCATCGGTGTGCCGTCGGCGCGTTTGTATGTCGCGGCTCCCAAGTCTGGGAAGCCCGTCGGTTGAAAACGGTCGCCCTGCAGCGGTTTCAATTCGGCTTCGATCAACAGACGCGAAGCGCCTGCCAACTTGTCGAAAAGTTGATTCAGTTGTTCAGCCATACGGTTTGTCTCCTTGTTTGAGTTGATTGGAAAAGTTATGTGTTTGATTGCGACGGGCGCAGCGCGACTGTGGCCAGCGCGCTGACCGACTCTTCGTCAATCGGAATGAGCAGCGCGGCAGCCAACCGCGCGCCGTCTTCGTCAGGGAAATAAAGTTGAGAGGTGAACGGCGTCAGCCCGGTCGAGCGTAAGCGGCGCTCTGCGACTGCCAACGCTTCGCCGACGCGACCGGCGCGCAAAAGCGGCACGATCCCAGGCTCGTGGCGAATCATCAGGCTTTGTCCGTCCCGACTAAGCTTGCCATCAGGCAGGTACAGCAGCTTCAGCAACGCATAAGCGCGCGGTAGCGTCGGCGGGATTTTGATCGTTTCAATCTTCGGTGCAGTACCGAGATCGGTAGCGACCGGGTTGGCTTCCGATGGCGCAGTTACATCTACCCGATTATTGCTGCTCCCAGCGCTGATTCGCGGCGTCCAGTTAATCAATGCCAACCCGCGCAACAATGCCTCGATTTTGTCGTCATCCGTCTCGCAGTTGAGAAATGTATTGACGGCGTTGAGTGAAGCGGAGCGAGTACTATGAAGTTGAGGATGCGAAGCTGAAGCCGCCCGTGCATCAATCGAACGCCGATGCAGAATCGCCGCCAGATTGCTATCAAGCGTTCCAGCCAGCCAAACAACACCTGTGTCGTCTTTCGTCCATTCAAAGTAGGCGCTTTTCTCTTTGGCCTCGACCGGTTCCAGGTGAGTGCGGAACGCACCGCGCTTGCCTTCACCGTGAATTGCCGCCAAAGCACGCGCAATTTCAAATTCCGGCGAACTATCCCAGGCTTCCCACGCCCACTTTGTTGATAAGCCGGAGAGCGGGCGCAGTTCTCTTTTTTTGCTTTTCTTGAACGCATCTCTGAAATTGGGTCTCAGAGCAACCTCTGCTTCCACCCTGCCCAAAGCAATCAGGGTTACCTGAGCTTGGCCATCAATGTCATATGCGCTTAGATTGAAAATAGCTTCTTCAAGCTCGGAAACAGCACGAGTGAATTTGTCAGGGGCTTTATCAAGATTGCTGGCATCCCTCCAATTCTCAATCTGGCGGGCAAGCTTATCGTCAATTAGAGCGGCGGGCTTTCGTACTTTAACTTCAACACTGCCGAGCGATGAAGCAAATTGCATTTTGCCGTTTCTGGTAAAGAATGTATGACGGTGAAACCGTGTGATGCCTCGGTCTACGCCGAGATCCGCAATAGCCCGCGCGAAATCAACAGTTGTTCGGGCTTGTTTCCTGCCTAATCTGACGCGGCCTTCGCTGAAAAGATGTGTGATCTCGCTGAACAAGGTGCGGCGTTCCCACAAGGGCAAAAAAAGCTCACCACGATTGTCCTCACCACGTGAGGCCGTTGACCCAAAGTCCGAGTGCCTGACAAAGAATGGGTAGGACGCTTCTGCTCTGGCTCCTGCCGCTAAACGACGAACTGCAGCACCGGCAAATACCAACGTACCTTCCACAGCAAAAATGTAATCCCAAGGGTTGGCCAAGAATTTAGCCTCTAGCCCTGTTGTAGCATTTGGCCCGCCGCTGCCCCCTGGATGAAATTGCCCGGGCGAGAAGTCCGTTCCGATACCACCAGCTTCAGCGAACAAGGCTGAACGCAGTTGTTTTTCACTTTTAGGGCGAGGCTTGCTATCGGCTGGCAACACTTCATGAAGCCTTCCCATGAAGGTCAACGAGAACTCAAGATTGCCGTCGTTGCCTGCTGAGCCAAGCAGTGAGGGGAAACGTAGATCGCCGTCTTCACCAATCAAGCAGAGCGCATCTATCCAGCGAACAAGATTGTCCGGTAAGACATTGCGGCAGAGAGGCACAAGTACAGGCTTTAATGCTTCCGATCTCTTTGTACTCTCAAGCGAAGCGATTTTCTTTGTCATACACGATGCCAATAGCTCTTCCGCTTGCGCGATGATTTCGCGGTATTCCTGAAGCCTCGAGCTGGTCGAGTTTTTGAGGTTTCGGAAAACAGCCACCTTCTTGCCACTCTCTTTGGCATCTTCCTTTGCATGAAAGCCGCTGCCGTTATTCCACGGCGCAACAATTGGCGTCGGGCAATATTCGTTCAGGAAGAAGCTGACCAACTCGTCCGCCGTCTTCGCTGTTTCAAGCGCGAAGGCATCGCCTAGCCACGAGCCACGCGCTAGCGGATCAAATTGTTCGGCCACCAAGCGGAAGATGCCGAGCGCTTTCAGGTAATGGATCATCGGTTCCGGCGCGCAACCGTTGAGTAAGAGCTGATTGGTCATTGTGAATCCTCCTTCGGCCAGTAATCTTGTGGGTCGCTGCTGGCGCGCACGTCGGCGGCGCGGATCAGGCATTCCAAAAACGCCAGGCGAAAGACACCCAGTTCGTCGCGCAGGGCAATCATTCGTTCCAACCACGAACGCGCACCATCAGCATTCGCGCCGAGCAACATAGGCGACAGATCAAGTTTCAATTCCGCCGTCACGACGCTGTCGCCCAAATCAACCGGCGGCAGGGTGTCGTCTTGATGAATGCCGCGCGCAAACAGCGCCTCTTCGGTTTCAGGTTTTGTCTCGCCCGGCATCGCCCGGATGCTCAAACGCACTTTGCCGTGATGGCAGGCGGCGAGATAAATCATCAAGTCGCTCGCGCCGGTTTGCAGTAGAGCCAGTGCGCTCGCCAATTCGTGGCGGAAATGTTTGCGCGCGTGTTTGCCACCGCGCGTTGATTTGGCGAGCAATGGGTTAAGGTTTTGGGCTTCTGCGCCGTGCAGAGTGCGCTGAAAGACGGGATGCGCCTTGCCCCAGTCGTGATGATGGGTGGCGTCAATGACTTCGGCCTGCCATTGGCTGAGCGGCAAGCCGTCCAGTGCGGCGAGAATTTTTTCCGCAGCGGCTTTGGCTTCGCTTGAATGCGCCGCAAGAGTTTGGTTGTACTTCTTCCAGGGGCTTGGCTGGAAAGTAAGCTGATCGGCATCAAACGAGTCGTTGGGTTCATGCAGTTTGTTTTGATCCAGTGGCACTGGCGCAACCGGGTCTTTGCTTTCTTTACTCCAACCCAACTCCGTTGAATAACCGCCCGCTGTCACATCCAGCAGTAACGACAACCCTGGGCGCAAATTGCCTTCGCCAATTTCTTCCCAATCTCCTTCGAGCGCATCCCAACGCCAGGCTTTTCGCGGCTTGCCTTGTTTGTCTTTGGCTTTCAGGAAATCGCGGAATTCGCCAATCGTTACTGGGCAAAGTTCATCTCGTGTCAACGCTGACGCTTTTTTGCTGGGCGCTTCACCATTCAATTCACGCCAAGCGACGGTGATGTCGCGCTCTTCGCCGCCGCGCACGAAGCGTGAAACATCCAAATCGTAGCCGGACAAATCTGGCGTGGTGTCGAACAGGTCAATCAGATCGCGCCGCCGCAGAACATGCGCCGGGCGGTACGGATCGGAGTGAATTGGCAAGTCAGCCGGCGCAGCGGAAGACAACGTGGCAACGCGATACTGGGCGCGCTGCAAATCTTCCCAGTCATAAGGCCGCGCGATTTTTTGCCAGTCGGCCTCATCGAGTTCGACTTTGTCGCTGAGCTTTTCGTCTTTGGTATCAAGGGGGCGATCAATCCAAAACACGTCTGCGACGGTAAATTCACCCGCGCGATTGCAACGTCCGAAGCGTTGCACCAGGCTGGCGTAAGGCGCGAGGTCTGTCAGCAGCAAGCGCGAAGACATATCCACGCCTGCTTCGACCACCTGCGTTGCCACAATGATGCGGTTCAAATCACCGGTTTGATTGAAAAGCTGCTTCCACGTTTTACGTTCCGCCGGACGAAAGCGTGAATGGATCAATTTGATTTCCGGCGCGTTCGTTTCGCTGGCAAAAGCCTTTTGCAACGCCATGAATGTCTCGCGCGCTCGCGCCACGCGATTGACGACAATCAGCGTTTGCGTGCCGATTTGATGATTGGCTTTGGTGAAATCGGCTAGCCCTTGCGGCAATCGGCACTCCGGCGGAGCGGCTTGCAGTTTTTTTACCGCTGTCAGGCGTTGCGCCAGAACAGGTATGGCACG
This sequence comes from uncultured Heliomicrobium sp., assembly GCA_964470555.1. Taxonomy (GTDB): domain Bacteria; phylum Acidobacteriota; class Blastocatellia; order RBC074; family RBC074; genus RBC074. The sequence continues at coordinate 15,735 of CAYYDG010000006.1, forward strand.
GTCGGTTTCGCTCAATGTCAATTCGCGCAGGTTGTCCACTTGAGTTTTGAAGTCCACCATCTTCAACCATTCGCGGTCCAAGGTCGCAGACATCCAGATCGAATGGGCTTGGCCGAAAATTTGGAAGTGGTTGCGGAAGGCAGCCAGTTGCGCCGTTGTTGCCAGACCATCGCTCATCAATTGCACTTCGTCCATCACCCACAAACAGTCGTTGTTGAGCAAACCGAAGTGCAGCGGCCAACGAAAGCGGCTCATCGCATAGCCTCGGTTGAGTGCGCGCGACAGCAGCATGTCTTGCGTGCCGATCAGAATGCATTCCCGTTCCGGCCAGCCGTCCCATTCGTCCGTGACATCGCCGCCCATCAGCACGTGAACTCCAAATCTGCCTTGTTCGACTAAGCCTTGCTCAACCAGTTGTTTGATTGCGGCTCTGGCCACATCGCGCGTTTGTTCGACCAGCGTGCGCATCGGCAGGCAATAAACTAACCGCCGCCCAGCGCTTTCCGGTTTGGTCAACCGCCGCCACAACCAAGCGCCGAGAATGGCTTTGGTCTTTCCCGCGCCGGTCGGCACATTGACCAAAGCAGGAAGTTCTGTTGCTTCCGCCAACTGTCGTTGATAAGCAAACGGAACGGGTGCTTGTTTGTCTGGTTCGGCGAAGACTTCGCCGAAGAATTGGTCATAGCTGTCATATCGTTTTTCCATCAATGCATTCTCCTTATCTGTCCGCCATCCTATTCACGACACCGGGAAAGAATTCCGCGTGTTGGCGGTCGGTCAAAAAAAAAATTATTCCGCAGTATGGCGTTGCTGGCTGCGGTGCAGGAGTTCGGCAAGCTTGCTGCGGAGTTCCGCCGGGGCGAGGACTTCGATGTCGGGCAGAAAGCTCAAGATAAACCGTTCCAGGCCGCGACCGCTGGCGACGCGCATTTCAATGGTGATGGTTTCAGGCGCAGTTTCTGTTTTGGGCGTGCTCGCCACTTTGCGTTGCGAGCGGTGGAATTTGCGTTCGGCGAAGACGCGAGCCGTTACATCGTAAGCGCGCAATCGCACGGTCATCGGTTCGCCGTGGATGCCGTTGAAACAATACGTTTCCAGATGCTCGCGCAAATCGAAGGTCTTTCGCACGAAGGTGCGTTTGGTGAATTGCAAGGCTCGAATATGGTCTATGGCAAAGGGAATGAAGCGGTTTCGATGATGATCCCAGCCGATGACCTTCAATGTGGCTCCGTCGGGGTCGAAGTAAACGGCGTAAGGATCGAAATCTCGTTCGCGGATGGTGTCCGATGCCATTGTGTAATAGCTCATGTGAATTGTGCGGTATTCAATGGCGGCGGTGACCAGTTGATCAATCGTTTCGCTGTGTCTGGCGAAGTCTTTGGCGGGGACGGTGGCTGCTCCGTAAACGCGCGACATGGCGTTCAACCGCGCGTGCAGCGCCGACGGAAGCGAAGCCCGAACTTTTTTGAGCATTGAACGAGCGTGACGCGCAAACGGAGATTGATTGCCGAGCAAGCCGGTTGCGCCGATGGCTTCCTGGGCCAGCAACAACGTCGCCGATTCGGGCAGGGTCAGTCTGGGCGATTGATACTCAGTGGCGAGGGAATAATAAATGTGACGGCCTTCGCGTTTCTGCGTGACTGGGTTGGGCGAGCCAGATTGGGAAAATGTGTCAATCAGATTGACTATGGTTTTGCGGTCAACGTCGAAATAATCCATCAACTCTTTCTGCGACCAACGACGGCTTGCCAACAACTCAGGCAGGATGATGAGCCTGTCGCTCAATTGTTTGCGCCGGCTGGACGAGTTTGGGCTGTTGAATGAATCGCCTTTGGAAGATTTCGCGGATTCCATGTGTGATTCCCCTGTGGAGTGCGCGCGACTTGTCGCCGCTTTTCATTCAATGGTGGAAATTTGCTCTCCTGACCAATTCGCGCCTCAGAACGCGAAGCTACGACAAGTCGCAGCACTCCACAGTTAAAAATGAGTATGGTTGATTGTTTGGGGCTTGAGTGTTTAGGGCCGGGCGAAGATTAAATGGCTTTGCCTGATTGGTAAAGAGTTTTCTGGCGCTGATGTGAAAAATATCCGCGACGAACAATGAAGGCTAATTCAAATTGACGTTGCGGACTACTTGCCAATTGCCTTATGGCGATTGGCAGTTGTCTGCGACCGATTGTTCTATGAAATGGGGATGTCAGGAACAAATTTCTCCTGACCTGGCGGTCAAAGCAATTTCTGACAGACAGCCCCGTGAATTGGGTTAGTTGCCCACTGAAGTTTTCAGTAGTCGCCTTGAGTCGCAGGGAGCGGCATTGTCCCAAACTTAGTTGAAATTTTTCTCCGGTGAGTCGTTGGCACAGAGGGTTTCTTACTCACGTTAGGCATCCAAAGTTTTGTGAAGATGTTTGACTCGATAATCGCCAATAAAGACAGGCTCTTTCACCGCAGAGGCGCAAAGAGCGCAGAGGAGACGCGGAGAACAGCCTCTGCGAAACCTCTGCGAAACTCTGCGTCTCAGCGGTGAACGAGGAATTCTAAAGTGCAATATCAGTGTCAAGTGGCTTACTAAAAAACTGTGTGCGTAACATCAGTTTCTTAGTTGAAATTCCATTCATCTGAATCAACCAAGGAGACTTATAGCGGGTTGCAATTGCACGCGACCTGTCAATTTGCTTACCAAGCGTTGGTAGAACAGGTTATTAACCTGTTCTACTCGATATTTGTCGCCTGTTAGTCAACGAAGTTCTCGAAGAAGAGGTCACGGCTCTGAGTGGAGCCAGGTATTCGCACGAAAAGCCTCAGCAAGGGCGTTCAGTCGTTGGGGATACAATCCAGGGTCTGTTCGTATCGGCGATCATCGTTTGACCATTCAGGTTCCGCGCGTGTTTGACAATCAAACTCAAGCTGCCAAATCGCTGGAAAAAGAAAACCGCTCGGCATCCAATTCATTGCGTGAAGGCCTGGAAGAAACCATGACCTTGCATCGCTTGAAAATAAGGGAATTCTCCCGGAGCTTCTCGACCACCAACTGCATTGAGAACGTCAATTCGTTGATAGAAAAAACGACACGCAACGTTAAACGCTGGACAAATTCTCCACAACGCCATCGCTGGATAGCAGCGAGCTTATTGGAAGTTGAACAGCGAATGCGTAAAGTAGACAACTTCCAACGACTGCCGTACTTGCAACGAGCAATCAAGGCTGCCGTTGAAAACCAGAATTTCAACTAAAACAGAGTCTGTTGGCCTCTGGCCTCAGACCACCAACAGACCGAATTTCAACTAAGTTTGGGGCAATGCCGCCCGCAATTTCACCAACAATCCGGGAAGCTTCGCTTATGAAAATTCGATACCTGATTTTGCTGTGCGTGCTGATCGTGTCGCCGATGGCGGCGCAACCGCGCACGACAACGAACCGCAATCTGCAATTGCCGCGCATCGCCAAAGCGAAACCGCGCAACATCGTTTTCATTTTGACCGACGATCATCGTTATGACGCGCTGGGTTTTTTGAAAAGCCAGGCCTTTATCGAAACGCCGAATCTGGACGCGATGGCCGGCAACGGCGTTTATCTGAAAAACGCTTTTGTGACGACGGCTTTGTGTTCGCCGTCGCGGGCTTCGATCTTGACGGGAATGTACGCTCATCAGCATCGCGTTGTTGACAACAACAACCCCGTCCCCAACGATCTGGTGTTCGTTTCGCAGTATCTGCAACGAGCCGGGTACGAAACCGCCATGATCGGCAAATGGCACATGGGCGGCGAAAAAGACGATCCGCAACGCGGGTTCGATCACTGGGTCAGTTTCAAAGGGCAGGGAACATATTTGCCCAACCCGAACGGGTTGAACGTCAACGGAAAACGCGTTCCGCAAAAGGGCTACATCACGGATGAGCTGACGGATTACGCGCTGGAATGGCTGGGCAATCGCAGAGGCGGCAAGCCGTTTATGCTCTATCTGTCGCACAAGGGAGTTCACGCCGATTTCGTTCCTGCCGACCGCCACAAGGACAAAGCGGAGAATCTGCCGTTTGTCGCTCCGTTGACGATGAATCCCGACAACGTCAAAGACGCGCCGATGTGGGTTCGCAATCAACGCAACAGTTGGCACGGGGTGGATTTTCCGTATCACAGCGATCTGAACATCGAAGCGTATTTCAAACGGTACGCCGAAACCCTGCGCAGCGTGGATGACAGCGTGGGGCGCGTGATGGAGTGGTTGAAACAATCCGGCAAGCTGGAAGAGACGCTGGTGATTTACATGGGCGACAACGGCTTTGCGTTTGGCGAACACGGGCTGATTGATAAACGCACGGCTTACGAAGAATCAATGCGCGTGCCCATGCTGGCGCAATGTCCGCAACTGTTCAAAGGGGGCACGACTTCGGACAAGGTCGTCGCCAACATTGACATCGCTCCGACCATGCTGGAAGCCGCCGGATTGCAAACGCCCAAACACATGGCGGGCAGAAGCTTCATCTCAGTCGCGCAGGGCAAAGCCGTAGAATGGCGCGCCGGGTTGCTTTACGAGTATTACTGGGAACGCAATTTCCCGCAGACGCCCACGCTGCACGCGCTGCGCGGCGAACGATACAAATACATTCACGTGCATGGATTGTGGGATGCGGACGAATTATACGATCTGCAAAACGATCCGCTGGAAAGCGTCAATCTGATTTTCAGCCAAGCGCACGAGGCCATCGTCAAACAGATGAATGAACAGTTGTTCGACGTGTTGCGCCAGACTCAGGGGCTGTACATTCCGCTTTACCCTGATCGCGGAGGCAGCAATCGGTTGCGGCGAAAAGGCGGTTCCAAAGAAGCCGGATTCCCGCCGCAGTTCATACGCGACAAAGGCTTGACCAATCAACAGCACCGATAAGCCTGAAGGGCTAGCTGGCCGGTTCGGTGACCATTTTCCAAATCTGAATTTCGACTGGTTTGGCGATCAGGTCGCCGATTCCGGCGCGAAAGGTTTGAATGTGAGCGGAATTTGCGTGTTGATCCAACCCGGCCAGACTTGTCCAATTTTCATAAAACACGAATTTGGTCGAATCGCCGGCCAGTTGATGCAGGTCGTAATTGATGCAGGCCGTTTCGGCGCGCGTGGCGGCGACGACTTTATGCGCGTGTTCCAGAAACGCGGCTTCGGTTCCGGGTTTGACTTCGATGTGAGCGATGACGGTGACTTTTTCCTGACTCATTGAATTTTGTTGTCCTCGTGAAAATGAAGTATAGACATCAAGAAAAAGAAAAGAACTACGAATAACACGAATGCTCACGAATAAAAGCAAGTGGTGAAGCGAAATAAGAATTTACCGGTTGACGGTTCGACCATTCGTGTTCATTTGTGACCATTCGTAGTTAAAACATTTTCTTGAAAGCCATAGTTGGTTTTTGGCAAACGCCGCCGCGAATGTGCCATCTGCTTTGAAGACTGGCAAGTCGAGCTTGCCAGTTTCCCGTTGCAAGACGATACTTGCGCCTCACTTTCGATCTTCAACAACCGACACCCAATTTATGATTACTGGCTATCTGAGCTTGGTTTTGCACGCGCACCTGCCGTTTGTGCGCCATCCCGAATATCCCGACTTTCTGGAAGAAGACTGGCTGTACGAGGCCATCAGCGAAACCTACATTCCGCTGCTGGTCGCGTTCAATCATTTGCGCGACGAAGGCGTGAGGTTTCGATTGACGATGAGCATGACGCCGCCGCTGTGCGAAATGCTGACCGACCCGCTGCTGCAACAGCGTTACGTCCATCATCTGGACAAGCTGTGCGAACTTGCGGAAAAGGAAGTCGAACGAACCGCCAAAGAAGCTCCGCAATTCCACGCCGCCGCGTTGATGTATCGCAGCCATTTCAACGAATGCCGCGACGTGTTCGAGCGCGTTTACCAGCGCAACATCGTGCGCGGATTCAAAGAGCTTCAGGATGCAGGGTATCTGGAAATCATCACCTGCTGCGCGACGCACGGCTATCTGCCGTTGATGTCGAACGAAACCGCCAAACGTGCGCAGATTCAAATCGCCCGCGAAAATTACATCAAACATTTCGGACGGCCTCCGCGCGGAATCTGGCTGGCGGAATGCGCCTTCAATCCCGGCGACGACAAATACCTGCACGAAGCCGGCATCGAGTTTTTCATCGCCGATGCGCACGCGATTTTGTACGGCACGCCGCGTCCTCGCCGAGGCATTTACGCGCCGGTCATCACGCCCAAAAACGTCGCCGTTTTTGCCCGCGACACCGAAACCAGCGAACAGGTATGGAGTTCGGAAATCGGTTATCCGGGCGATCCGGATTACCGCGAGTTTTACCGCGACCTGGGTTACGACGCTCAGGATTTCGATTACATCAAACCTTACCTGCACGACGACGGAGTTCGCCGCAACATCGGCGTCAAATATCACCGCATCACCGGCAAGGTGGATTTGCATTTGAAACAGCCGTACGTGCCGGAATGGGCGACGAACAAAGCGGCTTCACACGCGGCAGACTTTTTGGCCAATCGCCGCGCGCAAGCCGGACATTTGCATTACACGCTGGGACGCGCGCCGTTGATTCTGGCTCCGTACGACGCCGAGTTGTTCGGTCACTGGTGGTTCGAAGGGCCGCAGTTTTTGTTTTACCTGTTCAAAAAGCTGCATTACGACCAGGACGAGATTCAGCCGATTTCACCGATTGATTACCTGCAGATTTATCCTGAAAACCAGCGGCAAACGCCGTCGGCTTCTTCGTGGGGAGCCGAAGGGTACAATCGCGTCTGGATCAACGCCGAAACCGATTGGTTGTATATGCATCAGCACGCCGCCGAACGCCGCATGGTCGAATTGGCCGCAGCGTTTCCGAACGCCGACGGCTTGTTGCGCCGAGCCTTGAACCAGGCCGCGCGCGAATTGTTGCTGGCGCAATCGTCGGATTGGGCCTTCATCATTACCACCGGCACGATGGTGCAGTACGCCGTCAAACGGTTCAAAGATCACATCCACCGCTTCACTCGGATTTACGAGATGGTGAATGCCAACGCAATTGACGAAAGCTGGCTGGCCGAAGTCGAACGCCGCGATACGATTTTTCAGGAAATTGATTACCGCGTTTATTATCCGATTGCTTAGCCGATGCAGTACCCGGAGCGTAAGCGACTGGGTTCACCCATTTGCTTACCGACCCGGTCGCTTACGCTCTCGGTACTGATATGAATTCGCGCATTCTTGTCGAAGCCAGCTTTTCCATCGAACTCCGCACAGTTACGCGAAGCGATTTTGAATTGCCCGCCCAGCCTGACTTTTTGCTGCTGCACGTTCTCAAATCTCAACTCTCAAATTTGCAATCCGGCGTTAGCCTGCTGGCCAATCCAAATGTGGCGGCGCAACTGACACTGGATAGGCGAAAAACCGAATTGCTGCTGGTTCGATTGAAACCGGAATTGTTGATCGAAACCGCCACGCGATTGCGGCTGTACCAAACCGGAGCGCATCTGCTGTTTCGTTCGCCGCTGGAACCCGTGACGGATGAAAAGCTGGGCCAGACGCTGCAAACGATTGCGACGGAATTGGAATCCGGTTCGACCGGCTGGCGTGAGATGATCGCTTCGTCGGTGAATCAACTGGCGGTGCATCTGCTGCGCGCGCACATCAACGTGCGACGGTCTGACGAAATTGAATTGTCTCGTGCGGGATTGGTTGATCGCCGGTTGCGCCGCGCCATCGAGTTCATGCACGACAATTGCGGACGCGAACTATCCTTGAGCGAAATCGCCGCCGCCGCTTACCTGAGCGAATTTCACTTCGCGCGACTGTTCAAAAAAATCACCGGCTTGACGCCGCACGGCTTTCTGGCCGGATTGCGAATTGAACGCGCTCGGCGATTGCTGGCCGACAGCGATCTTTCGATTGTCGAAGTCGGCGCGGCAGTCGGTTATGCCAGCCAAAGCCATTTCACCAAAGTTTTCCGCGAAGCCACCGGAATGACGCCGCGCGCTTTTCGCCAGGCGCTGGCCAATCGGTGACACACCATAAACACTTCGACTATACTGCGCGCGCCTCAGGAAGTTTTATCTGACTTTCCATTCAAACCGTCGTAACTGTTCCGGCAGAACCGGAACGGAGGATGAGCAGTTTATGCTGAATCCTTTGGGACGAAATTCATGGCGGCGACTCATTTCAGCATCGTGTCTGATGTGTATCGCCACCTTTGTCAGCCACGCCGAGCAGTTGCCGATCAGAGCCTGGACGACGGCCGATGGCCTGCCTCACAACCATATCAACTGCATCAGACGCGATTCGCGCGGTTACCTGTGGATTTGCACCGACGAAGGGCTGGCGCGCTTTGACGGTTATCGCTTCGTCAACTACGGGACGGCGCAAGGGCTGCCGAATCTGACCGTCAACGATTTCATTGAGGCGCGCGACGGATCGTACTGGGTGGCGACAGATGGCGGCGTCTGTTTGTTCAATCCGTTGGGCAAGGCCGCGCCGCCGAACACGAATCAAACCATTCCGATGTTCACGGTCTATCGTGTGAGCGAGCGGGAAGAAACCAATCACGTCAACGGCGTGCTCGAAGATCCGGACAGTTCGCTCTGGCTGGCGACTTCGGGTGGGCTGTTTCATTTGCAACAGACGAACGGGCAGGTACGAATTACGGCGGAGGAAATTGGCTATCCGGCAGGCAACCTCGATCAACGGCACGTCACGAAACTTACCTTCGATTCGCGTGGCACGTTGTGGGCGATGGCGATCAGCGGATTGTATCGTCGTTCGCACGGTGGCCGCTGGGAACGCTACGGCATGGAGCAGGGGTTTTCGAACAACTTCGTGCAATCGCTGTTTGAAGACCGACGCGGTCGTCTGTGGGTGGGCAGCCGGAATCGCGGCTTGAAGCTGCTGGTGGCCGACCCGCAACCGGGGCAACGAATTGTCGAAAAAACTTATGCCCGCCGCGAAGGACTACCGGGCGTGGATGTTCGTAACATCACGCCGCTGCCGGATGGGCGCGCGTGGCTGTGCGTCGTCGGCGGTCTGGTTCTGTTCGATCCTGAAGCGAACGATGACCAGAAGTTTCAGACCTACAAGATGGCGCACGGACTGACGACCGAGGAGGTTTACAACGTCATCGAAGACCGCGAAGGCAATCTCTGGGTGGGCACACGCCAGAGCGGCGTAATGCGCATTGCCAGTTCCGGTTTCACGACCTTTGGCGCGGCGGACGGTTATACGCCCGCCGCGCACAACACGATCTGGGAGGCGCAGAATGGCGAATTGCTGATCTTCAATGGGGCCTATCCCCGCGAACGATTTCTGCATGCCTTTGATGGAAAGAAATTCGTCAGGACGGATTACCAGGCGGCGGAAAGTTATGGCTTCAGTCAGCGCCAGTCCATCTTGCAGGATCATTTCGGTGAATGGTGGGTGGCGACGGATTTTGGGCTGTATCGTTATCCGCGCGTGAACCGTATCGCGGAGTTGGCACGAATTAAACCTGTAGCGATTTATACCAAGCGCGACGGTTTGGCGAAAAACAACATTGAGCACATTTATGAAGATCAGCGTGGCAAGATTTGGATTGCAATCTATCCGTCGGAACAATACGTCAACCATTTGTATTCCTGGCAGCGCACGACCAACAAAATTCAGCCGCACAAATTGTCGGAAGCGGAAGCGCCCTCGATCAATGTCAATGCCTTCGGCGAAGACGCGCACGGCAATCTTTGGGTCGCATTTGCCGGCACCAAAGCGTTGACGCGCTTCCGCGACGGAAAGTTCAGACAATACACGGTGGCGGACGGTGCGCCTGCCAGCGCGACTCACTCGTTCTTTCTCGACAGCAAAAAACGTTTTTGGATCGTCACGAAAGATACTGGCCTGCATCGTGTGGATGAAGTGACGGAGGAGCGGTTGCGCCTGACGACCTGGGATGTGACGAAAGGTCTCGCCACCAACGAAGTCTGGAGCATTACTGAAGACCAATGGGGACGCATCTACGCTGGCACAGGGCGCGGCGTGGATCGCCTTGATCCTGAAACCGGATTCATTCGGCATTTCACCTTCGCCGACGGTCTGGCGAAAGGTGAAGTGCGCGTGTCGTTGCGCGACCGCCACAATCAACTCTGGTTCGTAACGGAACAGGGTGTTTCACGGCTGGTTCCCAAACGCGAAGAACTGCAAGCCGCGCCGCCCGTTTTGATCGCTGCCATGCGCGTCAATGGCAACCCCGTTTCAGTCTCAGAATTAGGGGCAGCGAAGCTGGAAAATCTGAGGTTCGAGTCGGAGCAAAATTCGGTGCAAATAGATTTCGTCAGCCTGGATTTCAGTGCAGGCGCGCGGCTGCATTATCAATACCAACTGAATGCACAAGCCTGGAGCGCGCTCGACGATTTGCGCACGATAAGTTTTGCGAATCTCGCGCCGGGCGGCTATCGCTTTGCCGTGCGTGCCATCAATTCCTCCGGCGTCATCAGCGAGCCGCCCGCGCTGGTGTCGTTCACGATTCTGCGCCCGGTCTGGCAACGTTGGTGGTTTCTCGTAATGCTGGCGATGGGACTTGGCGGATTGGTTTATGGCGGTTACCGTTACCGTTTGGGGCAGGCCGTCAAGGTCGAACGTGTCCGAACGCGCATCGCGCACGACCTGCACGACGACATCGGCGCGAACCTGACGCGCATTTCCATCCTTAGCGAAGTCGCCAAGCGGCAGCAATCGAACGGCGCGCCGCCGCTGGGTGAATTGCCCGCCGGCTTATTGGATTCGATTGCCGACATTTCGCGCGAATCCGTCGCCGCAATGAACGATATTGTCTGGACGATCAACCCGGAACACGACAGCTTGCGCGACCTGATCAGCCGCATGCGCCGTCACGCCGAAGAAGTCTTTCTGACGCGCGACATCCGATTGGATTTTGAAGCGCCGAGCGACGCCGAACAGTTGAAACTGGATATTGAAACCCGCCGTGACCTGTACCTGATTTTCAAAGAAGCGGTGAACAACGCGGCTCGCCACGCCACCTGCTCTGCCGTCAGCATCCACGTCCAAGCCAGCGCAACCCACATCCAACTGACCGTTGTTGATAATGGAAAAGGCTTTGATCCGTCGGCTTTGTCCGAAGGCAACGGTCTGTTGAGCATGCGCAATCGCGCCCGGGCAATGAAAGGAAAGCTCAAAATCGAATCCACGCCCGGCAAAGGCGCTGAATTGTCGCTGACCGTGCCTGTTTTGCCCGCATAAACGTGCAGGTAACGAAGCGGCAAAATTGGGGATAAGCTATGACCAGAGTCGCGCAAGTTCTCTGAGGTGCGTGACTTTGGCAGAAAGCGCATTGAAGAAACAGCAAAACCTTGGCTGTGACGTTACTTTTCCACCGCATTCGTATGAGCAATCCGATTACAACAACTTCGGGGCAGAATTCCGTCGGCGCAACCATTCGCGTCATCATCATCGAAGACCAACGCGATGTGCGCGAAGGGCTGAAGCTGCTCATCAACGGCTCGCCCGGATTTGAATGCCTGGCCGCTTATCGCAGCGTGGAAGACGCCCTTGCCGGAATTGAACCGATTGACGCGCCTGACCTGATTCTGACCGATATCGGATTGCCGGGCCTGTCCGGCATCGAAGGCATCAAACTGTTCCGTGAACGATTGCCGCAAACGGCCATCCTGGCGCTGACCGTTTACGAAAACAACGACAAAATCTTCAACGCGCTGTGCGCCGGAGCGACTGGGTATTTGCTGAAAAACACGCCGCCTGTGCGTTTGCTGGAAGCATTGCGCGAAGCCGTCACGGGTGGTTCGCCGATGTCGCCCGAAGTCGCGCGTCGTGTGGTGACGTTGTTTCGAGAGTTCCAGCCGGTTTCGACTTCTTACGATCTGACGCCGCAGGAACGCCAGTTACTGAAGCTCCTGGTCGAGGGCCATCACAAGAAAACCGCCGCCGACGTGATGGGCATTTCCTTTCATACGGTCTCTTTCCATCTCCGCCACATTTACGAAAAGCTGCAAGTCCATTCCAAATCCGAAGCCGTCGCCAAAGCCCTGCGCGAACATCTGGTGTAAAGCTTCACATCGCTGTACATCCCGAACTAGCACATTTGTGTAGCTACCTTGCCCGCTTACGTTTGGCTATAAACACAATGTGTGAACTCAGAATCGGGGCTTCGCCGCAAGCGAAATCAGCCTAAACAGAATTACAAACCATCAGTAACCGACTTTCGGAGGAGAAAACTCATGAAATCGGCCACCGTTAGAAAATCACTCTTGTTCGTTTTTTCATTGTTGTTGCTGACCGCAACCTCTTTCGCGCAAAACAACGCCAAACCCGACTCCGCCGCGCCCAAGCGTCCGCGCATCGGGTTGGTAGGCGAATACACCGTCCGACCAGGGATGATGACGGCATATTTGGAAGCAGCCAAAAACGTTGGACGACCGCTCTACCTCAAAGCCGGCATCAAGGAGGCGTACTTTTTCACCAACCTGTACGGCCCGGATCGGAATATCGTCACGTTGATCGAAGTGCATGACGGTTTTGCCGCCCTGCAGGCACGCAACGAAGCGTTCACGAAAAACAACAGCCAGGAAGCGCGCGACGCCTGGAGCGCCAAAGTGCGGGAGTTTATTACCGATCAGCGCGTTTACATCGTGGACGAATTGGACGAGTTGAGTTGGATGAATCCGAAACTGAAAACTCCACCGCTGTATTACAACGTAGTCGAGCGGTTTATTGCACCGATGCGTGGCAGGGATTACGAGGCGTATCTCAAGAACGACTATCTGCCTTTGGTGAAGAAATCCGATTCCAACGGCATTATGGTCAGCCGTCTGCGTTATGGCGGGGAAGCCGGGCATTACTTCGTCTTCATTCCAGTGCAGGAACTGACCGACCTGGACAGCCCCGGCAAGATCACGCAAACCATGGGCGCGGATGCAGTTGCCAAAATGCAGCAAAAGCTGGTGGGCATCGTCCAGCGTAGCGAAACTCGTATGCTGCGGCTGCGGCCTGAACTCAGCATCTTTCCTGCGCCGAACACGGCGGCGAAATAACAAATGGCTGGGGCAAGAACAGCCTTTTGCCCCAACATCACTCAACCACAAGAAAGGAACACACCATGAAAAAGTTGCTTACCATACTCGCCATCTTCGCGTTCGCCCTGATTGCTTCGGATCTCGCTTTCGGCCAAACGACAAGCGCGCAACCCGCCGCCAAACGCCAGTGGTATCGCATTCAGGAAAGCGTTCTGAAATTCGGCGTCGCCAATGAGTTTTACGACTTTCGCGTCAAAGAGCGCGTCCCGGCGCTGAAAAAAGCAGGCTACAAACATGAGGAAGTCTGGGTTGCGGCAGCAGTGGGAACAGCCGGATCGCTGTATGTCATTGAACCGCTGGACGACCTGAGCGGTTACGATCAGGCGCAAAATCGCCTGACCAAAGCTTTGGGCGAAGAAGGCGCGCGAGCATTGGGGAAAAAGACTTCCCAGTATTTTATTGATGGCATGACCCACGGCTGGCTGGCGATGAGCGACCCGGAGCTAAGCTGGACGGAACAGATGACCTCTGCGCCGAAAATCGCCATTGTCGCCCGCGTCAAGATCGCGCGCGGGCGCGGAGCCGATTTCAGGAATTACATCAAGAACGATTACCTGCCGGTCGTCAAAAAATCCGGCGCGCGCGGCTATCAGGTGCTGTCCGTGCGCTATGGCGGCGATGCGGGTGAATACATCACGCTGACTTTCTTCGACGGCTTCGCGGAGCTTGAGAAAAACGATCCCAGCAACGCCTCTGTCCTAAACCGTGTCCTGGGTGAAGCTACGGCGCAGAAAACCGTGCAAAAAACGGTTGGCGTCATCCTCAATGTGGAACGAATCATCATCCGTTTCCGCCCCGATCTGAGCATTCTGCCCTGATTCATTTCGGCAGCTCCGATAAAATTGCCCGGCGAAACCGACGCGATGGCGGGACTGGCGGACCGCAGACGCGCGGGTTTCGTCGGGCAAACCTGATTGGGAAGAAAGCTGAGCGCCATGCCCATTACCGCAGGCTCGCAATTTGGTCATTACGAAATCCTTTCGCCGCTCGGCGCGGGCGGAATGGGTGAAGTGTGGCGCGCGCGATTTGCGGTTGTCGCGGGAAGCCGCCTTTATCCGACTGGGATTGGCCTGCGGCTGAACGTGAATTCCGCAAGACTTTTGACCTGAAAATAGCAGCCATTCACGCCGGACTGGGCGACAAAGACGCCGCCTTCGAGATGTTGCAGAAAGCTTACGATGAACGCTCTGACCGCATGCCGTATCTCAAGGTGGAGCCGCGTTTCGGAAAATTGCGAACCGATCCCCGCTTCACGAAATTGCTGGCCCGGCTGGGATTGGAATAAAGTCCGAAGCTCCGCTGAAGCGGCTCGCTTATCAAACAGCGCAGCCCTGACTGGCATGCGTTATTTCGATGCAACAGGAGCGGTGTCCGACAAACGCGGTTGAATCATCAGCACCAGCACGATGGAAATCACCGCGAAGCTGGCGAATGTGCCGAAAATCGCCATCAGAGGGACGTTCCAATCGCGTAACACTCCAAACCACCAATCGGCCATCCCGCCGCAACTGATGCTGACGAAATTCATGATGCCGTAGCCCGTGGCGCGCAGATGCGGTTGGGCGATCTGGCATAGGATGGGCATGTTGTTCGTGTCGAAAAAGCCCCAACCCAATCCGAACAGAATCAGAAACGCGATGGCCACCCACAGCAATCCCGTTTGCGGCGAATAACCGACGCCGAACATGGCCACGACAATCAACGCCATGCCGATGGCGCTGGTGTTGATGCGCCCGCGTTGAGAACGTCGCATCCAGCGATCCGCCAGCCATCCGCCCGTCAACGCGCCGAAAATCGAAGCCGCCGTCCAATACAGCGTCGCCGAAACGCCAGCTTTGCCTTGTCCGATGCCGAATTCCGCTTTCAGAATGGCGGGCATCCAATCCCGCACAATCCAGCCCGCCATTGCCGGCAGGGTGAAGCACAACACCAAAAACAGGAACGACCGATTGGTCAGCAGATCTCGCAAAGCGCCAATGGCGGAATGACGTTGCAGTTGTGCCTGTTCGTTTTGATCTGTTTGATCCGTGTGCGCTGGAGCGTTGCGCAAGGCTAAAAACAGCGGCAAGGCATACAGCACACCGATCAGGCCGCAGATGTTGAACATCCATCGCCAGCCCAACGTCGGATCGTCGGCGGCGTATCCGCTGAATCCGCCGACGATGACTCCCGCATAAATGCCCATCTGATGAGCGCCGATTGCGCGCGACCGCGTCGGGCCGAGGTGATAATCCGCAATCAACGCCAGAGCCGCCGGAATGTAAAAGGCTTCGCTGATGCCCATCAACGCGCGCGTCACCATCAATTGTTCGTAATTCGTGACGTGCCCCGTCGCCCAGGTCACTGCCGACCAAACGACCAGGCTGGCTGCGATGACGTGGCGGCGACTGTACCGGTCGGCCAGATAACCGCCAATCGGACTGAGCGCCGCATAAGTCCATTTGAACAGCGCCAGAATCTTTCCCCAATTGGCTTCGCTGCCAATGTCCGGGATGTCCGTCATGACGGAAAATTTCATGGCCGCCAGCATTTGCCGATCCAGGTAATTCAACAACGCAACCGGAACCAGCAAGACAACAACTATCCAAGCGTAACGCAGCTTCGCTTCGTCAGGTTTTTTCATACAGTGGTTTTCTTTGAATCAGAATGGTGCGGGTTCTCAATCTGCCTGTCGCGGATCGAGAATCGGCTTCTCTTGTACTATTGACTCACTTCGTTGGCAATCCGTGCGCGGGCCGCCGATGCAAAAATCGGGAAAAGTGCTACCATCTGCGCGCTGTTTCGATTCCTGCTCAAAAAAGTGAACTGCCATGAAACGACTGAAACTTTCTCTGTGTGCGTTGCTCGGATTGGCCGCTGTCAGCGTTGTTTGGAATGCATCTCACCGCGATGTTGCGGCGCAACAAAACGTGCAATTCAATCGTGACATTCGTCCATTGTTGTCCGACCGATGTTTTTATTGCCATGGGCCGGACGAAAAAACGCGCAAGGCGGGATTGCGGCTCGACACGTTTGAAGGCGCAACCAAAGATCGCGGCGGGTATCGTGCTATTGCGCCCGGCAACCCGGACGAAAGCGAATTGCTCAAACGTGTGACGGCGCACGACGCGACAGTCATGCCGCCCGTCGCCGCCAAGAAGCCTGCCATCACACCACAGGAAGCCGACTTGCTGCGGCGCTGGATTGCGCAGGGAGCGAAATACGAAGGGCATTGGGCGTTTCAACCATTGGCCAAAACTCCGCCCCCCGCGGTCAAAAACACCCAGTGGATTCGTAACGACATTGACCGCTTCATTCTGGCGCGATTGGAACAGGCCGGGTTACAGCCTTCGCCGCAAGCCGATCCGCGCACGTTGATTCGTCGCGTGTCGCTGGATTTGATCGGGTTGTTGCCGCAACCGGCGGAAATTGAAGCGTTCGTTAAGGCGTTCAGCACCAATCAGGACAAAGCCTATAACGAACTTGTCGAACGTTTGCTCAGCAGCCCGCATTACGGCGAACGCTGGGGACGGCATTGGCTGGATCAGGCGCGGTATGCCGATTCCAACGGTTACACGATTGACGGCGAACGCGTGATGTGGCCGTACCGCGATTGGGTGATTCAGGCGCTCAACGAAGACAAACCCTTCGATCAATTCACCATTGAACAGCTTGCAGGCGATTTGCTGCCCAGGCCTTCAGACACGCTAAAGGCAAAAGCCCAACTCGTCGCTACAGGATTTCACCGCAACACGGTCATCAACGAAGAAGGCGGCGTTGATCCAGAACAGGCGCGCGTCGAACAGGTCATGGATCGTTTGCACACAACGGGCGCAGTCTGGTTGGGGCTGACGGTCGGATGCGCGCAATGCCATTCGCACAAATTCGATCCCATTCCGCACAAAGAGTATTACCAGATGCTGGCGTTCTTTAACTCGACGATGGATTACAACAACCAGGGACCTGTTGTGCCTGTCGAGCGCGGCGAGATGTTCGGGAAACCGGAAAAGAGCGCGCCGATGCGCGGCGAACTCAAGCAGGAAGAATGGGAGCGCGCAGAACTTGCGAGGCTGGAAAAAAATCCGGCTGTCAGCGCACCGGACAAACCCGTCGAATGGTTTCCGGTGGAAACGGTCAAGCTCGAAACCGAAGCGCACGGCAAATTACAACAACTGGAAGATGGTTCGTTTTTGGTGACGGCGAATGCTTCGCAGAACGACGCGTATCGCGTGCTGACCCGAATTCGTTCTCCGCGCGTGGCCGCTGTGCGGTTGAGCGTGCTGCCTCATCAAGCTTTGCCGAACAACGGCCCTGGACTGGGCGCCGATGGTTCGTTTGCACTGAGCGAGTTTTATATCGAATCCGAAGGCGGCAACCATCGCTTCAGCGACGGGTTTGCAGATGACGAACAAAACGCCTGGCCGGCGCGCGCCGCCACGGACAATGACCGTCGCACCGGATGGTCGGTCAACGCAAAGACTCAGCCGCGCGAAGCCACGTTTCTGTTTGGCGGGCGCAAGGAATTCGCCAGCCGCCAATTGCTGTTTGTTTTGCGCCACGACGCCAGCGAAGGGCGCGGCGTTGGTCGGTTCAAAATTGAAATCGCCACCGAACCGCCGCACGACGCCAAGGGAGCGGCTTTGTTTGCCGCCTTGAAAATTCCTGCGAATGCGCGCACGCCCAAACAACAATCGCTCGTCAACGAGGCCTTCGCTTCTGCACGCGCAGTGCGAGAAAAACAGGCCAACGTTGGCGTGATGGCGATGGTCATGCACGAGACCAACATTCCGCGCGAATCGTATATTTTCACGCGCGGCGATTTCACACGGCCTGACAAATCCGTCGGCGTGTTGCAGCCGAACACTTTCAGCGCCGTTGCGCCCCAATTACCTGAGACGCCCGAAACCGGCAAACCGCGCACGCGGCTCGATCTGGCGAAGTGGCTGGTTGATACGGCAAATCCGCTGACTCCGCGCGTGACGATCAATCGCATCTGGATGCGCTATTTCGGGCGCGGTCTGGTCGAAACCGAAGAAGATTTCGGCACGCAAGGTTCGCTTCCGACGCATCCGGAGTTGCTGGATTGGCTGGCAACGCAGTTTGTCAAAGGAGTCGGGAGTCGGGAGTCGGGAGTCGGAGCGAAGTCCGCCACCAACCACCAATCACTAACCGCTAATCACCGCGCCTGGAGCTTGAAAGCGATTCACCGACTGATTGTCACCAGTGCGACGTATCGCCAATCGTCAGAGAGCAATCCAAAATCCAAAATCCAAAATCCAAAATTTGAAGACCCAAGGAATTTGCTGCTTTCGCGGCAAGAACGGTTTCGCGTCGAAGCCGAAATTGTGCGCGATGCGGCGTTGAGCGCCAGCGGCTTGCTCAATCCGAAAATTGGAGGCCCGAGCGTGCGGCCTCCGCAACCCGACGGCGTGTACGCCTTCACGCAAAACAAAAAGAACTGGATCGTTGCGAATGACGCCGAACGGTTCCGCCGCGCCCTGTACACGCAGTTTTATCGCAGCGCGCCGTATCCGTTGTTTTCGACCTTTGACTCACCGGATTTTCAACAAGTCTGCACGCGACGGTTTCGCTCCAACACGCCGTTGCAATCGCTGACCTTGGCCAACGACCCGGCCTTTCTGGAAATTGCGCAAGGCTTGGCCGTACGGTTGGTGCGCGAGGTGCCGGGCAATTTTGCCGCGACGCTGGATGCGCGCTTGAAACATGCGTTTGCTCTGTGTTTCAGCCGTCCGCCGGATGCAACGGAACTTGCCGCTTTGCGCAGTTACGTAGAACGCCAGGTGCAAAGCTTCGCCAGCCAACCCACTGCCTCGCTCGTCAGCCCAGACCTGACAAAAGCCGGGTTGACCGAAGCGCAAGCCGCCGCGCTGACGGCTGCGGCGCGCGTGCTGTTCAATGCGGATAATTTCATTACGCGAGAGTGATGGCGGCGAAAGCTGAAATAACCTTTATGGATCAACTCAGATTTGATTTCGCTCCACAGACCTCAGTGCATCAGCTAACTAAGCCGATGGGCTATAAGGGACTGTATGGTTTTCACAAGTATTGGGGAAAGAAACCCGCTGAAATTGTCAGCTTCCTAATTGAACAGTTATCGGTATCTGGAGAAGTCGTGCTGGATCCTTTTCTTGGTTCAGGCGCGATTGTGCGTGAAGCGCTGATGCGCCAAAGGCGAGCAATTGCCAGCGATCTTAATCCAGCGGCAATTGAATTAGCTTCATTGGTAACAATCCCGCCAGCAGCAAATAAAGTGCGCCATGCGCTCAAGGAGGTAGAAGCAAGTGTGCGGCGGAAAATAGACGGTTCTTACGCGCTGCCTGATGGAGCTACTGCGACACATTATCTCTGGCGGGGAAATGAACTTCAGCAGGTGTGGATAAGGGGAAACACTGGAAGATTGAGAATAGAACTGCTTCCGACAGCAATGGATTTGACCGCTTCTGAGAAATTTCAAAACTACCAGCCACAAAATTTGCGCCCACTGCGTCTTTTTCAGAACTCGCGCATAAACTCTTTTGAAAATATGCAATGGAGAGACCTGTTCACTGGACGCGCTTTAAGAAACCTTGAGTTATTGCGTGGTGCAATACTTGAAAACCAAGACACCCACGTGCGTCGCGCATTATTACTGGCGCTTACGGCGGCGTCCGGGCAAATGTCAAAAATGGTTTTCGCGATTGAGAATCGAGGAAAAACCTCCGGCGAAACTGGAAATGGCCGTGTGGAAGTAGGTAGCTGGGTCATTGGGTTTTGGCGCCCCGAATTGCATTTTGAGATCAATGTCTGGAACTGTTTTGAAAACAAAGCTAATTCATTACTACGCGGACTTCAGAATGAAAGCGGCTACCGGCAACTGCCACGAACGTCCCTCTATCCTCTGGATGTTATAGAAAAACGTGCCGAAGTCAGTTTAATAAATACCGACGCCGAGGAATTTCTCGCCACGCTGCCAGCAGGCAAAGTTGACTTGCTTGTCACGGATCCGCCGCACGGAGACCGGATTCCCTATCTGGAGTTGAGCGAAATCTGGAATGCCATTCTGAACCATCCCACTCTATTCGACCAGGAAATCGTTGTCAGCAATGCACGAGAACGCGGCCACACATCTGAGCGTTACGCCGAAAGAATGAAACGCGTTTTTGCACTGGCGGGCCAGTCCCTTTCTCCTAATGGGCGAATGGCAATCATGTTCAACTCGCGTTCCGCACAAGAATGGGAAGACCTGCGTTTGGCAACACAAGCAGGTAACTTTACTTTTTGCGGTGGTTTTCCGATGGCTTATTCAGCCGGTTCCGTAGTTCAAGACAATCGTGCTGGCGCACTTAAACACGATTATGTTCTCGTCTTTGTGTCTTCCAAAAGCCCTGAGCAAAGCAAGGTAATTCGGGAGCGGCTCAAGAACCTTCCGCACTGGACGGACAAATTACCAATGATAGGGGAGTCGTAGTGTCATTTTCATTTTCTCAAGCTGAACGAGCGTATAGAGAAGATCGAATATCTGAGTTGAGTGCAGATGCCGAAGGAATACGCTTCCTGCTTCTGCGCTCGCTTTCACGGGCTGAACACTTGGATAAGCTCACGGCTGACATTGGATTCGACACGAGTGCCATTGCACGCAAGCAACGATTGCAAAGAGTATTCGAAGGTGGAGTTTCATTGCGACAATTGGAAGACACAATCCGTGTCATTCACGCAGCGGAACGCGCAGCGCGCGAAACCAACGAAGCCTCGCTTATCACTGAACTTTATAAAATGAATGCCTTTGATTGGGGCGGCCTGCATCAAAACTCGTTGGAGAAAACCATCGTAGACAATTACGTCAAAAAAATCGCCTCGTTTGACCGGCTCAACGAAAGCATAGACAACGAACTGCTGGCGAGTATGCGCGGTTACGTGCAGTGTTCGTGGTACAACCACTGGACTTCGATAATCATTGAAGACATTTTCAAAAGCCATCCTGGCGTGTTGCCTGCTGTGGGGAAAATCAAAAAGGTGGATTTCTTTGTCGCAGGCGTTCCTTTCGACTTGAAAGTCACTTACTTGCCCGAAGGCTTCCTCAAGGGCAGAAGAACTGCGCAAAGGTTGCGCCCTGAGATTACGTTGTTGAAGGCAGAAGCACGTAAGCTCGGCCTTCACTTGGATACGAATCTTCCTGAGGCGCGATTGCTGGAATTGTTGTGGTCGCGCCTTTCAGATCATCCTGCCGAAAGCCCACAAACCTTGATACGTGAATTGACGGAATATCGCCGCAGCACGCTAGACGCTTGTGTTGCGAACCCGGACGAACTCATTAGATGGCTTTATGAGAATCAAGGCTTACGGCGTTTCGATGCGTCGAACCGATTATTTCTGGTACTCGTCAACACGCAGGATTATTTTGCCTCGTGGAAACTGAAACGGGCTAAAGACCTGCTGAAGCGTGACATCAATAGATTCCTCGACAATGTTCAACAAGGAAAAACCGGGCGTCGAATTTCGTTCGATTGGCAAGGACAGCGACATGAAACGGTCAGCGACGTAGTTTTTGTTCAGCATGGCTCGTGGTATGAAGAAGTGAGTAAAGGGACGATGAGCAAGTTATGACCGAACCTGCCAATCCCAACTATGCCACTGAAGTTGGACAAGACTTCGCGTGTCAAGGTATCAGCCAAAATCTGGGAGCCTGCCTCGTCAGTGTCGCGTCCGGACAGGTCGAGATTGGCGTAGACTTTTGCCACGACTTATAGCGGGTTGCAATTGCACGCGACCTGTCAATTTGCTTACCAAGCGTTGGTAGAACGGGTTATTAACCTGTTCTACCAAGTCGCATTCAAGTGAAAATCGCTATAACACGACAGTATGGCTAGCTGCACGCGGGCTTTGTCACGGCTATCGTAGATTCCGCATGCGGTTTTGTGGCGTATACTTTGATGCCGCTCGGTTCAGGTGTGCTGACGATGGAATACAAGGTGAATTTCATGGCTCCGGCAAGCGGCGAAATTTATTGTTGTAGGTCGCGTCGTCAAAGCGGGCAGAACTCTGACGGTTTGTAACGGCGAAGTCTTTGCTGTCCAAAGCGGCAAGCGCAAAGTCTTTACAATAATTCAAGCAACGATGATCAAGTTGGCTGAAAGGCCACAGTCACAAGCCTGAAAACGCCTTCTGGCAAGTGTCGAACAAAGCTCAAGCTGCTGCTGTACGGCTAAGGCGCAACGGAATAACAAAAGGAAGAACCAAATGCTGCTGAAATGGTTGGATGTGTTGCGAATGGCCAGGATTGCCAATCTGAATCCTGACCGAAAAGTTGTCAAAACCGACGACGAATGGCAGGCGCAATTGACGCCGGAACAGTATTACGTCACGCGCCAGCACGGAACCGAGCGCCCGTTCAGTTCCGAAATGTGCAGTTTGTTCGAGCCGGGTTTGTACGCCTGCGTTTGCTGCGACACGCTGTTGTTCGACGCCAGCGAAAAGTTTGAAAGCGGAACGGGCTGGCCTTCGTTTACGCAACCGATCAAGGAAAACGCGATTTCCTATCACGAAGACACCAGCTACGGCATGTCGCGTGTAGAAACGCTCTGCAACACCTGCGACGCGCATCTGGGACACGTGTTTCCCGATGGGCCTCCGCCCAGCGGATTACGGTATTGCATGAATGCCGTCGCGCTGAAAAAGGTCAAAGGAGGGGCGGAGTGATGCGCGGATTTTTTCAGCAGGCTTTGTGGATTTCGTTGTCGGTGATTGCGGTTGCAAGCGGCGCGGTAAGTAAAACCTCGCCGCTGACCATTGTCTACGTCAGCAACGTGGAAAGCAGCGATATTCACGTGTTGCAATTGAATCGGCAGACAGGCGATTTGACGTTGGTGGAAACCGTGGCGATTCCCGGTGTGGTGAAAGTCGGGATGTCTACGCCATTGGCGATCAGCCCGGATCGGCGCTTTCTGTTCGTCGCCGTCCGTGGTGAACCGAAAGCCGTCATCACGTTTTCGATTGATCCGAAAACCGGCAAGTTGAAGCTCGTCGGCAGCGGCCCGTTGGCGGACAGCATGCCGTTCATTGCCACGGACCGAACCGGGCGCTGGTTGTTCGCGGCTTCGTATCAAGGCCACAAATTCACGGTCAGCCCGATCAACGCGCAAGGCATTGTGCAACCAACCCAGCAGGTTCTGGCGCAGCAGATTTTAGAGAATCACACCAACGCACATTCGATTATGCCTGACGCAAAGAACCGCTTCGTGCTGGGAATGACGCTGGGCAACGATCTGGTTAATGTGTTCAGGTTCGACGCAAAAACGGGACGGCTGGAACCTCACACACCGCCATCGGTTTCGGTCAAAGCCAAAACCGGCCCGCGCCATTTTGTGTTTCACCCCAACGGCAAGCTGGTGTACGTGCTCGGCGAACTGGACGCGACGGTTCACGTCTTTGATTGGAATTCTGCGAAGGGCGAATTGAAAGAGAAACAATCCGTCAGCGGATTGCCTCCCGGATTGACGGGGCGCATCGCCGCTGCTGATTTGCACATCACGCCGAACGGCAGGTTTTTATACGCCTCAGTGCGCGCGTCTAGCACGCTGGTGGGATTTCAGGTCAATGCCGCTGACGGCACGTTGTCGCTGATCGAATTTGTGCCGACCGAAACGGAACCGCGCGCGTTCAGCATTGATTCTACGGGCCAGTATTTGTTCGTTGCGGGGCAGCATTCGCATCGTTTGTCCACTTATCGCATTGAACCCGACAGCGGAAAGCTGACCAAACTGAAAGAATACGCGATGGGCAAAGCTCCCAACTGGATTGAGGTTGTAGATTTTCCGGCCAAGTAACAGACGCCATGAAAGAGTTATCCGATTACCTGATCGAAGCCGAGCGCAATCACGGACACATGTGTCCAGGGCAGGTGCTCGGTGTGCGAATGGCTATGCTGGGTTGCCGCCTTGTCGGCATCGAAGAGCCAAAAGTCGGCAAGCGATTGATCGTCTTTGTCGAAATTGATCGTTGCGCGGCAGACGCCATCAATACCGTCACAGGTTGCCGTTTGGGCAAACGAACTTTGAAGTTCCGCGATTTCGGCAAACTGGCAGCGACTTTCCTCAACACTGAAACCCAGGAAGCCGTTCGCGTCGTCGCGGTCGAAACTTCGCGCGAATTGGCCAAACAACTCTTCAGTCATTTGCCGACCAAAAAAGAACAGCAATTGGAAGCGTATAAAACCTTGCCGGATGACGATCTGTTTACCTGGCAACGGGTCAAGGTCACGTTGCCGGACGCTGACAAACCCGGCCATCCGCTCACTCGCGTCGAATGCGACGAATGCGGCGAAGGCATCAACGATCACCGTGAAATTCTGCGCGATGGCCGCACGCTTTGCCGGGCTTGTGCGGGTGAGCGATACTACCAACCAGCAAAATGATATGGAGGTAATTGGCATGAACGCTTCAACTGTAACACTGGAAATCCCGGCTGACCTGGCGACCGCGATTAGAGCGAACGCGCTGGCCAGACAGCAGTCTTTGGATCAATACCTGAGAGAGATGATCGCTCTCGATGCCAGGCAAGAAATTGAAACTTCTGCTCCTGAAGTCGCCGAGGCTACGCCGACGCCAAATTACGCCATGCTGGAAGCTTTAAGAAAGGTTTCTGAGCGCAGCAAAGATATGCCCTACACTTCAGGAGAAAACACACAAAAGATGTTACGCGAAGCCAGAGCCGGAGCGATGTTTGGTTATGAGCCAACCGAATAGCAATGTTGTCGTCATTGATGCAAATGTGATGATTGCGATTTGCGCCAAAGAACAAGGCAAGCAAATCACTGCCAAAAATGCCATTGAAGATTATGTTGTCAAAGGATGGATGTTTTCTGCTCCCAACGTAATAGTGGCAGAGGTGATGTATATCCTTTGTCTGAAACTTCAGGACGGGTCGCTCACTTCCGCTCTTTACGAAAAAGCCATCGAGAATTTTTACGATTACGCAATCAATTTTCTCCCGCCACCGACTGGGGAGGCTTCGTTGATCAAACGCGCCAGGGAAATCAGGCAGGGGTATGGTTGCAGTCGCTCGTCGGACAGTTTGTACATTGCTTTGGCAGAAGAACTGACGGCTTCTTACCATGTCGAACTCCTGACCTTCGACACCGGATTCATCAATCAGGCAGCCAAAAATGCGCCAACGGTCAAAATAAACCTGCTCCCGGTTTAAGATCGAAATCATCAAAATGAGCACTCCGGCGTTACAACAGCATTCTCACGATCATGAGCATCATTCACTCGATGATCACCATCACGACCACGCGCGTGGAGCTTCGCAGCGAACCTTGATCGTCGTGCTGACGCTGACGTTCGGTTACATGCTGGCCGAAGCCATCGGCGGATATTGGGCGAACAGTCTGGCGTTGATGTCCGATGCCGGGCACATGTTCACGGATGTTGCCGCGCTGGCGTTGGCGCTGTTTGCGGTTCGGTTCGCTTCGCGCCCGGCCACGCAGAGCAAAACCTACGGCTTTTATCGGTTGGAAATTCTGGCGGCACTGGTCAACGGCGTGACGCTGATTGGATTGTCCGTCTTGATCTGTGTGGAAGCCTATCAACGCTTTCGCCAGCCGGAAGAAGTGCAAGGATGGGCGCTGGTCTGGATTGCCGTTGGCGGATTGGTGGTGAATCTGGTTTCGGCCTGGTTGTTGTCGCGGTCGCACACGCACGACAACCTGAACATGCGCGGCGCATATCTGCATGTGCTGGGAGATTTGCTGGGTTCGGTGGCGGCGATTGCGGCGGGAGTGTTGATCGTCTGGAAAGGCTGGCGTTGGGCTGACCCGTTGTTCAGCGTCATTATCAGTTTGCTGATTGTTTGGAATTCGTGGCGCCTTGTGGCCGAATCGGTCAACGTCTTGTTGGAAGGCGCGCCGTCGCACATCAATCCCATTGCCGTCGAACAGGCGATCAAAACCATTCCCGGCGTGCGCGAAGTTCACGATTTGCACATCTGGACAATCACTTCAGGGCGTCACGTGTTGACGGCGCACGTCGGCGTGACCGATGCCGATCAAAGCTGCCGCGTGTTGCGCGAAGTCCGCGCGTTGCTGGCCGAACGATTTCAGTTGTCGCATTCGACCATTCAGATCGAAGACCCTACGTTTGCGACCGTCGTCAATTTCAAAAAGAAAGAATCCCAATGAAAACTTTGCTCGCTCTCCTGTTTCTCTGCGCAGCTTCAGTTGCTGGTTTCTCCCAAACATCCGCCGATCTGGTTTTGCTCAATGGAAAAATCTGGACGGTCAACGCCTTCCAGCTTGAAGTCGAAGCAGTCGCCGTCGTTGGCAATCGCATTGCCGCCATCGGTTCTACTAAAGACATTCGCCGCTGGGTTGGCGCAAAAACCAAAGTCATTGACCTGAAAGGCAAGCGCGTTGTGCCGGGATTCAATGACGCTCACGTGCATTTTCTGGATGGCGGTGCGGGATTGGCCAGTGTGCAATTGCGCGATGCGGCTTCGCCGGAAGAGTTTCGCAAACGGATTGGCGAATTCGCTGCCAAGCTGCCCAAAGGTCGCCCATACAGATGGGTTTTGAATGGCAATTGGGATCATGAAAATTGGACGCCCGCGAATTTGCCGACGCGGCAATTGATTGACGCCGTAACGCCGGACAATCCTGTGTTCATCAATCGGCTGGATGGGCACATGGCGTTGGTGAATTCGCTGGCGTTGAAACTGGCTGGCATCACGCGCGACACCAAAGACCCTGACGGCGGAACCATCGTCCGTGACGCCAACGGCGAACCGACCGGCGTGTTGAAAGACGCGGCGATGAATTTTGTCTACAAAGTCATTCCCGATCCGACCGAAGCGGAAATGATCGAATCCGTCAAAGCTGCCATGCGCTACGCCGCGGAAAACGGCGTCACCAGCGTGCAGGATATGTCGGCTTCGCCAGCCGTGTTGGGTGTGTATCAAACGTTGTTGCGGCGCGGCGAATTGACTGTTCGCATCAGCGGCCATCAACCGCTCAGCGAATGGCAACGATTGGCCAGCGTGGGCATTCGCGCAAATTTCGGCAATGACAAATTGAAGGTCGGCGGTTTGAAAGGTTTTGCCGATGGTTCGCTGGGTTCGACGACGGCGTTGTTTTTCGCGCCGTATCTGGACGATCCGAACACTGCGGGGTTGCCAAGCGATGAAATGTTTCCCGAAAGCAAAATGCGCGACCGCATTCTGGCTGCTGACAAAGCAGGGTTGCAGCTTGCGATTCACGCCATCGGCGACAAAGCCAACCAGGCGATTCTGAATTTTTTTGCCGAAGCCGAACGGCAAAACGGCACGCGCGACCGGCGCTTTCGCATTGAACACGCGCAGCATCTGCGACCGGAAGAGATCAAACGATTTGCCAGCCAGCGCGTGATTGCTTCGATGCAACCGTATCACGCGATTGACGATGGTCGTTGGGCGGAAAACCGCATCGGGGCCGAACGCGCCAAGGGCACGTATGCGTTTCGTTCGTTGCTGGACGCCGGAGCCGTGCTGGCGTTTGGTTCGGATTGGTTCGTCGCGCCTATGGAACCGTTGATGGGAATTTACGGCGCGGTGACGCGGCGCACGCTGGATGGCAAACGGCCATCGGGCTGGGTTCCAGAACAGAAAATCACCGTCGCCGAAGCCGTCAAAGCCTTCACGCTGGGGGCGGCTTTTGCCAGCTTTGACGAAACAGTGAAAGGTTCGATTGAAGTCGGCAAGCTGGCGGATTTTGCCGTGTTGTCGGCGGACATCTTCAACATCAATCCGGTTGAAATCGAAAAGGCAAAAGTCGTGATGACAATCTTTGATGGTCGTGTGATTTTCGAACGGCAGCCAGAACCCAAACGATGAACGAAGCTTCTTCCCAGACTGCACTGAGCGAACCATCGCCGTCCCGAAACTGGCGGCGACTGACACCGCAAATGCGACGCGATGCGCGGCTGGTGGGAATTATGCTGGCGATCAAAGCCGTGTGCATGCTCTTTGCCGTGCAGAGTTTTCATGTGTGGGCGGACAAACCGGTAGGCGGATGGCGCGGCTGGTTGGAAGTGTGGAACCGTTGGGATGCGGTGAGTTATTTGAAGCTGGCCGAGTTTGGATACAGCGCAACGGGCGAAATGCGTCCGATGATGGTGTTTTATCCGCTGTATCCCTGGTGCATCAGCCTGGTTGCGCGTGTCACTGGAGATTTTCTGCTCAGCGCATTTTTGATTTCCACGGTGGCGTCGCTGTTTGTCGGATTGTTGCTGTTCCGATTGATTGCTCTGGATTATTCGCCAAAACTCGCCGAACGAACCGTGTGGTTTCTGTTCATTTTTCCCACCAGCTATTTCCTGCACATCGGATACACCGAAAGCCTGTTTCTGGCTCTGGCGCTGGGATGTTTGCTGGCGGCGCGAAAACAGGATTGGCCGTTGGCCGGATGTCTGGGCGCGCTGGCGTGTATGGCGCGCGGGCCGGGCATTTTGCTGATGCCGACATTGGCAGTGGAAGCGTTGACGCAATACCGCGCAACTCGCCGTTGGCAATGGCAATGGTTGTGGATTCTGTTCGTCGCCAGCGGCTTCGGGGTGTATCTGTGGATCAATGCACGCGAAGCCGGCGATCCGTTCGCATTCGTTCAGATTCGGCGCGAAAGCTTTTACATTGCGATGGGCTGGCCGTGGTTGGGCATTCAACA
This sequence comes from uncultured Heliomicrobium sp., assembly GCA_964470555.1. GTDB lineage: Bacteria > Acidobacteriota > Blastocatellia > RBC074 > RBC074 > RBC074. The sequence continues at coordinate 44,481 of CAYYDG010000006.1, forward strand.
AACCATCGGCGCGCTTGGTCACAATCCGGCGGCGGCGGAAATGAGCGGGCGACAGGAACTGACCTTCATCGCATTGGGATTGGTCGGCGTGATTGTTTCGTGGTTCAGGCTGCGTCCGGTGTACAGCGTATGGATGACGTTGAACTGGTTGATCGTCACCAGCGTCACGTTCATTGCCAGCGTGCCGCGATACACGTTGGTAATGTTTCCGCTGCATTTGTTGTTCGCGCAATTGGCCGCCAAAGGGCGCGTTTGGGAAATCATCCTGACGGTTTGGTCGCTGTTGTATCTGGCCTTATTTATCAGCGCCTTCGCGCGCGGCTTTTGGGCGTACTGAATCAAGGCAAGCAATCCAAAGGATTTTTTTCTCGACAGGATTCCCAAGATTTTCGGGCAGGATTTACAGGAGCTTCAATGCAGAGTGTGTTTCGGTTGGGAAGGAATCTCGCTCATCCTGAAAAAATCATGTCAATCCTGTTTTATTACTCCTTGCCTCGGTTTAGTTCCTGCGTGTCCAGCCAGATCGTCACCGGTCCGGAGTTGTGAATTTCGACCAGCATGTCGGCTTGAAAGACGCCGGTTTCGACTTTGAACCCCATCGCTCGCAATCGTTCGACGAACAATTCATACAATGGAATGGCCAGTTCCGGGCGAGCGGCATCTGTGAAACTCGGTCGGCGACCTTTGCGGCAATCGGCAAAGAGCGTGAATTGCGACACCACCAACATCTCGGCTTTCACATCCAGAGCGGACAAATTGAATTTGCCTTCGCCGTCGGCAAACACGCGCAGGTTGGCGATTTTGTTGACCAGCAATTCGGCTTCGGCGGCGGAGTCGTTGGCGCCTACGCCCAACAAAACGACAAACCCGTTGCCGATTTCGCCCGTGATTTGATGTTCGACGGTGACTTTGCCGCGACTGACTCTTTGCAAAATGGCTCGCATCACTTCACTCCCACAATTCCCAAAGCAATCAACAGCGCCCACTGCGTGCCCAGATGGCTGTTCGTCGTGTCGAAAAACTCGTCCAGCGAGTGCGCGCCTTTGCCATCGCCACCGCCGTCAATGGTGATGGCGGGAATATTCAAACTGATCGGAATGTTGGAATCGGTGCTGCCCGCGCCGAGCCTTGGGCTGAATTCCAACGAAGCTCCGGCAGCCAGAGCGGTTTTGACAATCGGTGAATCCGGCGATTGAACCCCTGCCGGACGTTGGCTGACTATTTTCAATTCCACAGTGATCGGCACTTGGTGCGAACGCGCGCGGTTTTCTTCGTCCACGGCTTGCTGCACGGCGCGTTTGAACTGCGTTTCCAGCTTGTCCAATTCCGCCGCGTTAACCGAACGCATGTCCACTTCCATCCACGAAGTATGCGCGATGGAATTGACCGACGTGCCGCCTTCGATTTTGCCGACGTTGAACGTGGTTTTGGGTTGTTGGGGAACTTCGAAGCGGGAGATTTTTTCGATGGCTCGTCCCATGGCGTGAATGGGCGAAGGCAAGCCAAACGCGCCGTAGCTATGTCCGCCGGGGCCGCGAAACGTCGCGCGATAGCGCACTACGCCAACCGCCGTGTTGGTGATGTCCAACCCAATGCCGTCCACCGAGATGAAATGCGTCGCGCGGCCTTTCAACTCTTCGTTGAACAAATGGCGAACTCCGCGCAAATCGCCCAAACCTTCTTCGCCGACGTTGGCGACGAAAATGATCGTGCCGTCGGTTTCGATCTTCGCCTGATTGAGCGCGCGAACCACCGCAAGAATCACCGCCAAACCGCGACAATCGTCGCCAATGCCCGGGCCTTTCAAGATGGAGCCTTCGCGTTTGACTTTCACATCCGTGCCTTCGGGAAACACTGTGTCAAGGTGTGCCGCCAAAACCAGAACCGGGCCAGAGCCTTTGCCCGTACGTTCGCCCAGCACATTGCCGACCTTGTCTACGCGGACGTGTTTCAACCCGAGTTCGGTGAAACGCTGTTTGAACCATTCGCCGCGTTTGGCTTCGAGAAATGTTGGCGCGGGAATTTCGCAAACTTTGATTTGCTCGGCGATGGTGTCCGGCTCGGTGGTTTTCAGATAGGCGAGCGCCTGTTTGATTTTCGGCAGGTCACCGATCTGTTTGATCGTCGTTTCAGCAGATTGCGCGGTGGCAATGACTGAAACATAAGCAAGCATCACGGCGATGCTCAGAACACGGGAAAACGATTTCATCCTTTGAAGTTCCTTTTCGGAAGAGAGATAGATCAACTGCGAATCAACACAAATTCTCACGAATGGTTCAAAGAATAATGTCGGATCAAAGTTCTAATTCGTGGGCATTCGCGAACCTTCGTGGTTGAATCAGACGTGTTCTAAATCCAAGCAAGAAACTTTGAGACAGGATGGACATGATTTTTTTTCAGGATGAAAAGGATTCAAACCAAGTTGGAACTTGATTGCTATTGATGATTCTGTAAATCCTGCCGAAAATCTTGTTCATCCTGTCAAAAGAGAATGTCCCTGTGTTGCTTGCTCTGATTTAGCTATACCGCCGCCGAGCCTTGCTGGCAGCTTTTTGCGAAACGTGGAGTTTGATGCCTTGCCGTTCAGCGAACTGCTGAAACAGCGCGTAAAAAGTTTCGCGGTCGCGCGTAGTGATGACGGCTGCAGCGTCGGCGGTTTCGATGGCGTATGGATAGCCGTTGCCGACGACCACTTCGGCGCGAACGATGTTCAGCACCTCGTCCAGTAAACCTTGTCGGTGAATCCACATCGGAATTTCCAGCCGAGCGGGCGGAGCTTGCGAACCGGTTTTCAAATACACAAATCCAATGGATTGATGCTGTGCTTCAAATTCCTGCAAGACGCTGGTTTGTTTTTGGTCAGCTCCGCCGCGTTTGCAGACGAACAGCGGAGTCCGGTCGCCCCACGCCAACAGTTCGTTCACCAATTCCGCATCATGAAGCTGTTGCGCTTCGCCGAGTCCGAAACTCAAGCTGAGCATTTTGGTCAGGTCGCGCGCGTCGCTGGAATCCACATACCCAATCAGCGGAATGCCCGTCGTTTCAGAACACTGCAACAGTTTGAGCATGGCGTTGACGTGGCGCTGGCGCATGGTTCCCTGCAAACGGTCAGCAAAGGAAATCACCAGCGAACTGTCAAAGAGCGCGACCGGCAACGGCGAATTCGCCTGACGTTCCGCCGCCAATGTTTCCATAAGTTGGCACAACTTGCCGGTTTCCATTTCGAAGCGGCGCGCATTGATTTTTTGTTCGGTGCGTTCACCGTCGCTGCCTGCTTTCAATTCGTCGGGAGTCAGAATTTCGATTTCGGCATCTTTGACGAAACTGCCCGTAGGCGAATGGCGATTTTCAAACCAGGCCACCTGGACGGCGGCCACCGGAATGTTGAACCCGCTGTGCGGAGGAATCTGGCTGCCATCCACGGCGACAGTCGTGTGATTGAGTAGCGCTTCATACGCCCAGGTGCGCGCTTCGGCGTGACTGTTCCAGCGGTGCGGAAAGGGCAAGCAAAGGTTCGGCGCGACGTCGAATTCTTCGGTGGGCAGAGCGCCGGGCGTTTTCGTTCCGCTCAGTCTGGATTCCAACTCGGCGCGGGACAGGTTCGCCAGTTGATCCAGCGCATGACGAAACCCTGTGGATTCGTCGCGCAGTTCGCCTTCAAAGGCATGAAACCGGTCTTTTTTGCCGTCAAACTGAGCCAGAATTTTGGTTCGTAAAATCATAAAGATTGATGAATGGTCGCCGGAGTTTCGCAAAGTCGCCGTGAGCCGTCAAAGCGGATTGACGGCGCGAATCGCTTGGAAACACGTTGCCAACGTGGCAAATGGCTCGCCTGCTTGCCAACCGGAGCGGGGCTATGCTAGTTTCTCGCCTGCTTTTCTACACCTTTTCCAATAACAACCATAATTTCTGGAGGCCCGGTTATGACCATTAAAGAGCGCGTGAGCGGCGACGTTACGATTTTGGACCTGGATGGCAAAATCACTCTCGGCGAAGGCGATGTCCTGCTGAGAGACACGGTTTCAAAGCTCGTTGATAACAAAACGGTAAAAGTGATTCTCAACCTGGAAAACGTTTCTTACATGGATAGCGGTGGGTTGGGCGAAGTCGTTCGCAGCTACACCTCAGTGAGAAATGCCGGCGGCGATGTCAAATTGCTCAAAGTCGCCAAACGCATCAACGATTTGTTGACCATCACCAAATTGCATACGGTTTTCGACACCTTCGAAGACGAAGCCGAGGCTTTAGCCAGCTTCAAATAATTGCGGATTGGGGATTGCGGATCGCGGACTGGCTTTGCCCGTTTCGCGTCTTGCAATCCCTGTTTCGTTTACTTGCCTGTCATTCCGCGCTCACCTTGCCGCGCCATACTTCTTCAAAATTTCGACAGTCTTTTCGATCGGCAACGCTTCGACCGTGTTGCCGTTGCGTCCGGTGACGGTCGTGGCGCGAAACAGCGAATTGTAAATGGCTTCTTCCGTCGCTTCGACCACGGCCTGAAATAGCGGAGACATGGCCTCGTTGCCGAGCGTTTGCGTGGTTCGCAATGAGTCGCTGGCGCGAATGCGATTCTGTTTGGCCGTGCTGAACGCTATGACGTAATCGCCGCTGCCGTTGGTTGACGGCGAGCCGGTGCGGGCCAATCCCAGCATGGCGCGTTCGGCCAATCGGCGCAGATTGCGATGATCCAATGGCGCGTCCGTCGCCACAACCATGATGATCGAACCATCCGCCCAATCGCTGACGGCATTTTCAGGATTTTGATTTTTGCCGATCCGGCGACCTTCCAACTGTTCCTTCAGGTAAAACTTGCCGAGTTCGCGTCCGACCGGAGCGCCGTTGATGGTCAAAACGCCACCGAAATTCGATTGCACCAAAACGCCAAGGGTGTATGAGCCAAGATTGGCGGGCAACAAGCGTGACGAAGTGCCGATGCCGCCTTTCCAGCCAAATGCCACCGTGCCTGTGCCCGCGCCAACCGAGCCTTCGGCGACGTCGCCGGGCTTGTCAGATTGGGCGGATTTCAGCGCGGCGAACACCTCATCGCGCCCAACGTGGCGACCGCGAATGTCATTCAGAAATCCGTCGTTGGTTTCGCCGACCAGCGGATTGACCGAACGCACCTGTTCATTGCCAGGAAGCGCCAGCATCCAATCAATCAGCGCATCGGCTACGCGCGGCACATTCAACGTGTTGGTTAACAGAATCGGCGTTTCCAGTTCGCCCAATTCATTGACCTGGGTTGAACCCATCAGTTTGCCGAAGGCGTTGCCGATATGAACCGCCGCCGGGACTTTTTCCTGAAACAGATTGCCGCCGTGCGGCAAAATCGCCGTCACGCCTGTGCGAATGTCAGAACCTTTGATCAACGTCGTCTGGCCGACCAGCACGCCTTCGACATCGGTGATGGCGTTGTGTTTGCCGGTTGGCAGAATGCCTGGAATAACGCCCAGATCGCGTGCGCGCGGACGCGGCGCAGAGTTGGTTTGTGGAAACATAACCGTCAGCAAAAGTGAAAACGCAACAATTGTTTTGATGGATGAACTCATAAATCGAAAAGGGAAGTAATAACGATTGAACTCATGCGAATGACATTGTGCGGCATGAGCGAGCGAATGATAGGTGGAGGAATTCGCGGCTGCAACGGCTGGAATCTTGACTTAGGCAATCACCTGCAGTCAGATTCGCCGGGCAAATACAGCTACAAGATGAGCGGTTTTCGATAAATATAACGGTGTGGATTCACTACCAGTCCACACCCGGAAAACTTGATCGAAATGGAACACGACTCGAGACAATCCCAGGCCGAAAAGTTGCTGAAACGATATGGAGCGTTACTGGCCCTGTCGGAAGTGATCGCCTTGCACCGCGATCTGGCTTCGCTCTTTCACCAGTTGGCGGAACAACTTCGGAGCGTGGTCGAATTCGATGGGGTCGCCACCTTTCTTTACGACGAGGCGCGCGACACCATGCGCGTTCATTTACTGGAATCCAATCTGCCTGGCCTGACCGACTTTCCCGAAGAAATGCCGCTGGAACAAACCTCTGCTGGCTGGGTTTGGCAAAATCAACAGCCGTTGCTCATCCCGGACATCAGTGCAAGTGTGACTCAATTGCCGGTCAGCGAAAACGTGCGCCAGAGCGGAGTGCGCTCCGCCTGCATTTTGCCGCTGACATCCGCCGGACGTCGTTTGGGCGCTTTGGGGTTTGGCAGCGTTCGAGTGGCGACGTACAGCGAAGCCGATCTGGAATTTTTGCAACAGGTAGCCAATCACGTCGCCATTGCCGTGGAAAACGCGCTGAATTTCGAGCGTGCGCGCAAAGCCGAACAGGAAGTCCGCCGACAATTGGACCGCGAACGGTTGATGCTGGAAATCAACAACGCCGTCGTTTCGCAACTCGATTTGCGTGAATTGGCGCGCGTCACGGCGGCCTGTTTGCGCGACGTGCTGCAAAACGAAGTGACGGGCATCACGCTGTACGATCCGCAAACGAACCAGTTTCGCGCGTATATGTTCGATTTGCCGGACAGCATGTCGCCAATTCCCGAAGGCACGCCCATGCCGCTGGAGGGCACCGTCGGCGGAATGGCTTTTCTTTCCGGGCAGCCAATCTTTATGAGTCGCCCCGATCCGGCGATTCAGGTTTCCGAATTCGATCGGCGACTGTATGACGCAGGCGTACAGTCGGGCGGAGTGATTCCGTTGATAGCTCACGGACGCAAACTGGGATTTCTTGGCGTCGGCAGTTTTCGCGAAGATGCCTTTTCCGAAGCCGACCAGGAATTGCTCAGTCATATTGCCAATCAGATCGCGCTGGCTGTCGAAAACGCCCTGAATTACGAACAAACGAAACACGACCGCGACCGGTTCGAGATGCTGCTGGAAATCGGTAACGCCGTTTCGGCCAGTCTGGATATGCGCGAACTGTTGCGCGCGACATCCATCATTTTGCGCAGCCGCATTCATCACGACATAGCGGGCATTTCGCTGTTTGAAGAAGAGGTCGGAATGTTTCGCGTAATGGCACTGGATAATCCGCCGGAATCGTGGGAAGAAGGATTTATGATGCCGTTGGAAGGAACGCCTGACGGATTGGCGTTCACAACGCGGCAAATTGTTTTGCGCGAGCGGCTGGATTTAACGGAGTTTCCTTCGCCAGTTGTCCAGGAAGCTTATCGAGCAGGGATTCGTTCCGGGTGCAGCGTTCCGCTGATCGCCCGTGACCGCGCGATTGGCGTTCTGGCTGTGGGCAGCAATCGCGAAGCTTCCATCACGGCAGCCGACGTGGAAACGCTTCAGCAAATTGCCAATCAAATCGCTTCTGCGGTCGAAAATGCGCTGAATTTCGAGCGTGCGCGTGTTGCCGAACGTCAGGCGAAACGGCAATCGGAGCAAGTTGAATTGCTTTTGCAGATCAACAACGCCATTGCCTCTGCGCTGGATTTGCCGTCGCTCTTTCGCGCCGTGTCCGCCTGTTTGCGCCAGGTGTTTCGGCACGATTACGCTGTGATGGGACTGTACAACGAGCAGGAAGATGTTTTGCGCGTGCATCTGCTGGATCGCGGCGAAGGCATAGACATTCTGCAGGAAGGGCAGGTTGCGTCGCTGGTGGATACGCCCGTCGGGTTGGCCATTCGCACCAAACAAGTGGTTGTGACCGGAGCGGATTATCTGCGGCAATTTCCTTCCGAAGTAGTGCGGCGCGCGGTCAGCCAGGGCTTACGCGCCAATTGCTCGGCTCCGCTATTGCGGAAAAATCGCGTGATCGGAGCAATGAGCATCGCCAGCAAAACCGAAGCCGCCTTTTCCAAAGAAGATGGCGAATTGTTTATGCAGATTGCCGGACAAGTCGCCATCGCTGTCGAAAACGCATTGGCTGTTCAGGAAATCGAAACTCTGAAAAACAAACTGGCCAGCGAAAAGCTTTACCTGGAAGACGAAATTCGCACCGAACATAATTTCGAGGAATTGATCGGCGAAAGCCCTACGTTCAAACGCATCCTCAAACAGATCGAAACCGTCGCGCCCACCGATTCCGCTGTGCTGATTCGCGGCGAAACCGGCACCGGCAAAGAATTGATCGCACGCGCCATTCACAACCTGAGCGACCGGCGCGAACGCACACTGGTCAAATTGAATTGCGCGGCGATTCCCACCGGATTGCTGGAAAGCGAATTGTTCGGTCACGAAAGAGGCGCGTTCACCGGAGCGATTACGCAACGCATCGGGCGGTTTGAACTCGCGCACAAAGGCACGTTGCTGCTGGATGAAATCGGCGACATTCCGCTGGAATTGCAACCAAAGCTTCTGCGCGTATTGCAGGAACAGGAATTTGAACGGTTGGGCAGCACGCGCACGCAGAAAGTGGACGTTCGGTTGATCGCCGCCACCAATTGCGACCTGGAGCAAATGGTCGCCGAGCGCAAATATCGCAGCGATTTGTTTTACCGGCTGAACGTGTTTCCCATCACCATTCCACCATTGCGCCAGCGTCGCGAAGACATTCCCGCGCTGGTCAGGTTCTTCACGCAGAAATACGCCCGGCGGTTGAAAAAACAGATTGCGGCGATTCCTGCGGAGGTGATGACCGCGCTGACGAATTACCACTGGCCCGGCAACGTGCGCGAACTGGAGCATTTCGTCGAACGCGGTGTGATTTTGACGCGCGGCGACAAGCTGGAAATTCCTCTGGCCGAATTGAAAACCTCCGAACCGGTTTCCGTGACTGACCTCGCCACGCTCGAAGACGCCGAGCGCGAACACATTGTGCGCGCGCTGGAACAATCCAACTGGGTTGTCGGCGGCCCACAGGGCGCAGCCGCCCGCTTGGGGATGAAACGCACCACTCTGCAATCCAAAATGCAAAAACTCGGCATCGCTCGCCAACCCTAAATCAGAACGCGCAACATTGAGACACTCTTTTTGACAGGATGCATAGGATTTCCGGCAGGATTTACATGCGTTTCAATTCCAAGAAAGCTCCGTCAGGTTTGAATCTTGTTCTTCTTGAAAAAAATCCTGGCAATCCTGTCTCAAAGCTTTTGCTTTGATTTAGAGCCGAAATGTCGGCAAGTGCCGAAATCTCGGCTCGAAACGCTTCGGCACTTGGTTTCGGCACACATCTTTCGCCACTCCTTTTTTCAAGAAAACTTCTTTCTTTTCAAGCTTTTATCTGCCTGCCGAAATTTCTTTTCCACTTTGGCAAAGGCCTTGCCCTATCTCCCGGCGTCGGAACGAAGTCGTCAGATTGAAAAAACAGCAAACCGCTCGAAAGGAGGAGCCATGTTGACGCACGACTTAACAGAAATGACGGAAACCATAGGACTGAAACGCTGCTGCGCCTGTACCGCCGAATTGCGCGAACGCGACAAATTCTGCCGTCGGTGCGGTGTTCGACAAGACCAACGTTATGTGACTTCGACCGACCTGGCTCATTTGGCAATCAACGAAACGCAACCGCTGCAACGTTGCACGGAAAACTGCACGACGTACTCCGGGCAATTGATTCGGATCATTGCCGACAGCATGTCGGCCCGAACATCCGCGCAAACGACCCAAGGCTGGTTGAAGCGATTGATCTGTACATTGATCGCCATACCGATCTGGATGTTGATCGTGATGTTGTCTCCGCTGGACGCATACGCCGCGGCCAAAGCCGCCGCCGGATGTGTGAATTGCCGGTAAAGGAGAGAACCACAATGTTGAGGATTACCGAACAAAGCGACGAAAGATCGCTGACCTTCAAACTGGAAGGCAGGCTGGTTGGGGAATGGACGTCGGAACTGGAACGGTGTTGGAACAACGCTGTTTCCGACCGGCAATCCGATGCGATCCGCGTCGAATTGGTCGAAGTCACGTATGTGGACGACGCTGGCAAACAGTTGTTGACGCAAATGGCTTCGATGGGCGCGGCGCTGATTGCGGCGGACGTGATGACAAGCGCGTTGGTCGAACAGATCACGCTGCAATTGGCTGGAGAAGGATAAACAGAAAATCGAATCATTGCGCGAAGCACATGCGCCGAACACCTTGAGAAGGAGGGACAAATGTTCAGTAACACAAACGCTCACAGAAACGCCGGTTGGCGGCAATTCTTGTTCATTGCGTTGCTGGCCGGTCTGGCATGCCAGCCGGTTTTGGCTCAGCAACCGGCAGCGCGAATCGGCGTTGCCGCCGATAAACAAATCCATCTGACATTGCGCGATGCCGTGACGATGGCGCTGGACAACAACCGCGACATCGAAATCGAGCGGCTCAACACGCAATTGAACGAATTCGATTTGCGCGCGGCCAAAGGCGTGTACGACCCGTCGCTGACCAGCAGCGTGGTTTACCAACGCCAAACAACGCCAGTAGCCTCCATTCTGTTGGGAGGCGAAAACGGGCGATTGCGAACCACGGAATTCACCGGCACGGCTACGCTGACCAAACGATTGCCCTGGCAGGGCAGTCAGGTCAGCGTCAATTACGACCAGAGTCGCGCGACCAGCGACAACGTGTTCAATTCACTGAACCCGCAATTCACGTCGCGGCTGGCGGTGGAATTTTCGCAACCGCTGATGCGCAATCGAACGATTGACGCCGAACGTCGCCAGATTCGCATTGCCAGCAAACGACTGGATTTGTCCGACAGCCAGTTTCGCCAACGCGCGATTGAAATCATCGCCGGAGTCGAACGCGCCTATTGGGATTTGGTCTTTGCGCGCCGCGACGCCGACATCAAACGCGAATCGGTTGAACTGGCTCGCACGCAACTGGAACACAACGAACGCCTGGTCAAACAGGGAACGCTGGCTCCGTCGGATGTGGTTTCAGCTCGCGTTGAAGTCGAACGTCGCATTGACGAAGCCGAAGCCGCCACCGAAGCGATTCAACGCGCGGAAAATGCGTTGAAGGCGTTGATTCTGCCTTCGGGAAATGGCGAACAGTGGCCAGCGAGCAGTCGCGAGCAGTGGAATGCCGCGCTGGTTCCCGCCGAACAACCACAACTGAAATCCGAAGCGACCTTGCCGTTGGCGGATGCGATGCGACTGGCTTTCAGCAATCGGCAGGAATTGGAGCAATACCGGTTGCGAAAAGAGATGAACAAGATTGACGTCGAATATTTCCGGGACCAAACCAAACCGCAGATCAATCTGATTGCCAGTTACGGAACTTATGGTCTGGCGGGCACAGAGCGTTCGGCGATCAACCCGATTGTCCAAAGCAATCAATTGCTGTTCGACCGCGTCAACCAGCTTTCGCAAATCGCGGGTTTGCCTGTGTTGCCGCCGATTTCCTTCGGTTCGACGCCGGATAAATTTCTCGGCGGATATGGGCAAAGCCTCGGCAATTTGTGGAGCAACGATTACCGGTCGTTTCGTGTGGGCATTTCGATCAACTGGTCGCTGGGCAATCGCACAGCAAAAGCGCAGTACGGACGCGCGCTGGCCGAAAGTCGCAAGCTGGACACGGAGCGCCAACGCATCGAACAAACCATCGAAGTCGAAGTCCGCAACGCGCTGCAAGCGGTCGAAGTCGCCAAGCGCAGAGTGGAAGCTGCGACAAATTCGCGCGTCAACGCCGAACTGCAATACCAGAGCGAGCAGCGCAAATTCGACGGCGGACAATCCACCAACTTTTTCGTGCTGGATCGGCAAAACGCCTTGTCAGCGGCGCGCGGGCGCGAACTGAAAGCATTGACCGATTACACCAAAGCCGCTGCGGAATTGCAGCGCGCCATGTCCACCACGCTCAGCAGCAACAACGTCGCGCTGGCCAGCCGAAAGCTAAATTGATGTCCGACAAGCTGCCAGCTTGTCGGGGCTAGCTTATAAAAATGAATCAGCAGTAAACGAAACTTCGACAAGCTGGCAGCTTGTCGAACGTGGAAGGAGGGAACGTATGACGAAAAACAACAATGAAACCGGTAACAAGAGCAATCGGAAGAAAAAAATCGCGCGCGTGATTCTGGCCATCACGTTATTGAGCGGAACGGCGGCCTGGTGGTTTTTCTTCCGCCAACCGTCCGACGCGAAGGAAATCATCGCCGTCAGCGGACGCATTGAAAGCGATGACGCGATTGTCGCCGCCAAAACATCCGGGCGCATACGCGAAATCACCGTCCGCGAAGGCGACCACGTCAAAGCCGGGCAAGTTGTGGCCGTGCTCGACGACGACCAGATCAACGCCCGTGTGCAACAGGAACAATCGAACGTCGAACGCAGCGAAGCCCGATTGCGATTTTCGCGCCAGCAGATTGCCGTGTTGCAGGCGCAGCTTGAACAAAGCCGGTTGGGCGTGAACCAGGCGCGCGTGGATGCCGAAGGGCGCGTCAGTCAGGCGCAAGCCGTCGTCGCTTCGGCGGAAGCTTCGTTGGCCAAAGCGGAAGCCGATTACCGACAGGCGCGCGCCGACGAAGAACGGTTCACGACATTGGCCGATCAAGGCGATGTGCCCGCGCGCGACGGCGAACACGCGCGCACCACGGCACAGGCGCACAAAGCCGTTGTCGAAGCAGCGCGCAAACAGGTTGACGCCGCCAAAGGCGCGTTGCTGGCCGCCAAAGCCAATCTGGACAATCCCGCGATTCGCGCGGCGCAGGCGGCTTCCGTCGAACAGCAAATTATGCAGGCGCAAGCCGACATCCAATCCGCCGAAGCCGAAGTGGCGCGCAGTCGCGCGCAGTTGCAGGAGGCCGAAGCCAATCGCAGCGATTTGCAGATTGTCGCTCCGTTTGAGGGAACCGTGGCCACGCGCTCTGCCGAACCAGGAGAAATCGTGTCGCCGGGCACGGCGATTTTGACCATCCTGAATCCGGGGCAGGTCTATCTGCGCGCGTTCATTCCCGAAGGCGAAATTGGCCGCGTTCGCACGGGACAGTTGGCGCGCGTGTTTCTGGATTCCAATCCGCAGCAACCGCTGGAGGCCACGGTTGCGCGCATTGATCCGCAAGCGTCGTTCACGCCGGAAAACACTTATTTCCGCGACGACCGCATCCGGCAAGTCGTCGGCGTGAAGTTACAACTGAACAACCCGCAAGGCTTCGCCAAACCGGGCATGCCCGCCGATGGTGAAGTCCTGGTCGAAGGCAATCAATGGGTGGCAAGCAAAAGAGACAGCCGATAAGGAGGGACACAATGAGCGCATTGGTTGAAATTGCGAAAGGCTTGCCGGTGTCCGACAAGCTGCCAGCTTGTCGAGCTTTCTCGATGGGTACGTCCAACGAAGTCGCCGACAAGCTGGCAACTCGTCGGACATTTTCAGAAGAAATCGCCATTCGCATTCGCAGCTTGCGGAAAAGTTATGGCGATCTGGAAGCCGTGCGCGGCCTTGATCTGGAAATTCGGCGCGGCGAAATCTTCGGGCTGATTGGGCCGGATGGCGCAGGCAAGACTTCGATCTTTCAAATTCTGGGTGGCGTGATGCCAGCGACGGCTGGTGAAGCGTTGGTGTTCGGGGAAACGGCGCGCGACGCGCGTTCGCAGATTGGTTACCTGACGCAAACGTTCAGCCTGTACCAGGATTTGAGCGTCGCCGAAAACCTGCGTTACGTCGGGCAATTGCGGAAATTGCGAACCCGCGAGATCGAGCAGCGCGGACGACGTTACCTGCAACTGTTCGACATGGATCGTTTCGCGGATCGGTTGGCGGGCAAGCTCAGCGGCGGCATGAAACAAAAGCTGGCGCTGGCTTGCGCGCTGATCAGCGAACCGAAGTTGTTGTTGCTGGACGAACCGACCACTGGCGTTGATCCTGTTTCGCGCCGCGAATTTTGGGACACGCTGGCCGGATTGGCGGCGAACGGAATGACGATAGTCGTTGCCACGCCGTATCTGGACGAAGCCGAACGCTGCACGCGCGTGGCCTTGATGCACGACGGCACGATTCATCAGATCGGATCGCCAGCGGAAATTCGCAGCAATCTGGGATTGCATCGGCTGGAAGTTCGCGCGTCGAAGCTCAGCCAGGCGGAAGAGGTGTTGGGACAGGTTGCCGAAATCGCCGACGTGCAACGATTCGGCGACCGGCTGGATTTGATGGTGCATGATCTGCATCAGGGCGAACGGCTGACCCGTTCGGCGCTGGGTGCGGCTGACATCGAAGTGCGCGAAATCGACAGCGGGTTGCCGACCCTGGAAAATGCGTTCGTTTCGATCCTGCGCGATTTGAATGGCGAGGTGGCCATTCCGCCATTTCCTCAGCGGCGGCAGTTTCGCCAACGTCCGCCGGATGCCATTGCCATCGGAGCGCGCAATCTGCACAAGCGTTTTGGCGCGTTTCACGCGGTCAACAACGTCAACATCGAAGTCAAATACGGCGAAATTTACGGCTTGCTGGGAGCGAACGGCGCGGGCAAAACCACGACGATCAAAATCCTGTGCGGATTGATTGCGCCCACCAGCGGCGAAATGGAACTTGCCGGAGAGCATGGCAGCCTGCGGTCGAGCTTCGTGCGCCAGCGCATCGGCTATATGTCGCAGAAGTTTTCGCTCTACGACGATTTGACGATCAACGACAACCTGGAATTTTTCGCGGGCGTGTATCAAGTGCCGCCCGAAGAGCGCGAAGAAAAGAAACGCTGGGTGTTGGAATTTTCCGGCTTGAAAGGGCGCGGCGAAATGTTGACCGGCGAATTGCCCGGCGGCTGGAAACAGCGCGTCGCGTTTGGCGCGGCGATCATGCACGAACCGAGTGTGCTGTTTCTGGACGAACCGACTTCCGGCGTTGACCCGCTGGCGCGGCGCGCGTTCTGGCGAATGATCAATCAACTGGCCGATCGCGGCGTAGCCGTGCTGGTGACGACGCATTACCTGGAAGAAGCCGAACAATGCAATCGGCTGGGCTTTATGGTGGCGGGCGAACTGGTGGCCGAAGGCACGCCCAGCGGAATCAAAGCCGCTCAAAACGACAACCTGATTGAATTGATGACCGACGCTCCGCAACACGCGGCAGATTTGCTCAAAAGCGAAATGGATCGTTGGCGCGTGTCGTTGTTCGGCGACCGGTTGCACGTTGTCGTCGCCGAAGAAGTCCAGTTGGGAATTCGGCGCATTTCGCAGCGGTTGCACGATGCGGGCATTCAGGTCGCGCACGCGCGGCAGGAACGATTTTCGCTGGAAGATGTGTTCATCGCCGTCGTCGAACAGGCGCGGCTCAACGGCAAAGTTGCCGCAGGAGATTGAGGAAAGGACGTTTATGAAACGAATCATTGCCCAGGCTCGCAAGGAACTGACGCAGGTGTTCCGCGATAAATTGACGGTTGCGTTGGCCTTGATCCTGCCGTTGATTTTGCTGGCGCTGCTCGGCACGGCGCTTTCGCTGTCGGTCAAAGGCGTCGCCGTCGTCGTGCAGGATTTCGACCGCACACCACTATCGCGCCAATATCTGGATTTGCTCAACGCGTCGCTGACCTTTCGTGTGGTGGCGTCGGATCGTTCGCCCGCGGAAATCATGGCGTCCGAAGAAGCGCGCGTGGTGATCGTGATTCCTGAAAATTTCGAGCGCGATTTTCTGCGTGGCCAGATGGCGGAAGTCCAGTGGTTGATTGATGCCGTGGACGCCAACACAGCGAACACCATGCGCGGACAAGCGGCTGCGCTGACCAATGCGTTTGCGGCGCAGTTCGTCGGTGGTAATCAGCAACAGGCGGCGATCAAGGCCGATACGCGTATGTGGTACAACCCCGGCGCTTCTTCCCGCAAATTCATCGGCCCCGGAGCTTTTGCCGTCGTGCTGGCGCTGTTCCCGCCGCTGCTGGCGGCGTTGGCGTTGTCGCGCGAAGGCGAGCAAAAAACCATTCTGCAAGTGTACGTGTCCAGCATTTCGGCGCACGAATTTCTGCTGGGCAAGATCGCTGCGTTTTTCATTGTTGCCGTGGCGGAATGGGCGCTGGCCTTGCTGGTGGCGGCTCCGCTCTTTGATTTCAAGCTGGCGGGCGACCCGACGCCGTTGCTGGTTGGTACTGCGCTGTATCTGTTTTGCAGCGTTTGTTTCGGCGTGATGGTCGGCGTTTCGATTCCCAATCAGGCGGCGGCAATTCAAGCCGTGGCGGCGGTGCAATTTCTGCTGTCGTTCCTGTTGTCGGGATTCATCTTTCCGGTGTCGAACATTCCGTGGGGCATTCGCTGGATTTCGGCATTCGTTCCGGCGCGGTATTTCATCGAAATTTCCCGCGATGCGTTTGTGCGCGGCGGAGGCTGGCCAGCCGTCTGGCATGCGCCGTTGATGCTGGCGCTGATTGGAGCCGTGTTCTTTTTCCGAGCCTGGCGAAAGATGCGGCACATGCAAATTGCTGCGTGAGGGGTCAGGAGTCAGTTGTTACTGCTGAGCGATATTTAGGAGAAGGAGCTATGAAGCATTTCATCAACATGATTCGTTGCTGGCGGTTGTGGCCGTTGTTTCTGAAAGAATTGCGCCAGATCAAAGCGGACAAAAAACTGGTTGTGTCATTGATTTTGCCGCCTACGGTACAACTGCTGATTTTTGGATTTGCGCTCAATCCGGAAGTGACCAATTTGCGGCTGGGTGTGGTGGACGAAAGCCGCTCGGCGGCCAGCCGCGAAGTGGTTTCGGCCTTTGTCGAAAGCCGTTCGTTTCACGTCGCCGAAAGCTTTCAATCGTCGGCGGAACTCGGCGCGGCGTTGAGCGCCGGAAAACTGGATGCAGGATTGATCGTTCCGTCCAACTTTGCCGAACAGCGCCAGCGACGCGAAACCGCGCGTGTGCAATTGTTGCTGGACGCGGTCAATTCCAACACGGCGGGAATCGCCAGCGGATATGCCGCGCGCATCATTGCCGCGCTCAACCAGCGGATTGCTCAGGATTCGCCCGGCGTTGCGCTGACGACTGCGGGCGGTTCGCCCAGTGCGCGCGGGCAATTCGTGGCGCGCGTGGCGTTGCTGTTCAATCCGGGATTGGAAAGCGCATGGTTCATCGTCACCGGCGTGATCGGAATTTTGCTGGTGCTGAACGGTTCGATCATCGGTTCGGCGGCGATGGTCAAGGAAAAGGAAGTCGGCACGATTGAACAATTGCTGATGACTCCGGCGCAGGCTGTCGAAATCGTCACGGCCAAAATCGCTCCGCTGTTTGTGCTGCTTTCGACGCAGATTGTGTTGGCGCTGACGGTTTCGTATCTGGTGTTCGGATTGCCAATTCGTGGCAGTCTGGTGCTGCTGTTCGCCGCCGGAATGTTGTGCGTGCTGGTCGGCATAGGCATTGGTACGTTTCTGGCGACGTTCAGCAAATCGCAACAGCAAGCCCAGTTGATGGGATTTTTCATCAATCCGCCGCTTTCGATGTTGTCGGGCGCAACGACTCCGGTCGAAGCCATGCCGACGTGGATGCAGCCGCTGACGCAACTGAATCCGATTTGCCACTTTGCCACGATTGCGCGCGGCGTGTTGTTGCGCGGCGCAGGGCTGGAAGCGATTTACCCGAACCTCTTGGCGCTGGTCGGATTTGCCGTGGTGCTGGTGGGCGTCAGCGCGTGGCGGTTTCGCAAACAACTGGGATGACGTTCAGCCCGTGTTGCGCATTCCCGCCGCGATGCCGTTGATCGTCAGCAAAATGGCGTACAACAGTTTTTCGCGGTCAGCGGCGGACAATTCCTTGTTGCGATTGCGCGCCAGCAATTCGACTTGCAGATAACTCATCGGGTCAACATACGGATTGCGAACCGCAATCGAACGTTGCAGCACCGGCGCATTGTCCAACAAACGCTTTTCGCCGGTAATTTGCAGCACCAGATGCACTGCGCGTTCATATTCCGCCGTCAACAATTTGAAAATCCGCTGGCCGAGCTTTTTATCCGGCGTTCGTTCGGCATATTGCCGCGCGATCTGGAAATCAGCTTTGGCCAGCGTCATTTCGATGTTGGAAATCGTGCTGTGAAAAAACGGCCAGCGCGCGTACATCTCTCGCAATAAAGCAAGATGCTTGCGCGGATTCGAATTCAAAAAACCTTCCAGAGCCGAACCGACCGCCAACCAGCCGGGCAGCAAATGGCGGCTTTGCGTCCAACCAAACACCCACGGAATGGCGCGCAAATCGTCCAGACTTTTCGATCCGGCTTTGCGTTTGGCTGGGCGCGAACCGATTCGCAAATGTTGCAACTCTTCGACCGGCGTCGCCTGAGTGAAGTAATCCAAAAAACCACTGCCGCGCACAAACCCGCGATACGCGGCAAACGCTCGTTCGGAAATTTCCTCCATCACCGATTCCCACTGGCGAAGGGAATTTTCCTCCACGAAGGCACGCGAAGGGGCACGAAGAATTTTCGCCACGTTGTTATGCGGATCACCAAGCCTCCCTGTCGCCGAATCTTCCCGTCGCCTTCCCTTCGTGTTCTCTTCGTGTGCCTTTGTGGAAGAAGTCCCAGGCAAACTGGCGGCAATGACGGCGGCGGTCGTCAATTCCAAACTGCGCATCGCAATTTCCGGCAAGCTGTATTTGGACGACACGACTTCGCCTTGTTCCGTGATTTTGATGCGTCCGGCAACGGTTCCGCGCGGTTGCGCCAGAATCGCTTCGTGGCTGGGGCCTCCGCCGCGACCGACCGTGCCGCCGCGACCGTGAAACAGCCGCAACTCCACGCCGAATTCGCGGGCGACTTCCCACAACCGTTCCTGCGCTTTGTACAACTCCCAACTGGACGTCAGGATGCCGCCGTCTTTGCTGCTATCGGAATATCCGATCATTACTTCCTGCAAATCGCCTTGCGAAGCCAGCACACGCCGATAGGCCGGATTTTCAAACAAGCGTCGCATCACGTCGGGCGCTCGGCGCAAATCGTCAATGGTTTCAAAGAGCGGAACAACGGCAATTGCGTTCGGAGTTCCGCTTTCCGGCGGTCTGCCGACTATGCCGCCTGAAGGCGGAACTCCGAACGCTCCTAAACCAGCTTGCTTCGCCAGCACCAGCACCGCCAGCAAATCGCTGGCTTCGCGCGTCATGCTGACGATGTAACTGCGAATGGAACGGCGGCTGATTTCGTCCAACGACCTTCGCGCGACGCGAAAGACATTCAGCGTTTCAGTGGTTTCGGCGGAATAGCGCGCATCCGTTGCCACCAGCGGACGCGGCGTCGAAAGTTCCGCCGTCAGCCAATCCACGCGCTCGGTTTCGTTCATCGCCGCATAGTCGGTTTCAAATCCCAACCCGCGCGTAATTTCGGTCAGCGCCGCCGTGTGGCGTTCGCTGTGCTGGCGCAAATCCAGCGCCGCCAGATGCAGGCTGAAGACGGCGACCTGGCGCATCAACCGATCTACGGCGCGCGCGGCCAGCCGAGCTTTGTCGGCTTGTAAACTGTCGCGGACTAAACGCAGGTCTTCCCAAAACTCTGCGGCGGTTTGGTAATCGCCTTCAACGGGTTTCGCCGATTTGGTCAACGCGGCAATGATCGGCAACGCCGGACGAATCGAAATCAATTGGTTCGGCGTTTCGATGCGCAGCGCGCCTTTCAGGTCGCGGTTGCGTTGCAGCGTGTTTTCCAGCCGCCGGTACACGAACGAAAGTTTCTGGCGATAGGGTTCTTCAGGATTGCGGTCGAAGACCTCTTTGGCGGTTTCGGGCATTTCCTGCCGGTCGCGTTCGATGGACGCTTGCAGGTCGCGGCTGGGCGGGGCAAAGCGAACCGATTCGCTCAATCGGCGCGACAGGTCGGCAACAGCGCTCAGATATTTTCGCAGCGCCAGCCGCTGTTGCAGTCGCAACGTTTCCCAAGTGATTTCGGGCGTCACGTTGGGATTGCCGTCGCGGTCGCCGCCCACCCACGAACCGAATCGCAGCGGCACGGCTCCGTCACGCAGCTTTACGCCGGGAAAGTGATTGCCGAGCTGGAATTCCAGTTCGTCCAGCAGCGCAGGAACCGAATCGAAGAGCGTCGCGTCAAAGTAATAGAGAGCGTTGTTGACTTCGTCCAAAACCTGCAATTGCGTGTGGCGAACTTCGTCGGTTTGCCAGATGGATTCGACTTCGGAGGCCAGTTGCACAGCCAGTTCCGATTGGCGACGCTTCGGCAAATTCGATTCGTCCAGGGCGGACAACAGTCCGGCCAATCGGCGGTGTTTTTCCAGCAACGTTCGGCGCGCGGCTTCGGTGGGATGCGCGGTCATGACTGGCACGATTTCCAACCGGTCAACGATGGTTTGCATCCGACGCCGCAACTCCGATTCGCCCAGATGCCGGTTTTCGGCTTTCAGTCGTTGAAACGTGTCGGCAATCGAACCGCGCTGCGGCTGGTCGGGCGTATGGAGTTCGTAAAACTGTTTGCGCCGAATGCGGTGATGTTGTTCGGCGATGTTGACCAATTGGAAATACACCGAAAACGCGCGAATGACGCCGATGGATTCGTCCACGCTCAAGCCGTGCAACAAGCGTTTGAGACGGCGTTCAGTCGCAGGCGAATGTTTCGCGCGCAGTTGTTTGCACAATGCGCGCACCTGCTCTTCCACATCGAAGAGTTTTTTGCCGCCCAGTTGTTTCAGGGTTTCTCCCAGCAAATCGCCCAAACGGCGAATGTCGTTTCGCAAGGGCGCATCTTTTTCTGATTTCGTCGTCACAGTTTTTTTGTTCATAATGCGGTTTCGTGGCGCGATGATAAGGCATCAGTACCACGTCCGGTAGGGAACGCGAATTTTCGAGGTAATCAATTATGCGATTGTTTCAGCCAACCAAAGCGTTGACTTTTTTGCTTGTCGTTTTGCTGTCCGTCCCGCAGCCATTGCTGGCGCAAACGCGCAAACCTTTGCCCGCGAAAAAGCCGCCTCAAGTCAATTTGATCTCCGCCGCCGTCAACGATTTGTTGAAGGAAAAACCGCTGGATTCGACGGAACAGGAAGATGCGACGGATTCGGAATCCGATGATGAGAATTCGAAACCGCCCGCCGATGATGCGCCGATTCATGAATTGATCGCGTATTGGACTCTGTACGGATTCAAGGAGTTTGACCAGACGAACGCACAACCATCGGACAAAGTCCGCCAGCGGTTTCTGGACTATTTGGAAAATCGTCCGTGGATGGCTGCGCAGTTGGCTCACTATCTGCCGGAAACGCCTGAGACCTACGATCGGCTGTACAAAGTGCTCAGCGAAGATTTGGACGAACGAGATCGGTCGAACTGGCAGAACGTGCTTCGTCGGAAATTGATGTTCAACAGTTCGTATTTCCGCGAAGACCTGCTCGACGAAGCGCGTTACCTGAGCAAAAACTCTTATCCCGATTATTTGGTATTGCGGGCGCTGGCCGATCTGGATTGGGACGCCGCCAAACCTCTGGTCGAAGACCTGATTAAAGCGCCTCTGTCGTCGCAATCGGTTCCTGCGCAGGCGATGATGTATGAACAAGCAGTCAAGGCGAACGATGGGTCATTGGCGGAATCGCTGCGCACGCAACTTAAACTGGTCGTCGCCAATCGGTCGCTGGGCAGCGAACGCCAGGCCGCCTTGGTCGCGCTGATGGGAACCGAATGGAGCGGGCGCGACGAATGGTATGTTTCCTTGTTTGCCGATCCTTCGCTATCAGGAGTGCAGATTCAGGAGAGAATTTCTGCCGAAAAACCAGGCGCCAGTCCCAAAGATGCTCGGCCTAAAGCTCCTCAAGTTTCTTTCGACGAGCATGATCCTGCGTCCAACGTTTTGTGGATTCCGATGATGGCCGACGCCGAAAAGCTGTTGCCGGTGGTGGTCGGATTGATCGGCAATGGCAATCGCGTGGTGCATCTGGCGGCGGTCAGCGCGTTGTCGGCGTTTTTGATCAACAAAGCCGAAAAAGAAGAGTTTCGAAAACAAGCGGCGCGCGCGTTGTTGCCGTGGTTGAGCGAACCGGATTGGGGCGGCAAATTCGAACGCTGGTCATTTTTGGAAAGCCTGACCAAATTGCATCTGCCCGAAAGCGTGCCCGGATTGATCTGGGTGCTGGATTATGACGATTTGCCGGAAAATCGAGGACTTGCCGCCGATGCGCTGAGGCAATACAAAAATCCGCAGGCCATACCTGCGCTTCGACGCGCGCTGAATCGCACCACAGACGAGTATTCCCGCGAACGTCTGATTGTGGCATTGGCCGAACTCGGCGGAATTCCCGATGCGGAAGCCGCTACGGCCATCGAAGCGTATGCGCGCCGCATGCTCACCGAAGAAGGGCAGGCGGAAATTCGTGAAGCGCGCGAAGGCGGAAGCGAAAAACCGTTGCCGTTGCCCATCAGCATCGGCGCGGTGTTCGCCGAAAACGAAAGTGCCGAAATTTCCGACGGTCTGGCGACGTTGTTGTTCAATCGCGCCAAAGCGTTGAAACGAACTCAGCCCGATCTGGCGCGCAAACTGGTTTCCATCGCTCAGGAATCCAACGGCATCGTGGCCGATCTGCATTTTGTCGAACACATGGCCGAAGGCTGGGTAGATGTCGAAGCGCTCAAACTGGCGCTGGAAAGTCGCGCGCAGTTGCGAAAAAACGTCGCCGGAAATCTGGAAGAGTTGTTCAATCAGGGCGGTTATCAAACCGGATTGGCCGCCGCGATTCTGAACGAAGAAGACAAACTGAATCGTGTGCTGACGGGACGCGATCCGCTGGCGCAAATGGCATTGCTGGCTGCCGCGCGGTACACGCGGGCAAAGCTGCCGGTCGAATCGGTCGGCAAATTGCTGGCGAATGCTTCTCTGACATCCGCGGCGGAAAGTTATCTTGAAGTTGAAGACAGCGCCGAAGCGCGCAAACTGATTTGGGCGCGGCATCCCGGTGAAGCTCGGATTCTGGGCGAAGGACGAGACCGTGGATTCAACGACCAAGTTTTTTACGCTCCGCACCCACCTGGCGCGGTCGTCCCTGAAGGGCCGCAAACACTGAGCAAATGGGAAGACAGGATGCGCGATGAAGTTCGCCGACCCAACGGACCGGAAGAAATTTACGCCATCGTTCCCGGTCAATCTCCCGGCATCTACAACAGCATCATCATTCGCGTCGGCAAAACCGGAGCGGAAATCAGTCTGCATCAAGCCGAAGGGCGCAGGTTGTGGCGAAAACTGGATTCCAGCGAATTGCAGGAGTTGAAAGACCTGACTTCGCGGGAAGAGATCGAAAATTTGGGACCGGAAAACCCGGTCGGATTGATGCAGTTTTATCCGCATGTCGCATACTTGCAATTTGAATATCTGCGGCTGACCAAAGACGGCGGGCGCAGAATCATGCTTTCCCAGCTTCGCCGCGAACCGAAACAGGGTGCGACGTTGCACGAACAACTCAGCGGATTGTTTTATCGGTTGAGCAAAACCGGCGAATACAAATTGCGTTACGCCATGGAAGACCTGATCCCCGGTGTCGAAGTGTTGCTGGCCGACGACAAACGCCCTGTGATTTCCGTTTGTCAGGAATCCGGGCAGGTGCGCGTGCAGGTGGCCGCCGAAGGCCCGGATTCGCTGTCCCGAAACGTTGCGTCGCCGAATATTTCGCAATACGAATGGCGCGCGCTGGCGTCCGGCCAGTTGGGCGCACAAGTGGATGACGTGCCGAATTGCCAATCCGGCAATCAATTGTTGAGTTTGCCCGATTGGCTGCGCGATTTGCGCATCCAAACGGGATTGATTCCAGATCATCGTGCCCGGCTGGGCAATGTGTGGTTTGCGCAATCCGGCATCGAAAACGAATACGGCATCTGGAAATTTGAAGAAGGCAAAGCGCCCGTCAAAGTGGTTGCCGGAGGGTTTTCCAGTCTGATCGTCACGCCCGACGGCAAATGGCTGGTTGCCCACAAAATCATTGAATCCGGGGATAAATTTGAACAACAAGTGGTTCGCATTCAACTGGCTACCGGGCGCGAATACCCCATCGCCGGAACCGCCGCTTCAACGTTATTTCCTGTCGCGTATGTCGCCGCGCACAACAAACTGCTGCTCAGCCAACAGCAATATCAATTTCGGGAAGACGGCGCAGGAACGTTCTTTTTGCTGGATGCGGAAACCGGAGCGATTCAACCGGTCAAAGGTGAATTTCGCCCGCTGACGAATCTCTTCGCGCGTCCATTGCAACCGACCGACAAACCTCACGAATTCTGGGCGGCGATTTACGACAACAAGAAAAAAACGACTTCCGTTGGCCGATACGACACTCGAACGTTCACCTTCACGCCGGGCACGGAACTGCCGGAACTGCGATTGACCAGCGAAAACGTCTGGGCAGACGCCACTGCCGGAAAGCTATATTTCGTTTATCTAGGTCATCTGCTGCGCGTGCCGCTGACGAAGTAAGTTGGCGCGCGCGATCCTGTTTTTGGGAGGAAAGATTGTGTGACGCCGGAAACCTTGCCATCACGAATCGAGCGCGAACGCGAATTTCATAACCAGGAATTTGCCGACGGCGAACGCGGAAAAATCAATCGTTTTTATCTCGTCACCCGCAGCAGTTCGCAATGGTACGAGGATTTTCTGCGTCGGCAGGCCAACGGAAAACGGGTTTTGGAATACGGCTGCGGCGTGAACAGTTATGCGTTTTGGCTGGCGCAGCAGGGCGCACAGGTCGTTGGCGTTGACATTGCAGATATGGCGATTGAGCAAATGCGCGAACGCTCACACCAACGCCCTTTTCCCGAACGAGTGACCTTTCAGCGCATGAATGCCGAAGATCTGGAATTTGCCGACAACTCGTTCGACATCATTTGCGGACGCGCCATTTTGCATCATCTGGATTTGCGCAAAGCCATTTCTGAAATTGCCCGAACTCTGCGCGCAGACGGAAGCGCCATTTTTGTCGAACCCTTGGGGCATAACCCAATCCTCAACGCTTATCGCCGTCGCACGCCGGGATTGCGCACGCCGGACGAACATCCTTTGGTCAAAAGCGATTTGAAACTGGCAGAAGAGTATTTTGGCCAGGTTGAAACGCATTATTTCCACCTGTGCAGTTTGGCGGCTGCGCCGCTGGCTGGAAGCAAAGCGTTCGACGGCATTTTGCGCTGGTTGGACGGGGCAGACCGAATGCTTTTCAAAATGCTGCCTTTCATGCGCAAACACGCCTGGACTATAGTGTTGGTGTTATCACAGCCTCGCAAATCCGCAAGAGTCACCACAAACTCAGTTGAAGTAGAAATGTTGTGATTGCTTTGCGCGCTACAGTATCATCCCGCCGGTTCAAGAAATTCGATCCATTCGTCGTCAGGAAGAAGCAGAACAGGATAAACAAGATTTGGTTCAGGATTGCCAGGATCAACTGCTGATTCTGTTAATCCTGGAAAAAATCCTGTGCATCCTGTTGAAGAGGTTCAAGGCGTGACGGATTCGCGTACAAAGCATTTTATTGAAAGCTATATCAACATTCAGAAAAGGCGGGTTCATGACTGAAAGTCCATTGCTGCAAACAAGGCTGATCGAACTGGCGCAACAACTGACGGAATTGCAGCGCCGCATTTTGCAGTGCTTGAAAGACAAAGGTCCTGGGTTGTTGCTGGAAGTCGCTGTGCGCGTGTTGAAATTTACAGAAGACGTGCATGAGCCGTTGCGCGAGTTGCAATCGCTTGGTCTGGTCGAAACTCAAAACGTCCGGGGAGGCCAGTTCGGTTCTGAATTGTATTCGCTGACTGCTGACGGCGAACGCGTGGTGCGGCTGTTGAACGATCCTGCTTTTATCCGCGAAATCAGAATCGCTGCGCCCGCCGCGCCTGATCCGCGACGGCAGGAAGTCGAACTGCTCAACAAACTTGGCGATGTCGCCAAGGAAAAGGGAGAGTTGGACAAAGCCGTAGATTATTATCAACAAGCGCTGTCCATCGCCCGCGATCAGAGAGTCGAAGGGAGCGGAAAATGAATCTTCCCCATTGGCTGGCTGACTGGCTGGGCAATCCGTCCTTTTTGCTGAGCCTGTTGTCTGGAGCCGTCGGAGCCGTCTGGGCTTTGAGCGAAGTGATGGGCGAATTCAAAACCGAAACTCCGCGCGCCTTGCGTACCGCAGGAGCCTGGTTGCTGGTGGCGGTGAATTTTCTGGCGGCGGCGGTGATTTTTCGTTTGACGGTCGAACTGGTTCCGAACGCGCGCATCTGGCCGACGGCTTTGTTGATCGGATTCGCCTGGCCGACGGTATTCCGAAATTTGAGCCTGAAACTGACGCAACCCATCAGCGCGACAGACAACGACGCCCCCGCTATTCGCTTGGAACAGGCCTACAGCAACGTTCAACGGCTGGCGTTGCAATTGATCAACAGCGTGCTGACACGGCAACGCATGCGATTGTTGAACCGCGTCATGCAATTCAATTTGGCTGATCTGGAACGATACGCCCGCCGCATGAGCGCCATTTCTCCGCAACAGATCAATCAGGAATTCATTGACAAGGTCATGCAACGTCCGGTGGACGACGACGCCAAAAAAGCCCATCTGGTCGCCCTGCTGATGGACAATTTCACGCGCGACGCCATTGACGATTTCCTCAAGGAAAACCGCAACCGCGAACTTCGGAGCTAAACAGTGCCTGGGCGGCAGATTCCTTCATTTTCATTTTCCGAACAATTGCCTATCATTGCGTTCGATTTTTCAGACCGAAAAGGTGATGCAATGCCCGTAGATTTCAATCTCATCAAAGCGACAAGCACTGACCCATCGCTGTTCATCAACCGCGAAGAAGACGTGGAAACGTTGAAACGGTTGTTGCGGCGCGCGCTCAAAGACACCGAAACCGACGACGCTCGCGGGATTTTGGTCAAAGGGGATAGTGGCGTTGGAAAATCCATTCTTTCGCGCAAAGTCGTTTCTGAACTGGCATTGGAATTCACTCCGAAATTGATGGTTTGGAGCGTGGACGGCGGCAGGTTGTCCGGCTCGCGCGGATTGTTGAATCGGTTGACGGATGTGGCGCACGAAGAAATTCAAAAGCTCGGCCACAAAGAACTTGCCAAACTGTCAGCAGTTGTCGCTCAAGCCGCCGATTACGGCAAAGTTACTTCAAGCGATGTCAGCTCCATCAGCAAGGAGCTTTCGGCGATGGGCAAAATCGCTGGCGGCATTCTGGGGATGTTTACCGGTGAATCTTCTTTGGGATGGAAACGAACCACGACCAAAGGCGGGACAGAAACTTTTGAAATTCTGATTACCGAAGAATACCTGGCCAAACTGATCAGCCGATTGCTAGAAGCAGTCAAGTATTTCGGTTTTCAGGTTTTGATTTTTTTGGACAATCTGGATCGCATAGGCCGAATGGATTCGCAGGAAGACGCCAACACCATCGCCGAGTTGGTCAAACAATTGTTGGAACTGCCCGATTGTGTGTTGGTTATTAATTTGCGTTCGCAATTCACGCATCACACCACAGACCGCCGCGAATTGACTCATCGGGTCATCAAAGGATTGAAGCCCGAAGCTTTGATGGAAATCTTGAAGCAGAGGCTGACGGCTGCGTCATTGACAGAGGAAGAACAAAATCAATTGGCGCAATTGCCGCTTCAGGAAATCGCCGACAAATTCAGTCGTTTGACTGACAACCCATTGGCGTTTTTGCGCTGGTTGGATTTCTGGCTGGTGCAAACACACAATCGCCCGGACAATCTAGGACGCGATTTTCGCGATTTCATCGAACAGAACTTCACTGGCGTTGATCTGAAATGGTTGAAAAAAGCCATACAGGAATTGCAAACGGCCAAAGATTCGGGTTTGTCCGATGCTCCGTTGACGACGCTTCAAAAAGCCCAGCTTTTGAAATTAGAACGGGCTGGCACGGTCGTGCCCGACAGTTTGTTGCTCGACCCGACTGAACGTCGTTATCGTTTGATCCACGATCTGGATTTTCTTTTCGATTCTGAGTTCGCCAAGGCGCTGAATTAAACAGCATGCCATTTTCCGACCTGCAAATTTTCCATCCGCTGGCTGTTGCCGGCCTGGCCGTCCGCACAGACGCACTGCCTAAACCTTTGACCATCCCGCACAGTTTGACGACCGCCGACAAAGAGCGATTGGTGACGTTGTTGCTGTCCGCTTTGCGCGCCGGAGGCGTTCAGATTGGCAGTTTGATTCGATTGGAATGGAAAAACCGCTGGTGGTTGAACAATGCCGTTTCGCCTTCAATCGCTTGTCGCAGCGGCGACGCGCTCTGGTTGATTGTCACAGAACCTGTTGATTCCGCCGAATTGTTTCGCTTTGCCGACACTTGCGATTGTTTGACGCTGATTGATTTTCGTTACCCCAGCGAAGACGAACACGTTCAATGGATGGCGACGCTCAAAAATTCTCTGCTCGACGCTGCGCAAAGCTGGTGGCATCGGTTTGCGCTTCACGACGAAGCGGACGAAGTCAATTTCACAGCGGTTCGCCGCTGGTTCGAATCGCCTGTGGATGCGCTGGATTACTGCAACACGATTGCCGCCGGATTGATGGATGGGCATTCGCTGGTTTACGTCGAACGTCAGGCGATGGCCGAAATTCTGGCCGCCAAAGCGAAACGGCTTGCTCAGGAATCGCTGCTGGCGCTGATCGCCTTTGCCTTGCGCGAACGTTGGGAGCATCTGCGGTTTGCCGAACCGAAACCTTTGCCGGAATTTGCGATGCATTACGCCGAATGGCAAACGGTCGGGTTGGGATGGTTGGCCGCCGCCGAATTTGTTCCTTTGCCCGCGCTCGAACGATTGGCGGAACGCGAAGTCCTCGCTCCGTTTTTTGACCATTGGAACAGACAGGATGAAGCCAATGCCCGGTTGTTCGATTTCTGGGACGAACTGCGAACGGCGCTGGCTCCGCCGGAAACCGCCGCTCCACAAACGTCCGCGCCGGATTCGTCTCTGCGTCCACCGGAATCAATAAGCGGAACCAGCGGGACGCCTGAAGGCATTCGGAAAAGCATTACCGCGTTTTTCCCCGACCTTTCGCCCGAAGCCGACGATTCAACCGTGCAGGCCGCGCTGATCAAAGAATCCGACGAAAACCGCCGGTTGTTGCTCTTGGCCTGGCGCGTCAGTTTGTGGTTGGACAAAGCAGGCGACCGCTCCATCACCACTGCCGAACGCTTGAGAGCAGAAAACGATGTGACGCGAACTATTGACGACGTTTGGAATCGGTTGAACCTGAAAGCCAAACCACCGCATCCGGCGTTTACGGTTGCCGAAAACTGGGCGCGGTTGCGCGTTGCGCTGGCCGACCATCTAACCGAACGCGCGCGAACGGGCCAAACCTCGAAACTGATCGAATCAGCAATCCATCACCTGACTCACGCCTTGACGGTTTTCCGCTCGCTGGAAATCAAACAAGAAGAAGCGAACGTGCTTCAGGCGATGGGAGATTTGCTGATGCGCGTGGATGATTTGTCGGGAGCGCGAGCGAAG
>CAYYDG010000006.1:73853-211320 GCA_964470555.1 uncultured Heliomicrobium sp.
GGCGATGGGAGATTTGCTGATGCGCGTGGATGATTTGTCGGGAGCGCGAGCGAAGCTCGAAGAGGCGTTGCCGCTGTATCGTCAGATCGAAGCGAGGCTTGGCGAAGCGAACGTGCTTCAGGCGATGGGAGATTTGCTGATGCGCGTTGCTGATTTGTCGGGAGCGCGAGCGAAGCTCGAAGAGGCGTTGCCGCTGTATCGTCAGATCGAAGCGAGGCTTGGCGAAGCGAACGTGCTGAGAGTGATGGGCGATCTTGCCTTGCTGGAAGGCGATACAGCACAAGCCGAAACCAACCACGCTCTGGCGCTAAAACTTTATCGTGAGATTGAAGACAGGATGGGTGAAGGAGAAGCGACGGCAGGATTGGGGCGTGTAGCTTTGGCTCGTGGGGATATGGCAGGCGCGGACAGTTTGCTGAAACAGGCAACGGAGATTCTTCAGTCAATCGAAGCGCGGTATGAAGCCGCCGAACAGATCGGCGAGTTCGGCTGGTTTTTGCTCAGGCGAGGTGAAAAAGACACTGCCAAGTCTTATCTGCTGCGCGCGGCTGACGCTTTTGATGTGGTGTCGGCAACCGACCAAGCCAGGCGGCATCGTCAAGCGGCTGAAGAGATTTGAAAATGGGAGAACATAGAGAATTCAATGAAACCACTCCTGGCAACCTTCTTCACCGGCGGCACGATTTCGATGCGGATTGATTCTGCGATAACCGCTCACATAAACTGCGACAAAAGGAGAAAAGCTTTATGGCAGAGATTGCTACGCTAACGGAAGAACACATGTTGGAATTGCCGGAGCCGATTGCCAACCGGTTTCGTTCGCAAGATCGGTTTATCGTCTGGGTGGAAGACGACACCTTGCATTTGAAAAAAATTGCTCGCTCCATCACCGACAGGGTTGCTCAAGCCGAAAAGTCTGACCCGCCTTCACTGGATGAAATCAACGATCTGGTTCATGAAGTTCGCCGCCAGCGCAGCGGTAAATCATAGAGTTCCCTGATGCGAGTAGTGATTGACACAAACATCTGGATTTCCGGTTTGTTGTGGCAAGGTTTGCCGTGGCAATTGCTTCGACTGGCCGAACAAGGTCGTGTGGAATTGTGTCTGTCTTACCCA
This sequence comes from uncultured Heliomicrobium sp., assembly GCA_964470555.1. Taxonomy (GTDB): domain Bacteria; phylum Acidobacteriota; class Blastocatellia; order RBC074; family RBC074; genus RBC074. The sequence continues at coordinate 74,970 of CAYYDG010000006.1, forward strand.
ATGTTGCAGGAATTATCCGAAGTGCTGGCTTATCCGAAGCTGAAACCGAGATTGGAAAAACTGGGAATTTCCTTGGCCGAGTTGGAAGCTTTTGTTGTGTCGCTTGCCTATTTTTTCGATGCGCCCGGCAGCGACGAAATCATTGTCGCTGCCGACCCTGACGACGACATGATTCTTCATTGCGCCATTTCGGCTGATGCGGCTTTTGTTGTGTCGGGTGACCGCCATTTATTGGACTTGGGCAGATACGGCGACATTCCGATTATTTCCATCAATGAATTCTTCGCTCTGGAATTCCCGGAGCATCAATAACAGCAAAAAACTGGTGAATTGAGATGAAACCACGCCTCGCAACCTTCTTCACCGGCGGCACGATTTCGATGCGGATTGATCCGGTGACCGGCGGAGCGATTCCCATGCTCTCCGGCGAAGAGATCATCGCGCAGGTTCCGGGTTTGAACGATCTGGCCGAATTCGAGTTGATCAACTTCGACCGGTTGCCGGGGCCGCACTGGACTCCGCAGCGTATGCTGGAACTGGCTCGCGCGGTGGAACAAACGTTACGCGATGACGCGATTGTCGGCGCGGTCGTTACGCACGGAACCGACACGCTGGAAGAAACAGCGTACTTTCTGGATTTGCTGCTGGGGGTGAGCAAACCTGTGGTGTTCATTGGCGCGATGCGCACCAGTTCGGAATTGAGTTGGGACGGGCCGGAAAATCTGGCGGCGGCAGTGCGCGTGGCAATTGATCCGGCGGCGCGCAGTCTGGGCGTAGTCGTGGCCATGAATTCGCAGATCATTTCCGCCGCCGAAGCGACAAAGACGCACACCGAATCAACGGACACCTTTCAAAGCCGCGATTTCGGCGCGCTGGGATTTGTGGACAAAGACCGTGTGATTGTCATGCGACACCCTTATGAGCGCGAACACATTGCCGCCGAAAAAGTCGAAAGTCGCGTGGAGATCATCAAGATGTTTGCCGGAGCCGATGGGCGCTTTATTGATTTCGCCGTTGGCGATGGCGCGCGCGGATTGGTGATCGAAGGTTTGGGGCGCGGCAATGTGACGATTCCGGCAATGGCTGCCGTGCAACGAGCGATTGATGCCGGATTGCCGGTGGTCATTACGTCGCGTTGTCCGCGCGGGCGTGTGCTGGACACTTACGCTTACGAAGGCGCGGGCAAACCGCTGCGCCGCGCGGGAGCGATCCTGGGCGGAATGCTCCCTTCGCACAAAGCGCGCATCAAGCTGATGCTGGCTCTGGGCGCGGGCTGGAGCGTGGAACGAATCCGAGAATCGTTCGAGAAATAAATGCGGTACGGGGAGCGTAAGCGACCTGTGCTTTCTGAAAGCATGCATTGAGCGAGGCTCAGGTCGCTTACGCTCCCCGTACCGCACCACAATTACGCACCGCACCTGCCCGTCCTCGTCTAAATGCTGCTCAAACGAAAAACATTTTGGCACGCAATAGTTGCTTTCCTAGCCTGGCTGGCGGCTTATCACGACGTGATTCGGCGGTTGGTGGACGATTGGCGCGTGGATGAAAACTACTCGCACGGATTTCTGATTCCGTTGGTCAGCGTATACGCCGTCTGGTTGCAGCGCGAACGATTGGCGAATTTGCCTGCGCAACCTGGCCGGCTGGTTGGCGGCGCGCTGATGGCGTTGGCGGCTCTGTTGTTGATTGCCGGAGTGATGGGGGCGGAGTTGTATATCACGCGGCTGTCGCTCGTTCTGTCGCTGGTCGGGTTGACGGTGTATTTCGGCGGATTCGTCTGGTTGCGGCAATTGGCTTTTCCCATTGGGCTGTTGTTGTTCGCTCTGCCCATCCCCAACATCGTCTTCAATCAAATCGCATTTCCGTTGCAATTGATCGCTTCGGATTTGGCCACGCGAGCGATCAAGTTGATGGGCATTCCCGCCTTGCGCGAAGGCAACGTCATCGAATTGGCGCAATTGAAATTGCAGGTCGTCGAAGCGTGCAGCGGCATTCGTTCGCTGGTGACGTTGACGGCGCTGGCGGTGGTCTACGCTTATTTTTTTGAATCGAAATGGTGGCGGCGAATCGCGCTGGTGGCGGCGGTGATTCCGATTGCCGTGTTGGCCAATGCCGCTCGCGTCACTGTGACCGGAGCGCTGGCGCATCATCGAGGCGCTCAAGCCGCCGAAGGTTTTTTGCACAGCTTTTCAGGGTTGGCGGTGTTTGTGGTCGCCGTTGGATTGCTGCTGTTGTTGGCTCAAGCTCTGAATTTAGCGGAAGGCTTTATTTATTCATCAACTGTGAGGGCTAACCGCAGAGACGCAGAGAACGCAGAGGAGGCGCAGAGAGAGCGCGCAAATCTCCGCGAAACCTCTGCGGAACTCTGCGCCTCTGCGGTTTCAGGGAACGCGGGGAAGATTATTTTCGGGGCTGGGTATTGGGTAATGGTTCTGTTGCTGATTTTGACAGCAGCATCAAATTATTACCTGATGCGTTCTGCCAACCGCGAACAGCCGCCGTCCCGGGTGACGTTTGCCGAATTTCCGATCGAGCTGGATGCGTGGCGGCAAATCGAAGCGCAAACGCTCAATGAACGCACCGAGCGCGAGTTGAATGCGGATGATTATCTTTCGCGGACGTATTGGAACGGACAGTCGTACGCGTATCTGTTCATTGCGTTTCACAACAGCCAGCGCCATCGGCAGACTTTTCATTCGCCGCAAAACTGCATTCCGGGTTCGGGCTGGACGATGGGCGCATACAGGCTTCACCGGCTGAACGCCAACGCCGAAGCCAACGAATACGTGATTGAAAAAGACGGCGTGCGAATGCTGGCGTTGTATTGGTATCAGGGACGCGGCAAATTGATAGCGGGCGAATACCGCGCGCGATTGGACACGATCAGGGACGCGATGTGGTTGGGGCGAACCGACGGCGCTCTGGTGCGCGTGATCGTTCCCGTTGGCAAAGGCGACGGAGCCGAAGATTTGGCGCGAAGCGCTGCGCTGGAATTTTCGGAAAAGCTGTTGCCGCTGTTGCCTGCTTACATCCCGAATTGATTCGTCCGGGAGTTTCCACAGACTGAATCAATCGTGTTATCTTCGGCCATCAATCACAGTTCGTAGTCCCGCCTTCAGGCGGAAGGTCTTGGCAATCAAATCCATTCCGTCTGAAGGTGGGACTACGAGCGATTTTACCCGGGGAGAAATTCAATGTTGCTGGAAGGCAAAACAGGATTGATTTTGGGCGTTGCCAACAAGCACAGCATCGCGTGGGCGATTGCGCAATCGGTGGCGCGCGAAGGCGCGAAACTGGCGTTCAACTATCAAGGCGAACGGCTGAAAGACAACGTCGAAGAACTGGTCAAAACGCTGGACGGCGCCAAAGCGTATCAGTGCGATGTCAGCAGCGATGATGAAATCGCCGCAATGATTGCCGGGGTTCAGTCGGATTTCGGCAAACTGGATTTTCTGGTGCATTCCGTGGCGTATGCGCCGCGCGAAGAATTGATTGGCGAATTCGTCAACACGTCGCGCGCAGGGTTTCAGACGGCGTTGGACATCAGCGCTTATTCGTTGGTGGCGACTTCGCGCGCGGCGTTGCCGTTGATGAACGAAGGCGGTTCGATCATCACGCTCAGCTATCTGGGCGCGGAACGCGTCGTCCCGCATTACAACGTCATGGGCGTGGCCAAAGCGGCGCTCGAAGCTTCGGTGCGGTATCTGGCCTACGATCTGGGGCCGAAAGGCATTCGCGTCAATGCCATTTCCGCCGGGCCGATTCGCACGCTGGCGGCGCGCGGCGTGTCGGGTATCACCAAGATGGTGGATCGTCATCGTGAAATCGCTCCGTTGCGTAAGGCAACCGAGCAAGCCGAAGTCGGCGATACGGCGCTGTATCTGCTCAGCTCGCTCAGTCGCGGCGTCACCGGTGAAGTGATTTACGTTGACGGTGGATACAACATCATAGGCACGGTGTTGCCTGTGGATTGATCGTAAACGGTATTTTGTCCCAAGCCATGAGGAAATTTTCCATTTGTCATTTTTCGTTTGTCATTTGTCATTGCTGTGAAGCTGCTTTCTATTCAATGACAAATGACAATTGGGAACTGGAAAATGGCAAATGAACGAGAAGAGGTGTTATGCCATTAGTCGGAGGAGTTGTCGTTACGCACGGAAATCTGGCGACCGAGTTGGTCAGCGCGGCGGAAACGATCATCAATGAAGACATACATCACGTGACGGCGGTTTCAATCGGCTGGCACGACGACGTGGAAACTGCTAGCGAACAAATCGGCAAAGCCATCGAACGCGTCAATCAAGGCGCAGGCGTGTTGGTCTTGACCGACATGTTCGGCGGCACTCCGACCAATCTGGCCAGCACGTTTTTGGGACGCGCTCCGATTGAAGTCGTCACCGGCGTCAACCTGCCTATGATTATGCGGCTGGCCGATCAACAGCCCGACGAAACTCTGGCCGAAATTGCTCCGCGCGTCCGCGACCAGGGCAAAAACACTATTTATCTGGCCAGCGAAGTCCTCTCAACTGGCAAACAAGGAAGCTGACACTGCTTCCGATTCACACGTAACAAATCGCCCCCTGCATTTGAAGCAAATGCAACAACGCACAGTGACAATCACGAATCGTTTGGGTCTGCACGCGCGCGCGGCGGCCAAGCTGGTCAAGCTGGCTGCTTCGTACAGGAAAAGCCGAGTCACACTGGCTCGTTCCGATGCGTCGCATCAGACCGCTGACGCCAAAAGCATTTTCAGCGTCTTGCTGTTGGCGGCGACGCAGAACACATTGATTGAAATCACTGTCGAAGGACCGGACGAAGACCTGGCAATGGAAGCTTTGTGCCGGTTAATCGCAGACAAATTTGGCGAAGAGTGAGGGACAAATGAGAGGTTCCATCAGGAAATCCCATGAAGAAAGGCTCGAAGGCATAGGTGTTTGTCCCGGCGTTGCCATCGGCAATGCGTTTTTGGTGGACGATCCGCGCGGGCGGGTTGTGCGAGTCTTTCTGCCGAAAGAGCGATTGGAATCCGAAATTCTGCGTTTTCGCGAAGCGGCGCGCGCAGCTCAGGCGCAGGTCAAAGTGGACATCGAACGTGTGCGCACCGCGCTTGGTTCCGACCACGCCTACATTCTGGAAGCTCATTTGTTGATGCTTCAGGATCGAACGCTGGGCCGCCAGATTGAAAATTTCATTCGCGTCAATCACGCCAATGCCGAATGGGCTGTGCGCGATGTGACACAGCATCTGCTGGAAGTGTACGGTCAGATCGAAGACGAATATCTGCGCGAACGCGGCAGCGACATCGAAGACGTCGCCCACCGCATCATCAAAATCCTTTCCGGCAAAGAACAGCGCAGCCTGAACGAACTGGCGGACAATTCGATCATCGTCGCCGACGATCTGCTGCCTTCGGTGACGGCGGACCTGGACCCGCGAAAAGTGCTGGGCTTCGTCACAGGCATTGGCGGCTGGACTTCGCACACGGCCATCATCGCGCGCAGCGTCAACATTCCGGCGGTGGTCGGAGTGCGCGACATCACGGAGCGGGTTCGCTCCGGCGAAACGGTCATCATTGACGGTTCGGCGGGCACTGTGATTTTGAATCCGTCGCCCGAAACGCTGCTCTTTTACACCGAAGAGCGACAGCGCCAACGCCAGCAGGCCTTGTACGACATAGAAGAACGCGAACTGCCGCCCATCACACTGGACAATCAGGAAATTCGGTTGCGCGCGAACATCGAACTGATCGAGGAAATTGACACCTACCAGCGATTCAACGCCGCCGGCGTCGGGTTGTATCGTTCGGAGTTTCTGTATTCGCAAGCTGAGACCGGCCAGCCCACCGAAGAAGAACAATACGAAGCCTACAAATTTCTGGCCGGGATGGTCGGCGACGAAGGCGCGGTCGTCCGCACGTTCGATTTGGGCGGAGATAAATTGCATCTGGAAGGTTTCAAGGCTGAACGCAATCCGGCCATTGGTATGCGCGCGATTCGTTTGTCGCTGAGCGTCGAACCGGTTTTCCGCACTCAGGTGCGTGCCATTTTGCGAGCCGCCGCTCACGGCGATCTGAAAATCCTGTTGCCATTCATCACCAACGTGGACGAAGTCCGCCGAGCCAAAAAAATCATCGCTGACGTAAAACGCCAGCTTGCCAGTGAAGGCGTTGCGCACAAGGAAAACATAGAGCTTGGCGTCATGATCGAAGTCCCTGCCGCAGTCATGATGGCCGAAGCTCTGGCGCGCGAATCGGATTTTTTCAGCCTCGGAACGAACGATCTGATTCAGAGTTTGCTGGCGGTGGATCGCGGCAACGAAAACGTCAGCTCTTTGTTCGATCCGATGCACCCGGCGGTGTTGCGCGCGATCAAAATGGTTTCTGATGCCGCCGCCAAAATGCAGATTCCGGTCAACGTCTGCGGCGAAATGGCTTCCAACCCGGCGCAGGTGATTCTGCTGCTCGGTCTGGGTTTGCGCGATCTGAGCATGACGCCCGGCGCCATTCCCGCCATCCGCCGGCTGGTTCGTTCGATCAAACTCGCCGACGCCGAAACGCTGGCCGCCTACGTCCTCTCGTTGGATACGCCCGCTGCCGTCCGCCATTACGTGCAAACCCATTTGAACGATCTGGGATCGGAATTGCTGGCCGCCGCTCACGCAGGGTGAAGCCGGTACGATGTGGATTCACATCTGGACCCAAAGGTGCGCAAAGCCTGACAGGGAAATCCGCTATGCCAATGGATGGAACAGTCTTGCAAAATCGTTATCGCGTGTTGCGGAAGCTCAGCGACAAGGGCGGCATGGGCATTGTCTACCAAGCCGAAGATCAGCGACTCGGCAGCACGGTTATCGTCAAAGAGACTCGTTATCTGCAAATGAAGCTTGAAGTGCGCGACCTGATGCTGAAGGCATTTTTCCGTGAAGCACGCTTGCTGGCCAATCTTCAGCATCCCGCATTGCCTCGTGTCAGCGATTATTTTGCCGAAGGCGACGGCCATTTTCTGGTGATGGAATTCATTCGTGGCAAAGACCTGGAAGAAATGCTGACTGAACGCGGCGCGGCCTTCCCGGTTGATGACGTGCTGCGCTGGGCTGACCGATTACTTGAGGTGTTGGAGTATCTGCACAGCCACGACGAACCAATCATTCACCGCGACATCAAACCGGCCAATCTGAAGCTGACGCCACGCGACGAAATCATGCTGCTGGATTTCGGCCTGGCCAAAGGCGCAGCGGAGGGTTTGCAACCGGCTAGCAGCGTTTTCGGCTACACCAAACAATATGCGCCGCTGGAACAAATCAAAGGCAAAGGCACAGACGCTCGTAGCGATCTGTTTTCGCTGGCGGCGACTCTTTATCACCTGCTGACCGGCGCAGCGGCACCGGATGCCATTGAGCGCGTGACCGAAGTGGCGACAGGAAATCCCGATCCATTGAAACCAGTCAAATTTTTAAATCGCGCTGTGCAAGAAAATCTTTCAGCCGTCATTTCCATAGCGCTGGCGCTGAAACCAGATGATCGTCCGGCCACAGCAGCAGCGATGCGGCAAGCTCTGCGACTGGTGACGCAATCGCCTCAGCCATCGCCGATCATTGTGTCTTCGGTCATTGTTGATGAGCCGACGAAGATTGTCAGGCAGCAGCCACCACGTCCCCAGCCTGCTGCCAAATCCAAATCGCCCGAATCGTTCACTGACAATTTGAATGGCGTCAGGCTGGAAATGGTTTACGTCCCAGGCGGCAAGTTCATTATGGGTTCGGAAAAAGACGACAGCGAAAAGCCGCCGCACGAAGTGAACGTTTTGCCCTTTTACATCGGCAAATTCCCAATCACACAGGCGCAGTGGAAAGCTGTGATGGGCGATAACCCATCTAAATTTAAAGGTGATGATCTGCCAGTGGAAAGGGTGCAGTGGGATGCTGCAAAAGAGTTTTGTCAGAAGCTTCAGCAGTTGACTAATAAAGCTTACCGTTTACCAAGCGAAGCTGAATGGGAAATTGCATGTCGGGCAGGAACGACTGGCGATTATCCAGGCACGTTGGACGAAATGGGTTGGTATTGGGAAAACTCCGATAGCAAGACCCATACGGTTGGTCAGAAAAACTCTAATGCTTATGGTTTGCATGATATGCATGGCAACGTTTGGGAATGGTGCGAAGATGTCTGGCATGACAACTACAAAAGTGCTCCAGCTGATGGCTCAGCTTGGCTAAGCGAAGGAGATTCAGGTCTTCGGGTCGTACGAGGTGGCTCATGGTACAACTATCAAGATGCCAGTCGTTCGACCAATCGTGGCAGAAATGTACCTAGCATCCGCTTCTTCAATATCGGTTTTCGAGTGGTTGTGTCTGCGAGGACTCTGAACACTTGACCCTTCTTACTCTTTGTTCTGCCTCTCTTTACTCTTTGATTTCCATCGTAGAGCGAAGCGCGCGAAGGTGTTTGTTTTTTTTCGATATGAAGATTGACCACATAGTTTGTCCGGCGTACATTCAAGAAAAGCTGGCGTCGAAGCATCAGGTCACGGTGCGAGAGGCGCGGTACGTCCTGCTCAGTCGCCCTCGTGTACGTTTCGCCCAGAAAGGGCATATTCCCGGCGACGATGTGTACGCAGCTTTTGGACAAACAAATGGTGGGCGTTATCTGGCTGTCTTTTTCGTCTATAAGCCCGATAACCACACTGCCATCATTGTAAGCGCTCGTGATATGAGCGCGAAAGAACGGAGAGCTTATGGCCGCAAATAATCGCAGCAGCATTTCAGAGGCAGAATCATTGGAACAGATCGGCGAGTTCTGGGACACGCACGATTTCACCGATTACGACGATCAGTCACGCCCTGATACCGAAATAACCTTTTCCGGCGCGGTAGCGATTGAAGCCGAGTTGCTGGCCGCGCTTGATGAGCAAGCCGCGCAACGTGGGGTGACAGTTGAAACACTGGTCAATCTCTGGCTGCAACAGAAGTTGGCCGAACAGATGCTGATGCCATTGAAGGCAACGACTGAAATTGCCGCCTGAAGAATTTAGTGAGGTATGTGAATCCAAAGAGAGTTAGAGCCGCGCTGCTCAATCACGTTGTGTGAAAAAGCAGCGCGGCTCTTTGATTGTGCTAGCTCTTCTTCGTTGCTTTGGTCGCTTTAGTCGCCTTGGCGGCTTTCGGAGCCGCTTTGGTTTCTTTCTCGGCGGGTTTACGAGCGGCGCGTTTGGGTTTGATCGGTTCGGTGATCTGGTCAATCACTTCCGACAGCACGTCCGAAGCTTTTTGCGCCATTTGTTCGACTCCGGCGGCCAGTTCCTGAGCCAGTTCGCCTGCGCGCGAAGCGATAGGCGAAGCCGCTTCCGGGTTCAGCCATTTGTACCAGCGATGATAATGCGCGGTCGGCTGGCCGTTTTTGGCGTAATCCACCAGCAGGTTGGCCATCTTTTCGATGATCCAGTAATGGTACGGTTCGGTGACCGACCAGATGTCGGCGTCGGGCGCGGGGTTGGTGAAGTCAATCGCGTAGGGCACGCCGTCCTTGATGGCGAATTCGACCGTGTTCAGGTCGTACCCCAGCGCTTCGTTGATCAGAATGGTGTCGCGCGTGATGCGATCAATCAGTTCGGGCGAATAATGCGCCAAGCTCTCCTGCGGCAGGTAACGGCGATTCTTCGGATCATAGGGCATAATCAAAACTTCTTTGCGTCCCACGCAGTAACAACGAACGTAATCCGTGAAATCAATGAATTCCTGCAAGGTCATGGCCAGTGTGCCGGTCTGGTCGTAATCGCGCCAGAGTTCTTCCAGCGAATCCACTTTGTACACATCGCGCCAGCCTCCGCCGTCGTGCGGTTTCAGAATGGCGGGCATGCCAATGTGTTCAACTATGCCTTGCCAGTCGAGCGGAAATTCCAGATTGCGCAAACTGGCGTCGGTCACGCCTTTGATATAGTCCTTCTGCGGCAGCAGGATTGTTTTCGGCACGGCCAAGCCCAACTTGGTCGCCAGTGAAAAGCCAAAGAACTTATCGTCCGCCGACCACCAGAAGGGATTGTTGACGACGATGGTTCCGTTGAGCACGGCGTTTTTCAGGAATGAACGATAAAAGGGGATTTCGTGGGAAATGCGGTCGAAGATGACACGGTATTCGGTCGCTTCGCCCATTTTGACGCCGCCGATTTTTATGTATTCGGCGGTGACGCCCGCGTCCATACTGTTGATTTTTTCGATTAATGCCGGAGGAAAGGTGTTTTCCATACCGACCAAAATTCCAATTTTCATAATTGACTCCTTCTCAAAATGGTTCTCAGGTGGGCTGAATGTCGCTGATACTGCCTGCTGCGATTCGAGCCGGTTGAATAAATGAGGACAGAAAAAAATAAAATAAGACTGCTCGTTTGTCCGGCTCAACCGTTCTAATGCTGGTCTCGCTGAACAGGGTATTTCATGGGTTCAGAATTCAGGGACTGGCGATTGTCACTCACAGTAAGGTATCATCCGCCTTAATCAAATCGGGGAGTCTAGTTTTCGAGTCAAGAGGTGTCAACTCAAATGGCATTTAAGAATTTTAGTGGGAAAACGCGCTGGATAATTTTGGTCGGCGCGACTCTGGTTTTTAGTGTGGGGATGTTCTTCAGCCGTGTCAGTGATGTGAAGGCTGATAAAAATCCCAAAGCTGAAGATATTGTCGAACGAACCATTTTCGCTTATGGCAGCCGGGCAGCGATTTATGCCGTGCAACGCAACGGCACATTGCGCGCCCTGGTCAAATACATTACGCCGGAAGGACCACGCGAAGGGAAAATCATCACCAAGTTCATTCGCAAGGAAAAACTGAAAGAAGACCTGAGAATCATCGAGCAGGATTTTCCAGGCACGCGCTATTTGCTGGGATTTGACGGCAAGGAAGTCTGGAGCATTTTGAACGACAAGGTTGAAAAGGCCAGTGAAGAGGAGATTCGAGCGTTTCGATCAGCGCACGAACACAGCTATGAATCGCTGCTTCGGTATAAGGAAAACAACTCCAAGCTGGAATACGTCGGCAATACCAAACTGCTGAATCTGGAAATGGACATCATTGACCTGGTTTCGGCGGAAGGCGTTCGCACTCGATATGAAATCAGCCGCAAATCCGGTCGCATTCTGTATCTGAATTACGAAGAAAAACCGGATGAAAATGCGGAACCGGTGAAATATCGCATCAACTTCAAAGATTTTCGGATCATCCAGAATACGCTCATTCCTTATGAAACTCTGGTTTTCCAGGACGGCAAATTGGTCGAAGAACGCAAAGTCGTCGAAGCGGTCTTCAACGTCCAATTAAAAGAAGATGCCTTCACGGCTGAAAACGCCAACAAACCAGCCGACGCCGCGGTCAAACAATGAACTTCCTTACCCGGTTGCAGCGTCTGAAAACATGGTCGCTGCAACCTTAAAGAGCGCCGCGAACATCTACCAATCGTCTCGTTTCCCTGTAGCAAAATTCGTTTTTTTGACAGCTTTCTCAGCTTGGGTGTACATTGCGCCTTTGCTGAAAGGCTCGATTTTCCTTCTTAGCTCGGCATCTTTTTTCTTGATTGGCCGAAACAGGCAACTGAACTTATGGCGATTCGCGCGAAGCTGGTCATTATCTTTTTTGCATTCATTATTGTGCCGATGTTCCTGCTTTGGGCGCGTTGGCAGGACACGGCAATTGTCAGTATCAAATCGGTATTGAAGCAGGAACTGGCCCAACGCGCGCGCGAAATTTCCGACCAAATCACGGTCACGCTGGAAAAAGACAAAGCCCAAATTTTGAAGTTCACGCAAACGCCCGCATTGCTGGCTTATGCGCGCGGGGCTCAACAGAGTACACAGGTGTTGCCGGGACGCGATCTGCGAGTTGATCTGGCGACGTTTTTGCTGGCCAACCAGCCGAAATATGCAGCGCTGGTTGGCGTCAATCGGCAAGGCGCGCCGCTGTTCAAAATCGAAACCCAGCCCGACCCGAACGGATTTCCCAAACCGCTCATCACCGAACGAGACTTTTCCAGCGATGACATCGTCCGAATGCCTTCTGGATTTACCGAAGCCGCCTCGGACGTGGTGTTTGCTTCTGACATTCAGCAGGATTCGACCGGCGCGTATCTGCAACTGATTGCGCCGTTGCGCGACGACGCCAAAACCATCACTGCTGCGTTGGTGGTCAAAATCCGCGCCGAACAATTGATGATCGAATCCGTTGGGCCGCATCCGGTGGCCAATCCCAGCCGCCCGCGAACTTCGCAATCTGAAGCGATCATTCTCAGTCCGCAAGGCACGGTGTTGTTTGCCGCAGACCCGGCGAAACAATGGCGCCCTTACACCGAAGCTTTTCGTGAGCTTCAACGCCCGATGGTTTCCCTGATAAAAGAAAACGATAAAGACACGGACGATTGGCAACCTTGGTTGGTGCGTCATCGGTTGCGTGAAGCCAATCCGCCGCTTTCGATTTTCATGGTTCAAAATTACAGCGAAGCGGTTGGGGGTGTCGAATTTTCCAGCTACGTGTTGCTGGCGTTGACAATGTTGCTGGTGATTGTGGCGATGCTGACGCTGTATTACCTGATCAGCAGCATCACCGATTCGATTCGCAAAGTCACCAGCGGCGCGCGCGCCATTGCCACCGGAAATCTGAGCTACCAGATCAAGGTCAAAGCCAAAGACGAAACGCGTGTGTTGGCCGAATCCTTCAATCGAATGGCCAGCCGATTGCGCGAGATGATTCGCAAGGAAGGCGAACAGAAGCAGTTTGAATCTTTTGCCCGCTTGTCCGCCGTGCTAACGCATGACCTGAAGAATCAGATTTTGTCGCTGTCGTTGCTGGTCAATAACATGGAGCGCAAATTCCACCGAGAAGGATTCCGCGAAGACGCCATGCGAACGTTGTCCGAAACGGTGAACAATCTGCAAAATCTGGTGTCCAAGCTGTCTGATCCGCGCACGCCGACCAAACGCATCCGCGAAAAATCAAATCTGACGCAACTGGTGGAGCGGGTCATTCAACGAACAGCGGCGCAGGCTCCGAACAAGTATCAGGTGTCCAGCCAGTTGACGCCGGAATTGATCGCCAATGTGGACGGCAAAGCCATTGAGCGCGTGATTGAAAATCTGGTCATCAATGCCCTGGAAGCCATGCCCGAAGGCGGTTCGTTGCGCGTCACGACCAAGATAGACAACGGCAATGCCATCATCGCCGTTGCTGACAGCGGGAAGGGAATGACCGACGATTTCATACGGGATCGGCTGTTCCATCCGTTTGCCACGACCAAAAAGAAAGGCATCGGGCTGGGGCTGTATTCCTGCCGCGACATTGTCGAACAACATGGCGGGCGAATAGATGTCAGCAGCAAGGTGGATGTCGGCACGGAATTCCGAATGGTGCTACCTGTACAAATCGAAGAGCAAAAAGCGGAAGCCAAAGCGGCGGTGGTTTGACGTAATAATCCGATTGATGAAGTTGAAGCGCTAAACTTATGCCTGAGCAACCTAAACAAACTGTGCTGGTCGTGGACGACCACGAATCCATTCGCAAACAGCTTTATTGGGCGCTGGAAGAAAATTATCGCGTGCTGGAAGCGTCGTCGCGCGCTGAGGCGTTGGCGTTGGTCGAAAAAGAACCGATTGACGTTGTGCTCAGCGATCTGCGCATGCCGCCGAACGAGCACGACATCAGCGAAGGATTGAGCATTCTGGAATTCGTTCGCCGGTTCAACCCTGTGTTGCCGGTCATCATCATTACCGGCGACGAAGACCGCGAAACTGCGTTGCAGGTCGTCAATCGCGGCGCATACGATCTGTTCTACAAACCGTTCAAGGTCGAAGAAGTAGAGATCATCGTCCGCCGCGCGGCTCAACATTTCCGGCTGGAAAATGAAAACCTCAAACTGCGCGATGAATTGCGTTCAAACGCCGGTTGGCAGGAAGGCATAGTCGGTTCCAGTCCGTCGTTGCGTCGCGTAATTGACCAGGCGCGCGCCGTTGCCGAAACCAGCGCCACCGTATTGATTACAGGCGAATCGGGAACCGGCAAGGAAATGATGGCGCGGTTCATTCACAATATCAGCCCGCGCGCTCGTGCCCCATTCATCGCTTGCAACATTGCCGCGCTGCCCGAAACTTTGGTCGAATCAGAACTATTCGGTCATGAAAAAGGCGCGTTCACCGGAGCCGCAATTCGCCGTCAGGGCCGATTTGAACTGGCCGACACCGGCACTATGTTTTTGGATGAGATTGGCGAAATGTCGCCGGCGATGCAGGTCAAATTGCTGCGCGTTTTGCAGGAACGCGAATTTGAACGATTGGGCGGGCAGCAAAAAATCAAAGTGGACATTCGCGTCATTGCCGCCACCAACCGCAATCTGGAACAGATGATCGAAGCTGGCCAATTCCGCGAAGACCTTTATTACCGGTTGAACATCGTCAATCTGGAATTGCCGCCTTTGCGCGAGCGTCCGGACGACATACCGATCCTGGCCAACCACTTCGCCTCGAAAGCCGCCGCCAAACACGGCAAACAATCAACTTCGCCCACACAGCGTTTTCTGGATCATTTGGCGGCTTATCGCTGGCCGGGCAACATCCGCGAACTGGAAAACGTCATCGAACGCGCCGTCGTCATCAGCCAATCGCCCGTGTTGGACGAAACTCTGTTGCCGGGCAAGGTGCTGGCGCAGGAAAACACAGTTCAGAATTCGCCCAAGCAAACCGCCGTGCCGCAACTGGAACTGGTCAACGGATTGTTGCCGCCGGATTTGTCGTTTGAAACCGCGATTCAGAATTTCAAACGGCAACTGGTCGCCCAAGCTTTGCGCGAATGCAACGCCTCGCGTTCCGAAGCCGCCCACCGGCTGAAAATCAGCCGCCAATATCTGCACCGGTTAATCAATGAACTGAAAGTCGAAGGCTGATCGTGTTCCCACCCGACCAGCCTGTTTCGTGAAGCCTTATCGGCCAAGTTTGGCCAGGTTTTTCGCCGCAACTGCTTCCGGCGACGGTTTGCTTTCCACAGCTTTCGCGCTTTGGAGCTTGCCGAAGAGTTTGTCTTCTTCCGCCACATTTCCGACAAAAGCGAAAAACAACATCGCAATCAACACCACCACGCCGAACACGCCGAACGTCGCTTGCGACAAGATGATTCTGCTGAACAAGTTGCTGGGTTCTGACTTGAGAGTAAACATTGCTGAGACCTCCACTGATTTCAATTCTCGGTTCTTGGCAGATGGCCGCTCTCGCTTGCCTGTTTTTATGTCCGCCACTCAGCTTAGCGGGAATTCTGAAACATTCGTATCAATCCAATTAGACTGAGAAAATATCCATGATTTGAAGGCTAACTATTGCGAGAAGAAATTCCATATCCGTAGGTTTTGATCTACGTAATAGTCTTTTTTGTAAAAAATGATTGTTTTTTTTCTCTCCGTGCTACCTTTTATCCAACCTATCATTCTTGATTGGCCAAAGACTGATTCAAGCTTGAATCTTGTTGCAACTCTTTTCCAGTCTGGAAACGAAACTTGATTTGTTAATAACAAGGAGGATCAACCATGAAAATCAATTTGAAAGCGTTTTTCCCTATAATCGTGGTTATTGTGTTTACTTTGTCGCTTAATGGGTATGCTCACGGCAGACACGGCAAACATAATGAATTCGATGAAACCAAAACCAACATTTCATCTGAAAAAACATTGCCTGGCTTTTCTGCTGATTCTCAGGTCAGTCGTTGGTTGGAAGCCAGGATTGCCGATGATAGTGAATATGTCTTTGTCAGTGGTTGGTCCCAAGAAGAATTCGAAATTGGCGGTGGATGGTGTAACCAATGCGGATGCTGGGTTAGGCATGGGTGCGATTCTAATGGAAACTGTTCCATTGGCCATTTTCAGGTTTGCCAATTTGGAGCTTGTCTTTGTGTCGAACGCGGCCGATCCTGCTTTAGCTCAGATTAAATCGGGATTTTCTGAGGCCATTATGTTTGGCGATTGACCAGACAGAAAATCTTTAGGGTCGTGCTTCAAAGTGATGGTACGAAATGTTGGTTCTACTAAGGCGGAACAACAAAGGAATTGATAAATCACAATCTGCCCATCATTGTTCTTGAAAGACGACCGTAAATAAAATACTTGCAAGAGCAAGGATCAGCAAAATCTGAAAAGCAGCGCGGTTTTTCAGATTTTGCTTGTTGGATTTTGGCTTAACCACATTGGGAGAATCGTCTATGTCAAAAACAGTAATTGGAAAAAAGACCGTATCAGTGGCCATGCTGTTTTTTATTTTCTCGCCTTTTCTTTTTGGGATGAGCGGTTCAAGTATGCCTCAGCAATCGGCTAATAAAGGAAGTAACGGCCAGGAGTCCCAGAGGAAACAAAGAAAAGTTAGCCAACAATCGAGCAGTATCAATAACGCTGAAAAGGGAGAAAAGATTTCCAAAGATAATGGAAGACCAACAGCATCTGATAAAACTGATGAACTTGATCACGCTAAAAGACAGAACGAAAAAAGAATCAAATTAGCGCAAGATGTCATTCAAGATATTTTCAAAAGAGCTGAAAACATAGCTAACCCAGTAGTCAGAATAAAAATCAGGATGTTGATTGCCGACGCTTTTTGGAATTTTGATCCCAACACAGCTCAAGAAATTCTGTTTGAGGACTTTTCCAAAATTGCCTCAATTAGTGTTCCTGATCACGAGCTTGAGCTTGGCAAGCTATGGTCTGTCAATGATCTCGGCAAGCCGGTGACATACAAAGGCAGAAATCTTGAGGAAGTGAAAACCCAATTGAAGCGCGAAATGCTAACGATCATAAGCGCACGTGACTCTGCCTTGGCCAGATCGCTTGTTGCTTCGGAGAAAAAGGACGAGAAAAAAAGCGATACTCCAGGAGAGAGCCGAGATGAAGTTCTCCTGACAGCTGCCAGTCTTGCCGATACCGACCCTGAGGCAGCGGCTCGCATAATCAGAGAAAGCAGCAAAAGCGGTATCAGCGATGAGTTGCCATTTTTGCTGATAAGACTTAGAGAGAAATCCCCTGAAGAAGCCAGCTCCATTTTCAACCAAGCTTTTTCTATTGTCAGAATGAATTGGGATTTATGGAATTTCCAAAGGCTCGTTCCATATATTTTGCCAACCGAAAGAGATCGTCTTATTGGAGGAAAGCATTATCTGACCGATCTGCAACGGATGAAGGATGCAATAACGCTGATTGATTATGGTATCGAGTTGCTGGTTCGTCGCATTGAAACGGAGCCGCCTGGCAATATGGTTCCTGAGCTTGTGAGGAGAGAGTTTTACCTCTGGCGGAATCTTTTGGCGGTATTCAAGGACATCAAGCCAGAGAGCGTTTGGCTGGTAAATACACGAATCAATCAGCTATCCCCATTCATCCCTCAATCTGAGCAGAGACCGACGCAGGGTCCGTGGTCGGATGAACGGCATAAGCAATTGATGATTGCGGTGACATCTTCCACTGGAGATAAAAGAGACGCTCATCTTGAGAGCGCTGCTTTTAATGCATGGCGCATGGGGCAGGGAGACTTTGACGTGGCCATTTCCCTGGCCGAAAAGATAGAGAACAAAGAGCAGAGAGAACAAACTTTAGGAACGCTTTATTTTCAGGCAGGCCTAAAAGCCCTTTCAACTGAAGGACCTGACAAAGCGTTGCAACTGGCTGAGAAAGATAAGCTGCCCAAAGGGCGAGTCAGTCTTTACTCCGCCATAACTGACGCTTTGGTTTCTGTAAAAGCAACGGAGCGAGCGGAAGCTCTTAAGGATGATTTATTAAACTGGTTGCGAAGTCGTAATAGGGATACAGACACTGCTTGGGGGGCGCTCGATTTTCTCGACAGATTCAGCCGGGACAATTCGGAGCGAGGTTTTGCTGCTTTGGAAATTTTTGTAACTACAATGAACGGCGCTGACCTCACTCCGCCGGATAAGCCTCTGAGAGGAAAAATCTATTGGTATCCCGAATTTCACGATTTCAGAAAATCACTTGCGTCTCTTGAAAGAGCCGACTTTGAAAGGGGGCTGCAGATCATACAGACATTGAACAATGCTGAAGCGGCAATGCTGGTTCAGGCTTCATTTTGCGGTGAATATCTAAAATCCTTCGGTAAAAATAAAACAGGTGCGAAGCCAAGGACTTGAGAGAAGGTATTCAAATCTGAACTATTCGCCGCCCCTCAATACGAAATCTGCCGCTCAAGATCAGGGCAGCGGCTTCTGAGTATGTTTTATGTTCCTCCGTCAAAATACGCGCAGAGAGAGTTTCCACTGTGTCGCCAGACAAGACCGGAACGACTGCTTGTTTGACGATGGGACCGTGATCCAGTTCTTCGTCCACCAGATGAACCGTGCAACCGGTGAATTTTACGCCGTATTCCAAAGCCTGTTTTTGGGCGTCCAATCCCGGAAACGACGGCAACAGCGAAGGATGAATGTTCAAAATGCGGTGCTCGAATTCGCGTATGAACCAGGGCGAGAGCAATCGCATGTAACCCGCCAGACAAACCAGATCAACTCCGGCTTGGCGCAATTCCGCAGCCATCGCGCGGTCGTGCTCTTCGCGCGTGCAGCCTTTGTGGCTGTGAACGAAGGTCGGAATGCCGAGTTCGCGCGCTTTCTCAAGCCCGCCAGCGTCAGCAATGTTGCTGACAACCAGCGCAATTTCAGCATTGGGGAAGCGGCCATGTTTGACCGCATCCGCCAAGGCCAGCATGTTCGATCCGCGCCCGGAAATCAGAATGCCAATTCGTTTCATAGAGAAAATTCGAGTTATTGCAAAGCGATTGGTTCGTTTAACCGCTTCTTCAGTTCATCTCGCCAGGTGTGGTCTTTGTATTCGCCTTCGTCAATCACATAAACGCGGAAGCGATGATCTGAAAAGTCTTCTGCCAGTTTCTGCCAAGTGACCTGATGTCCGACCTTGTTGAAAAATTCGGCCAAAGAACGTTTGTAGTTGGTATCTTCGCTCCCTTTCAACTGTTTGCCTTTGCTTTCCAGCACCAACACCGAAGCGACAGGCTTCTTGCCGCCATTTTCCTTCTCGCCCTCCTGAACGACGAAATCAGGGTAGACGCGGTGACGGCGGTAGCCCTGAATGTAAAAGTTGTCCTTGCCGATCAGATTGCGGTACCACCAAAGCACCTTTGGTTCGCGGTCAAGGCAGAACGCGACGGCCTTCTCCAACTCATTGAGCGTGTCCGGCACAATGTCGAAAAGCGATTGCTGGATTTGCTCGCCGTTGTCGTGTGTCAGTCGCCGCGTTGTTTTGATTTCAATGGCAGGTGGAATTTCGATGCGCGCTTCCACGCATTCCAGCGCAAACGTCAGCCGTTTGGTGTGGAACAAGTGATCAAATGCCGCGTGCGTTTGCCGGTCAGTTTCGCGCTCGATTAACCCGACCAGTTTTTCGCGCACGATGAATTTGACCAGACCCAAGCGTCCCTGCAAGTCGGGATTGGCGTGGTAAACCTCTTTCATCGCCATTTCCACGATCACACGCAACTGTTTGAAACTGTAATACTCAAACGGCAGGGCCGCGACCAGCCACGAAGCGACTTGCTCATCCGTTTCCAGAATCAGTGTTTCCTGTTCGGTGACGCGCTGTAAGTCCTGGTCCAAATCCAGCCGGTAAAAGGAATCCCGCGCCCGCTGAAGTGCTTCCGTCATATCCCAATCCACCGAAGCAAAGTCAAATTCGCGCACTTTCACTTGGCTGAGCAAATGGCGGTAATAATCCAGCACTTCATAACCCTTGCCATTCTTGACTGCGAAAAGCGGGAGGTAGACCTTGCCCTCAAACTTTTTATAGTAGCGGCGAAACTCTTCGCGCATTTTGGCTTCGAGTTTTTCACCAGCCTTATTGCCTTCTTCCGTGCGATCTACAACGCTCATGGCGTCGCCTTCGTATCCTTCGCCTTCCAGCGCCTTCTTTACCTCCCTGGTGATGTCTGAAGCCCGGCGTCGCAAACAGAAAATATAGCTTTGATTCAGTTCCTCGAACGGTGTTTTGGTTTGGAAAGGCTGTCGCAAAACTCGCCCGACCAATTGCGTCATGCTTTGCTGGCTGCCGGTGTTGTTCAGCGAAACCAAAATGTAGGCAAAGGGACAATCCCAACCTTCCTGCAACGCGGCTTTGGTAATGATCCATTCGATGGGGCAGCCTTCGTCCAGCAGATCAATACCTTCGATGTCGTCTTTTTCGGAGGATTTGATAGCGATGGCGGCTTCCGGCACGCCCAGCCGCTGCATCAAGTGTTCTTTGACATCTTCGCTATGGACAAGCTCGGCGTCGCGTTGGTCTTTGCCTGTGCGTTCGACTTGCACGAGCACAATCGGGCGGATGAGTTTGCCCGATTTGCGGTAATGCTCAGCCGCTCGTTGCGCCAACTCTTCGCGTTTGTCGCGGGCTTGGGTCAAACAGTCTTGCCAAGATTTCTGGTTGGAGTTGGCGATGTTGATCGGCAGTTTAATCATCTGCTCGTCCAGCAACTCGCGGCCATTGACGCGCACCAGCACATTGGCTTCTTTGTACGGCGTGGCCGAAAGTTCGACGACGATGCCGGCGTTGAAACCTTCGATGGTTTCGCGCGCCAGTTTGCTGGTGGCTTTGTGCCCTTCGTCCAAAATGACTGGTGGTTCGTACAGCCGCACCAGATTGCCCAGCGAAGTCTTGACCAGAAATTCGCCGCTGGCCGCGTCTTCCACCAGCATATCCAGATTTGGAATGCGCTCTTTCAACTTGCGGTGTTCGTCGGGAGCGTTTTCGGGCGGGAAGTGCTGGACGATGTTGCCACCACTGTCGCGGAAGAACTTCAATTGATCTTTGGTTTCGCGGTTGGTGCTGGCCAGTTTCAGCAGCAGTATGTTCAGGTTGTTGCGCATCTGGCCCGGCGTCAGGCGGAAGATTTCGCGCTTTTCCCAAACCTCGATGCGGCGCGAAACGGCGTGCTCCAGCGAAGTGCGGTAAAAATCGCTGCGGTCGCGCAACCGGCGTAGTGTGTCTTTGTATATCTGATCGCTGGGCACAACCCACAACACCAGTCCGGCGCCGTTCCGCTCTTTCAAAATGGTCTTGTAAATCTGGCCCAGAATCTGTGTCGCCAGCAACGTTTTGCCGCCGCCCGTCGGCACGCGCACGCAAAACGTCGGCAAATCTTTGTTCAGTCCGTTGCGCCGCGGACGATATTGGCCGGGCAGAAAGAAATGCTTTTCCGCTTCTTCCCACGCCGCCAAACTGGCATACGGCATTCCCGCCGCCCGCTGCCCGGCGAGCGCACTCAAGAAGATTCCGACTTCTTTCAGAACCCGTTTTTGGTAAAACTTCAGTTCCATTACTTCAGGTGAAAGGGAACCAGCATCGGCCTGACCTCTTTGCCGTGCTCGAATTCGTACTTCAACAGGTCGTCCTGATGCAGCCAGATTTTCTCGCAATACACCACCAACTTGTGGTTTTGATCCGCCGCGCCGACCTGCTTCAGCCAGGTCAGATCACAGGCTTGATCGTCCGTCTCGTTCGGCGTGTACAGCAGGTAATAACTCGCGCCGTTGTGTTCACCGATTTTGCCCGTCTCGCGGATGACGGCTTGCGGATCAAAGTCGCGGCTCGTTTCGGTGTAAAAGACATACTTGGCGACTTCTTCATACGTCGGCAATCTGTCGCTGAAACTGCGGTATTCGTTGAAAAGTAGTTCGCCCAGCCGCAGGTAGCTGAACGATCCGCCCAAGCCTTCGACTTCTCCTTTATCCGTCCCATTGCCATTTTTCTTGGCGTATTTGTAGCCTTTGATAACTCGTTTTACTCGCTCGGCAGTGATTTTTTGGCAAAGGTTGAAAGCCTGCTTTTCATTTTCTCTTGTGTCGAAAGGCTGTTGGATCAAGATGAACCGTCTACGGTTGAATTCATCTTCTTGATTCAAGTCGAGTACTGCTTGAGCCGTTGTCCCGCTGCCTGCAAATGAGTCCAGAACAATATCGCCTTCTTCAGTGCAAAGACGAAGAATTTGCGTAATTAGGGAAACCGGTTTGGGCGCGGTAAAAGTGTTTGCCTTATCTGAAAAAATCCGGTTGACCTCTTTTTTTCCATCTTCATTTGTGCCTGCCAATTTTGTGGACCACCAAGTAACTGGCACAACACCGCCTCTGACCTCTGAGAGAAACCTCTTACGACGAGGCATGGAATTTCCATCCGGCCCAAACCAAATACGATTGTCTTGAACAAGTCGCTCATAGGATTCTTTAGGAACTCCCCAGCTTCGTCCTTGAGCGGGCAGTACTTTTCGCCCGCTTGGTAGCGTGATTTCATAATAATCGTACTCTCTATATTCACGGCGAGTTAAATCGCTTGATGTCCAAACACCACGCGGGTCGTTGTCAGGGTTTTCGTAACGCGAATCCTGTTCTTCCGTCCGTTCAAAGCGGAAGGCTTCAGCAGCTTCTTTGCTTTTCAAATAGACGATCAAGCTGTCATGAGTTGTTGTAATAAACTTTTCGTCATTATCAGGAGAGGTTCGCGTTTGCCTAACAATTGTGGCGGCGAAATTTTCTTCTCCAAGTATTTCATCCATCATCATTCGCAGATGATGGACTTCGTTGTCGTCAATCGAAACGAAAATCGCCCCGTCTTCTCGCAGTAATTCTTTCAGCAACTGCAAGCGCGGATACATCATGCAGCACCATTTGTCGTGGCGCGTGGCGTCTTCGCCTTCCTTGCCGACGGTCTGGCCGATCCATTCTTTGAACTGCGGCTGATTGAGTTTGTCGTTGTACACCCAGCCTTCGTTGCCGGTGTTGTAAGGCGGATCAATGTAAATGCATTTGATGCGTCCGGCGTGCGTGGGCAGCAGAGCTTTCAGGGCCAGCAGGTTGTCGCCTTCGATAATCAGATTGCCGTCCAAACCTGGCTTTTCGCCCTTGCCCAACACGGAGAGTTTCGGATCGAACTCCAGCGTGTGATGCGGGACGACGTAGTGATAGTTTTCGACGGCAGTCTTGCCCTTGAAATGGAGCACCGGCATTTGTCTTAAGTCCCTTGTGAAAAATGAGGTCGTCAGTTTACCCGGAATCAGCTTTGCCTGAAAAACCCAAATCAATTGCGAGGTGAACTGCGTTTTGAACTCACGGGCGCTGGCGGCACAGCCGTGGGTTTCAGATTCGTTTCAAACAGTTTCAAGATGCGTTTGTATTCATCTGCCCAACTGGTTGGTTGAACGAAGCCGTGATCTTCGACCGGATACACCGCCAGTTCCCAGTTTTCTTTTCTGAGTTCGATCAGCCGCTGCGCCAATCGCACTGAATCCTGAAAATGCACGTTGATGTCTACCATGCCGTGGCAAATCAACAATGCACCTTTCAGATTTTGCGCGAAGTAAATCGGAGAACTTCGTTTGTAACTTTCCGCGTCGGCTTGCGGGACGTTCAATATGTTCGACGTGTAGCCGTGATTGTAATGCGCCCAATCGGTGACGGGGCGCAACGCCGCACCCGCCGCAAACACGTCGGGTTCAGTGAACATCGCCATCAACGTGATGAATCCGCCGTAACTGCCTCCGTAAAGGCCGATGCGTTTGGGATCAACGCCGTGTTCGGCGACCAACCATTTGGCAGCGTCAACGTGATCGGTCAAATCCTTGCCGCCCATGTGGCGATAAATGCCTGTGCGCCAGTCGCGCCCGTAACCTGCGGAAGCTCGATAATCCACATCCAACACCAGATAACCGCGCTCCATCAGCAGGTGATGAAACATGTATTCGCGGAAATAACTGCTCCACCATTTGTGAACGTTTTGCAGATAACCGGCTCCGTGAACGAAAAACACCGCCGGGCCGCCGCGTTTCCAGTTAGCGGGCTTGTACAGCCGCGCGGGAACATCAGCGCCATCACGCGCTTTGAAGGTGACAATCGGCGGATCAATCCAGTTGTGGCTGAGCCATTCTTCGGTCGGCGAGGTTGTAATCTGTTTGATCTCGCTCGCCGTGGCGTTTGGCTTGTTTGGCGCGATGTAAAGCTCAGGCGGTTTATTGCTGAACGAACGAATGATCGCCAGCGTGGTTTCGTCGGGCGAAATCGTTGCGTCGTTGTTGCCCGCCATCGAAGTCAATCGTGTGCGTTCGCCGCCGCCAACCGGCATTGAATACAAGTGACGTTCAAACGGACTGCCTTCGCTGGAGGTGAAAAAGAATTTGGTTTTGTCCTGCGACAGGCGCACATCGGAGACTTCAAACTTGCCGCTGGTCAGTTGCTTCGGTTCGCCACCGTCAATCGAAACCGTGTACAGATGCGCCCATCCGTCACGCTCGGATTGAAAGTAAATGGTTTTATTGTCCGGCAGCCAGCCCAGCGTGAATGAGCCGGGGCCGCCGATCCAGGCGTCATCGTGCAGATGATCAAGCATTTTTGTCTTGCCCGTCGCCGGATCAACCGCCATCACCCAGCGGTCCTTGTTATCCACAGCCCGCGCCATCAGAACGACCTGGTTTCCGTCTTCAGACCATTGTGCGTTCATCATCAACTGCACGTCGCGTTCGCGCTCCTGTTCGCGCTGGCCTTGTCCTTGTGCCTGGCCCTGATCTTGTCTGCCGCTGCGCGCGGGTTGCGCGGCAGGCATTGCCGGTGCGGCTTGCTTCAGACCATGTTCAACCCATTTTGCTTCGCCAGTTTCGACAGAAAGAATCGCCACGCGATTGCGGCCTTGCACATCGCCGACTTTGTGGCGCGCAGGAATGTCTTCGGTGTAAGCCGACTCAGTGACATAGTTCGGCACGATGGTACTTTTTGCGTTGCTCGAAGGTTGAAAGACCATCGCCATCACATATTTGCCGTTGGGCGATAACGTCAGATTGGAGACCGACTGTCCGGACGGCGGCGAAAAAGGTTTGCGCTTTTCGCGAGCCTTTCGTTTGGCTTCCTGTTCTTCGCGGTTTTTGGCGCGTTCGCGGACAGCTTCCAGCAATTCGCGCTCTTCTTTCTTGATAAAGTCCTGGCTCGTTCCTGCTTGCGGCGGAGCTTGTCCGGTTTGCGCGCCACCACCGAAACCGCCGCCGCCTTGTCTGCCACCGCCGAAACCACCAGCGCCAATGGGCGCCGTCGGAGCGGATGGAGCGCCGCCGCCTGTGCGAATATCCGTGACTTGCACCAGCGAGCCACCGTCGAGCGCCATCGAATACAGGTTGTTCTGCCGCGTGAACAGAATGTGTTTTTGGTCGGCGGCAAAACGCGGGCTGCCTTCGCCTTCGGTCGTAGCGATGAGCTGGCGGCGTTCGTTTTTGGAGTGATCGAACAGGAAAATGTCGCCTTCTTCGGCAAAGACCGTCAGCTTTTTGTCTTTGGACAAATCGCCGGTCGCCGGAGGCGCTTGCCTGGCTTCGTCTTCCGTCAGTTTGCGCAATCCACTGCCGTCGCGATTGACGACGTACAGGTCAGGTTCCTTCAATCGAGCTTCGCCTGCGCGTTTCCAGCGAAAATAAAGGCGCTGGCTGTCCTGCGACCAATACACGCGCGACGGCTCATAGCCGACAAGATCGTTGGCGCGCATGATGTTGTCCACGGTCAACTCGAATTTTCTGGTTTGCGCCGAAGACGAACGGGAAAAAATTGGCGAAGGAATCAGCAGCGAAAGAATGCAAAGAGAGAAGCAGGCTCGACGCCATATTGAAACAGTCATAAGTACCCCGAATTTCAGTTGAAAGGAATAGGAAGCTCGATATAGCTGCCCGGTTGCAGAGTGTCGATTGAGCCCACAACCATTGCAACGTGTTTCTTGATTCGTGGCCAGCTAGTCGTCAGCAAGACGACAATGCTGATTTTGCGACCAGTCAAATTTTGCTGATAACGGATATTTTGATCGGTTGTGATGATGGCGTCGAAATCTGCTGTTTCGGCTCGCTGCAATAAGTCTCCGTTTCGGATGTCATTCCAGCCTTGTTCGTAAGCCGTCACCACAGTGTGACTGAGCAAGTACTTTCGCAAGGGAACAGGCGTGCCTTGATCGAATAGTAGCTTCATTGTTACGCCGCTATCTTGCTTTGATTGAGGCTTTGGATCGTGTAATCCAAAACCGCTGTCGCCTGTTCACGAGTAACGCCGGGAAACCAGGCCAAAAAATCATCCAGGCTCGCGCCATCTTCCAGGTTTTCAAACAACGCGATGACTGGAACTCGTGTGTTGCGGAACGTCCAGGCTCCGCTGACTTTTTCAGGGTCTCGTTCTACTGCTGGACAAAAAGACCAATCTATCATTGGTTTCCTCCTCTGAAAATGTCCGACAAGCTGCCAGCTTGTCGTGGTCTCGATTTGACGCTTGTTAGGGTCAACGACAAGCTGGCAGCTTGTCGGACAGTCGGGCGCAGCCGTTTTCATCGTTTCAGGGCGTTGTCGCAAACGACATGTCAGACTCCTTATTGGCTTAGCTTATACAAACTGCACCTTGCTTTCACCGTCCACAACTTCGCCCAGGATGTAAAACGGTTGGCGAGCGACATTGAATTGATCTTGCACAAATTGCAGAAATTGCGGGCTGGTGACAACGACCATCCCGATGCCCATGTTAAACGTGCGGAGCATGTCTTCGCGCGGGACGTTGCCGATCTTTTGGATCAGGTCGTACACCGGCAGCACCGGCCAGCTTCCTTCCTTGATGGCGACATCCACGTTGCGCGGCAAAATGCGCGGAACGTTTTCTACCAAACCGCCGCCGGTAATGTGGGCCAGTCCTTTGATGACGCCTTCGTGTTCGATCAATCGTTCCAGCGAAGGCAGGTAATTTTTGTGCGGCTTCAACAACTCTTCGCCGATTGTGCAGCCGAGTTCCGGCACGTGCTGATCCAGTTGATAGCCTTCGATGTCGAACAACACTTTGCGCGCCAGGCTGTATCCGTTGGTGTGCAAACCCACGGATGGCAATCCGATGACAATGTCTCCGGCGGTGATGCGATTGCCATTGATGATTTTCTTTTTGTCCACCACGCCGACGATAAAGCCCGCGATGTCGTATTCGCCTTCTTTGTACAGTTCCGGCATTTCGGCGGTTTCGCCGCCCAGCAACGCGCATTCGCCTTCGCGGCAACCGCGCACCAGACCTTCGATCAATTTTTCAACCACGTCGGGATACAGTTTGCCGACGGCGATGTAATCCAGAAAGAACATTGGCCGCGCTCCCTGCACCAGAATGTCATTGATGCAATGCGCCACCAGATCATAACCGACCGTGTCGTGAATGCCTGCGGCAAAGGCGATTTTCAGCTTGGTGCCAACGCCATCGCAGCTTGCCACCAGCACAGGTTCGCGTATTTCGTTGAACAGTCCGCTGAACATTCCGCCGAAGCTGCCGATTTCAGACATGACATTTTCATTGAAGGTCGAACGCGCCAGCTTTTTGATTCGCGCAGTGGCCTGATTGGCGGCGTCAATGTCCACGCCCGCGTCTTTATAAGTAATTGAGTGGTTCATAATTTGAAATTGTCCGGTTGAGTTGATTGTGCGAGTTCGCGTTGAAGTTCGTTGATTCGCCGAAGCGTGGCTTCAGTGGAATCTGCATCAAACTGAAAACTGACGGTCAGATGATCTCCGGCTTTGGCCGTTGAAGGCAACCGGTCAAGCGGAACATCGAATTGAAATCCGCTGTCGTCGCTGGCGACAAGCACGGCCAGCCCATTTTCGACGCGGTCAATGAATGCTTTGAAACTGGTGGAATTGTTGCGTTCGTCAGTCAATTTCCTTGCCTTTCAGCCCGGCTTTGGCCGCGGCGGCTTTTTGCGGTTGCATCAAGACATCATCGAGTCCGATTCGTCCAGACCACAATGACGCCAGACTGGCTTGCCGATTGGCGTTGACCTGAAAAGTATTGCCGTCAGAAACGATGGTGATTTCGCCGCTCAGATCGGTGCGATGAACCTGCACGTTCGATCTTTTCAGCCGATCCAGCGTCGGTTGCGACGGATGTCCGTACCGATTGTCCGCGCCACAGGAGATGATCGCGGCTTGCGGGTTGACTGCATTCAGAAATCGTTCGCTGGTGGCGTGGCGCGACCCGTGATGTCCGACTTTCAATACCTGCGCGCGAATAGGCAACTTCGCTTTGACCAGTTCCGCTTCGGTTTCGGCTTCGGCGTCGCCGGTGAAGAGCATGGTGAAATTGCCGTACGTCAATCGCAACACCACCGAATTCGCATTTTCCACGCTGCCGCCTTCGCGGACGTTGGTCGTCCATTGGCCGTTGCCACGCGGATGGAAGGCTTCCAGCCGCACGCCGGAATCCAGGTCGAAGGTCTGGCCTTTGCCCGCTTTGATATAAGCGACCTTTCGTTCCTTCACCGCGCGCAGCAGCTTTTCGTATTCCGTGCTGGCGAACGATTGACCACTGTCGAGCAGTTGTTTGACCGTCAGTTTGCCAATCACGCGGCGCAAACCCGCAATGTGATCGGCGTGCGGATGCGTTGCCACGGCCAGATCAATGGTTCGCAAATTGCGGCGTTGCAATACGGAAACGACACCATCTCCCGCGCGCGCGTTTCCGGCGTCAATCAAAACGGTTTTGCCGCCGGGCGAAACAATCAAAAAACCGTCGCCTTGCCCCACGTCCAACGCGACAATTTGCAATCTGCCTTTGGTTTCAAATGGCGCCGGCATCGGCGGCGGTTCGTTTCGTTGGCGGCGCAGCCAGTAAGCCACTCCAACAAGAATTGCGACGACGATCAAAACAGCGAACAGAACTTTCAGAAAACGCATGAGCACGGAGGAGAGATATTCAGCCTTGTCTGTTATGGATAATTGTTGGGATTATCGACAGCAAGACCTTCAGCCTGTGCAGCGATGTTCAGATCAGCGTCGGCTGAAACCAGGATGAGTGGTCTCGCGCCGACCGCCAGCCGATTGGAATTCGCCGCCAATGCAGCAGCCAGTTGAACTGCGTCATAGCCGCGTAAAGCATGCTTTTCAGCCAGTCTGGCAGCTTCTTCGACTAAAATCCGAGTTGTTTCAGCAATCAAAAACTTTCCGGCAAAAGCGCGACGAAATCTGATGATTGATTTTGCCGTTGCCATTGGATGTAAGCGTCCGCTTCGAGTTCGGCGTGTCAGTGCAGCTATTACTTCGACCAAAGTAATACGAGCGACATAAACTCGATTTGCCGCAGATGCCTTAAAGAGGCGAATTACCCAAGCCGAGCCAGTTTCTTTGGCGTATCGTTTCATCAACGCGCTGCTGTCAAAGAAATAGGCTGCCACTACCGACGCTCCCGAATGATCTGTTCAGAAAGAGACTCGCCTTCGACTTCAATCGGCTCAAAATCCTCATCTTCATCCGTGTAATCGGAAAGAGTGGGAAGGCTGATGATGCCTTTGGAAGCAAGGATTCGCTCAACCTCTTCCTCGTTGACTGGTTCCGCAGTGCGAGGGGACTCACTTGAGACAGGTAGATGGTCAATTTCTCGTTTGAGAGCTTCAATAAGCTGTTGCCGTTCCAGAAAAGGCAGCCTGCCGATTTCGCTCATGATTTCCTGTAAGCTCATATTCACCTCTGCAACGGATGGTAAACGATTCGTCAATTCGGCTTCAATCAGCAGGAATGGATTCGCGCTGGCGCGAAGTCATTACGTTGGCTCCCAATTGAGTGGGGTATTTGCCGGTGTAACACGCTGTGCAGAATCTTGTATCGGCGTCGTCGCCAACCGCTTCCCGCATGCCCTGCATACTCAAATATCCCAGCGAATCGGCTTCCAAAAACTGGCGAATTTCCTCAACGGAATTTTGCGCGGCAATCAACTCCTCGCGCGTCGGCGTGTCCACACCGTAATAACACGGCGCAATCGTCGGCGGACAACTGATGCGCATGTGAACTTCGCGCGCGCCGGCGTCGCGCACCATCTTGACGATCTTTTTGGACGTCGTGCCGCGCACGATCGAATCGTCAATCAGCACAACGCGTTTGCCTTCGATCAGGTCACGCACCGGATTGAGTTTAATCTTCACGCCGAAATGACGAATGGACGAACGCGGTTCGATGAACGTGCGACCGACGTAATGATTTCGCATCAAGCCGAAACGGAACTTCAAACCGGATTCGGCGGCAAACCCAATTGCCGCGGCAACGCCGGAATCGGGAACCGGGACGACGATGTCGGCATTTACCGGATATTCGCGCGCCAGATGGCGGCCAAACAAATGACGGCTTTTGTTGACGCTGCGACCAAAGACCAGCGAATCGGGCCGCGAAAAATACACGTGCTCGAAAATGCAATGCGAAGTCGTGCGCGCGGCGAATGGTTTCAGCGACCGAATGCCGTCGGCTTCGACCACGACAATTTCGCCGGGTTCGACATCGCGTATGTATTTCGCTCCGATCAAATCAAACGCGCAGGTTTCCGACGCGAACACCGTCGCGCCTTCCAGTTCTCCCATGCACAAAGGACGAAATCCGCGCGGGTCGCGTGCCGCGATCAATTTGTCCGGTGTGACAAAGAGCATCGAAAACGCGCCTTCGTCGTTTCTTAGCGCTTCGGCGATGGCTTCGACCACGTCGCCTGCGCGCGAACGCGCGATGCGATGGAGCACAACTTCGGTGTCCGAAGTCGAAGAGAAAATCGCGCCGTCGCGTTCCAGTTGCTGGCGGGCTTCAATGGCGTCGGGCAGGTTGCCGTTATGACAAAGTGCGATCTGGCCAAAGCTGCATTTGACGGAAAACGGCTGCGCTTCGTTCAGGCTGACTTTGCCCGCGGTGGAATACCGCACGTGGCCAATGGCCGAACGTCCGGGCAGACGCGCCAGATTTTCTTCCTGAAAAATGTCGCTGACGTGTCCCATGCCGCGTTCAGCGTGAAGCCGTTCGCCGTCAGAAGACACAATGCCAGCCGATTCCTGTCCGCGATGCTGCAACGCGTACAAGCCAAGATAAGTGAGCCGCGCAGATTCTTCGTGGCCGTAAATCCCGAAGACTCCGCACTCTTCGCGTAATTTGTCGAACATAGTTTTTGGTTGTGAATGGGTTACCCGATGAATGTAAGGCGCAGTATAAACAACCGGGCTGGCTGGCGAAAGGCAGTGTGACGATGAAAGACGTCAGTTTCCATTTGTCGTTTTGGCGTCAGCCAGACAGCAAATGGAAACTGACATTTTCAAGAAACTGTGGCGAACATCAGGCCAGTGTTTTGATCTTCAGTTCCGCCAATTGCGCCGCAGCGACTTCGCTGGGCGAGTCGGTCATCATATCCGACGCCGTCGAAACTTTCGGGAAGGCTATGACATCGCGCAATGAACCGGCTTTGGCCAATAGCATCACCAGACGATCAAGGCCGAGCGCGATACCGCCGTGCGGAGGCGTGCCGTAACTGAGCGCATCCAGGAAGAAGCCGAATTTTTCGCGCGCTTCTTCTTCGCTTAAGCCCAAAGCTTTGAACACGGTCGCTTGCACGTCCGAACGGTGAATACGAACGGAGCCTCCGCCTAGCTCTTTGCCGTTCAGCACCAGATCGTAGGCTTTGGCATAAACCGATCCCAGATCGCCGCCGCTCAGTTTTTCGACATCTTCATCGCGCGGCGACGTGAACGGGTGATGTTTGGCGTACCAGCGTTTGTCTTCTTCGTGGTATTCGAACATAGGAAATTCAGTCACCCAGAGCAACCGATTGTCATCTTCGTTGATCAGTTTTTCGCGGCGACCGACTTCCAGACGAACTTCGCCGATAGCGTCGCAGGCTTTTTCCCATTTGCCGCCGACCATCAAAATCGAATCGCCGACTTTGGCTCCGGCGGCTTCGACGACTTTGGCGATGCCGTCCGCGCCCATCGTTTTGGTCAGCGCGGATTTGTTTTCGCCTTCCAACACTTGGATGTAGGCCAAACCGCCTGCACCGAACTTTTTGGCGTGTTCGATGATGTCGTCGTATTGTTTGCGCGACCAGGTGGCTGCGCCCGGAACGACAATCGCTTTGACCACGCCGCCTTTTTTGATGGCGTCGGCAAACACCGGGAACGGGCCGCCTTCAAACTGTGCCGTCAAATCCATCAACTCCAGACCGAATCGCATGTCGGGTTTGTCGGAACCGAAACGGTTCATGGCTTCGATGTACGGCATGCGCTGAAACGGACGTTGCGGTGCTTCATAACCGGCGACTTTGAAGCATTCGACGATCAGCGGTTCGATGACGTTGAACACGTCGTCCGGCTGGACGAAGCTCATTTCGATGTCAATCTGCGTGAATTCCGGCTGGCGGTCGGCGCGCAAATCTTCGTCGCGGAAACAACGGGCAATCTGGAAGTAGCGTTCGTAACCGGAAATCATCAACAATTGTTTGAACAACTGCGGCGATTGCGGCAACGCAAAAAACTTGCCCGGCATGGTGCGCGAAGGAACCAGATAATCGCGTGCGCCTTCGGGCGTAGATTTGGTCAGTATCGGCGTTTCAATTTCATAAAAGCCCAGTTCGTCCAGCACACGCCGAGTCGTAAACGCCAGTTGGTGGCGCAGCCGGAAGTTGCGCTGCATTTCCGGGCGTCGCAAATCCAGGTAGCGGTATTTCAACCGCACGTCTTCCGACGCTTCGCAGCGTTCGATTTGAAAAGGAAGCGCCTGCGAGTCATTCAGAATCCAAACCTGTTCGGCGATGATTTCGATTTCGCCGGTCGTCATATTCGGGTTGAACTGGCTTTCGTCGCGCACAATGCATTCGCCGGTCACAGCCAGCACGAATTCGCTGCGCACACCTTTGATCTTTTCGTGCGCTTCGGGTGATTTTTCCGGATCGAAAACAACCTGCGTAATTCCGTTGCGGTCGCGCAGATGAATGAACGTCACATTTTTATGCTCACGTCGGCTGTTGACCCAGCCCATCAGCGTGACGGTTTGCCCGGCGTTTTCGCGGCGAAGTTCGCCGCAGTTATGAGTGCGTTGTGTTTGTCCAAGATGATCCAACATTGTTTCTTTCCTGATTCTAAATTTTCACCCGGTCGCTACTGCTCCCGGTACTGAACCGAATTTCGAGATGATTTCGTCCAGCGTCAGCGACTCCTGCTCGCCGGTTTTCAAATTCTTCAAGCCGTAAGTTCCGCTGGCGACTTCGTTGTCGCCGATAATCAGCGCAAAGCGGGCGCGCGCTTTGTCGGCGGCGGCCATCGCTTTTTTCATTTTACGGTCTTCAAATTCCATCGCCACGGCAATGCCTGCCGCGCGAAGATGTTGCGCCACGGTGAACGAATGCGCGCGCGCCGTTTCGCCCAAAAAGACGATGAACACGTCCGGCGCGTCTGCCGCGCGCAGTTGTTCAGCTTCGCTTTCCGGCAACGCCATCACCATGCGATCCAGCCCGAAGGCAAAACCGAAGCCTTTGGTCGGCGGCCCGCCGATGGTTTCGGACAAACCGTCGTAACGGCCTCCGCCGACCAGCGTGTTCTGCGCGCCAAGCCCGTCGTGGCCAACGATTTCAAACGCCGTCTTGGTGTAATAATCCAATCCGCGCACCATTCGTGGATTCACTGTATAAACAATGCCGCGCGCGTCCAGATGCGCTTTGAATTGGGCAAAGTGCTGGCGCGACGTTTCGTCCAGCGAATCGGTGATCGTCGGTAGCGTGGCGATGATTGCCTGACAGGTTTCGTTTTTGCAGTCGAATACGCGCAGCGCATTCGTTTCAAACCGGTGATGACAATCCACACACAGCTTGTCCAGATTTGGGCGAATCGCTTCGCGCAACGTTTCCAGATACGCCGCGCGGCTTGCCGGTTCGCCGACGGAGTTAATCAGCAACGTCGTGTTCGTGATCTTCAACTCTTTCAAAAACCAATCCAGCATTTCCATCACTTCGGCTTCGATGGCCGGATCGTCGCTGGAACCCATGACTTCGACGCCGATTTGATAAAACTGGCGATACCGTCCAGCCTGTGGGCGTTCGCGGCGGAACATCGGGCCGATGTAATACAGCTTGGTCAATTCGCCCGGTGATTTATCAGCAAACATTTTGTGTTGAATGTATGCTCGCACGACCGACGCGGTGTTTTCAGGGCGCAAGGTCAGTGATTCACCTTCGCTGTCTTGCCGAGCGCGATCTGTGAAGGTGTACATCTCCTTGTGAACTATGTCGGTCGCTTCGCCAACGCCGCGCGCGAACAATTCAGTCTTTTCAAAAATCGGCGTGCGAATTTCGCGGAATCCGTAACGGCGAAACGCTTCACGCGCGACGGCTTCGACGCGATGCCACAACGGCATGTCGCCGGGCAAAATGTCCCTGGTTCCTCGAACGGTTTGAATCATAAAAAATAGACAGTAGACAGTAGACAGTAGTAAGCGCCGCTGTTTGAATGGCTACTGGATTGATTTTGATGTTGCAGGCTGGAAAATGCCTGACAGAACAAGGCGCGGATTGTAGCATAGCCATTGGTTTAGCCAAGTCTGCGGCAAAATGGAGAGAATTCAATGCTTATCACCGAACAACGTGGAGCGGTCTTGCTGCTCACGCTCAATCGTCCTGAAAAAGCCAATGCGCTTCACCCGGATTTGATTGCGAAATTGACCTCAACACTGGAAGCAGCGGCGGAAAATCCGGACGTGAATGTTTTGATTATCACTGGCGCGGGCAAAAGCTTTTGTGCCGGGCTTGATCTTGGCGTTGTGCTGGAATCGAGTTTTCAAGACAAGATTGCTTATCTGGAAAGCGTCTTTGGCATGTTCCAGCAAATTTATACCCAGCCTCAGCCTGTGGTTGCCGCCATTAACGGCCCGGCGATTGCGGGCGGTTTCGATCTGGCTGTCATGTGCGATTTTCGCTTGTGCTCACCGGCGGCGACGTTTGCGCAAACGGAAATTCTGCTTGGTCTGACGCAAATGATTTTCCCGCTATACAAGATCATAGGTTTAGGTCGCGCCAAAGAACTGGCCATGACAGGCGAAGTGATTCATTCCAATGAAGCCCATCGCATTGGTTTGGTCAACCACGTTTGCGATCCTGAACAATTGCTCAGCAGCACTATGTCGCTGGCCGATACCTTGGCGGCCAGACCGCGCGACGCCTTGTTTGAAACCAAACGATTGACGCGCGAACTGATTGACGTAGATACGACAACGGCTTTTCGCCGCATGGGCAAGGCGATTCGTGAGCGGCTGCAATCAGAGGAGCAGCAGAAAATGGCGGCAGAATTCGTCGCTAAATTGAAGCAACGAAACTGAAAACAGCGAATCAATTGACGCTCTGGGGAGTGCGTGGTAGTTTGCTGACCGGTCGGTAAGTTGCGTCATCGTGATGAAAAACGGAAAGAAACAAACCCGGTTGAGCGGTGTCGAACGCACGGATCAGATTTATTCCGTCGCGGCTCAGATGATTTGCGAGCGCGGTTTTGACGCCACTTCGATGAGCGACATTGCCGATGCGGTCGGCATTACGAAAGCCGGCGTGTACCACTTCATCCCCAGCAAAAAGGAATTGCTCTTTGCGATCATGAGCTACGGGATGGACACGCTCGAAGCCGCGGTCATCAAACCGGCGCGCGAGATTGCCGATGCCGAGCAACGGCTGAAAGCGATTATCAGCAACCATTCGATGCTGATCGCGCGCAGCAGCAACGATGACGGTCACAGTCCGGTGACGATTCTGGTCGAAGAAGAACTGGGTTTGTCGCCCGCGCATCGTCGCAAACTACGTCAGCGAAAACGCGTGTACGTGGATTTGATTCGCTCGACGCTGGAAGAAATGAAAGCCGAAGGCAAATTGAAAGACGTTGACGTGACTGCCGCTGCGTTCAGTTTGCTGGGGATGATTCTGTGGGTTGCGCGCTGGTTTCGCCCCGACGGCAAGCTCTCGCGCGAACAAGTCGCCGAAGAAATTTGCAAGATCGCATTCGGCGGTCTGTTGCAGATTCAAGCCAACGGAAAAAGAAAGAATACGGAACAAACGGAATAGACGGAACAAACGGAATTTCAAAATTCTTCCGTTATTTCTGTTGGTTCCGTCATCTCCTTTTTCTTCGCTGGACAGCACCATCTAAAAATGAATTCAATCGAAGAGAGGAATCGAACATGAGAGAAGCAGTTGTTGTTGCCAGTTCGCGCACTGCGCTGGCCAAATCGTTTCGCGGATCGCTGAATCTGACACATCCGGCGGATATGATCGCGCATTGCATCAAGGATGTGTTGGCCAAAACGCCGCAACTCGATCCGGCGGAAATCGAAGACGTCATCATCGGCGCGGGTTATCCGTGCGGAGCACAAGGCACTAACGTAGCGCGTGTCGCTGCGGTGTTGTCAGGCTTGCCGGTGTCGGTGGCGGCGACGACGGTCAACCGGTTTTGCTCCTCCGGGTTGCAATCGGTGGCGATGGCTGCACACCAGATTATGGTCGAAGGCGCAGACGCGGCCATTGGCGGAGGCGTGGAAAGCATCACCATGCTGGGGCGTGACAGCAATCCGCATCCGGTCGTCAAAGAAATGAAGCCGGGAATTTACATGGTCATGGGTGACACGGCGGAAGTCGTGGCGAAACGTTACGGCATCAGCCGCCAGGCACAGGACGAATACGCGTTGAGCAGCCAGCAACGCACTGCCCGCGCGCAAGCCGAAGGATTTTTCCAGGGCGAAATCGCGCCGATGAAAGTCATGGCGGGAATTTTGGACAAACAAACCGGACAAGTCGTCAGCCAGGAAGAACGGATTTGTGACAAAGACGAATGCAATCGTCCCGACACGACGCTCGAAGGCTTGCTGGCGCTGAAACCGCACTTCGACAAAGACAGCGGGCAGGGAAGCGTGACCGCTGGAAATTCGTCGCAGCTTTCCGATGGCGCAGCGATCAATTTGTTGATGTCGCGCGAACGCGCCGAAGCATTGGGCGTCAAACCGAAAATGATCTTTCGTGGATTCGCCGTCGCTGGTTGCGAACCGGACGAAATGGGAATCGGCCCCATTTACGCCGTGCCGAAGTTGTTGAAACGTCATGGGCTGACGGTCAACGACATTGACGTGTGGGAATTGAACGAAGCCTTCGCCGTGCAGGTCGTGTACTGCCGCGATTTCCTGGGCATTGATCCCGACAAGCTGAACGTCAACGGCGGTTCGATTTCCATCGGCCATCCGTTCGGCATGACTGGTTCGCGTCTGGTTGGAACCATCGGCAATGAACTGCTTCGCCGCAAAGCCAAATACGGTGTGGTGACGATGTGCATTGGCGGCGGACAAGGCATGGCCGGATTGTTCGAAGCCTGCAATTGATTTTTGTCGGGAGACAGGAATATGTGTGATTCCCTTTATCAACGCATCAATCGCATTGCGAATTGGCGAATCGGCATTTTCCTGTTTCTTGCCAATTTGGCTTGCATTGCCGCGTTCAACTGGCGACACAATCAATTGAAATTGGAACCGCCTGATGCCAAAAGTCATTATTCGCCGGATGAGTTATATGAGTTTCTCGGCGGGATTGGCGAAAACGGCAGACAGCTTTATGCCTGGACTCAAATCACGCTGGATGTGATTTATCCCGTGGTGTATTGCTTGCTGTTTGCCGTCTTGCTGGTGGTTCTCTATCGCTGGGAAAAATTTCGGTGTGTGGTTTGGTTGCCGTTGCTGACTGGAATTTTCGATTTGCTGGAAAATGTCACGACGGCTTATCTGGCTGCGACTTTCGGTTCAAGACGAAATGACGGTCTGGCGAGTTTGTCTACCATCTTCTCGACCGGCAAATGGTGGGGAGTTTCGGTCTGTCTGGCGCTGATTCTGATCGGAGCCGTTTTGAAGCTTGTCGGCTGGATTCGCCGAAAGCGCTGAAGCGAATATGCAGAAAAACCAAAACCCGGAGTTGAAATCAGATTCAACTTCGGGTTTTGGTTTTTGCAGATTGATGACGTTATTGAAAGCTTTCGATGGCAGCCTGTTCGTCTTCGTGAATTTCAAAGACGGTCAGGAGTTTGGTAATCATCAACAAGTCTTTGATTTTTTTCGGCAGGTTCAGCAGTTTCAATTTGCCGCCAGTGCCTTTGGTGGTGGTGAACCGCGACACCAATTCGCCGATGCCGGAACTGTCCACATAAGTCACACCGCCCAGATTCAGGATGATGCGATTGCGTCCGGCTTCCAGCAGGTTGTTGACGGCATCGCGCAATTGAACACTGCCGTCGCCGATGGTGATCTTGCCGATCAAATCCAGCACGGTGATTTCGCCAACGGTACGTTCTCTAATTTCTAACTGCATCGTGTTTGTGATCTCCTTCGCCAGATTCCTGACCGGACGGTTTGGGCGCGCGGCGTTTGGACATGGTGGCGATCATTCCGCCTTCCGGGTGGCGTTCATATTCCACGCTGTCCATGAATGTCCGCATATACAAGATGCCGCGTCCTGCCGGATTGAGCAGGTTGTTTGGATCAAGAGGGTCGGGAAGCGTGGACGGGTCAAACCCTTCGCCGTGATCCCGAACGGTGACGCGCAATGCGTCAACTCCGATGGTGAAACGAATGTCTACGGTTTTTTGCGGATCGTATTTGTTTCCATGCTCGACAGCATTGGCCACAGATTCGCGCACCGCCATGTTGACCCAGTACGCCGACTCCTCATCAAACCCAATCATGTGCGTGATGTTGTCGGTGAGCGTGGTGACCAGATCAATGAACTCTAGTTGACTGGCGATGGTCAGTTCGACCACGTTTTCGGCTAGCATCATAAGCCGCTGCTTCCTTTTTTCAGGCGAATTTTGATCTGTTAAGATGCCCGCGATTTTTCGCTGCGGCAAATGCGGTCAGGCGCATCAATCAAGCTCTGTAAGCTTTGTGAAAACGCACATTGTGTAACACAGCGAAAAAAGTTATGTCAAGAATAGGACTTGTAGTCGCTTAGCGGGATGCCCCGAACTACGGCAGGTTTACCGGTAAAGTTCCGCTGCCTCAAAAAATCCAATGTCAGAAATCAAAAATCACGAAACCACAATCGTCAAAATCATTGCGGTTGGAAAATTGCGCGGCGATTTCCAACTGCCTGGAGACAAATCAATCTCGCATCGGTCGGCCATGTTCGCCGCGCTTGGCGACGGATCCAGCCGATTGCGAAACTATTCTTCGGCGCGCGATTGTCAAAGCACCTTGGATTGTCTGGAAGCTCTGGGCGTTCGGGTCAAACGCGAACCTGAACTGATTATGGTCGAAGGCGTCGGATTCGACGGGTTGCGCCAGGCGTCGCAAATGCTGGATGTCGGCAATTCCGGTTCGACGATTCGTATGCTGTCCGGCATTCTGGCCGGGCAGAACTTCACGACAGAAATTACCGGCGACGAAAGCATTCAGCGGCGTCCGATGAAGCGCATCATTGATCCTATGCGCTTGTTTGGCGCAACCATCGAAGCGCGGGATAGCAACTTCGCGCCAATCAAAATCAGCGGCGGGAATTTGAAAGCCATCGAATACACGCCGCCGATTGCCAGCGCACAGGTCAAATCGTGTGTGTTGCTGGCGGGGCTGTTTGCCGACGGCAAAACAACGGTTGTTGAAAAAACTCCGACGCGCAATCACACAGAAGTCATGCTGCGCGAAGTGGGCGCAGTTATTGAAATTTCCGATGACGGCGAGCGGATTTCCGTCACCGGGCGGCAACGTCTGAAACCGCTTGGCGATTACACTGTCGCGGGCGATTTATCTTCAGCGGCATTTTTTATCGTGGCGGCGCTGATTGTGCCGGATGCCGAAATTCGCTTGCGACACATAGGTGTCAATCCTTCGCGGACGGCGCTGATTGACGTGCTGAAACAAATCGGCGGACAGATTGAAATAGAAAATCAGCGACTGGCTCACGGCGAACCGGTGGCGGATTTTCTGATTCGATCGTCGAAACTCAGCGGCGATCTGGAATTGTCGGGAGCGGTGATTGCCAACCTGATTGACGAAATTCCGATTCTGGCCGTGGCGGCAACCCAACTGGAAGGCACGCTGACGATTCGTGACGCGCACGAACTTCGTGTCAAAGAAAGCGATCGCATTCGCTCCATCGTGGACAATCTGCGGCTGATGGGAATTGAAGTCGAAGAGTTTGATGATGGCTTGCGGCTGACTGGCAAACAAACCTTGCGAGGCGCTAGCGTGGAATCTCACGGCGATCATCGCATCGCCATGGCCTTTGCCGTTGCCGGATTGATTGCCAAAGGTGAAACTGAAATTGTCGGCGCGGAAGCGGCTTCCGTTTCTCTGCCGGAGTTTTATCAACTGTTGAGAACCAGCGGCGCAACCGTTATTGGCTGAAGTCTCCAGATTTTGGCTTGAAATGAAGTGCAGAATCCGTTTTTGAGTCGGCCTGTTGACGGATCAAAGTCGGTTGGCTAATATGCCCGCGCTTTCAGACGAAGGCGCGTTCTCAGACATTAGGTATTCCATTGTGGGGCTATAGCTCAGCTTGGAAGAGCGCTTGACTGGCAGTCAAGAGGTCAGGGGTTCGAGCCCCCTTAGCTCCACTCTCTCTTCCTACCAAATTCCAACTATTACATTCCGATTTTGAAATACGGGTTGTAGACGTACGCCGTTGAAAAGCCTTCGCCCAGATTGAAATGTCTGGCGATGACTGCCGCCGGGTCAAAGAACCATTCGCCGCGTGGGCGGTCACGTTCGGAAGAATCAAACCATCCCCAGGGCGGGCGCGATTTGTTTTTGAAACCGACTGTGCCGCGCAGAGCGACGCCCAGCACGCCGAGGTTATGTTCGACTTTTTCCGGAGCTTGACCGGTCAGGATGCGAAAGAAAGAGCGCGATTCGAAATCCAGCGATTCGCCATAAGTTTCGTTTTCGCCCTTTTGAGCCTGTAGCCAGAATGTGTCGTAAATCGAAAGCAGGTCATACCCAATTTCTTTCCCGCTGATTTCGTCGTGGTTTTCGGCGCGGCCCGTGTAGCGATAAATCATCACTCCATTGACACAGTTTTTGAGTTGCTTGGTGTCTCCTGTATAACGTTCGGGGCCGTGCCCTTTGGGTTCGATGAAAATTCGCGGACGTTCGCCGTCCATGTCAATCGTTTCGCAGGCGGAGTTGCTCACCTCGCGCGGGCAGTATTTCAGGTATTTGTTGTGAGCCATTGTTTCGACGAATTGCACAACGGCTTTGTCGGGATCGTCGCCGCGTTTTTCAGCTACAACCAGACAGCCTTCCAGATCGTTTTCGTGCGAAAGCGCTACGTCATTGGCCAGTCCGCCGGTAGGGTCTTTCCCGACTCGGCGTAATGCTTCGGCCATCAAAACGTCAACGACTGCCGAGGTTACCAGGCCGCCTTTGTAATCGCGTGGATGAAAGAATGCGTAATGCACAAAATAATGCGTCGCAGTTTCCTTGACCGAGTAATAAATGTACGCCTTCAAGGGAAAGGCTTTGTTGTCCAGATTCCACCAGTTGTTGTCGCCGTTCCAGTCACCGTCGAAATCGAAATTCGTGATGTAATCCGAACGCGGGCTGTCGCCGAGTCCCTGGTAAAACACTGGCGCAAATTGCGCAGCGATTTTTTGATTCAAGATCAAGCGGTTGGCGGCCAGCGCTTCACGCGGACGGCGCAGGCGGTCTTGAGGGACGACGATAGCGGTTGCCAGCAGAACGACGATCAAAAAAATTTGCATAACAGCCTCTCCAAAAGGGGATGGATCAGGTTTGCAAGGGCATGCTTATCACAGACAGCAGCCATTTTCACGCGCTAAAGCCGATTCAGTGCTGGCAAAAATCGGCTTGCTAATGCAGAATGCCGAATTGATTTTGACCGCGATTTTTCAACCTTGAATCGGCAACCGCAGGAAAGACAGTCATGAGCGAATCCATCGGTTTTCAAGTCGGACATCGAGCGCCGCAAATCGAATTGCCGGACGGCAACGGCGAAATCTGGAAGCTCGGCGACCAGAGAGGAAAAACCGTTGTGCTGTTGTTTTATCCCGGAGATGAAACTCCTGTTTGCACGAAACAGCTTTGCAGCGTGCGCGACAACTGGCAGCGGTATGTGGAAACAGGCGCCGAAGTCGTCGGCATCAACACTGACTCGATTGAAAAGCACAGAGCGTTTGCCGCCAATCACCAATTGCCGATGCGGTTGTTGTCCGACAGTGGCGGCGATGTTGTGCGCGCTTACGATATGAAAAATCTGCTTGGCACACGGCGCGGAGTCGTCATCATCGGTCAGGATGGCGTAATCCGATTCCGCAAGGTCGTTGTGCCGATTTTTCGTCCCGGCGATGACGAGGTGCTGGCGGCGATTCGTGAAGTTCAGGCTTCGGCAGCGTAACGTGGGACGAGTGTTCAAAGATTGATGACATCCACATCCGAAACAATTCCATCCGCACCACAAAGCACCGAACGATTGCAATTATTGATCAACGAATTGAGTGTCGAGTTCATTTCGATTCTCGATCTGGATCAACTGGTCGAGCGCGTGGCGCAGCGCGTCCGCGAAGTGATTGACTACAAATTTTTCAATCTGTTTCTGGTGGACGAAGTTCGCGCCGGGTTGCAGTGGAAAAAAGCCATTGGCTACCACCCTGAAGAAGTCGCAGCCAACGAACTGATCCCATTCACTTGCAGCATTGCTTCCGCCGCCTGGCGCGAAGGCCAGACCATCAACGTCGGGGATGTCAGCCAGGATTCCCGGT
The DNA here is from genome assembly GCA_964470555.1 of uncultured Heliomicrobium sp. Lineage (GTDB taxonomy): Bacteria > Acidobacteriota > Blastocatellia > RBC074 > RBC074 > RBC074. The sequence goes on from CAYYDG010000006.1 coordinate 117,524, forward strand.
ATCTGCCGATTGCTTCTGAAAACGGAATTTTGCCGCGCTCCGAAATTGCCGTGCCGCTGATTCTGGCGCGCGAAAACCGAATCGTCGGAGTTTTGACCATTGAAAGCGCCGAGCCGAATTATTTCACGCATGAGCACGAAAAAGTTTTAAGCGTGTTGGGCAATCAACTGGCCATTGCGTTGGAACATGCCCGCGTGTATGACGAACTTCGCCAGCGGGCGAAAGAAATGCGAACGCTGATTGAAATCGGCCACGAGATCACTGCGATTCTCGATCTTGATCGCTTGTTGAACCACATCGCTCCGATGCTGGATCGCATCATCAATTACGAATTTCTGCTGGTGGGATTGATTGACGAAGCGCGTCAGGAATTTGTCTGGCATGTGGAAGAAGGATACGCCGCGCGCAAGTTGGATCGCGCCACACGAACTCCCTTGTCACAAGGGGTGGTTGGGCGAGCGGTGCGTGAACGGCGAACTCAGATTGTCGGCGACGTGCGCCGCGATCCGGATTATTACGTCACCGATCTGTGGCGTGAACAGGGACAGCGATCCGAGATTGCCGTGCCGTTGATTTACGAAGACAAGGTCATTGGCGTGCTGGCGTTGGAAAGCAATCGGCAAAATGCGTTCAACGATTACCATGGGCGATTGTTGGAAAACATCGCCAACCCCTTGTCCATTGCCATCGTCAACGCGCGGTTGCACCAGCAACACGTCGAACGCGAACGGCGTCTGGAACACGAAATGTTGATGGCGCGTGATGTTCAACGGGCGATGTTGCCGGATCAACCTCCGCTGAAAGGTTTCGAACTGGCTGCTCGTTTGGAACCGGCGCTGAATCTGAGCGGCGATTTTTACGATTACATGATGCTTTCGCCGAACCGGTTGGGATTGATGATCGGCGACGTGGCGGGCAAAGGCGTTCGCGCGGCGATGGGCATGGCGGCTTCGCGCAGCATTTTGCGTTCAGTGGCGCGGCGCGGCGGCGGCCCGGCCAAAGTCTTGCGCGACGCCAATCTGCGTTTGCATCGCGATCTGGGAAAACAGTTGTTGCTGACTTTGGTGTATGCCGTGCTGGATGCCGATACGAAAACGCTACATTACTGCAACGCCGGTCATAATCCGCCGCTGCTGGTCAAGGCTTCGGGCAAATGGCGCGCGCTCAAAACCGGCGGCCTGCTGATGGGAGTGTTCGACAAGCAACAGTACAAAACCGAATCGCTGAGCCTGGAAAAAGGCGATCTGGTGTTCTTTTACACGGACGGATTGCCCGAAGCTCACACGTCGCAACCAAATCGTGTGGAATTTGGCGAAGGGCGCATCGTGGAGTTTTTGCTGGAACATCGCCACCTGAAGGCAGCAGCGTTGATTGACGCGCTGATTACTCACATCAACGAATTCACTGCTGACGCGCACCGGCACGACGATATGACTCTGGTGGCGCTCAAGGTTCTTTGATCCGTGCCGCATTTTGCTTTAAGGCCGTCAGCTTTGTTATCTTCACGGCCTGACATTCGATAATCATTTTTCTTCATACAATTCGAGAGGTACTCATGGAAGTTGTTACGTCTGCCGGAAATGCGGCGGCTCGTTCGCCGGTCATAACTCCGGCGACTGAAGCCAGCCCACCGGGATTGGGCGAACGGGTTGCGGCCTATTACGACCTGACCAAACCGCGAATCACGTTTTTGGTTGTGTTGTCGGCGCTGGCGGGATTTGCCGTGGCGTCATCGTCGCCCATCAACTGGCTGTTGTTTTTACACACGGCGCTCGGCGTGGCTTTGCTGTCGAGCGGCATTTCTTCACTCAATCAATACTGGGAACGCCATCTGGATGTGCTGATGGAGCGAACCAAGTCGCGTCCATTGCCTATGGGCAAACTTTCCGGTCGCGGAGCCTTGGCGTTCGGCATCGCCATTTCGGTCGTCGCTGAAATCTATCTGGCCGTGTTGGTCAATCCGTTGACGGCGGCTTTGGGATTTGTGGCGCTGGCCAGTTATCTGTTTTTGTACACGCCGCTGAAAACGCGGACTCACTGGTGTACTTTCATCGGAGCTTTTCCCGGAGCTTTGCCGGTCGTGTTGGGCTGGACGGCGGCTCGCAACGGAATCGGTCTGGAAACGGCGGTTTTATTCGGCATCATGTTTTTCTGGCAGTTTCCGCATTTCCACGCCATTGCGACCATGTACCGCGAAGATTACGGGCGAGCCGGCATTCGTATGCTGCCGGTGATCGAACCCGACGGCAAATCCACCGCTCGACAAATCGTTGCGTATACGTTCGGGTTGGTGGCGTTGAGCGTTCTGCCGACTTTGCTTGGAGTTTCCGGCTGGCTGTATCTGTCCGGAGCCGTCGTGCTCGGCGCGTGGTTTTTGCAAACCAGCCTGATTACCGCCAAACAAATGTCGCGCGAACACGCCGTGCGATTGCTGAAGGTTTCCGTGATGTATTTGCCGCTGTTGCTTGGGTTGATGGTGTTCAATAGTTGAGCCAGAATTGGCGAGCTAACTACCTGAGGAGATGGCAAAGATGATCGTGACATTACCTGCTGAGGTCGAAAAACAGCTAATCGCCTTGGCAACTCAAAAGGGGCTGGATGCCAATTCGTACCTGCTGTCGCTGGTGCAGAAAGAACTGGGAGAAAGCATGGTTCTCGAACAGCAAAATGGCCGTGGCCAGGATGATGACTTTGACCCGGAAGCTGGAAATCGCGCGGTCAAACTTCTGACAAACAGAACTCCTGAGCAGGTCAAAGCTGCTCAGGAACGAGCCATCAGGGAATTTAAGCCCAAAAGAGAGTTGCCAACGACCGTTTCGCCGCTGGAGATGTTGCCGGTAATCAGAGGTAATGAAACTGATGAAGAAGTTTTACTGGCCTTAAGAGACTTGAGCTAATGTCTGATCTCTACCTGTTCGACACAAATATCCTTGTTCACCTTATCCGAGAAGACGCCACCGGCTTGGAAATCAAAGCCAGATTCTCACCATTCACAAAAGACCCCAAGCCGCTGATTTGCAATGTAACAGACGGAGAACTGCGATCTCTTTCCCTTCAATTCTCCTGGGGAAAACAAAAAGTAGACAAGATGAATTTTGCCCTTGATTACTTTGGGCGTGTACCGATTGAGTCAATGGGCATGATGACGGCTTATGCGGCGATAGATTTCTTCTCAATGTCGCAAGGAATCAAGATGGGCAAAAATGACTTGTGGATAGCTGCCGCTACCTACATTTCAGGCTCACGATTGTTGAGTACAGATACTGACTTTAACCACCTTGCTTCGAGTTTTATAAAGGTTGACCAAGTAGAGCTTCGATAAATTTCGTTCATTCGTGAGCCGCTCGCCGGATTCGATCCATCAACGCCAAACCCAACCCGCCTTCGCTGACCGCCTGACAATAAATCGTCTTGATTCCTGCGTCGTCGCATTCCCGGAAAAACTGAAACAGCGAATGGGCATACTCGGCGATGTCTTTGCAGAGCAGCACCTTTTGGAACGAATCCGGGCGTGCAGGCGGCTCAATGCCGATGTAACCCGCTTCGCCGCCCGGCATGGTGAATTGCGGAAAGTTGCTGATGAAGACCTGCGCGCGCGGCGAATAGTGACGATATTTCATCCCCGGGCTTTTGGGCGCGTTGCTGTCTTCAGGATCGGCGAGTTCGGTTTCCGGCACAACTCCGCGGAGTTGTTCCAAGGTGATTCCGCCTGCTCGCAAAACCCTGGGATGAGCGCCCGTGCAATCCACCACCGTAGATTCCAATCCGACTTTGGTTTGGTCGCCTTTCAGGATGCAGGCGATACGTCCGCTTAAATCGTCGCGGACGGCTTGCCACGTCGTAGGGCTGGGGCGACCGGACAAATTCGCTGATGGCGCAACCAGCGGAACTCCGCAGGCGCGCAGCAATTGTTGGGCAATCGGATGGCTGGGCATGCGAACGCCGATGGTATTCAACCCGGCAGTAGCGATGGCCGGAATGGTTTTGTGTTTCGGCAACACTAAAGTCAGCGGGCCTGGAAAAAACTCTTCGATCAATTTTTGAGCAACTGGCGGAATTTCGCTGGCGATGGATTTCAATTGAGACAAATCAGCGATGTGAGCAATCAGCGGATTGTCAGTCGGGCGACCTTTGGCTTCGAAGATTTTTCGGATTGCGACTTCATTGAAAATGTTTGCGCCCAATCCGTAGACGGTTTCGGTGGGAAATGCGACGACTTCGCCGTTGGCGATGTATCTGGCGGCAAGCGTTGGAGACTGAGTGGTTTTGGTTTTCATCGGTCATCGGTCATGGCGGTTGGTGGCCGGTGAATCTTTACACCGACCACCAACCACAAACAACCGGATGTCACCTGGAAATAGCGCGCCCGACGCTGGTGAAATTCAACGTCGAACTTGCAGCATCGAATTCGATTGAAGCCGGTTCGAAGGCCGAACGAATCTTGCTGGCCGTTACCTGATACGTGGTTCCCGGTTCAAATCCCGATTGGCTCCAATTGCCGGCGGCGTCTGTCAGCGCCTCTCCGGGAATTTCCCCACCGCCGGACACGCGCGAAAAACTCAGTCGGACACCTTGGATAGCCAATCCAGTCGAACTAAGAACCGTGCCGGATACTGTAAATGGCGGCACCAATCCCGGTTGAGAAATAATGACTTTTCGTCCGGCAATCAATAAATGACCGGTTCGCGCGTCAGGGCTGGGGTTGGGGGCGACCGAGAAGAACACTGCGCTCAAGCCGGTTCCGGTTTGCCCGGCTGCGATGCTGATCCAATTGGCATCGCTGATTGCGCGCCAGGTCACGTTTGGCATGGCGCTGACGATGATTTCGCCCGATCCGCCTTTGACGCCAAACATAAACTCCGTCTGGTTCAGAGTCGTCGCGGCAAGGTCAACAGCCGCTTTCACGTCCAGCCGACCGTATCCATACACGGCGTTTGGAATGCTGGTATTCGTGCCGCCGCAATCCGTGGTCATGACGCGCACGGCGGATTCGTTCAAGATGTTTTCGGTCAATTCCACCTGACCGCGAAGTTCTGGATGCGCCGACCACAGCAGCGCAATCGCTCCGGCTACGTGTGGCGTGGCCATCGAAGTCCCGCTCAGAAAAGTGTAACTGCCTCCGCGAATCGCCGAACGAACCAGCACTCCGGGAGCGGTAATGTCCGGTTTGGAGCGATTGCTGCCATCAATCGTCACCGGGCCGCGTCCGCTGAACCCGGCAATCAGATTGTTGGCGGCAGTGTGAGCGCCCACGGTATAAGCCGCGTCGTAAATTCCCGGTGGTTCCTTGATTGAAGAACAACCGGCGGCTCCGCTGTTGCCCGCGGCAGCGACGGTCACAATACCAGCGGCTCGCTGGGCTTCGATGGCGGCTTTCAATGTGTTCGGTTCGCAGCCTTCTGACGGCGGGCAAGTCCAGGAATTCACAGTGATGTCAGGCGCTTTTGATGGATCGCCCTGAGCTGGCGTTGCGCCAATCGGATACGGCGCAAGCATCCATTCCAGACATTCCAGATAAGTCGCCGGTGTGCCGTTGCCCAGATTCATATTGCGGCAACCGATGAATTTTGCGCCGGGAGCGACGCCAATCTGGTTGATGACTCCATCGGTTCCAACGGCGGAACCTATCGTATGCGTTCCGTGTCCGTCGTCGTCGCAGGGCGCGACTGAATCTTTGCTGCAATTGCGATTATCGGCGTGAATGCTGTCGTGCCAGTTGAAATCATGATTGGCATTTGTGCCGTCCCAACCGCGATAACGGTTTTTCAATGCCGGATGGTTCCAGTCAATTCCGGTGTCCTGACCGGCAATGGTGATTCCCTGGCCGGTGAAGCCCATGGCCCACACTTCGGACGCGCGCACGTTGCCTATGCCCATTTCGACGTTTAGTTGCGCGTTGTTTGATGTGGATTCGGAAAAGGATTTTTCATCATCGCTTAAATCGGCGAGTTCGACCGGGCGGAGTCCCTGAATTTCGGGATTGCCGATGATGCTGGCAACTTCTGGACGGGCGGCGATTTCCATCGCCAGTTCCTGCGACCCGGAAACCAGAACGGCATTGACGATATAAAACTGCTGGTGGGCGATTTTGCGTTCGTCCAACCAGTTCAACAAGGCGGTTTGAGAGCTTTCGGCCCTGGCGCGCAAGATATTGAAGACGAAACGGCCTTTTTCTTCCTTGGTAGGCAGAGAATCCGCCGCGCTCAAATCGGCGCGGTCGCCCATTATCACCAGAAATTCTGCTTCTTTGCCGGCGCCGGTTTTTGACATCACCCACGGCGCGATCTTTTTCGCAGCAATCTGCCGAAGTTCCTGCGAACCTGCATTCGACGATTTGGCGCGGGCGATCAACCCGCCTGCCAATAATCCCGTTGCGGTGAGGAGCAACAGCAAAACTAGAAAACGCGATCTTTTCATTGCAACACCACTCCTTTTGCTCGGAAAGCTCGAGCTTATGAATTCTTGCCGGGGCAACATCCAAACTGGCAATCTGTAAAAACAATAGCAAGTCATCCGCCCTAAAGCGGTGGGGATCGGAGTGTATGATGAAGATTTCCGGCTTTGCGCCGGTCGAGAATTTGGGCGACGAAAAAAATTAATACCGCATTGCCTGAACCGCCGCATCCGACCAGGCTTCGAGTGGGGCGAAGGCATCGGTCAGAATTACCGCATTATCGCGCGGCAGTTCGATTCGTGAAACAAACACCGAGTCAATGTAATTCATCTGGCGGATTCCTTCCGAAACTTTCATGGTGAATGGAACGGGCGTTTCGGGTAATTCTCCGCAAACCGGGAACATTGTTGAAGCAAAGGTCGCCGTATTCAGATTCGGGTCGCGTTTTTTCGCCAAATAGAGGTTGGGCGAAAAAACCTGCGTTTTGCCAAAAACGCTTTCCAGCGTCATGACCACCGACGAAACCAATCGGGCTGCTTCGCCGGAAATTCCGCCGACGATGTTTGCCACAACCAACCCGTCCGGCGCAAGCTTTTCTTTCAAATCGGCGAAAGCTTCGCGCGTCAGCAGATGAAACGGCGGCGAATCTCCGCTGAAAGCGTCCAGCACTATGACATCGTATTTTTCCGACAAACGTCGCGTCTCGGTTCGAGCGTCGCCAACGATGACCTTGACCGAAGCTGGCAGGTCAAAATGTTCACGCGCGACTTTTTCCGACATCGGGTCAATTTCGATGACCGTGACATCCGAACCGGCTTCGGCCATCGCCCGCGCGTAAACTCCTGCGCCCAGGCCCCAGATCATCACTTTTTTCGGGATGCCTTTGGCCGTTGCCAACCGCATCAGGCCGTAAGCGTAAGGCGCATACGAAACGTCGCCAATCAACGATCCCTGCTGAACGCCGTTGAGAAACAGGTATTTGACGCCGCCATGATCGCTGACCACCAAATCGCCATACGAAGACGGTACGCGAGCGGTTACACGATAGGCCTGGTTTTTGTAAAGAACTTCCTTGTCCGCTTCCTGACCGGCGAGCGCCGTGCCGACCGAAGCTACCGCCAATCCGACCAGCAACAACGCCGCATGTTGCATTCGTTTGCGCGTAAGCAGGTACCACAGCGGCACAACGGCCAGCAAAGCAGCCGTGCCGATGATTGCCGTGTGAACGCTCATGTTGGGAATAATCAGCAGAGAAACCGCCAGACTGCCGATGACCGAACCGATGGTCGAGATGGCGTACAAGTTGCCTACGCTGGTTCCCAGATGCGATTGATCCGCCGCTGCGCGCACCGCCATCGGCGAAATCATTCCGAGCAACAGCAATGTCGGTGAAAACAGCAAAATTGCCGCGACAAAAGTTCCGCCGATCATTCCGGCTCCATAAGCGGCGTTGAGCACCGGTTTGGTAATCAGATCGGCAATCAGCAACACCCCGCCCGCAATGGCCATGACGGTCATTAGCATACCGAGTCCCGGACGTTTGTCGGCGATGCGTCCGCCCCAGGCATAACCAATTGCCAGAGCCGCCAGTGTGACGGTAATCAACGCGCTCCACACGTGAAGCGTAGTTCCGAACACCGGAGCCAGAACGCGAGAGCCTAGAATTTCGACGATCATGACCGATGCGCCGCCGATAACCACGGCGATTCGCAGCATCAGAATGCCTATGCCGGACAATCCGGTCTCTGCATTGACAGTTTCGACTTTCCCGGCAGATTTCGACTTGGCACCGGTTTGCACAGAAGATTGCACTTGGATAATTCCTCCGAAAGTATGTATTCGACTTATGTGAAGAAGTTCGAGCGGGACATCGAAGCGGCGAGAGCATAAGCTAAACGGCGCGTTTTTTCCATCAAACCCAATCCGGCTTGCGTTCTCAAACCGCGCGTTCCAGATCGTTCAGGTTCAGCGAACCAACCAGAAAACCATCCTGGTCAATGACTGCCAAAAAGCCCAACTGATTGGATTTCAATTTGCGCTGTGCGTGTTCGATGGAAGCGCGCACTGGAACGAACAAGTCTTCGCTGATGGGCAGCATCACGTCGCGTATGATGGTCTGTTCCCACAATTCGGCGGGCAATTCACGCAATTTGACCAGCGATAAAATGCCGTGCAACCGGCCTTCGTGAGCGACGGCGAAATTCACCAGCCGGTTTTGGGGCAGGATGTTGTCCACGAAATCGCTGACGCTGAGTTCCGGCGCGATGCTCACTGCCGGAGCATTCATCACTTCGCCGACTGTTCCCGGCGCAATGACCAGTTCGCGCTGGCCGTCTGAATGAGATTGTGCGGCTTGACGCTGGCGGTTGCGGTAATCGCTTTCGGCGGCGTTTTTCAAAAACACACCAAGCACCATCATCCACACCGCGACGACAAAATCCTGCCAGACTGTCCCGCGAATCATCCCGTATCCGATCAGAAAAATTCCGTAAGACATCAGCATGTAAGCGATGCCGACACCCATACGACTCATGGTGCGAGTCGCCGAAAGAATGTCGCCGCGTTTGTGCCACAGATAAGCCCGCATGGCGCGTCCGCCGTCCAGCGGCAAACCAGGAAGCAAATTGAACATCGCCAAAAACAGATTGGCGGCTGCCAGATAAAGGAAGCCTGCGGCCAGAGCGCGTTCCAGCAAGGTCCGGCTGGTGAATTCCTGCACCGTATACAGGCAGAGCCAGAAAAAAAACGCCAACAAAAACGACGCTGCCGGACCGGCGATGGCGACACGGAATTCCGCCATCGCCGTGCGCGGTTCGCCAACCAATCGCGCCCAGCCGCCGAAGATGTGAAGCTGAATATCGTAAATCTTGATTCCTTCGAGTCGCGCGATGAAGGCGTGCGCCAATTCGTGCCCCAACACCGATGCAAAAAACAATGCCGTGATGCCGACGCCGAACAGCAGGTTTTGCCACAACGGCAATGGCGGACTGACTTTCAGCGGCAACCAGAATTGCGCCACCAGCCAGACGTGCAAAGCGGCCATCGGCAACCAACTGTAATCAATCATCAGCGGAATGCCGAACAAGCGTGCGACTTGGAATGGTTTGAAGCGCATGGTTTTTCCAGGATTATTGACCGATAAAATTCTTGACCGTTTGCATCAGTTCCTGAGCCTGATCGTCGAAAAAGTGTCCCGCTCCGGCAATTGTTTCCAACCGGTGATTGCTGTCGGCGGGCAGTTTGGCCAGAAATTCTTGCAGCGGTTCCAGCGGCGCAATGTCGTCTTCCGAACCGTGAATGAATAATTTTGGCTTTGGGCAGTCGAACAGGCAGTCCAGCTTGCCGAATCGCGCCGGAGCGCCAATCGCAATCAACCGATGAACCCGGGCGTCGCGGCAGCCGACATTCAACCCGACAATCGAACCGAAGGAAAATCCGGCGATGACGACTTCACGCGCGTTTGGCTGATCGGCAAGCAGAAATTCCAGAGCCACGCGCGCATCGTCGCATTCACCGCGTCCTTCGTCGTATTGGCCTGTGCTGGCGCCTACGCCGCGAAAATTGAAGCGCAGGACTTCAAAGCCGGATTCCGTCAATGCCTTTGCCGCTCGAAAAACGACTTTGTTGTGCATTGTGCCGCCGTGCAGCGGATGCGGGTGCAGCGCCAACGCGATTCGTTCGGCGGAATTGGTTTTCGGGCGATAGATCGCTTCGAGTTGGCCGTGCGGCGCGGGTATGAACAGATTTCCAGCAGGGTACATTTCTTTGAGTAGTCAGTAGACAGTAGTCAGTAGAGTTTTCAGTGTGCCAGGTTTTGCCGCGTAAGCCATCGCGTTGACGGCATCATCAAGTTTGAACTCGGCGGCGATCAACGGTTCGACGCTGACCTGGCCGGATTCGAGCAGTTTAAGCGCCGATTCAAATCGTCCGCAACGCGAACCGACGAGTGAGATTTCATCCACCACGATGCGAGTGGTGTCCACCGGAACCGCTCCGCCGTGAAAGGTAGATTTCAAAATTATCGTTCCGCGCGTTTTCACCAGCTCTAGCGCTGTTTGCAATCCGCTGGCAGAACCACTGGCTTCGATGACGAAGTCGAAGCTTCTTGGCGACAGCATTTCAGCGCCGAGCTTCAGTGTTTTGATTCCGGCTTGCGCCGCAAGTTCCAGCTTGTCGGCGTGTTTGCCGATCAAAATCAATTCGCAACCGGTTGTCGCCATCACGCGAGCGATCAATTGACCCAGTTTGCCGTCGCCAATGACGGCGACTTTATGTGAAGTCGCAATCGAAACTTGATCCAGAATTTCGCAAGCGGCGGCCAGCGGTTCGGTGAACACTGCTTGTTGATCGCAAACATTGTCGGGAACTACGAACAGGTTTTGTGGCGGCAAGGTCAAAAACTCGGCAAAGGCTCCATCGCGGTGATGAATGCCCAAGGCGGTTCGCGTCGCGCAATGCCTGGCATCGCCTGCCTGGCAGTTTTCGCAGTTGCCGCAGCCGATGTTGATTTCGCCGACGACTCGACGACCGATCTGCGATTTGTCCGGCGAAGCTTCGACCACGCCTACGAATTCGTGACCCAGAGTGCCGTTGAATCCGGCGTAGCCGCGCACGATTTCCAGGTCTGTGTTGCAGACCCCGGCCAGCGTCACGCGCACCAGAGCTTCGTCTTCGCTGTGGGGCGTGGGGATTTCCGCCAACTTCAATTCGCCGTGTTCAAAACGTAATGCCTTCACGCGCGCGAAGCTACGGTAAGCGCACGGTATTTTCAAGCAATGTGGCTACTGGCTTTTTACAAATCCGTATGCGAAGCTGACGATGGTCTTAAATCCTGCTTCATCTCGAAGCTACAATTCTGAAAGGAACACATCAATGTCTACAGTTAAAAGCGGCGACGCCGTGAAGGTGCATTACACCGGAAAATTCGATGACGGACAGGTCTTCGATTCATCGGAAGGCGGCGAGCCGTTGGGTTTCACGGTCGGCGCGGGGCAAGTGATTCCGGGTTTCGACGGCGCGCTGATAGGCATGCAGGTCGGCCAAACCAAGAACATCGTCATTCCTGCCGAGCAGGCTTACGGGCCACGAATCGAAGAATATGTTCAAACCATCAGCCGCGAACAATTCAACCTGGGCGATGTCGAACCGGAACTGGGCCTGGCCATCGAAATGCAGACTCCGCAAGGCAGCATCCCGCTGGTCATCACCGAACTGACGGAAACGACCGTCACGCTGGATGCCAATCATCCACTGGCCGGTGAAGAACTCCATTTTGACCTGACTCTCGTCGAAATCGCGGCGTAAATCCCCTTGCTTCATGAAGTTTCCGCTGACCAGTTGGAATCTGACGCCGAAAGAAGCCGTTGAGGCGCAGAAACAATGGCGTTCGCTGGTTCGCATTGAACCGCCGCCGCGCGAAATCAACACGATTGCCGGAGCGGATATTTCCTTCAACCGATTTTCGGACGTGATTCATTCGGCGATTGTCGTGCTGAGTCTGCCGGAGTTGCAGATCATCGAAACGGCCAGCGTTCGCAGCACGGCGAAATTTCCGTATCTGCCGGGTTTGCTCAGTTTTCGCGAAACGCCTTCGTTTTTGGAATGCTGGGAAAAATTGAGAACTAAACCGGATGCGCTGATGCTGGATGGTCAAGGCTTGGCGCATCCGCGTCGTTTCGGCATCGCCTGTCACATAGGGTTGATTCTGGATTTACCGACGCTTGGTTGTGCGAAAAGCATTCTGGTTGGTCAGCACGGCGAACTTGGGTGGGAAGCCGGATGCCAATCGCCTTTGGTGGACAAACATGAACTGGTCGGCGTTGCGTTGAGAACGAAAAAGAATGTTGCGCCGGTATACGTTTCCGCCGGGCATCTAATGGATTTGAATTCGGCGGTTGAACTGACGTTGCGTTCCGTCACCAAATATCGCCAACCTGAACCGACGCGACAGGCGCATCTGCTGGTGAATCAGTTGCGGCGCGGAGACAACGGCTGAGCGCTGCTAAAAACAATTTCTGAAAAATCGTTTTGAGGCATCAATTGGACTGGAATTCAATGACTGGCGCCAATTGATTTCACAGGCAAACAACTCTCAAAAAAGTCGTTTGCCATTAACCGCCGCTGTTGCGGCAACATCACTATTGGAGGGACTGAATGAAACGTAAAGCTTCCGCCGTTTGGAAAGGCGGTCTCAAGGATGGCAAAGGCACAATTTCCACCGCCAGCGGAGTTTTGTCCGACACGCAATACTCGTTTGGCACTCGCTTTGAAGACGGCATCGGAACCAATCCGGAGGAATTGATCGGAGCGGCTCACGCAGGGTGTTTTTCGATGGCGTTTTCGGGGCAGCTTGGAAATGCGGGATTGGTTGCGGAAAGCATCAACACGACGGCGACCGTGACCATGGAAAAAACCGATGCGGGATTCACCGTGACCGAAATCCATCTGGACGTGGTTGCCAAAATTCCCGGCGCGAGTCAGGAAGCGTTTGAAACCGCCGCCAACAACGCCAAAGCCGGATGCCCGATTTCGCGGTTGTTGAACGCGAAAATCACCATGGACGCCAGGCTCGAATCATAACCAGCGCTTTTACTCTCGCGCGTTCACTGATTGTCATTACCGGGCTGGTTGAGCTTTGAGGACCGAAGCTTTTCCGCCCGGGATGAACAATCGCTGTTCCCACGCCGAATACCCATCAGCCATCACCAGAATCGAATGCACTCCGGCGCGTAAACGAATCGTGCGCGGCGCATATCCGCTGTAAGCATCGTCAATGTAAATTCGCGCATATTTTCCGGGACATTCGACCGTCAATTCTGCGTACTCGGTTTCAGATGTCGCCAAATCGCTGACGATCGTTGGCGTGGGCAATCCCGCAGACATTTCTTCAGATGATTTGACAACCGTCGGCGCGGGCGTTTCCTTGACCACGGGCATTGGCAGCGCAACCGAAGCCTGTTGAGCGCTTCCCAGCGCCGTTACGTCAATTGCCGGTGACAACCAGCGATTGATGTTTTCGATGGTCATGTCTTTGGCCGTCAGTTCGCGCGAAAATCGCAGCTTGATGCGTGGCTTTTTCGGAAAGAACCTGCCTTTGGGTTTTTCGCCGTTTTTGTTCAGCAACAGTTCGATGTCTGTATCCCGAACGATAAAACTTTGGATGGTGACATCGTCGCCGGATTGAGCCAGCGTTTCGGTCGAAGGTGCAGCGGTCGCGCGATCCAAAGAACCATCCACCAATTCCAACCCGCGCCGGGTCGCCGGAATCGCCATTTTCAGCTTGACGGTTTTGCCAGTGTAATGATCGGCAAGAATCTTTTTTACGTCCCCGTACCAGTCTTCATAAGTCAGTCGCCGTTCCTGCCCTGACACAGAAAACACCGGCAAGAACAGGCACAATGTCGCAATGGATATGGAGATTTGAATTATTCGTTTGCTCATTTTGGAACCTCTTGAAGCTTAAGTGAGGGGCGAAATCGAAACTTTGGGGGCTGATTCTTGAGGGAAGGGGAGAGAACTGCAAGATTTCAGATCGCGGAATGCGGATTGTCGTTTTTCTCAAGTCTGAAATTTGAGAAATCCGCAATCCGCATTCTGCAATCCGCGATTACTTCACCTGGAAGTTGTCCTTGTCGGTTTTCAGGGTAACACCGGCAACGTTGTCTTTGATTTCGACGTGAACGTCATAAAAGCCCGGTTTGAAATCCTTGAGCGAGAACGTTCGCGCCAGCGTGATCTGCTGGTTGTTGATCGAACTCATGCCGTTTTGGCCATCTTCCTTGAGGCGCATAATTTCCTTGTCGCGTTGCGTGATGACGTATTCGATGTCAACGCTGGGGCGCAACGTCGCCTGGTCAATGGCTATGTTGTACACCTGCATGTAAACGCCCAGGGGTTGATCCTGTTTGAATTCGCCAGTCGCGTTCGGCAGCACTTTCAACGAACCGAGTACGAACTGGCCTGTGGACAAACGCCCGGCCATCGGTTCAATGCGCGAAGCCAGGATCATGGTCGAAGTCGAGAGCTTGCCTTCTTCATAACGCGGAACGACGAATCCCTGTTTGATGACGCCGGTTTTGCCGCTGTTCACATCGCGGACGACCAGGTCAATTTTGTAATTGCCCGGCGGCAGCACGACGTTTTTCTGATACGCAGAACGCTGCTGCATGCCGATTTCCAGCGCTTCCGGCGTGTAACTGGAAGTCACCACATCTTCAAATTGACCGGCGCGACGGCCTGCAACGTTGGTGATCTTGGCGTAAATGTTGATCGCGGCTTGCGGCAATCCGCCGATGTCTTTGTACACAAGGTCGGAATTTTCCAGTTGCACGGTGAACGAAGACAACACCGCGTTTTCCGTCACGCGCAGCAGATTGATGTTCAACCCGGCAGCCAATATGTCAAAGCTGGCTTTCGGCAAATCGGATTCGGCGGCCAACGCAGCCAGATCGTTGAATTTGACCTTCGGCGGTTTTTGCAACCGAGCCAGCAAATCCAAACGCTCGAACGGCTGGTCTTTGGCGCGCATGCCGAACATCTGACCACCGCCACCGCCCGCGCCGCTCGGCCCGAACATGCCGTAAGCGATACGGTCGGCCTTGTTCGACAGCCCAAGCTGTTCCGCCAGCGTCAAACCGGCATTCGGGGTGTACAGCAGGGCGTCTTTTTCGTTGGGATTGCGGGCAATACGATATTCGCCGGAACCTGTCGGGTCAACGAATTCGATTTCCACGTCGGAGCCTACTCCTTCGATGTAGCGATACCACCAAATTTCAAACGGATAGGTCGAAGTCGAACCGCCGCCTTCCCAAATCGGTCGGTCGTAACTGCCGCCTGATGGGTGCGATTCTTTCTGATGAGGAGGCCCGAACATGATGTAAATGCGTCCGCGGTCGGTTTTCCATCCGGGAATACCGCTGGTGAATTGTTCGTTGGCGTAAGCGATGCGCTGGTAATACTCTTCGCGGTATTCGTTGGCGTCGGTATCAGGGTCGGGATCGCGGCGCAGCCAGAATTGTTCAATGAAGTTTTCGCGCTCGTCGTCGGTTTTCAGCGAATTGAACGTTTTGCGCTCTTCGTCGGTGATGATCCACAGCACGTCTTCATTCACCCAACGTTTGTAAACGCTCTTCAGCTTTTCTTCCGCAGCGCGTTTTTGCTTGTCCTTGTCCTGCTTTTTCTTATCCTGGGCAAAGACGGACAAAGACGAAACGAGCAACGTAACAATCAAAAACAGCGCGGTGCGACGCGCGGCATTTCTTGTGAACGACTTGTGTAACATAACAACTTATCTCCTCTCGAAGGTGGCCTACTTGTTTGCTTCTTTATTTGAGCGAAATCCGCAGAGTTGGCAAACCAATGAACGGGCAATCGCAAAGTGTTTGCCGGAAATGTTTGCCGTCTTCAACTCTGAGTCAAAGGAACGCCGGATCAAGCTCCAAACATATCACCCGAGTTGGAAGGTTTTTGAGACAGCCGGAGTGTACGCGAGCCGCGTAAATCGCGTCAAGCCAGCGTCTTTGGCGAGGTTGGGAGCGAGTAGGCGAGCGGTTCAGGCGCTCCCGGACATCAAAATTTGACATCCCAAAAACCATCTGTTAGCTTCGCGCCCTTGTTTTTAGCGGTTCGCAAATACCTTTAGGCTTTATGGTTCAAGAAGACCGATTGTGGCGGGAAAACGGGCGTCAGTTGCTGCGTGCAGGCGTATTGATGGCGATGGTCGGACTGTCTTTGATGGTTAGTTCCTGCAAAAGTTTGATCGTCACCAAAGATCGTTCCATTCCCAAATTGCTCACTCCGCTCGCAGACGCCAGTTTCCAGGATTTGGTCAAACAGGTGAAGCCGTTTGCAGACCTGCAATCGCTCAGAGCGCGAGTCGGCATTGTCTTTCAGGATACGGGGCTTGCCGAACGTTGGCCGGAAACAGATTCCAATCTGGTGTTGATGCGGCCGGATAGAATACGGCTGATCATCAACGCGCCAATCGGCAAGATCAAGATTGCCGAAATGGTTTCGGAATCCAGCAAGTTCAAGGTCGCTCTTTATAAACAATCGCCGAGTTTTTTGATCGGAACCAACGATGCCGATTACAGCATGTGGCGCGAAAAGCTGGGCGAAAAAGCCAACAGCGGGTTGGTGGCGGCGCGTCCGTTTCACTTTACCGAAGCGTTGATGATGCGTCCGCTGACTCTGAATGATTCGCGATTCACCTATTTAATGGAAGAAGCGCTGATCGAAGAACCTGATCCGACGCCGAAAGCGCCGAAAAATGCCCGCGTGTTGCGTAGCTTTTATGTGGTGTCTGAAATCGAACTTGGCGTGCCGGGAATGGGAACAGGGATTTCCCGCGTGACTCGACGGATGTGGTTTGATCGAACCAGCGATTTGAAATTCGTACGCCAGCAACTGTTTGACGCCAAAGGCACATTGACGACTGAAGTCTATTATTCCGACTACAAGAAATTGAGCGAAAGCAGCGCCGATCTCTGGCCGAGCGTGATTCTGGTCAGTCGTCCTCACGATGGATATTCTGCTCGGTTGTTGTTCAATGAACTGAACTTCGAGGTCAATCCTGAACTACCTGCCACTGCGTTCACGCTGGAAAACACTGAAAAACTGAAAGAAGTGGATTTGGACAAACCGCCTGCGCTGTAAGTATGAAGCGCAAATCTGCATGGACAATCTGGTAGCTTCCAACATTCGACAGCGTCCGACACGCACTCTGCTCAGCGTGGCCGGCGTAGCTTTGGGCGTGGTGCTGATTGTTCTGAATACCGGTTTGGTCGAAGGAATGCTCAACGACCGCATTCGGCGCGAACGAGGAATTGGGGCAGAGATTCAGTTTGGCCGCGACGCTTCGTTACTGACGGCTTCTTCCAAAAATCCTGTGGATGTTCGTTATGCCGAACGGCTGCGGCAAATCGAAGGTGTCAAGCAAGTCAGCCCTTACGCATTGCATGTCCAGGCAGGAAACAGCGGATTGGGCATTGAACTGGTCGAAGGCATCGAGTTCGACAGTTATTCTGAAATTACAGGAATCAAGATTGTCGAAGGACGTTCGATCCAGGCCGACGGCGAAGTACTGATTGACGATTACAAGGCTTATCACAGCAAGTTGACGGTCGGCAGCGAAATGCAGGTGTTCGGGAATACGATGAAGGTCGCCGGGATTTACTCACCGTCGGCTGGATCAAGAATCAAAGTTTCGTTGTCCGAGTTGCAGAAATTGCTGGCTGCCGAAAATAAATGCTTCTCGATTCTGGTCAAAGTCGCCGACCCCAATAAGCAGGCAGAAGTTCAGCAACGGATTAACGAGGCGTTGCCGAACAACAATGTGATTCTGACGCGCGAACTTGGCATGAGCGCTGGGCGGGAAATTCCCGGAATCAAAGGCTTTGTTCGCGCGGTGATGGTGCTGTCGGTGATTGTCAGCGCGCTGGTCATTTTGCTGGCGATGTACACGACGATTACCGAGCGCACACGCGAAATCGGCATTTTGAAATCGCTGGGAGCATCGAAAGGCTTCATCATCGGCGTCATCGAAAAAGAAGCGTTGACCATCAGCTTGATCGGAGTTCTGGTCGGTTTGGTCATTTCGGTTCTTGCCGCCTGGGTATTGGAGCGGGCAACGACTCTGCAACTGGAATTCACCTGGTCGTGGATTTTGCGAGCCGGGTTGATCGGCTTGGGAGCCGGAGCTTTGGGCGCGCTGTACCCGGCGATTCGCGCGGCGAACAAAGATGCGGTGCAGGCTTTGTCTTATGAATAGAAGTCTCCAGTTGCCAGCTTCCGGTTTCCAGTTGAGAAGTGGCTGGCGACTGGAAACTGGCGACCGGAAACTGGAAACTTTGCAATGGACGCAATTCTAAAAACTGAAAATTTGGTGATGACTTATCGCGTCGGCAAAGTGGACGTGAACGCTCTGCGCGGAGTCAATTTGTTGGTCGGGCGCGGCGAGTTCATTTCGATTATGGGGCCTTCGGGATGCGGTAAATCCACGATGTTGCACATTCTGGGCGGATTGCTGAAACCGACTTCAGGCAAGGTGATCGTGGATGGCGAAGACATGGCCGGAATGTCCGACGCGCAACGAACCGACACACGCCGTCGCAAGATTGGATTTGTGTTCCAGCGATTCAATCTGTTTCCGACCTTGACCGCCGAAGGCAATTTGCGGTTGGCCGAACACATTCACGGCAACGGAAAGAAAATTGTGGAGGAAGAGACTCGTCGCGAAGTCTTGCGGTTATTACGGCTCGAAAATAAAATGCGCCACAAGCCTTTGGAGCTTTCGGGTGGGGAACAGCAGCGAGTCGCCATAGCAAGAGCAATCATCAATCGTCCGGCCATCATTTTGGCCGATGAACCGACGGGAAATCTGGATTCGGAAAATTCCGAAATCGTCCTGGAGATGCTGCAAAAGCTCAACCGCGAACTGAATCAGACCATCGTCATGATTACGCACAACCCCGAAGCTGCGGCGGTGGCTACACGAACAGTTCACATGCGCGACGGAATGATTGTCGGCGAGAAGTGACAACAGTCGTCGTAATATTGCATAAAAACGTGAGATGAAATCGCTATTCGTGGGAATCAAAAACATCATTATGTGGTCGCACGAACGCGGAACCTGGCAGTACGATCTTCTTTGCGCGCTGATTATTGGCACGATCTTTCTGGTTCCGAGCAAATACTTCGGAGATCGTGACCGCGCAGGCGTCCAAACCGTCAAGGCAAATGAGCGACTCGTTTCGGCATCGAAGCCGGGCGAAACGGTTCAGGAAGTTTCTGTTACCGAATTGCAGATGTTTTTGAACAAGCTGAACAAATCCGAGTTGATTTTGAATTCGCCGCAGGAGGCTTTATCGCTTTACTTGAGCGACAAACTCAAACAGGATGTACAGGTCATCAAATTTGAACCTTTTATCAACCCGCAGACGCGGTTAAACGGCTATAGGGTCTGGATCAAATAAACAGTCCAGCGGTTGTAACCTACAAGCCATACGGAGATGGAGAAGTAACGAATGAAAAAATTTATGACATTGACGCTGATTACCGGTTTAGCTCTGGCTTTGGTCGGAGCGCAGTCGGTTCTCGATGTCAAAGCGTCGCCCCAGATTCTCACTGGCATTCTCAACAAGATGGAGAATGCTCACAAACAAATGAAAAGCCTGAAAGCCGAGTTGGTTCAGGAAAAAGTGAATCCGCAAATCGGCAGCAAGGATTCCGATTACGGCACGTTGATTTACAAACCGGGTGTCGGAAAAGAAAAAGGCAAGCTGCGAATTGATTACACCAAACCCGGTGTCAAAACCCTGTCGGTGATTGGCGAAAACTACACTTTTTATGAACCGCGGCTGAACCAGGCGTTGAAAAGCACGGTCAGCAAAGCCACCAAAGGAAAAACCGCCGCCAATCTGGTCGGATTGGATGGTTCTCTGAAAGCGCTGCTCAACAATTACAACATGGAAATTGCGGGCGATGCGCCGGTCAACGGGCAGATGGCTTCGGTTCTGCGGTTGATTCCGAAAACCAGGAGCGACTTTACTTCGATTGATATCTGGGTTTCGCAAAGCGGATTGCCGGTGCAGTGGAAGATGGTCGAACGCAACGGCGATTACACCGTCATCACGCTCAAAAATACGCAGGTCAATACGAACATCGCCGATTCGGCATTCGTCGTCAATCTGCCGGGCGGAACCAAGATTCTGGACAAGCTGTAAACCGCACTTCTTTGTGATTCAAAAATAACTCAACGGTTGCGAAAAGGACGAGCCAAACAAAGCTCGTCCTTTTCGTCAATTTTTCCAACTCTGTCCAAGACGATCAGGAGGCAAGGTACTTCACCCGTACCGAAAGATTTCAATGACAGACCTGAGCAGCAGCAAACTTAGCCGAACTCTGCGTGAAGCAAAACTCGTTGCCAAAGGCCTGGCTTCGACCAAGCACCCGATTCTGGCGCATGTCATTCCCATGCGTCGCTGCAATCTGGCCTGCGGATATTGCAACGAATACGACAAGGTTTCCGAACCCGTGCCCTTTGAGGAAATGAAGCGGCGGCTGGATAAGCTGGCTTCGTTCGGCACGACAACCATTACCATCAGCGGCGGCGAGCCGATGTTGCATCCGCAGATTTTCGACATCATCACCCACATCCGCTCGCACGGAATGATCGCCGGGTTAATCAGCAACGGGTATTACATGACGCGTGAGAACATCGAAAAGCTCAATCGCGCCGGATTGGAATATCTGCAAATCAGCATTGACAACGTCAAACCCGACAAGGTTTCGCAGAAAAGCCTGAAGGTCATTGACCGGTATCTGGTCAATCTGTCGAAATTCGCCAAATTTCACATCAACATCAATTCCGTGATTGGCGGAGGGATTCAAAATCCAGAAGACGCCGTGACCGTATCCGAACGCGCAGTAGAACTCGGCTTCGGTTCGACTCTGGGCATCATTCACGACCACAGCGGCCAGTTGAAACCCCTGAGCGGCAAGGAAGAAGAGGTCTACAAAAAACTTCGCCGTTACGGGAAAAAGAAATTCGGCTGGTTGAATCAATTTCAGGACGATCTGGCTTACGGGCGTCCGCACAATTGGCGCTGTCGTGCCGGGGCGCGTTATCTGTACATTTGCGAAGACGGTTTGGTGCATTACTGTTCGCAACAACGGGGTTATCCGGGAATTCCGCTGGCGGAATACACGCGCGAACATCTGGATCACGAATTTCGCACGGAAAAACCCTGCGCCAAGTTCTGCACCATCGCCTGCGTTCAGCAAGTGGCCATGCTGGACAACTGGCGCGCTCCGCAAGAGCCGTTCGACATTCCAGAAGTTTTTCCGAAGCATGCACATGCTCACGACGTTGTCGAAGACGCCGTCAGCGCCGAATCCTGATTTTGCTGTTGATTAAGATGTGAGAAGCGACTCCTCAGCCGCGCTTTTCATTTTCCAGCCCAGACTTACGAGATTGTGAAAACACGCGACGCACGCTATCGTTTCGCCGTCGAACTTTCCCGGTCTTGGATTTTTACAAAACCTTTTCCAGAGCAAGTAGTTTGTTATGAGCGTCGCGCAGAGCCACCAACCAGGAACACATCCAACCGACTTTCAACAGGTCTTGTTGTCTCCCGTGTTGGCTTACGAAGAAGGTCTGGATTTCTTTGAGGGCAAAGGCATGCTGAATGAAACTCTGAAAAAACTGGTTGCTGATCTGGAAAAACACGGCATTGATTACGCTGTGATTGGCGCTGTGGCTTTGAACCAACATGGCTATCAACGCTTCACTTCGGACATTGATCTGCTCATGACAAAAGAGGGGCTTGAGAAATTTCATCAAGAACTTGTCGGGCTTGGATATGTGGAAAAGTTCAAGGGAGCGAAGAAAACTTTCCGCGAGATTTTAAGGAACGTTCCAATTGAAATCATCACCGCGGGTGAGTATCCCGGAGATGGAGAAGTAAAACCCATTAGCTTTCCGATTCCTGGAACAGCGAGCATAGTCATTAATCAGGTTAAAACACTTACGCTTGATAATCTCATTAGCTTGAAACTTGCTTCTGGCATGACAAATCCGCAAAGGCAAAAAGACCTGGTTGATGTGCAAGAGCTGATAAAGATCAAAGCTCTTGGTATTCCTTATGCAGAGAAAGTGCATTTTTATGTGCGAGAACAGTTTCTTGAGTTGCTTCGATTGGAAATGTTCAGCCAGACTTATTTCAGGAATCTTTGTGAACAAGCTGCACAGACGTTGCCACTGCTGAGCGAAACCATGGGATTGGAAAGCAGGAGAGTCGCTGCGCTGGAACACTTAAAGGAAAAGGTTGTCGAGAGTTGTGGCATTGACAGTGGCTTTGGTTTTCGCGAAGTCGGCCAGTTGCCGAAATCAATGCAGTTGTTATACGAAGTTGCGGATATTGTTAACTTCTACAGGGTTCATTACCAAAGTGGTTTCAACTTTTATATTGTCGAGTCTCTGATTAACGAATATCTCAGAGAGACGACGGATGAGGACAATTGACAAACTTTATGTTTCACATACCTATTCTTCGCAAAGGCAATTCATATAAAAGTGTTGACGTGTCGCGCGTTCCGCATTTCCGAACACGCGAAACGTTTGTCGAAGTCAGTCTGGCCAATGCCGGATTGATTCGGCGCGACCTGCTTGACCTGGACTCCATTCAGGCAATGCTGGCGGCATTTACGACCGAACAGTTGATCGCCATGTGCCGGCAGGCGGCGGATTATTTTATGAACGATACGTTGCCGGTTGGCGACGAATCGCAAACTCCGGAGGATTACGTTCGGCAATTGTCGGCAACAACGGGCATGCCGCACGTGCTGGTTCGCAAAAACATGAGCAAGATCAGCGGCGTGATGGCGGAGATGAAATCCGTGCTCGACGGGCTGACACGCGGCATTGACCTGAAAATTCTCGACGACGGGTTCGGAACGCACGAAGGCCACGCGGTCAGTTTCTTTCCGCGCACGAATTCACTAGGCGTGATTTTGCCGAGCAATTCGCCGGGCGTTCACAGCTTGTGGATTCCTTCGATTGCGATGAAAGTGCCGTTGGTGTTGAAACCCGGCAGCAGTGAACCGTGGTCGCCGTACCGCATCGCGCAGGCGCTGATCAAAGCCGGTGTGCCGAAAGAAGCCTTTGGCTATTACCCGGCGGATCACGGCGGAGCAGGCGCGATTTTGCAAAGCTGCGGGCGCGGAATGTTTTTTGGCGATTCTTCGACCGTGGGCAAATACGCCAGCGATCCGCGCATTGAGTTGCACGGAACTGGTTACAGCAAAGTCGTGCTGGGCGATGATGTGGTGGACGATTGGGAAAAATACCTGGACATCATGGTCGCTTCGATCACGGAAAACGGCGGTCGGTCATGCATCAACGCTTCGGGCGTATGGGTGACACGGCATGGCAAAGAGATTGCTCAGGCTGTGGCCGAACGCGTCGCCAAAATCGTTCCGCGTGACGCTGAAGACCCCGAAGCTTTGCTGGCTCCGTTTGCCAATGCCGACATTGCCAAACGCATTTCGGCGATTGTGGATTCCGGCTTGCGCGAATCGGGCGCAACTGACATGTCGGCCAAAGTTCGTGGCGAACGTTTGGTGAATGTTGACGGCGCAACGTACTTGCTGCCGACCATAGTTCACGTCGAAAGTCCGGAACATCCGCTGGCCAATCGGGAATTTCTGTTCCCCTTTGCCAGCGTTGTCGAAGTCAAACCGGAACAAATGCCCGAAGCCTTTGGGCCTTCGCTGGTGGTGACGGCAATTACCAAAGACCTGAAGCTGATCAATCGGCTGGTGAATTCTTCGCACGTGGATCGGTTGAACATCGGCCCGATTCCGACGATGAAAATCGCCTGGGATCAACCGCACGAAGGCAATTTGTTCGAACATTTGTATGCGCGCCGGGCGTTTCAGCGCGCGGTTGCAGCTTGAGGACTGGCTTAAAAGGATGGACGCTCAGCGTTTGGAAAGCACCACCTGTCTAAGGTCTTCAAAGCGAGCGTTCATGCTTTTTTCCGTTTGCTCAAGGCGCTTGTTCATTTCTTCGTGTCGCTCTTTGGAATTCTTTTCGAGCAAGTCGAATTTTGAATGAACGCTTTTTTCAAACTGATCGAAGCGCTTTTCCATAACGCCAGTTGACCAATACATTGTGCCGAGTAATGTACCAGCCATGACAACGACAAAGCTAATGAATTGCCAGATAGTCATGCGATTTCCAGCAGCAATGGATTTGTTGAGTTGCTCGACAGTGGCTTCGGTTTTGGTTTGGCGAACGAGCATTTCGGTGAATTGAGATTTCAGTTCGTTGATTTCCGCTTTAATGAGGATGTCATCTTGATTTGTCATGGTTTCTCCTTAAGGGGGTGGCCGTGACGCGCGACATTGTAGCAAAGACATAAACGTTATCCCATGAAGATTCTGTACATCACAGCCGGAGCCGCCGGAATGTATTGCGGCAGTTGTTTGCGGGACAACGCGCTGGCGTCGGAATTGCTCCGGCAAGGCCACGAAGTCACGCTGCAGCCACTCTACACTCCGCCGTTGACCGATGAACCGAGCGTCAGCAGCGAGAAGGTGTTCTTCGGCGGCATCAGCGTGTATCTGGAACAACATTCGGCCATCTTTCGCCACACTCCGCGCTGGTTGGATAAATTATGGGATTCGTCGTTTGCGCTCAAAGCCGCATCAAAACGTTCCATCGCCGTTGACCCGGATTCGCTGTGCGAAATGACGCTTTCGATTCTGAAAGGCGAAGATGGCAACCAACGTAAAGAAATCGCCAAGCTGACCGATTGGCTGAAGACTGACCCGTTCGACGGACCATCAGATGTCATTGATATGCAGAATTCGATGTTGATCGGATTGGCCAAACCGGTCAAAGAAGCAACGGGAAGTCCGATTTGCTGCACGTTGCAAGGCGAAGATTTGTTTTTGGACGGAATGCGCGAGCCTTATCGCAGCCAGGCGCTCAGCCTGATTCACGAACATTCGCAATACGTGGACGCCTTTCTGGCGGTCAGCGATTATTACGCCGACTTTATGGCGGAGTATTTGAAAATCCCGCGCAGCAAAATTCATGTCGTGCCGCTCGGCATCAATTTGAAAGATTACAAGCCGAAACAGCGTTCAGTCGGCGAAAGCAACGAGGTGTTTCGCATAGGATATTTTGCGCGCGTTGCGCCGGAGAAAGGCTTGCACCTGTTGGCCGAAGCCTATCGGCTGTTGCGACAGCGGGAAGATTTCGCGCCCGCGCGGCTAGAAGTCGCTGGGTATCTGGCGCCGGAACACAAACCCTACTTGCAAAAGATCGAACGCGAAATGCGCGAAGCCGGTTTGGCCGACGAGTTTTATTATCACGGCGCTTTGGAACGCGAAGCCAAATTGAATTTCTTTCAAAACGTGGATGTGATTTCCGTGCCGACGGTTTACGTCGAAGCGAAAGGTTTGTCGGTATTGGAAGCGATGGCTAGTGGTGTCCCAGTCGTGCAACCACGTCACGGGTCTTTTACCGAAATCATCGAACGAACCAATGGCGGGTTGTTGTTCGAACCGGGCAATGTCGCCAGTTTGGCAGATGCCATTTATTCGCTTTGGAAAAATCCCGAACTCGCCAACGATCTGGCTCGACAGGGAACCGCCGGAGTGCATGAGCACTACTCCGCCGCGAACATGGCTGAACGCGCGCTGAGCGTTTATTCACTGTTGCGTCTGGTGGATTCGCCAATTCCCAAACCTTATTCTCAAGCCGATTACGCCTGACCTTCTCCAAAAAATATCTTCGGAAATTTCCCGGCTTGACCTGTTCATCGTGACTTCGCTATCTTCGCGTTTCACAGATGGGACAAAGTGAAGTAAGGAGACTTGAGCCATGCCAAATGCCGACACGCACGACATCATCACTTATGTGCTGGCGCCGTTTACATATCTGGGCGCGGAAATGTATTGGGGCGGAGACCACGTCATGTCAGCCATCGCCACTGGCGCGATGCTTTTCGCCGGACTGATGTTCGGGCCTGACCTGGATTTGATGAGCCGACCATACAAACGCTGGGGACCGCTGCGCTTCATCTGGAAACCGTATCAAGTCGCATTGCCGCATCGTTCGGCGCTGTCGCACGGGCCGGTATTGGGAACGGTTTTGCGAATTCTCTATTTTGTCGTGATGTTTGCGTTGCTTGGCGCGACATTACTGTATTTGCGGCACGCTTATTTGCGAGGAGTGCAAACGACCTGGACGGCGCAATTCCATCTGGTCAAAAGCGATATGTTCTCTTTTTACGATCAAGCCGATAAAAACTACTTGTGGGCAGGGTTTCTGGGATTGTGTTTGGGGGCGTTGTCTCACACGGCGGCAGATATCACCTGGTCAGCAGTAAAGTCCGTGGGCAGAGGCGGGAAGGGAAAAGGCAGACGGCGAAGGTAGGAATGCATAAATCTTTATCCACGAAGGAACACGAAGTTTCACGAAGAAAAAATCGTTTTGGTTTTCTTCGTGTCGTCTTCGTGTCCCTTCGTGGATGAAAAAGTTTTGACTAAATCGAAGCAAGAAACTTTGAGACAGGATGGACATGATTTTTTTCAGGATGAACAGGATTCAAACCAAGTTGGAACTTGATTGCTATTGATGATTCTGTAAATCCTGCTGGAAATCTTGGTCATCCTGTCAAAAGAGAATGTCCCAATGTTGCTTGCTCTGATTTAGAAGATCACGTCGAAATCCAGCCGGAAAAATCTGGGGAAGTTGCCGAAAAACCGTCCGAATTGCGGATCGGCTACGTTGCGATGCACGTCCAGCGGGTTGTTGCGATTGGTCAGGTTGAATCCGCTCAGCGAAAATCGAAACGCATATTTCGGCTTGACCTGAAAGTCGCGCGAAATGCGGCTGTCCAGAGAAAAGAACTTCGGCATGCGCAAACTGTTCGCTTCGCCTATGAATTGCTGGTTGGCGCTGAGTTTCGAATACGGAAAGCCATTGCGAAATTCGACAATCGGCGAATAGCGCAGTTTCCACGGCAGATGAAATGTTCCCCAACCCAGAAAGCGATGTGGCAAATCGGCGCTCAGCCGCGTGAATTGATCCGGACGCACGACCGGAAACGGAAAGTTGCCGATGTAGGTATTGAACTCGTTGATATTGCCGCGAATGCTGCTGTGAACATAAGACAAAAACAAATTCTGTTTGCCTTCGCCCCAATTCAACTTGCCAGTGATTTCAAACTGGCGATAGCGCGATTGGCCTCCGCCGCCCAGCACCAGCGCATCTTTGCCCTCAAAGACTTTTGGTTCCACCACTACCACACCGTCGGAATTGCTGTTCAGATAATTGACGCGCAGTTTCAGTAATCGCGTGAAGCTGTGTTCGAGTTCGACATTCCACGTGGCGCTGTGAGGCGCAAAGTCGCCAACGCCGCCATCGCCGAAGATAAAAGGATTGTTGCGGCTTTTGGCGCGATCTGTGATGTTGGCCAACCGGCGAGGACCGTCAACAATTGCACCGTTCGCTCCGTAAAACGTCAGCACCTGTTCGGGATATTTGTCGAAGGCGTATACGCCCAACGGTACGCGGTCGTAAAAGTATCCGGCTCCGGCGCGTAGCACGGTTTTGCGATTGTCGAACGGCGTCCAGGCGACGCCAACGCGCGGAGCAACGCGAATGTTGTCGGAAATGCGTTGGCGTTCGACACGCAGGCCAATATCCATCGCCAGTTTAGGCGTGATGTTCCAATGATCCTGACCGAAGAAGTGCGTTTCCAGATCGGTCAGGTCGAACGGCGTGCCGCCCGCGAATTCAATACGGCGCAGCAGGGTGTTGTCGTTGTCAACGATGTTCACCGGACGCGCGACGAATTCGCCGCGATTGGTGGTGCGGGCGATGATGCTGCCGAATTTCAGGTTGTGCGCGCCGATGCCTGTACGGATGGGTTGTAACGACAAGGTTTCAGTCCATTCCACGCGCGTCGCTTGCCGATCCTGTTCGCTGAAATAATTTCCGCGATTGCCTGTCGGCGTCAGCGTCATTTCCCGAACGCCTTGTCCCCAAACGTTCGCGCTGTAGTTTTTCACTGACACCAGGCTTTCCAGCAGATTGGTTCCCAGCGTCAACCGATCAATCAGCGTTCCGGTGTAATCCTTGCCGCTGAAATTTGGCGTGACTTCGCGGCGATTGAAAAAATCCAGTCCGTGAAACTTGTCTTTGCGTGGAGCCAGATGAAACGTCCCGGTCAGCGTGTGCGTGCCGGACACGATGTAATCGAGTTGCGTAAAGGAATTGACCGATTCGGTGATCGTTTCCTTGTTCGGATATTCCAGCGTTTGCACTGCGCGTTTGCTGATTGTGTATTCCGTGCCTTGCGAAATGAACAATCGGTTTTTGACCAACGGGCCATTAAAGACGATGCGCGGCGTGGCGTCGCGCAATCCGCGCAGCCGTCCG
This sequence comes from uncultured Heliomicrobium sp., assembly GCA_964470555.1. GTDB lineage: Bacteria > Acidobacteriota > Blastocatellia > RBC074 > RBC074 > RBC074. Next base: position 145,873 of record CAYYDG010000006.1, read on the forward strand.
TTGAGATAGCGAAATTCCGGAAACGGATCGTTGAACTCGAATTTCCATTTGTCGCCGCCGCGCCGGGTTTCGACCGAAACGACTCCGGCGGTGAAGCGTCCGTATTGCGCCAGGTATGGTGTTTTGAAAACGTTGATGGATTCGACGCTGTCCACCGGAACGGTCATGCCGAATTGTCCCGTCGCTGGATCGGTCACGTCTGCGGAATTGACGATGAACGCGCTGCGATTTTCGCCCGTGCCGGAGATTTTGATTTCGCCCTGTTGCGAACGCACGACGCCGGGTAATAACGGCAACGCATCTTTGACTGAATTCGTCGGCATAGGCAGTTCGCGCAACGTCACGCGCGACAATTCCATGGGTGTCGAAGTGGTTTGTTCCGGCGGGCTGTCCGAAGTGCTGGCCGTCACGTTGACTTCGTCTTTGACGGAAATTTGCGCCACCATCACAAATTTGATTTCGACCTCCAGCCCGGTGTTCAGGTCTACTTTGCTTTGCGTGCGTGGTTGAAATCCTTCTTTGGAAATCGTGAAGTCATAGGTTCCGGGCGGAAAGTTGGCGGCGATGGCTTCGCCTCTTTCGTCGGTGATGATGGTGGAAAGAACCTCATTTTTCAGTTTGATTTGGATGGCGGCTCCGGCAACGGGCTGTCCGGCTTCATCCAGCGCGACAATGCGAATTCGTGTTCGAACCTGGCCGAGCGCTAGAACGGAAAGGAAACAAACCAGCAGCGTCAAAAGCGCGCTGCGCGACAACATCAATTCCCACGAACGTAATAAAGAAAACTCCAAACCCCTTCTTTTCATTGATACCTCTTTGATCTTCCTGTCAGGGAGCAGGCCATAAGCTACACGTTGGGCGAAGGCTTTTCCAGTCGCTCTTTAGGCAGGAAAAGACGGCAAGGCAGAGTTTTAATTTGGGGGTAACGACCTCAAGCTTTGAGTCAGGTTTTTTGGAGCCGTCACGGCTAATTCTGTATCGGTATGTGAAGGCAAAAAGGCAGGAAGTTGAGCCACTTTTTCGCGCTCAATCCAAAGCCGGAATAATTCGACGGTGAAATGCCATTGGCCGTCGCGTTGTTCGACAAGCTCTTTGCGGCTCAGGCTGAACAGTGCGCGCTGCCGTTCCGCAGACGATAAATCATCCGCCTGTTGCATCGCCAACCCACACAACACAGCCTTTTCCTGATCGTTGCAATCGCTCCAGTTGTTTTCAAAGTAAGCTTCGACAGTCGAAAGCGTCCGCCCAATCGCTATTTCCAAATCCTGCAACGTAGCCTGTTTGCGTTTATCCTTGTTGATCAGGTTGACGAGTTCAGAACCAAGCGCCTGTGCCAGATAAGGCTGTCCGTGCGTCAAGTCGAGTACGCGGTCAACGACGCCGGGCGCGTAAGTGAGCGCGAACTCAGGCGTCGGATGTTCGATCAATTCGCGGGCTTCGTCAGCTTTGCAGACTCACGCTCAAACGCATAGAGCTTGAAGCAGAACAAATGCAGCCAGTGCAATGAGTCTTTCAGGTAAGCGGTCATCGGCTAAAGCTCATCCAGCGCGAAGGGCTGGCGTTTTTGATGGCGGATGTGCAACACCGTCACGGTTTCATCTTCGATCTCGAACAGGATGCGGTATTGGTCATGCAGCAACTGCCGCACGTCGCGTTCGTCCGCGCGGCTCTCCGGCGCGAGCCGACAGCGGTAAGGCGATTCCGCCAAACCCTCAATGGCCTGCTCGCACTCGAACATCCACAGCGCGGCTTGGTCGGCGGAATGCCGCGCGATCCAGCGCACAGCCGCTTCGAGATCGTCTTTCGCGCGGGCGGTGAGTTCGACGGAATAAGCCATTGCCACTCCTACGCCTGTTCCGGCAAGCCCAGCTTGGCGCGCACTTCGGCAAACGCTTCTTTGACTGGTTGCGTATGCCCGGCGGCTTTGTCCTGTCGCCCTTCTTCGATGCCTTTGCGCGCTTCGGCAAAATCGAGAGCGTCCAAAAGCTGTTGGTAGTTGCTGTCGGTCTGAATTACGAAGGTCTCGCCGTCGCCCGCAGACACGCGAATGGGTGCGACAGCGGCTTGGGCGATGAGCGAAGCCCAGACTTCGGGCGTAATTTGGTCTATCTGAATTGCCTTGCTGGTCGAAATCATCATGTTACCTCTCTTTGCTGGTTCAACTCTTCTCGCCTTTGCCGGTGAAAAGATCGCGCGCCTGTTTTACCAAGCCCAACCATTTGCCGATATTGTCTACGCTGACAGTTCGCCTCGCCAATGCACTGTATTCATCAACGCGGTCAGGAAAGAAATCGCCGTAAGCCTTTCCCAGCGAATCAGCCAACGCCCAATCATCACATTGCCGTCTTCGATTGGTCAGAACTTGATCGCAAAGAATTCGCAGCCGCAAGGGGTGCAACTCGAAATACGAGGCGATGAAGCGTTTTTCGGCGTCGGTGAATTGCACCTGCTCGTCGTAATGCGCGATGAACTCGGCTGCTTCTTCTTTGGTGAAATCGCCGAGTTCGACTGTGGTAAAGATGTTGTCGAAAGGCGAGGTCAGCTTGCCGTCGAGTTTCATTTTCTGCAGCGGATCGCGCGAAGCCGTGACAAGAGCATAATTGCCGATTACGCTTGGCAATTGTACTGACGACTTCGTGAATGCGGATTTTACGCGCTCATCGCGTCATTGTGGAAGCTGGCTGAGGCGTTACTGATTCAGAATCATTGCGCGTCTGCTTGCCAGACTTTCGGGCGAGAGAGCGCCAAAATAAAACGCCAGCCGATAACTGTGTTCTGTCGCTGCGGCAAACGGTTTGAACTTCAGGTTGACCAGGGACGAAAACTCTTTCATTTCCACTTCCGCAGTTTGAACTTCGGCTTCGCGCCAGAACATGCCGAATGTCATTTGGCCATCCATCGGCGCAGCCAGCCAGCCGCCTTTTGCTTCACGAATTTTTGCCGCTGCAAAATCAAAGCTTCCATCCGACGCCAAAAACTTGCGCGCTTGATTTGCGGGATCGCCCACGACAATGGACGACGCCGACCAAAAGGCTTGTTTGCCATCGGCCATCTTCGGCGTGATGCGATAATCCACGCTGAAGAATTCTTCGTTGGCTTTGAGCGTGATGGTGCGTTCGATGCGTGCGCCTGCCGGATACGCATCCGCCCAGTCGTAGCTGAGTTTCACCACGGCTTGCGCACCCATTCCTGCAATGACTTCTGTCGAATAAGGCCGGTTGAACGTGCCGTAAGCTCCGCGTTTGCGGCGAGGATTGCGCGTCGGATCCGCCGGATCGAGTTCGACGAATTTGTCGCGCAAACCGCCAATGCTGGTAAACACGTTTTGCCCCGTGCGTTTGTTGACCAGAGTAAAAGCGCGCGCTCCGGCATTGGGCGAAATCACCAGCCGCAGAAATTCATTTTCCAGCACGTAATCGTCAAACCCATCGCGATCAACGTCGTAGGCGAAAGCGATGGCTTCGCCTTTTCGCAAAGTCAGCGGCGCAACGCGCACGGTTTCGGTCAACGCGCCATCACTGAGCGTGACGGTGAATTGATTGAGCGCAGATTTTTCGCCTGGAGCGTAATTGAACGTGAACGTGCTTTGCATTTCTTCGTCCGGCGCCAAGTTGAGCGGCGGCGCATTCAAAAACATCGCGTCACGTTTGAGCGTCATTCGCTGTGAAGTATTGTTGCCAACGCGCAAGCTGAATTGCGCCGCAGTCGCGCCGGCATCGCTCGGCAACAGCAGCGGCGGATTCAGATTCAGCGCCGTGTCCGCCCGAAGCGGCACAGTGACTTTCGGAAAAACTTGCCACGAAAAACGCGGCAGAATTTCAGCCGTTGTCGCTGGCGAATTGAATACATCCAATTTGGTCAGCAGCACGGCCCGCAAAGTCGCTTGATCTTCCCGGACGGCTTTGGCGCTGACGGGCACGGCGAAATTGAAAGTTTTTGTCGTTCGCGGAGCGAGTTCGACATCTACAGTGAAATCTTCCTGTCGAAAGAGCCGGTCAACGCTGAGCGCCAGCTTTCCACGCACGGCTGCGGCAGCCGTGCGGTTGGAAAGCTCAACCGCCACTTGATTCGTTTCGCCAATGATGAGCTTGGTCGTTTTGATCGTCAGTTCCGGCAAATTGCGTTCGTACACGATTTCCACATCCAGTTCGTGCGGGCGGCGTCCAGCCAATTCGTCTTCGTCGTCGGAATTAGCTCGACGGCGAGGTTCAACCAGTTTGATGGTCAGCCGTTTGTTCGTCGCGTCGTAACTGGAAATCGCTGGTAAACCATCAATCGTCACCGGTCCCGCCGGAGCGTGCGGCAAGCTCAATACAGCTTCGGCAGCGTCGGGCGCGTAAAACCGCAACGAGATTTTGCCGTTGCCTTTGTCGCGTCTGGTCAATTCGGCAGTGGCGTAAATCAATTCTTCACCGGCGGAACCCATCGGCAATCGCAGCGGCAGCATCAAGGCGTCGCGCGCTCGCAAATTGAATTCGGGCAATTCCAGCCGACCGCCAGAAGTTTGGCTGGCCGGATCAGCGACGTTCAAATTGACGCGCATCGCTCGTTTGTCGTCGAAGTTCACCAAGTTGACGAAGCCATAAGTTTGTTTGGCGTCATCGGCGACCAACTGAGTGGCCACCAAATCCGGCTCAACGCTTGCGCCTGCGGAAGCCGCTGCAATCGTTCGGTCGCCCGCTTTCAACACGCGCGCTTTGACGCGGCGATTGATGCCAAGCCGCGACAATCGGCTGACGAATTCGACGGTTGCCGATTGAACGCTGGCCAGCAATTGGTCGCGGTTGGTTTTTCCCGGTTCGGTCGGAACCGTTCGCCAGAAATCGGGAACTACGATCACACGCGAAGCCAACGGCTCAGCTTTCAACTCGTTCAACTCAGCCGGCAAAGCAGGCGTGCAAACCAACAGCCCGCCGCCTTTCACGTAATCCACCAACTTCCGCTGAGCTTCAGCCGAGAACTCAAGCTTCTTTTCTTCACGTCCCCTCGTCCCATCGTCTCCCTGTCCCTTTTCATCGAAGGTCGGCAGCAAAATCGCCTTGTGACGTTTGAGCAATTCCAGGGGTTGAAATTCCAGATCGAGATATTCGACCGAAAGCTGGTTGAGTTGGCAGAACTGTTGAATCTGCATTTGCGCGCGCGAAATTCGCAAAATGTCTTCGCGCGTCAGTTTGGGTTGATCGAAAGAGCTTATGGGATAAACCAATCCCAGGTCGGCGGCTTTGTGCGTGGCGGCAATTTCGCTGCCCAAACCGGCAAGCAGTCGTCCGTTGCGATGCACAGCGGCGGCGCGCGGGCGTTCTTCGCGCGCGAGGTTCAGCGCCGATTCCCACGTGTAGTAATGGTTCGTCCAGGGAACTTCCCATCCCGCCGGGTACAGCGTGTCCTGCACCGGAAAATAATTCAGTCCGCGCAATCCATGGCCAATCATCACGCGCGATGACAGCAAGGTGTTTGTCGGGTCAGCGACCTTGGCATAACTGTCTTCGCCGTTGCCGTACCAACCGGCCTGATATTCGATGACCATCGGCGGAAAATGCGGCTGAGTTTTCAGCGTCTCGGTATAAAACTGCAACGTTGCCGTATCTTCCCAACGCAGCGTGGCGTCCGTGCCGAAGTTGAAATACCACTGTCCCATCGCGCCGATGTTGTGCGGCGCTCCGGCGGCAGAAACCCGCATGTCGGTTGGGTTGATGTACACCGGAACGGTCGCTCCGGCTTCGCGCAGAAATCCTGCCAGGGCATTCATGTACTGCCAGAAAATCGGGCCGTTGTAATTGGCGCGGTTAATGGCCTGATCGTCGTCCAGTTGAATGGCGATGACGTTGCCGCCTTTGGTGGCTTGGTGGTTGTTGAGCACTTCGCGCATGACGTCGGCAAACCAACGTCGCGTGTACCGCATGTGGGTTTCATTCGCCATCCATTGGCGGCTGGCTTCTTCGGAATTGGAGGCGCTCAAACCGCTCAGCGGCGGGTAATGTCCGTCGCGTCTGGCGACTTCGTGCATTGCGTATTCAGGTCGAGCCAATAGCCAATCGGGATAGCCGCCGTTGCGCCATTCGTTCAGGATGACCGGGCCGGGACGAACGATGACGGCAAAGCCCATTTCGGCAGTCATTTCCAGCAAAGCTTTCACGTCGCGACGCGGATTGCTGCGTCCGTCAAAATCCAGTTTGCCTTCTTCGGGTTCGTGCCAGTTCCAGGCGATGTACAGGTCAACGGTGTTGATGCCCAGTTCCTTGAGTTTCAACAGCGACGCCGCCCACTCATCGCGCGGAATGCGGTTGTAGAAAAACGCCGCGCTGTGAGCGAAAAACGGCTGTCCGTGTAATTGAAACTGCGGATAGCCGTTCACGAGTTTGATCGGTGGATTGAAATTGGTCGGTTGATTGGAGAGAAAGGGAATGGATAACGCGATGAAAAGCAAACAGAGCGACAACAGTTTTTGCATGGTTTTCCCGAAAATTATTTCGCGTTCAGGCGAGACGTAATGCGATACAGCCCAACCAACGCGCCGATGGTTCCCAGAACGATGCCGCTGATAATCATCCATGGACTGGTTCCCAACCATTTGTCCAATACATAACCGGCGATGATTCCGCCGATGATGTTCGACCCGATGACACCACCCAGCGAAAATCCCAAAGCCAATTTGGATTGTTCAGGTTGCCGAATCTTCATTGTTTGAGTTCCGCGCCGTGTTTACGCGCAATGATCAGAAATTGTTTGCCAAATATCGGCCAAACAAATTTCAATTTCAGATACAGTTTGATGAATCCCAGCGGCGGCTGCCAACCATCCGACATCGTGTATGGCAGAAAGCGTGGTACGCAATGCTCTATGTCAAAGCCCGTCATCTTCAACAATTCGGCCAGTGAGTTTTCTGTCATCGGCACGTGATGGTCCCAGAAATCCCAGTAAGCGCCGGGAAGATATTTGATATTTGGCCCAATACAGACCATCAACCCGCCTGTTTTCAAACAGCGATGAGCTTCAACGACAGTAGCTTCAACGCTCTGTTTGTTCGTCAAATGTTCCAGGAAATTGCTGGTGAAGACCACGTCCAATGATTCGCTGTTCAATTGCCAGCGTTGAGAACAATCCTGGTTCAGAAAGTGAACATCTGCCTGAATGTGTTTGGCCGTATCGGGGTTCAAGTCCATGGCAAATTTTTGCGCACAGCGAATATTGCCGATGAACTCCGCCCAGCCTGCGCCCAAATCCAACACGGCGGCCTGGGGCGGAATAAAATCCTGGAAAAAATTGTTGCAGAGAATTTGCCATACTCCATTGCGGTATGTTTGGCTCGATTCAAAGCGCAGCCGGTACTGTTCCGCCAATTGATTGTTGTTACTCATTGCGATAGTGAGCGATTTCAATGTCAGCGACACGCGATTACAAGTTCGGAAATGGATGGCGATTGGAATGGTAATCCCCGCGCGAAAACCATTTTTCAATCAGGCAATAAAGAACAATGAACAAATAGCGCGAACCCATTTCCTGAATCTTCAATTTTGAAACGCCGGTTTTGCGGTTGATCCACCAATTCGGCACAACAGCGTAGCTGTAACCACGCACGATAGCTTTCAACGGCAATTCGACTGTCAGATTGAAATGGTGACTCAGGAACGGACGCAAGCCTTCGATCACCGGGCGGCGGTAAAGTTTGAAAGCGTTGGTCATATCGTTGTAACGAAGCCCGAACAAGATCTGTATCAAGGTGTTGGCCAGACGATTAAGTAGTAGTTTCGGCAACGGATAATCAACCGTTTTTCCATTGCGAACGAAGCGCGAGCCGAAAACACAATCAACTTCCTGATCCAGCATTGTGCGGTAAAACGCTATCAAATCTTCGGGGCGGTCGGAAGCGTCAGCCATGTATATCGCCACGGCGTCGCCAGAAAAATTTTCCAAACCGCATCTGACTGCCAATCCAAAACCGTGTGGCGGTCCATTGTTCAAGCAACGAATTTCATCAACCTCGCGCTCCAGGCGGCGGAGGATTTTTTCAGTGCCGTCGCTCGACCCGTCATTGACGACCAGAATTTCATGCTCGATGGATTCAGTTTGCAAGGCTGCGTGAAGGTCGCGCAACGTGGTTTCAATGCCGCCTTCTTCGTTGCGAGCCGGAATGACGATTGAAAGTTTCATGCTGTGACGATCCTTTCCTGAACCGCCGCCACGATTTCGCGGATGATGCCCGACTGGTCGTAACGATACGACCAGTCGGGATAATCGCGCTGGAAACGGCGAACGTCGCTAATCCACCAGATATGATCGCCGAAGCGGGCGTCATCAGAGAGATTGAAATTCAATTTTCGCCCAGTCAATTCGGCAATGTAATCAATGGCTTCCAACACAGAGCAGTTGCTGTGGCGCGAACCGCCGATGTTGTAAACGGCTCCGGCGCGCGGCGTGCGGAAGAAATGCCAGAAAGCGTTGACCAGGTCGTAAGCGTGAATGTTGTCGCGCACCTGTTTGCCTTTGTAGCCGAAAATTGTGTAGGGCTTGCCGGTGATAGCGCATTTCACCAGGTAAGCCAGGAAACCGTGAAGCTCCGCGCCGGAATGCGCCGGGCCGGTCAGACATCCGCCGCGAAAGACGCCGGTCTTCAATCCGAAATAACGTCCGTATTCCTGAACCATCAAGTCGGCGGCGACTTTGCTGGCGCCGAAGATGCTGTGTTTGGATTGGTCAATTGTCAGGCTTTCGTCAATGCCGTGATCGGCGAATGGATGAGAAGCGTCAAGCTCCCAACGGGTTTCGTGTTCGACCAAAGGCAGAGAATTCGGAGCATCGCCGTAAACCTTGTTGGTCGAGGTGAAGATGAAAGCCGCGCCGGGGCAAAACTGTCGGGTGGCTTCCAACATCACCAAAGTGCCGTTGGCGTTCACCGAAAAATCTGTAAATGGTTCGCGCGCAGCCCAATCATGACTTGGTTGAGCGGCGGCGTGAACGACCAGCGCGATGTCTCGCCCGTATTTCTGAAACAACCGAAAGACGCTTTCCTGGTCGCGTATGTCCAGATGTTCGTGTGTGTAGTTTGGCAATTCGTTTTTCAACCGGTTGCTGTTCCAGATGGTCGAACCGTCAGCGCCGAAAAAATACTCACGCAAATTGTTGTCTACGCCGATGACGGTCAAACCGGCCGCATGAAAAAAGCGCGCGGTTTCACTGCCAACCAACCCGCCTGAACCAGTCACGATGGCAACGGACATAACTTGGCCTCCGATGATGATTGAAACTTTGATTGCAGGGCTTTAGATCGGTTTGCCAATAAGTGTACGGCTTAACGCAAAGGATCAAAGGGGCAAAGAAGAGTAGCTGGCAATGTTGATCGGTCTTTGAACCTTTGCCCCTTAGAACCTTTGTGTTGAATTTTTGATTTCTCCATACACTCGACTGACAAAGCGATCTAAGTGAAAACAGCTTTTAATTGTTTTTCGTTTTGTCTTATCCAGGCGGCTATTTCGGTGACGATTTCGGTCGTTGTGAGGTTCGGTCGCCACCCGAAACGCTGTGAGGCCAAGGCAGAATCGGAGATGTAAAACGGAATGTCAACTTTGGTGGAACCTGCCACAGAGTTTATCTCAACCTCGTTGCCGGTGGCTTGTCGGCAAAGTTCGGTCAATTCCAACAGCGAAGTCGAAACATAGTTTCCGCCGCCGACATTGAAAACCTCGCCGGAACAATCGTCCAATCTTTCAAATTGTTTGACGATCAATTCAAACAGATCGCGCGGATGCAGCAAATCTCTCACTTGTTTGCCGCTGCCGCCAAACCCCGTGTAAGTCAGCGGGTGGTTGAAATGATGACGCGCCACCCACAGCGTGAAAACTCCCTGATCGGTTTTGCCGAATTGCCCCGGCCCGGCAATCACTCCGCAACGATTGACGACTGCGCGCACCCCGTAACTTTCGACGTATTCTTGCAGGATCATTTCCGAAGCCAGCTTGGTTGCGCCGTAAAGTGAGCGCGGCAAATTGGTCGGGAAATTTTCGGCGACGCCTTGTTGGCTGACTCCGGCAATTTCCTGATTCGGCAGCAATTCAAATCTGGTTTCGGTTTCACGCAATTTCAACGCAAGCAGCGGAGCAATCGAATAGACCCTGGATGTGGAGAGGAAAATTACTTGCGGCGCTCGGCGGCGAGCGAATTCCAGGCAGTTCAATGTGCCAACCAAATTCGTTTGCAGCGCGTATTGCGGCGAACCATTCAATCCGGCCAGCACGCTTGGTTCGGCTGAAGCTTCGATCATCAAATCGAAATTGCCGGACAAATCTTCCAGATCGCTGGGTTGGCGAATGTCTCCGTGAACGAATTCGATCCCCACGGCTTTGAATTTGGCCAGATTGATTTCAGAACCTCGTCGCTTCAGGTTGTCAAAGGCGACGACTTTGGTTGCGGCATCGGCAGCTTTGAAATTCAACGCCAGATGTGATCCTACGAAACCGGCTCCGCCTGTAATCAGAATTCGCATGATTCAATTCGTTGGTTGCGTGATCGTGCCGCAAGGGTTGATGGCTTTTTTCCAGGTCAGCTTGATTGTCCGGTTCAGAAAATCGGCGCCGCGCCCAGTGATTCTGAAACGCCGGACAGGATTTTGGGCCTGACATTCGAACAGTCGCGCCAGAGAATCGAAATCGTTCGGTGGAAAGTTCATCAGCAATCCATTACGCGCCACATCGGGCATGATTCGAAAACTGCCAGCCTTTCCCGAGACTCGTTCCAATTCGATCATAACCGGAGGCAATCTGAAGGCAGATTTCCGCATCCGTCCCGATAAATTCCAGGAAAGATTCATCTGCGCGTAAACCAGACCGGCTGATTCTGGGACCTCAGTCCATTGATTCGGCGCTATCACCGTTTCGCCAACTGTTTGCCATTCCGGCGCAGACAGCAAAGGTTTTCGTTTTAGCATCAGCAGATAATTTAAATGTCGGATTTTTTCGACCTGATAATTATTCATCGCCATGCGCCACGTTGATGGCGTGTCCCAAAGTAAATGACGGTTATCAATCGTCTCATAACCGACCAGCACAAAATCCGGCGAGTTTGGGTTGTTGAAATGAGCGGAATTCAGATCGTCAAGCCACGAAGTGTAAGAGGTATAAGTTTGCAGCGTCGGCATCGGATTCCATTTCAGATCATTGGCTGGGCATAAATTGATTTCCCAGGGCAGGACATCGAAGCTTTGGCGTTGACGATCAATCCCGTCCAGCCAATCTTCTGGCAATTTCAATGCTTGCAAGTTGTCTCGGCTTGCTTGAGCGAGTTGTTTTTCCAGTTCCCGGAAATTGATTAGCTGCCGGATTTTGTCAAAGCCAGATTTCAGGCTCAAAATGCTCAGGGCTTGAGAACCCAAAGTGTCTCTGCCCCACCATCTTATTCGCGCTTCAGCGGTGATGGCGAACGCCAGCGCAAAGGCCAGAACCGCCGTAATAATTTCGCGCCAGTTTTCCAGCGAAATAATCATCGCGCAAAGGATCAACCCTGTGCCAAAAAAATAATTCAGTTCATGGCCGTCCTGCCGCACGAATCCGCTTTTGAACGTCAGAAACGTCACCGGTAGAAACGCCAGGCCAACCAGGCCTGCGGCACGTTTTTTCAGCGCCAGCCAGGCGGTCAGCGAAAGGAAGACGACGAATACGATCAAGCATTCCACCAGCGCGAATCTTGTTCCCAAAATGCTCATGGCGACGCTGAACTCAGCAGCCATTTCCAGCGAAACTTTCAACCACATCGCAACCTGGCTGGGGCCGCCTATAAACACCGACATCGAAACCAGAACAGTAATCGCGTAAACGGCTGCGGCCAGTAAAATTGCTTTTCGCCGATTCGATTGTTGAATGAAAAGCGCGATCAGCGCAGTAAAAAGAAACGATGCCGCCGCGATCCCTGTGTTGAATTTGGCGAAAAGCATCAAACCTGAAAACGCCGAGCACATCGTCAGGCTGGCAGTCAAAAATTTTTCTTGCTTCAGTCCCAGGGACAATATCAGGCCGAATATCATCAGCAAGTAATAGTCGGGGTAAAGTTCTAACAGGCTGGTGCTTGTTCGGTGAGTCAGCAGGTTCAAAATCAGGAAACAGGCAATAAACGTAAGTATGCCTCTTCGACTTTCGGATGATTGCCAATGCAGAAACAGCAGCGCTCCAAGCAGCAAGTGCGCTGCAAGGCGAAAGATAAGCCCTTGCCCCAACGAAGAGCCGACAGGCAACGGGAAGTGCAAATATCCCAGCGGCCCATAAGTAAAAAACACATCTTTCCCGAATGAATAATCGCTTTGCGACAAATAGCTGAGCGCGAATTGCCAGGAATGATCCAATCCAGGAAAAACGACCCTATTAACTCCGGGAAAGAGCGTAACCATCAAATAAACAATCGCCAAGGTCGTCAAAACCTTGGCGAACAATCCGGAGGAATATCTATCAACTGATTCGGGCTGGAGTGGCGAGGTTTGAGGCATAATCAGAAAGACGATTTTCTTTACAGCTTATTGCTTGGGTGTCGCCGTCGGTTTTGCGCCTTGCGGAGCGGCGGCCATGCCCTGAATTTGAGCGCGCACCTGGGGTGGCATGGCTTCCAGAGCTTTTTTCATCTCTTCGGCATTCAATGGGCGACGCATGGATTCGGGAACCGAAACGGGCACGCCGGGTTGAGCCTGCGCCTGTTTCATAATCGGATGCAACGTCGGCGAAGGTGTTGGTTGTTGTGGTTGCGCCGCGTCTGCCGGTTGTGTGGCGGAAGCTTGTTCCGCAGGTTGAGCCGCGGGTTGAGATTGCGTGGCCGTTTGCGGTTGCGCCGCTGGCGATTGGGTCGCGGCGGGCGAGTCCGAAACGACGCTGCTGCCGCCGCCGCAAGCCGTCAATCCGGCGATGAAGGAAAAAAGCGCCACCATCAGCGCACTGCGAACGATCAAGTTAATGTGTTTCATATTCCTCAAGATGCGGTGTGGCAGTTGGTTGCCACACCGAAATTCAATGTTTTAGTTACGGACGAATTTTGACCACCACGCCGAGCGAGGTTTTCAGGTCGCGTAAATCAAAATCTTCTTCCAGCGTGTTTTCCCTGTCCAGCACCAGGAACGATGCGGCTTCGGTCAGCGGAAACGCGCTGACGTGCCAGGTTCCGCGATGCAATTTGAACGCGCACGATCCATCCACCAGAAACGCTGCCAGCTTGTTTATGTCCGGCATGGCGCTTCCGTTTTCAGACGGAGGCGCAACCGCAATCACGGATTTGGTTCCGCCCAGCGGCGCGAAAAACTGTTCCGACCGCAAATGGCGCCCCAGAAAATCAAAGGTCATCGGACGCGCTTCGACCATTTGCGCGGCGACGCTGGCTTGTCCGCCATCCAGGTCGAGTTTAATGCTTCCGCGTTCAGTGACGATTTCGCCATAAGGAGAAAAGGTTTCAGCCGTCATTGGTTGGACGGCAAGTTGAATGGTACGAATCAAAATTTCGCTTTTGGCGGCTTCGCGCTCACGAGCAGGCGCGGCTGCTGCACCGGTTGCTTTCATGGATAGACTCACCTTTCTCTTTAGAAGTTTGTGGTTGACGTTATAGGGAGCGACAGGGAACGAGCGCCAGAATGGGCGATTTCTGACAGCAGTTGCTTCAATGTTCGGGATGGGGCCGAAACGATCCCACGTCGGTAAATACAAGATAAAAGCTATGGAATCAGTGCATTGATGGGGCGTTTTAGCATGGCATTCCCAAGAGTGTCAAAAGTCGGGTCGAATTGATTGGTTGATTGTTGGAGCGACGCCTTTTTTCGCCTTGCTGGCCGTTGGTTGACAAAACGGCTCTTGAAACTTAAGTAGACGGCGCTGTTGCAATTCCATCTTTCTGCACGAGGCTTAACGCGAATCATGAAACACGGAAACCAAATGAACAGATGGCACGGGTTTGGGCTGGCGTTGGTGTGGCTGGCGCTGGCGGCAATCGCTCAGGCGCAGGAATCCGCCGCACAGAAATACCTGATTTCAGTCGAGCGAATTTACGACCGCGCACCGCACAGCGCCTTCACCGATTTGGTAGCGCTCAACGGAAAACTGTATTGCACATTCCGCGAAGGTTACGGTCACGTGCCGGGCAAGGAAGGAACCAACGGCACGATTCGCGTTCTGGTTTCCGCTGATGGGCAAAACTGGCAATCGGTGGCGTTACTGGCAGAAGCTCAGGTGGATTTGCGCGATCCGAAATTGTCCGTTACGCCCAACGGACGGTTGATGGTGTTGATGGGCGGTTCGTTTTACGAAGGCGAAACGTTGAAAGGCGGGCAAACGCGCGTGGCTTTTTCCGACAAGTTGGGGAAACGTTTCAGCGCGCCGCAGCCTGTGGTGATTGACGCGCAAATACGAAGTTCGCGCGATTGGTTGTGGCGAGTGACCTGGCATCGCGGCATTGGCTACGGCGTGGTGTATCAATCCGGCGGCGAAGAATTCAAAGCGCAATTGGTGTCCACGCGCGACGGCGTTCATTACCAGTTGGTAACGACGTGGGCGATTACCGGACGCCCGAACGAAACGACGTTGCGGTTCACTCCTGATGGCGAAATGATCGCCTGGGTTCGGCGCGAAGCTGGCGGCCAAAACGGATTAATCGGAACCAGCCGCGCTCCGTACAAGGAATGGTCGTGGAAAGAGCAAACCGTTCGTTTGGGTGGGCCGGAATTCATTGTCTTGCCCAACGGCAAACTGATTGGCGCAACTCGCGGACATCTGGAAGGCGGCAAGCGAAACACTTATTTGGCCTGGCTGGAACGCGATGGCGCGGTCAAGCCAATCGTTTCATTGCCCAGCGGAGGAGATACCAGTTACGCCGGAATGGTTTTGCGCGAGGACAGACTGCTGGTTTCGTATTACGCCAGCCACGAAGGCAAATCGGCCATTTATCTGGCGACGCTGAACCTAAACGCCTTGATGAAATAAAGGTCAAGTGAAACAAGGGTTATCGTTCTGGCACGAGTTGCTAAATTTCGTTCGTAGTCGAGAGCTTGAAAAAAGCCAGAAGGCATCGCTAGCGAACAAAAAGCGGTGACGAGTCACCGCACTCCAAACAAGGAGAAATTTGATGAATTCCACAGAAACCAAATCGGCGGAACAGTGGTTGCCGACCGCATGCATTTTGTGCAGTTTGAATTGCGGGTTGGAAGTGCAGGTTGGCGGCGCGGACGGAAGGCGCATCGAACGCATTCGCGGCAATCGGTCGCATCCGGGATCGCAGGGTTACACCTGCGAAAAGCCGCAGCGGCTGGATTTTTACCAGAACGGCGCGGATCGGTTGAAAGCTCCGTTGCGGCGGCGCGCGGACGGTTCGTTTGAGGAGATTGATTGGGACACGGCGATTGCTGAAATCGCCGAACGTTTTCAATCAGTGCGCGAACAGCATGGCGGCGAAACCATTTTGTATTACGGCGGTGGCGGGCAGGGAAATCATCTGGGCGGTTCGTATGCCGACAGCACGTTGAAGGCGCTCGGCAATCGGTTTCGCTCAAACGCGCTGGCGCAGGAAAAGACAGGCGAATTCTGGGTGCAGGGGCGGATGATGGGAACAGGCATTCACGGGGATTTCGAACATTGCGAAGTTGCTGTTTTCATTGGCAAAAATCCCTGGCAATCGCACGGCTTTGCCCGCGCGCGCGTGGCGTTGAAGCAAATTGCCAAAGACCCGAACCGTTCGTTGATCGTAATTGATCCGCGTCGCAGCGAAACCGCTGAAATGGCCGATTACCATCTGGCGATCAAACCCGGCACGGATGCATGGTGTCTGGCGGCGCTGGTCGCCATTTTGGCGCAGGAAAATCTGATTGCGCGCGAATGGCTGGCCGAACACGCTGTGGGAATCGAAAACGTCGAACCGTTGTTCAAAGGCATTTCCATCGCCGAATACGCCGAAATTTGCGGCGTGCCGGAAGAACAGTTGCGTGCAGTGGCTCGGCGTATTGCCGCGGCTGGCAGCGTTTCGATGATGGAAGACCTGGGGATGCAAATGTCCGTGCATTCGACGTTGTGCAGTTACCTGCAACGGTTGGTCTGGTTGTTGACCGGCAATTACGGACGACAAGGCACGAGCAACGCGTTCGCTCCGCTGATTGGATTGACCAGCATGAGCAAGGGCGCGGGCCTCAGCAAAGACGGCGAGAAGCCGGAAAAACTCAGCCCGGTTGTCGGCGCGCGCATCATCAGCGGTTTGATTCCCTGCAACATCATTCCCGAAGAAATCCTGACCGATCATCCGCGCCGTTACCGCGCGATGCTGGTCGAAAGCGGAAACCCAGTGCATTCGCTGGCTGACAGTCAGCGAATGCGCGCGGCGCTCGGTTCGCTGGAATTGCTGGTGGTGATTGATGTGGCCATGACCGAAACCGCACGGCTGGCGCATTACGTTTTGCCAGCGCCCAGCCAGTATGAAAAATACGAAGCGACCTATTTCAATCTGGAATTCCCGAAAAACAGTTTTCATCTGCGGCATCCGATTTTGCCGCCACAGCCCGGCACGTTGATCGAACCGGAAATTCACGCGCGATTGGTCGAAGCGTTGGGCGCGTTGACGGCGGAAGATTACACGCCGTTGCGGGCAGCGGCAGAACGCGGACGCGGCGAATTTGCCAAAGCATTTTTCACGGCGCTGAAAACGAATCCGACGATTGCTCGTTATGCGCCGGTCGTGTTGTATCGAACGCTCGGCCCTACGTTGCCGAATGGCGCGGCGGCAGCGGCTTTGTTGTGGGCGGCCAGTCATTTGTTCGTGCAGGGCAATCCGGCTTCGGCGGCGCGCGCGGGTTTTGCGGGCGATGCCTTTACGGCAGGCGAAAAACTCTTTGACGCGATTCTCGACAGTCCTTCAGGTGTGGTGTTTTCGGTGGAAGAATACGAAGACAGTTGGCGGCGCGTCCGATTGCCGGAGGGCAAAATCAATCTGGCGATTCCTGAACTGCTGGCGGAATTGCCGCGCTTGACGACGGAGCCTTTGCGACAGAACCCGGATTTTCCCTTCATCTTGTCGGCGGGCGAACGGCGTTCCGAAACGACCAATACGATTGTTCGGAACCCGGAATGGCGGCGAAACGGACGCTTTGGCACGTTGCGAATTCATCCCGAAGACGCGGCGTCCGTCGGGTTGGCCGACAATGATCCGGCGCGATTGTTGACGCGACGCGGCAGCGCCGAAGTCACCATCGAAACCACCGACACCATGCGCCGCGGGCATTTATCTTTGCCAAACGGCTTGGGGCTGGATTACGACGCAGGCGACGGCGTCACCTTGCGTGTCGGTGTTTCGGTCAACGAACTCACCGCCAGCGAAGACCGCGATTTTCTGGCTGGGACGCCCTGGCATAAACACGTTCCGGCGCGGTTGGAACGTGTCTGAGCCTTCGATACGACGACTGAACAATTGAGGAACAAATCAGGATGCAACGTCTTCTCATCTGCTTGTTGAGCGCGCTGTTGGTGATTCCACCAACGGCGCTGAGCGCAGCCGAAACTTACGACATCATTTTGCGAAACGGATTGATTGTGGATGGCACGGGCGCACGCGGTTACCGCGCGGACATTGCCGTGCGCAATGGCTTCATTCACCGCATCGGCAATCTGCGCGAAGCCAAAGCCTCTGTGGAAATGGATGTCACGGGTTTGGTCGTTGCGCCGGGGTTTATCAATTTGCACAGCCACGCGACGCCGGTCGGTGTGCGAACCGCCGTCAACATGCTGACGCAAGGCGTGACCACTGAAATCATCAACGCCGATGGCGCAGGCAGTTTGAACATCGCCAAACAACTCAGCGATTTCGGTTCGCAAGGATTGGCGGTGAATCTGGGAGCGTACGTCGGTTTCAATTCCGCGTGGGCTTCCGTGGTGGGGCAAACGGATCGCCGTCCTGACGCAGCGGAAATCCAGAAGATGCGCGATTTGCTGACCGAGAATCTGAGGCAGGGTGCGTGGGGCGTTTCCGCCGGGTTGGATTACAAACCGGGATATTTTGCCCGGCGCGATGAAGTCATCTCCGTCATGCAAGCCGCCAAACCCTGGCGCACGAATTTTCCAAATCACGACCGTCTGACGCCCGAAAGCAATTTCAGCAGTCTGGCCGCCATCGCAGAAACCATAGAGATTGGCGAAAAATCCGACGTGATGCCTGTCGTCACGCACATGAAAGTGCAAGGCCATGAACAAGGAAACGCGCCGAAAGCCGTGACGATGATGCGTGCGGCTTCGGCGCGCGGACACGAAACCGTCGCCGATATTTATCCCTATCTGGCTGGCCAAACCGGACTGGGCGCGTTGTTCGTTCCGGCGTGGGCGGTGGAAGGCGGACGCGCCGAAATGCTGAAACGCTTTGCCGATCCGGTGTTGCGGCCACGCATCGCGCAGGAAATCGAAGCCGCCATCAAAGCCCGCATTCTGACGCCAGAAAACATCTACGTCGTTTCGCATCAGCGACAGTTCGCCGAATACATGCGCGAACACAATGCTGGCGCAGGGGAAACGATGATTCGTATTCTGGAAAAAGAAAGCCCGGCGGCGATTATGAAATTCGGCGCGGAAGCCGATCTGGTCAAATTGCTGCAATATCCCGGCAGCGCCGTTTCCTGTGATTGCGGAGCCACGTTGCCCAGCCCGCAATTGCATCCGCGCGCATTCGGTACGTTTCCGCGTGTGTTGGGGCATTACGTGCGCGAAACCAAGGCGCTGACGTTGGAAGACGCCATTCGCAAAATGACTGGATTGCCTGCGAGCATCATTGGGCTGGCGGATCGTGGTTTTCTGGCCGTGGGAATGGTGGCGGACATCACGGTTTTCGATTCCAAAACGATCATTGACCGTGCGACTTACGAACAGCCTTCACTGGAATCCGTAGGCGTACAGCACGTCCTGGTGAACGGAAAGTTCGCGTTGCGGGACGGCAAAGCGACGGAAACCAAATCCGGTCGGGTATTGTTGCGAACCGGCGATTTGCCCAGCCGTCCAATGAAACTGGCAACGAAGCGTTCGTTGTCGGTGACGGCCAAAGGTTTCACGGCGAAACTCGATCAAGCGGCCAACGGCAAGGCGCGCGGCGCCGTGCGATTTACCGATCCGCAAACCAAAGAAGTGTTTCAACTCGCTGAAATCGGCTTGATTCAGATTGCCGGGAAATGGGCCAGCTTTACGGCGCGGGTACGTTCGGGAACGGAAGAACGCGCGGCGCTGGTCGTGGTGGACGGGGGCAATCCATTGGCTTCGCAAACGATCTTGCGTGTGGAACTCGAAGGCGGACGCCGTTGGGAACTCCCACTCGGTAGCGGGGAATACAGGATCAATCTTCCCGGAAACTGATTTAAGGAGCCAAATGACAACTCGACGAACTTTTCTTCAACAGATGAGCGCACTGTGTGCGCTGTCGTTCAATGCTGCCAACGTTGCGACGGCAAAAGAGCTTCGCTGCGACGTGGCGATTGTCGGCGGCGGGTTTGGGGGCGTAGCCGCTTCGCTGGCCGCATTGCGCAATGGGCGGCGCGTGATTTTGACCGAAGAAACCGATTGGGTGGGCGGACAAACGACTTCGCAAATCGTGCCCCCGGATGAGCATCGCTGGATTGAGGCATTCGGCGGCACACAGAGCTATCGTCAATATCGCCGCGCCATTCGCGAATATTACCGGCAGCACTTTCCATTGACCGAAGCCGCGCGCGCGGCAGTTCATTTGAATCCGGGCAATGGCAGCGTCTCACGCATCTGTCACGAACCGCGCGTTTCGCTGGCTGTTTTGGAGGCGATGTTGGCGCCTTATGTGAGCGGCGGGCAATTGACTGTCTTGCTCAACCACAAACCGGTTGCCGCCGATGTGCAAGGCAACGTTGTGCGCGCCGTGACCGTGAAAAGTTTGCTGAGCGGGCGCGAAATTACGCTTCACGCGCCATACTTTCTGGATGCGACGGAACTCGGCGATTTGTTGCCATTGACCAAAACGGAATACGTCACAGGATTCGAATCCAAAAAACAAACCGGCGAATTGCACGCGCCAGCCGAAGCTCAGCCGCTGAATATGCAAGCCATCACGTGGTGTTTTGCGATGGAACATCGCGCAGGCGAAGACCACACCATTGATCCGCCGGAAGATTACAAATTCTGGCGCGACTATGTGCCGCAGCTCGACACTCCCTGGCCGGGCAAGTTCCTGGCGTGGGAACAACCGCATCCGCACACTTTGAAAACCCGCACCGGTTCGATGGATCCAGAAGGAAAAGGTTTGCCGCCGGGCGTGCTGGATTTCTGGAACTATCGTCGCATCATTGACCGAAAAAATTTCGTGCCCGGTTCCTTTGCGGCGGATGTGACAGTCGTCAATTGGCCCATGAACGATTATTTTGTCGGCCCGATTATCGAAACCAGCGCTGCGGAAATCGCCAAACATTTACGCGGAGCCAAACAGCTTAGCCTGGCGTGGTTTTACTGGCTGCAAACCGAAGCGCCGCGTCCTGATGGCGGTCTGGGGTGGAAAGGATTGCGGTTGCGACCGGACATCACCGGCATGGAAGATGGTTTGGCGAAATATCCGTACATCCGCGAATCACGCCGGATTCAGGCTGAAGTGACGGTGTTGGAACAGCACGTCGGCGCAGAATCGCGAGCCGCCTTGTTGGGCAAACCTGCGGACGAAATCACGGCGGAATCGTTTGCAGATTCCATTGGCGTGGGTTCTTACCGAATTGATTTGCACATGAGCACGGGCGGCAACAATTACATAGACGTGAGTTCGTTGCCGTTTCAGATTCCGCTTGGTGCGTTGATTCCCAAACGCTTGGAAAATCTGATTCCTGCGTGCAAAAACATCGGCACGACGCACATCACCAACGGTTGTTACCGGTTGCATCCAGTGGAATGGAACATCGGCGAAGCGGCGGGCGCGTTGGCGGCGCAGGCTATCGAGCGGAAACAATCGCCGCGCAGCATTCGCAATACCCCAAAGCTGTTGGCGGAGTTTCAAGCCAGGCTGCAACAAGCAGGCGTTGAAATCGCGTGGCCGAAACTGCGACCGGTGTAAATCTCGCGTGATGGGCAACGTCGGTTGAATGAAGCTTCCAAACTTGTGAGAAATCGCTTCGGAGGTAGAGATGAACAAGATGATAAAAAAACTGGTTTGTCTGTTCGTGTTGTTGTCGGTTTTAACGGTTGTGGCCGGAGCACAAGGCAAACGTTATGAAGCCAACTGGGAATCGTTGGACAAACGCCCGACGCCCAACTGGTTTCTGGATGCCAAATTCGGCATCTTCATTCACTGGGGAGTGTATTCGGTGCCGGGGTATGGGCAGGTTGGCGAATATGCCGAATGGTACTGGAATCGCATTATGGGCAATCAGGAGAAGTTCGCTCCGTGGCGCGAGTTTCACAAAAAACAGTACGGCGAGAATTTCGATTACATGGATTTCGCGCCGCAATTCAAAGCCGAACTCTACAACCCGAAACAGTGGGCAGACATTTTCAAACGCAGTGGCGCAAAGTATGTCGTGCTGACTTCCAAACATCACGAAGGTTATGCGCTGTGGCCGAGCGCCGAAGCCAGCCGCACCTGGGGGCGTCCGTGGAATTCAGTCGAAATCGGCCCGAAACGCGATTTGCTGGGCGATCTGGCTATGGCGACGCGCGCCGAAGGATTGAAGTTCGGGTTCTATTACTCGCTTTACGAATGGTACAACCCGCTCTGGAAAACCGACCGCGCCAAATACATACGCGAACACATGACGCCGCAATTCAAAGACGTCGTCACGCGCTATCAACCCGCGATCATTTTCAGTGACGGCGAATGGGATCTGCCTTCCAAAGATTGGGGCAGTGAAGCTCTGCTGGCGTGGCTTTTCAACGAAACCGCCAACAAAGACGAAGTCGTCATCAACGACCGCTGGGGCAAGGATTCGCGCCACAAACACGGCGGATACTGGACGACGGAATACGCCGCCGGATTGAAAGACGGTTCGCATCCTTGGGAAGAAAGCCGTGGAATGGCGTATTCGTACGGCGTCAATCGCGCCGAACGCATTGACGATTACAAAACCGGACGCGAATTCATCTTCACGTTGATTGATCTGGTCAGCCGCGGCGGCAATTTGCTGCTCGACATAGGCCCGAACGGCGACGGCACGATTCCGCCGATTATGGAACAACGGCTGCTGGAAATCGGCGACTGGCTGAAGGTGAATGGCGAAGCGATTTACGGCACGCGCACCGCCGGACGTTCCGCGCAATGGAGCGAAGGCAAACGTCCTGACCAGCAATACGGCGAATTCATGGTGAAGTACAAACTGATGGATCAAATCGGCCAGCAACCGAAAAATGGTGTGGCCGTCAAACAGGTGTTTTTCACGAAAAAGCCTGATGCGCTGTACGCCATCACCGCAGGCTGGCCGGGCAAACAATTGGTCTTGCACGATCTGAAAGCTACGGCCAATGCCAAAGTCGAACTGCTGGGTGTACCGGGCGCGTTGAAAACTTCGTGGAAAAACGGAACGCTGACGATCACGACGCCCAACTTGGGACCGGATCAAGCGCCTTGCCAACATGCGTTCGTATTCAAAATCAGTGGGGCAGATGTCTTGCCGGAGAAATAGGAGTATCTTTTGGTTTACGCTGACCTTAATTCAACATAACATGCAATACGATGACTCAATCGGTATTCTACAAACAGGCCCCGATTACTGAAGCACTCTTGGATTTGCGAGTCGCTAATGCACACCTGCTGTCAATTCCGCAATTTCGGCAGGAGCTTTCCAGCCTTGCAAACGATTACCCTACACAAAAAGAGATACTGGATTTTACTCGCCAGACACCGCTTGGCTTGCTTATGGCTAGCGCCGATGGAAAACAGGTATTTCAAGCTCGACAAGACGGAATGACTTTTAGCCGACTTGCCCCTTATGGGCGATGGCAAATATTCCGCGATGAAGCTCGCCGGCTATGGACGCTTTATCGTGAATTGACTAACCCACAACAACTGTTGCGCGTAACGGTGCGGTACATTAACCGACTGGATTTGCCTTCGGCTTTTGTGGATTTGAAAGAATACTTGCGGACTTCGCCTGAAATTTCTCCAGCCCTGACTCAAGAGCTAAGCGGCTACTTTATGCAATTGCAGTTGCCGCAGCACGATCTCAAAGCGTTGCTGGTGCTAAATCAGGCGACAGTTCCCTCACCCAGTCCAGAGCAAGCTTCCTTGTTACTCGATATTGAATTGTCGCGCGACATAGATTTGGTAAATGACGAAGTTTTTTTGTGGGATTACCTGGAGCAACTGCGGCTCCGCAAAAATCAAATCTTCAATGGATGTTTAACAGAAAAGATGAAGGAGTTGATTCAGTAATGGCTATTACAACTGCTTATACCGAACCGCCCGCGATCATTCGCCGAGAACCCGATAGGGTTCAGGGACGTGAAGGGCGGCAGATTGAGACCAACATCAGGCAAATCTATGAAGGATTGCGGCGCAGCCTTCAGTGGGGAGAATTACTGATTATCCCTGATGAGGCTAAAGCGATGAAGAATCTGAATGATATTGATCTCGCCTATGGTCCACCCAAGCGCAGATATACGAAGCGTGTACGCTACCACTTTACCGGGCGCGGCGAACCGTTATCTTACGAAATAGGCGACGACACAATCATAGAATAGATTTGGTAATGGAATCTTTTTGGGAACAAGTCAGGGGAAAAGATTTGCGGCAAGGTGACTATTTACTCAATTGCCCGGTGCCACTCTTTATGCCCCAATCCATAGCAGAAGAGGACGAGCAAATAGCTGATGTAGAGGTTAAGGTTTTTAACTTGATTGTCCTGACACAAAGTTGTGATCTGGAAAACCAAAAAGCTCGCTTGGTTGCCCTTAGCCCAGTCTATTCGCTGCCTGAATTTGAGTCGTCGAACCCTTCAATGAAGCAAAAAGGGAATTGGGAAATAGTCCGCCAAGGTCGTAAAGAAGGAGTAACCTTACTCGCTTCTCCAAATGACCCCGCAAATAACCAAGCAGCTCTGGTCGTTAATTTTCGGGAAATCTACAGCTTGCCATTCGACTTTCTTTCAGTTCACGCCATGAAACTGGGCCAACGTTGGCGTTTGAAATCGCCGTATCTGGAACACTTTTCTCAAGCCTTTGCCCGCTTTTTCATGCGTGTTGGGTTGCCATCAAGCATCCCTCCATTCAAGTAAATCCTCGTTATCTCATTGGGTAATGTGTAGAACCTGGCTAATGAAGCACACACTATCAACATTGCTTGTCCTGCTGCTGAGTCTCAATTGCCTGACCGTGGCGCAAACCAAACCGTTTGAGCCAACCGAAGCGACGATTGCCGACATTCACCGTGCAATGCGCTCCGGCAAGCTGACGGCGCGTCAATTGGTCGAAGCGTATTTGAAACGCATTGAAGCCTACGATCAGTCCACCAAACTCAACGCCATTGTCATCGTCAATCCGAACGCGTTGGCTGAAGCCGACAAGCTGGATGCGGAATTCAAACGCACCAAAAAGCTCCGCCCGTTGCACGGCATTCCGGTGATCGTCAAAGACAATTTCGACACCAGGGATTTACAAACCACAGGCGGTTCCATTGCACTGAAAGGTTCCGTCCCGCCGGATGATGCCTATCAAGTGCGCAAGCTGCGCGAAGCAGGCGCCATCGTGCTGGCCAAATCCAACATGGATGAATGGGCGTTTCGGCCTGTGGCAACTGAAAGTTCGACGGCGGGCGTCACGCGCAATCCCTACGATCTGGAGCGCGTCCCGGCAGGTTCCAGCGGAGGCACAGCGGCGGCAGTCGCGGCAAGTTTCGGCGCTGTGGGGCTTGGTTCTGACACAGGCAATTCGATTCGCGGGCCGTCTTCGCACAATGCGTTGGTCGGCATTCGCTCGACGATGGGATTGACCAGTCGCGACGGCATCATTCCGCTGTTTTGGCGTCAGGATGTCGGCGGCCCGATGGCGCGCACGGTCGAAGACGCCGTTCGTGTGCTGGAAATCATTGCGGGGTACGATCCCGCCGATCCGATTACGAAAGCGTCTGAAGGCAAAGTCCCGAAAAGCTATACGCAGTTTTTGAAAAAAGACGGATTGAAAGGCGCGCGCCTGGGTGTGTTTCGCCGCTATCTGGATGCGCCGACCACCGACCCGCAAATCAAGGACGTGATGACCAAAGCAATCGCGGAATTGAAAGCGCAGGGCGCAGTGATTGTTGATCCGTTCGATTTGCCGAACTATCAGGAATTGACGCGCAACATCACCTGCAATTCATTTCACTACGACGTGAACAACTACCTGGCTTCGTTGGGAGACAAGGCCAAATACAAAACGCTGGCGGCGATTGTCGAAGCCGGATTGTATTTGCCGTTGAACGAAACGCGGCTGAAAAACTTCGTGCAAACGCCTGCGCCAACAATCAATCCCTGCCAGGATGTGTATCACGATCCGCGCAGCATCGCGTTGCGCGACGCCATCTTGCAGGCGATGGCCAAAGACAAACTCGATGCCATCATTTATCCGACCTGGAGCAATGCGCCGCGCAAACTCAGCGATTTGCAAAGTCCTGCGGGCGACAACAGCCAAATCCTTTCGCCGCAAACCGGTTTTCCGGCGATCACGGTGCCGATGGGGTTTACGTATGGCAATTTACCTGCGGGAATTACTTTTCTGGGGAAGCTGTTTGATGAACCGGCGCTGATTCGCTTCGCTTACGCTTACGAACAGGCAACGAAACACAGGCGACCGCCGGAACGATTCCCTCTATTGAACAGGTAGATTCGTTTTTCAGGTCTGTGATAAACATTCGCGCGTGATGATGGATGGAGGATCAACTCAACTGCTGAAACGCATTGGTGTGCTGGGCGACATTCATTGCGAAGACGGTCGGCTGGCTGCCGCGCTGGAATTTTTGCAGTCGCAATCGCTGGATTTGATTTGCGCCGTCGGCGATCTGGTGGATGGCCCCGGCGATCCGCACCGCACAATCGAGATGTTGCGACAGTTCAATGTAATCACTGTGCGCGGCAATCACGAACGCTGGTTGCTGAAAAACGAAATGCGCGGATTGCCCGACGCCCAAACGCGGTTTGATTTCACTGCTCTGGACTGGGCGTTTTTGAATCAATTGCCATTGTGGTTGACCTTTGAAACCGTCGCCGGGCGTTTGCTGTTGTGTCATGGACTGGGCGCAGATGATATGGCAGGCGTCTGGCCTTTCGACAATTCTTTGACGTTGCACTCAAATCTGGCGCTCTGGCAACTGGTCAATTCCGGCAAATTCCAGTTTGTCGTCAACGGCCACACGCATCATCGGCTGGTCAGAAGCTTCGGCGAATTGACGATCATCAACGCCGGAACGCTTTATCGAAAACACAGTCCCTGTTTCTGCATAGCCGATTTCGACCAACTCAACGCGCAGTTTTTCAACCTCTATTCTGACGGCGGCATTGAACCTGCCGAACAATTCCCATTGCCAACCAAAACCATACTGTGATGAAAAAATTCAACCGCTTCGTATCGCTGTTGCTGATCGTTTGTTTGTTCACGGTTCCGGCGCTGGCTCAACAAGCCGCCGCGCCGGCCAAACCGCAAACCGTCGCCGAATTGCAGGAGCGCATCGCCGCCCTGTTAGACCAGCCGAAATTCGCTGCCGCTCGTTGGGGCGTGCTGGTCAAAGCCGGACAGGACAACGTCATTTTCGAGCGTGACGCCGACAAGGCGTTTATGCCTGCGTCGAACATGAAGCTGTACACGTCATCGGCTGCGCTGGATGCTTTCGGCCCGGAATTCAAAATCAAAACTTCGGTGTACGCCACGAAAGCGGTTGGGAGGAATGGGACGCTGGCGGGCGATTTGATTTTGTATGGCAGAGGCGACCCTAACCTCTCGCCGCGCTTTGACGGCGACAATCCAGACAAATACGACGAACACAAACCGGCGGACAAAATCGCGCCCATCGAACGGCTGGCCGATCAAATCAAAGCCGCTGGCGTCAAAGTCGTCACCGGCCATTTGATCGGCGACGACAGCTTTTTCGCTGACGATCTGGTTGGCCCCGGTTGGGAATGGGACGATTTGCAGTTTTATTACGGCGCGGAAGTCAGCGCGTTGACCGTCAATGACAATTGCGTCAGTTTCACGGTCAGGCCGGGAAAAAAGGTCGGCGACAAACCAGTCATCACCGTACAGCCGCAAACCGAATACATCAAAATCGTCAATCACGCGACGACTTCCGCCAACGGAACCATTCGCGTCGGCGTCAATCGCCCGCTCAATAGCAACACGATTGAATTTTTCGGCTCGATGCCGCGCACGCGCGACAAGTTCGAAGTCAACATCGCCATTCATGATCCGGCGGCTTTTGCAGCCACCTTGCTGAAAGAAGCTTTGGAGCGTCGCAAGATTCGCGTGATGGGCAAACCCATACGAATGGACGCCGTTGCGCGCGTGGCCAAACCCTTCGACGAATCGAAGCTGAAAGAAATCGCCAGCATCGAATCACAGCCGATGGCCGAACTGCTGAAAGTCGTCAATAAACAAAGCCAGAACCTGCACACGGAATTGTTGTTGCGGCAACTCGGCGCGAGCAATGGGAAACACGAACTTGATGAATACGGTCGCCCGAAACCGACGATTGCGCGCGGCAACGACGCGCGTCGGCAGTTTTTGCAAAAAGCTGGAGTGGACGTTACGCCGCTGAGTTTGCGCGATGGGTCAGGTTTGGCGCGGCAGGATTTGGTGACTCCGCGCGCGACGGCGCGCTTGTTGGAATTCATGCTGACGCACACACACGCCAACGTTTTCCGCGAATCGCTGGTCGTCGCCGGAACGGACGGCACGCTGGAACGCCGCATGCGAGACACCGCCGCGGCTGGCAATTTTCGCGGCAAAACCGGAACGCTTAGCTACGTCAACGCGCTGTCGGGTTACGTCACCACCAAACGCGGCCACGTCGTGATCGTCAGTTCGATGGGCAACAATTACACCGGCCCAGGGCGAGAAGTGACCGCCGTGCTGGATCAGATTTGCGTGCTGCTGGCCGAATACGAAGGCGAACTGTAAGTCCTGACCGATCCGAGCAACTTCGTCATTGAATGCGTTCTGCGGCTTTCAGTGTGACGCTGTCCAGAATGTTGCCTGCGGCGTCAATCGCCCAAAAGGTCAGCGCGGTGTTCGAGGCTTCGGCAAACAGAAAACTATGCACACGGTCGTTGCCGACTTCGGTCAGCGAACTTTTCGGATTGATGTTGCCCTGACGAAGCTGTCCGCCGGAACCGCTGACGAAGTATTGAACGCCAAGTTGAGGTTTGATTCGTTCGTAAAAATGATCGTGGCCTGAGAGCGCAGCCGTCACGCCATATTTGACGAACAGCGGTTCCAGTTTGGCGCGCAATCGAATGTCGGAACCGTGCGTTTTGCCGGACGAATAAATCGGATGATGAAAGTAAGCGATTTTCCAGCGCGCTTTGGAATCGGCCAGCTTGTTTTTCAGCCAGCCGAGTTGCTGATCGTCGAGAGCCGTTGAATCGAGCGCGAAAAATTCAATCAGCCCATCGGCTTTGACCATCGAATAATAGGCCCGCCCGCCCATGTTGAAATTCGGATAATTGACTTGAAAGTTTCTTCCGTTGCGAACGTCGTGATTGCCCAGCACGGCAAAAAACTTGACGTTCTGGCGCAGCAATTCGGCGTAAGGCGCTTCGAATTTCGCGCGAACATCAGATGCTTTGCCGCTGGAATAAATGTTGTCGCCCAGCATCAACACGGTGTCGAACGCGCGTTCGTTCAGGAACTGCGTCATACGCCGCGCGATGGCGAATTGCCCGGCTTTTCCGGTTCCGGCGTCGCCCAGAACGAGAAATCGAAACGTGCCATCGGCGGGTTTCCCCGATGGCAACGGCGGAATGGGATCGGCGGCGGTGATGTGCAACCGAAAAACCAGAATCAAAGCGCAGATCGCGCACACTCCCATCGAAGTTCTTTTCAGAATCGGCTTGATTGGTTGTTTCATGTTTTGAAAAGTGGGGGAGCGAGTTTTATTCATCGCGTCGGAACGTATACCGCAGCAGAAAAACATGGTTCGGCGATTGACGCCCCAAGCTGGTTGCCAGGATATATTGAGCCAATGTGTTTCTGGTGACGCGCCATCCTATTCCGAAATCGGCGTAATTGTCCGTGAAGCGCGTATGTTCCGTCCCGACCAGCGCTGGCAATCCGTTGGCGTCCAACAATCGCCCGAACCGATCCGGAAACATTTCGCGGCTTTCGGTGTGCGATTGAGCCATTCGGAAAATGGAGATGCTGCCGAACAGATTTTTCCACAAATCGGATTGCACTCCGATTTGTGCCGAAAGAAATCTGCGCCGTGCGCGTTCGCGTTCAATCGGGTTGCCGGTCGCCTGTTCGTAATAATCTTCCAGAACGTTGGATTGTCCGGCGGCGATGTCTGCGCTGAAGATCGTTCGGCGAGTCAGCGCATATCCCATACCGAAACTTGCCGACCCGCGCGTGATGCGTTCGCGTTCGATGGCTTCGACGGCAATCGCACGGTTGATGTCTTCGTGGACGCCGGTCGTCAGCCATTGACCTTCGACGCCATAAAACAGTTTGCGAGTCAGCGGTCCTCGCAATCGCAACCCGATTTCATCCGAGCGACTGTCGTAAACCACAGAATCCAGAGCCAGCGGCAATCTGTTGAATGAACGCGAAATATCCTGGTCGTTGGCGGACAACAATCCGTGCCTGTACATAATTCCCAATTTGTGGCCGCCGGAAAATTGATGAGTCAGCCCCATTTTCAACCGAGTGCGGCTGATGTTCGATTCAGCTCGAAGAGTTTCATTGGCCTGGAAAATGGGAACATTGCTGTGATTGGCGACCTGAGTCAGCGTCGTTTCTCCGCGCAAGTTTCCTCGCCCGGAAAGATGGTCAACGCCGAATCCGAAACTGGTTAGGCCTTCCTGCCCGAAACTGCGAGCGAGCATCAGCGAAGCGCTTTTGGAACCTGCCTGAGTTTCGCTGCTGCTATTTCGCCGATACGTCGTGCCCATCGGATAAAAAGGCGAAGCGTCGCCATCGCTCGATTGCCGCGACGTGCTTTTCACGTTGCTGTCAGAAACGGCAAAGCTGCCACCCAAAACCCATCGTGTGTTCGGCAATGGCAAAAACGCCGTGTTTTGCATCAGCCAGCCTGTGTTGAGCGGTTCGATGGAGTTGAAAAAATTATGTTGTTGGTGGCTCCTGATTCGCGCAGAGGCGTTGCTGAGGGAAGAAATGACCAGGCTGCGACTCTCAAAGCTGCCGAATTCAGTCGCGTAGGATGGGTTATCCAGACTGTCCAGATGCGAATCGGCAAACGCCGTGAAGCGCATCATCGGAAGGGATTCGCCGGGTTCCATCAGACTGTCAATGTAACGTTCGTAAATTCCGCCAACGTAACTTCTGGCCGTGCCGGAAACGATGGTTGCAACATCGCTGGAGCTACTGGAATTGAGCAGATGATGGCGATTGTCCGAAATTCGCAAGCCGCGTTCGTCGGATTCAATGCCGCCGGGGATGAAAAACCGCAGGTCTTCGTTGGTTCTGATGAGCGCGCCGTTTCCCGGAGTCAGCAATACCCGCCGGTTGGGATCGCTCAAGCTTTCGACCTCGACCAATCCTTCATAAACCAGCACGCCGGTTTCGCCGGAACCATCCACCGTTACGGCGAATTCGGTTCCGCGCACCAGAATCGAAGCCGTAGGACTGTTGACGCGATATGGATTAGGGCGTCCGCCGTAATGCGTGATCTTGACGCGTATGCGACCGACAACGACCTGCGCCAGTTCTCGCAACGAAGCGGTGGCGCGAAAATCCTTGAGGATGACGTGCGAACCGGGCTGAACGACTACCAGACTGCCGTCGGTGAGTTGGATGGTGACTTTGCCGCCGCCGCGCGTATCCAGTTCGTCGCCGGGGAAAAGCACATCGCCGCGACGAACGGTAAAGCGGGCAGTTCGATTCAGGCGAATGACGTTGCCCGTGACGCTGGCGATTCGGGCTTCTACAGACTGTGCGAATGCGGCGAATTCAAACATCGCTGCAATCAGCAGCGCGCAGATTATCCCGATAGTTGTTTGTTTAATGGTCGCGGATTTACCTTCCAAAACAACTTACTCCTATTGTTCGGCGCGCGTGGGTGCGCTCTCCATGTTCTCACTGGAATCACTTTCGGCGGGGTCTGCCGTGCCAAGTCCGTAACGAATGATGAGCCGTTGAATGGTGCGTCGAGCGATTCCAAGCAGGTCTGCTGCATGTTGGCGGTTGCCGTGAACTTTTTCCAGAGCCAATTGCAAATATCTGCGCTCCAATTCTTCCAGCGTGGGCCAATCCGCAGCCAGCGATTTCAGCGAATCTTCCGGCTCGCAGGATTCAGGCGAATCATCGTCTTTTCGTGTGATGTGAGGCGGCAGACAATCTGGAGTAATGACTCCGTTCACGCAAAGCGCTGTGGCGCGTTTCAGGGCATTTTCAAGCTCGCGCACATTGCCCGGAAACGAATGCTTTTGCAACAGCCGCCTGGCTTCTTCAGTCAACAACAACGGTTGATCGTTCAAGCTGTGGCGGCGAAGAAAGTGTTGCGCCAGCAATTCAATGTCGCCCGGACGCTGGCGCAACGGCGGCAGGTCAATCGTCAATACGCTCAGCCGGTAAAACAGGTCGGCGCGAAATTCGCCGCGTTCCGTCAATTCCCGCAACGGCGAATTGCTGGCTCCGATGACGCGCACATTGACGCGGCGGGTTTGCGGCGAACCTACGCGTCGAACTTCGCCCGATTGCAACACGCGCAGCAAACTGGCCTGAAACGCCGGACTGGTCGAAGCCAGTTCATCCAGAAACAAAGTGCCGCCGTCCGCCGCTTCGAACAATCCCGCGCGGTCTGTGTTTGCTCCGGTGAACGCGCCTTTGGTGTGGCCGAACAATTCGGATTCCAGCAGCGTGTCGGTCAGCCCGGCGCAGTTGACGGCGAGAAACGGTTTTTCTTTTCGTTCGCTGAAATCGTGAATTGCGCGCGCCGTCAATTCCTTGCCGGTTCCCGATTCGCCTGTAATCAAAACAGTAGCGTCGCTGCGCGCGGCAAAGGCGATCAATTTGTAGACGGTCATCATGGCCGGGCTGCGACCAATCAATCCGGAACTGGAAAAGTCCGCAGGGGACGGCGCGAGAAGCGGTTGGGATTTTTGGCGACAGGCGGTCAGATGGTCGTTCAGCAATCGGGTCAGCGCGGCCACATCGAACGGTTTGGCAATAACGTCACTGGCGCCTTCGGCCAATGCCTGCACGGTCACATCCAATTCGCCCTGAGCGGTCATCAAAATCACCGGCAACGCAGTCTGCGTGGCGCGAAGTTCACGCAA
This sequence comes from uncultured Heliomicrobium sp., assembly GCA_964470555.1. Lineage (GTDB taxonomy): Bacteria > Acidobacteriota > Blastocatellia > RBC074 > RBC074 > RBC074. The sequence goes on from CAYYDG010000006.1 coordinate 178,259, forward strand.
CACTTCCAACCCGTCGCCATCGGGCATGTAAATGTCGCTGATGACGGCATCGAAACTTTGAGCGTTGGCTGCGGCAATCGCTTCGCGCCCGCTTTTGGCCAGACTGACACGAAACCCGTTGAGCGACAGCGCCGCTTCGAGCGTGTTGCGGATCAGGCGGTCGTCGTCCACCACCAGAATGTTTGGCAGAATGTTTGGCAGAATGTTTGGCAGGGAAGTCAAAGATGAAGCCATTGTCGCCTTTCCAGATTTTGGGATGCCCGGAAAGGTCAAAGCGGGTCTGGCCACGCCAGAAGAAATTCTGCGCAGTCAGACCGGCATTTTTCGCTTCTTCGGGTTTTTCAGAATTTCGCAGGACATCCAGTCTCTTTTCTCGATGTGATTATGATTTGAGTTCGACGGGAATTCGCAAGGTAAAAACCGACCCGGAACCTGGCTCACTTTCCACCAAAACCCGTCCTCCATGCAACTCCGCAATTTCACGCGCCAGCGCCAGGCCGAGTCCGGCGCCGGGAGCGTCAGCATCTTCGACGCGAGGAACTCGATAAAACTTTTCGAAAATGCGCGGTAAAAACTCCTGTGAAATCCCACAGCCTTGATCGGCCACGGAAATGAACAGCCAGCGACCATCGTTTTTGGCCGTGACGACGACCTCAGTGTTGGCGGGGCTGTATTTGACGGCGTTGGCCAGCAGATTGGTCAACGCGCGCGCCAGCAAATCTTCGTCGGCGAAAATGACCGGCAGGTTTTCAGCCGACCGCCGCGTCAATTTGATCTGGCGCTGGTCGGCCAACGGTTCCAGCAACAACAGCGTTTGTTCAATCAGCGTTGCCGGTCGAATGGCTTTGGGCATCAATGGCCGCGCGCCCGATTCCAGCCGCGTCAAATCCAGGTATTCGTCAATCATGCGCGACAATCGCCCGGCGGCTTCGTGTATGGTCTGGTGCATTTTGCGGCGACGTTCGGCGTCGGCGTCGAATTGCAACAGGACTTCGCTCATGCCTTTGATGGCGGTCAAAGGAGTTCGCATTTCGTGCGTGACCATCGCCAGCACGTCGTTTTTCAACTGCTGCAATTCGCGTTGTTTGCTGATGTCATCGAGCGTGGCAACGATGCCGAGCGGCGAATCGTTATCAGCGGAAACGACGGGGGCCATTCGCAGCATATAAGTCCGCGGCGACGTTTCGCCGATGGTGATTTCGCGTTCGATGATCTGCCGATCGGTCAACAACTGCGACACGATTTGATCCGCTGAGCCGTGAGCCGCGACTTCCTGGACGACGGAGGAACCGAATTCGGCGGCTTTCAAGCAGGCGATCAGGTTTTGCCCCGTGAGGTTCTGTCCCGCCGGTCGCAGAATTTGCGAAGCGCGCAGATTGGTAAAGACGATTCGCCCTTTGGTGTCGGCGATCAGCAATCCGTCTCCAATCGAACGCAGCGCGCTGTCCACGAATTGCGAACGAGCCATCAATTGTCGCTGCAATTGTTCCAGAGCGCGCATTTTCCAATGCGTGCCGCCCAGCCAGGTGTATTTGGGCGACCCGGCGACGTTTCCGTTCTGAAACGTCATGGCGGTTGGCGACAGTTTGGCGCTTTCCTGAATCAGTTCGGTGAACCGTTCGTTCAAATTTGCGCTCAGAGTCATCGAGCGCCGCAACAGCGTCATTGGCATCGCCGCCAATGCCGATACCATGATGGGAACCAGCGGCGGCAAGATCATCAAATATGCGAACATTGCAAAAGACGCCAACCCAATTACCAACAGCAACGTTCCGAAGAAAACCGTCAGAGCCAATGTCGAAGGCGTTTCGTAAGGAGCGGCCATCGAAAAAACCAGGACGGCGGCAATCAAAGCCGCAAAGAAAACAACCAGCCAGCCGGGAGTTTCAGAATAAAACCGTTCGCGCAAAATCGTCGTCACGGCGTTGGCCAATACTTCCACGCCCGGCATCATTTCGCCGCCTTGATTGCCTTCCTGAATTTCAAATCGCGAAAACGGCGAACTGACGCGGTCTCCCATCGCCGAAGCCGTAGCTCCGATCAGCACGTATTTGCCGCGCAATTCGTCCGCCGAAACGCGACCGTCCATCAGGTCGGCGAAACTGAACGTGCGCGAAGCAAAGGAACCCGCAGGACCTATGAAATCAATCGGCATCCGGTTGGCGCGGAATGCTTCGATTGGGGAACTGTTTGGTTCTGATGTTATGACTATCGTCGGGGAATCAGTCGTCACTGGAATGGTTCGGGCGGCCAGACGCACCGCGCCTGGAACATCATGAATTTCGTCTGGTCGCGCTCCGTCGGCGATGCGAATGATTTCCACCGCCAGAGACCAGCACGCGCGGCCTTGATCGTCGGCTTCGCGCAACAACAATGCTCGCGCGATTCCGTCGTTGTCAGTGGTGACATTGCCGTGACCGACGGCGGCTGCGGCCTGTTCAATCGCGGGCAGCGGACGCAGCCATTCGGCGCGGTTTCCGCCAGCGGTGACCAGTTGAGCGGCAATGACCACTTTCCCAGAATTGCGGATGGCTTGCGCCAGAGCTGCGTCATCGCTTTCTGTAGAGGCGTCAGTGTAAAGCACGCTCAAGCCTATGACTTCAGGATTTGCAGCGGAAATTTTCTCCAACGCCTGGGCGGTCAGCGTGCGAGGCCAGGGAAAGCGCCCGAACCGCGCGATGCTGGCGTCGTCAATGGCGATGATGGCGATTTGTTCAGGCGGCGATGAAGCGCCGCGAACTCGCATCAAAGCGTCGTAAGCGTATTGGCTCAGCCACGGCGCTCGCCAATCCACGACGACAGCGATCAGCGTCGAAAGCAAGATGATCGCCAACGGCCATTTAAGAGAAAAGCCTAGTTGTGAGATCAGTCTTTTCATTTAACCCGGCAGAGTATCTTACGGCACAGGGCCAGGTTGCCAAATTCGGCCACCGAGCCAGCGAAAAAAAGAAGGCGATGCTCTCCTCCGCGTAGAAAGCATCGCCTACCAAGCCGACGCGTTTATCTTACGACAAACTTCGCCAGCAAGGTCTCATTGGATGAAAATCGTGACTGAATTCGACAGTTTCGAATTATCCAGCACGTCTTGCACCCGAATTGTCACAGTTGTGTTCGGATTGGAAATCGCCGTGTCGGGAATCTGAATGTTGATCTGTTCCAATCCCACATAACCCGGCGCGACACCGGCATACACCACCGGAGCGTTGATGTTGCCCAATGCCGCTTCAACTCGTTCCGCCACGCCATTCGCTTCGTTGCCGTCGCTGTTCGGGGCATATCGCAAACCGGAACCGAACAGGATCAGAAAAAGCTGTTCGCCTGCGCGGCGCACAATCGGCGCAGGAATCAGTCTGTTTTGCGCAGGATCGAATCGAACAAGCGATTCATAAACCTGTTCTCCGGTGGACTTGATTCTCAACAACAACCCGGCAGGAGCGCCCTGTCCCGAAGCATCGGCAGTAAACAAGCTCAGCGCGACGTTGGAAACGACAATGTTTCCCTGCGAAACGACTTCGCCTTGATTGGTCACCGCCACATTCGCCAACCCCGACGGCGTGTCCGCCGGAATCTGGTAATTGATCTGATTCGGCGAAACGAAAAACAATCGAGCTTGTCGCCCGTCAATCAGCACGCTGACGTTCCATAAACTCAACGGCAACGGCTGGGTGACCGCGATGGTCGTTCCGAAAGCCAATCCGTTGCCGAAAGCCGAGACTATGGATTCCGGCGCATTTTCTTCGCGGTAACTGGCGGCGCTGACCGTGGTCACCGGGTCGAAATTCACGAACGCGCCATGACCGGGGCCCTGTTTGGATTCGATCTTCTCAGCGTTGATCGAATTGTCGCCCAGCACAGAGCCATAAACTTCAACGAAGCCACCGAGAGCGATCAAATCGTATTTTCGTTCAATGATCGTTGCCGAAGTGACGTGAACGGTTCTTCCGCCAACCCGCCATTCGCCGAGCAGGTTGATTGCCGCCGGCAGCGATTCTGTTTTGCCGTAAAGGACTTCGCCGGGCGGCGAACCCGCGCTGCTTTTCAGAACAATCCGGGTTGCATTGATCGAAAGATCGGTTTGCGTAACGCCTGTCACTTCGACGCGAACTCCGACGGCAATGCCGATTTCCGAACGTTCGATCACCGTCATTGGAGCGATGTTCACTTTTCGTCCGCTGACCAGCCAGGCTCCCAATTGCTTGCTTGGTAAATTCAGCGCTTCAATCGTTCCGTAAAATTCCGAAAATCGGCCAGCCGTGAAACCGTCGTTTTCGAATCTGGTTTCCATCTCCAGCACATCCACCGAACCGTTTTGTCTAACCAGGCTTCTGACCTGAACGGCGCTTCCGATCCCAATCGGAATTTGACTCTGATTGATTCGAGTGGCGTTGGTGACATTCACTTTCCGTCCACTGATCGCCCATTCGCCCAGGCGATTGGGGGAACTGGACAAACTTTCAACCGTGCCTGTGAATTCAAATGGCCCAACGGATGGCTCGGATTTGGTTTCGACGCTGTCTGCGTTTACTGAATCATCCGCGAGTTGGGAGCCTTCGACTTCGACCTGCACTCCAATTTCCAAAGGGACGGTCGCCTGTTCCAGAACAGTCAGAGCGCTGACGTGAACTGTGCGTCCTGCAACTTTCCAATTGCCGACTCGACCCGTCGTGGAAGGCAATTTTTCGATGTTGCCAAAGAACTTCGTTTTCGGTCCGCCGCCTGAATCAAGTCTTGTTTCGATTTTCTCAGCGCTGACGGAATTGTTATGTTGCTTGCGGCCTTCGACCTGGACGAATTTACCTACTGCAAATGTCCCATTGGTTGGGATCAATTGAGTGGTGGAGCCGACGCTAACGTTTCGCCCGGAGACTTTCCAATCTCCAACGAGGTTTTCAGTATTCGGCAGCGCCTGAATGATTCCTGAAAACTCAAAATCGCTTGAATGTTGAGCTGGAAAACGACCACCGGATTGAGCGAAGCTGATGATGGCGAGAGAACAAATTGTCAGGGCGCTGATCTTTCCACCGAAGCTCGAAAGCGAAAAATTGGCTCGCATGTGGCTTACCTCCAAACTAATGATGCGGGCACAATCGAACTTTCAGGGGAATGAAAAACGCTCGAATGGACAAAATTTCTTTTCGTCATCGAGCTACGACATTCTGAATGGCAATCTCTGTTCCGTTGGGGGGAGAGATGCTTTGACACGGGGAAGTCGTTGAATATCAATGACGATGAAAACGGAAAACGGATTTAAGTTACTGTCGCTGTGACAATCGGTCGCTTCCCAGGGCGTTCAGGCGCGACTGTTTGACCTGGTGAAACAGGCGGCAGCTTATAGCAGGATTTGTTGTTGAAGGGCAATCTGTAAATGAGCACGATTCAAACCTGATTTGGATTTCGGCTTCAGGATTCGATTTGAGCGGGCAGACACAACCGAAAAGTCGTGCCAAGGCCAGGCTGGCTGATGACATTGATCTGGCCGCCGTGAGCGCGCGCGATTTCGTGACAAATGGCCAGTCCCAAACCTGAGCCGCCTGTGCGAATACCGCGAGCTTTGTCGGCTCGCCAGAACCGTTCAAAGATTCGTTGTTGCTGTTCGGCATCAAGTCCGATGCCATCATCGCGGAATTCAATCCAGACATCGTTTCCGCCATTGCCCGCCGTCACATTCACCTCGCCGCCTTCCGGTTTGCTGTAATAAATGGCATTGCTCAGAAAGTTATTGACCACGCGCCGCAACCGAGCTTCATCGGCGATGACGGTCAGCGATGGGTTGATTTCTGCGTTCAGTTTTACTTCTCGCGCGGCGGCTTCCGGTTGCAACCGGGCGATTTCGGCAACGACCAATGGTTGCAATTCCACTTCCGACAAATCCAGTACGAGCCGTTGTGCGTCAGACCGCGCCAGTTCCAGCAGGTCTTCGGCCAGCCGCGTCAGCCGCTCCACTTCGGACAAACTCTCCGCGATGACCTGGCGGTATTCTTCGGCGGAGCGCGTTCGGCGCAGAGCGACTTCCAACCGGCTGCGCAAACTGGTCAGCGGCGAACGCAATTCATGCGAAGCGTCGGCGGCGAATTGCTGATGCGATTCTATGATTTGATACAGCCGATCCAGCATTTCGTTCAGCATGTGCGCCAACCGGCTCAATTCGTCGTCTGTGACAGGCTCAGCCAATCGCGCTTTCAAATGATCGCGCCCGATCATTTGCGCGCGCTGCGTCATCAAATCCACCGGGCGAAGGGCGAGAGTCGCCAGCCTGTATCCGACCAGTCCCGTCGCCAGCAACGCGATCAATCCGACAATCAGCAAGGTTCGCCGCAACGCCGCCAGCGTATCTTCAGTGTCCGCCAGCGGCACGGCGACGACAAAGACATATTGCCCGTAAGCGTCCACGCTCAGGCCCAGGCCGTGTTCGCCGTTCAACGTGACTTCGGTCAACACGGCTTCTCCGGCCAATGCTGTTTGCATGATTTCTCTGGAAACCAGCGGTTCGCGGCTTTGCAACTGATTGGATTGATTGATGACCGTGTAATCAGGCGTCAGGATTTGAACGAATTTTTCGATGTGGTGCGAATTGATGATGGCAGTGCTGTCAATCGGATGCAGGTGAACTTGCGGCCCGTCCATCGAAGACGCCACTTCCGTTCCGGCCAGAGTGCGCAGCGCGTCTTCCAGCGAATGGTACAAACTCTGTCGCATGCCGAAATACACCGCCGTCAGTGTCAGCGTCAGCAGCACACCAAATGTCAGCAGCCATTGCAGCGTCAATCGAGTACGAAAGCTTTGTGAGTTGAACCATGGCATTTTTACTGTTCCCGCGGTTTGCTTTTGAGCATGTATCCCATTCCACGAATCGTGTGGATGAGTTTGTGTTCCGGATGCGTGTCCACTTTGTTGCGCAGGTAATTGATGTAAACGTCAATCACATTGCTCAGCGGGTCGTAATCCGCTCCCCACACCTGATCGGCCAGTTGCTGGCGCGTAAGCACCTTGCCCTGATTTTGCAGCAGACATTCCAGCAGCATGTATTCGCGCGCGGTCAGTTCGATTTGCTGGCCGCTGACTGTGACCACGTGGCCGACCGTGTCCACGTTGACTTGTTCGCAGTGCAGACGCGCATCTCGCACCGCAGGGCCGCGCCGCAGCAAAGCGCGCAACCGCGCCAGCAATTCTTCAAAGACGAACGGTTTGGTCAGGTAATCGTCCGCGCCGCAATTCAGCCCGGCGATTTTGTCCGCCGTCGAATCCATCGCCGTCAACATCAGAATCGGCGTGTTGATGCCTTGTGCGCGCAGATCGCGGCAGACTTCCATGCCGCTGCGACGCGGCAATAACAAATCCAGAATGACCGCGTCGTAATGGTTGATGGCGGCCAGATATTCGCCGCGCTCGCCGTCTTCGGCCACTTCGACCAGGAATTTTTCCTCGGACAATCCGGCGCTCAGCGTTTCGGCGATGCGCGGATCATCTTCAACAATTAACAGCTTCATTCGCTTCCTGCGGGAGCGCGGACATCTTGTCCGCGCCTTGGTCTTTCTCGAATAACCGGTACAACACCGGCAGCACCAACAGCGTCAGCAACGTAGAAGTCACCAGCCCGCCAATGACCACCGTGGCCAGCGGACGCTGCACTTCAGCGCCGGGATTGGTGGAAATCGCCATTGGCACAAAGCCTAAACTTGCCACCAGCGCCGTCATCAACACCGGTCGCAAGCGCACGCGCGCGCCTTCGCGGACGGCTTCATCCAGCGGCCGGCCTCGATCGCGCAGATTGTTGACGTAAGCGATCATGACCACGCCATTCAACACCGCCACGCCGAACAGCGCAATAAATCCGACCGATGCCGACAAACTCAGATTCAAGTTTCGCAACCACAGAGCGGCGACGCCGCCGACCAGCGCAAACGGCACGTTCAGAATAATCAGCAGCGAATGTTTCAACGAACCGAACATGACGAACAGCAAGGCCAGAATCAGCGCCAGCGCCAGCGGAACGACGACGATACCGCGCTTCATCGCGCGTTGCTGATTTTCAAACTGCCCGCCCCAGGTGATGAAATATCCGGTCGGCATTTTGACGGCGGCGGCAATCTTCGTTTGCGCTTCGGCGACGAAACTGCCGATGTCGCGTCCGCGCACGTTCGATTGAATGACGATGCGGCGTTGATTGCTTTCGCGATTGATGATGTCCGGGGCGCGAACGACTACGATTTCCGTCACATCGCTTAACTGCAACCGTTCGCCGCCCGGCGCGGTCAGGGGCAATTGCGCAATCTGGTCGGGATCGGTTCGCCATTGGTCGGGAAATCGCACCACCACGTCGAACCGTTTTTGCCCGTCAATCAATGTCGTGGCGACTTTGCCGCCGACGGCGGTTTCGATCAGGTCTTGCACATCGGAAACATTCAACCCGTAACGGGCAATCTGGTCTCGCCGCACGGTAATTTGCAATTGCGCTGCGCCGGACAGGGCTTCGGCCTGCACATCCGCCGAGCCGGGAACTTTTTCCAGCACGCGGGCGATTTCAGCGGCTTTTTCTTCCAACACCTGCAAATCTTCGCCGAAAAGTTTGACGGCCACGTCGGCTTTGACGCCGGAAACCGTTTCATCCAAACGCATGGCCATTGGCTGCGTGAAGTTGTATGCAACGCCCGGCAGTTTTTCCAACTCGGCGGACATTGCTTCGATCAACTGTTCTTTGGTTTGGTGTTTCGGCCACACCTCGTGCGGTTTCAGAATGACGTACACGTCGCCCTGATGAATGCCCATTGCTTCGGTTGCCAGGTCGGGGCGGCCAATCTTGGTCGTCACTGATTCGACTTCGGGAAACTGTTTGACGATGCGTTCGACCTGATTGCTGATGCTGACCGATTCGGTCAACGACACGCTGGGCAGTTTGCGGGTTTCGATCAGGATTGCGCCTTCGTCCAGACGAGGCATGAATTCGGTGCCGATGAAAAACAACGAACCGACCGCAACGCTGACCACCAGCGCCGCCGCGCTGATTGTCACCACGCGGTTTCGCAAAGCGGCATCCAGCAACCGCGAGTAACTGCGCTGAACGAAGTGATAAACGCGGCCTTCTTTTTCTTCAATCTTCCCGCGCAACACGACCGAAGAAATCGCTGGAACATAGAGCAGCGCCAACAGCAGCGAACCGAGCAACGCGGCGCAAACCGTGATGGCCATCGGCGAAAACATGCGCCCTTCCAATCCCTGCAAGGTGAACACCGGCAGGTAAACGGCAATGATGATGAGCACGCCGAAGACAATCGGTCTGCCGACTTCCAGTGCGGCATCGTGGATGATCTTGTTCGTAGTTCCGCCTTCAGGCGGTCTGCCGGAAAGCCGCCGGATGAAGTTTTCCATCATGACCACCGCGCCATCCACGATCAGCCCGAAATCCACAGCGCCCAGACTCATCAAATTCGCCGACACGCCCAGCAGCTTCATGGCGATGAAGGCTGAAACCATGGCAATCGGAATGACCGACGCGACAATCAACGAAGCGCGTACGTTCCGCAAAAACAAAAACAGAACGACGATGACCAGCACCGCGCCTTCGATCAGATTCTTTTCAACCGTGCTGATAGTGCGGCCAATGACTTCGGTCTGGTCGTAAAACTTCTGGATCGTCACGCCTTCTGGCAGCGCGGCTTTCAACTCTTCGATTTTGGCTTTGACGCGCTCGGCGACGGATTTACCGTTTTCGCCTTTCAGGATGATGACCATGCCGGAAACGCGCTCGCCTTCGCCGTCGCGGGTGACCGCGCCCTGACGCGGCATCGCGCCGTCCATGACCTGGGCGACATCGCGCAGATAAATCGGCGTTCCCTGGTGCGCGCCGACGACGATGTTTTGAATGTCCGTGGCGTTTTTCAGCAATCCGACGCCGCGCACGGTGTATTGTTCAGCGCGATGTTCGATGAATCCGCCACCGAAATTGGCATTGTTTTCGCTGACCCGTTCAAAGACCTGCCGCAAATTGAGGTTGTATTTCAGCAGCAACGCTGGATCCACCAGCACCTGAAATTGCCGCGTCAACCCGCCCCAGGAATTGATTTCGCTGACGCCTGGCACGGTGCGTAACTGCAATTTGATCAGCCAATCGTGCAGCGTTTTCAATTCCATCAAGCTGTCATTTGTGCTGGCTGGTTTGTCCTTTCGATTGTCTTCCAGCGTGTACTGGTAAACTTCGCCGAACGCCGTCGCCACTGGCCCCAGCGTCGGTTCCAATCCGGGCGCGATGCGCGTCTTGGCTTCGTTGAGCCGTTCGTTGACCAGTTGCCGCGCGAAGTAGGTGTTGACGCCGTCTTCGAAGACGACCGTAATCAGCGACAAACTGAATTTGGAAATCGAGCGAACTTCTTCGGTGCGCGGCAAACCGAGCATTGCGCCTTCAATCGGGAAAGTGACTTGGGCTTCGACTTCGCTTGCGCCCATTCCCGGAGCTTCGGTGATGATTGTCACCTGGTTGTTGGTCAGGTCAGGGAAGGCGTCTACAGGAATGGTCAGCAGCGCATAAATGCCCGCCGCCACAATCGCGCTGACCAGCGCCAGCGTGATGAAGCGTTGATGCAGTGCGAAGGAAATCAATCGTTCGATCATTCGTCCTCCGCCAGTTTGTCTTTCTGGAATTCGGTTTTGAGTTGAAAGCTGCCTGCGGTCACCACACGTTCGCCGCGCGACAGGCCGGAAAGAACTTCTACTAAATCGCCCAACGCGAGTTGCCTGCGTTCGACTTTGACCACGCGCTTTTCAAATTGATTTTGATCTTTGGCAACGAAGACCACGGTTTCGCCATTGATGTCTTGCAGCGCAGCACTGCTGACCATGACCGCCGGACGGGTTTCGCCGATGGTCACGCCGACCGTGGCATACATTTCCGGCTTCAATTTGCCCGCGCGGTTTTCCACCAGACAGCGAACTTCCAGCGTGCGCGTTTCAGCCTTGAGCGTTTCGCCGAGTCGCGCGATTTTGCCCGCGAAATTTTCGTCCGGGTACGCCGCGACTTTGATTTGCACTGTTGCGCCGAGTTTCAGCGCGGAAAGAAATTTTTCCGGGACTTCGGCCATGACCCAGACCGAAGAAAGGTCGCTGATCAAAAACATATTGTCGCCAGGATTGACGCTGGCTCCGGGCGTGATGTCGCGTTTCATGACCACGCCTGCGGCGGGTGCTTTGATGATGACCGGTTCGTCATAATTCAGATTGTCCGGCAATCCCAAATGTTCGCGGTGGCCGATGGCGCGTTCCAGTTCGGCTTCGGCGCGCGCGATTTCCTGCACGGCGGCCTGATATTCGACTCTGGCTTTTTCCAGTTCGTTCTGCGAACCGGCTTTGGCCTGATACAACCGTTCGGCGCGTTCCATCATGGATTTGGCGAATTCAGCCTGAGTTTTGCGCTGTTTCAATTCTGCCTGCGCTTTGGCGTATTCCGCCTCGGCTTCGTGAACTTCGTGCGTGTGCATTTTGGCCAACGCCTGACCGCGGGCGACGCGGTCGCCGACCTTGACCGGGATTTCCAGAATGCGCCCTGAAAACAACGAACCGACGCGCACCGTGCGATCTTCGTTGATGGCGATGTGGCCAGTGACTTCCAGCGGCGCGGAAATTTGCTGTTCAGCGACTTCGGCAAACTGCAGGTTGGCGTATTTGATTGCGTCCGGCGAAAGCGTCAACAGGTTCGGGTCTTTTTTGGTTTCTGTTTTTGCCGCCGGAGCTTCTTGTGGCGCAGCTTCTTTCTGACAAGCGGAGCCAAACAGCGCAGCGGCAATCAGACACGGCATCAATAAATGATGGCGGATCATCAGGGCTTTCCTCCTACTGTGAGCGCAAGTTCTGCAATGGAAGCTTGAAGCTCCTGCAGCGTGCGGTAATACAGCAAACGCGCTTCGTTGCGGGCGCGTTGGGTTTCCAGCAGTTTGTACAAATCCGCTGCGCCTTCGCGGTAAGCCACCAGCGCTATGTCGCGCGATTGGTCGGCTTGTTTCAGAAAATCTTTTTGCATGTCGGTCAACCGTTCGGCCAGTTTTTGCGTGGCGCGATGCGCAGCTTCGATTTCGGCGCGAATGTAATTTTCTTCGGCCAGCAATTCCTGTTCGGCGGAATTGATCTGTGCAGCGGCGCGGCCAATTTCGGCGCGGTTTTTGTTGAAAAAAGGCAGCGGCACTGTGACGTAGGTGATGTAGGTGTTGAACCCGCCCGTGCGTTTGTATCCGGCGGACAATTCCCAATCGGGTCTGGCGTTGGCGTTCTGCAAATTCAGATTGGCGCGTTCGGCTTCGACTTTGGCGCGCAACCGAATCAGTTCAGGGCGGTTTTTCAAGGCTTCGGCGCGAAGCTGATCCAGCGTGTATGCCATCAACGGCGAAGTCGCGCCATCCGGCGCAGCCAACCGGAAATTCAATTCAAAACTGGTTTCGCCCATCGCTTTCAGCAAATCGAGTTTGGCGCGTTCCAGCGACAAACCTGTGGCGGATTCTTGTCCAATCAGAGTTTGTTGTTCCAATCGAACGCGAATCAATTCGCTTTCGGCGGCGAAACCTTCGCGAACGCGCGCGCCAGTGTACGTCACCAGTTGATCGAGATCGGCGCGATTTTCGGCCAGAATTTCCAGCAGGGTTTGCGCGTGCAGCGCCGTCCAATAAGCGCGCGTAATTTCCGTTCGCAACTGGCGACGAAGCACATCAATTTCGGTTTGCGCAACGCCGGTTTGCCGTTCCGCCAGTTCACGGCGGCGCGACGCTTTGCCGGCGGTTTCCAGCCGCTGCGTGCCGTAAACGAACAAATCCAGGTCGCGGTTGAAGGAAAACGGCGGTTGTTGCCAGGCGCGCCAGTTTTCGGTTTGCACGGTGACGGTTGGATTCGGGCGAACGCCGATAAAACGGCTGAATTCTTCAGCGCCCTGGACGCGAGTTTGCGCGGCTTTCAGCAGCGGATGATTGGCCAGCGCGCGGTCAATGCAATTGCTCAAGGTCAAAGCCGTTGATTGACCGGGCGGCGGCGCGGATTGAGCAAAACTGTTGGCCGCCAACAGCGCAAAAAGGAAACATGAGAGTAGCTTGTTGGGTTTCGACATGATCTGCGATGATTGCGATTCCTTATCTCAGAAGCAGTTGTTCGCGATTTGGTAATTCGCGTGGATTCTAACAAGCTTCAATTAGATGAAGATTAGCCCGCATGACTTTTGACCTGCTTATCCAAAATGCTCGTGTGATTGACGGAACCGGCCAGCCCGCTTTCCGCGCCGACATTGCCATCAACGGAAAACGCATCGCCGCCGTTGGCGAAATCAACGGTGAAGCCAGGCGAACGATCAACGCCAAAAATCTGACGGTCACTCCCGGATTCATTGATCCGCATTCGCATGCCGATTTGATTCTACCGCTCGATCCGAAACGCCAGGCCGAACTGATGCGTTGCAAAGTCTCGCAAGGCATCACGACAACCATCATCGGCAATTGCGGACTGGGTTGCGCGCCGGTCGGCAATTCCGAAGCGGAAGCGATTTTGCGCTCCGTCAATTCGTGGATGACTCCCGAACCTGTTGAATGGAGTTGGCGAACAATTGGCGAATATCTGAACCGACTAAAAGAGAACGGTCTGGCGTTGAACATCGCCACGCTGGCTCCGCACGGGCCGATTCGGATTTCGGCAATGGGTTTGGCGAAAGGCAAACCTTCGCGTTCGCAAATGAAAGTCATGCGCGGGATGCTCGATCAGGCGATGAAAGACGGCGCGTTCGGCCTTTCGACCGGATTGATTTATCCGCCGGGAATGTATTCCGAAACCGAAGAGTTGATCGAACTGGCCAAAATCGTTGCCGCCAATTGCGGCATTTACACCAGCCATATTCGCGGCTCTAGCGAAACACTAATTCCAGCAGTCAAGGAATTGCTCGACATTGCTCGGAAGACCGGCGTGCGCGTGCATCATTCGCACAATGAAGCTGTCGGACGCGCGCATTGGCCGAAGATTGATCGTGTTTTGAAGCTGGAACAGCAAGCGGTAGAAGAAGGCGTCTGCTTAAACTTCGATATGTTTCCTTACACGGCGGCGGCGACAATGATGATTGCCATTTATCCGCCGTGGGCGCTGGAAGGCGGCGTGAATCAGTTGATCCAGCGGCTAAAAGACGAAAAGACTCGGCGGCAAATCGAACGCGACATACGGCGCGTCAAATCTTCGTGCGAACCTGGTGGCTGGCCGCATAATCTGGTGCGGGCGACGGGCTGGAACGCGATTCGCATCGGTTACGTTGAAAGTCGCAAAAACAAACGCTACGAAAACCGCAGTCTGGCGGAACTCGCTGCACTAACTGGCAAGACGCCCTTTGACGCGATTTCGGATTTGCTCGTCGAAGAGCAAGGGCAGGTTTCGATGCTGATTTTTGAAATCAGCGGCGAGCGCGACCAGCGAGATTTGCTGGCGAAGTTCGCTCGGCATCGGGACGGCGTTTTCTGCACGGATGCTGAAGATTATGGACGCGGCTTGCCGCATCCGGCGGCTTATGGAGCGTTTCCGCGCATCCTGTCGAAATTTGTTCGTGAAGACGGTGTGCTGACGCTGGAAGAGGCGGTGAAGAAAATGACTTCTTATCCAGCAGTGATTTTTGAATTGCGCGCACGCGGTGTCATTCGTCGCGGCGGGTTTGCCGATCTGGTGATTCTTGATCCCAGGCGAATTAATGATCGGGCGACTTTTGAAAAACCTCGTCGTCAGGCAACCGGCATCAAGACGGTCATCATCAATGGCCGCGAAGTCTTTTCTGACGGTGTTTTTCACAATGAATTTCACGGCGATGTAATTCGCCACTAAAACTGACATTTCGCCCAAGATTAATCAGCTTTACACGCGAAGTTCGCGTGATACATTCACCGCCAGAATTGAAACTACCTTTTAAGTGTTCCCGATTGAATAAATTGCCCAACAGCTTTTTTGAAGAAATGGCCGAAGTGTGAGTCGGCGATTTCAACCGGGGAAAAGTGTCTCAACCGGTTTCCGTAAAAACAAATCATTTTCTCTGTGAGGTTTGAAATGAGAAGCAGAATTCCCAACTGGTCAAGACCAGTTTTTATGCTCATGTTCGTCATTGCCGCCCTGGCTTTCGTCTTTTTGCCGAAAGGTTCATTTGCGTCGGCGGATGACAGCAGTCGTGTGGAGGTGATTGGACCAATCACCAGTTTGCCAAATACGCAAAATTTTCTCGGCGAATGGAAAGTTCTACGAACTACGGTCAAGGTGACCGAACAAACCAAAATTGACCAGATGCAAGGCAGAATCAGTGTCGGCGCGCTGGTCGAAGTCAAAGGAATAAAACAAAACGACGGGTCGGTGCTGGCGGTGGAAATCGTCGTCAAATTGAGCGTTCCGCCCAGCGCTGGCGTCCGCTTCGAATTTACCGGCAAGGTTGACGAATTGCCCAGCACTCCCAGCCGTGTCGGCGATTGGAAAATCGGCGGCAAAACCGTTCGCGTCAGCAGTTCCACCAAGATCAATCAGGAAAAAGGCCGGATTGGTGTCGGCGTGATCGTCAAAGTCGAAGGCTTGCTGCAAACCGATGGTTCGGTCAACGCGCTGGAAATCGAAGTCCTGCCGGACGCAGTCATTGGCGTTCCTGTGAAATTCCTCGGCAAGGTCGAAAAACTGCCGAGCACAAATACTCGCATAGGCGATTGGGTCATCAGCGGTCGCACCGTGCGGGTCACGCAACAAACCAAATTCGAAGTTCGCAATGGCGAACTGATGATTGGTTCTCTGGTCGAAGTCGAAGGCGTAGTCCAAACCGATGGTTCGATTGTCGCCACCAAGATCGAACTCAAACCCAATGTCGAACCGCCGACCTTGTACATCACTTTCAGAGGCACGATTGAAAGTTTGCCGAATACAGCCGGTTTCATAGGCGATTGGAAAGTCAGCGGGCGCACCGTGCGCGTTTCAGAAAGAACGCAGATCGGCGAAGAACGCGGCAAAGTCGCGGTTGGCGCCATGGTGGAAATCAGCGGAACGTTGTTGACCGGCGGCATTGTCAATGCCTTGAAGATTTTTGTCCGCGAAGACAACCAACCCGGCGCGATTCGTTTTGCGGGCATCGTCGCTTCGCTGCCGCCTGCCACGAATAACCAGAATTTCATCGGCGAATGGAAAATCGGCGAACGCATTGTTCATGTTTCGGAACGAACCAAACTGGATCAGACCAAAGCGCGCGCAATGGTCGGCGCGTTGGTCGAAGTGGTCGGCACTTTGCGCTCGGATCGTTCGGTTGACGCCATCAGCATCGAAGTCAAAGACAACGTTCCCGGCGGCCCGGCCAGTTACGTGCGGTTTTACGGCACGCTCAGCAGCTTGCCTGCCGCCAGCATTCAGATCGGCAACGGGCGCGCAGGCAATTGGATGGTCGGCGGCAAAACCGTTTACGTCTCGCCGAAAACCCGCATCATCGAACAGCATGGCCGCGCCGTGATAGGCGCGTTCCTGGAAGTCGAAGGCAACCAGCGTCCTGACGGTTCAGTGGATGCCGTCGAAATCACTGTCGAACGCGATGCGGCGGCTCCGAATGGCGCCATCGGCTACATCAATTTCTACGGTTCGATTCGCGCGATTCCGACGACGGCGGGATTGGTTGGCGCGTGGATGATTGATGGCAAGACCGTCAATGTCACCAACACGACCAAACTGGAACGTGGCCGCATAGGTTTGGCCGTCGGCGTATACGTCGAAGTGAAGGGATATTTGATGGACAACGACGAGGTCAATGCCATCAAGATCGAAGCCAAAGCTCCGGTCACGCCCAGCATTGTCGTCACACGCAGCTTCGTCGAATTCATCGGCACGGTGTCGGGCTTGCCCGAAACTGCCAATTACATCGGCGATTGGACGGTTGCCGGAAAAGTCGTTCACGTCAATCGGCGCACAGTGGTTCGCCGCGAACGCGCCGCCGTGACGGTTGGCGCAACGGTGGAAATTTACGGCGCTGAATTACCTGACGGCACGATTGACGCCAAATTCATCGAAGTCGAACACGGCCCGGCAGGAGCCAGCTTCCACACTTTTGCCGCTCTGGCTTCGGTCAACGCAGGCAGTTATCAGGAAGCCAACGCTTCGTCATCAATCGTCGCTTCGTTCGGCAGCAATCTGGCCGGAGGCGTCGAAGTGGCGAAGACCCTGCCTTTGCCGACCGAACTCGGCGGCGTGTCGGTGTTGATTGACGGGCGACCGGCGGGCTTGTTCTTCGTTTCGCCGGGACAGATCAACTATCAAGCGCCGGACGATCTGTTGCCGGGCGCGGCTCAGGTGACGGTGATGCGAAACGGTCAGGCTGTGGCGCAAGGCACGCTGGAACTGGGCAACGTCAGCCCCAGCATCTTCACGGCTGATTCCAGCGGCGCGGGCGTTCCCGCCGGTTTGCTGTTGCGCGTTCGCGCCAACGGCCAACAGGTTTACGAACCGTTGGCGACGTACAACAACGGCAAAGTCACTCCGGTGACGATCACGCGTAACGCTGGCGACAGACTCTTCCTGGCGCTTTACGGAACGGGTTGGCGCGGAGCAGGTGACTTAGATGGCAACGCCGACAACGGCGTCGCCGAAAATCTGGAAGCGACCATCGGCAATGCAAAAGCGACCGTCTGGTTTGCCGGAGAAGCTCCGGGGTACGCGGGACTTGACCAGATGAACGTCGAAATTCCGAACGGCGTCACCGGAACCGTCACCTTGCTGGTCAAAGTCGGCGACGGCGAAGGCAAGGTCGTCCGCACCAACTCCGTGACGATCACCATTCGCTGATGTTCTGAATTGAAAGCGTCCCTTAACCAAAAGCACGAGAGGATGGAAAAGCTATGTCGCTTACCTTCCTTTCGTGTTTTTGTTTTGGCCCAATAGCTGAATCTGAGAGATGAATATTTCTGTCCACCTTCCGTGTTGTTCGACAAAAGAATCGAGCTAATTATGGTACAAAAACTGTTAGTCAGTTTTGCGTCAATTGTTTAGCGTTGAGATGCCGCCTCTCTTTCGTCCCCAATATCGTGTCACGCCGCTTTACCGCTGGGCACGATTCACTTGCTCGGTGGTTGGTATCTCATTCGCTCCGTCCGTCACCAACCGCGTTCCAAGCCGATCAGGATGATGGTATTTCGTCCCGTAAAGGTCCGTCGTCACCAGCAACCGCCCCCCCCCAAATAAACGTAGCTCTTTTCCCAGACCAGATTGTTGCTTGTTCCGGCGCGGTAATCGGCGATGACTTGCCCGCCTTCCCAGCAGTAATACGTTGCCGGAGCGCCCAGGCCGTTGCCGTACACCGTCAGCAACCGTTCGTTCGACGCGCCGTAGCTGTACGTTTCCTGTGGATTGCTGCTGTCGTCCAGCGCGACCGCTAATCTTCCAGCCGAATCATATTTGTACCGCCGCCAAGTCCCGTTTTCAGTCTGACCGCGAGTTTGATTCCCGGCGGGATCGTATTCGTAACCGGCAGTCGTGATCCGGTTGCTGACGGTCTGGCTCTGCGCGTTGGTGTAAACCAGACTGGCCAAACCATCCAGCGGGATGCTGCCCGCGCCTGATCCTGACTTGCTGACGCCGGTTCGATTGCCGTAACGGTCGTAAGTGTAAGCAAGCAGAATGGATTTATCGAATATTGCAGGTTACTGTGTTTGAGCGTTTGCCCTCGGCAAAGAATTCAATCAACACATCTCCGCGCCCAATCAGGCTACGCGGAAGGCGGATATTAGCCTGATCCAGTCCAACAAAATCCGGTGTTATGCCAGCATAGATTACTTCGGCGTTAGCGCCGCCAATGCTGGCGCTGACGGTTGAAAGCGCGGAGCGGTAACGAAACCCTGTGCCAAATAGAATCAGAAAAACCTGTTCGGATTCCGGTCCGAGATCAATTGGTATTGGAATAAACCGGCCCAGAGTGGTGTCAAAACGAACGATTGGCTCGTATACCTGCGAACCGTCCGCCTTGATTCTGAAGATTACAGCGGCGGCTATCCCTTGTCCGCTGGCATCCGCAGAAAAGACTCCAGGCGTTGTGTTGGAAACACGAGTCAAGCCGCCGGAAGTTTTGCCGTCGCCGCTGACAACAGTTATGGCGGCCAAACCGTTGGTTGTGTTGGCAGGCATTTGATAGTTGATTTGTGTAGGAGAAACAAAGAAGAGCGGCGCCAGACGTTCAATGCCTGCGCCGTCTTTGACCATAACCTTCGTTCCCGCCAGATCGGTCGGAAGTGGCGATGAGGTCGCGGCCTGAGTTTGTGTGGCCAAATTGATCCCGAACGCCACAGAAATTGATTCGCTGGCAAGCTCGTCGCCGAAATAACTGGCGGCTGAAACGTTGGCCACAGCGCCATTGGAAAGATCGCCGGCCAAGGCCCCACTGCCGCCCAGTTCGCTGCCGCCGGAAACGACTTCTTTGACGCCTGTCCCGGCGAACAGCTTGGAGCCAATGACGGCAAGAGCGGTTAATCTCTCAGGGGTCAATTCATCGCTAGCCGCTTCCCAACTCGCGCCTTGATTAGTGGAAAGAAAAACTTTGTTATTCGTCGCGGCATAGAAATCCTTTCCATTGATCGCCACCAGGCTGATTACCTGATTCGGCGGCAAGCCTGTGCCAATTGGCCTCCAACTCGCGCCATTATCGGTTGTAAGAAGAACTCCGTCGTTTGCTGATGCGGCCAACAGAATTCTTCCGCTTGCGGCGAAGGACGAAATGAAACGGTTGGAAGAATTAACAGTCGTTGGCTTGTAAACCTGTTGCCAGCTTTGTCCGTTGTCTATAGAACGCAGAATCTCGCCGTCATCGTTCCCCAGGAAGACCGCCGTATTGCTCGCTCCCAAGGCCCTCTCTCTGAAAAGCGACCTGATGCCTACCCAGGTGTCGCCATTGTCAGTCGAACGAGAGAGGCCAAAAGTTGATCTCAGATAGAGAGTCGTTCCGCTCGCCACCATTCCGCCGGGTATATCGAGTCCCGGCCCCAGAACCACCTTCCAACTTTCTCCAAAATCAGTCGAGCGGCAGACTCCAAAATTTGTTGCCGCAAAGAGCGTCGTCCCCACCGCAACAAATCCGCCAATATAAGGATCAATCAATCCATTGTTGACCGCCCTCCAGCTTTGACCGCCGTCATCCGTGACGTAAACACCTCCGGATAAAACCTTCCCCGAGCTGTCCGTCTCGACGAACCCCTTTGTCGCCGCGAAGATTTTCGAGCCAATGGCTGCGAATGAGGAAATGGAAAGATTGCTCAACCCGGCGTTGATTCCAGTCCAATTGGCTCCCTCATTGGTTGAGCGGAACGCGCCATCATTTGTTCCCACATACAATGTCGTCCCAACCGCGCCCAGACTCTTTACGGCGCGAGCGGCCAGTCCCGTATTCACTGCCGCCCAGTTCTGCCCGTTGTCTGCCGAGCGAAAAACGCCATCGTCTGTTCCGACCATCAAAACTGACCCAATCACAGCAATAGCACGCGCATTCTGATCGGCCAGCCCTGTATTGACTGCCGCCCAACTGTCGCCGCAATTTGCCGAAAGAAAAACGCCTCCGCCCAATGTCGCTACAAAAAGGTTCGTTTCCGCAACGCCAATCGCCGTGACATTCGGATTGGCCAATCCTATATTGGCCGCAATCCAGGCATCGCCATTGTTGACAGAGCGAAAGACACCGCCGCCCATCGTGCAGGCGAAAATCGCCGTCCCGCTCGCGGCCAGCGACACAACATCATTGCCTGTCTGTAACGCACCAGTCGCCTCCCAACTGTCTCCATTATTCGTAGAACGAAACACCGCGCCGGTCGTCCCGGCAAAAATCGTCGCCCCGCTTACGACCAGCGATATGATTGGACTATTGGGCAAGCCCGTGCTTGCCTTTCCCCAAACGTCTCCGTTGTCAATTGAGCGGAAAACCCCGTCGGCGGTTCCGGCAAAGATCGTCGTTCCAATCGCGGCCAGCGCGTAGGCCTTTTCCCCAACACGCGGCGTCAACCCGTTGTTGATCCGTATCCAGTTCTCGCCATTATTGGCCGAGCGAAATACGCTGCCTGCATCCGACGCGGCGAACAGGTATTGCCCTCTTCCGAGAAACGCGCGAACGGTCACCCTGCCAGGCCCCGGCAATTGGCGCCATTGCATGGCTTGTGTGGCATCTTTCGTGGCCAATGCTGATGCGGCTTTAAGCGTTGGCGTCCAGCAGTTTGACAAATAGACAATGGCGACAAAAATGACTAATGAACACGCGAAAAAACGAATGGTATTGCTCAATGTAATTCTCCTAGCTGGTGATAGTAACAAGTCATATGGGATTAAATCTTTTGCTCAAAGGAAATTGCTCACATGCAAGATGACGCAACGCGCGACAATCAGTTTCTTGCCAAATCCCATAACAAAACTTCACCCTTTGGCCCGCCTGTCATCATGGTTCTGCCGTCAGGATTGAAGGCCACTGGCTGGAGCGCCTCATCTATAGACGCCAGTGCCTGGCCAGTTCCGGTGTCATATAACTTCAGTCCTGGCATGCGACTACCAGCGCTCGGTATGGCAATAATTCTGCCGTCAGGACTGAAATTCTCGTTATAAAGATGCACGTTCTTTTTGAACCCGGTCAACGTTGCAATCAACCGGTTGTTTTCGACATCCCACAATTTTACTTTCCGATTCTGATCGCCGCTTGTCGCCGCAAGCGTCCGCCCGTCGGGACTGAAAGCGGCGCATACAACGGGTCCGTTGAAATCTTCAATCGAGGTAATCCATTTCATCGTTCTCAAATCCCACAGGGCGGCTGTTCCATCTCGGCTTGGCGTCGCCAAATATCGTCCCGTGGGATCAAGCGCTAAGTCATATATGGTGTTACCGTGACTTCGTTGCTCCCGTATTAGTAACGGGCGACCACCTACCAGTGTCTTCTCTAACTCTCCAGTTTTCACATCCCATACGTAAATCCTGCTGAAAAGCGAACTGACCGAGAGAAGCTTTTGTCCGTGAGATATAAAAGAAAGGTCCGTAGCGCCATCCTTAGTCTCCTGTTCTCGTCCCGGATCAAAGATACTAAACGGATTTTGGCGGGGTGGATGTTCGAGTGTACGAATGATCTGCCCAGTTCGTAAATCCCAAAGTTTGATCAACGGCTTGTATGTATTACTGGTTGCAACTACCCAATTCTCCCAGTCAATGGCCACATTAACCCAATCACCTTTAAGTTCTGTCGAGAAACGCGTTTTGATTGTGCCAGACTGCACGTCCCATACAGTAACCTCTCCTTTTGGAGTACTAGCTGTAAACCACAGGTCATCCGGGCTAAAAGCAAGGCGGTAAACCAAAGGTGGGCTCGTCCGAAATTCTATCTTTACCTTATTAGTCGCAATATCCCACAATGAGACTTTACGCTCGCGCTCAGCTTTCGTTGCCAGCGTACGGCCATCGTGACTGAGTATGAATATAGCTTCTTGGCCTTTGGCATTTTCATCTACTATAAAACCTTTAAGCCGGGTTGTAAGTTTTCCCGGTTGAGTAGGCACTGCAAAATTACCATTTCTAAATAATGAGACTTCAAACGCCGCCTTCGCTAATCCCATCTTAAAAGTGAGGATACTGATAACAGCAACAAAGAAGCACAATGAAATATTGAGCCAATGTAGGTTGAATAAGTTCCACTTGGTGTTACGTGCAATGTATTTTGAAAAACTCTGTTCCATTGTTTTTCTTCGGTAGTTATTTTCCATTTTGAAGTAATCATTATTAACCTGGCAGTGAGAAACATCACACTGCCAGGTTTTGCAACTTACCCTCACAGCTAAGTTAGGCTGGCAAACGCATCTGAGCGAAAAGCAATTTACTTTTTAAGCTTGTCATATGCACTTCTGTAAAGAACTAGCCCTGCAAACGCAGGAATACCAGCCACGCGATAACCTCTCCCGACTGACACACCTAACGCCTTATCTACAAAGTGTCCCTTTTCACTCTGAGCGAAGAAGTTCCAGAGCAGGTTTTTGTCCGCACTCAGCTTTCTCAGATTTATCGCCTTTGCTGATAGTCCAGGTGTATGATCTGCTTGATTGTATTCTTTATCGTGTCCCCAACATCCTTGTGAATCGTTTGTGCCATCTATGCCGTCAACTCCGGGAGTTCCACTTGCCAATGCAGAATCACCGTAACCCGGTCCACAGAAGAAACCATAGACAGGGATGAGAAACCTCAAGCCTTTACGGGAGAATACCTCTTTGAGTCGTGCGTACCCGTGCTTGAAACCGTCTCCTACTGCTCTCAAATATGCTCCCAACGAGAATTTTTGTGGTGAGTTCCACACATTATTTATCTCTCTCAAGATGCTATCCTCGATAATGGCCGGAAGCGCACCAGCCAACGCCAGTCCAATTTCTTTGAACTGACCTTGAAGTGCGTTACCTGCCATGGATAATAAGCCAGCAATATCTTGAGCCTTTTTGTAATAGCTAATTGCTGAGGTAAGTACCTTGGTTGCAGTTTTACTCAGTAGCTTGAAAATCCCGTTTGTTGCGCCAAATACACCCACAACTACGCCAAGTATAGTGAAACCAAGACTAACCCATTTATTGTTGAGCACTCTCATGATTGCTCTTGCAACAGCCGAGAAGAATTTGCCAATGGCCTTAAATACCTTCTTGACCCAGCCAAAGAATAACCCATCCGGATCAACTTGATTGATCGGGTCGTTTCCACAGTAGCCGTACAAATTCAGCGTTTGCGGGTCTTCCAGACTCGCCGCCGCCATTCCAATCGGATCAACCTGGTTGAACCTTCCTTGCGCGGAGTTGTAGAACCGATTGACCGCGTAATCCATCCCCGTCGTCGCCGACCGGTCATAGCTGGTGAAGCGGCGATTGCTTATCGCTCCGCTCGATTCCGTAGTCAGCGCGGTTCCATACGGCAGGTTGACCTGCTCGGTTGTTACATTGCCAGAGGTATCTGTTATCAGCCGTGTCCCGCCGATCCGGGCGATGGTACTTCGTTCCGCTGATGTCCGTCGTCGCCAGCAGCCGGCCTCCCAGATAAACGTAGCTCTTTTCCCAGACAAGGTTACTGCTCGTTCCGGCTCTGAAATCGGCGATGACCTGTCCGCCTTCCCAGCAGTAGTACGTCGCTGGAGCGCCCAAGCCGTTGCCGTACACCGTCACCAACCGTTCATTCGACGCGCCGTAGCTGTACGTTTCCTGCGGATTGCTGCCATCGTCCAGCGCGACCGCTAATCTTCTAGCCGAATCATACTTATACCGCCGCCAAGTCCCGTTTTCGGTCTGCCCGCGAGTTTGATTGCCGGCAGGATCGTATTCGTAACCGGCGGTGGTGATGCGGTTGCTGACGGTCTGGCTCTGCGCGTTGGTGTAAACCAGACTGGCCAGACCATCAATTAGCGTATGCTTTTCTTGATTAGTTGCTCTATGTAATTATCCAAAAGTTTTTGAGAGAACTCTCCTTTGAGTTCATAAGATTTACCGGAATAACGGTAAACATTTACTCGTTTTTCGTCAGGACTGGGCAAACCTATCCCTCTAGTTAAGAGCACTTCGTACGGTTCTTCCGAAGGATTCACACCATTTCTGAACTGTGGCTTTATAAAAGCACATACAGAATAATCCTGATCTTCTTTATCAAGTAATTCGACAACTCTGTCTTTTTGATAGTCTAATATTTTAAGAGAGTTTTCTCTTCCTCCCCAATTAGCATCAACAACAAGCTGTGGTTTTACGTCCCTTAAGATAAACAACGTCGATATACTGCGAATATCAACATTGTCGAGTTTGTATAACTGTCTACCTTTCTCATCTATTATTGAAAATGTGCTGGTGGGTTCTCCTGGGAATTCAGATTTTCCAAGGTCGCGGAGAATACAGAATAGCGTGAGTTTACTATCTATCTTCCATTTATAAAAAGCTGCTACTTTTTCATCTAACAATCTTTGAATAGTCACATCTGGTGGAGTAGCTATTTGATCCTGTGACTGACTAGAGCTAGCCAATGTGTTAGCTGGTTCAGTTGAACATGCTAAAACGCAAGCAATATAAAGGACGGCCAATAAAAAACCATATATTTTCATATAAAAACCCTCGCCACACTTTAATTTAACCTGTGATGAGCTACGACCAGAGATTGTTTGCCAAACACAATTCACTGGGTTAGCGTGAATTTAGCTCTAACGTGTTTTTAACACGTTAGAGCTTGAAAGATAGGTAACTGAAGCATCTCTTGCAGATCAGTTATATCCAAGTTTCTTCGCACACCCTAGAATCTGATCTGCATATTCAAATGAATGCACACTGGCTTTTCCTTCGCGGAATCTGCGGGGTCCCGCATTATAGGCCACTAGAGCATCGCGGGCATTACCAAACCTTTCGTTAAGTTGGCCCAGATAAAGCGTACTAACTTTTATATTGATTTCAGGATTCTTTAACTGCCTTGAATCAAACCCAAGTCCTTCCGCTGTATCAGGCTTTATTTGTAGTAACCCAATCTCACCTGCGCCACCAACTGCATTAGCATTGTAGCCACTTTCAGCAGCAGCTTGGCATTTGATTATTCTGTCATCCAGACCACTTCTGTTGTTCTTCGTGATAGCTTCATTCAAAGAGCGATTCTGGAAAGCATTTGGTGCTCCTTTGACTAGGTAGAGATAGTAATCAACGAACTTGGCGACTTTCGCAGGGTCATAAACTTTAGGCTTTTGCTTCTTCTTAGCAAGATAGTTGTTCACGCCGCTTACGCCTGAGTCCACTGGAAAAGTGTTAGGTGTTCTGAAATTGCCTGCTTTCCCAAACGTGCCCAAAAAGGCACCAGCAAATTCCGACAACTTTCCACTGCCCCATCCAATTGCGGCAAAGATGCCTGATCCAATCAGAGCCGCTACTCCGATTGCGGCAAATCCAAAACTGAATGCCAGCACAGCAGCAACCGCCAGAACCACGGCAAACACTTTGGCCACGTTCTTGATGACGCCCCCAATCCAGCCGAACAGCTTTCCTAAAAACAGTCCGTCTGGGTCAACGTGATTGATCGGGTCGTTTTCGCAGTAACCGTACAAGTTCAGCGATTGCGGATTGCTCAGCCTCGCCGCCGCCATTCCAATCGGATCAACCTGGTTGAACCTTCCTTGCGCGGAGTTGTAGAACCGATTGACCGCGTAATCCATCCCCGTCGTCGCCGACCGGTCATAGCTGGTGAAGCGGCGATTGCTTATCGCTCCGCTCGATTCCGTAGTCAGCGCGGTTCCATACGGCAGGTTGACCTGCTCGGTTGTTACATTGCCAGAGGTATCTGTTATCAGCCGTGTCCCGCCGATCCGGGCGATGGTACTTCGTTCCGCTGATGTCCGTCGTCGCCAGCAGCCGGCCTCCCAGATAAACGTAGCTCTTTTCCCAGACAAGGTTACTGCTCGTTCCGGCTCTGAAATCGGCGATGACCTGTCCGCCTTCCCAGCAGTAGTACGTCGCTGGAGCGCCCAAGCCGTTGCCGTACACCGTCACCAACCGTTCATTCGACGCGCCGTAGCTGTACGTTTCCTGCGGATTGCTGCCATCGTCCAGCGCGACCGCTAATCTTCTAGCCGAATCATACTTATACCGCCGCCAAGTCCCGTTTTCGGTCTGCCCGCGAGTTTGATTGCCGGCAGGATCGTATTCGTAACCGGCGGTGGTGATGCGGTTACTGACGGTTTGGCTCTGCGCGTTGGTGTAAACCAGGCTGGCCAGACCATCCAGCGGAATGCTGCCCGCGCCTGAACCCGACTTGCTTACTCCCGTTCGATTGCCGTACCGATCATACGAGTAACTCTGCGTCCACGAAGGGTTGTTGAAGGCATCGCTGCCGCTTTTCGCGTCTTTCAACCGGCCAAGCTTGTCATACACGTAAGCCTTGTTGCGGCTGCTGTTCATCAAATCGGTGATGCCGGTCAACTGGCCTGTCTTCGCTCCGTTGTTGTTCGCGTCGTTGTTGAGCGTGTAGTTGTATTTCAAATCCAGCCGCGTCGTCGCGCCCTGTTTCACCTGCTGGGTCAGCAACAGTCCGGTCTTCAAATCGTAGCTGTACGTTTCGGTCATCAGGCTGCCGACGTTGAGCGTTTCAACCTGGCTGGAAGCGTTATAGTTGAAATTGGAGAGGAATCAATTCACTTCACAGTTGAAATGTCCCACACCGTGATTGAGCCGTCTTTGTTGCTGATCGCCAGACTTTGGCCATCTGGGCTGAAAACAGCGTAAGCTTCGCGACTGCTGTCAAACGTGACTTTGACCTTCAAGGTTTGTGTGTCCAGCAACTCGACTTTCTCTCTTTTCGTGCCGGATGTCGCCAGCCATCGGCCGTCCTGGCTGAAGGAGACAAAACGCACTGCCCCAGTTTGTTCGTTCAAAGTCGTTTTTAACTGTCCGGTTTTTTCGTTCCATATCTTGGCCGTTCCGTCGCCGCTTGTGGTTGCGATCAACTCTCCATCGGGGCTGAATTCGACCTGCTCAATTCGTTTCTTGTGGCCCTTCAACCAGGCTACGCGCTCGAAAGTTTCCATATCGTGAATCGCCACGATCGAACTTATGCCGACCAGGGCGACATACTGACTGTCCGGGCTGAAGATAAAACCGATGACAGGGCTTGCATCCTCCGATTGTTTCTTGAGCCTCTCCAGTAACGTCCAACTATCCGTTTCATAAACAAAGATTCTGCCCGTCACGCTTGAAACAATGAACGTCTTTCCATCCGGGCTAAACTCCATTGACAAAGGGTGCGGAGAGCCGGGCAATTCAAAAGACTTCTTCAATTGACCTGTCACCATATCCCAGATGTCTATCATCTTTTCGTCTTTCATGAAAAAAGGAACAAACTTTGTTTTGCGAATCGTAGCAATCATCTTACCGCGTGGGCTGCTGAAGTTATTGTCAACTGAGTCAGTGATGATTGCCTTCTGTTTGAAGGTGGTTAAATCCCATATTCTTATTCGGTTAGAGCCAATGGTTCTTGCCGCTAGCGTTCGACTGTCCGAGCTGAAGTAGACATTTCCTAGCCAGTCCTTTTTCCAACGGTCATCGGCAAATAATTCTCCCGCTGACTTTCCAGTGTTGGAGTCATATAGCTTAATAGATTGTCGTGCTGGTACTGCTAGTAACTTTCCATCGGAGCTATAGGTAAAAGGAACACCAAGTTGCTCTGATGAAGGGGTAATCCGGTATTTGATAGAGGGGGGCGAAATGCCGCCCCCAGTCCTTTCCTCTGGTTGGCAGAGATAAAACGCCGACAACGGATGAGGTTCCAGCGCATAAATTGCCAACACGAAAAAGCTCAGAATAGTTACCCTAGTCATAACTTTAAGACCTCGCTTTTCTGTAGGCCATTACACCCAAAAATGTGCCAGTCGCCAGAAATTTGTACCGGCTACCAACGGATGGCCCTATGCCAAACGCCAAATCGTAATTGATTAGCGGCTCGGTCTTGCCAAAATCGTCTGTTGGTTTTAGTTTGCTCGCGCGATGAATCTCACTCTACAGCAAATGAGCACAAGTCAGTTGATCGAATTGGTCGAGCAGTTGATGGCCGAAAAGGCTCAGTTGCGCGCTGAAATTGAGCTTCTCAAACGAAGCAAGGCGCGTTCGGCGGCGCCGTTTTCCAAGAACATTCCCAAGAAAAATCCGCAACGTCCAGGTCGCAAAGCCGGTCAAGGCAAGTTCAGCAATCGTCCTGCTCCTGCTGAAGACCAGTACACCGAGCCAATTGAAGACGTTCCGGTGAGGGGAAAATGCTTGCCCTGATTGCGGCGGCGAACTCGTTGACGCGGGCGAAGAGACCGTCACCAACACCGAATTGCCGCCCGCGCCGAAGCCCGAAGTCAAAGCTTATCGAGTTTACATTCGTTGTTGCGCGTCGTGTCAGCGCAGGGTGCGCGGTCGGCATTGGCAAGTCGCGCCGGATCAATTCGGAGCGACGGCGCATCGTCTGGGGCCTCGCGCGCAAGCTGCGGCGGCGGTGTTGAATTACGATGACGGAATCCCGCAACGCAAAGTTCCGCGCGTGCTCAAGCGATTGGCCGGCTTGTCGGTGACGCAAGGCGCGTTGACGCAATCGGCTATTCGACACGGCACAAAACAAGGTGCGGTTGCTCAGCGTTACCAGCAACTGCACGGTGAAATCAAAGAGCAACCGGCGATCAACACTGACGACACTGGTTGGCGCGTCGGCGGAAAGGGCGGCGCAGATGATGTTTTTTGAAAGCCCGCCGATTGTGGTTTATCAAATTCGCGGGCGGCATCGTAACGAAGAAGTGCGCGAAGTGATCGGCGATGATTATCAAGGCACGCTTTGCACAGATCGCGGCAAGAGCTACGACGCGAAAGAGCTTGAGCAAGTGGCTCAACAAAAATGCCTGTCGCACATCCTGCGTTCGATTGACGAAGCGCTGAAAACCAAGCGCGGCGCGGCGACGGCTTTTGGCCTGATTCTCAAATCGCAATTGAAAGAAGCCATCGCGTTGCACCGCGACTTCCACGATCCGACGAAAAAACTGCCGAATTATGAAGCCCGCGTTCGCGCGCTGGAATTTGAAATTGGCTACCACCTGCGCCCGCGCAAACTGAGCGACGCGGACAATCAACGATTGCTGAACGAACTCGGACGGCATCACGAACGCGGAAACCTGCTGCGATTTCTGCACGAACCGATCAATGTAACGCCCACCAACAACGCTGCCGAACGAGCTTTGCGACCGGCAGTGATTGCGCGAAAAGTGTCTCAGTGTTCAAAGACCGAACCCGGCGCACAAGCTTACGCGGCCTTCAAAAGCGTCATCGGAAGCTTGAAGAAAAGCGGCGGAGACCTGCTGGAAAAGCTCGCTGCCCTGATAGCCAACCCAACGCCACAACAAGCGATTCAAGAAAATCCATCCTGAATTCACCGCCGCAACCCGCTAATCAATTACGAACTGGAGATGCTCAAGGCGTCGTCCGTGTGGGAAGACGCCGTCTACAATCTGACGCGCGAGGTCAAAACACTGCGAGTCGAGGTTGAAGAGGAGAAGCGCCGTTATGAACCACGCACTCCAGCGATGGCAGCGGGGTTGACCGATCACATCTGGACTATCAAAGAACTGTTGTGGATTGTGGCCCCGCCAATCTAATCAACTCAGGACGGGTAGACCACCCGATTTTGCCGACCAACTTATCTCAGTCTGTGCCAAAGGAACCTTATTTCGCTATCGGCTTGGGAGGTGGTAAGTAGCCGCGCGTCGCATGCACCAACCACTGGTTTTTCTTGTCTTTCAGGTGCGGTGCTAATTCCACGCGCAACAATGTGGGATGATTAGCGAGTTCTTTACTTATTGCGGTAAATCCTAATCGGTAATGTGTTCGTAATCGCTTGAGAAGTTGCTGTAAATCAGGCCCTTCCCGTTGATAAGTCAACCCTCGGTTAATGATTTCTCCACCAGTCACGGCAGTAAGATCGCGCGGGTCAATTTGGTCAAATCTGAAATTTTTACTCAGATTACCAGATTGTCTTTTTGGCCTTAACCACCCCAATCCCCACCCTGCACACCCATGACAACCTAGCCAGTTAATAGTTACGTTCGTCTTGAGAGCGTCTGCAATTATGCTCTGCGCCTCCATTCCCGGAGTTTTTTTCCGCGTGGAAAAAATAGCATAGAACAAGATTACCTTTCGTGTCTGTGGTCGTGCTGTTTGCCCAAGATACTTTATCGCAGAGTGTAAGGCCGCATCGTAGTAAGCCCCCTCAGCCGATCCACTGGTTAAGTCGGGAATCCCAGACAGTTGGTTGATCCCACCAAAAGGAGAAACGACGGAGGTCTGCTGAGGCGCGATCAGCATCGTTGCAACTTCATCTTTTTCCGTTAACTCAGTATCTAACACATCATTTACTATCTGGGTCATCTCCTTTCTAAAGTTGATTCCATACTCTGAATTGCTCGGGTCTACCAGGAAAAGTAAAGATAACGGTCTTGACTCAAACTTGAGAGTGGCAATAGGAACAGCGACATTTTGCTCGTAAAGTGTAAAGTCTTTTTCGGTCAGATTAGGAATGATTTCATTCGTTCGACGATCTACGACCTGTACATCTATCCAGCGCAAATTTTCCTCTTCGCTCTTTCCCTTTTGTGCTACCTCGGTTTGTGTAGCAGGTGGTGGCATCTCTGAATAGAGATGCCACCACCCTGCGATAGCGCACAAGAAGACAAAACAGAAGGTTTTCATTTGCTCCCGCCTTTCTGTTTTGCGTCTTTGTTTTTTGCCTCAATGTACTTGTCAACAGATGAGATCGTTTTTGAAACGCTATTGGTGAATTTAAACACACGGTAAAAGTCAGTCTTTGGTGCGATCAATTCGCCCAGTTCATAAAGTCCATCCGTTGGCTTACTAAATACTCCACCGGGTAAAGCCGTCCCCAACGCATCGAACGCGCCCGCCATAATGCCCAGAGCGGCGGCAAACTGCTTACCCCCAGCGACCGTCGCAGTATTGGCCGACGTATTCAACCCAAAGCTGACATAGTCTCCAACCTTTGCGGCACTGCCCAGAGCAGCCATGCCAAAGCCCCCGGCAACCAATCCCAGCACCGCACTCAACCGCGTTTCGCCCACCGCTGATGCCACAGCCGAAGCCGCTTTCGCACCTGATCCAATATAGCCCACGATCATCTTCCCCGTGATTTTTCCCCCTATCGAGTTGCCTATCCCTGAGCCGAAGATTGCGCCGATCTTTTTCCCAAAGATCCCCTTTAAGACGCCCGTGAACTTCGTGGCCAGCAGTTTGCCGACTGCCGGAGCCGCCATCCCCGCCGTAAAGACGACGAACGCGGCCACCGCAATCACTGCCGCCACCCATTTGAAGATTTTCGCCAGCTTCTTGAAAGACAACCCGTCCGGGTCTATGCAGTTGATCGGATCGTTCGCGCAATACGCATACAGATTCAGCGTTTGTGGATTCATCATTGTTGTCCTACTGCTGCCTTCGGCACAATCACAGCGCGCGGCGCAATCACACGCCACTCCTTTTCCTTGAGCTTAAGGTGCGGAGCCAGCTTGACCTCAATCAACTGTGGCGTGTCAGTGGCAAGACTGGCAGAAGGTTGAAAGCGGAGTTCGTAGGCGGGGCGTAGATTGTTTATGGCCTTGTTGATGTCTGAATGTCCAAATCCCATTAGCTCCCCGCCTGTCAGGGCTATTAATTTTTTTGCATCAAATTTGTCAAAGCTTAACTTTTTCCAGTCACAGCAACTCGGTTTCTTTCCAGTGAATGCATGTACAAAACCCATATTATGGGACAACCAGTAGACCTCAATTCCTGAACGGAGAAACAATTCATAGATATCCTGCGCTGGCTTGTCAAAAGGTGGGGCCGGATAAAGAAGCACTGAGGAAGCATCCGTTACCAGTAAAACCTTACGTCGTGTCCCTGCATTGGCATTCAAATATGCAATGACCTCTTTCAGCGGCTCGTAATAGCTGTATCTCTTTTTCAGTTCTGAGGCAGGCTTCTCTTTGTAATCTAACTCTGGAAGAATTCGATTTTCCTCGAATCCTAAAAGCTTTTGAGTCCTGCCACCACGTATCAATTGAAATGCCGCAAACCGATCCTCTTCCCCTAGCGTCTTTAAGGCTTGATTTGTCACCTCGCGCTCCTTTTTAGTGAACACAATACCTGCTTCCATCTCAATGTTGATTAAGTAAAGTATTGCCAAGCTACTATCGGTTTGTTCGACCGAGGTAATTTTTAGCTGTTCTCTCGTCGCCACTACAGTGAAGTCCACTGCCTGTAGGCCCGTAATGTTCGCGTCGGTTTTTCTGTCAACGACCCGGGCGTAGATGTGGGCAGAGATTACTGCCTTAGACTGACCCGATGCTGGGTTGGGAGCCTGTCGTGAAACAGGCTCCCAAAGGCTTAAGAAGATAACCGCTGTCGCAATCAGTGGAGGAAAAAGAATTTTCATTTTCCTCCTTTAGCTGATTTATTTTTGCTTTCAATATACTTGTCTACAGATGAAATCGTTTTTGATACGGACGTTGTCCAGAATCTAGTTGAAATTCGGGTCTGTTAGGCCATCGGAACAGA
>CAYYDG010000007.1:0-208059 GCA_964470555.1 uncultured Heliomicrobium sp.
TTTGAGGCGGAGTTGTTGTGCCTCCGTGAGCGGTTTGACGAATTTAGTTGGGGTTTTCATGCCGCTCATTCTACCTCAAAATATTTGCCCGACTACTTAATGCAACTGACGCCAATCTACGAGACCGCAACACCTGCCGAGGCAATTCTATGGCTGATGGCTATGCCGCCAGGATGACGCCGATGGCTCCGACAATCGCCACCAGCAAAGCGCCAGGAATCGCAAAGCGCAGCCAGCGCCCGTAATCCACCTGAGCCGCGAGCAGCACGGCGAGCAGCGCGCCGTTCGTGGGCGTAATCAAATCCATTAAGCCTCCACCGGTCTGAAATGCGATCACCGCCGCGTCGCGCGAAATGCCGAGCAGGTCAGAGAGCGGAGCCATGATCGGCATGGTCAGCACCGCCTGCCCGCTGACCGATGACACCGGGATGTGCAATACAGCCTGCATCGGAATCATCAACAAGGCTGCCGCTTTGCCGGGAACATGCGCCAGCGGAGTCGCCAACCCATAAACAATTGTGTCAATCACGTGGCCGTCGGTGAGTACGACGCTGATGGCGCGTGCGACACCTACGAAAAGCGCCGCGCCCAACATGGTTTCCATCCCTTTGATGAAATCGCTGGCAGTCGTCGTGAGATCGCGTCCTGAAGCAAGCCCGACCGCGAATCCAACAATGAGGAACAATGCTGAGAGTTCGTTGAATCCCCAGTCGAAGCGCAGCACGCCGATGACGTAAGGAATAAACGGGAGGACGACAAGCGCGAGCAGCAAGGCGTCACGTTTCGTTGCGCGTACATCGGTCGGCGGAGGTTCTGACGACGAACGCACATCGTCGCGTGCAGTCATCGCCAGCGTCCACACGATCCACACGGTGACTGCGGCAAGCAAGAGGCCGAAGCGAATACCAGGAATCGTCAGCGGTGGCATTTCAGCAAAGCGCAGCGCAATGCCCGTCTGAAACGGATTGGTCGGGCCGAACGCAGCGCCGACGGCTGCGGCTCCCGCACTCATTGCCACTGCCGTCACGTTGCCGAAACCCAGGCCGCGACTCAGCAACACCAGCACGGCGACAAGCGCGACGATTTCCTCCTGCATGTTTTCAAGCGCGCCGAGCGTGGCGAAGGCCAGACTGACTGCAATGACGATGGTTCGTGGTCGCCGCGTACGCCCGACCAGCATTCCCACCAGCCGCGCCAGCGCGCCCGTCGCTTCCAGAAAGGCAAACGCGCCGCCCACGAACAGAATGGTGAGGATAACGTCAGCGCCCGCGATGATGCCGCGAGGCACGGCAAGCAGCGCGGCTTTCAATCCGACCGGAGCGGCGGCCACGCGCGCATAAGTTCCCGCGATGACGACCTCTCGCCCGGTCGCCTCGTCTTTGCGTCGTTGATATTCGCCCGCCGGAATGATCCACGTGAGCAGGGCAGCTACGGCGACCCCACCGAGGAGGAGGACAAAGGGATGAGGCAGTCGAAGTTTCATATTGTTGGTTGGGTACTGTGGGGTTATTTACGAAAAGGTATTTGTGTCAGTCGCCCGAGCATCAGCAAGGGCTGCCTCGGCGGTGCGTCCTAGCTGACGCGCGGGCTACTGATACGCAGAAGGTTTACGCCCAGTCCTTCCTGAGTCGTAGCTCTTCGATTCGGTAAGCGTGCTGCATCTCGTGCAGCAACAATTGCCGAAACATAATCCTGACCGAGTAATGACTGAACTCTGGATGCTCCGCCGTCAGTCGCCAATCGGCGTCAGATAGTTGCTGCAACCGCTCGACAAGGTGCGCTCGTTCACGCACATACAAGGCCAGCGCTTCATCCAGATCAACGTTGAGCAATGCGCCCGCTTCTTCTTCTGGCGAAGGAAACATCGGTGTGATGCAAGGCGATGGATCAGAAAGCATCAACTCCAACCGCGCGAGGTAAGGCGTATCAGCGGTCGTGATGTGGCAGGCGTGTTCGTGCGCAGACCATTTATTCGGACCAGGGCGACGCTTCAGATATTGCGGCGGGACTTCGCGCACGAGACCAATGATGATTTCAGGCGCGCCCGCTAAGGCTGCAATCAGGGTTTGCGAGTTATTCATCATCTCAGTTGCGCCCTCACGGCTTGGAGGCGGCGTTGAAGCAATACATCGTACTCCGTGTCCGCACATAAATCCGCCCATTGCTCAGGGCAGGCGTCGCACTGATTTCATCGCCCATTTCGTTGACGGAAAGCACTTCCCATTCCGCGCCCGCTTTGAGAACGGTGATTTTGCCTTCGGTATTGGCGAGAAACACTTTGTCATCTGCCGCAACAGGTGAGGCGTAATATTCGCCCAATGCGTTGGGACTGCGGCCCTGTTTGAGCATTTTGCCCGTCGCGGGATCAAGCGAGGTGATGATACCGCCGGTTTTCACCATGTAATACACGTCCTGATACAACAGCGGCGCAGGGATGTACGGGATGTTTTTCTGCACACGCCAGCGCACTGCACTTGCCGCAAGCTGGTCGCGCGCATTGCCCGGACGAACCGCAATCGCCCCCCATTCACCCTGGCCTAACGCGCGTGCCTTATCCCATTCCGCACTGACAATGATCTTGTCGTCGCTTTCATCAATCCAGCCGAAGTGTTCTCCCATCTCATCACCGCGAAACTCTTCCAGCGACAGTCGCCCATCCTTGTTCTTGTCATATTTCGCCAGCGTGGCGGCAAAGGTCGGCAGCATCGGCTCACTGCTGCCCAGCGTCGAGACTATCAGCGTGTCGCCGTGAACAAGCGGCGTTCCCATTGAACCATCAGATGCCAACGGCAACCACCAGCGGCTGACACCGGAAGTTAGGTCATAAGCGTCCAGACGTGTGGAGCCAAGTACGATCAGCTCTGCGCGATTCGCCTTTGGTCGAAAGATTATCGGCGTTGCCCAACCAATCGAAGCGCCCGGTCGGTCGGTCTTCCAGCGCAACCGCCCGGTCGCGCGATCAAGCGCGATGACAAACGACCCCGCCACCTGATCGCAAACCAATACAACCAGGCCGTCGGCGATGATCGGCGACCCCGACATACCGTAGAAGTTTTTGAAGGGGCCGAGCGCATAACGCCAACGCTCCTTCCCGCTGTTGTCGTACGAGACCAAACCCAGTTCAGGGAAGAACGCCACGACACCGTTTGCATCAGCGGCTGGCGTAGGCGACGCCGGATCGTTGGCTTTGTAGATGGCGAGATTGTGTTCACGCTTCGCGTCACGCCGCCACAATTCGCGGCCTGTGCGCGTGTCGAGGCAAAACGTAAGCAATCGTTCGCCCTCGCTCGCCGTGCCGTAAAGTCGCGTGCCAACCACGATGGGCGATGACTGCCCGTAAGGAATGGTCGTTTTCCACACTACGTTTTTGGTCGGCGAAAATTCGACGGGATACCTGGTGGACGAATCAACTCCCGATCCGTTCGGCCCGCGAAACTGCGGCCACTGCGCGTTAGCGCGACCACAGATGACGATGGTGACAAGCAGGACAAATAGACTCGTATGCTTTGATTTTCTGACCATTCGATTTTCTCCTCTGAAAATGTCCGACAAGCTGCCAGCTTGTCGTGGTCTCGATTTGACGCTTGTTAGGGTCAACGACAAGCTGGCAGCTTGTCGGACAGTCGGGCTCAGCCGTTTTCATCGTTTCAGGGCGTTGTCGCAAACGACATGTCAGACTCCTATCTAATAACAAACCTGATTGGCGGCTCAATTAGCCTGTTGCCGCGCTCAGATTTTGCGGCGGATGGAATAGAGTTTGGTTTCCGTGCGTACCAACAATCGCTCGCCAACGATGGCGGGTGAGGCCAGTGCTATTTCGTCGAGCGTATTCACGTGCAGGAGCTTGAATGTTTCGCCCGCCGCGATGACGAAGGTTTGCCCTTCTTCACTCAGGCAAAACAGCTTGCCGTTGTAAATCCACGGTGAAGTCGTGAACGCTGTTGCCGCCGGATCAATGCGCGTCTTGTACGTTTGCTGGCCTGTCTTCGCGTCAA
Source organism: uncultured Heliomicrobium sp. (assembly GCA_964470555.1). Classification (GTDB taxonomy): domain Bacteria; phylum Acidobacteriota; class Blastocatellia; order RBC074; family RBC074; genus RBC074. The sequence continues at coordinate 3,996 of CAYYDG010000007.1, forward strand.
GGCGTGTCAGGATGCCTGTTTCGGTCAGCGTGTAGATTCCGCCGTCATAAGCCACAGGCGTGGGCAGATAGGTTCCGCCGCGCGGCTGCGACCAGACGACAAACTCGTTTTCGCTTTCGCCTTTTGGAAGCGAGATGTCGCCCGTTGCACCGGGACGAAGCGCGAACAACGGCCCGCCTCGCCCGGCATTGAGGTAAAGCAGTCCGTCATAAGCGAAAGGCATCGGAATCGGTATTTCTGAAATGCCCGAGATGCGCCATAGCTCTTTCCCTGACAGGTCGTAACTCACGGCTTCGCCTGGCCCTACCGTGACAATCTCGGTGCGCAGCGCGTGCCGCCAAATATACGGCGTCACCCAGCCTGACTTCCGTCCCTTGGCGCCCATATCGCGATTCGTGCGCCAGATTTGTTTGCCCGTCTGTTTGTCGAAGGCCGCGATGTACTGCTGCTTTTCATTGTCGCTCATCGCGATCAGTTGGTTCCCAACGAGCACAGGCGAACTCCCAGTGCCGAAATCGTGATAGATCGGATTCGCTTCAAGCGGTGTCATCCACACCTGCCTGCCCTTCAAGTCAAATGCCCACAGCCCCAGATTCCCCACGTAAACATACACGAACTTGCCGTCGGTCACTGGACTCTCTGACGTAAAGCTGTTCTTGCGATGCCGTCCGCCCGGCGGTTGCCCCGTGAAAAATTCCTTCCGCCATTCCACCTTGCCGCTCTTCAGGTTCAGGCAGTAGAGAAAGTAATGCAGCTTCACTTCGTGCGGCATTTCGAAGTCGCGTTCATTGAGACGGTCTCGAATCTCCTGTGGCGAAAGCCCCTGTTTTCGTAGTTCCGCACTGTATTCGTTGCTGTATTCCGTTCCGATCTGCGGCGACTTTGATTTGCCCTCAGTGACTGCTGTCGTCAGGTAAATTTTGTCGCCCGTTACGATAGGCGAAGACCATCCGCGTCCGGGAATAGCCTGCGCCCATTCGACGTTTTCCGTTTTCGACCAGCGGTCAGCCAGACGCGCGCTCGTTCCCACAGGGTTCGAATCGGGGCCGCGAAACTGCGGCCAGTTGATGTTTTGGCTGTGAATGGTCGTCGCCGTCAGCAACACCGTACAGGCCAGACAGATCAAGCGAGTGAGAAGATGATGATTGATTGCCATGTTGATTTTTTGCACTGGTTCAGTTCCTACTCCTTCCAGATGGCGCCGAATCCGAGTTCCCACAATCGTTTATTCAACGACGGAAGTTCCTGTTCCAGCATTTCGCTGGCGCGCGCTTTCAATGCAGCCCATTGAGCATTGAGTTCTTTCATACGATCCAGCGACGGTTGATTCACCTTTGGAATATCGCTTTCGGTCTGGTTGAGCAAAAACAGGTAATTCGCCGTGAACTTGTTCGGAAAATTTTCGACATCGTCATACGCCTTCGATTTGCGCTGCACCATGTCTTCATCCCAGGCCTTCATCTTTTTGACCAGCGCCTCGCCGTCTTTTTTGACGGCGCTGAATTTCTCGCCAGCCGGCAACGAAGCGAGCAGCGATTCCAACTGTTTCTGCTTTTCGTAAAGGCTGTTCGTCATGCGGTGCATCGTCATCAATTCGGTCTCCATGGCCAACATCGTCTGATGATATTCGGCGTACTCCGTCGCCGTCGTCGGGTAAAGCGGATTGGCCAGAATCTCCGTTTCAGTTGAAACCGTCTGTTCATTCATCTTTACAGTGATGCTGTATTTGCCCGGCGGAGCTTTATGTCCGGCGTAGCTGCTTTCGATGTAAACGCCCGGCACGCCCGGCATGGTCGGATAACGCATGTCCCAAACGAATCGGTTCAATCCCTTTGCCTTGGGCAAAACCGGTTGCGGTCGCGGGCCGCCGTCGTAACGCACGAATTTTTCATCTGCTTTGGATGAGAAGCTGCGGACGAAATTGCCTGTCGCGTCTTTGATTTCAAGCGTGATGTGATCGTCTTTTTTCAATTCGGGCAATTGGTAATAAATCACTACGCCTGTTGCAGGATTGACGCCTCGAAACGGATTCGCGCCCGTAAATTCGGCGTCTGCCCGATCCATTTCGCTGCCGCCATTGACGAGGTGCGCAGGATCGGGACGATAAATCGCTAACGCAGCCGCGTTCGGTTTGTGCTGACGAATAACGCTCAAATCATCCAGCACCCAAAACGATCTGCCCGAAGTCGCAGCAATCAGATTGCCCTTGTGAACGCGCAAATCCGTAATCGGCGTCACGGGCAAGTTCAATTGAAAAGGCGACCATTTCTTGCCGCCATCCCAGGACAAAAACACGCCGAGTTCCGTGCCCGCAAACAACAGGTCTCTGCGCACTTCGTCTTCGCGCACGACGCGCGTGAAAGCGTCTTTCGGAATGCCGCTGTCAATCTTCGTCCAGGTGTTGCCGTAATCGGTGGTTTTGTACAGCCCTGGGGCGTGGTCGTTGAATTTGTAACGAGTCGTAGCAATGTAAGCCGTCGCCTTGTCGTGCGGCGAAACTTCAATTGCGTTGATCAAGCATTCGGCCAGGCCTTTGGGCGTGACGTTTTTCCAGTTTGCGCCGCCGTCGCGCGTCACATAAACCAGACCATCATCGCTGCCCGTCCAGATTACGCCTTTTTCGTGCGGCGATTCGATGACGTAACTCAGCGTGCCGTAATTCTCCGCGCCGACCGCTTCGTTGGTGTAAGGGCCGCCGCCTTTGCCTTGTTTCTCTTTTTCGTTGCGCGTCAGATCGGGCGAAACCTCTTTCCACGTTTTGCCCATGTCGCTGGTTTTCAGCAGATACTGCGCGCCGTGGTAATAGGTGTTAGGTTCGTGCTTGCTCCATATAATCGGCGCATTCCAGTTGAAGCGATACTTGATGTCTTTCGCATCCATGCCCAGGTACTGAATCGGCGCGGCCATGATGTTCGTCGAAGCTTTGGCCTGCGTGTCCAGCACTTCAATCGTGCCTTGATAACTGCCGCCGAGAACGTAACGCGGGTTGTTTGGATCGAACGCCAGAAACGCGCTTTCGCCGCCCGCTGAAGCTTCCCAGCTTGCCGTTGTAATGCCGCCGCTGGCGAATTCGCGGCTGGCGATGGAAACAGACGTGTTGTCCTGCTGCCCGCCGTAAATGCGATAGGGGAATTGATTGTCTACGTTGATGCGATAGAACTGCGCCGTAGGCATGTTGCTTTGCGTGCTCCAACTCTTGCCACTGTTGAAAGTGATCGCGCAGCCGCCATCATTTGCAATGATGAAGTTGTTCGGATTGTCGGGATTGATCCACAGATCGTGAAAATCGCCATGCGTGCCGGAAAGCGTTTCCCAGGTTTTGCCGCCGTCTTTTGAACGCAACGCAGGCGCGCTCAACACGTAAATCGTGTCTTCATTTTTCGGGTCAATGAACAGTTCGATGTAATACCACGCTCGTTGCACCAGACGATGATCGTTGGTAATGCGGCTCCATTTCTTGCCTGCGTTCGTCGAAACAAACAGACCGCCTGCTTCTTTGTCCGAATCGCTTTCGATCAGCGCGTACACCTTTTCAGGATTCGACCGACTGACGGCAATCGCCATCTTGCCCAATTCTTCGGGCAATCCGTCTTTCAGCTTTTCCCACGTTTCGCCCTGATCCACGGATTTATACAAGCCGCTGCCCGGACCGCCGCTGATGACTTTCCAAGGCAAACGACCGTGTTCCCACATCGCGGCGTAAAGGATGCGCGTGTTGGTCATATCCATCGAAAGTTCCGCCGCGCCGGTTTTGTTGTCCACAAATAAAACTTTCTTCCACGTCGCGCCGCCGTCCGTAGATTTATAAATCCCGCGCTCCGGCGAATTGCCATACAACGCGCCTTGCGCAGCCACCAGCAAAACGTTTGGATTTTTCGGATCAACCACAATGCGCGAAATGTGCCGCGTCTGTTCCAAACCAATGTGCTTCCAGGTTTTGCCAGCGTCCGTAGACTTGTAAACGCCATCGCCCGAATGCGTCATCACGCCGCGCACGGCGTGTTCGCCCATGCCGACGTAAACCACATTCGGATCGCTTTCGGCCACGGCGATTGCCCCTATTGTGCCGGTTTTGAAATACCCGTCGGAGATGTTGCGCCACGTGATGCCCGAATCATCGGTTTTCCACAAACCGCCGCCCGTCGTTCCCATGTAATACGTCAATGGATCGCCGATCACGCCGCAGCCAGCCACAGAGCGTCCGCCACGAAACGGCCCGATGGAACGCCACTTCACAGCTTTGAAAACGCTGTTGAGATCATCCGCTGCCGCGCTCTGCGGAATTTGCGCAAACAATTGGCCTGCCAGTAAGCAGGAAAATAAGATTGACAGTAGGTGTTTTGACATAATTATCCCTTCACAAATTTAGAATTTGCCAGACGATGCACGAATGTGTGCGACAACTGTGTTTTATCTGAAGTCTATCGTTACCGCCAAACTTCTTGCGTACTCAGCCCTCTTCACTGCTAGCGTTTTGACGCCGTTTATGTGTAAAAGAAAGCGAGTTCCTGCACTACGACGTTGCTCTTTTTCGTCAAACGCACAGGCGTCGAAGCTTTGCCGATCAAACCCTGATCGGCCAGATATTCGCACGCCGTGGTCACGCATTCGACGTTGAAATTGCGTTTGAAATGATCTTCGATTTCGGTGCAGGAGCGCGCTTCGCCGGCTTCGCGCAGATAATCAATCACGAGAGCAAACAAGCTGGGCGCTCGTTCGGCGATGTAAGCGTCAATTGTTTCCAGCGCCGCTGCTACGTTTTTTTTGTTTTTTTTGGCGTTGAGCAAATCGCTGTAAATCGTTTTGAACAGTGCAGGGTTGAGCTGCATTGCCTGCGGAATGACTTCTCGGTCGGCCAGCAAACGCGCGCCGATGACTTCTATCTGCGCCAGCGACGTGGCGGCGTACAAAATCCATAACGCCGTGTATTCCAGGTCGCCGCGCGTCAGGAAAAACTTGTGAGCTTTGTAAATCAGCGGCAATGCGCTGCAAGCTGCGCGCAACAATTGAATCTCAGTGTCGCGTTCGCCGATTTGTTGCAGCCGCGAACAAAGCTCGGCAACCGTCGGATCGTGCGTGTAAAGCAATCGTCCTTTGGCCAGAAACGAATGCATAAAGGAATTGCTGAGCGAACCTTCCACCGTACGGCGCAATTCCGTTCGTGAAAGCAGCATTGCGTGAACATTGATCCCGTCGGCATACAACGCCAAGCCGCCGGATTCACCTTTGCGGTCGTCCAGCGTCACCAACACCAGATCAACATCGGATTTCGCCCAAACCTTGTCGTGCGACAAGCTGCCGCACAGAATCGCGGCCAGAATCGAACGGTCTTCTTTCACCTGTTCTATCAGCGCATCAATCGCTTTGGTGAATTTTTGCTGGATGGGAGTCATTTCCATAAACAGCATCAGGAAAGCCGGGATATTTGCCAGATAGCGATAGCTTGTTTGGCCATCCAGGATTGTCTGGCAGCAATCCGTTCGGGATTCCATTCGGCATTTTCTTCGGCAAGTTTGCGAGTCACGACAAAACCACTATTGGCATAAACAGGGCGTTTGGTTGTGTAATTGTCGTTACCTTGATCCCGGTTGGCCGATGATTGCAGCAAGGTCATATTACCCAGCCGAAAAACCATACTTTCAATTTCTTCTTCTGAAAATTGCTTCCAGTCTGCGCCGGGGTTTTGAGGAAGCACGTGTTCAAGATTGAAGGTATCACTATTGAAGTCGTAATCCTGCCCCGCTAGTTGTTTCTCCAATTCGCACAAAATGTAACGAACAATTCGACGATTTCGGGTTTGAGTCGTGCGAATGATTTTATTGGCAAAGGCAGCACGAAAACTTTCGTCAGAAATGTAAATTGGGTTTAAGGCGCTCAGTACCTGACTGGGAGACCTCAATTCCAGGCGGGAAAGCCCAGACGCTACTTGATTATAAACACGTTCCTGCTCGTTGGCTTGCAATACGCTGATGACGTTATATCTAAACGAAATGATGACCGTCGCACGTAAAATCGGCTCAAATTGTTGATCATCGAATATCCGTCTGGCTGCCAGCAAAAGAGGAAATGGTTGGCGAACCCCAAAGAGTTTTAGTTGTTGAGCGTAAGATTTCAATTTGGGTGGCCACGATGAGGTTTCTGGCGAAGTCAGGCCGAGGTAAGCATCAATGTCCTCTTCCATTGCGCGCAGTAAGTCAAAAACCGCCTCTCTGGTTTTTACCTGCCCGCGAATGGTTTTGAAAAGCTCCGCCTGACGCACAAACGAATGGCGGCTATTCCAATGTAGTCGCAAAAAATCAGGAAAGCTTTCGCTACCCAATCGGCCAACTACCGCCTCCCAACGATCTTCCAGCTTTTTCAACTCATATTCGTGCTGGCCTTGGCGATCGAGTACAGAGAAAAGATAGTTTTTCAAAAGGTCTGTTGCTGAAAGCCGCACACCACGTGCGTTGAGCGTCTCGAAGACTTTATAGGCGTTCAACTCATCGGTCACCGTAATTACCGTGAAAAACAACCGGTCGCTCATTGTCTCAACCAACGTTGCGAGCGCGATTCCTTCGTCCAGGCCGCTTTTGCGAGCGTATTCGCTGACTTTTTTATCAAACCATTCGAAGGTTTTGCGTAAGCTATGTTCCGATGCTCGAAACCCACGTTGTGGAAGATGACCAAGCGGGACCAAATAGGTTTGGTAGTAATTGTCGTTGTTACGATTGAGCGTCAACTTAGAGCGCGGAACAAGGGTGATCGGGTCAAGGTAGCCAATATAGTTCTTGCGAAGTGTTTCCAATCGCTGTTGGTTGTCGTTTGCGTCTTTGCCTTCATCAACCAATCGCTGCAGATTTTTCAGAACTGCCAGGACAATCAGGCTAAGTGTTGTCAGTCTTTGTTGCCCATCAATTACGTCAAAGACTTTTTCATCATCTGATTGCAGCACCAGATAACCCATGTAATGTGCTGGTTCGCCGCCCTCCTTGATCGTGCCAAGAATATCCAGCCAAAGGTCTTCCCATTCATCTTCAGTCCAACTGTAATAACGCTGGAAACGTGGGATGCGGTAAGTCAGGCCGTTGCCCATCAATTTGCGATAGGTGTCATTCCTGGTGGCGAAATTTGATGCTGGCATAAGTGTTCCTCTAGCTCGTATGAATTCTGCAGCTAGACTAAATCGAACAGCAAGACGAATTCAATCAGTTGGTTATCACCTTTCAGTCGCTTTCACAGGAACAGGGATTTTCTCAGCTCGCACGGCGGCGTGATAAGCGAACGAAGCCAGCACCATCGCGCATTGTTTCAAATCGTCTGCTTTGACGCGCTCGAATGTGTCCATGTTCGTGTGATGCGTTCGCACATCGTAATCCACATAATCCTGCACCGGATTGAAGCCCGCCATTCCAGCACGCGTGTAGCTCAGATGATCCGTGTTGCCGATGCCTTGCAGTATGTTTTTACGCGCACCTAAATCCTTGAATGGTTCCAGCCAGGCGTCAAAGATCGGTTTGACCGCCGCGTTGTTTTCCAGGTACCAGCCATAAATCGGCCCGCTGCCCGGATCGAGGTTGAAATAGACGTTGAATTTTTCTCGCGCCGCTTTGTTGGCATCGCCCGCCAGATACTTTTCCACGTACCGGCGCGAACCGTGCAGGCCTTGTTCTTCGCCGCCCCACAACGCCATGCGGATAGTTCGTTTAGGCCGTGCGCCGATGGCTTTCAGAATTCGCATGGCTTCCATCACGGCGGCGGCTCCGTCAGCGTTGTCGGTGGCTCCCGGCGAAGAATGCCACGAATCCAGATGGCCACCGATCATGACGACTTCATCGCGTAAAACCGGGTCAACGCCGGGCAATTCGGCCAGCACGTTGTATCCGTTCTTGTCTTCGGTCAGAAATCGCGTTTGCAGGTTGACGCGCAATTTGACGGCGATGCCGCGCTGAATCATCCGAGCAATCATGTTGTAGTGTTCGGCGCTGAGCACAATGCTTGGCAAAGCGGCTTCGCCGTTGTCGCGCCCCAGCACGAACAGCGTTCCGTGCTCGCCTCGGTTGGGACGCAACACGACTCCCGCGCCTGCCTCGCGCAGCATCCGTGCCATGTTTTGCGGCGTGATGAAAGAACCGGCTGGGCCTGCCGGAGGACGCGGTTGTCCAATGGCGACGGGATGATCGAACAACGTAGGTTGCGGACGGTCGGCGCGCTCGAACGAAGTCTGAATCGGCTGGCTCATGACAATCGCGCCTTTCAAATTGTCGCGCATTTGGGCGATGTCTTCCTGCTTTTTGTCGCCGAGGAAAATCGGAGCGGCGGTGATTTCGCCCGCTGTCGAAGCCGACCACGCTTCGGGATAACCGATCAACGGCATGTAGCGCGGCTCGACCATTTCAATGGAAAACTTGTCCATCTCCCAACCGCGTCCGAATTCCCAAGCTTCCAGACGCGGATTTTCCAGGCCGTATTCTTTCAACTTGGCTTGTGCGTAATCGGCGGCGGCTTTGTAGGCGGGCGAGCCGGTCAAGCGCGGACCGATGTCTTCGGTAAAGTGCGTGAACGTTTCGTAAACCTGTGAACGATTCAACCCTTCGTCGCGGATTTTGGCGATGATGTCTCGGTCAACGGGTTCCTGAATCGCCACGGCGGGCGAGGCAAATAAGCACGAGCCAATGACAGCAATGGTCAGCAAATAACGTTTCATGTCGGGTGATCCTTTATCGTATTTCTGAAATTAATGAACCGTAGCTTCAATTGCCAAGCGCCGGTTGAGCGGGCGGTTTCAATTCAAACTCGCGCGGCGGTTCGACTCCCAGCAAATGTTTGACGAAATAATCCCAGCGGCGGCGAACCATGTACGGTTCGTTGCCGAACCCGTGCCCGCGATTGGGGAAGAGAATCAAGTCGAAGTCTTTGTTGGCTTTGATCAGTTCGTTGACCACCAGCAGCGTGCTATAAAACGGCACGTTGTTGTCCATCGTGCCGTGCGCCAGCAGCAATTTGCCTTTCAGATTTTTGGCATGGTTTTGATTCGCTTGATCGTCGTAATTGCTGGTGCCGTCGGGGTTCGCCACCAGCAAGCCTTGCCATTTTTCGGCCCAATCGTCTTCGTACACGCGATTGTCGTGATTGCCCGCTTGCGACACGCCGACTTTGAAAAAATCTGGATGACGGAACATCGCCGCCGCCGTGGCAAACCCGCCGCCTGAATGGCCGTAAATTCCGGCGCGTTCAATGTCTATCCACGGATGTCTCTGCGCCAACTGTTTCATCCCGGTGATTTGATCCGGCAAGGTGTTGTCGCCCATATCGCCATAATAAGCTTCGTGGAATTTTTTGGAGCGTCCGGGCGTGCCCATCCCGTCAAGTGCGACGACGATGAATCCGAGTTCAGCCAGCGCCTGTTCACCTCCGCGACTGGCGTTGAACGTGCGCGGGCCTACGCTGCCAGACTGCGGGCCGGGGTAGATTTGATTGATGATCGGGTATTTTTGGTTCGGATCGAATTTGGTCGGCACATACATCAATCCGTACAAATCAGTCACGCCATCGCGCGCTTTGACGGTGATAGGTTGCGGAGGCTTCCAGCCAGTGGCCACCAGGCGCGAGATGTCAGCCTTTTCCAGCGTCAAAACCAATTTGCCTTCGGCGTCGCGCAACACGGCAACCGGCGGAACGTCCGGTTTGGAATAGCTGTCCGTGAAAAAGCTGCCCGAAGGCGCGAGCGAAATGTCGTGGTCGGCGTCTTCCGGCGTCAGCAGCTTCAAGCCTTTGCCGTCGAGCCCGATGCGATACAAGTGGCGAAAATAGGGATCGCGACCTTTTTCTTTGCCGACGCCGAGGAAATACAGCAAGCGGTTTTTCTCATCAACGCGCAAGACCTGTGTGACGTTGCCTTCGCCCGTCGTGATTTGATGTTTCAGCTTGCCGGTGTTTGCATCGTACAGGTAAAGCTGTCCCCAGTTATCCCGCTCGGAAAACCAGATCACTTCATTCGATCCCGCCAGTAAACGCCAGTTGGGGCCAACGCGGTTGTTGCCGGATTCAAAGAACGTCGTAACTTTTTCTTCCAACACGTCGCGGACTTCGCCGGTTTCGGGGTTGGCGATGCGAAGCTTGGCTTCTTTGTGATCGCGCGAAGTCGAAACGAAAGCGAGTTGTTTGCTGTCGGCGCTCCACTCCACATCGGCCCAGTTTCCTCCGCAAACAACGTGGTCGCAGAGTGTCGAACGATGCGGATCGGCAGGCATTTTCAGTCGAACGACTTTGGCAGTGTCTGCATCAATCACTACACGTTCGATCATGAAAATTTTGGCGTCGCCGGGCAGCGGATATTTCCAGGCTTCGAGTTTCGGGTGTCCGACCTGCGTGTTGACCAGATACATTTCGCCTACGCCGCGTCCGTCGTGCTGGAAGGTGGCGATCTTTTTGGAATCCGGCGACCACGCCAGCACTGGGTTGTCGCTTTTCACCCAGCCAGCGTTGTTTGTTGCGTAGCCAAAATCTTTCACACCGTCGGTTGTCAGTTGTGTTTCCTTGCCGGTGGCCACTTCGCGCACCCACAAGTTGTAATCGCGAATAAACGCCGTGCGTTTGCCATCGGGCGAATTCGCCATCGCGTTCGCGCCGAAGCCGCCTCGCTGGTTTCCGACACGAGCGGCGTTGTTATCGTTTGCAACGCTGCATTGATTGCCGGACACGTCGCAGGTAAATCTGCGACGTTCGATGCTGAAAGAAACGTTTTTACCATCGGGCGAAAAATCAATCTGTTGGAAGGGGAGTTTGAGCGCTTCGTATTTCGCGCCGGTGGTTGAAGACAACGTAGCCGCCAACCTTTCATGATCGAACGCCGCTCCGTGAGTTCCGCGCGCAGGATCAACGAGCACGAACTCCGCGCCGGTTTCTGTCGCTACGCGGTACCAGAACCGTCCATCGGGCAGCCACGCCGGGCGAACTCCGGCTCGCAAAACCAGCGGCGCGGTGTTGTAACTCATGAACTTTTCGGCGCGCGCATAGTCTTCCGCCGTTAAAGCCTTCTGTTGAGCCAGGCAGGGAAGCGCCATCAAACTGCTCGCCAGTCCAACGGCGAAAATTGCGAACAGGAAACGCACACGTTGCAACATAGCTTTTGTCCTCGAAATTGTTTTGGGTTGGCGATTCGTTGAACTCCGAATCGCCGGTATTGTTGTCCATCGAGTCGGATTTGTGAATCGCGTTGCCGCTGTCCGCATCGCCAAGTTATTCTCAGGCTTATTGAAACAGGTCAAAACGTATAAGGAACCAATGTCTTCATCGAATATCGGGGAGTTAGGAACCGATCACCGAACAGCGTACTTCCACATGCTCTGGGCTTCGCTGGCTTTTGCGGTGATGGCTTCGGTCAGCCATCTGGCCGGCAAATACAGCGACTGGCAACTGGTAGTCGTCGCGCGTGCCGCCGTAGCCTTTTTCTTTGCATTCATTCTGACCAAAGCTGCCGGAGTCAAATTGATTTTGTTTGGTTCGCGGACGTTGTGGGTGCGTTCGTTGGCGGGCAGCACTGGAATGATTTGCAACTTTTATGCGCTGGCGCATCTGCCTGTTTCGGACACGCTGACGTTGATGAACACGGCTCCGATCTGGGTGACGTTGATCTTGTGGCTGGTCTTCAAACAAAAGCCGACGGCTGGCATCGGCGTCGCCGTGCTGGTCAGCGTCATTGGCATCGCACTGATTCAGCAGCCGCATTTTCAAAGCGGCAAGTTCGCCATCCTGATGGCGCTCTGCGGAGCCTTTTGCACTTCGATTGCGATGTTGGGATTGAATCGGCTGCAACATATTGATCCGCGCGCCATCGTCGTTCACTTTTCCGGCGTTGCCAGTTTGGCGACGACTTCGTTTTTGCTGGCGACCAATCGCAAGGATTATTCGGCGCAATTGACGGACAATACCACGTTACTGTTGCTGGTCTTGGTGGGATTGGCAGGCGTTGCCGGGCAAATCGGCATGACCAAGGCTTTTGCCAAAGGACAAGCGACACAGATTTCGGTCGTCGCTTTGTCGCAAATTCTTTTCGGATTGATCTTCGACGTTGTGTTCTGGAATCACGCCGTGAATGCGCTTTCGCTGTTGGGCATGGTCATGGTGGTTGTGCCGACGGCGTGGCTGATTCTGAGCCGGACTCCGAAACAAAGCCATGACCTGACTGAAGTTGAGATGGAAGATTGACCTCGGCATCCGACCTGATCATCTTCAGATCAGATCGCAGCCTTTTTGACTATCTCGTAACATTCGCATGCCGCTGCTGCCAAACCGGGGCGGTCAATGACGGTGATCAAGCCGCGCACGTAACGGATCAGGTTTTTCTTCTGTAACGCTCGGGCAGCATTGGTAACACCTTCACGGCGCACGCCCAACATGTCGGCAATGAACTTTTGTGTGAGCCGGAACTTGTCTGAATTGAGGCGATCGTGGGTCATCATCAGCCAGCGGGCAAGTCGCGCGTCAACTTTATGAAACCGGTTGCACGCTGCCGATTGCGAGATTTGACTCAATAACGAATGCGTGTACCGGAGCAGTAAATTCGACAACGATCCACCCTGTTTGGCGTGTTTGCGTAGCGATTCAACTTTCATTCGCATGGCTGTGCCCGCGCCTTGCACCAGCGCTCGGTTGAACGAAGTGGTGGCTCCCAGAAACACCTGTATGCCAACCATGCCATCGTTGCCGACGATGCCCACTTCCAAAGCCGAACGGTTTTCCACCAGCGTTAGTAAAGAAACAATTCCCTGATTCGGAAAATGGACGTGTCTGATAATGTCTCCTGGTTCATAGAGGATTTTGCCGAAAGATAAAGGAATCTCCTCCAGGTCAGGACGAAGGCGTTGGTACACTTTGGTTGGCAAACCGGCAAGTATCTGGTTGGTTATCGGCTCGCGAATGGGAACAGTTCCAGGCAAAAGAAGCCTCCTTGTTTGATTGCTGTCATGATTGGGTAACCCAACAGACGGCATAAGGAGGAGGTCATCAGCCAGATCCAGATGTCGAATGGTGAACTAAAGAGAATTTAGCGCCGGGAATGTATCAGGCGCAGAGCACCTGGTCTATGCGCCAGCGCACATATGCTGGTCGGCTCGAAAGATAATTGTTAGGGGAGCAAACGATCGTACTCGTTTTTGACGACCCGATAACATTCACAAACTGTGGTTTCCAGTTTTGGCCGGTCTAGCAGTGTGATGGTGCCGCGAACATAAGAAATCACGCCTCGCTCTTGCAGGTGTTTGGCGGCCAAGGTGATGCCTTCACGGCGCACGCCCAGCATGTTGGCGATCAGACTGTGTGTCATCACCAGTTTGTCTGAGTGCAGCCGGTCATAACTAAGCAACAACCAACGGCAGAGTTGCTGCTCAACGGAATGGAGGCGGTTGCAAACGGCAGTTTGGGAAATTTGGGTGATCAATGCCTGTGTATAGCGCAGCAAGCTCTGTTGAAACTGGCCGCCTTTGTTGAATTCAGCTTGCAGCACATTCGCTTTCATTTTGTATGCATTGCCTGCGCTCTGAACCACAGCCCGGTTCGGCGTCGTTTGGCCCCCCATAAACAGAGCAATTCCAACTATTCCTTCGTAACCGGTCACGCCAATTTCGGCTGTCGAGCCGTTTTCCATCAGATAGAGCAAAGAGATTATGCAGTCCGTTGGGAAATAAACGTGCGTCATCTGTGCGCCCGATTCATAAATGACCTGGCCGAGCGACAGCGACACCAATTCCAAATTGGGCTGCAATTGCTCAAGTTCAACCTTCGGCAGAGCGGCCAGCAACCGGTTTTCCATAAGGCTTATGGGTGGATGAGAGATGGGAATGATCAGCCTCCTTAACTTTTACAAGAGTCAGAGCGATTGTCATTATCGTGAAAAGAACGGTTGCATAAGATTGGATCGCCTGGCTCTTTCAGAAGGCTCCGGCATTCGGAGCCTTCACTTTAATGTAACGCACTCAGTCTAGCTTATATGTTCGCTTGCTCACATATAAGCTCAGCAAGCACGGAATTTTGGGCGTGAGCAAGCCAATAAAAGACGGTTATATGTGCGATAACACACCGACAATGGTATCGAAGACATCTATTATGTGCTTTAAGCCGTAGTGACAGTATTGAAAGTTCATCAATTTGGTGGGCTGATTTATGAGTTGCTGTGGAAGCAGTTTTCCCAAGGCCAGACGCGTTCAGCTTTGCTTGACGTTTACAGCAAATGGCAGGTTAATGGCTGTCCGGTAGTTTCAACGGCCATTAACTTCTGCCGCAAGAAATCGTGAATAGAAACAGGCAACTCTCAATTCAAGAATACGGCTTAACGAGCGATGTGGCAGTGTATTACCGGGCAGTAACACGCACATCTGCCAGTGATTCGCTCTTCTATCTTCATTCACTCCCACTTTTTCATCATCAACTAAAAACGCACCAACACCAATTTTTACAGCAGATGAGAGTTCACTCTCTGCCTGAATAGCAAAATACAAGCTTTTGACTCGGCCATTACAGCCTGGCTTGCTGACCCGCGCGCGGGTGGTCTGCTTGCAAAAAGTGGACACCCGCGGGCTTCCCGGATGGTGGACAACGAAGGCAGAAAACTATGACCAATTTGGAACGTAAGCATTTTGCAGAGATGGCGCAAAAGGCCGCCGCTTTACAAAAAATCTGGTTGCGCGAGCGGGAAGAACAACGCCAGGCACAGGCCACTGCCAATGCCGTAATCAAGCGGCGATGGGTCGAGTCAGATTCTGCACCTGCAATAGCAATGGCAGCCAATCAACTCGGCGGCGACGCTGAACTGACCGACCAAGGCCAGTTTAGCGGCCAGGTTAAAAAGGAGAGAAGGTAATGATTCAAGAGGCTCCCGAAGCGGACCGCTTCAAACTAGAGTTACGCGATTCTTTGCAGTTCGAAACCATGAATTCGCGTGCCATGACAATTGCGAAACACGACAATGTTTACACTTGCGGAGATCAGGACCAAACCGTCTATTTCATCGAACGCGGACAGGTCAAGTTGCTGATGCTTTCACCCGAAGGCAGGGAGTGTTTGCTGGCCATCCATACGGTCGGAGACATTTTCGGCGAATTGTGTTTGTCGAACTTGAATGCAAGGCTGGAAACTGCGACAGCGATGGAAGAAACGGTCCTAAAACAAATCCCAAGCTCCAGATTCTTTGCGCGCCTGGACCGGGACAAGCTGTTCGAAGGTTTCGTGCGGTATCTGGCGGTGCGGATTGCCGACCAACAACAGGTCATCGCCAATCTGGTCACTGTGGATAGCGAACAGCGACTGGGCAAGACGTTGTTGCAACTGGCCCGCAAGCTCGGCAAAAAAGACCCGCGCAGCATTCGCATTGAACTGAAGATTTCGCACGAAGAACTGTCGGAAATGGTTGGCACAACGCGCCCACGAATCAGCATGTTCATGCAACGCTTTCGGAACCTCGGATTGATTGAAACCAATACCGACCACTTCCTGATCATAAAAGAACAGGAGCTTACTTCTTATCTGGCGCAGATTGCTTAGCGCGGAAATTCTTTTTCACGCTTGTCCAGTATTGAACGAAAACCCCAATTGAAATCAGCCTATTCTTGGGTACAAGTCGGGGACGAAGTCGGCATAGCAGGGCGCTGACGGTTCAAGGCGGCAGAGACAACAACGGGGCAAACATCATCCAGCAGGGTTGGCGCGACACCCGGCAACAAAGATGGCGCTTGGAGCAAACCGGCGGCGATTATTGCCGAATCGTCAGCGTGGACAACGGCAAGTGTCTGGACGTCACCCGGCAGGGCAAAGAGAACGGCGCGAACATTCAGCTTTGGGATTATGCCAATCAGGCGATCAGCAGTGGAGACTGAAGCGATAACCAGTAGCTTTATAACCAGCCGTCTGGCAATTATCGCCAGACGGCTGGTTATTGGGCTTTGTCAGAATCACTAATAACCGGCTCAATACCGGCCAACACCGGGAGAATCATCATGTCTGTTGCCAAGGTAACCGAGATTATTTCGTCATCAACTGAAAGCTTTGATGATGCCGTTGACAAAGGGATCAAGCGCGCCGGTAAGACGCTGGAAAACGTTCGCAGCGCCTGGGTCAAAGACCTGAAAGTCGTGGTTGAAAAAGGAAAAGTCACTGAATACCGTGTGACGATGAAAGTTTCCTTTATCCTGAAAGATTGATTCACTTCACTGTTAGTTGGCCTGATCAGCAGGCAGCGCATCCAGACTGGGGGATGCCGATCATTGAATTCCACAGCCTGGGCTTTTTTCCGAATCCTAGCGAAAGCGAGGGAGAGTTATGGCACTTATTACCTGGATGGTGCTGGGCCTGATCGTGGGATTTAGCGCCAGCAAATTAATCAACAAGACGGGGGAATCCCTGCCGATGATTCTGATACTGGGAGTCGCTGGCGCTGTGACAGGCGGCGAGTTCTTCAACAAATTCTGGCTGGTTGGCGTAAAAGGAGTGAGCTTCGGCGGCATATTGATGTCTGCTGCTGCCGCCGTGCTTTTTCTGGCCATTTATAACGCCCTGCGAGACAAACCCTCAAAACAGACTGTCTGACAAACGGCAAGCATAGAAATTGAACAAAAAGAGGAAATAGGACTGAAAGTAATCACAATCATTTTGGGCTAAGTTTTACTATTTCTTGCCTCCGATCGTTTCAGTTCTCAACCCCTGTCGAGTTCTTCAATCCAGTTCGCTCCCGCCATTATTCTTTCCAATCTTGTTCAATATTGAACGGCAACCCATTCCAACCTGACCGATGATGCTGGTACTCCCTGCGTTATAGCTGGCGATTCATAAGGGTGGCGAGCAATCACCACACATCGAAAGCAAGCGAGCAGGGATATAAATTTTGAAAAGGAAATATGAAAAGTAGATCAATCATCGGATTCGTCGCGATGTTTTGCCTGGCTTTGTCAGCCAGCCTGGTCACACAAGCGCAACCAAAGAAAAACATCAAAGATCAGATTCAGCAGTCAGAAAAGGCGGCCCAAGTCTTCCGCGAGATTATGGGCACGCCGGACAAGGGGATTCCACAGGAACTGCTGGAGTTGGAACAAGGATTCAAGATATGGAGAGTAAATGAACATCACCAAATTGATTACCGCCAGCGCGTTGTTCCTGATAACACTCGTTGGCACAGTTTCGGCGCAAAGCGTCCAGGCCGCAAATACCTGTCACTCACTCGCTTTTGCCCTGATCACCTGCAACGCGGCTCACTGCTACGGATGATCAGCGGGGCAAGCGCGTGACAGATAACCCAAAAGAGGAGGCCATATCTGGTTTCACAACAGAGTTGAAAAGCTGAGAGCGAAAGTCGTTGTGCTGGAAGATGGTCCAACCGGCTTGGAGCAGCAAAATCTCCCGTCTTTTCTCCTGGTTCAGACTTAGTATCCAATCGGCTGCTTCGTAAAAAAGTGACCCCAACAACCGCCTCGAAATAGAAACGAAAATATCATGGCAAAGCAGGTAGTTTATGGAATGGATTCACGCGCTGCGATTTTACGCGGCGTCAACCAATTGGCCGACACAGTCAAGATCACTCTTGGCCCCAAGGGGCGGAACGTTGTGATTGATAAGAAATTTGGCTCACCGACAATTACCAAAGACGGCGTGACGGTCGCGAAGGAAATCGAACTGAAAGACCCGTTGGAAAATATGGGCGCACAAATGTTGCGCGAGGTCGCCTCGAAGACCTCTGATGTGGCAGGTGACGGAACGACGACGGCGACGGTTCTGGCGCAGGCCATCTTTCGCGAAGGTGTCAGGACAGTAGCGGCGGGAGCAAACCCGATGGCGCTCAAGCGCGGCATTGAGAAGGCTGTCGTGCGCGCTTTGAAAGAGATTCAGCGTCTGGCGAAGCCCGTGACAGGCGACGCCATCGCGCAGGTCGGCACAATTTCAGCCAATGGCGACGAAGCGATTGGCAAAATCATCGCCATTGCGATGGAAAAGGTCGGCAAAGACGGTGTGATCACCGTCGAACAGTCGCAGACGATGGAAACCACACTGGAATTTGTGGAGGGCATGCAGTTGGATCGCGGCTATCTCAGCCCGTATTTCATCACTGATCCTGAACGCATGGAAGTCGTGCTGGACAACGCCTTGATCCTTCTTCACGAAAGGAAGATTCATTCGATGAATGAACTCCTGCCGCTGCTTCAACAGGTTGCGGAAAAACGGCAGCCGCTGTTGATCTTCGCGGAAGACATCGAAGGTGAAGCCCTGGCGACGCTGGTCGTCAACAAATTGCGCGGCACGCTGAATGTCGCCGCTGTCAAAGCGCCGGGCTTCGGTGATCGCCGTAAGGCAATGCTGGAAGATTTGGCCATACTGACCGGCGGCCAGGTTATCAGCGAAGACCTCGGCATAGATCTTAAGAAGGTCACTTTGGAAGAGTTGGGCCGGGCTGGAAAAGTGATGATTGATAAAGACAAGACGGTCATTGTGGAAGGCAAAGGCAAGCCGGGCGGGATCGAAGGCCGTGTAAAAACATTGCGCGCTCAAGCGGAAGACACTACGTCGGAATACGACCGCGAGAAATTGCAGGAGCGATTGGCCAAGCTTGTCGGTGGCGTTGCGGTCATCAAGGTCGGCGCGGCGACTGAGATGGAAATGAAAGAGAAAAAAGCGCGAGTCGAGGACGCAATGAACGCCACACGCGCCGCCGTCGAAGAAGGCATTGTGCCAGGAGGTGGTGTCGCTTATGTACGAGCCGCAAAAGTGCTGGAGAAATTCAAGATTTACAAGGACGATGAAGGCGACCCGGACGAACAGATCGGGGTCAACATCGTCAAACGCGCTTTGGAAGAACCGTTGCGGCTGATTGCGCAGAATGCCGGCAAGGAAGGCTCAATCATCGTCGCGCGCGTCCGTGCCGAAAAGAACGAGAACATAGGTTTCAATGCACTGACCGAAGAGTTTGAAGACCTGGTTGCGGCGGGCGTCATTGACCCGGCCAAGGTCACGCGCACGGCGTTGCAAAACGCTTCCTCCATCACAGCCTTGCTGCTTACCACCGAAGTGATGATTTCAGACTTACCTGATGACAACACATCCGCAGCAATGCCCGGCGGCATGGGCTTTTAAGGGATTCCCTTTATGCGCACGCGCATCACCCGATGTCTCACAGTGAGGAGCCTGGCAGGCTCCTCACTGTGAGCAATGTTTTCAGGAGATAGTTTTGTTAATACCTGGCACGACCAATTCCATAAACCGTCTCGCATTCATCGGCAATTACTTGCCGCGCCAGTGCGGCATTGCCACTTTTACCACCGATTTGTGCGAAGCCATTGCGGCTGAATACAGCGAGATCAGGTGCATTGCGGTGCCGATTAACGACACTGAGGCGGGTTATGCCTACCCGAACCGCGTACGCTTTGAGTTGGGCGAAAAAGACCTTGATTCGTATCGCCGAGCCGCCGACTTTCTGAACATCAACAATGTAGACCTGGTTTGCCTGCAACATGAATACGGCATTTTCGGCGGACGCGCGGGCAGTCATGTGCTGGCGCTGCTGAGCGAATTGAATATGCCCGTCGTCACCACGCTGCACACTGTGTTGCGTGACCCAGACCCGGATCAGCGGCGCGTGCTGGAGCAAGTTGCAGGATTGTCAGATCGGCTGGTGGTGATGAGCGAGCGCGGCGTGGAATTCCTGAAAGACGTTTATCACGTGCCTGCTGAAAAGATTGATTTCATCCCGCATGGCATTCCTGATTTGCCGTTCGTAGACCCCAGCTTTCACAAAGACCTGTTTGGCGTCGAAGGCAAAATTGTGTTGCTCAGCTTCGGGCTGCTTTCTGCCAACAAAGGCATCGAAACCGTCATTGAAGCTTTGCCAGCGATTTTAGCGAAACATCCGAACGTGGTTTACGTCGTGGTTGGCGCGACGCATCCGCATGTTTTGCGGAACGAAGGTGAAACCTACAGGTTGTCGCTGCAATGGATGGCGCAGGAAAAAGGGGTTGAAGGAAGTCTGATTTTTTACAACCGCTTTGTCAGTCTGGAAGAACTGGTGCAGTTCATCGGCGCAGCGGATATTTACATCACGCCCTACCTGGCCGAAGCGCAGATCACGTCGGGCACGCTGGCTTACACCGTTGGCGCGGGAAAGGCCGTCATTTCGACGCCGTATTGGTACGCCGAAGAAATGCTGGCCGATGAACGCGGCGCGCTAGTTCCCTTCCGCGATCCGGCGGCGCTGGCTGAACAGGTCATTGACCTGCTGGATAACGAAGCCAAACGTCACGCCATGCGCAAGCGAGCTTATATGTTCGGACGAGATATGATTTGGCCTCAAGTGGCGCGCCGTTACCTGGAAAGCTTCGAGCGCGCGCGCGCCGAACGCCGTCATTACAGCCAGCCCGGCCTGGCGGTGAAACCGCTGGATAAGCGTCCTGGCGAATTGCCGCCACTCAAGCTCGATCATTTGCGCCGCATGACTGACGACACCGGAATGCTGCAACACGCCATTTTCACGGTTCCCAACTATCACGAAGGCTACACGATTGACGACAGTGCCCGGGCGCTGCTGGTGAGCGTTCTGCTGGAAGAAGTCGGCAACAGCGAAGCGGAAGAACTGACTACGCGGTATCTGGCCTTCGTCTGGCATGCCTTCAACGCCAATACCGGACGCTTTCGCAATTTTATGGGCTACCAACGCAACTGGCTGGAAGAAACCGGTTCGGAAGACAGTCATGGCCGCACTTTGTTGGCGCTTGGAACCGTACTGGGTCGCTCCAATACGCCTGCCTTGCAAAGCATGGCTGGTTGGGTTTTCGAGCAGGCCTTGCCAGCCATTCTTCCCACTCGCAGCCCGCGCGCCTGGGCTTTTGCGCTGATTGGCGTCCACGAATATCTCAAGCGATACACAGGGGATCGCAAAGCTGGCCGAGTGCTGGAAGATTTGGCTGCTCGCTTGTTGGCTTGTTATCAAAAACATCGCTCGGATGACTGGCGCTGGTACGAAGCCAAGTTGACTTATTGCAACGGTGTTCTGCCGCAAGCCTTGATGATGTGTGGCCAATCTTTATCGAATCAGGCGATGACTGAGGCCGGGTTGGAATCGCTGAACTGGCTGGTTGATTTGCATTGCTCAGAATCAGGAGGCGGGCATTTTGTTCCAATTGGCTCGAACGGGTTTTATTCGCGCGATGGCGAACGCGCCCGCTTTGATCAACAGCCGGTTGAAGCTCAGGTGATGATTTCCGTCTGCCTGGAGGCTTATCGAATTACGGGCGACAAACAATGGCGCAAAGAATCTCGCCGAGCTTTTGAATGGTTCCTCGGTCGCAACGACCTGAACCGCCCGATCTATGACCCAACGACCGGAGGTTGCCGTGACGGGTTGCATCCCGACCGTCCGAACGAAAATCAAGGAGCTGAATCCACCTTGGCCTTTTTACAATCGTTACTGGAATTACGCCTGGCCGAAAATGGGCTTCATTCCTTGAAGCCGGAAACTCAATGAGCAATCAACATCCAGAACTCTTTCGTCGTCACAAACTCAATCCGATTTTGAGCGCCGCTGATTGGCCTTATCCGATCAACAGTGTGTTCAATCCCGGCGCAGTGTTGTTGCCGGATGGAACAACCTTGTTGCTGTGCCGCGTGGAATGCAGACGCGGACTTTCTCATTTCTCAGTGGCCAGATCCGTTCATGGCGTAAGCGATTGGCAGATTGATCCTCTGCCTACCCTGATGCCTGAACCTGACAAATTCCCGGAAGAACTGTGGGGCATTGAAGACCCGCGCATCACCTTTGTGCCTGAACTGAGCAAATACGCCGTTGTTTACACAGCTTACACCCGCGATGGCCCCGGGGTGGCGCTGGCCTTTACTGAAGACTTCCGCAGCTTTGAGCGCTACGGAGTGATTATGCCACCGGAAAATAAAGACGCCGCGTTGTTACCTCATCGCATTGGCGGCAATTGGGCGTTGATCCATCGCCCGGTCAGTGGCCCACGAGCGCATATGTGGATCAGTTATTCGCCTGACCTGCGCCATTGGGGCAGCCACAGACTGATGATGGAATCCCGGCGCGGTTCCTGGTGGGATGCCAATAAGATAGGGCTTTCGCCGCCGCCGATAGAAACTCCGCACGGTTGGCTGGTGATTTATCACGGCGTCAAACACACAGCCGCCGGTTGCATTTACCGGCTCGGCCTTGCGCTGTTTGATTTGCATAGACCTGAACGTTGCATCAAGCGCGCAGACGAATGGATGTTCGGCCCCGAAGAATCTTACGAACAGCACGGCGATGTGGGAAATGTCGTCTTTCCTTGCGGCTACACGATTGCGCCGGATGGCGACACGATTAACCTGTATTACGGCGCGGCAGATACCAGTATTGGATTGGCCACCGGCAGCTTGGCCGAAATGCTCGACTGGCTGGAACACGGCACTTGAAAACAGGTTCAACCAAGCCTCTCTGTTGCTTTTCATCTTTATCTGTTGAGTCTGTTCAGTATTGAACATCAATTTATCTCAGCTTCGCCGACCATACGGGTGACTAAAAAAATATCTGCATTTCAAAAATAGATTGCCGTCGGCGCTAATTGATGGCGGGGAAAGTGGCGAACATCAGGCTGCTGACGAACTTGAGTAAGAAATTATGGAAGAAACAGTCAAATCGGGAACCTTGTTGATCGCCGAAGGCGCTACCTTGCCGGAATCTTTGCGGTTGGAAACAGCACCGTATTCTTATGGGTGGCGGCTGGTCAAAAACCTAGACCTCAAAAGCTTCAGTCAAATCATCAACCAGGCAGGTTGGAATTTTTTCTACATTGCCGGAGCGATAGAAACCAGCGCTTTTGGGAGCGATAAGAAGAAAACGACTCGCAAGGCAGTCAAAATGCTCTTGGCGAAATTGAGTTCGAAGGGCTTTAACTGCCTGGAAATTACCCAGGTGGAATCAAGGCGGTCTTTAGGAATGCCGTATGTGAACGTTTCTGCTCATTCCCGGCATATCCAGAAAAGCATCGTTCTCTTTGGCGACTGAGCGGTAGGAGTTTATGTCAAAACGAAATGGCGACAGAGCCAAATACAATCGTGAAAACAAGAAGCGCAAATCCAGGCGCGCGCGCGTTCAGGAATTGCGAAAAGCATTGAAGAGCAAGGTTCCGGAGCCGGTGGCGAAGAATCCTGCAGAGATCGATAAGCAGATCGCCAGTAGTCGGTTGCGACAATTGACCGGCGATGCGAAGACGGATGCGACTTTTTTTGAAATTGTCGTATATCCGCCGCGGTAAGGAGAGCTAAATGATTTATACAAGTATCGTCACAGTCATAATTTTGGGGGTGTTGCTGACACCGCTTTCAGGCCAAACGCAAGACCTTTCACGTTATCGTGATTTCCAGTTCGGGATGGGATTGCCTGCCGTGGTGAAGCAAATTCGTCTGAAACCATCTGACGCCAAGATCATCCATCACCGCCCGGCAATGATTCAAGAATTGGTTTGGGAAGCGTTGAGCTTTACACACTCTTCGCCTCAGCCGGAATCCGTGAAAGACATTCTGTTCAGTTTTTACAACGGAGAGCTTTTCCGCCTGGTGATTTTTTATAACAAGGAACGCGTTGAAGGCATGACGGCTGAAGACATCATCGAAGCGATTTCCGCGCAGTACGGAACAGCGTCCAGACCCACGATCGAGCTCACTCTTTCCTCGACCCAACAATACAGTGATGGAGAGAAGTTCTATTCAAGCAGAAACGAAAAAGTCCTTGCGCAGTGGGAAGATTCGCAATATTCATTTAGCCTGTTTCACTCCTCCTTACAGTCCACCTTTGGTTTGTTGGCGTATTCAAAACGGTTGAACGCTCAAGCTCAAGCTGCCATTGCCGAAGCCATACGATTGGACGAAGCGGAAGGTCCTCAAAGAGAGGTTGTGCGTAAACAGAAAAAAGACGATGAGGATCGTGCCCAACAAGAGAAGGCCAGGCGAACGAACAAAGCGCCGTTTCGACCGTAATGCCAACTCAGCCATTCGTCAGTATGCTATTGGTGAGTGAAGCCAGAGCCTCAGTTGTCTTGCCACACCCCTTCACGCAGCTTTTGCGTAAAGCCCATCCGGCACATCAATTTTTTTGCCATCCATCGCCGTCGTTGCCGCTTGAGTGGCTGTCAGAAGGCGAGTTTCTAATTTTGCCTGGATAGATAAGCGGTTGCGTCTGTTTGGGCGCATGCTTATAATCCGCGCCAACTTAAAGCGGGATTACCACTTGTTTACATTCATCGGTTCAGCAAAATGGCCGATCACAATTAGCAAAAGTTCTGACTAAAAGACTTTCAAAGGTTCTTTTTGGGTTTGAGTTCAGGAGTTTTTTTGCGCGAAAGAGGTGCTGCCTATGCAGAGCGAAGTGTCCTCGCTCGAAGCGGTGTATCTGATCTGGTTGTCTGGAGCCGGATGCAATGGCGGATGTACGATGGCCATGCTTGGCGCGTCGGAGCCCGGCATTGAAGATTTGATTCTGGGCAATGTGCCGGACGCGCCGCGTGTGATTTTGGTGCATCCGGAATTGGCGATGGAAAACGGAGACACGTTTCGCGCCAGTCTGGAACGCGCCGCCGCCGGGCAGTTGTCGCCTTATGTGTTGGTGTTGGAAGGCGCGATTGCCAATGAACGGCTGGCTGGTTCGGGCAGTTTTTCGCGATTGGGAACTTCGACCGATGGCCGACCGATTACCACATCTGACTGGGTAGACCGGCTGGCTCCGCACGCGGAAGCGGTGATTGCCATGGGAAGCTGCGCCTCTTGGGGAGGCGTGATGGCGGCTGATGGCAGTCCGATTGGCGCGCGTGGATTGGAAGATTATCTGGGCCGCGATTATCGCAGCCGTGGCGGTTTGCCGATCATCAATGTGCCGGGATGTGCCCCCACCGGCGAAGGTTTTCTTGAAACTCTGACTTACGTTTTTCTTCATCTGGCTCAATTGGTGCCCCTGGACCTGGATGAAGAACGCCGTCCTCGATGGTTGTACAACCACGAGACGTACCCGTTGCCTCCGCGAGTCGAATATCCCCCGGCAGTAGGTTTTGATCTGTCGAATCGTCCGGCAATCAAATGTCCGGTTCCTGTCACCGGCTGGTTGCGCGGATTTGGTGGATGCGCCCGCGTCGGCGGAAGCTGTATCGGATGCACTGAGCGCGATTTCGTGGATCAGTACATGGCGTTGGCCAGACCCGATCCGGCGTTTTGAGCAAACATCGTGATGCCTCTTTAGTTTTAGTTACGCCCCAATAAAGCCCCAAATGATTGCACGATGTTTAGCGACGAACGGCGTTCTTGACGCAGCGACACATTCTTTTGAGCGCAGCCTACCCTCACACAGGCGTTCAGGCGTTCAACACGTATTTCTTTTTCTTTGCCTGTGACCTTCAGAAGTCTGCCAATCGAATTCGACGCTTACGGGCGCGCGCATCTGCGCGATGAAGACGCCGTTGCGCCTTTCAGCGTGGACGGCGATCCGCGAATACAGCGGGCGCTCAACCGCGAAAAGGCGCTGGAAAAACTGGCCGACAACCAGCACGTCCGGGATTTCAATGTTTCCCCGGTGACGCGCGTGTCGGGCAATCTGTCGGTTCATGCGGTGATTGATTTTGAACAGCGTCGCGTGCTGGACGCCCGGATCGAAAACGCGCAGTTCTGCGGCTATGAATTGCTGGTTAAGGGGCGCGAACCTTCGGATGCTGTTCATCTGGCCAGCCGCGCGCGCGGAACATCCAGCGTGGCGCACACGATTGCGGCGGCAATGGCGCTGGAAATGTCATGCGGCGTGACGCCTCCGCCGCTGGCGATTCTGGCTCGCAACCTGGGCGCGTGCGGCGAAGTCTTGGGCGAAAGCGCGCATCATTTATTCTTGCTGGCCGGGCCGGATTATTCCGAAGCGGCAATCAGTCGCACCAGTTTGTCATTGTGGGGCAAGGCGCAGAAAACTCCCGCCCCCGGCGTGAATGTTCACGGATTGGACACAATTGCCGACGTCATGCGCGGACTAAATCCGCTTAGTGGTCACTTGTATTTGGAATCGTTGCAGATGATGCGGCTGTCGCGCGAAATCGTGACGGTGTTGTTGGGCAAATATCCGCATCCGTCGGCAGTTGTGCCGGGAGGAATCGGCGTCGAAGCCAACAAGGAATCGTTCAACCAGGTGCTGGGGCGCGTCAACACGCTGCTGGATTACGCCAAAAAGGTGACGGCAATCTGGGACGATCTGGTGGATTTCTTTTACGACGCCGAACCGCGGTATCGCCGCGTAGGCGAATTGCCGGGCAATCTGTTTTCCGTCGGGTTGTGGGACGACCCGGAAAGTTATGACGCCAGTTACACCAACTGCAACGGCTGGGGACAGCAGCGGTTGTCCATGCCGGGCGTGATGATTAACGGCGAATTGCGGACATCGCGGTTGAGCGACATCAACATCGGCATCGAAGAGTTCATTGACCATTCGTTTTATAAAAGCTGGGAAGGCGAATTGTTCGATGCCGACCCGTTGAGCGGCCCGTTGTCGCCCTGGCATCCCTGGAACAAGCAAACGGTTCCGGCTCCGCAGGAACGAAACTGGCGCGAACGATATTCGTGGGCGGCGGCTCCGCGTTGGGATAGGGAACCGATGGAAACCGGCGCATTGGCGCGCATGTGGGTCAACACACTGAACGCCAATTCCAATTGCGAATTCATCACCACCGGTCGCCGTTCGATGGAAATCGCTCTGCCGAAAGGCCAACAACCGGCGATGAGCGTTCGCTGGTTGATTCCCGAACGTCCGAACACGCTGGAACGGATTCGCGCGCGAGCTTATCAACTGGCTTATGCCGGAATCGTCGCTTATGCCAATTTGCTGCAGGCGTTCGATTACGTGCGACGCGGGGAAACTCATATCTCCCGGCGTTTTCGCGTGCCGGACAAAACCACCATCGGCGTTGGCTTTTGGGAATGCGGGCGCGGAGCCGTCACGCATCATCTGTCCATCAACGAACGCAAATTGATGAATTACCAGATCATCACGCCTTCGGAATGGATGGGATCGCCGCGCGACGCCGTCGGAATGCCGGGAATTTACGAAGCGGCAATTATGAATACTCCGCTGTTGGAAGAATGCGCGCGGTCGGAAGACCTGACCGGCGTGGACATTTTGCGAACGGTTCGGAGTTTTGATCCTTAATCGGTAGTTGGTAGTTGATGGTTGGAAACAATCACCGACCACCAGCCTCCGACCACCAATCACCCAAAAATGGTTTTCAAAAACCTGCCAATCGAATTCGACAAAGGAGGACAAGCGCGAATGCGCGCTGTCGGCGTAGCCGATCCGTTCGGATTGGAAACCGCCGCGCGTCCGCAGCTTGCCACCGAACGCGAACGAATATTGAAAGAAGCGGCGGACAATCCGCACGTGTACCGGTTTGAAGTTGACCCGCTGACTCGCGCCACCGAACGCTTATCGCTGGGCGCGCTGATTGATTTCGCTTCGCGCAAAGTGCTCGACGTGCGTGTCGAAACCACAGGTTTTCGCGGTTGCGAACTGGTGTTGAAAAATCGAGCGCCGTCGGATGTCGTCGCCCTGGCCAGTCGCGTCAGTGGACAGGGCAGCGGAGCCAATTCGATTGCGGCGGCTCAGGCCTTGGAAATGGCCTACGGCATTGCACCGCCTCCGTTGGCGACAATTGTCCGAAGTTTGGGCGCCGCGGCGGAGTTGCTGGCTTCGCATGTGCGGCATTTGTTTCTGGTCGCTGGGCCAGATTATTCCGAAGAAGTTGTCGCCAAAACCAACCCTTCGTTGTGGATCATCGCACAGCAAACGGCTGCGCCCGGAACGTCATTTCATGGATTTCGCACCATCGGCGAACTCATGACCGAGATGAATGCCTTCAGCGGGCAACTGTACCGCGAAGCGATTCAATTGACGCGCACTGCGTGCGAAGTCGCCACATTGGTTTTTGGCAAATACCCGCATCCGTCTTCTATCTTTCCCGGGGGAGTCGGAATCGAAGCCAATCGCTCGACTTTTCAGAGCGTGCTGGGACGCATCAATCAACTGGTGGATTACGCCAAAAAGGTTGTCGCCATTTGGGACGATCTGGTGGAATTCTTTTACGCCGCCGATGCGCGGTATCGCCACCTTGGCGAAACACAATCGAATTTCATCAGCGCCGGATTGTGGGACGACGCGAACGGTTACAACGCGCGCTTCGAAAATTGCAACGAATGGGGCGAACGCCGTATGGCGACGCCAGGCGTGATCGTCAAAGGCAAATTGCGAACGACCAAGTTGGCCGAAATCAGCGCCGGAATCGAAGAGTTCGCCGATCATTCGTTTTATTCCGCGTGGAACGGGCATCCGCTCAAAGCCGATCCGCTGGGCGTTCCGTTGTCGCCGCTGCATCCGTGGAACAAGCTGACGATTCCCGTGCCGGAACTCGGCAATTGGCAAAAAGCCTATAGTTGGAACACTGCCCCTCGCTGGGATCGTGAGCCTATGGAATCGGGCGCGCTCGCCCGCCAATGGATTACTGCTGTTGGCGGCAAGTTGAAGAACGAGTTTATTCACGCCACCGGAACCGCCGGAAAAGATGCGGGGCTGGAAATTGATCTGCCGAAATTCCAGCTTCCGGCGACGAAAGTCGTCTGGCAGGTTCCCGAACGCGCCAACGCATTTGAACGCAATCGCGCGCGGGCGTATCACATTTCGTATTGCAGCGTCATTGCGTTGACGTATCTGTTGAAAGCCTTTGACGCATTGCAGCGCGGCGAAACCGCCATGTCCACGCGGTTTCGCGTTCCGCAGGAAGCCATCGGAGCCGGATTCTGGGAAGACGCCCAGGGCTGTTTGATGCATTACGTGATGATCGCCGGCGGCCAGATCGCCAATTACCAGATTGTCACGGCGTCGAGCTGGATGGGATCGCCGCAGGATTCGTTCGGCGTTCCGGGGCCGTATGAAAAGGCGATTCTTTCGACGCCGCTGCTGGAAGATTTTGGACATCCCGAAGAATGCACCGGCATTGATTTGCTCAGAGCCGTACGAAGTTTTGACCCTTAAAGGATTGCGGATTGTAGATTGCGGATTGCGGATTTCCTGCTGATTGTCAGCGCGTGAAATCCGAAATCCACAATCCGAAATCCGCAATCACCCGATCCCCCTTTGGAGGTTTTGAATGCGACTGCCAACCTGGAAGTTCAGAAACGTAGAAGAAGATCGTGACGAAAACCGTCGCCAACTGCACGAAGCAGCGTGGCCGGACATGTTCGCCAATTTGCAGAGCGCGTATGCCGAATTGACCAATGCCCAATTCGAGTTGGAACGCCGCACGGCGGAAATTTCCGAAACGCGCGATCTGTTTCAACAGGTGATTTCGTCAATGTCGGAGGCATTGTTCCTGACAGACCGTTCCGGTCGCGTGATTCGCGCCAATCCTGCGGCAGCCGCCTTGCTGGAATGTCCTGAAACTTCGATCCTCGGTCGCCCGCTGACGGCGGTCTGCGGTTCCGATGACATTCCGGCGACTCCGTGGAAATTGATGGAAATTGCGCCGACCGGTCGCATCACCAACCTCGACGCCGATTTGCGCACGATGGGCGGAGCCAACATTCCCGTCAGCTTCTCGCTCGGTCTGATGCACGACAAACAGAACAAGATCACAGGTGTACTGGCTGTCGCCCGCGACATGCGAGAACAGCGCAGTTTGATCAACAGTCTGGTTGCCGCGCGCACGCGCTTTCAGGAATTGTTGGAATTCGCGCCGGACGCGATTGTGCTGGCCAATCAGGACGGCGAAATCGTGCTGGTCAATACGCAAACCGAAAAGCTGTTCGGCTACAAACGCGAAGAGTTGCTAGGTAAAAGCGTCGAAGTGCTGGTTCCCGAACGGTTGCGCGGACAGGTTCCAGAACCTCCCGTAGAAAAAGACGATGCGCTGCTCGATCTGGACGAAGCCCTGTTGACGGGCAATCTTTCCGGCAACGCCGAACAGGTGGAGTTTTACCTGCTCGACCGCGATGGCCGCGAATTCCCTGCGGAAATCACCCGCCGCCAGATTGAAACCGAAGACGGGTTGCTGGTCATGAGCCTGATCCGCGATGTGACCGAACGCAAACGCGCCGAAGCCGCTCGCCGGGCCGCCGAAAGTCGTTACCAGGATTTGTTCGATAACGCCAACGACATCGTTTACATCCACGATCTGGAAGGCAATTTCAAATCGCTTAACAAGACCGCCGAACGATTGACGGGATATTCATTGGGCGAAGTTCTGCAAATGAACATCGCCCAGGTGGTAGTTCCGAAATACTTGCAGGAAGCCCAGCAGCGGATCATGCAGCATCTGTCCGGCCCCGATAATCTGCCGCCATTTGCGTTGGAAATCGTTCGCAAAGACGGAAGCTCCATGCCGGTCGAGGTCAGCACTCGTTTGTTGATTGAAAACGGCCAGCCGGTCGGCGTGCAGGGAATCGCGCGCGACATCACGGAACGTTACCGCGCCGAAGCCGCTCAGGGAGCCGCCGAAGCCCGCTATCGCGCTCTGTTCGACAACGCCAACGACCTGATTTACACACACGACCTGCAGGGAAATTTCCAGACGGTCAACGAAATGTCCGAGCGCATCACCGGATACAGCCACGAAGAAGCGATGAGCATGAACATCGCTCAGATCATTGCGCCGGAATATCTGCCCGGAGTGTTGCAGCGGGTAACTGAACAGGTGCAGGGCAAAACCTTCAAGACCCCGCTGGAACTGGAAATCGTCTGCAAAGACGGGCATCGGATGACGCTGGAAATCAACACCATGGTGTTGACCGAAAACGGCATGCCCATTGGCATGCAGGGCATCGCGCGCGACATTACCGAACGCAAACGAGCGGAATTGATTCAGGCGCGATTGAACCGGCAAGCCGCGTTGCGAGCCGAAATCAGCGCCGCGTTGACCAACGAAAACAACTCCTTGCCGCAGATGTTGCAGGAATGCGCCGAATCTGTGGTCGAGCATCTGGACGCAGCGTTGGCGCGCATCTGGTTGTTGAACGAAACCGGCGATGTGCTGATGTTGCAGGCCAGCGCCGGACTTGACGTCAACATCCCCGGACTCTCTGAACGTGTGCCGGTCGGCCAATACAAAATCGGGTTGATTGCCGAAGAAAAAGCGCCTCACCTGACCAACGACGTGCTGAACGATCCGCGCATCAGCGACAAGGCCTGGGCCGAACGCGAAGGAATGGCGGCGTTCGCCGGTTATCCGCTGATGGATGGCGACAAGTTGATCGGCGTATTGGCGATGTTTGCACGTCACGGCCTGGAAGCCGACACGATCAACGCGCTGGCGTCTGTGGCCGACATTCTGGTTCACGGCATTCAGCGCAAACGCATTGAAGACGAACGCGCGTTGTTGCTCGCCCGCGAACACGAAGCGCGTATGGATGCCGAAAATGCCAGCCGGTTGAAAGACGACTTTTTGGCGATGATTTCGCATGAATTGCGCGCGCCGCTGACGGCGATTCTGGGTTGGGCGCAGATGCTGCGTTCGGGCACGCTCGACCGCGCCAGCGCTGAACGCGCGTTGACGACCATCGAACGCAACGCCAAATCGCAGGCGCATCTGGTCGGCGATTTGCTCGACGCATCGCGCATCGCCACCGGCAAACTCAGTCTGGAAGGCAAACCCGTCGAATTGATGAGCGTGGTGGACGCGGCGGTGGATGCCGTTCGGCCTTCGGTCGAAGCCAAGAGCTTGCGCATGCAAATCGTCATGGAACCCTGGGTCGGGCCGTTCAACGGCGACCCGGAACGATTGAAACAGGTCGTCTGGAATCTGTTGTCGAACGCCATCAAGTTCACTCCGGCGGGCGGGTTGATCGAAGTCCGGTTGGAGCGATTGGAAAACAAAGCCTTGCTGATTGTCAGCGACACCGGACAGGGAATTGATCCCGAATTCCTGCCGCACATTTTTGATCGCTTCCGACAAGCCGACAGTTCGACCAAACGCCAGCAAGGCGGATTGGGATTGGGGTTGGCCATCGTCAAACACATTGTCGAACTGCACGGCGGAGCGATTTACGCTTACAGCCGAGGCGAAGGACAAGGTTCGGATTTCATGATTACCTTGCCTTTGGCGATGCAGACGGTCGAATCGAACGAAGGCGAATTGTGGCCGGAATCCTTGCCCGAATCTTCGACTCGTTCAGGCAATTTGCGCGGCATCAAAGTGCTGGTGGTGGACGACGAACGCGACACACGCGAAGTGTTGAGCGTGATGTTGAATCGTTACGGCACTGAAGTTCGCGCCGCCGGTTCTGTCCGCGAAGCGCTGGAAGTGCTGGCTGAATGGAAACCCGATTTGCTGGTTTCGGACATAGGCATGCCAGACGAAGACGGTTACGTGATGATTAAGAAACTGCGCGCTTTGCCGCCGGATCAAGGCGGTGAATTGCCCGCCGTGGCGTTGACAGCGTTTGCCAGCCCTGCGGACAGGGAAAAAGCTCTGGCTTCTGGATTCCAGCGCCATCTGGCCAAACCCGTCGAACCGGTCGAACTGGCCAAGATCGTCGCTCGCGTGCTGGGGCGCAGCGAAGAAGGCATCACGTTATAAGTTCTCACCCCCGCGTCTGTGGCGGGGCTGCGCTTCACTGTGCAGTTCCGCCATTCGCGATACGCCTTTCCCATCAGCCGAAGCATAAACTCTTCCCGACTCCCCACCATTGACACCATTTCCCGAACAGGAACTTTTTTATGCTGCGAAGTTGGCCGGTCAAACTGGAATACTCTTTTTTGCTTTTGTCGGTTTTAGTGTTTGGTTTGGCGTTGATCGAACGCAGCAGCGCCAGTCCACAAACCAGTTCGCCCAGAATCGTCGTCGCCGGATGGACGCTGACTGCCGAAGATTGCCGAATGCCTGATGGATTGGTTGATCCGAA
Source organism: uncultured Heliomicrobium sp. (assembly GCA_964470555.1). Classification (GTDB taxonomy): domain Bacteria; phylum Acidobacteriota; class Blastocatellia; order RBC074; family RBC074; genus RBC074. Next base: position 36,903 of record CAYYDG010000007.1, read on the forward strand.
CGAAACCGTCACGTTGAGCATCGCGCTGCAAAACACTGGCGGAACCAACACCAGCCAGCAGCTTCTGGCTACGTTGCAAGCCAGCGGCGGGGTTCTGTCTCCGAGCGGCCAGCAAGATTACGGACGATTGTCCGTTGGTGGACCGTCCATTTCGCGCAGTTTCAGTTTTACTGCCGCCAATCAACAGCTTGGAACGCCGATTACTCTGACGCTGCAAATTTCCGATGGCGGCGTTAATCGCGGGACAGCGACGACCACGATTTCGCTGGGTTTGCTGGTGTCACCTGCCGATCCGGGTTTGTGCCAGACCGGTTTCAATCCTCCGCGTTCGCCCAGCCCCTGCATCCTGACGCATTGCGCTTCGACGCGCCGTCCGCCATTTCCCGTAGGCAATTACACGATCATTTGCGACACAGACGCGCCGTCGCGGTTTACATTTCTGCTCAGTGTTCGAGACACGCAATCGCCGGCCATCGCTTGTCCGCCTGCCGTGACCGTCGTTGCGCCCAACGGAACTTCGGCGGCAGTGACCTATGCAATGCCGACCGTCACCGACAATTGCCAGGCGACAGCCGCTTGTTCGCCTCCTTCCGGCGCAACGTTTCAAGTTGGCGTGACCACTGTGACTTGTACAGCGACGGATAGTTCCGGCAATTCGACCAACTGCTCGTTTGCCGTGACAGTGAATCAAGACATAGGCCAACCCATTCCGCCGGGAATTGCGCCCAGCGATCAACTAGCCGGTTCTGTGCTGGCCTTTCCGATTTACACTTCCAGCGCCAGTTCGCCGCAATCGCAAAACACGCGCCTCGCCATTACCAATGCCCATCCCGCACAAGCCACCTTTGTCCGATTGTTTTTCATCAGCGAAGCCTGCTCAGTAGCAGATAGCTTCGTCTGTTTGACGGCGTTGCAAACGGCGCATTTTCTGGTTTCGGATTTGGATCCGGGAACGACCGGGTATTTGATCGCCGTGGCGACCGATGCCACAGGCTGCCCGGCGAATTTCAATTTCCTGCTTGGTTCTGAGTTCGTGAAGTTCCAATCCGGTCACGCGGCGAATTTGCCGGCGTTGGCATTCGCGGCTTTGCCCGGTTGGCAACCGTGCGCGACCGGAGCGATGTCGGCGACGATAAATTTCGATGGCGTTCGCTACAGCCAGGCTCCGCGAGTCGTCGCCGCCAGCAACATCGCCAGCCGAGCCGACGGCAATGAAACGGTGATTTTCCTAAACCGGCTTGGCGGAGATTATCGAACCGGGGCCAGCGCCATTGGCGCTATTTTCGGGTTGCTATATGACGACGCGGAAACCGCTGCCAGCATAATGCGCTCCGGCGGATGCCAAATGAGGATGGAATTGACCAGTTGTTTTCCTTGCCCCGGCCCGCGCTTTGAATCTTTCATTCCATCGGGAAGAACCGGCTGGTTGCGCCTGTACGGCCAATCCGACATCGCTCTGTTTGGCGCAAGCGTAGTCACGAATCCCAACGTTCGCGCGACGGCCAACGCCTTCAATCAAGGCCACAACCTTCACACGCTGACGCTGACGAACTCTGCCAGCATCACAATTCCCGTAATGCCGCCAGCCTGCTGAGCAGCACAACGGTTCTTGCCGCAAATCCTGGCTTCGGCCACAATAGCCGCCGATGAAGTTTCTGGTTCAATTTTGGGCTGCCTTCGCGCAGAACAATCCAGTTCAATCCAATGACGCACAGATGATTCGACAATTGCTTGTCGAAACGCGCTCGATGAAAACCGTTGCCGAGCGCTTGAAGCATGTGTCGGCCAAATTGCTTGGCGCAATGTATTTGCGACGCCCGCTGATCGGTTCGCCGACCGAGGCCGAAGTGTTTACCGCGCGGTTGGATGGATTTGATTGCATCACCTTTCTGGAAACGGCGTTGGCGTTGGCGCGAACGCGAAGTCAGGACGAGTTTCTGGCATTGATGAAAAAGATTCGCTATCGCAACGGCGAAGTTGCGTACTCGCAGCGGCTGCATTACGCGACCGATTGGGCGCGCAATCTGGTTCAGTTTGGGTTGATGACTGATATGACCATTGGCGAAACCACCGTGCAGCGGGAAAAGCTGCTCAACGTGGTGAAGGGCGTTCCGCCGAAAATGACGCGCTTCCGCTTTTTTCCGCGAACTGAAATTCAAGCTGTCATTCGTTGGTTGAAAGACGGCGATTTCATCTTGTTCGTGTCAGGGCGTGCCGCGTTGGATGTGTCGCACGCCGGATTGATCGTTCGCAGCGGAGAACGAGTGTTGATGCGCCACGCCCGGCGTAGTTACAAGAAAGTCATTGAACAGGACTTGATTGAATTTTTTGGGACGTTGCCGATGTCCGGCTTTATGATTTTCAGACCGAAAGAATTTTAGGATTTGGGAGATAGGATTCAGGATTTAGCTTATGAAGAATTTGGTTGTTGCATTGCCGGCGGGCGTTGAAATTGCAGGGATTCCGGGTGGAATCGAAACGATTCAAACGGATTCGACGTTTTCCGGCGCTGGCGTTCGCGCGTTGCTGGAAGCCTGGAAGACCGATTACTTGCTGCTGGTTTTGCCCGGCGGCAAAGTCGAACTTGGTGCGCGCGCTTTGGAGCGGGTTGTTCAAGTCGCCGACGACACCGGAGCAGGATTGTTATATTCAGATTTTCGCCAACGCAATGGCGATGAAATCACCGATCATCCGTTGATTGATTATCAGCCTGGTAGCATACGGGATACTTTTGACTTCGGTTCGGTGCTGCTGCTTTCGCGTCGTGCGGTTGATGCCTCTCTTCATCTTCACGGCCAGTTGGCGGACAGTGTTCAATGGGGAGGGCTGTACGATTTGCGGTTGAAACTTTCGATTGAATCTCGGTTGCTGAGAATTCCCGAGCCGCTGTATACGCGCAGCATTGTGGATGCCCGCGCCACTGGCGAAAAGATTTTCGATTACGTTGATCCGCGCAAACGCGATTACCAGATTGAAATGGAGCAGTTGGCGACTACACATCTGCAACGCATAGGAGCCTGGCTTGAGCCTCAATTTGCCGAAGTGCCAGCAACCAACGAAATCTTTCCTATCAAAGCCAGCGTCGTCATTCCCGTTCGCAACCGTGTCAAAACCGTAGCCGATGCCGTTCGCAGCGCGCTGGCTCAGCAAACGAACTTTCCCTTCAATGTGATTGTCGTGGATAACCATTCCAGCGACGGCACGACCGAAGCGTTGCAGCAACTGGCGGCGGAAGATTCGCGGCTGATTCATCTGCAACCGCAACGAACCGATCTGGGCATCGGGGGTTGCTGGAACGAGGCAGTGTTTTCCGAGCATTGCGGGCGTTATACCGTGCAATTGGATTCCGACGACATTTACAGCAACGAACAAACGTTGGCGCGCATTGTCGCCGAATTTGAAACTGGCGGTTATGCAATGGTCGTCGGTTCATACACCATAGTTGATTTCGAGTTGAACGAATTGCCTCCGGGATTGATTGACCACCGCGAATGGACGCGCGACAACGGACGCAACAACGCGCTTCGCATCAATGGGCTGGGCGCTCCGCGAGCGTTTGATACTTCTGTGTTGAGGCAAATCGGATTGCCGAACACCAGTTACGGCGAAGATTACGCGGTAGCGTTGCGAATCAGTCGCCAGTTTGAAATCGGAAGAGTTTACGATTGTTTGTACTTCGCGCGTCGTTGGTCTGGAAATTCCGACAGCGCGTTGCCGCTGGCGACGGCGAATCGGTATGACGCTTACAAAGACTGGCTGCGAACCATCGAAATTCAAGCTCGCCAGAAATTCAACGCGGAGAAACACAGCCGATGAATTGGCATTCCCGCTTGCTTCCGCCTGAAGGCGGTACTCTGAACACCGTCGTTGAAAATTTGCTTCGGCAACAGATTGCTACCTGGCCAATGTTGCGCGAAGCCGTCGCCGCGTTGCAGCAGGCGCAATACAAGGAATTTTCCGTTGCCGGATCGAAGGTGCGTGCCCAATTCAACCCGGCGCGAATTGTCAGCACAGCAGCGAAAGTGGATGCGGCGACGATCAGCAAACGGCCTTGCTTTTTATGTGCCGACAACCTGCCGCCCGAAGAAAAGGGAATCGCTTTTGGCGACCGATTTGTTGTGCTGTGCAATCCGTTTCCGGTGTTGGCGAATCATCTGGTGATTTCCGCGCGCGAACATACGCCGCAAGCCATTGCCGGAAACTTCAGCGTTATGCTGGATCTGGCGTGCGAACTCGGCGAAGACTGGTTTGTGCTTTACAACGGCCCGCGTTGCGGAGCTTCCGCGCCCGATCATTTTCACTTTCAGGCTTGCGCGCGCGACGGAGTCCCGTTGTTTACCGATTTTGAAAATTCACTGACAGATGACTCCGGCGGAGTTGATTTCGTCATCAGTCACAACTATCGGTTCAACCTGATGGCATTTGCGGGAACGGATCGGCTGACGCTGGACAACTGGTTTGCGCGGGCAATTGAAGCACTGGCGAGCATGACGAATTCCGACGACGAGCCAATGTTCAATCTGCTTCTTTCTTATCAGCAAGGTCACTGGCGAGGGTTCATTTTGCCGCGAGGCAAACATCGTCCGGATTGTTACTTTGCCGAAGGCGACGCGAGGCTGACGATCAGTCCGGCGGCAATTGATCTGGCCGGAGTCGTCGTTGTTCCTCAGCCGGATCATTTCGCTCGTGTGACGGCAAAAGACCTGGAACAGATTTTTGTCGAAGTCGGGTTGAACGATGAACAAATGGCGAATTGGGAAGAGCGAATCCGTCGCGCCAAGGAGAAGTCACGATGAAATCAATCGAGCGCCAACCTGTCGTTGCCGTCGGATTGATGACTGGCGTGGAAACGGTTCGCTTTGAACTCAAGGGTGAGTTTGCCGATGCCGACGGCGTTCTGTTTGCCGCCGGGACTTATCAAGCCGTGAGCGGCTGCAACCGCGTTGAAATCATTGACGCCAGCCGACGGCGTTTCGGCTCAAGCGATGAAATCAGGTTGTCACCGATTGCCGAATCTTCTTCGTTTCTGGTTCGGGATGTCGTCATCGGCATAGAGTTTCACTGGGAACAGAAACAAGACCAACAGTTTCAAGGCGTGTTGCGATTGAAACTCAACGCTGACAAACGGCTAACGGTCATCAACGAAGTTCCGGTCGAAGCGTATCTGACCAGCGTGATTTCTTCGGAAATGAGTGCGATGGCCGATGCCGAATTGCTCAAAGCGCATGCCATCATTTCTCGCAGTTGGTTGTTGGCGCAATTGCCGCAATGGAAAACGCCGCGCGTCAAAAGCGAACCGAAGATTGAAGAAGTGAACGGCGAGCGTCAGTTGATTCGCTGGTACGATCAGGAAGCGCACACCGATTTCGATGTCTGCGCAGACGATCATTGCCAACGTTACCAAGGCGTGACGAAAGCGACTTCGCCAATGGTCTTTGACGCGATTCAGGCGACGTTTGGCCGTGTGCTGACCTTTGACGAAAAACTATGCGATGCGCGCTTTTCCAAATCCTGCGGGGGATTGACGGAAAGTTTCGATGCCGCCTGGGCGGATCAACGTTACGATTATCTGGCTGTGTCTTACGACGGCGAAGAATTTCCGGCTGGCTTCAACCTGCCGTTGACGGTCGAAGCCAATGCGGAGAAGTGGATTCGCCAAACTCCCCCGGCGTTTTGCAACACAACGGATCCGAACGTGCTGGGCAAAATCCTGCCGGATTTCGATCAGGCGACGTGCGATTTTTATCGCTGGCGAGTAACGATTGCTCAAGAGGAATTGCAGGAACTCTTGCGTCGAAAATTGGGAATTGATTTTGGAGCGATTCTACGGCTGGAACCGTTGGAGCGCGCTGGTTCCGGGCGGTTGGTGAAATTGCGAATCGTCGGCGAACGCGAAACGCTGATCATAGGCAAAGAACTGGAAATTCGTCGGGCGTTGTCCCCGTCGCATCTTTACAGCTCGGCATTTGTGATTGAAACTTCCGGCAACGGGCAGGGAATTCCTGAAAACTTCACGTTGATCGGCGCTGGTTGGGGGCATGGCGTAGGGCTTTGTCAGATTGGCGCGGCGCTGATGGCGGAACGCGGCTATAGCTTTGAACAGATTCTGACGCATTATTATCGTGGCGCGCGGCTTCAGAATTTGTACCGTGCAGGATAAAGAATAATTTGTCCGACAAGCTGCCAGCTTGTCGAATCCTTACTTGCTTTTCAATGGTTTTATATTCACGACCTCGACAAGCTGGCAGCTTGTCGGACAGACAAATGGCAAACGAATTTTATCAACTGGCTTTGACGGACAGGCGGCGAGTGTTGGCCGACGCGGGATTTGTGCGTAACGATCTGCGCATCTGGGCGCATCCTGACGGACGTTCCATCGGCGAAAGCGTGGCCGCCGCGTTGACCGACGAAGCTTTCCTGCGGTTTTTGGGCGTCCAACTTCCGGTTGAAATAGTGCCCGAATCCGAACGATCAGAAATTGCTTTGACGACCGGAGCGTTGTGACGCCTTACAGAATCGGCGTTTGAGGGGAGAATGTGCGATGAAAATTGTTGTTGGATTGTTGTTGATAGGATTGTTGGCGGCCTTGGCTCCGACCGTGCAAAGTCAGCGTCGCCCGCGCCGACCGGATTTTGACGGCGAACTTCGCATCAATCGCAACTCGCGTCGCACTGCGACTCCACGCGGAGAATTCACCTTTGCCCGGCTGATTTACGACGGGAACGGGTGGCGCAGCAGTTGGACGACCGATTATCCCAAAGCCGACGAACAATTCATCGTCGGGTTGCGCGATTGGGTGCGCAGCAGCCTGGATGTTTCTGACGATCCTGTCGCCGTTTCGATGCACGACCCGCAAATTTTCAAATATCCCTTCATTTACGCTGTCGAACCCGGCGGCATGGAGTTATCCGATGACGACGCGGCCAAGTTGCGCGAATACCTGTTGCGCGGTGGTTTTATGATCCTGGACGATTTCTGGGGCGAATATGAATGGCAGAACGTGCAGTATCAGATGCGAAAAATTTTTCCCGAATACGAAATCAAGGAATTGCCGCTCGATCACCCGTTGTTTCATTGTTATTTCGATATTGATGAAGTGGTTCAGGTGCCGAACGTCAGCAACGCAATTTATTATGGCCGAACGGACGAAAAAGGCGGCATAGTTCCGCACTTCGACGCCATCGTGAACGAAGAAGGCCGCGTGATGGTGTTCATTGCTCGAAACTCCGACAACGGCGACGCCTGGGAATGGATTGACGAACCTCGTTATCCGCTGAAATACGGATTGGCGGCTTACCGGCTGGGAATGAATGTCATCGTTTATGCGATGACGCACTGAATGAGTTGCAGATTTGAGGAGCCGCAGATGGACGCAGATTAACGCGGATTCAAACATGGGGATTTGACGGAAAAGATCATCGGTGTCTTCTATGATGTTTACAATGAATTAGGGCATGGTTATCTGGAAGCGATTTATCGCGAAGCAATGATGATCGCTTTAACTCAGGTAGGGTTCAAAGTTGAATGTGAAGTGCCGCTTAAAGTTTGGTTTCGTGGGCAGAATATAGGGAATTTCAAAGCTGATCTGATGGTTGACGGAGTGGTAATTCTGGAACTCAAGGCTGCTCGAATGCTGGATTCAGTGCATGAAGCCCAACTGCTTAATTATCAGCGGGCGACAGAAATCGAAGTCGGATTGTTGTTTAACTTTGGTCCCAAGCCCTCGTTCAAACGAATCGCTTTCGATAACGCCAGAAAGCAGATCCGCGTTTATCAGCGTTGATCTGCGGCTTTCTACACGACAAATTTATATCCGACGCGATGCACGGTGATGACGAATTTCGGGTCGTGCGGAGTGTCTTCAATCTTCTGCCTCAGCTTGGCAATGTGCATGTCCACTGTTCGAGTCAACGGAAAGCTCCCATATCCCCAAACTGAATCCAGCAACTGATCGCGCGTGATGACTTCGCCGCGGTGTTCGATGAAGTATTTCAGGATATTGAATTCGCGTGGAGACATTTCAATCGGCTGGCCTGCTTTGGTGACTTCAAATCGTTTGAAGTTGATCGCAATGTCGCCGAAGCTGAATTCGTCTACGGATTGTTCCGGTTTGCGATTGGAGCGGCGAATCAGCGCTTCGACGCGCGCCATCAGTTCCATGAAGCTGAACGGTTTGGTGACGTAATCGTCTGCGCCGATTTTCAATCCGACGACCTTGTCAATTTCCTGGCCGCGCGCCGTCAACATAATGATCGGCGTTGCGTTGCCCGCGCTGCGTAGCTGTTTGCAGACATCGAAGCCGCTCATTTTGGGCAGCATCACATCCAGCACGATCAAATCCAGATCGCGGTCTGAAGCCAGTTTCAACCCAACCGCGCCGTCACGCGCCACCTGAACCGTGTAGCCTTCGTACTCAAACCCGTCGCGCAACGCCACCGCCATTGCTTGATCGTCTTCCACAATCAAAACTTTTCCAGTCATTCTGCTTCGTTCGCTCCCTGATAATGATTTCGATTCAGCGGCCTGTCTGGCTGCTGACCTGCAGATTATGGCCAAAGGCGGAATTGCCTTCGGGGTTCACCGGTTTGGGCATCGAACCCGCGTCGGTCGGCAAATGAAGCACAAAGGTGCTGCCTTTGCCCAATTCGCTTTCGACGGTGACCTTGCCCTGATGGGCTTCGACGATGTGTTTGACGATGGACAATCCCAGCCCGCTGCCTTTGACATCGTGAACCAGTACGTTGCCGACGCGATAGAATTTCTCGAAGACTTTTTCGCGCTCTTCGCTGGCGATGCCTATGCCGAAATCGCGCACGGCAATCGTCACGAATCCGTTTTGCTGTCCCAGCGTGACACTGATTTCGTTTGCTTCGCCGGAGTATTTGACAGCGTTGTCGAGCAGGTTGATGAACGCCTGAGCGATGGCTTCCTGATCAATGACGACCGGCGGCAAACTCGGTTGGGTTTTCTCCAGATTGACTGTGAAGCCATGTTGATCCAGCACGATTTCAAAAGTCTTCAGGGTTTCGTTCACCACCTGTTCCACATCCGCCTGTTCAAATTGATATGTTTTCTGGCCGGATTCGATTTTGGAAAAATCCAGAATGTTATTGATGAGCTGCGTCAATCGGCGGCTTTCGGTTTCGATGTATTCGCCGTATTCCCGCACCTTGATTTCGCCTTTGACGCGACCGAGTTTGAGAAATTCGCCGAAGACGCGAATCGAAGCCAGCGGCGTTCGCAGTTCGTGCGAGACGTTGGAAACAAAATCTGCTTTCATTTGTGACAATTTCATTGCGCGCGACGCCGTTCTGAGCGCCAGCACAATGCCTCCGATCAAGACCAGCGCCGTCAACGCCGAAAACGCCAGGTTGGTGAGAAAATACCGGCGGCTCCATTCCTCTTCGGTCATGTGCCGCATCCGAATGCCTAGAACCCAATCAGTGAAAATGAACTGTGACTGCCAACCGACTTCAAACGCCTTGCCTTCGTATTGCTGGTTGGCGAATACCAGTTTGTCATGGTGATCCAGCACAGTGACTATGACGTCACGATGTTCATCGGGAAACCAAACCGGGGCCAGCTCGGCAATGGTCGGCGTCAGGTAATCATTCAAAAAGACCTGGTCGTCCAGAAACATGCCCGCCACGCCAACTACATGCGATTGTTCGTTGACAATCGGTCTGACGATGATGCGGTTTTTCGGATCGCGTTCGTCCACTGTTGGGCGAAGCGATTTCGGCGTGCTCTTGGTCATAATCATCGCCATCCAGTTGGCGGCGGCGGCATGAGCTGCGCTGCGTTCCTGCGCTTCCACTTGCATGGATTGGCCGTTTTCTTTGGAGTAAATGAACGTGCCGGAACGCGGATCATAAAAGCTGATGGTGACGTAAGACGGTTCGTCGCGTCCGCTGATGATTCCCACAAATTGCAACCGCGCCCCTTTGAACGGGTGTTTGGAAAAATGCTCCTGCACCAGTTTGAAATCAATGGCGGTGCTGGGATTGTAATCCGGGTTCGGATATGTGTGATTAAACGCCGTGTGCGGAACGCTCAATGTGGCCTCGGCTTGTTCTTCGAAAGTCGTGATGACCTTTTTAACTACTTCAAACAAATACCGGCGCAAATACGCTTTGCGTTGGTAAGGCAAGGTCGCTTCCAGTTGAGAAAGCGATTTGTATTGCAGCCATAGATGCGCCATCAGCGGAATTGCCACCGCAATCAATCCAACCCACAACAGATTTTGCCGCAAAAACTCTCTGAACTTCGACATCTGACTTACCTCGTGAAAAGTATACATCGTCCGAAGCGCGTGTTTGGCAATGACCGGAGCTGTTTTACAAATCGGTTACAGCTTTTACCGGTTTTTACTGACTTTTGAAGACATTTACTCAGGCTTGTACGAAACTGCAAGTGTCATGAGGCAGAGGCGGTCGCATCTGCCATCAAACTTTGATTGTAAGACTCAGGTGGAAGGAGACGTTTTCAAATGGCGAATGAAGCTGCGCTGAAATCCATTGAACTGGAACCGGTTCCGCAACCGCGCCCGGCATTGACGCTGGTCAATCAACGGGCGATCAGTTACGGCGATTACGAATGTTTTGCTGGAGTCAGCCAGAACGTCAACGACCTGAAAACGTTCATAGGAGCGCAGGCCGCTCAAACGCATCCGGTATTGTTGATCGGCGAACGCGGGCTGCGCCAGGAACAGGTTGCCAGAGTATTGCATCAGGCTGGTGCGCAATGGGGACAACCGTTTTTTGCCGTCAATGCTCACGGGTTGAGCAGCGACGCGCTGCACAGTTTGTTGTTCGGAACGCACGGTCACGGCGGAATGATCGAAACCGTCAAACAGGGCACGATTTACATCAACGAATTGACCAGCTTGCCGCTGTTGCTGCAACAACGGTTCGCTGTGTATCTGGAAGAACATCGCTGGCGCGAACGCGGCGGCAATGGCGGACGGCAACGGTTGATTTTCGCTTCGGAATGGAATCCGGCGGATCGAACGGCAGAAAATCGAATTGCCTATGGGCTGGTCGAAATGTTGCGCCCGCACAGCTTCACGATTAAGCCGCTGCGCGAACGCAGCGAAGACGTGCCATATCTGGCCAAACATCTGCTGGCGCGGTTGACTCAAAAGCTGCGAAAAGGCGATCACGAAATCACGTCTGAAGCGCTGCACGCATTGCAGGAATACAGTTGGGAAGGAAATGTTGACGAACTGGAAGCTGTTTTGGAAAGCGCCGTCAATTGTCTGCCGCCGCCTCAAATTGACGAATCGGCGCTGCCTTCGCGCATCCGATACGCGCGATTGAAATCCTTGCCGCCGGAAGGCGTTGACCTGCCGGAAATCGTGGACGATTTCGAGCGCAATCTGATTGCGACGGCGTTGCGCCAATGCGGAAACAGTCAGACAAAAGCTTCCAGACTGTTGGGGCTGCGCGTGCAGACGCTGAACATGAAATTGAAACGTTTCGCCGATCAAGGTCGGCCTTTGTTATGACGATGAAGACATTTGCCAAATTCGCCTTTGTTTTGGTTGCCGTCGCGCTGCTGACGCCAACTCCCGGCAGCGCGCAGCAGAAAACCACGCTCGACGATCTGGCCTGGCTGGCTGGTTGTTGGCAAGACGAACGTGGCAATCGGTTTCGCGAAGAAAACTGGACCAAACCGCGAGGCGGCACGATGCTCGGCATCGGTCGTCAAGTTCGGGATAACAAAACCACTGAATACGAATTCATGCGAATTCACGAAGACAAAGGCGAGATTTACTTCACCGCCAAACCGTCAGGCCAGCCGGAAGCATCGTTCAAATTGGTTTCATTGGCCGACGGCAAGGCCACGTTTGAAAATCCGCAACACGATTTTCCGCAGCGAGTGATTTACGGCAAACAGCCGGACGGTTCGTTGCTGGCTCGCATCGAAGGCCTGATGAACGGCCAGAAGCGCGGAATTGATTTTCCATTCAAACGCGCCAAGTGCGACTAGCAAGACGATAGATGTTCAGAGTTCAAGCTTCAGCTTGTCTCTATTGCCGAGTCAGCAACCTGAAGGTTGAACTCTGAACGACTCACGATTCGCCGCAGGTTTCGCAGGTACCGCAACATTTTGCAGGAGATCACGGTCAGGCAAGCTGGTTATGTTTGCCGTTGCGGTACCTGCCAAGCCTGCGGCGATAAGAGTAGAAAAGCTCAGGTCATTTAGCCTGAGCTTTTCTGTTTTCAGCAATGAGTTGCTGGTTAATCGTAATATTCCAATCCCAAGTGGGTAATCAGTTCTTCGCCGCGCAGATGCCGCAGCGTGTTTTTCAGCTTCATCAACTGAATGAACAAATCGTGTTCGGGATAAAGTTGTGGCGCGCACATCGGCGATTTGAAATAAAACGACAGCCATTCCTGAATGCCGCGCATTCCCGTGCGCTGAGCCAAGTCCATAAACAACGCCAAATCCAAGACAATCGGAGCGGCCAGAATCGAGTCTCGGCAAAGGAAATCAATCTTGATCTGCATCGGGTAACCCAGCCAGCCGAAGATGTCTATGTTGTCCCAGCCTTCCTTGTTGTCGCCGCGCGGAGGGTAATAGTTGATGCGAACGATGTGCGAAAAATCCTGGTAAAGGTCTGGATAAACTTCGGGCTGCAAAATGTGTTCGAGCACCGAAAGCTTCGATTCTTCTTTGGTTTTGAACGAACCCGGATCGTCCAGCACTTCACCATCGCGGTTGCCCAGAATGTTCGTCGAATACCATCCGTGCAGTCCCAGCATTCGAGCTTTCAAGCCTGGCGCAATCAAGGTCTTCATCAACGTCTGGCCGGTTTTGAAATCTTTGCCGCAAATCGGCAAGTTCTGTTTTTCAGCCAGTTCGGTGATTGCCGGAATGTCTACGGTCAGGTTGGGCGCACCGTTGGCAAACCCCACGCCGGATTTCAGCGCGGCGTAGGCGTAAATCATCGAAGGCGCTATGGCCTTGTGATTTTCCTTCATCGCCTTCTCAAAACTGGCCAGGGTCTTGTGAACGGCGTGTTGTTTGATGAAGACTTCGGTCGAAGCGCACCAGACCATAACCATCCGCGAGCATTTGTTTTTCTTTTTGAAGTCGGCAATGTCGTCCATCAACTGTTCGGCCAAATCCATTTTGGTTTTGCCTTTTTTGACGTGTGTACCGTGCAACCGTTTGACGTATTCCTGATCGAAGACCGCCGGCATCGGCTTGACCTTCGACAACTGCGGCTTCAATTGCAACAGCAATTCTTTTTCCAGCACTCCGGCATGCATCGCGGCTTCGTAGGCGTTCTCTTCAAAAATGTCCCAAGTCCCGAAAACCAGATCGTCCAGCCCGGCCAGTGGGACAAAGTCCTTGATAAGCGGTGAACGGCCTTCGGTGCGTTTGCCCAGCCGGATGGTTCCCATCTGCGTCAAACTGCCAATCGGTTTGGCCAGGCCTTTTTTGATGGCTTCGACACCAGCGATAAACGTAGTCGTGACGGCCCCCATCCCGACCAGCAACACTCCCAGTTTGCCTTTGGGTTCGGCAATCGGCGCTCCTTTTTCGATCATAGCTACACTCTCCTTGTTGATGATGAAACGTGGTTTGAATCATTCGGGAGAGTAGGCGAAAGCGGTGGCGGAATCTTGCGCGATCTTGCGGATTCTTGTCGTTGGCTTGCTGAGTATAGAAAGACAGCGCAGAGGTGTTTTGAAAATCTCTGCGCTGTCTTTGTGGGGAAAGAGAAGATGAGGTTGTTCCGATGCGTTACCAGTTGATTTTTGCCGGGAAGAATTCCGAAACCAGGTCTTCGTAAAACGGTCGAAGCTCAGCCAGATTCGGTTCGACTTCGCACTTGGAATACAGATCGTACGGATTGAACGCGCGAACCCACTTCAGCGTTTCTTCGTCGGTTTCGTTGAGCAGGTGCTGGTACGCGCCTTCGCGGTGAATCGGGTAACAGGAATGATAACGCAGCATCCATTGAGCCTCTTTGGGCAGGTAATCTTTCGTCACCAAATACAGATATTCGTCGTGTCCCCACGAAAGATGGACGTTGTCCAGTCCGCACCCGGCTTCATAAATGCCATTCGGAGTCTGATAGGCCGAATTGTGGAAATCGGGATTGTCGGCAAACAGTTCGTGATAGACGATCTTGTCCGAATAAGCGCAGCCGACAGGGAAAGTGTCGCCGACAACAGCCCATTGCGGTTCGTCGAACAGGTACAACACTTTGCCCAGATCGTGAATCAGCCCGGCCAGGATGAACCAGCGCGGATGACCGTCCTGGCGAATGGCTTCAGCCGTTTGCAGCGCGTGGATGATTTGCGGCAGCGCCAGATCAGGATCGCTGTCGTCCACGAAGCTGTTCATTTTTTCCAGCGCTTCCCAAACGCCCATTTGCAACTTGTTCAGTTTGGAGTATTCGGCTTTTTTCGCCAGGACGAATTCCAGCGTCTGGTGTTTGTGGTTCAGCCGATAAAGCTCCTTGACGCAATCGCGCGGCGCTTCGGCGTAATTTCTGAAGGTTTCAGTATCGCCAACACTGCTCAAAAATGGAGTCGAATCGTCGGCAGAAATGATTTGTGGATGTATGGCATGTGACATGTTCTTACCTCAAGTTCGGAAAATCAGTTGGGCGGAGCAAATTGAATATACGGGGAGACGCCTGGATGATACTACATCGTTCGGTAAATGACCTTGCCGTCGAAAACGGTCAACACAACTTTTGTTTCGTGAATGCGGATCGGATCAATTTTGAACAAATCCTGCGAAAACACTATCAGGTCGGCCAGTTGTCCGGCAGCGATGCGGCCTTTGATGCCTTCCTCAAACGAAGCGAATGCGCCGCTTTGCGTGTAAGCGCGCAGCGCGTCGCCGACGCTGATGCGCTGTTGCGGAATCCAGCCTTTGGGCGGTTGGCCGTCAATCGTTCGCCGGTTGACGGCGCTGTGCAGGCCGCGAATCGGATCCAGGCTGATCGAAGCTGGCCAGTCGCTGCTGTAGACCAGTCGCGCGCCGGATCGAAGCAGCGATTGCCAGGCGAAGGCCAGCGGCAACCGTTCCGGGCCAACAGCTTTTGACCATACGTCGGTCGTTCCCGGATCGGCGTGAATCGGTTCCATCGAAGCCAGCACATGCAATTTGGCAAAGCGCGCGACATCGTCAGGCGAAATCGTTTCGATGTGTTCGATGCGATGCCTTGTCCAGCCGTGATTGTTCACTCGCTGGGCGTGTTCATAAGCGTTCAGTGCTTCGCGGACGGCACGGTCGCCAATGGCATGCGTATAAATCTGAAATGCCAGTTTGTCGAATTTCGTCACCAGATTGCGATAGATGTCCGGCGGCATGGTGGTTTCGCCCATCGGATTGCCGGAATTTGCGGGCAGGTCGGAATATCGTTCCAGCATTGCCGCCGTGTGCGATTCGATCACGCCGTCCAGCATGAATTTGACCGAAGCCGCGCGCAGCATTGGGTTCAAATCGTATTTGGTTTTAAGTTCGATGAATTTTTTGATTTGTTCGTCAGTCGTTCTTTCGCCGACTGAAAACGCCATCGAAAAGCGCGAAGTCAGTTCGCCGCGTTGCAGCAATTCTTCGTACAGGGAAAATTCGTTGGGCGAGCCGCTGGCGTTTTGCAGGCTGGTGATGCCGAGTTGAGCGGCGAGCTTCAAACCTTGTCGCAAGGCATTGAGTTGTTCTTCGCGCGTTGGTTCGGGGATCAGTCGCCGAACCAAACCTTGCGCGCCTTCTTTCAACGCGCCGGTCGGCTCTCCCTCCGAGTTACGAACGATTTCGCCGAAGCCTGTAAATTTTGTCTCTTTGTTGATTCCGGCCAGTTCCAGCGCTTTGGAATTCGCCCAGCCACTGTGTCCGTCGTATGCGCTCAAGAACACAGGACGATCTTTGATGATCGCGTCGAGGTAGGTTTTGGTCGGCAAACCACCGGGAAAGGGCGTGTATTCCCAGCCGCGACCCGTGATCCAGGGTTTGTCAGGATTCTTTTTGGCATAAGCCGCGATCCGTTCGACCATCTCGGCAACGGTTTTCGAACCGGTCAGGTCAATCTGATTCAGTCCCATCGAACCGCCCAGAAAGTGTATGTGCGCGTCGTTGAAACCCGGCGAAGCAAGTCGTCCGCCCAGGTCAATTACCTGCGTGTTCGCGCCGATCAGTGATTTGAGTTCAGCGGACGTGCCGGTTCGAATGATTTGATTGCCACGAATGGCTGCGGCTTCGACAAAATAACTGGCGTTGTCACCTGTCCAGATTCGCCCGTTGGTCAGCAGCAAATCGGCAACGCCTGTTTGCGACGTTTGGGCAGAAAAATTGACCGCCAGCAGAACAGTAATGATACAGATGGTCGCCAGCGAGATACGGAGCACGGTTTTTTTCATTTTTTGTTTTGTTCCTTTATGAAATTCGGTGACTGGATTTTTCAACGGTTCGAAGTTGATTGCAACCGTGAAACCAGTCAATCCTGCTTGCAGGTTGTGAAAAATTTTGATGAAAAACTATCTTGCAACTGAAGAGGGCTAAACATCGTCTTCCGGTTCAGTTATCCTTTTGTCGTAAAGCCGTGCTTTAGGAAAATCCGCCATTCAGATGAAACCGAACAACAGGCATTGGCTGCGACAATGACATTGGCTTAATTACGAAACTGAAGTTGTATGCAAAAACTGGCAGAAATCTGTATTAAACGTCCGGTCTTCGCGGCGATGATTATTTTGGCGCTGGTGGTAGTTGGCGCAGCAAGTTACTTCAAGCTTGGTGTTGACCGGTTTCCGACGATTGATGTCCCGACTGTGACCGTCCGAACCAATTTGCCCGGCGCTTCGCCCGAAGAAGTCGAAGCCGCGGTCGCGCAAATTCTGGAAGAATCAGTCAACACGGTAGAAGGCGTTGAAATCCTGCGCTCGGTTTCCAGCCAGGGGCGTTCGTTCGTGATGGCGACGTTCAATCTGAACCGTAACATTGACGACGCTGCTCAGGATGTCCGAGATCGGATTCAGGGCGCGTTGCGATTGTTGCCGCCGGGAACCGATCCGCCTGTGGTGCAGAAATCCGACAGCGACATGTCGCCCGTCATATCCATTGCCTTGTCGTCGAATCGCTCCATACGCGAATTGACGGAATTGGCGGACAAGGTCGTCAAAAAACAGATTGAACGTTCCAACGGCGTCGGCGAAGTCCAAATCGTCGGCGGATTGACCCGCTCGATCAATATCTGGGTGGACGCTGACCGGCTGGCCGCTTACAGACTTCCCATCACACAAATTAGGCAAGCCATTGTTCGTCAAAACACAGACGTTCCGGGCGGCAATGTGGATGCCGGACGCCGCGAAGTTACGTTGCGAACCATGGGACGTGTCGTTTCGCCGGCGGATTTCAATGACCTGATCGTCACCAATGTGGGAGCCGCGCAGGTTCGCATACGCGATCTGGGCGAAGCCGAAGACGGAACCAAGGAACAGCGGTCGTTGGCACGATTGAACGGCGTTCCGGCGGTAATCGTGGAAATTCGCAGGCAATCCGGCGCCAACACCATGGCCGTCATTGACGACGTGAAAAAGAACATGGATCGAGTGCAGGCGATGTTGCCGCAGGATGTCAAACTGGAAATCATACGCGATCAATCACGGTACATTTCCAACGCCCTGCATGAAATCAACACCCACCTGGTGTTGGGCAGTATTCTGGCCTGTCTGGTCGTGTTTGTTTTCATGCGGTCGTGGCGTTCTATGATTATTGCCGGCATCGCCATCCCGGCTTCTGTTGTTTCCACCTTCGGCATGATGAAAGCGCTGGATTTCACGCTCAACAGCGTGACGATGCTGGCGTTGGTGCTGATGGTCGGCGTGGTGATTGACGACGCCATTGTCGTTCTGGAAAACATTTTCCGCTTCATCGAAGAGAAGAAGATGCACCCGATGGAGGCGGCCAAAGAAGCGACAAAAGAGATCGGGTTGGCTGTTCTGGCTACCACCTTGTCATTGGTGGTGATCTTTTTGCCGGTTTCATTCATGTCGTCGGTGTCAGGCCGATTTCTGTATCAGTTCGGCATTACTGCCGCCGTGGCGATCATGGTCAGTTTGCTGGTGTCATTCACTCTGACGCCGACGATGAGCGCACGATTGATCAGCGCCAAGGAAGTTCACGCAGAAGAAGCCGCATCGCGCAAAGGTTTTTACCGATTCATTGACGGGATTTATACCTGGATGCTTCGTCTGGTGTTGCGGCATCGCATTGCGGTGGCAGCTTTGTCGTTGCTGGTCATTGCCTCGTCGGTTCCGTTGTATGGACTGGTCAAACAGGACTTCATTCCGAGCAACATTGACGAAGGCGAATTCAGCGTCAGCATGAGCGCACCGGAAGGAACCAGCCTGATAGCCATGGATGAAGCATTGGCCGAAGTGGAAAAAGAGTTGAAGGACATGCCGGAAATCCGAACGATTCTTGGTTCGGCAGGCAGTTCATTCATGGGATCGGTCAATTTCGCCGATGTCTGGTTGCGTATGGCTCCACACGAAGAGCGCACGGTCAATCTGACCAAATTCTGGAATGGGTTGAAACGCGGCGAACCGCTGGCTGTCTTTGAAGGCAATTATTCCGCCCGCGATTTGCAGCAAAAAGTTCGTCAGAAATTGCGTAAGTTCACACATCTGCGCCCGACGGTGCGCAATCCGCAGACGATCAATCTGGGCGGTGGCAGCGGATTTACCGACCTGGATTTTGTGCTGCGCGGCCCGGATTTGACCAAACTGGTCGGATACGCCAATCAATTGCGAGATCGCGCGCCGGAATTGGGATTGCAGGATGCCGACGTGACCTTGAAGCTGGACAAGCCGGAATTGCGCGTCAACATTGATCGCCAGCGAGCCGCTGACCTCGGCGTGGATTCGACGGACATTGCCACGGCGCTCCGAATCATGGTCGGCGGCGACGAACGTGTCTCGCGGTTTCATGACGAACAGATGAATGAAGATTACGACGTGCAAGTCCGACTGAAACAAGGAGACCGCAACGATCAGGAAACGATTGCGCGGTTGTTCGTTCCGTCTTCGCGCGGAGGATTGGTCAATCTGGAAAATCTGGTCAAGCTGGAATC
Source organism: uncultured Heliomicrobium sp. (assembly GCA_964470555.1). Taxonomy (GTDB): domain Bacteria; phylum Acidobacteriota; class Blastocatellia; order RBC074; family RBC074; genus RBC074. The sequence continues at coordinate 55,999 of CAYYDG010000007.1, forward strand.
TTCGACGGCGTCTTCGCGTATTGACCGCATTGATCGTCAGCGACAGGTTTCGATTCGCGCCAATGTCGCGCCGGGCTTTGCGCTGGCTGATCGTATTCAAGCGTTGCGCGACGCCGTCGCCAAGATGGACATGCCGCAGGGATATTCGACGACTGTTTCGGGACGGGCGCGCGAACTGGAAAAAACCTTCACGGAATTCATCATCGCCTTCCTGCTTTCGATTGCGTTCATGTATATGATTCTGGCGTCGCAATTTGAAAGCGTCATCCATCCGGTGACGATTTTGCTCAGTCTGCCGCTGGCGATTCCGTTCGCGTTGATTTCGTTATGGGCGATGAACGACACCTTGAATTTATATTCGGCACTGGGAATTCTGGTCTTGTTCGGCGTGGTCAAGAAAAATTCCATTCTGCAGATTGACCACATGAACGGATTGCGCGCCAAAGGCATGGCTCGATACGACGCCATCATTCAGGCCAACCGGGATCGGTTGCGCCCGATTTTGATGACCACGCTGGCTTTGGTTGCCGGTATGACTCCGCTGGCTTTGGGCACAGGACCCGGAGCCGAAGAGCGTCGTTCCATTGCCATCGTTGTGATCGGAGGTCAGAGCTTGTCGTTGCTGCTGACGTTGTTGGCAACGCCGGTTGCTTATTCGATTTTTGACGACATTGCCGCTTGGTTCGGTCGTCGAGTTCGAGTGCAGCCTGCGGCGCAACCAGCGCCAGTTCAGCCCACCTTGAATGCGACCGACACCGAACAATCGCCATCCGGCGATGTCGTCGCTGCCAGGGCTGCTCACTCCGAGGCGGGGGACTAAATCCAGTCTCCGTCCCCAGTGTCCGGTTTCAATCTTTGAAACCGGACACTGCCACCTGAGAGCTAACCTGACTTTTTACGGCGAGACGTGATTGTTGAATGACGACGTTCCGACTGCCCGCGTTTTTTTCCCATCTCAATTCGATAATCCGAACCTTTGATGATGACGGTTTTGCACATTTCGTGCATCCGCGAACGCAATCGAACGCCTACGCGCTCGGTCAAAGTTTCTTCGTTAGGGTTGGTCGGTTCGTCCAGGTAATTGGTCGTGAGAATCGTGACTTTGTGGTCGTTGTATCGGTTGTTGATGATCTGCGTCATGGTGTCGCGCACCCAGTCGGTCGGCTTCATTGCGCCGAGTTCGTCCAGCACCAACACTTCCGCGTCATAAATCGGAGCCAGTACGCCGAGTTCCGAGCTGTTCGACACAGGGTTGTAACTGTTTTGAATCTCTTTCAGCAGATCGCGGAAATCATAAAACAGACAGGAAATACCCTTTTCCATCAACGCTTTGATCGTAGCCACCGCCAGATGCGTTTTGCCAACTCCGCACGGCCCCATCAACAACAATCCCATTTCCAGCAGCGGATATTCGCGCACCAGCGTCTGTGCGTCGTTCAACGCATAAGATTGCGATTGGAACACTTCGTCGAATTTGATGTTGTCGCCTTGCGGGTGGTAATTCAGCAACGTGCATTCTTCGTAGCGTTTGGGAATGCAGGCGCGCGTCACCAATTGCGCGCGGCGGTCTTTGACCTGGCAGCGGCAAGGTTTTGCGCCTTTGCCGACGACGACTTCCCAGCCGGTTCCGGCGCAAAATTCGCAAACTTCGTTTTGACCTGATTGCATATCAGAACTTCTTGGATTGGCGGATGTCCGTCGAATTGATGGTTTGTCCTTTAACGAGGCGCGGATTATAGGGACGAGGATTCAGCCTTTCAAGGCGACGATAGAAGGATCACTTTTGCCTTTTGTTTTTTTCAGGTTGTACAATCGCCGCCGTTGAACGCTCCGGTTCGACTCAAATTTCAATTCAAAACGTCCGGGAAAAATTATGTCAAAAAGAGTTTTTCAAATCGTGTTGTTGATTGCGATGGTCGTTGGAGTGGCGCTGTCGGCGCAAGCGCAGAAAACCGCTTCTCCCACGCCGCAAAAGACCAGCAGCGCCAGCGCAACCTGCGATGGCGCGTTAGACCTCGTTCCGGCAAAATCCATGAGTTTTGCGCGCAAACGCCGCCCGAATTCGGTTTCGAAAGGCGAAAGCAAATCACAACCAGCGCCTGCCGCCGAAGCCAAAGCGCAACCCAAACCGTCGGGCAATTGAGCGCAGACGCAGTATTTTTCCCAACCCGCCACAGAATGAAATCCAAAGCGAAAACATCCACCAACTCCACAGGCATCAGCCTGCTTGAAATTGCGTTTCTGGTCTTGCCGTTGCTGGCGCTGATTCCGAATTTTTTTGTCATTCCTTCCTTGAATTATCCGGGATTGGCTACGCAGGAGGTGGCGTTTTCCGTAGCTTCTGCGGTGATTGCCGCCCTCGGTCTGGTCACGTTGGTGCGCTCCGCTTCCACGCTGTCATTGTCGCGTGAACAATTGCTGCTGGCCGGAGCGTTGCTGGCGTTTATTGTGTGGCAAGCGGTTTCGCTGATCTGGTCGCCGGTGAAATACGAAGGCATTCGCGTGATCGGCATCTGGTTCGGCTTTGCGATTTTCTTTCTCGCCGCAATGACCGCCATGCGCCAGCACACCGCAGTCATGCTGCATTACGTGCTGACGGCGGTGTGCGCTGTGCTGGCTTGTTTGCTGATTTACGAACGCCTGGTGTTTGGCGAAAACATGCTGGGCATCATTTTCAATCACGGCATCACATCGGAAATTCTGGTCATGCTGTTGCCGCTGCAAGTGTTGAATTACCTGTGTAGCCGCAAAACCGGTTTGATGTTCGTTTCGATTGCGGTTTCAGGTCTGAGCGTCGTCGCCCTGCTGATCGGCTTGCGACGCGGAGCCATCATCGCTCTGGTGATGGTCATGATTTTGATTGGTGTCGGTTTGGCGGCCAAACACTTTCAACTGGCTGACCGTCGGCGATTGTTTATTCTGGCCGCTGTGTTGATCGTCGCCGCCGGATTCATCGGCGTGCGTTACCGTGACGCCATCGTGTTCCGCATTCAAGGCGCGACGCAATTGCAATCTGTCGAAGGCGGTTTGACCCATCGCTTGCGCGGTTGGATCACCGCCTGGGAAATGGGCAAACGCAACGCTCTCATTGGAGTTGGGCAAGCGGGATACGCGGCAGAATATGGCGAATACAGGCCTTTTTTCGCATCGAATCCCAGCTACGAATCCGTCGTCAAAGGCGTTGCCACCGAAGACACCGACGAAATCCGCAGCCCGCAAGTCCACAACGAATACCTGCAAATTTTCGCCGAACTCGGTTTGATCGGATTGTTGTTGTTCGCCGTGTTCTGGGTTCAACTCGGCTGGCGATTCTGGCAATGGGGCAAATCGGACGGGGAATCGGACTATTGGATTTGGGGTGTCTGGTTGGGAATCATCGCCTTCAGCATCAGTTCGGTGTTCAGTTCGTTTTCGTTTCGGTACACGCCCAGCGTGTTCATCTTTGCGTGTTTGCTGGCCGTAGGCTTTGGTTTTGCAAGAGACAATGTCAGTAGCCCGACTGTAAAAGAGGGCTTCGCGCTTCCTAGATTCGCCGCACTGGCTGCCGCAACCGTCGCTATCATTCTTTCTTTGGCCTTCACCGCGCGAGCCTACAACGTTTACGCCAGCCAGTTGCTGCAAGGACAAGCCACGCTTCGTACCGAAGTTCTGGACTTCACGTTTTATCCCGACAAGCCTGCGGACAACGACCGATTGGAACGCCGTTACAAACAAGTGTTGGAACTGGATTCGGAAAACATCGGAGCTCATTTTGGCTACGGCTTGCTGTTGTTTCAGATGAAACGTCCCGACGAAGCCATCCCGCATCTGGAAATCGGATTGAATGGCGGATACAACCGCAGCTTCGGTTATGTGGCCTTGGCGTTTGCGCACGAACAAGCGGGCAATCTGTCCCGCGCGACTCAATTGATGAAGCATTGTTTGTCGGCTTACCCGGAATCGGTCTTTGGCCGAGCCGTTTACGCTGAATTGCTGGCCAAAGAAGGCCGCACTGCCGAAGCCGAAGAGCAACAAGCTTACATGCGATCCTACAAATCATTCGACCACGCCAGTTGGACGCTGGCCCTTCGCACCAAAGCGGAAAACGCCGTCGCCGAAGCCAAAACGCGCGGCTTGATTCCGCTGGACAAACTGATGCCGCAACTGGCCGCTCGCCTGGTGTTCTGGCGCGCGTTTCATTACTTGAAATAAGTCGTAGCAAGGCCAGCACGAAAAACGAGCGGCAAGGAAAGGAAGAATTTCGATTGGCAATTCCTTTTGGCAGGAGTTTATGATTGCCGCCGGAGGTCAACAATGATGAGCACAATGCAACTCGAAGCGAAATTGTTGTGGCTGCGAACCGAAGTTGATGAGGCGTTACAGGATGTCGCGCAGAAAAAACAGTTTGAATCACTGTTGCCGAAAGAGCGTGAAGCGCTCAGGATCGAAATCGTGCGGGCTAAAAATAGAAGGCTCGCTCCTTATTTTGACGAAGCCTTAAAAGGGATGATTGGTGATGAAGAACCACCCAGCGCTGAAGAGCTACAGGCCGCTTTAGTCGCTGAAGGCATTAAGCCGGAAGAAAACCTGCTCAGCCGTATGTTGATTGAAACGCGAGAGGAATCGCTGACATGAATTATTTTTGGCTGGATGCCAGTGCCCTTGCCAAGCGATACGTGCCTGAGACCGGTTCATCGCTGATGAATCGTCTTTTCGCTGTCGCACCAGCAACTTCTCTGGTGTGTTTGCTCGAAGGCATCGGCGAAGTGATTTCAATTCTGGTTCGTGTGCGCAATCGAGGCGACCTTTCTGCGAACAAATTCCGCCAAACAATGTCGCGTCTCAGTCTCGAAATCATACGCAACAACGACATTGAAAAACTCTCTCCGACCCGATTCAAGTGACAGCATCCTGGCAATGGATTGAGCGACATTCGCTCAACAGCACAGACTCAATCATCCTGCAATGCGCGTTCGACAAAGCCAATGAGTTCCGAGCCGACGGCCACGATCTGGTTTTGGTTAGCGCCGATGCCCGTCTGATTCGCGCCGCCAACACAGCGGGAATCATGGCGTTCAATCCTGAAACAGACGCCCAAGCCGGGCTTGACGCTTTGCTCTAAAATTCCCGCCCGCTTTTACTTCCGCCACTTGGCCAATTCCGTTTCGCCTTTCGGGTCTAAGACTTCCGCCGCCAGCGCAAAAAACTCACGCGGAGGCGAAAGGAAGAATTTCGATTCCTCGCGCTTCGGATCAAACCATTCCGGCTTCAGGAACGGATCTCCGGGTTCGTGCAGGAAAATGATGGCGATGATTTCCGGCAGGTTGAACCATTCCTTGTCTTTCGTCGCTTCGACCAGTTCGTCAGGGAAGGTGAATTTGTCAGGCGTTTGCATCGCTTTGTCGCAGAGCCGGTTTCGCTCCGCGACCAACTCCGGCGTTCCGGCGCTGAGCGTAATCAGATTGTTGATTGCCAACAGCCGCGTCCAATCGTCTTTAGCTTTCAGGAAAGGTTGCAGTTGGTTGATGGTCTTTAGCCGTTCATCTTCACGGCTAGGTTGAAAAGCCAGCCATTCTGCCGCCGCACCTTGCGCCAGAAGTGAATGGTCGTTTGCCGTAATAAGGTTGAAGGGGGGTGATGCAGCGGCAAGAGACAAACTTTGTAACAAATATTTATCAATAGACCGATCCAAGTTCTGAACCCAATGCCGTGCCCAATACCGAGCTAAATACCGATTCAAAGAACTGTCCGTTGACTGCTGCTCCCAGCACCGATTGAAAAAGCGATATAAGTTCCGATTCAGGTACTGAGTCAAAGTTCGAGCAAAATACCGCGTCAAAGACGAATCCAAGCTTCGACTCAAAAGGCGAGTCATAAATGTTGTTCGCAGCATTTGTAATTCACTGACAGCTAGTGCTAACAACGATTGGGCCAGTATTTGATGCCGCTTCGAATGTGTGTTTGATTCACAAACAGAGGTGAAGTTGGCTTCTGCTATGCTGGTGTTGCCGACTAATAGATCTCTTGGGCTATCAGTCAAAGTTGATGGCCCCATCCCCCAAAAGTCCCAAATCGGTGCGAGCCAGTAATGAATAGGCAACCGTCTGCACGCCCATTCGATTATTGTCGGTTTGCCTGGTCCGATAAGCGGAATAGGCGCAAGCTGGTTGGGTGTCCATTTTTCCGAGCCGCGTTTGCCTACCAATTCTGTTTCAATCAGTTGCGGCCAGTCGTTGATAAACTCATCGCCGACCAGAAAGAAATCTGTGGTCAAGGCTTCCGCTTTGGCCGATTTCAACTGTTCGATCAACGGCTGTTCAATCCATTGGCTGCGGCGTTCCGCCGGAAGTTGTTTCAGGTTTTCAATTACGGAATCGTGAATCCTTTGGCAAAGCTGTTCGCGGGCGAATTCGACAGCTTGTTGTTGGCCTGCCGGACTCAAACCGTTTTCGCTATCTAACAGTAGTTCGGAAAATATTACCGCTGCCGCTCGCTGTTCTTTTGGTTGACTGGCTTTTTCGATCAGAACTTTGACCAGCCGGTCGCCTGAACCGCGCTGATCGGCCAGCATCTCAAACAGCACCAGAATCGTTTCGTGCCAATACCGTTTGGTCAGATTGGCTTGGACGTGGTGGACGATCTCGCTGAAATCCCAAGCCATTCCGCGCAGATGCAACGCGGCAAAGTATTCCTGAAACGTCAGGTGGACGAAGCTGAACTGGTCGTTGCCCGCATCGTCCACTCCACGCGGAATCAGCAAGCCGCTGCGCCGGGCGATGTAATCCAGAAAGGTTTCAGCTTCTGCTTCAGCATTTTCACGCTCTTCGGCAATGGCTTCGGTCAACCAGGCTTTCACTTGCTGGCGGCTGACCAGCAGATCGCCCATTTGTTCTTCAGTGCGACTGGATTGCATCTCCCATCCGACACGAGCCAGCCAGCGCCGTTTCTGTTCCAACGTGGCTGGATACTGACCTACGCCCCGAAACTTTTCGATGGTTTCCAGATAAGCTTCAGTGATCTTGTCGTAAAGCTTAACTCGCCCTGAGGGCAGATCGGCAGTGACGCGGAAAATCAGAGCGATCAAGGTCAACAGTGAGGGATTGCTGGCCAACCGTTTAACTCGGTCATTTTGCGCCAGCGCGCGCTTCAGCGATTCGATGCCTTCGCTGCGAAGCGCCGAATCAGTTTCGCGTGCCGTGTACCAGCGGGTGATGAACTGTTCGATATCTTCATTGTTGAAAGGGGCGACGTAAAAACAGTTAAAAGAAGGCGAGTAATTAAAACCTCCGGAACGAACCAAAGCGTTCAAGTCAAAAGAAACTTCGTCGTAGCCAATAATACGGCTAGTCAAAATAAGATAGCTTTTTGTGAACTTGAAAATTAAAGGCATGACAACTTGATCACGCAGGTGTCGTCGGGCTTCAGCGTTACCGATCTCGTCAATGCCGTCCAGCAAAACGATGGCTTGGCCTTTTTCCAGATATTCAGTAAGCCATTCAACCGTAACGGAATCACGAATCTCCTCATCAAGCTGTTTGATGAAGCTGCGGAGCATGTCTTCGTAGCTGTTCCATTCGCCAACTTTATAATCGCGCAGGATGATGGGAATGGGCAGCAGCGGGCCGAAGTGTTGCGGGAGTGAACTGGACGTGCTGCGGCCAAAAGCGTGCGTAATCAGTTTGACCAGCGTGGATTTGCCGCTGCCCGGATCGCCCAGGATGACCAGACGGCGGCTTTCGCTGAGGGCTTTGGGCAGGTAAAAGCGTTCTTCATCGCTGCCGGGTTTTCGTGTGAAGCCGAGCGGAACGTAAATTTCTTCCAGCCACAAATCGCGGTTGTCTTTCAGGCTGGGCAAGCCGATCAACTGCACGCGGTTGTAGCGCCTGGACAGGCTCTGTTTGTACGTTGCCTCGATGTTTTTTTCGAGCTTGTGTGCCATTTGGGTATTGAAACGAAATGTTGTTTCCTTGCAGCCGCGTAGCAGCGACCAGAATTTAGCCCAGCGTTCAACACCGGGAACAGGCGGGAAGCATTTCGCGTTGTCCGCAAGCCCTGAAAGTACGCAATCGCTGGACAAGGTTGGCCGCGTGGCCGTCGGGAAGCATTTCGCGTTGTCCGCAAGCCCTGAAAGGGCTTAATTCAATAGCCGAGGGCATCGCCCTCGGAGCAAGATACGGTAGCCTACCCGACCCTGAAAGGGTCGTACTTGATTGCAACCCCGACCCTTTCAGGGTCGAAAATTCTATTGGCGCAGTTCCGGGGACGTTGTCCCCGGCTATTGAATTAAGCCCTTTCAGGGCTTTTCACGCAAACCGAATTTGTGTAGATGCAATGGGTCGAAAGCTCACGCTAAGCTCAGCCGCCGCGAGACGGCGAAGAGCGACAAAGCAGCCTTAATCGTCAATTGCAACTTGCGGCGAGTCGCCGGTTTGAGGCAAATGCCGCAAGATCATCTCTCTGTCCAATGTACCCAATTCGCTGCTGATTTTCCGAATCAGACGGCTGATCCAAAAGACGCGATGCGGTTTATCCGATTTCTGTGGTGAACTGTCGTTGCTACTTGGCGAGCCAAGAGCACCTTTGTCGCTATCGTGTGGCTTGCTGCCTGACGCTGGCGATGCAGGAGTTGTTTCGTAAGGCAGCTCAAGCAGATTGAAACGCCAACCGGGATTATTGCCTGACAAACAGAAAGTGACTATGTGGTCTTCGTAAAATTCAGGCGCTTCTTCGACTTTGCGAAAGAGTTGTTCTTCAAATTGCGCCAGATAATGCAGCACGAGCGTCAAACGCCAGTCCAGCTTTTCAGCCTTTTCGGGCAGCGTGTCCAGAAACAGCTTCCACGAAGAAATAAAAGATTTGATCTTGCGCGGATTGTGCGGCAGGTTTTCATCCAATGCCGTCACCAGTTCCGGCCAATCGGCTTTGTTGAACTCAAAAAGCTGTTCCAGCCGTTTCCAAAAGAATTTGTCCTCCTTGTTCAGCAGAGTTTCGACGTATCGCGTCGTCTGACGGGGAACCGGCAGCACGAACAGACCTTGAAACATCTTGTTCAGGTAATCGCGCGCGACGTAGCGAAACTGCCAAGTCTCTTTTTCGCCTGACAACGTTCTGGCGATGGATTCTTCAAGATGCTGCTGATCAAGGCCAAGAACATAAACGCAATTTTTGGTGTTCAGATGAAGTTTCAAGGCTTCCAGCAGCCGATACGCTACGTCGCCTTCGCAACGATCCAGGTCGTCAATGAATATAACGAGTAAGCCGTTGCCGCCGGTAATTACATTGATGGCCTCTTCAAACAGGTCACGAAAGCGTTGCGAAGTCAGTTGTTCAGAAAAGTTTTCGGCGTCGTATTCGCGGCGGCTTTCGGCGTAGCCCTGAACCGTCGGCAATGGAATCTTCAAGCCTTTGGCGGCGTCGCCAATCGCTTTCAGAGTCGCGTGAATGCCAAGCTTCGAAATCTTTCCGGCCTCATTCAGCAATTGATGCTTGGCTGAAAAGTGACGACGGATTTCATTCAGCAGCGCAATCAATGGGCTTGATTCAAATTGATGCTGCCACGGATTGAACCAGATCAATTCAAGTTGTCTATCGTTGTCGTTGTGATCCTTGCAGCGTTGTTTGAAATCGAAGCGCGTTTCGCAAAACCACTCCGTCAGAGTCTTCTCTCTCAACTCTTTGATCTTTTTGTTGGTCTTCTCTTTTTCACGTAGCAATCTGGTAGCTTCGTCAGGAAGCGGGAAACCTCCGCCGAGATACGCCCAGAGTTTGCGCAGAAAGCTTGTCTTGCCCGCCCCCCAAGATCCGCAAACGCCGACAACATACGGCGGCTGACAGTTGAGAATATGATGGCCGACGCGCCGAGCGAAGGCGTGATGATCCAGAAAATCTTCGTAAACTGGTTCGTCGTTGTGCCGAATCATAAAGAATCTCCATCCGGCTAAAATTTGCGGCGTCAGCTTCGCGCAATATCGCGCACGCCGTCAATCAGCCGGGCGATTTCTTCGTTGGTCGTGTAACAGGCGCAGCCGACGCGCACCAACCCCTGTTCTGTCTTGCCGAGTTTTTCCACCACCGTTTGCGCGTAAAAATCTCCGTGCGAAGTGAAAAGCCCGCGTTCGACCAAACGTTTGGTGACTTCTTCGGACGGGATGTCTTTGATGGTGAATGATACGGTCGAAGTGCGCGGCTGGTCGGGGGCGGGGCCGTAAATCGTGACGCCTTCGATGGCGTGCAGGCCGTCCCACAACTGTTTAACTTGTTCCAGTCCGCGTTCGTGCAGAACGTCATAGGTATTTTGCAATCGTTGGCGTCGAGTCGCGCCTTCGGAGCCGACTTTTGCTAATGACGCCAGAAAGTTGACGGCGGCTGCGGCTCCGATGATGCCTTCGTGATTTTGAGTGCCGGTTTCCAGATGTTCGGGAGCTTCGCTGGCGGCGGGTTGCAAGCGCGGAACGTCCAGGGATTCGAGCAGTTCGTGGCGTCCGTAAAAGATTCCGATGTGCGGGCCGTAAAACTTGTAAGCCGAGCACGCCAGAAAATCACATTCCAATTCCTTCACGTCCGGCAAGATATGATGCGAATAATGCACAGCATCCACATACACCAGGGCGCCTTTGGCATGAGCCAGCCGCGCGGCGCGTTGAATGTCGTTGACCGTTCCCAGCGCGTTCGATGCTCCACCAATGGCCAGCAATTTTGTTTTCGTCGTAATGGCGGCTTCCAGATCGTCCCAATCCAGTTGGCCGGTTTCGGTCAGCATACGAACCGTGCGAATCGTCAAGCCACGGTCTTTGGCCAGTTCGCGCCAGGTGTCGGAATTGGCGTGGTGATCCAATTCGGTGACGACGATTTCATCGCCGGGATTCCAACCGCGCCCCAATGCTCTGCCAACGTGAAAGGTGATCGTGGTCATATTCGCGCCAAACGAAACCTCATCGGCATTGCAGTTGAAAAAGTCTGCGAAGGTCTGGCGCGCCTCCATTAACAGCGCGTCGGTTTCGGCGCTGGTCGGATACGCCCAATGCGTGTTGGCGTTGTGGTGAAACAGATAATCGCTGATGGCGGCTGCGACTTCGCGCGGGACTTGCGTTCCGCCAGGGCCGTCGAAATAAGCGACTGGATGGCCATTGTGTTGACGGCTCAGAGCAGGGAAGTGCGTGCGAATTTCTTCGGTGGTTGCGACGGAGTTGGTTGATTGAGTCATTTTTCAGATTTGGAAATTCACCGCAGAGGCGCAGAGAACACAGAGGTTTCGCAGAGATTTTGCAAAGGACTCTGCGCTGTCTTTGCGTTCTCTGCGCCTCTGCGGTGAAGGAGAAAATAGTTTGTGAAAACTTCAAGCTCCGACTTGAACAGTTTGAGCCAGATACGGAATGGTCATTGGGCCTTCGGGCAAAACGGCAATCGGCGCGTCCTGCCCTATGCGCTTGAGTTCTTCAGAAATCGTCGCGGCAATGTCGGTTGTCGCTTCCAGATGCGCGCGACGAACTTCGTCCGCCGGAATGTCGCTGTGCAACGCAACGCGCGCTTTCAGTCGAATCATCGCCAGCAGTTGGGCTTCCCATTGGTCGTACATCGAAAAGCCAGGAGCCAGGATCGTGTCCAAAATGGCTTGGGGCGAATCGTGATCGAATAGCAACGTTTTGAAATTGCCGTGTGCGGGGAACCCGTCGTTGCATTTGGAAGCGGCGATAATCAGCCCATCTTGCTGGACGACTTGCGCGGCGGCGGACATGCCTTTGACGGCTTGGTAGAGGTTTTGATCCAGCGGATAGCCGCTGTTGGTCGTCACCACAATCGGAAACGGTTTCGAGCAGGGAATCATCACCGTCGAACGGGAATGCTCGCAACCTTTGGCGTGGGCGGCCAGCGTTTCTCCGCAAAAGAACGCGGTAATTTCGCGTTTGCGGTTGAGCGTGACGTTGATGCAGAAATCTACCGGCAGAAGTGAGCCATTGGCGCGAATTTGCTGTTGCGTGGGATTGCCCTCCAACACGCCCCAGGTGCTTTTCGGCGAGCCGATCACTTCGGCGCGGTGGTAGTGCATGATCGAATCAATATCGGCCACGGCGGGGAAAATGCCTTTGTAGCCGCCGGAAAATCCCGCCATGAAGTGCGGCTCTATGAAGCCCATGACAATGCGTTTGTCGGCTTCGACGTATTCGCGGTTGTAAAACACTTCGCGGCCATCAACAGTTTTGCCTGCGAATTTCAGGGTCGCCGGATCGTGCGAATTGTGGTTGACGATGCGGTACCGCGCGGCAACATCTTTGCCAACCATCTGTTCCAACTCCGCCGGAGTGTTGACGCGATGCGAACCGGTTCCGTTGACGATGACGAAATTATCCGATGGAACGTGCGCGAGTTCGGCAAACAGCCAACCGAGTAAACGGTCGCTTGGCAGCGGGCGCGTGATGTCCGGGATGACAATCGCCACTTTGTCCGAAGCGTTGATCAGTTCTTTCAGCGGTTTGGTGTTGATTGGTTGGCGAACTGCGTCGGCAAACGCCGCCGCTTCGTCAGGCAAGCCCGCGATGAATTGCGGAGCCAGCACGGTGACGTTGTTTGACGGGATTTCTATTTGTAGTCCGTCTTTTCCGTATTGCAGATGAGTAAGCATAAAGTGGCTATTCAATGTTGAAGGGGTGGCTCGGAAATGAATCTTGATTAAAGCCAGGCCGACGATTGACTCAATTCAGGCAACAGCGGCTTCCAGATATTTCCTCATTTCCGGCGATTGAAATGCGATCACGATCTGTTCTCGCGGCACGCCTGCTTCACGCAATTTGGCGGCAATCCCATATTCGGTGCCGTCGTACTGAATCCAGAATTTTCCATCAATGATGTCTACATGAATCATGCAATCGTGGACACGGCGTTTGCCCTCCCAACCATGCGCCATCATCAGATAATGATCGGATTCCTGGTCAAAAACCGTGACGGACTTCAAATCACCATGACTGTAAGGAATGCTGGCGTGTTCCGTTAGAATGCTGCGAATGAGTTTGCGATAGTTTTCTAGTCCTTCCATGCGACGATTACCTCCGTGTTCTCCTCAAAGATGAGTAGTGGTATCGAATAATCCTCGCGGATCAATTGACCGATTTCTTCTTCGAGGATGTTTAGAAAGTCAGTTTCACTAATGGCCAGATACAACTTTCTTTGCGGTTCAATTCTAGCAAGTACAGAACGATAAATCAGAAATTGCCCAAGCGTGAATTCCAATGTTGCCATCGCCGAATCACGCGAAAAACCTTTCACCTCAACTGCAATTCGATGCTGGCCTTTTTCCGCCAGATAAAATTTGTTGGCGGAAAGGTCAACGAAGAAATCACGCCTGCCCCATTTCAAGTGCATCGGATCAGCCTGGATTTGCCAACCGTCTTTGCGGAGCGCGTTGATGACTGTTTGATGATAAGCATCTCCGGCTGGCATTTATTTTCCTTTTTCCACACGACCGATGAGTGATCCGTACCGTCGCAATTGCGGCGATGCGAATGCGGTAATGGCAACCACCAGCAACGTTCCAATGCCACCGCTGACGACCGAAAACACCGCGCCTGCCAACGCTGCCACCGAACCGGATTCAAAGCGTCCGATTTCGTTCGACGCGCTGATGAACATGCCGTTGACGGCAGAAACCCGGCCTCGCATTTCGTCCGGCGTCAGCGTTTGCACCAGAGTGTGGCGAATGACGACGCTGATGTTATCGAAAGCCCCAGTAAGGAACAACATTGTCACTGACAACCAGAAATTCCGCGACAGACCGAAGACAATGGTTGCCGCGCCAAAACCCGCGACTGCCCACAACAATGTTCTTCCGGCTTTTTTGAGCGGCGGCAAATGAGTTGTCAGCAAGGCCATGGTCACCGCGCCGACGGATTGAGCAGCTTGCAATACGCCCAATCCAGCGGGGCCGACGTGCAAGATGTCTTTGGCATAAACGGGCAACAACGCGACGGCTCCGCCCAGCAAGACGGCGAACAAATCCAGCGACATAACCGTGAACAGCAACCGGTTTCGCCAGACGTATAGGAAACCAGCGACGAACGAACGCCAGTCTTTGGTTGCCGCGCGGTCATTTTGCGATTCGGCAACGAACGGCCGGTTGGTGATTGCCGCCAGCATCGAAAAATAAAACACGCTGCCCAGCGCCGCCAGCAAATACACTTTGGTGGTTCCTCCAAACACGCCAATCAGCAACCCGCCAAGCGCAGGTCCCGCCAGCGAAGCCATTTCAAATCCGCTGACCGCCCACGTAACCGCGTTGGTGAAAATCGGACGCGGAACGAGTTGCGGCATCAACGAAGAACGCGCCGGGCCTTGAAAGGCTCTGGCCAACCCGCTCAGGAACAGGCAACCGTACATCAATCTTACGTTGCCGCCGGTTGCCGACACCGCAGCCAATCCCAAAGCGCTGATGACCGCCAACACGGTTGCGATCATCAGGATTTTTCGGCGATCAAAACGATCCGCGAGTTGTCCGGCGGGAAGTGCCAAACCTATGATCGGCGCAGCTTGAATCAATCCGACCATTGCCAGCGGCCACGCGGAATTGGTTTTGTCGTAAAGTTGCCAGCCGACCGCGACGTTTTGCATCTGCACGCCTAACACCGACAACACGTGTCCGCCTAGAAACAGTCGAAAATCGCGTTGCTGCAACGCCGCATACGGATGAGGTTGGAGATTGGAATCGGCAGGTTCCGTCGAAGCCGCTAGCTGATCGTCTGAAGGCATGAAGAAAGTTCAGATTTGAGATTCGGAATTTGAAAAGCGAAAAGGGCGACCGTTTCTGGCCGCCCTTTTCGCTTCGTTCAAGAATTGATGCGGATGAGAGGAATCGAACCTCCACGAGATTGCTCTCACTAGCTCCTGAAACTAGCGCGTCTACCAGTTCCGCCACATCCGCATTTAGGAAGGGCGCATACTACTGATCGAGTCCAAACCTGTCAAGGCATTGACCCGGAGAAAGTTTGCGATGATGAATCACCTGGACTGATGCAGATTTATCAATCGCTGAAGTTGTTTGGCCAGGTTTTCGTCGCGGGTTTTCAATGCGTCGAGTTGTCGTTTGGCTAAATTCGGCTTGCCCGCCCAAAGATAATGCGTGGCTAATTGGAAACGATCCGTCGTGTAGGCGATGTTCGTCTCGATTTGATTTTCCATCCTGGCGATTTCGTCGCTCAGTTCACCGGTCTTTTCAAGCGACTGGCTCAAATAATAATTGGCATCCGCAAACCGCGAATCGTTGAGATTGGTATTCAATTCGATGGCCTGAGCAAAAGAATCTCCGGCAAAGTCCCAATTGTTTTGAGCCTTGTAGGTCATTCCAAGATAAAAGTTCGGCTCGAATGCGTCGGCGATCTCAGTTGCGCGTGTCAAAGCTTCAATGGCCTGGTCATAACGTCTGAGCCGATAAAGCACATAGCCGAGTTGTGTATGCGCTGATGGATGATCTGGAGCGAGCGTAATCACTTTGCGAAACTCGCCAGCGGCGGCTTCCCATTTTCCCTGCAAGACCAGTTTTTCCCCTTCTTCAAATCGTTTACGCGCTTCGATGACGTCTTCTGAAAACACCGTATCAACTTGCGTTTCCGGCTCACTCGAAGTTGTCGAATATTCATAGGCAGGAGACGGTTTCTCTGGTTCAAAATAGGTGGAGATAAACGCTCCGTACAAAAACGCGATGGACAATATGATGACGATCGGCCACTGCGGATTGCGTTTGGAAACGGCTTCCCAATTTTTTTCGGCTTGTGATAGTTGCCGGTATGCTTCGGGCAAAGCGGACGTGGATTGTTGCCAGTAAGTGGTTAGCTCCTGGTTGACTCGTTGCAAAAACATCACGCCGCTGGCGAGTTCGTGTTCCAACTGCATCCGCAAATTATCCAGTTCACGTTCCAGCGTGACGCGAGCTTGCGGCAGATCGTCGCGGGTCGGATCAAAGACGAAGCCTCTTTTCTTTTCTGCGCGCCAAAACAGCAAACGTTGAGCGCGCGCTTCGGCGATGCCGGGAACGGCCTTCAATCGTTCGGGAGTCAAATCCGCAGCCGTTTTCATGCCTGAAGCCCGCAACTTGTCGGTAATCAATTCGCCGATGCCGCTGACCTCGGTGGGGTCAATTTCAAACTGGCTTAAAAACTCATCGAGTTGTTGGTCGTGCGCGCTGGTTTCCAACTGTTTCAATCGGTATTCGCGGATTTGCGGCAGATTTTCGTAAGTCTCTTTTCGGTTATTCAACTCTTCCAGTTTGGGCTGCAAGTCTGTTCCTGCTCTGATTTTTTCGAGGCGCGTTTCCATCATTTGAACCGTCTGATTGGCCTGATCCAGTTGTTGCCTGAGTCGGTTGACCAAAGGATTGTCAGGGGCAGAAAACCGTTGTTGAGTAATGCTGATAGAGTTGATGTGTGAGCTGAATTCAGCGTCGGCAATTTTTCTGGCTGCGATACCGACAAACACAGCCAGAAAAAACGCAAATGGCCAGGAAGCGAAAAAGCCGGCGGAAAATCCGAATACCGCCGCAAAGATGATTGCCAGAACCAGTTTCAAATGACGAGTGCGAGCAAGTTCAGCGACTTCCGGCGAAGCGGTCGTTGCCGGAAACTGATCTTTTTTCAAACTGACCACTGCCAGCGATTTCGATTGAGTTTCGAGCTTTTCGATTTCGCTCCACACCTGATCCAGCCGAAAAAGACTGCGTTTGCCGTTCTGGCCGCTCAGCGAAAAGTTGAACAGTCGAATGCGCGCGCGCAGTTCAATCGGACACCAGGGGCATTCTTCCAGTTGATCGAAAAAAAGATGGCCGCTGTGCAAAGTACAGGGCTTCAGCGTTTTGGCCAGCGTTTCCAGCGGTTCTATCCATTCGTGCGGATTGGGACGGTCGGCGGACAAAAACGCTCGGCGAAACAGATTGCTTAGAGATGGCGGAATTGCTTCCAGCGCCAACGTGCCCGGTGGTTGTTGCATTTGCCGGGCGACAGCGTCATCGCCAAAGGCAAAGCGCGAACGGCGAATCGCCTCTTCCAGCGTTTGTTCGCCTGCGGCCAAAAACCTGCCCGAAAACGGATGCCGTCCCATAAACAGCAACTGAAAGATTATGACCGCCAAACCGAAGCAATCGTGTTCCGGCAGGCGCTCGACATCGCGCAAGCTTTTACCTTGCAATTCCGGCGGCAGATATTCTGGAAAGCCGCCTTCACAACGGAACGTTTTGCCTTCGGTCGTCACTTGAAAACTGTCGCAATCCAGCAAAGCCACGGTTGCTTGCTGCGTGACCAGAATGTTTTTCGGATTCAGGTCGCCGACGATGAACCCATGTTCGTGCGTAGTGGCAACGGCGCGGGCGACGTTGGCGGCAACGTAAATCAAAAACGCCCACGACGCTTCGGGGAATTTTTGCAACCGGCTTTTGGGACTGTGCAGCGTATGCACTTCGGCGGCCTGACCGATCTTTTTCATGACGAATCCGGCAAACTCGCCGTCGGTTTCCGAGCGCAGCACGTCCACCGGCCACGCAGCGATTTTCAATAATCGTTCGTTGCTGAGTTTGGACATCGCAATCAACTTTTCGGCTTTTTCCGGCGAAGGAGCTTCGTGATAAATCTTGGCAACGAGGTCCGGCTGGTTGGCGATTTCATAGACGGAACCTTCGCCGCCGGTTCCCAGTTTGCGGCTCAACTCGATTGGCTGTGACTGTGAGTTGTAGAAAATCTTCTTCATGGCATTCAGGCGATTCTGCGACTTGCCAGCAACAACGTTTTGTCGTCATCCGTTCGAGCGTTGAACTTTTCGGAGTTCAGGTAGCCAACCAGCGAATCGGACAATTCCTGCGAAAATCCATTCGGGCGCGGGCGCAACCAGTCAAACAGCGGCGCGAAAAATGGAGAATGCGCGGTTTGCGTTCGATGATCCAGCACCAGATGTTGCAGTCCGTCGGTGAACAGCGCCAATTCGTCCACGGCGTAAGGTTTCAATTCGACGACCATTTTTTCGGCGGCGTCGGCATCAGTTAAAAAGTGTGTTGTGTTGGCGTATTCGCCTTGCTGAGGCCAACTGACGCAGCGGAAATGATCGCCTTCGCCTTGTCGCGCTTCGACAATTGCGCCGTCGCCCAAATGAATGTAAAGCGCCTGATCGTCGCCAACCACTGCTGCCAACAGTGTGCAGGCAAAATCCTGTATCGTTCTGCCATCGCCTGACCATCCAGCCGCTGTTTGTTGAAAAGCCTCTACCCAACTTTCGATGAAGCTTTGAGTCAGGCCTTCCAGACAGCCGCCATTGACCAGATGCGCTTTGATTCCGGCGACAAAAAATTCTACGGCGAACGTCGAACCGATTTGCGCGTGAGCGGCGCTGCCAGCACCATCCGATGCGGCGACAATCAGTATTTCGCCGCCATCGGCGTCAACCAACAATTCCGCTCGGCTGGCGTCCTGACAGGGCAATGCCGCTTTTTGGTGAGAAGTTCCAGTGACTGAAGCGAAACCGTATTTCCACATAAGATCAGGTGGCAGGTGTTAGGTGACAGAAAAGCTTTTTCGCGTCTCAACCTACTGATTTCTAAAGGGCTGCCCAGCCGTCGGGCGTGACGGGGTTGGCGAGTTTGATTTCATCGTTCAAACCGGAACGCGACACGTAACCGAGCGACGACGACAACCACATGAACATTTCCTGGAATCGCAGCCCATTCAATCGCAGCGGCTGGCGAACGGAAATCTGGCCGAGCTTGGTGAAGTCCGCGCCTTCGACTCCGACGGCGAAAAAAGCGAACGCTTTGGCTTGTTCACCCGCGCGAACCAATTCCGCCGAACGTTGCCAGTTGTCAGTCGGTTCGCCGTCGCTGATCAAAAACACCCACGGGCGATAATACGAAATGCCGTTTTGGCGATAGACGGCTTTGCGGTCGTTGACCAATTGAATGGCTTTTTCGATGGCGGCTCCCATCGGCGTATCGCCTTCAGCGACAAGCAGCGGCGGTCTAAACACATCCGGCGTTTGAAAATCCGTCAACCGTCGCACCGGCCCAAAAGTCACCAACGACAATTCCACCCTTTTGACTGCGAGTTCGTCCGCCATCAGTTCATCGCGGAACGCCTTCAATCCCGCGTTCAGTTCATCAATCGGACGAACATTCCGGGTCACTGGAGATTCCTTCAACATT
Source organism: uncultured Heliomicrobium sp. (assembly GCA_964470555.1). GTDB lineage: Bacteria > Acidobacteriota > Blastocatellia > RBC074 > RBC074 > RBC074. The sequence continues at coordinate 75,137 of CAYYDG010000007.1, forward strand.
TGTTGCACGGGAGACAAGGCCGTTGGAGTGTTTATTTGCCGCTCGTCTTTCATCGAACCCGACGTGTCCAGCAGCAATACGCACGGGCAACGCGGTTCCGGGTTGTCTACGAATTCCGGCTCAGGGAATGGAACTTGGTCATACGTGGCTGTCACGAAAAAATGGCTCCTTGTAAAAATTCATCCCGTCCGGCGCAGGCCCGGAAACAGTGTATTGGTTCATCCGCCAAGGTAAGGAACATTCGGCAAAATCATTACCGAGTCTTCTCCCCAAGTCCAGCCACGTAATCCGAATGCTGCTCGATGTTTTTGCAAGCCGCATCCGTCGGAACTTTGCCGGTCAGCAATGCCACAGTCACGCAAGCCGAGGCCGGAGCCAGCGTAGAACCTGCCGAATTGGTTTCGTGGTAATGATTCGGAACGCCGTTCGATTTGCAGGGATCAACCGCTTCCTTGATTTGCAGCTTTTGCAAATCCACAGGCTCTCGCCGCCAATCGTACATCGGCACTATGTAACCCAGTTCGTCGGGGCACAGCCCGAACATGAAACGATACTTCGCCGTCATCGCATCGCGGATCGAAGGTTCGCTCGGAGCGCCAGTGTCGGCTTGAGGGCAATCGGTGCGTTTGTGTTTGGCGACGCCGTAAAAGACTTCTGGAAACAATTCGCCCGGCGTTGTCACAATCTGAGCATCGCCCAAGGTTAATGCGTAAATCCAGGTTTTGTATTGCGGATCCGAACCGTCCGTCGGAGCCTGTATCGTATCGAACACTCCCAGCCGTGACAGAAACTGATAGCCCTGATTGTCCATAGGGCCTTTCAAATCGGCTTTTTTCACTTCCAGTTTGGAAGACTTGCTCCATTCGCCGCGCGCCAGCGCTTCGATGACGGCTTTGCCAACGTCGCGCCCAATCGCTTCAGTGCGGTCGAAGGTGTATTCCGGGCGATTGTTTTTCGGATTGAGCGGAAACTCTTTGCCGTCGAATCGAAACCTGTCGGTCGGTTTGGTGTTGGTGTCGCCTATGATTTCGACCGCGCCGATGGCTCCGTTGATGAACAACGCCGTGCCGCCGAATTTCCGTTCGACGGTTTCCCGAATCGCGTGCGGAAAGTCCGATGTCAGCAACGTGTTTTTGTTTTCCATTGATTCAGGATGCGTGTTCCAGTTGATCAGCGTGGCAATGGTTTTGTTGGTTCGCGCGCCGACGAATTGCATGACGCGCAACTCTTCGTCATAAAAACGCGGCGGGCGTCCGCTGGTGCGAGTTTGCATTCCTGCCAGCGAAGGCGATTTCGTCGGATCGGTCTGGCCGAATTTGATTTTCGACGGTTCGAGCCTGGCCGCCGCCATTGAAATGCTTTTGGCGATTTGCCGATCTACGAAGCGCAGGTATTTGGGATACTTGCCGTCTTTCAACGGGCCGTCACCCCAGGGACCGATGGTGTCTGGGCCTTCGTGGTTGTGCGTGCTGGCGAGCAGGATTTCCTGAATGCCGAGTTTGGGATCGAGCAGTCGTTGAATCTGTTTGATGCCGTAGTATTGGCCGTCGGAGTAATACCCAATGAAGTCCACCGCGACGATGGCAATGCGCGTCGCGCCGTAATCCAGCACGATGGTTCGCGCCCACAAATCATCGTGTTTGCCAGTCGCCAACCGTTTGTCGCCAAAACCTGCCAGATAAATTCCGTCGTATTTGTTTTTGGAACTGGCATCGAGTTCCGTGTTGCCCGGATCGTCTTCCCAGGGTTCGCCGCCATCCCAGACACCATTGCCATTTTGATCGGTGAACTTTTCGCCCCAGACGCCTGTGGCATTCATCCCGCCGTCCCAATCAGGATGCTGGCCGAACGGCGTGACGGCGACAGCGGCAGCGCCGACTTTCAAAACCGCTTTGGTCGTCTTTTTCGCGCTTGATTGGATTGACAACGCGGCTGAACTGCCGGGATGTCCGATTGCAAACAGCGCGAGCGTCAATGCGAGTAGTAGTTTCATTCCTGATTCTCCCAAATCTTTGATTTGACGATACAGTAAAAGCTATTTACAGAGGAATCAAATTGAAATCTTTGACAGAACTTTGCAGCGTGACGTATACAGGCTGTCATTCTACTTTTCACATTCAAAACTCAATCAAAGCGGTGAATCTGTGGCAAACAGCAATCTGAAACGAATAAACGTAATTGATTCGCATACAGGCGGCGAACCGACGCGGCTGATAGTCGGCGGAGGGCCGGAACTTGGCAAAGGTTCGATGGCGGAACGGTTGGCGATTTTCCGCGACCAGTTTGATCAATACCGATCCGCGACGGTCAACGAACCGCGTGGTTCCGATGTCGTGGTTGGCGCGTTGTTATGCGAACCGGTTGACCCAACGTGCGCGGCGGGCGTCATCTTTTTCAACAACGTAGGTTATCTGGGAATGTGCGGACACGGCACGATCGGTTTGGTGGCGACGCTGGCTTACTTGAACCGGATTCAACCCGGTGAACATCGCATTGAAACTCCTGTGGGAATCGTGACCGCGACTTTGCACGAATCCGGCGAAGTTACGGTTGGCAACGTTCCCAGTTATCGTTCCGCCAAACGCGCAGCAGTTGAAGTTCCCGGCCACGGCACTGTGTTCGGCGATGTCGCTTGGGGCGGAAACTGGTTCTTTTTGGTCAATGACCACGGGCAAGAGTTGACGCTCGACAATGTCGAAGGCTTGACGGAATTCACCTGGAAAATTCGGCAGGCTTTGCCGCAACAAGGCATCACGGGCGACGACGGCAAGGAAATTGATCACATTGAATTGTTCGGCGATTCGACCGTTGCTGACAGCAAAAACTTTGTGCTGTGCCCCGGCAAAGCGTATGACCGTTCGCCATGTGGAACCGGAACCAGCGCCAAGCTGGCGTGTTTGTATGCCGACGGCAAACTGGTCGAAGGCCAAATCTGGCGCCAGGAAAGCATCGTCGGCAGCGTGTTTGAAGGCAGCGTGAAGATCGTTGACGGAAAAGTTCATCCGCGAATCAAAGGTTCCGCGTTCGTCAACGCCGAAGCCACATTGATTTTGGACGAGCGCGATCCGTTCTGTTGGGGAATCGGGGCATGACTTTCGATGTGGTCATTGTTGGCGCTGGCATCGTCGGCGCAGCCTGCGCGGACGAATTTGCTCAAACTGGGTTGCGTGTCGCCGTTATCGAAGCCAACCAAATCGGCGGAGGAGCGACGGCGGAGGGAATGGGGCACATCACTGTGATGGACGATTCCGAAGCGCAATTCGCGCTGACCAATTATTCTCAGCAACTTTGGCGCGCGTTGGCTGATGAACTCCCGAAAGACACCGAATACGAAGAATGCGGCGCGATGTGGGTCGCAGCCGATGACGAGGAAATGGTTGAAGTCCATCGCAAGAAGGTTTTCTACGAACAACGCGGCGTGCCGGTCGAAGTTCTGGACGCCAAAGCTCTGGCCGAAGCCGAGCCGAATTTGCGAGATGGGTTGGCGGGTGGGTTGCGAGTTCCGCGCGACGGCGTGACCTATCCGCCGTGCGGAGCGCGCTTTTTCATCGAACGAGCGCAAGCGCGCGGCGCGCAGCTTTTCATCGGCAAACCCGTTGTTGAACTAACTGGAAAAGGCGCTCGATTGAGCGACGGTAGCTTTCTTGCCGCTGGCTTCACGGTCAACGCAACCGGCAGTTGGGCGCCGGAATTGACGCCGGGCATCAACGTTCAAAAACGCAAAGGCCATTTGGTCATCACCGACCGCTATCCGGGGTTTGTTCATCATCAATTGATAGAGCTTGGTTATTTGAAAAGCGCGCATTCGATTGCTTCGGATTCGGTCGCATTCAATGCGCAGCCAAGAAAGACAGGACAAATCCTGATTGGCTCTTCGCGACAATACGGAGTTGAAGACAAGCAGATTGACCAACCGATTCTGACCAGAATGATTGATCGAGCGATTGAATACATGCCGCGACTGGCAAAGTTGACGGCGATTCGTACGTGGACTGGGTTTCGCGCGGCGACTCCAGACAAATTGCCGCTGATCGGAAAAAGCGCAATTGAAAATTTGTATCTGGCGACCGGCCACGAAGGCTTAGGGATCACGACTTCGCTGGGAACGGCCAAACTCTTGGCCGATCAAGCGCTGAATCGAACTTCGGCGATTCCGATTGAACCTTACCTGCCGTCGCGATCAACCGAGGAGGCCGCGCATGCCTGATTCCATCACGCTGAAAGTGAATGGCGAGTTGGTGAGCGTTCCTGCCGGAAGCATGGTTTCAACTGCTGTTGCCGCTTCTTTTTCTCCGACGAAGACACACGAAGAAAACACGAAGGACAGCCAAAACTCGCCTGGGTTTCGCCTGTCTGTTACTGGCCAAGCGCGTGCTCCGTTGTGCGGAATGGGAATTTGTTTTGAGTGTCGCGTGACGATCAATGGCCAGGCGCACAGTCGCAGTTGCCAGATTCCTTGCCAGCCAGACTTAAATGTTGTCACAGAATGTGGAGTTGGGAATGTGGAAGGTGGAATGAGCTTCGGCCAGGCAAATCCGCAATCCGCAATCCGCAATCCGCAATCTGATGTTCTTGTCATTGGCGCTGGCCCTGCCGGAATGGCTGCGGCCATTTGCGCAGCGGAAAGCGGCAGGCAAGTAACAGTCATTGATGACAATCCGGTTCCGGCTTCGCCCGGTGGGCAAATCTGGCGCGGCGATCAGGCCAAACCGAGTTCGCCGGAATCCCGCGAATGGTTTGAGCGATTGAAAAGCGTCAACGTCAATTTCGTTCATGGCGCTCGGATCTTCGCTCAGCCGGAAGCCGGATGTTTGCTGGCGGAAACGGCGGACGGTGCGTGTGAATTGCGATTTGAAAAATTGATTTTGGCCACTGGCGCGCGCGAACGGTTTTTGCCGTTTCCCGGTTGGACTCTGCCGGGCGTTGTCGGCGCGGGCGGATTGCAGGCGTTGGCAAAATCGAATTATCCGGTCGCAGGCAAACGAATTGTCGTTGCCGGCAGCGGGCCGTTGTTGATGGCTGTCGCAGCGTATTTGCAAAAAAGTGGAGCCGAAGTTCTGCTCATCGCCGAACAAGCCGGATGGAATCGCTTGCTGCGATTTGGAGCAGCGTTGCTCGGCCAGCCGTCGAAGATCGCTCAAGCCATTAGTTTGAAAAAAAAATTAGCCGGAGTTTCTTACTGGCCAGATTGCTGGCCTGTCACCGCCAAAGGCAAAGACAAGCTGGAAGCCGTCACGTTGCGACGAGGTAATAAAACCTGGGACATCGAATGCGATTTGCTGGCGTGCGGCTTTTATCTTGTGCCGAATGTCGAACTGGCGGCGATGCTTGGTTGCACGATTGAAAGCGGCGCGGTGGCGGTCAACGACTTTCAGCAGACTTCGTTACCCGGTGTGTACTCTGCAGGCGAAACCACCGGCGTAGGCGGTTTGGAGCTTTCGCTGGTCGAAGGTCAAATTGCCGGGCAGGCTGCCGCTGGTCGTGAAGATTTGGCAAAGGCGTTATTTGCCGAACGCGCTCGGCAACAGCGATTCGCCGAAGTCCTGAACCGAACTTTCGCCTTGCGCGAAGAGCTTCGTGCGTTGCCGACGGCGGAAACGCTGGTTTGCCGCTGTGAAGATGTCAGCTTTGAACGATTGCAAAATCAGGCTTCGTGGCGCGAAGCCAAGCTGCAAACTCGCTGCGGGATGGGGCCGTGTCAGGGGCGCATCTGCGGCGCGGCAACGGAATTTTTATTTGGCTGGGGAGCGGAATCGGTTCGACCGCCGATCTTTCCTGTCCGGCTGGAAAACTTAACTCGCTAAGAAGAGGAACTAAACTTATGGCTATGATTTGGAAGGGCGTCATGCCCGCAATTACAACCTGTTTCAACGAAGACCTGAGCATTGACCACGGCTTTGTCGCCAAACACGTTCGCTGGATGCTGGACAACGGCTGCACCGGAATGGTAGCGCCGGGTTCACTTGGCGAAGGCAACACGCTGACCTTTGCCGAACGCGGCGCGTTGTGGGAAACCATCGTTAAAGCTTCAGGCGACAGTCCCGTCGTCGGAGCGATTTCCGCGCTGAGCAGTGCCGAAGCCGTTGAACAAGCAAAGATGGCCGAAGACAAAGGCTGCCAGGGGCTGATGGTGTTGCCGCCGTATGTTTACAAAGGCGATTGGCGCGAAATGAAATATCACGTCGCCGAAGTGTTCAAAGCCACCAAGCTGTCCTGCATGCTGTACAACAATCCGATTGCCTACGGCACAGATTTCATTCCCGAGCAGATTCAGGAACTGGCCAACGAGCACGAAAACTTTCATTCGGTAAAAGAATCCAGCGCGGATACTCGGCGCGTGACCGGCATTCGGGCGTTGGTCGGAGATCGGTTGGCGATTCTGGTCGGTGTGGACGACGGCATCGTCGAAGCCATCGGCGTCGGCGCGGTCGGCTGGATTGCCGGGTTGGTCAACGCTCTGCCGAAAGAATCCGTTGACCTGTTCAATCTGGCGATGAACGGCGAGAAGGAAAAAGCGATGAAGCTCTACAACTGGTTTTTGCCGCTGCTCAGGCTGGATTGCGTGCCGAAATTCGTGCAGCTCATCAAACTGGTGCAGCAGGAAGTCGGCATGGGCAGCGCTCGCGTGCGTCCGCCGCGTTTGGAAATCGTCGGCAAGGAATTGGAAGAAACGCTGGCGCTGGTTCGGTCGGCGTTGGCCAATCGCCCTTAGAAAATTCGGAAGTCGGAATGATGAATGATGAAGTTGCTCTATTGAGCCGCCTTCATCATTCATCCTTCATCCTTCATCATTCAGACTTCATCCTTCAGTTCACTGGCCCGTAAAACTTCCAGTTGGTTTTGTGATCGCGGGTCAGTTTTTGTTTGGTCAGCAGCGCACGAACCATTTCAATCTGAATGCGGTTTTCACGCAGGATCGTGTCGTGAAAAACCTTGTTGGTCATCTTGCCGGAATCAACCAGTTCCTTGTGCATTGAGTAAATCTGCAATCCGCCGAGCAAATACGCAGCCTGATACAACGGGCCGTAATTGCCCGCGAATGAGCGGCGGACTTCTGCCGTGGCGTTGTCTACTTCGTGGCCGACGCGCTTGACCAGCAGATCAATGCATTCCTGTGGAGTCATCTTTTCCATGTGGAAGCTGAGCGAAAAGACTATGCGTGCGCAACGATGCGAACGCCAGAACAAAAAGCCAATGCGGTCTTCCGGCGTTGACGGAAACTTCATGTCCCACAACAGCAATTCCCAATACAGCGCCCAGCCTTCTGTCCAGAATGGTGTTCCGAACAATCCGCGATAGGTTTTGTAGCGCGCATTCATGAAACCTTGCAGATGATGGCCGGGAATCAGTTCGTGATGGACGGTGGCTTTGGAAAAATGCGGGTTGTTGCCGCGCATGCTCATCATCTTTTGTTCGTGCGCCATGGTGTTGGTCGGATACGAAACGATGATGTTCTGGCCGCCCAGAAAGAACGGGCTGACCAATTGTTGCTGAGGCGACATCATCTCCATCGCCCAATCTTCTTTGGCCAGAGGCGGCACGGTGAGCAGGTTGTTTTTCTCGACGTATTCGGTGGCTTCCAAAGCCAGAGCCTTAATCATTTCCGGTTGTTTGCCGGGCTCGACGTATTTGTTTTTGACGTGTTCCAACGCCTTGTGCCAGTCATCGCCGAAGCCCAATTCGCGCGAGGCCTTCTTCATTTCTTCTTCGCACCAGGCCAGTTCTTTCCAACCGATGGCGATCAATTCTTCCGGCGTGTAAGGGATCATTTCGGCTTGCAGTTCGATCATCAAAGCTTCGCGGCCAATCGGGTCGCCGATGATGTCGCTGGCATCTCCGGCGCGAGCGTTGGCCGCGCCACCTCCACCGCCGAAGCCTCCGCGTTGACCTCCTCCGCCGAAACCGCCGCCGCCTGGACCTCCCGGAAAACCGCCACCGGCAGCGCCGCGACCAGCGCCGCCGCCTGGACCGGCTCCTGCAGGTGTTGCCGTCGCCATTGTCGGCGCAGTTCGCGTTCCGTTGACGCGGTCAGTCAAAAAAGTGGCGTAAGCAGCCAGTGATTGCTCAACAGTCTTGTATGGTTCGTCCACCCACCAGGTGAACAGCGGGTCGTAACCGTTGTAATGCCCAAACCAGACGCGCAATGTATTGCGGAATCCATTCAACGTCGTTGCGGCGCGATTCAGCGCCGACCGTTTCCATTTGCCGGGTTCCGTGCGCAAACCGGCTTCGAGCGAACGACGCGCCGAGTCAATTTCCTTGTTCATGGCGTTCAAAGTCGAAGCGATTTTGAATGGTTCGATCTTTTCCATGTTGCGTCGAGTTTCAGCCAATTCCGTGATGGTTTTGGAAAAGGGCATCAACGGCAGGATTTCGGCAAATGCCTTGGCGTTAATTTCCAGTTGTTGTAATTGGTTTTCCAAATGCGTGCGGAAGAGCAGGTAATCCACCTTGCCGTCCTGGCTCATGGCGTCGAAATTCAGTTTGCCAATCGTCGCCATCCAATCGGAATAGAACTGTTTGTAGCGCGTCTGGCGTGCGGGAGAACTTTCGACCGGAAATAATCGCCCAAGCGTGAAACGATCAGTAGAGTATCGCTCGATCCAGATTTTCATTTCGCTGGTCGGCGTGTCCAGGTCTTTGGAGTCCGGAATATCCGGGTTTTTCTGCGCATTGGAAATCGGCGTGAAGGCAAGCGCGAAAATCAAAACCAGCGCGATTGCCAGACGAATGGGTGAACCGAATCTGTTCATTGATGGCGTCTCCTGATGAATGACAAGCTGCCGGCTTGTCGAATGTTCTGTGAATCTGGTCTTTACCGGGAATCCGAAACAAGCTGTCAGCTTGTCTTACGGTGCAGATGTCGTCTTTGCTAACGACGGATGAAAAGAAATCCCGGTTGCGGCTTTCGCAGTTGATTTCTTTCGACTACCATACTGCTTCCTGTAAACAACGATTCAACCTTAACTGAAAATTTCAATCGGAGGAAAAGACATGCGTCGAAGACTGTCGCTCGTTCTGGTTTTCATCTCGGCGATTTGCCTGATTTCACTGGCCGTGGTTTCTGCCGACAACTGGCCGCAATGGCGTGGGCCGATGATGAACGGCATCAGCAATGAAAAGAACCTGCCGACCAAATGGAGCACGGAAGAAAACGTCACCTGGAAACTGGCAATGCCGGATCGCAGCGGCTCCACGCCGATCATCTGGGACAACATGATCTTTCTGAACGTCGCCGACGGAACCAAGACTGCTGGCACTTTGTCGTTCTGGGCAGTGGATCGCACGACCGGAAAGGTGTTGTGGAAAAAGCCGCTCGGCGCAGGCGATCACATGATGCGGAAACAGAATATGTCTTCGCCGTCGCCGGTGACGGATGGCAAAACCGTCTGGGTGTTGACGGGAATGGGTGTGTTGCGCGCCTTCGATTTCAAAGGCAATGAATTGTGGATGCGCGACATTCAAAAAGAGTATGGAAAGTTTGGTTTGAACTGGGGTTACGGGTCTTCGCCGCTGCTGCACGAAAATGCGCTTTACGTTCCGGTGCTGCATGGCATGCGAACTGACGATCCGTCGTATTTGCTGAAAATTGACAAAGCGACGGGCAAAACCTTATGGCGGCACGAACGGCCAACTCCTGCGCATACGGAATCGCCCGACGCCTACATCACTCCTGCGCTGTTGAAACAGGGCAACACCACGCAAATCGTTTTGAGCGGCGGCGATTGCGTCACCGGCCACGATCCGGCGACCGGCAAGGAACTCTGGCGAGCTTATGGTTTGAATCCGCAAAACATTGCCTTCAATCGCATCGTCAACTCGCCGATTGTGTTTGACGGTTTGATATACGCGGGTAGTCGAGGCAATCCGTATATGGCCGTCAAGGCCGGGGGGAGCGGCGACATTTCGAATACGCACGTTGCCTGGACGTTTGCCGCCGGACCGGACGTACCAACGCCTGTGACGGACGGCAAATACTTTTATGTGGTGCGCGACAACGGGACGATGTTCTGTTTGGACGCCAAAACCGGCAAGGAAATTTACGGCAATCAGCGGATGAAACCCGGCACATACAGCGCTTCGCCGGTGCTGGCCGATGGCAAGATTTACGCCACCAGCGAAGAAGGCTTCACGATTGTCGTCAAGGCCGGGCCGCAATTTGAAGTGCTGGCCGAAAACGTGCTTGGCGATTATTGCCTGAGTTCACCGGCGATTTCCGATGGCCAGATTTTCATGCGCACTTCCGGCTTTTTGTATTGCATCGGCAAGCGAGTGAAGAAGTAACTGCTTTCGTCATTGAAGCCGCCGGGCGTATCGAATGCTCGGCGGTTGACGAAGTGGCGCTGAGAGTCGAAACTTGCGGCCATACGGTGTTCACCGGATAACGTAATTGATTGTGATTCCTTACCCCAACGCGGGTGTGGTTCGGACGTATGCTTTTCATCACGAAAAACAAATGGGGTTCGTTGCTGGCTATTGCCGGGTTGGCATTGTGCGCAGTAATGGCAGTGGCGCAATTGCCGAACCCGGAAGCCGATGGAGACAGAGACGACAACGTCGTTCGCGCCAGGGAATTGATTCAGCAGGCCAGAGCCGCCGCAGGATTCGAATCGGTGCAAACGCTGATATTCAAGGCGCAGACTGAACGATTCATCAAATACCTGAGTGTGCAGTCTCCAACCAAAGTCGTCGAAAACGACAAAACGCTTTCCGGCAAGGTCGAAGCGGAATTCTGGTTTCCCGAACGGTTTCGGTTGAAGATGAAAACCGACACCCTGTCCGGTTTTGACGTCTCGCACACGGAAATTCTCAACGGGGATATGGCCTGGCGAAACCCGCCGATGAAGGTTCGTTCCTTCGGGCCGGATCGCAGGGTGATAGATGTCGGCGATGTCGAACGCACAATGTTGATGCAAACGCGCACCGCCAAACAACAAATTGCCTTGTACACGCTGGGATGGACGTTGCAGACGCCTTCTTCGGTGGCGGCGGAAATGAGTTACCTGGGAATTGCCGATCTGGAAGGTCGGCAGTGCGATGCCATTCTGGTGGAAGGGCAGGAAGGGTCACGAAAAGTTCTGTTGCTGGATCGCGCCACACGATTGCCCGCCGGGTTGGCGGTCGTGTTTTACGAAGCCATGCGCGAACCGGTCATTGTCGAAGCCAATACGTTTGATCGCCGGTTTATGCGTGACACTTACGCTCGCGCCCGGCAGGAACGTCTTTCCCGGTCAAAACCTCCGCAGCGCCACGAAGTGGTCTGGCGGTTTCTCGATCACACAACGATCAGCGGAGTGACTTTGCCGCAACGCGTAAAGGTCACTCTGGATGGCAAAACCATCGAAGAAATGACCATCAACGAATACAAGGTCAACCAGCCCCTGAATCCGAAACGATTTGACGGCAAGCCGGAAGTGAAATACTGAGCCGCAAGCGCCCGCCCGGATTTTATTTCCAGACGACTTCAGCAATTTTCAGATTCACGTTTTTGCCTTTCAACTTTTCGGTTCCGAGCGGTTTCAGCACAAAGCTTTCATCCAACACCTGCATGGTATTTTCGCTGATGACGATCTGGCCGGGTTGAGCCAGACTTTCCAATCGCGCTGCGGTGTTGATGGTGTCGCCGATGGCTGTGTAATCCAGGCGTGTTTCCGAACCGATGTAACCGACAATCGCCTGGCCGGTGTTGATGCCTATGCCGATGGAAATCGGTGGCAGGTTTTCGGTTTTCAATTGTTCTGCAAATTGCACCATGGCGCGCTGCATTTCGACGGCGGCGCGAACGGCCTGCACGGCGTCGAGTTCGCCGACATAAGGCGCGCCGAACAGCGCCATCAATCCGTCGCCGATGTATTTGTCCAGTGTGCCGCCGTGTCGAAAGATGATTTCGCTGACCATCGAAAAATATCGGTTGAGCAGGCTGACGATCAGTTCCGGCGTGCTGCTTTCGGAAAGCGTGGTGAAATTGCGAACATCGGCGAACAGCGCGGTGACTTTCTGGCGAACGCCGCCGAGTTTGATGCGTTCAGGCGAGCGCAGAATTTCATCCACCACCTGACGCGGCAAAAAACGTTCGAAGTTGGATCGTGCCTGCGATTGTTTTTGCAATCGTTCGTAGGTGATGACGGTGTTCAGGGCGATGCCGGTGTGAACTGCGACGGCGTTGAGCAAATCCAGATCGTCCGCCGAAAAGGCTTCCAGATCGTCCTGCCGATCCACATAAACTATGCCCAGCAATCCGCGCGGCCCGACAATCGGCGCAGCCATTACCGATTGAATCTGGCTGTACAGAATGCTTTTCGATGACAGGCCGCTGTCAGGTTGCATTGCGTCTTCCAGCAACACGGAAACCCGTTCGCTGGCGACTTTGGCAAAAATAGTCTGGCTGATGGGCAGCGGAGCACCGACTTCGCCCGCCTGGCGCATACGCGCGGCAACCTGCTGGAAATCGCCTTGCTCGGTTTTGCGAAAGATAAAACAACGCGACGCTGATGTAGTTTCGATCAAAATGTCGAACACCTGTTCGTAGATTTCTTCCAGCGAAAAGACCGAACTGAGTTTCTGATTGAGTTCGTAAAACAGCCGCAGAATGCGTTCTTTCTTTTCCAGTTCCTGGCGGTAAACGATGGCTGGGATTTCCTGCGAAGCCGAAAAGCTGTGCAGCGCCGACATCGCCAGCAGATCATTCGGCGTTTTCTGCATGACTTCGCGGAATGAATCCACAGGCAGTTCCGTGCGCAATGGATCAATGCGCTGGAAAAGCAGCGTGCAGGAACCCATTTTGATTTCATCGCCTTCTTTCAGCTTGAAATCGGAATTGGGCTGAATGCGTTGTCCGTTGACGTAAGTTCCGTTTCCGCTGCCCATGTCGCGCAACACGAATTCCGAATCAGTTTTCAGCACCAGGGCGTGCGTGCGCGACACGCGCGGATCATCCAGGATGATGTCGTTTTTCAACTCTCGACCGATGGAGATTTCCGGTCGGCTGATCTCGAAGGTAAAGTTCTTGTTTCCGGGAGTCTGAACGTAAAGATTCGGCATAACTCAAAACTCGTATTCGCGTCCTACCTCGGCGATCTGAATGCGAGGCTGGTTCAATTCGGCAATTTCCGCCGCTACTTGATGATGGTACATGGCTTTCAGATGCACGGCGTAAACCGGCACGCCAGGTTTGATCTTGGGCAATTCTTCGATCAGTGTCGCCGGAGAATGGTGACACGAAACTCGCGCCAGATCAGTCAGCCGATTTGGGAATGACAGGTCTATGAACACGGCGCGGAGTTTGTCGCATTCCTGTGCGACTTGCCAGATTTGGTGGGTTGCGCCCGTGTCGGAGGTGAAAAGCAACGCCGAATGGTCGTCCTCCACCAGCAAGCCGTGCGTCAAAATCGTATGCGTCACGGCAATCGGAGTGATTTTCAAATCTTCGGCGACGAAACTTTCGGCGGTTCGGATTGGGTGATAGGCGATCAATTCGGTATGCGCGTTCTTCATCGTTTCCAGCGGAATCCAGACTCGCGGCGTCAGCAAATGGTGTTGAATCGCTTCGAAGTCAGACGGCGTGGCGTACAGCTTGATCGGTTCGCGCAATTCTTCAAACAGGTCTGTGACCATCAACGGCAGCGAAATGACGTGATCCAGATGCGCGTGAGTGATGACGATGGAACGAATTTTCAACTGCTCTTCGGGCGTCAGGCCAATCGCCAGTGATCCGGCATCAATGGCCAGCGAATCGTTGATCAAATAACTGGTCAGCAATTGCCGCCGACCATCGAGCGTGCTGGGAACGATTCTGAATTTCACGATGACAACAACGACCGTGGGTTATTGCAATTTGGAGCGAAACTGCGCGATTGATGGATTGCCGGGGCTGGCCTGTTCCAGTTGTTTCAGGCTGTCCGCAGCCGCGGCTTTGTCGCCCTTTTCAATCAAGACCTGAGTCAGATTTTGCAGCGTTTTTTCGTGACGCGGATCAATTTTCAGCGCCGCGCGAAAATGTTCAATCGCTCGATCCAGATCGCGCGGCTGGCGCAGATAAAAGGTCAATCCCAAATCCATTTTCACTGTGGCGTCGGCGGGTTTGATCTTCAGCGCCTGTTCGTACCATTTTGCGGCGTCTTCATATCGCGCCAGATCGAAGGTCGTGTCGCCGAGCCGCACCAGCAGTTCATGATCGTTCGGTTTGATCTTCACCGCATTCAGGTAAAACTCCAATTCGCCTTCCTTGCGATTGATCTGCCGAAACTGATCGGCGGCTTTCATCTGCGCCTCGAAATTCGATGGGTCTTTGCGGGCTTGTTCGATGACGGCGACGGTTTCGCCTTGCGGACTGCCGCTCGAAGCATTGGATTCGCCGCTGGTCGGCGGGTGATTCGGTGGAAGGGAGGCGGATTGAGCCGCCATTCCAGATTCAGGCGCGGGCGGCGGGCCGTTCAAGGAATTCGTTCCGGCATAACCGATGATTAACCCAATCAGCAGTCCTATGATTCCATACAGTGCATTCTCTTTGTTCATGAACTTTGAATCCGTCGAATAATAATCGAGCGCCGCGTTCCCGGCGCTCGGAGTAAATCGCAATCACTTTCTCTCGTGACACTCAGCGCATTTGGTTGGGCCTTCTCCCTGTTTTTTCGCTGGAGTGGCGTCTTTTGGTTTGTGCTGAATGTCGCCTTGATGACATTCGATGCAATTGAAGTGATACGCCTCCTTGCTCCACAGCTCTACGCCGTCATTGTTTTTTGGTGTTTTGGAATTGCCCTCTTCACGTAAATGGCATTCAGCGCAAAGCGGCACTTTTCCGTCTTTGCCGGCCGTAAAGCTTTCCGCCGTCATGGTTTTGTTGTTGGTGTGGTGACAAAACACGCAATCCGAATAAGCGTAATGGGATTGGTGTGTGAACTTCACTTCGCCCCATTTTTCGTCAACCGACGGAATGATGACATCGTCGCCTGGGAGTTTCTGGCCTTGCGCCAGAGCGGAATCCGATGCTGCCAACCCAGGCAACAATCTGCCGGGCAACAACTCGGCTGATGCGGTTAGGAAACAAGCCGTAGCAAAAACGGCGACTATCAACAACTTCAATTTCATCGTGATTTTATCTCCTGAATGTCAGTTAGGTTCAGTCAAGTTCGATCCAGAGGCGCTTTGGATAAACGCCCTTTCAAAGCGACGCCGGTAGAGTAAATCGGCGGGTTCGCAACGTCAAACTCTTGTGAGTCAAAGGAGCGTCGAACAGTGATTCACGAGTCAAGAAGCCGGACCAGTCGCAAAAATTGACAAAAGTCGGAAATAGAATGATTATCCAAATCGCTTGGCCGGGATGATGAAACGTAGTTCGGTCATCAAATTCGTTCCGGCTTTTTCTGTTGAACGGAAGCGGTTTTCTAAATCTACTAATCAGGCAGGTACATCAACAATGAGCGCTGGAGAGCCTCGCACAATTAACGAGCTGTTCAGTCAGGCAGTCGAACGTCGCGCCGACCGTGCGGTCATGAGTTACAGGCGCGACAAGAAATGGCACGACATCACAGGCGTGGAGTTGCGCGACCGTGTGCGGAATCTGGCGCTGGGACTGCACCGTCTGGGAGTGCGCGCAGGCGACAGAGTGGCGTTGCTGGCTGAAAGTTGCCCCGAATGGAGCATGACCGATTACGCCATTCTTTCCACGGGCGCGGTCAACGTGCCGATTTATCCAACACAGGCACTGGATCAAGTGGCGTTCATCCTTCGCAACAGCGGCGCGCGCGTACTGTTTGTCGGCAGTGGCAAATTGCTGCGGCGCATCCAGCCTGCATTGGGTTTGTTGAAAAAAGAAGAGCTCCCGCAACTGATTCTCTTTGAACTACCGAAAGACGACAAAGAAAAAGTTGATGGGATGATGCTGATGGAAGAGTTGGAAACAAGCGGCGCTGAACTCGGCGCGCAACAGCCAGAATTGTTCGAGCAGCTCGCTTCGCAAGCGCAATCCGAAGACCTGGCAACCATCATCTACACCTCCGGAACGACCGGCGAACCCAAAGGCGTGATGTTGACTCATCACAATCTGGTTTCGAATGTGCTCAATTCCGGCAGCGTATTCGACCTTCGCCCCGATGATGTGGCCTTGAGCTTTTTGCCGCTTTCGCACGTCTTCGAACGGACGGTTTTGTACATTTACCTGAGCTTCGGCGTGCAAATTTGCTACGCGCGCGGCGTCGAAACCGTCGCCGAAGATATCAAGGAAGTTCGTCCGACGGTCGTCACCGCTGTGCCGCGATTGTTCGAACGTATTTACGCCACCATCAACAAACGCGCAGCAGAAGCCACGCCGATGAAACAGAAAATCTTTCATCGCGCGGTCGAAGTCGGTCGTCAGGTGGCCGTGCTCAAAGATCAGGGCAAAAGAGTTCCATTGCGCATGGCGCTGGAATTGAAGGCGCTCGACAAACTGGTTTTCACCAAATGGCGCGAAGCCGTCGGCGGTCGCATGCGATTTTTCGTCGCGGGTGGCGCAGCGCTTTCGCCGGAACTGGCTTACATCTTTGCCGGAGCGGGGATTCTGATTTTGCAAGGTTACGGGTTGACGGAAACGTCGCCTGTGGTGTCGTTCAATCGCCCGGAAGCAAATCGCATCGGAACCATTGGCCGGGAAATTCCCGGTGTCAAAGTCAAAGTCGCTCAAGACGGGGAATTGCTGGTGCAGGGCGAAAACGTCATGCAGGGATATTACAACCTGCCAGAAGAATCAGAACGGTGTTTGCAGCGGTATGAAGACGGAGTTTGGTTTCATACAGGCGACATCGGAACCATTGATGCCGACGGATATATTCGCATTACGGATCGCAAAAAGGATTTGCTCAAAACCAGTTTGGGCAAATACATCGCGCCGCAACCTATTGAAAACATGATTCGTACGATCCCAATGGTGGAGCAGGCGATTGTCATAGGCAACGCGCGAAAGTTTCCATCGGCATTGATCGTTCCTGCGTTCGACCAGCTCAAGACTTACGCCAAATCGCTGAGTGTCGAAGGCAAGGAGTTGAAAGACCTGGTTCGTCATCCGCGCATCATCGAATACTTCAAGAAGAAGGTGGATGAAGTCACCAAAGAATTGGCGCCGCACGAAAAGATCAAAAAGATCGCCCTGCTGGATCAGGAATTTTCGGTCGAAGGCGGAGAACTGACGCCGACCTTGAAAGTGCGCCGCAAGTTTGTCGAGGATAAGCACAAGGAAGTCATTGATTCGCTTTATCCCAAATTCGAAGCTGAAATTTAGTGGGGCATAAGTTACGAACTGCTCTTGATCTCACACTTGAGAAATCAGGTCAGGCGGCAAACCTTGACCTGCTGCGCAGCACGAAGAATCGTGTCGGTACAAAGGGTTCTTCGTGCTTCTTTGTTTTGATGCGGAGTTGTAAATGCAGCAAAGCCCAAACCGCCAATCCATTGTCATTGAATTAGCCAAAAGTCTTCTGCCAATTACGCCAATGGGCAAAGCCATGCTGGCTGGAGTCGCCGTCTGGTTTGTAAACTGGATTTTTGCCGATGCTGAAACCTTGTTTGGAAGTCGCGCGCTCAAAACGCTTTTCGATGTCTTGTCCGCCTTGGCGTTGATTCCGCTGGCCTATTTCCTTTTTGGGGCAGTGCGATCTCTGACGGCGGGTTTGTTGTGGCGGCTCAGGCGGCGGTTGATCGTCACTTATCTGTTGATCGGCGCGTTGCCGTTGTTGTTGGTGGCGTTGTTGGTTGTGTTGATCGGCTGGGTGGTGGTGATGCAATCCAGCGCCAGTCTGGTCGAACGCCAATTGGAAAGTTATCTGGAACAATCGCGGGCGGCGGCTCGGTCGCTCAGCCGGGATTTGAGCGATGTGAATGCTGAGCGCTGGCAGCCAGAATTGATGTCGCGGCGATTGCAGGAACGCGCCGATGTGCTGGCTCCGATGTTTCCTGACATAACGCTCAAGTTGCGCCAGGAAGGCGTACTCAATCTGACGGTCAGAGGCCTTTCGCCTGAATCCGTCCAAACGCGCAGCGAATTCGTCAGCGTGGAGACGGCGGTCATTCCCGAATGGATGAATGAGCGGGAATTTCATGGCTTTGTCGTGGAAGAAAATCCGGACGGCGAACGCAGAGTGTTTGCGCGACACATTCTGCGACTTTCCGCGCCGGCGCAGACTGTGTTTCAACTCAGCTATCCCATTGGCGACGGATTGTGCGAGCGGCTGTTTCGCACCACCGATTTGAAAGTTTCGCCCAGTCAGGCGCGCGTGTCGCTGATGATGACTCCCGCAGGCGGGCAGGTGGATAACGCCGAACAAAGTGTCTTTCAACAGAATGGGCAACAAACGGAAGAGCAGATTGCCATCCCAACCGGCATTCCGATTTTCGAGCCTGTGATTGAATGGCGAAGCGGCGTCAGACGGGAACGCGACGTTCTGATTATTGATTCGGCATTTTTATCGCCTGGCAGCATCTGGCAACGCGTGCAGCAATTCAAATCCGGCAGCACGCTGGGCAGCGTCATTTATGTGGTGATTGCTTCGCTGGCTTTCGTGTTTTTCCTGATTGCGCTGGCGGCGATTATCTCTGCCATTGTTCTGACTCGTTCGATCACAGGGGCTGTGCATTATCTGTATCAAGGCACGCAGAAGGTCGAAGCCGGAGATTTCGACCACGAAATCAGAATTGCCGGCAAAGACCAGCTTGCCTCCTTGAGCGGCGCTTTCAATCAGATGACCCGTTCGATTCGTGATTTGCTGCGAGTTTCGGCGGAAAAGCAGCGGCTGGATCAGGAAATGAAAATTGCCGCGCAGGTGCAATCACTGCTCTTTCCGCGTTCGACTCCGCGAACGACCGCGCTGGATTTTGCCAATGGTGTCTGCATTCCGGCGCGCTCGGTCAGCGGCGATTATTACGACTTTCTGGAAGTCGCGCCCGGCGTCACTGGCGTTGTCGTGGCCGACGTTTGCGGCAAAGGCGTTTCGGCGGCTTTGATGATGGCCAACCTGCAAGCCAATTTGCGCGGACAGGTGCAGGTTTATCACGATGCCTACAACCTGGGTTTGACGGCTCGATCAGAAAGCTCCGCAGTCAGCCAGACGGCGATGGCCCGCGCCGCCGAATTGCAGACTCATCCTGTCCGACGCATCGTCAAACGAGTCAATCAACAGGTCACCGAATCGGTCATGGATTCCAGCTTCATCACGTTTTTTTACGCGGAAGTTGACGAGCGAAAAAACGTCCTGCGATACATCAATGCCGGGCATAATCCGCCGTTGTTGCTGCGCGCGAAATCCGCTTACATCGAAATAGAGCGACTGGATAGAGGCGGCACCGTGCTTGGCTTGTTCTGCGATGCGGAATTCGAAGACGCTGAACTGAAGTTGGAACAGGGCGATCTGCTGGTGGCTTTCACCGACGGTTTGATCGAAGCGCGCAGCCCGGATGGAGAAGAATTCGGCGAAGAGCGACTTATTCAATGTCTGACGAAAGTCGCGGCTCATAATGCAGCAACCATCGAGTCGGAAATTTTATGCGCAATCAAAGAATGGACGCACGAAGCAGAGCAGGAAGACGATCTGACGCTGGTCATCTTCAAGGTCGTTTGAAGTTAAGCACACAATGCCGCCGTTCGATTCTTCAGTTGATACTTCACAGATTTTCTTCAAACCTTTGAGCGCGTGAATTTTTGGAACTTTGCCATAGAAGTCGCGTTCAAGCGCCTGTGCGAGCGAGATCGGCATCGGACATTCCAACAGCAGTA
This sequence comes from uncultured Heliomicrobium sp., assembly GCA_964470555.1. Taxonomy (GTDB): domain Bacteria; phylum Acidobacteriota; class Blastocatellia; order RBC074; family RBC074; genus RBC074. The sequence continues at coordinate 94,878 of CAYYDG010000007.1, forward strand.
ATCCTTATCTGAAGTATGCATCATCGGTTGTTCAGACTGTTTGAAACAGCGGCGCGGTTTGCCTGTTCACTGGCAGGCCTCACTTTGCGCATTGCATCCATCAGTCTTTCAATCGTAATACTCACTGCTGCGAATACCATTACAACGTCGGCGCAAGAGAACGTTGTTGAGTTTCAGCCCGAACTTCAAGATTCAACACCATCCAGCACGGCAATGACTCGCAAGAGCGGCGGGGGATCGTTGGGGGTTTATCTTGGCGACATCAATGAAGAGCGAGCGAAAGAGTTGCGTTTGACGGAAGCTCGCGGAGCGCTGGTCGGCACGGTCGAAGAAAATAGTCCTGCCGTAAAAGCCGGGTTGCAGGTGAACGATGTCATCCTGACTTTCAACAATCATCAGATTTTCAATCCGACCCAACTTTTCAGATTGTTAAGCGAATCCGCTCCGGGGACATCTGTCACCTTGGGAATCAGTCGTGGCGGAGTTTCGTTGAGCAAGTCTGTGGTTTTAGGCCCACGGCGCAGTTTGCAGCGTGAAGATCGTTTGAAGCTTTACGCAGAGGCAGAAGCGCATCTGGCTGCTGCGGAAGAAGCCGTGCTGGCCAGGGAAGAGGCCCAGGCTCGCGGCAATGAAAAAGAGGCCGCGAAGTTCGCCGAAGAAGAAAAAGTTTTTCGGCGTATGGCTGAAGAGAGTCGGGCTGCCGTTGACAAGGATTTACAAGAAGGAAAGATCAATCTTCCACCGCCCGTTCAACAAGCCGGGTACAACATTCTGGCTGCCAGATACCAACTCGGTGTCAGAGTGACATCGTTGACAGCCCAGTTGGCCGCTTTTTTCAATGTTAAAAATGGCGTGCTGGTCAACGAAGTCAGAGTTGGCGGTGCGGCGGAACAGGCCGGAATCAAAGCCGGAGATTGCATCATCGCCGTCAATGGCGAGCCGGTTGATTCGCTGGCGGATTTGAATCGGCTAGTGGATTTAACCAGTCGAGTGAGCCAGGATCAGAAAGCTCAGAGCGCAGGGGCAGCGACGCTCAGTGTCGTGCGAGAACGCGCCGAGCTTTCGATCAATGTGAAATTCACTCAACGATAGTTTTTTCGAGTGTGTGTGTTTGGTGTTCAGGGTGAGGAGTCCGAACTGTTTCGGACCCCGATTTTGTGAGGAGGCAATTTCAGCCTCCTCATTTTTTTGTCCCTCATTGCCATTTTGTTTCTCACCTGTGATAGCTTTTGCCGCGACAGTCCAACAATTCCGACACAATCTACGGAGGAAAAAATGGCTATATTCCTGGCCATCTTGCGCCGAACTTTGCTGGCATCAGCGATTGCGATTTGTCTATTTGCGTGCGCATTGGCGCAAAGCCGAACCGATTCCAGCAGCCGTGTAACACTGTTGCAGCTTAACGATGTCTATCAGATTTCCCCTGTGGACAAGGGCAAAAACTCCGGTTTGGCGCGCGTCGCAACTTTGCGGAAAAAAGTTCTGGCTGAATCGCCAAACACATTGTTTTTGCTGGGCGGCGATACTATTTCGCCTTCCGTCGCTTCGACAATTTTCAAAGGCGAACAGATCATCGCCACCTGGAACGCGCTAGGTCTGGATTATGCCGTGCTCGGCAATCACGAATTCGATTTCGGCAACGATGTTTTGATTCAGCGAATGAAAGAGTCGAAATTTGTCTGGCTGGGAGCGAACGTCATTGATCGTGACACTGGCAAGCCATTCAACGGCATGCCGCCTTATGTCATTCGTGCATTCGGCAAGATCAAAATAGGCATTTTCGGATTGCTGACCACAGACACGGCGACGAGTTCCAGTCCGGGCAAAAACATTCGATTTGTTGATCCGATTCTGACTGCGCGACGGTTGATTCCAAAGATGCGCGCCGAAGGGGCGACGATCATTGTCGCCGTCACGCATCTGGCGATGCCCGAAGACAAGGCGCTGGCGCGAACCGGATTGGTGGATGTGATTCTGGGCGGCCACGAACACGAATTGCTGCAATCGCATGCCGGGCGAACTCCGATTTTCAAATGGGGATCGGACGCGCGCGTGTTGGGAAGAATTGATTTGAATATCAATCCCAGAACTCGACGATTGGAAAGCATGGATTGGGCAGGAATTCCGGTCACTGACGCGACACCTGACGACTCGTACGCCGCCGGGGTGATTGCCGAATACGAAAAGAAGTTGTCCGTCGAATTGGACAAACCGCTCGGTCGCGCAACGGTCGAACTGGACGGAACCAATCTCGGCAGTCGCACGCGCGAAACCAACCTCGGCAATTTGATTGCGGATGCTTTCCGCTCAGCAACCAGCGCCGACATTGCCATCGTCAATGGCGGTTCCATTCGCGCCAACACGACGTTTGCCGTTGGCCCGATCAGCAAACGCGACGTGATTTCAATGCTGCCATTTGAAAATCCCATCGTGAAGTGCGAAGTCACGGGCGCTCAAATCAAAGCTGCGCTGGAAAACGGCGTCAGTCAGGTGGTCGAAACCAGCGAAAGCGGTCGCTTTCCGCAAGTCGCCGGATTGTCGTTTGAATACGACGCTCGAAAACCGGCTGGGTCGCGCGTGGTCAACGTGGTCATTAGTGGACAGCCTCTTGACGAAAAGAAGGTTTACACGATGGCTTCGTCAATGTTCCTGATCGAAGGCGGCGACGGTTACACCATGTTCAAAACGTCGAAGCTGTTGATTGCGGAAGAATCGGCTGCGATTGACAGCGCCATCTTGTCGGATTTCATCTCCGCCGCCGTGGAAGTTTCGCCAAAAATCGAAGGTCGCATCAAACGAGTGAATTGAAGCGTTTACGACGAGTCGTAAACCAACCAAACCAAATGGAGAATTATTGCTGTGAAGAAATCTATCTTTCTGATATTTCCATGCATTCTGATTCTGATGGCTGCGGGTTGCTCCACACCTCCTGCGGCTCCTGAAACAAAACCTGCGACAACGTCTCAACCGGCAACATTGCCGGAATGGAAATCCGGCTATCGCGTGTTTGTCACCAACGAAACCACAGGCGATCTGAGCATCATTGACGGTTCGACGCTGGAAGTTCTGGCCAACATTCCATTAGGCAAACGTCCGCGCGGCATTCACGCCAGCCCCGACGGAAAGACGATTTTTGTCGCGCTCAGCGGTTCGCCGCAAGCGCCGCCGGGCGTTGACGAAAGCACGTTGCCGCCGCCAGACAAAAGCGCAGACGGCATTGGCGTGTTCGATGTCGAGCAGAACAAATTAGTGCGCGTTCTGGAAAGCGGCTCCGACCCGGAAAATTTCGACATCAGCAGCGACGGCAAAACGCTGTTCGTTTCCAACGAAGACATTGCCGGACTCAGCTTTCTGGACATTGCTTCGGGAAAGGTTTTGCAAACCATCAAAGTCGGCGGAGAACCGGAAGGCGTTCGCCTGGCTCCGAATGGCAAAACGGTTTACGTGACTTCGGAAAACGACAGCGCAGTTGATGTGGTGGATGTGGCGAGCCGTAAATTGCTCAAGAGCGTCAAAGTCGGTCGTCGCCCGCGCAACATGATCTTTTTGCCGGATGGTTTGCGCGCTTATGTCAGCGCCGAAAACGACGGAACCGTGGCGGTATTCGATCCAGTGAAAAACGTCAAACTACGGGACATTCAGCTTGGCGCAGCGGGCGAAATCAAGCCCATGGACCTGGCGTTGTCGCCTGACAACAGCCAGCTTTATGTCAGCGCCGGACGCGGCAAAAAAGTCTTTGTCGTGGATACGAAAACCAATCAAGTGACGGCTTCGTTTGAAGTCGGATTGCGTCCCTGGGGCATTGCCGTTTCACCGGATGGCAAGATGTTGTTCACTGCCAACGGACCCTCAAACGACGTTTCCGCCGTTGATCTGACCAGCCAGACCATTGTCAAAAAAATCAAAGTGACCGGCAGTCCCTGGGGAGTGCTGATTCTCAGTCGTTGAAATGACCGTTTTTCAGAGGTAAGCAAGCCGACTTCGGCAGCCCCCCGGATCGGCTTGCCTAAAGACGTTTCTCATGTTTTGATAAGGTTAGACCAAGCATCCGCGACACTGAAGTATCCAAACATCGGATGTAAACCAGCCATTTGATCTCCAAGTAATCTGCAACGCATTTCCAATCCCTCAGAAGTGCGTCTGCCAAACTTTAACAACAGAATTTCAACCATAGGAGAGATTATGCATTCGAACATGAGTAGGACAATCTTTCGTGTGTTTCTGACACCGATCATGCTGTTTGGTCTGCTATCAGCCGCCATCGGTCAAGGGTTGACAGGCCAAATTTCCGGGACGTTGAACGACCCCAACGGCGGAGCCGTTCCCAATGCCAAAGTGGAGATAATCAATGAACTAACCGCCCAGACCAGGGAAATCACGTCCGACAGTTCTGGCAATTTTGTTGTGCCCCAATTGTTGCCGGGCAGGTATTCGGTCGTGGTTACCGCCAATGGATTCAAACGGTTCGAGCGCAAGGGAATCATCTTGACGGCGAACGAGCGAGTCAATGTGCAAACCCTGACGCTCGAAGTCGGCGATGTCAGTCAAACTGTGACGATCACCGCCGAACAGGCGTTCATCAAAACCGAAAGCGCCGAACGCGCCGGTTTGATTGACGAACAGCAGATTCAAAGCATCGCGCTGAAAGGCCGCGATTACATGGGCTTGGTCAAATTGCTGCCGGGCGTGGTGGACACCGCCAATCGCGAAGCGCCCGGTTGGAACAATCTGGTCGGCGTCAGCATCAACGGCAGCCGTCCCGGCACGATCAATCTGACACTCGACGGCGTTTCGTCGCTCGACACGGGTTCGCAATTGGGGCCGTATCTGGCTCCCGGACTCGATGCCATCGGCGAAGTCAAAGTGCTGCAAACCAACTATCAGGCCGAATACGGACGCAGCAGCGGCGGCACGATCAACGTCGTCATCAAAAACGGCACGCGCGATTTTCACGGCGGCGGGTTCTATCTCAAACGCCATGAACAATTCAACGCCAACGAATTTTTCAACAATTTGCGCAATCAGCCGAAACCGCGTTATCGCTTCAATTACTGGGGAGGCAACATCGGTGGACCGGTGATTATTCCCGGCACTGGCTTCAACAAAAACCGCGACAAGTTGTTTTTCTTCTGGTCGCAGGAGTATCTGCCCCGTATTTACCCGACGCGGCAGGGAACCATCACCTACCCGACGGCGCTGGAGCGCGCGGGCAATTTTTCGCAGAGTCTGGACACCAACGGACGGCTGATTCCGGTGCGTGATCCGCAAAAGACCGGCGCTTGCACGTTGACTGACACGACGGCGTGTTTTCCCGGAAACATCGTTCCGGCCAACCGCATTGACCCGAACGGGCAAAAACTGTTGAGCATTTTCCCGCTGCCGAACATCAACCCGGCGACGGTGGGATACAACTACAACAACGTTTTCCAGAGCCAGGTGGATCAGCCGCGCCGCGAAGAGATTTTGCGCATGGACTGGAACATCTCGTCGAAAACGACTTTTTACGCGCGCGGCATTCAGAACTACGAGGCCTTCCAGGGGGATTTCAACTTCGTGCTGGCGTCGAACGTCTGGCCGCAGTTTCCGATCAAATACGCGGTCGAAAGCCGAGGCCTGGTCAGCACGCTGATTCACACTTTTTCTCCGACGCTGACCAATGAATTCACCTTCGGCATCAACCGTGCGCTGCAAACGGTCAATCCGCTCAACCAGGAAGGCATTGACCGCAACGATCGCGTCAAACTCGGTTTGACCTTGCCGCAGTTTTTTCCGGCGGCAAATCCGTTGCGTTTGATTCCCAACGCGACCTTTGGCGGTATTCCCAACGCGACGCAGTTCAACATCGAACAGCGTTTTCCGTTCTTCGGCACGAACAACATCTGGAATTACTCGGATAACATTTCGTGGGTCAAAGGCGATCACAACATCAAGGCCGGTTTTTATTTTGAATACACCACGCGCAATGCGGCGCGCGCGGCGGCCTTTAACGGCACGTTCAACTTCGACCGCAACGTCAACAACCCGCAAGACACCAATCATCCCTTCGCCAATGCGCTGATCGGTTCGGTCAATGCCTACACCGAAGCGAACAACAAACTCGACGGTCACGCCCGTTACCGCAACATCGAATGGTTTGTGCAGGACAACTGGAAAGTGTCGCGCCGTTTCACGGTGGATGCGGGAGTGCGTTTCTATTACATCGAACCCACTTACAGTGAAGGCGACAGCCTGGTTTATTTCGACCGTTCGTTGTACGACGCTTCCAAACAACCGGCATTGATCACGCCACATTGTCTGACGGCCAATCCGTGTTCGGGCGCGAACCGCGTGGGACGCAACCCTGTGACGGGCGCGATTCTGCCTTCGGTCAAGATCGGCACGTTTGCCGACGGCACTGGGACGCCGTTCCAGGGCATGCGGCAGGTTTCGGAGCGCGTCTTCAAGACGCCGCCGATTCAAGTCGGCCCGCGCATCGGTTTTGCCTACGACGTATTCGGCGACGGCAAGACTTCGATTCGTGGAGGCCTCGGCGTGTTTTACGACCGTTTCAATGACGATCAGGTCTTGCAGCAGCGCGAACAACCGCCGAACGTCGTCACGGCAACCGCCAATTTCACGACGATCAGGGATTTGCTGGCGACGCCGCTCAGCATCAATCCGGCGGGCGTCAATGCCGTGGATCCGACTTTTGATCCGACCGCCGTGTACAACTTCAGTCTGGGTGTGCAACGCGACCTCGGATTCAACACTGTGCTGGATGTGGCTTACGTCGGTTCGTTGGCGCGCCACCTGCTGCAACGTTTGAGCCTGAACGCCGTGCCGTATGGAACGCGCTTCCTGCCATCGAGTATTGACCCGACGGTGGCTGGCGGCGCGACGCCGTTGCCTGACAACTTCCTGCGCCCGATCAAAGGCTACGCCGACATTCAATTGATCGAAACGGGCGGCAATTCCAACTACCATGCATTGCAAACGCAGTTGAATCGCCGTTTCTCGTCCAGCCTGTCATTCGGCGTCAGCTATACGTGGTCGAAGGCCATGAGCATCGTCAATGGCAACAACGATGCGATCAATCCTTTCATTGACCGCAGAGTTCGAAATTACGGGCGGTTCAATTTCGACCGCACGCACAACTTCGTGCTCAATTACGTCTATCGCGTTCCCAGTCTGAGCAAGTATTGGGACAATGCCGTTTCGCGCACGATGTTTGGCGGATGGGAACTGTCCGGCATCACTTCGTTCATCAGCGGAGCGCCGTCGGGCGTAGGTTACGCGCTGGTGCAGGCGCGTGATCTGGTGGGCGGCAGCGGAGCGGGCGTGGATAGCCGCATTGTGATGATTGACAATCCTGTCATTTCGCGCAGTCAGCGCAATTCGATTTGCAGTCACGCTTTCGCCGCGACCAATACCACGGCTCAGACCACCGCTGTCGGCGGTTGCCACCTCAACGTCAACGCATTTCGTCCGCCAACTGCTGCCGGAGATTTCGGACGTGGCAATGCTCCGAGGGATGTATTCCGGTTGCCGGGCACGAACAACTGGGATATTTCGGTGTTCAAGAATTTCAACCTTGCGCCGGAAGGAAAAGTGCGGTTGCAATATCGGTTGGAGATGTACAACGCATTCAACCACACTCAATTCACTGGCGTGGACACGACTGCTCGTTTCGACGCGAACGGCAATCAGGTTAATGCCTTGTTCGGTTCCTACACTACCGCCGCGAATGCTCGGCGAATCGTGATGGGATTGAAGCTCAATTTTTAACCCGCGAGGTTGAAACTTGTTGCACGGCATAGATAATGCGTGAGCCGTGAGTTCGGCTCACGCATTTCCGCCTTCCACTAACTTTTAACTTTTAACCTGACTGCTCATCAGCATCGCTGTGCGAGGAGCGTAAGCGACCTGAACCTTGATAAAAGGTGTCGTTTCAGAAAGCGCGACTCGTTTACGCTTCCCGCGCCGCATCAAATTTTGAAGGGAGTCCTGCATTGCGAAGCACGAAATTGTTGCTACCAGGTTTGGTTTTGGCATTGCTCGGTTGTGCGATGGTGTTCAATCTGACGCCTCGGGCGCAGAGCGGAAAATTAGCCGATTGGCTGACCGACGGAGGCGATGTGCAGCGCACCGCCTGGCAGCGCAACGAAACCATTCTTTCCACCTCCAGCGTCAAAAACATGAAGCTGCTCTGGAAAACCAAACTCGACAACGAGCCGCGACAGATGCACAACCTGCTGCCGGTCTTGATTGCCAGCAATGTCAAAACCACCAGCGGTCTGAAACAGATTGTTCTGGTGACCGGCGTTTCCGACAATCTGTATGGCCTGGACGCCGAAACCGGCGCGATTTTGTGGAAACGCCACTTTGAAACCGACTGGGTTCCGCCTGCCGGTGGAGGCCGTGGCGCTGGCATTTTGTGTCCCGGAGGAATCACCGCCACGCCGGTCATCGGACCCGGCAAGGCCGAAGGCGAATACATTGTTTACGCCGCCGCCTGGGATGGAACGTTGCGCCGCGTGGATTTGGCCACCGGCAAGGAAATTGCGCCTCCATCGAAATTCATGCCGCCCAATGGCAAACCTTACGCGCTGAATTTGTACAATAACGTCATTTACGTTCACACGGCTCAGGGCTGCGGCGGCAATCCGAACATGGTTTACATCTACGATCTGGCGACGGACAAAGTCGGTTCGTGGGGGCCTGCCGGTGGCGGTATGTGGGGACGAACCGGCGGCGCGATTGACAGCAAAGGCGTGATGTACACCGGCACAGGTGACGGCCCCTGGAATCCGGAAAACGGCGTGTACGGCAATGGCATCATCGGAGTCAAACAAGACCCGGTGACGAAAGCCGGAAAGCTGGTGGATTATTACGGCCCGTCCAATGCCGAATGGCTCTGGAAACGCGATCTGGACATGCAGGTTTCATGCGCGATTTTCCCTTACAAAGGCAAGGAACTGATGGTGGACGCGGGTAAGGAATGCGTCGTGTATCTGATGGACACCGAATCCATCGGCGGCGATGACCACCGCACACCGTTGCACCGCACGCCGCTGATTTGCAACGAGGAAGTCAATTTCGCTTCGGCTGGCATCTGGGGTTCGATGGCAACGTGGGAAGACAGCAAAGGCACGCGCTGGGTTTTGACGCCGTTCTGGGGACCGAAACATTCAAAATGGAAAGCTCCGATTGAACACGGCCCGGTCAAATATGGTGCGATTGCAGCGTTCAAAGTCATGGACAAGGCAGGCAAATACTGGCTGGAGCCTGCCTGGCTGTCGCGCGATATGAACCGCGCCGAACCGCCTGTCATCGCCAACGGCGTGATTTTCGCTTACGGCAGCGGCGAAGACACGGATCAAGCCGCGTTTGACATTGGCCTGGCCTATAACCACGACGCCAAATACCGCATCAAGAATTCGACCAAGGCCGTTCTCTATGCGCTGGACGCTCAAACCGGCAAGGAACTCTGGAACAGCGGCGACACGATTGCTTCGTGGAGCCACTGGGGCGGATTGTCGTTGGCCAATGGCCGCGTGTACATCAACACCTTTGATGGCTACCAGTATTGTTTCGGCATTGCGAACGGTGCCGCGCAATCGGCGTCGAATGCGAAAGGAGGGCGAAAATGAAAAGACTCCTTACCGCACTCATCTTTTGTGTTGCGTTGGCGAGCGGCGCTTTCGCTCAACGCACCGGACTGGATTGGATGACCGACAATTCCGACGCGCAACGTTCGTCGTGGATTCGCTCTGACGGCAAAATCCGAAAGGACACGGTCAAAGCGCCGGACTTTCAGTTTTTGTGGAAGCTCAAGGTCAAAAACGCGCCAAGAGGATTGAATAATTTGACGCCGCCTTCTGCGCTTGATCGTCTGATTGGTTATCGCGGATTCCGCATGCTCGGATTTTTCGCGGGAAGTTCCAACAACCTTTATACGATTGACACTGATTTGGGGCGTATGGAATGGGAAAAGCCCTTGCAGGTTGCGCCTTCGACCGCGCCCAGCACGCTCGCTTGTCCGGGCGGCATGACCACAGGAGTTGCGCGTCCGGCGTTGTTCAACATTCCAGCCGCGCCGACGACTGACGTGTTTCGCAGCGGGCGCAACACTCCGGCCAAGAGTGGCGTTGGCGACCCAGGACAGGGCGCTGTGACGTTGGCCAACGTTCGTCCCAACCCTCCCAGACCGACAGGCGCGGCTCCCGCAGGCAATCCCATGCTCGTGCAGCAAGGCCGCGTCAATCAGGCAAATCCGCCAGGCGGCCAATTGGGCGCGGGACCGTTTCTGGTGTACGCCTTGGCTGGCGACGGCAAGCTTCATTCAATGCATTTGTCGAACGGAGCCGATTACCAACCGCCCGCGCAGTTCATACCGCCAAACGCCAATGCCGCAGGCCTGTTCGTCGGTGACGAATATGCCTACGCCGTGACGCAGAATGGTTGCAACGGCGTTCCCAATGGCATTTGGGCAATGAACCTTTTCAACAAGGAAGTCCAGTCGTTCAAAGCCAACGTCGTCGGAACGGCGGGCGTGGCATTCGACGCCGACGGCACCGTTTATGCGGCAACGGCTGCAGGCGGTGACAAGCCGAACTCACTGGTTGCGCTCGACGGTAAAACGCTGGCGGTCAAGTCTTCGTTTTCAGCCGGTGACATGGAGTTTTCGTCTTCGCCGGTGGTTTTCGCGCACAAAGACAAAACTCTGGTGGCAGCGACGACCAAAGACGGGCGCGTGCATATTTTCAACACCGCCGATCTGAGCAAGCCGTTGGCGGCTTCAGCGGCTACGGTCAAGGCGACGGATTTCGCGCCGGGCGCTCTGGCAAGCTGGCAGGATGTGAGCGGCACACGCTGGATTCTGGCGGCTGCTTCCGCCGCGCAAGCTTCGCAGTTGGGCTTCCAGGCGACGAATGGCGCTTTGACCAAAGGGGCAGTCATTGCCTGGAAAGTCGTCGAAGCGAATGGCGAGTTGACGCTGCAACCGGGCTGGGCTTCGCGCAATCTGGTGGGGCCGCTGACGCCTACGATCATCAACGGCGTTGTGTTCGCCACGTCCAGCGGGCAGTTCCAAACCGGTGACAGCAAACTCACCGCTGCCCAACGCGCTCTGCGTTCTGGTCGCGCTGTGCTGTACGCGCTGGATGGAATGACCGGAAAGGAACTGTGGTCGAGCGGAACGACCATGACTTCCTGGGCAACAAGTGGTGCGTTGTCTGCCGGAATGAGTCAGATTTATGTGACGACTTATGACGGCACGATTTACACCTTCGGGTTCCCGATGGAGCATTGACCAATTGAGCTTTGATACGCCATGTCGAGAGGCTGAGCATTTGCCTCCAGCCTCTCGACCAATTTCTTTCCTCGAATCACAACGAATCCATTTATTCCTGTTATGAAGTTTTACGGACAGAAAAAAACAAATCGCCTGGGTCGCTTCGCGCTTGTCGTGATTGCCGCTTCTCTTTTCGTCATCCATCAAGGATTGTTTTCGACCGCTGGCCAAACCCGTCCCATGCCGGATGGCCCCGGCAAGGTCGAAACGCAAAAAATGTGTTCGACCTGCCACGACCTGGATAAATCGCTTTCGCTCAAACAAGACCGCGCCGGTTGGCAGCGCACGGTGGAAAAGATGGTGGCTTTTGGCATGAAAGCCAAAGACGAAGAAGTCAGCGCCGTCATTGAATATCTGACGCGCAGTTATCCGGCGGATGATGTGCCGCGATTGAAGGTCAACGAAGCTGATGCCATCGAATTTGAGAGCATCCTTTCGCTCAAACGGTCACAGGCCGCTGCGATCATCAAATACCGCGAGAAAAACGGCCCGTTCAAATCCATCGAAGATTTGAAAAAAGCGCCGGGCATTGATCCTGCCAAGCTCGAAGAGAAAAAAGACCGTCTGATTTTTTAACCATGAAATCCCAATTGCTGAAAATCGCCGTGGTTTGTTTGGCTGTCGCTGCCTTGACCGCTGCCGCTCAAAAAACGCCAGGTTGCGCTGAAACACTGGCCGCGCTGGAACAGCGCGTGGAAATGCAGCGCCAACTGCTCTGGGATTGGGCGGGCTTGATTCGCTACGGCAGCGAAAACACCGAATTGCCCAAACCCAAACCGGAAGAAAATCGCGTTGTGTTTCTCGGCGACGAAATCACTGAAAACTGGAGCGCGGAAAAATTCTTTCCCGGAAAACCTTACCTGAATCGCGGCATCGCCGGACAGACTTCGGCGCAAATGCTGGTGCGTTTTCGCCAGGATGTCATCAAGCTCAAACCCAAAGTCGTCGTCATTGCGGCGGGAACCAACGACGTAGCCAGTATTCACAGTCCAATCACGCAACAGATGACCGCCGAAAACATCACGTCAATGGTGGAACTGGCCAAAGCCAACGGCATCAAAGTTGTGTTGGCTTCGGTGACGCCGATTTGCGACTGTTACACCAAACGTTCTTTGTTGCGGCCTTTCGGCAAAATCATCGGGTTGAATAATTGGATGGAAGAATACGCTGCGGCGAGCGGTTCTGTGTATCTGAATTATTACGCGGCGTTGGGACAAGGCCGGAATCTGAAAAAAGAATTTACATCAGATGGCGTGCTGCTCAATGACGCTGCATACGCGGTGATGGCTCCGCTGGCTGAAGCCGCAATTTCAGAAGTCTTGAACAAAAGATAACTACGTTGAACAAATCAAACCTGCCGCAGATAACCGCAGAGTTTCGCTGATCTGCGTTTGTCTGCGTTGATCTGCGGCTGACCATTTTTTTGAGGACTAGATCAATGAGCGCTGAAACGAAGAATCAATTTCCGAAACTCCACAACGCAACCTGGCCCGGCCTGGTCGGCAAAGGCGGTCCCGACGCCGAACCGATCATCGAATTTGAAACAATGCTGGACATGACCGCCGCTGCCGAAGTCAACGGCCAGAAATTTGACGGCGTAGATATTTTCCTGTCGTTGCCTCACACCGACATTGATTCGACCGACGACCAGTTGAAACAACTCGCCGACCAAGTCGCTTCGCGCGGATTGGTTATTGGCTCGCTGGTGGCTCCGGTGTGGGGACCGACCGGTGGCGGTTCGGCGATGGGTTCGGAAGAAGAGCGCAACGCATTTTTGACGCAAGTCCGCAAATCCTGCGAAGTCGCGCAGAAGCTCAACAAACTCGGCATTCGCAAATACGGCGTCGTGCGCATTGATTCCTCCTGCTCGCCCAGCGATTGGTCGGTTGACCCGGTTGGCAACACCAAAAAAATCGCTGACACCTTCCGCGAAGCCTGCAACATTGCCGAAAGCTTTGGCGAAAAGCTCGCCGCCGAAGGCGAAATCTGCTGGGGCGGTATGCACAGTTGGAAATACCTGCACGAATTGCTGGAACAGGTTGGCCGCCCGGAAACGCTCGGCATTCAGGCCGACATGGCGCACACGATGCTCTTCACAATGGGCTACAACGCGCCCGAACATCGCTTGCTGCCGGACAATTACGATTGGAAAGACAAAGAAGTGCTCTATGAAGCGCTGGGCAAAATGACCAGCGTGTTGCGTCCTTGGGTAAAAGACTTCCACGTTGCGCAAAACGACGCCACGGTCAAAGGCTCCGGCTCGCACGATAAAACCGGTCGTCACTGCCTGCCTAACGATCCGAACGGCAAAATGGATGTTGTACGTGCCGCAGGTTTATGGCTGCGCGATGCCGACGGCAACGTCACCAAGAGCACGCAGCACATCAATTGGGACGGCTGCATGTTCAGCAACGAAACGATGACCGACCCGCAAACCTGGAATGACATTCTGGCGGCAATGATCGCCGTGCGCGATGCTCACGGGTGGAATTAAACAAAAAACTTTTCGAGAACAATCAATGAGCAAAAAAACTTTGAATGTCGGACTTATCGGATACGGCTTTATGGGGCGCGCGCACTCGAATGCGTTTCGGCAAGCCGGGCGCTTCTTTGACTTGCCGTATGAAGTCAATCTCAAAGCCGTTTGTGCGCGCAATGCAGACCGCGTGAAATCGTTTGCGGACAATTGGGGCTACGAATCCATCGAAACCGATTGGCGACGGCTGGTCGAACGTGACGACATTGACTTGATTGACATCGCCAGCCCCAACGACACGCACGCCGAAATCGCCATCGCCGCCGCCAAAGCGGGCAAAATGATCATGTGCGAAAAGCCTCTGGGCCGGAATTCCGCCGAAGCCAAAGCGATGGTCGAAGCGGTCGAAGCCGCCAAAGTGCCGAATTCCGTCTGGTACAACTATCGCCGAGTCCCGGCGGTGACCTTGCTGAAAAACCTTTTGGACGAAGGCCGCTTCGGAAAGATTTTTCATTACCGCGCGAAGTTCCTGCAGGATTGGACGATCTCGCAGGATTTGCCGCAAGGCGGCGAAGGTTTGTGGCGATTGGACGTTTCGGTCGCCGGCAGCGGCGTGACCGGCGATTTGCTGGCGCACAACATTGACACCGCGATGTGGCTGAACGGCCCGATTAAGGAAGTCGTGGCGATGACTGAAACTTTCGTCAAAGAGCGCCAGCACAATTTGACCGGCAAGGTTGAACCCGTAGGCATTGATGACGCCAGTTTGTTTTTGTGCCGGTTTGAAAATGGCTCGCTGGCTTCGTTTGAAGCGACGCGCTACGCGCGCGGGCACAAGGCGCTCTACACCTTGGAAATCAACGGCGAACACGCTTCGGCGTTCTGGGATTTGCACGATCTGCACCGGTTGCAGTATTTCGATCACCGCGACGAAGGCATCACGCGTGGATGGCGCAGCGTTCACATCACCGACGGCGATCATCCGTACATGAGCCACTGGTGGGTTCCGGGTTTGCAGATTGGTTACGAACATTCGTTCACGCACCAGTTCGCAGATTTCCTGCAAGCCGTTGGCGAAGGCAAAGAAGTTGGCCCAACATTCCGTGATGGTCTGGCAACGGATTTGGTGTGCGATGCTGTGCTGAAATCCGCGAAAACTCGACAGTGGGAAACTGTGTCCTAACCTGTTTTATGGACAATCGCGATGAGTGATGATTTCTTTTGGGAAAAATCAAAAGCTGAACGTGTATTGGCTGAGCGTGGCCTGACTTTCGACGAGGTCAAAACAGTTTTTGATGATCCATTTGTGGAAATCGCGCCTGACTTTCTCCATTCAGTTGACGAAGCTCGCTTCGCTGCGATTGGCCTTTCATCACAAAACCGCTTGCTGGTAGTGACTTTCACGGAGCGTGCCCGAACTGTCAGAATCATTACTGCCAGAGAAGCGACACCGAAAGAGAGAAGATATTATGAATCCGGAAATTCGTTTAATTGAAGATGAGAATTATCCTGAAGATGACATTGCGCCTGAATACGATTTTGCGGAATTGCAACGGCGTGCTCAGGCTGAAAACCGAGAATATCAAGGAGTATTTGCCGGACGGGGAATCAGGCTTGCGCCAGACGTCGCAGCAGCGTTTCCAACGGCAGAAGCTGTCAATGAAGCATTACGTTCGTTGATGAAGAAAGCGGCGTAATCACACCAGGAGACCTGCATGAAAAGACTTGTTGCATTTTCTGTCGCGCTATTCGTAGCGGCGCTATTTGTGTTTCCAACCGGCGCTCAGCAAGGGCGTCCGCAAGGTGGGCAAGGGCGTCCGCAAGGTGGCGGTATGCGCACAGGTATCGAACCGATGGCGATGGATGACCGCTCGGGCTTTACTCAAATCTTTGACGGCAAAACGCTGAAAGGCTGGGACGGAAATCCCGACGCCTGGCGTGTGGAAAACGAAGCGATTGTTGGCGAAAGCACGGCTGACAAACCGCTCAAGTCAAACACCTTCATCATCTATCGCGGCAGCCAGCCGGGCGATTTTGAATTGAAGCTGGAATACCGCATCAATTCCACCAACAGCGGTGTCCAATATCGCAGCGCTGAATTGCCTGAAGTTGGCAAGTGGGTTTTGAAGGGGTATCAGGCCGACATTGATTTTGCCAACCAATACACCGGTCAGCTTTACGAAGAGCGCGGACGCGGTTTTCTGGCGATGCGCGGGCAGGTCACTCAGATTACGCCGGGCAAGAAACAAGTCATCGCCAATTTACGAAGCGGCGACGACCTGAAAGCTGCAATCAAAAACAACGACTGGAACACGCTGCACATCATCGCGCGCGGCAATCGGCTGACGCATATTTTGAACGGTCATTTGATGGCCGAAGCGATTGACGACGATCCGGCTGGCCGGGCAATGGGCGGATTGATCGGATTCCAGATGCACACCGGGCCGCCGATGAAAGTCGAGTACAAAAACATCTGGCTGAAACATCTGTAAGCCGTTATTTCGCTTTGACCGTGAATTCGTAATTGTTTTCAGAAATCATCTGGCCGCGTTCGTCAACGACTTTCGCCCAGAGCGAATACTTGCCGGGCGCGGCAGCCTTGAAATTCACATCCATCAGCCTGGCCGAAGAATCCGCCGCCAACGTCACTTTCTTCGGCGCGCTTCCTGACGCGACAATTTGCTTTGTCGCAGTTTCCACCCGCCAGCTTACGGTCGCATTTGGCACCGCGAACCAGTGATCGTTTACCAACCACAATTCGGTTTTGACCTCATCGCCTGATGCCCAGGTGTCACGGTCATACGCGAACGAAGGCAGCACCATTTGAAACGAACGCTGCACGGTGAAATAGGCCTTCGTCGGTTGGCGATAAAAATCCACCGCAGCCATCGTCACCGAAGGCCACAGATCAATCGCGTGAAAATGCAGAATGCCGCCTGATGGGTTGTATTTGATGCGGCGCATGCGTTCGATGGCCAGTTGAAATAGCCGCGCCACGTAATCCTGAGTTTGCGGAATGTATTCCTTGAGCGTCATGCCTTCGGGCGAACCCCAAGCGCGCATGGCCTCGGGAATTTGCAGCTTGCGGAAAATCCATTCATCAGCGTGGTCTTTGATCGGCCAATGGTTCGGCAAAAACTTCATGACGCTGTCGTAATTCGGCAGAGCCGTTGCGCCGAGTTCGGAAATGAATTTTTCATTCGTCTGTGCGTAAGCCCAAATCGTTCCGCCGTACCAGCCTTCGTAAATGTGTCCGTCGCCGTAACGTCCGGTCGAACGTTGCACCGGTCGCCGTTGTGGATCGAGCGCATACAAACGCGGTTCCAGGTGTTTGGTCAGGTCGCGGTAATTTTCCAACGACTCTTCGTCACTGGGCGCCCACAACGCCACCGAAGCATGATTGCGAACGTAACGAATCAGCGGGTCATAGAGTCGCGCCGCTTTCAAACTGAACGCGCGGTCTTCCGGGTAATGAGCTTCCAGAAAATCCTGAAAGATCAGCACGCCGGATTCATCCGCCAGATCGTAAAATTCCGAGTTGCTGAAATTGCAGTGCAACCGAATCATATTGATGTTCATGCCCAACATCAGTTTGAAATCGCGTTCGTAATCGGCGCGGCGCACTTCGGATTGAAACAGGTTGTAATAAAAGTTCGTGCCGCGAATGAACATCCGTTTGCCGTTCAGATAAAACTTCCAATCAATGTGTTCGATTTCGCGTATGCCTATGGCCAGCGAAGTTTGATCGGAAAGCTCATCGCCAGTGTTGACGCGCACATCCAGCGTGTAAAGATTCGGTTTGCCGTGATCCCACGTCCACCACAGTTCCGGCTTTTCAACGCGCAACACAAACCGGCGAGTTGTTACATCGGCTGAAAACGACTCGGTCGTTTGAACTGTAACTTTGCCGGGAGAAGAAAAGTTGCGCGGCGTCAAACTGAGCGCAATGTCTGCTTCTGTTGCTTCGGCGGAATTCAGTTGCACATCAACGACGACATCGGCGCTGCCGTCTTTGTTCAATCGAGTGTCAACGGCCAGGTCTTCGATTTTCACTGTCGAACGTGCGATCAACTTTACCGGGCGCACAATGCCAATCGGAGTGATGTTGTCCGGCTTTTGATCTACCGCGCCATAAGAACCTTTGATCGTGTAAGGGCGATGCCGCCAGTAATAACTGATCGGCGTCCAGACGCGCACAGCAAGAGTGTTTTCACCATCGCGGCGCAGCTTGTCCGTCACGTCAAATTCGTAAGGATCAATGTAACCTTCGTGTCTGCCCAGCAATTCGCCGTTCAAGTACACGTCTGCGTAATAATCTGTCGCATCGAATCGCAGCCACAGGCGCTTTTCCTTCGCCGCCGGATTCACAGTGAACGCGCGCCGATACCACCATTCTTTTTCACTGATCCATTCGGCTTCGCGAGTGTAAAACTTCGGAGCTTCCAGAATCTGCGTGTGAACCGTGCCGGGGACTTGGACAGCGCGCCAAGCCGAATCGTCAAAACCAGCGCGATGAAAGCCCTGCTTTTCGCCCTCGGATTTTTCCGCCCAGTTCAATTTCCACGCGCTGCCAAGATCAAAATCTTGAATTGCGGATTGTGGGTTGCGGATTGCGGATTCCGATTGTTTATGACTGGCTTCGTTGTGAACCCTGATCTGCGAACCGACAACCGACCGCCGACCGCCGACCACCGAAAGAATCGGCTGAATAAACTTTCGATACTCTTTCCGAGCTTCCAACACCGTCAGCGTTTTATTCCAGGCTGGAAAAGCGATGGCGATTTCCGAAGCACGTTTGCTGTCGGTCAGCTTCGTCGTCGCGTAAAACTGTCTCGAACCAATGCCGCGCCATTCCAGCGAAGTATCCAACTCATAAAATCCAATCGCGCCATAATTTTCTTCGCGGCGGTAATACACCAGATGCTTGCCGGGCAGATCCGCGAAATCTCTGGACGCAATGGCGTGATCGGGCGGATTGTCTACTTCCCAACCATCCGGGAACTTGGTTTGCTCGGAACCTTCCATCCATTTGTTGAACGGTTCGTAAGGCGAGGCGGAAACGGACGAAAAGAAAAAGCCGTAGCTGGCGTTGGCTTCCGCGCTTTCGATGATGGTTCGCCAATGCAGCACAGGCGAATTCGCCAGACAGGTGAATTCCCAGCTTTCGCGGCTCACGCCGAGTTTTGCGCCGGACAACCGCACGCGCGCGCGCAACGGCCCCGATTCCAGAATTTCAACTTGATCGAACGCCCCGCTGCGAAGTTTGTCGGCGAGGAAGGTTCCGAATCCTGTGCTCTGTTTGCCGAAACTGAGCGGTTCAGTGACATCTGGCGAAGTGTCAATCAGGTTCAACATTCGGTATTCACCAGCGCTTTTGTTGAACGCCGCGATCAATGCCGGTTCGGTGTTTTCCAATCCCAAATTGACCAGCACGCCAAAACGATCATTCGCCAGTTCAACTCGGCCAACCCCGACGCGGCGAGCAGTCAGGTTTGTAGTTCCGCCTTTAGGCGGTTGATCGCTGAAGACCAACTGATATTCCGGTCGTTCACCGGGAATCAGCGTCGCCGGAAACAACAACTCCGCTGATTTGATCGAACCATCGCCGTGCGTTTCGCTGACTGCGAGTTGCGAAACGACTTCGTGTCCATCGGGCGACAACACGCGCAGTTGATTGGCGCGGGCTTCGCCAGCGGCAAAGTTCAATCTGACGGTGACGACTTCGTTGTCGCGGCGATAAATTCCCGTCGGTTCTTCCAGAGTAATTGTCCAGGCTTTTGCTTGAGAAGATTGCGACTGGGCCGAAGAGGTTGAAAATTTGACCAGCAAGACACAGAGAGCCGCAAATGCGATGAGAAAAAAGAGGCGTTTTGCAGAAACTGCTGATCGGATGTTTCGCGCTTCAAGTACAGCGGACGAATATGTCCGCGCTGCCGGGTTTTTCATTTCTTTTCGCCGA
The DNA here is from genome assembly GCA_964470555.1 of uncultured Heliomicrobium sp. Lineage (GTDB taxonomy): Bacteria > Acidobacteriota > Blastocatellia > RBC074 > RBC074 > RBC074. The sequence goes on from CAYYDG010000007.1 coordinate 114,645, forward strand.
GTTTGAGTTTGACCTGGCTGATGCTGAAATCCAGCCAGCCGCGTTCGTTGCTGTTGCGACAGCGTTCGCGCAACGTTTCCAGCGCTTTCAGTTTTGCTTGCAGCGCCGTTTGGTTTTTGGAATCTGCCGCTAGCGCAACATCGGCCAGATGCAACGCTTCGACAGCTTGGCCTGCTTGGGCGCGTTCCATCGCCAGCTTGGCGACAGGTTCGGCTCCGCCAGCCAGCTTGACCAGATCGGGATAGACCGCCGCCGCCGGCTTTTCGTACATCGTCGCCGGATTCAGATCGAACCAGCCGACGTACCCTTCGTAAATGCCGCGCACTGACCAACTCAATTTGCCGTAACTTTCGCCGATGTCGAGCGCCGCAGGCAGCTTGATTTCATTCATCAACGCCCAGACATCCTTGCCAGAATTCATGCCTTTGACGGTTTCGTCGTGAACGAACTGAATCGCGTCGCGGTATCGAATTACTCGTTTGACGATCTCAGCATTGCCGGTGACGGGCATTCCGTGCGAAGGCAGCATGAGTTCCGGTTTCAATTCCAACACCTTGTTCAGCGAATTGACGTAATCCAGCGCCCAACGCGGCTGCGTTCCGCGCAGCGTGTAAATGTTCGGGAAGGAATCGTAATAGTTGTCGCCGACGAACGCGGCTTTGTATTGCGGAATCCAGACCGTTGCGTGGTCGTAGGTTTCGCCCGGAGTGCTGAGGACGATGAATTTCACGCCGCCCAATTCAAATTCGTATTTGTCATCGAACAGAATCGTCGGTTCGATCTTCGCGCCGTAATTGCCCGGCCAGTTCGGTGCGGTGGCAGGCATTGGCAACGAAAACTGCGCTGCGTTTCGCAATCCATAAAACCCGTTCAGCCGTGCCATGTAATGTTGAAACTCGGCGTGATTCTTTTGCGCGATGATCTGCGTGTCGGTTTGTTTCCAGGCCGAAATGCCACCGGTGTGGTCGCCGTGCGCGTGCGTCAGGATGATGTATTTGATCGGCCCCGCGTTTTCCGCCGTCAGCAATCGTTTGTGCAGCGCCGCATTGAACGGCATAGAAGTGTCAATGATGACGTTGCCCGCGGGCGTCGTCACCAGAAAGGTGTTGCTGAAGCCAATGGCTTGAAAAATGTTGTCCGTGATTTTCAGCGCCTTCTTTTGATCCTGGCCGACGCGAAGCAAGACGACCGGGTTGGCAGGCATTTGATCTTGATGCGCCCGCGAATTTGTCGCGGGCGCAAACAACAGTATCGAAACCGCAGAGAGCATTAAACAGAGACGTTTCATTGGGCAGAGACGTTTCATCGGGGCCTCCTGAGAACGTTATTGTTTTTGAAATACGAGTTTGAAGGTAGTAGTGCCTTGCGGAGTTTTTCGCGTGCGAATGATCCGCAATGTGTCGCCGATCAGTTGCCACTGTTCCAGCGTGGAAATCGTCGCCGGTTTGCCCTGGTTTTCGCCACTGATGACGGAATGCAGTTCCAGCGCTTTGCTTTTTTCCAGCCATTTGGCTTTCAGCTTCATGGTTCCCGCCATCGGGCGCGAAACTTCGGCTTCGGTTTCGCTGCCGTCCAGTTTGTAGACCAATTCCTGCGACGGCTGTTCGCGGTCGCGGATGACTATTTTCTGTTCGGCAGTTAATTGTTTGGCGTCCTGCGTCACGACCATCAGAATTTCGGCATTGCCCAACGCTCCGGTCAGCCCGGAGCTTTTTTCGCGGTCGAGCGCCCAGGTTCCGTCAAATTTCGGAATTGCGGATTTCGTCTGCCCATCAACCGCCGATGCGGCCAAAAATACCAACACACAAAGCGCCATCGCTTTCATTGTCTTCATAAAATCTTGTACCTCTCGAAAATGAAATTGCGGGGCAGGGAAAAGCGATGGCGATCTTAGCATTGACTGGCGCGACGGCTCAAAAACGAAGCACAAAATCTTTGACGCGCTGGCAGGATTTCAATTCGATTTCGGTTTTGGCGGCTTCGGCTTCGCTGCGAAGTTTCAACCGTTCGGCATTGTCCCACGCAACGGGCGAAGGCGGACGGTCGGCGGGTTCGTTGTCTGGGACAGCCCGCGTCAGCAGCAGGTATTTGCCCGGAGCCAGATTGGTGAAGGCGAACGCGCCGTCGCTGGCCGCGATCTTTTCGGCGTATCGTAACAAGTCGTCGGCTGCGGTCGTTTCGGCGGGAATCAGGTGAACTCGCAAACGTGATGGCAGCCGAGCGCCTTCTTTGCTGGCGATGACTTTGCCGCGCAAACTGGCTGCGCCTTCGACCAAAGTGATGGCAGCGCCGCTGAGCTTTTCGCCTTGTTTCAACTGAATTCCGCCACGGGCGAGGTCGGTGGCGGGTTTGGTCGCCGGCAACAAAAGCGATTTCACGTACAGGTGTTCGTTCGGCAGATTCAGCGCCAGACGGTGGCGAGCGGTGGTCAATTTGCGAAGCTCGAATTCGCCTTTGGAGTTGACGGCAGATTCGGAAGAATCCGGGCGAGTGACGGGATCGGTTTCGGCGCGCGGCTTCACTTCCGGGCGAGCCATCACCAAAATTTCTTCCAGCATCGTCAGCGGTGGTTTTTCGCAGACGCCTTGAGCAGTTTCGATCACCACACGCCCGGCGATGGAACCCAGCGGCAGTAATCGCAATTCCAACCCGGCAACATCCGCGCCGCGAACCGTCACTTTGCGCGGCGAAGAAGCGGCGGCAGCTTCGTTGCCGCTTTCGCGCGCGACGAGTTCGTAATCGCCGTCAGTCACGCCAAAAAATTCGTAGCCCATTTCGCCGCCGCGCCCAAAAACATATTTTGTGGCAATGACGGTTTGTGTGGTGACGTGCAGCAAATCCACGTTGACCGACTCTTTCGCTCCGACCAGTTTTCCGCTGACGGCGTGGCCGCGTTCGCCGCGATAGCGTATGTCAATGCCGTTGGCTTCGCCGCCGCTGACGACCTGAATTTCGACGGCAGCGTCACGCGTAGAAGACGGGTAATAAGTCGGCGCTTCGTTGTCATACAGCGAGGCCTGAGAATCCCAATACGGATTGCCGTAATTTGCCAGCACCACGTAAGTGCCCGGTGTCAGCCCGAAAAAGCGATAAACGCCACGGTCGTCGCTGGCAGCTTGCCGGTTGAGTAATTGCGCGCCGACCTGATTGCCGTCGGCATCTCGAACCATGATTGCTGCCAGCGGCATGGCGATCAGCCCTTCGCCTGCGGGATTGGTCACGCGACCGGTGATGACTCCGCCGCGAATCATCGTCAGCGTGACACTTTCGCCGATTCGTACTCGGCGAGGTTCGGCGCGCTCGGCGGCAGATTTCGGCGCGGGAACGTAAGCGCGTCCGCCAGACACTTCGATGGAATAAACCTGAGCGGGCAAATCGTTGAATCGGAAATTACCTTCGTCGTCCGAACTGGTGGAGCGAGCCTGCCCCAGTCGTGTTGCTCCCGTCGGCGTCAAACGGACGGTAATGCCGGGAATGCCTGCGCCTTCATCGCTGACGACTCGACCGGTGATCGTGCCCTTAGCTTGCGCTTGAGCCAACGCTGATGCTGCTAACAGGAAAATCGGCAAAGAGAGTAGCGCAACCAGCCATGGTTGCGTGGTTTTCTGGACTTGCTCACTTTGGGGAACAACGCAACCGTGGCCGGTTGCGCTACTTTTTCGGAAGAATTTATTTTCAGTCATTGTTCGTTGCCCTCCTTGCGGCTGAGGTCAATCAGCAAATCGGCTTGCGCTTCGGAATTGTTGGCGACCGTAACGCGCTGTTTGATGCCGGTCAGCAACTTGGTGAACTCTTCGTAACCGGACGGTGGTTCGTTACGCGAATAAAAAGGGCTGAGAAACACTTCGTATTCGCCCGGCGGCAGATTCTCGATTCGGAATTGCCCGCGAGGGTCAACCTGTCCTTGGCTGCCCACGGTCAAACCGGTGTCGGCTCTACGTGCTCTGGCCGAAAGACGAATCAACTCCGGCAGAGTGCCGCCGACAATGCGAATCTGTCCGCGAACAATTCCCGAACCGAAACCCAACACCAACCGAACGCCTGTGATTTGTTCGCCTGTGCCTACGTCAATGCTGTCGCCTTGTGGCGCACCTTCACGTTCGATGCGGACAATCGAAAAACCTCTTGAAGCAGTGTTGGACACTATCGCAAAACTGACTTTGCCGGGCGGCAGTCCTTTGATTGTGAAGCTGCCATTCGAGGCCAGCGAGATCGGCGAACGGTTATCGTAAGCTGTCAGCGTCTGGCTTTTGACGTTGTAGTAAAACCGCAGCGCGGAAACTTTCGCGGCTATCGCTGGATCAGTTGCGCCTTCGATGGCGGCTACGCCGCTGATCGAACTGCCGCGATGAAGTTTCAGTTCCAGACCTTCCACGTCGCCGTCTGCGATTTCAAACCTGACCGGTTCGCTGTACGAGTTCTCTTCTTTTCCCGGTTGCGCAGAGGCGGCGTATTTACCCGGCAGGATATTTTGTATTCGGAACTCACCGGCAGAGTTGGTTGGAAGACTGCCAGAGGAAGACAGTCCCACGGCATTCCCACTAGTGGAAATGGTTCCATAACCAACTTCCAGGCCGATGGCTGGCTGATTGTTTTCGGCGTAAGTCACGCGGCCACTGACGTCGTAATTCTTCTTCAATCCGCTGACGACAATATCAATGCCACTGGTTTCGCGGCCTTCTGTGATTTCAACTGGTTTGGCTTCTGATTGGTTGGTTGCGCTTGGGTAATAAGTGAACGGGTAATAGACGCGATTGGTAGTCATCGTGATTGAATTCGGTCGCTGCTCGAACCCCAGCCCGATCAAATACCGCCCGGCTTGCAAACCGTACAGCCGATAAATGCCTCGATCATCGGTGTGATGAAACATTCCGTTTGGGCCTAAAAAGAGCGGTTCGGGTTTTCCTTGTTCGTTCAACCGCGACAGTTGCAAGCCTTCGCCGACAATGGGATTGCCGCGCGAATCGGTGACTCGACCGGTGATGACTCCGCCGATTCTGAGCGGGATTTCGACCTGAGCGTTTTCGCCGTCAGCCAGATTGATCGTCTTGCCTTGAGGCCCGTACTGATTTTCGCTAGTCGCCACAAAACCCGGAGCCACCGCGCCAAGCACGTAACGCCCGGCCTTCACTCGGTCAAAGCGAAATCGCCCGGCTTCGTCGGTTGTCGCCCGCTGAGTGTCTTTCTGGTTGTACTGACCGTATGGTTGCAAAGCGACGGAGACGTTGCGCGCCGGTTCGCCTTTCAAAGTGACGATTCCGGCAACAGTTGCCGTGCCTTCTTTGACAGGCGTTTGCGCGCAGACGAACACAGGTAGCAGTGACATCATCAATAAGAATTTGAGTTTCGGCATGGAACCTCCATTGGTTGCTTAATCCATCAAATCAGAATCGCAGCACAAAATCTTTGACGCGCTGGCAGGGTTTCAATTCGATTTCGGTTTTGGCGGCTTCGGCTTCTTTGCGAAGTCGCGCGCGTTCGGCAGCGTCCCAGGCGATGGGCGGCGGAGCCATTGTCAGTTGTTCCTCTGTGATTGGTCTGGCCAGCAGCCAGTATTTGCCGGGCGCAATGCCCGTGACATTGAACATTCCAGTGATCGTGAGCGATTCGTAATAGCGCAACAACTGTTCAGCCGCAGCCGGTTCAGTCGGAACCATAAAAATCCGAGCGCGTTGCAATGGCTTGTCGCCTTCGCGCGCTGGGGCGAGTTTGCCGCTCAAACCGGCTGCGCCGTCGCTGACGGCGATGGTCACGCTGGTCAATCGTTCGCCGGGTTTCAACATCACTCCGCTGCGAACCAGGTCGGCGACGATGGACGATCTGCCCAATCCGCCGGGCGCGGCGTGAATGGATTTGACGAACCAGTTTTCATTGCGCGAATGCGCGCTCAGCCGATGAAATCCCGCCGACAGGTGCGTGATTTTGAATTCGCCTTTTTCATCTGCGGAAGCTCCTCGAACTGCGAATCGTGAAAGCGTGACTGAAGGATCGCTGGTTTTTTCCGCTCTTCGAACCATCAGCGAAACGTCGCGCATAGTTGTCGCCAATTTTGCATCGCAAACGGTCGAAGATTTTTCAATTTCCACCCGTCCAAAAACGATAGGCAATGCCGTCAATGGCAGCGTCAGGCCAGTGGCATCAGCGCTTTTGATTGTGATTCGGCGAGGTTCGGAACTGAAAAATTCATCAGTATCGGGTTTGACCAGCGTGGCGGTCAGCAGATATTCGCCGTCGGGAATTCCGGGCAGCGAAAACACATGCTGGCCTTCGGCTGGACGTGCCAGATCGTTGGTGACTTGAACCTGCGTCGTGGCATTGGTCAGCGAAATGCTGGCGAAGTTGTTGATCGTCAGACCGTCGCCTGTGACTTTGCCGCTGATCGTTCGTCCGGTTTCGCCGCGAAAGCGAATGTCTATGCCGTTGGCTTCTGTGCCGTAATCAATTTTCACTTCGGTGGCTGTGTCGCGCGTCGCTGATGGATGGTAAGTCGGCGTTTGCCCAACGTACGGCGAAAATTGCGACATGCCTCCCGTCGAATTCGGATTGGCGGCAACCAGATATGTCCCCGGTTGCAAACCGTAAATTCGATAAACGCCTCGGTCGTCGGTGGTGCGCTGTCTGCCCAAGCCGGAAACTTGTATGAGTTGTTTGTTGTCTTCGCTATCGCGGACAAGAATCAACGAAACCGGAATGCTAATGACCGGGTTGCCTTCGGGATCGGTGACTCGGCCAGTGATGACGCCGCCTTTTAGCATGGTGAAATTAGCGTAGTCGCCGGGACGAAACCGCGGGCCGCGAGCTTCGATGGGCAATGGTTTGGGAATGTAACCTTGCCCTGGAACAGGCGAGACGGAATACATTCGATTTGCCAATCCGTTGAACCGAAAGTTACCTTCGGTGTCGGTCGTCGTCGTACGCGAATTTGTGCCAGCCGCGCTGAGCGAAACAGTGATGTTGACCAGTGGTTTGCCTGCTTCGTTGACTACGCGACCGGAAATTGCGCCGCGTTCCTGAGCGGTGACGTTTGTTGGCCAACAAATCAACACGATGAGCAAGAGTAATGTTTTCATCGTCCCTCCTGGCTTAGGTCAATGGTGATCGTCAATTGAATCTGGCTGCCGCTGGCAATGGAAACTCGTTGGCTGTGATTCATGATTTTTCGCGTCAACAAGCTGATTTCCTGTGTGCTCAATTGCGGATAGTTGACCGAAAGTCGCAAGGTGTATTCGCCCGGCAGCAATCCATCCAGAACAAACTGACCCCGCGCGTCTAATTGAGTGCTTTTGCCATTGGCCGAGCCGCGTTCGACGGGCTGTGCCAGTACAATGATCGAAATGCCTTCGGGCAATGTGCCGCCGACAAATTCCACTCGTCCACGAATCGCCGCCGTGCTGTGTGCAAAAACGAACCGGACGTTTTTGATTTCCTCACCGGCTCGAACTTCAATCTGGTTGTCTTTGATCGGCGCGCCATTTTGTTCGATGCGAACCAGCGAGAGCCCTGTCGCACTGGTATATGCGGTAAGACGTTTTTTGCCCGTAGACAGGCCGCCAATCTGAAAACTTCCATCGGTTCTTACGCGAGCGCTTCTCTGGTTGAAAACGAACGTTGAATCTTCCGTGGCGGCTTGCAGGTTGATTTGCGGCCGTTTGGCCAGAATCGCCGGATCGGTGGTTCCTTCGATGACGGCCCAGCCGCTGATAACGGCTCCGCGTTGGGCGCGTATTTCGATTCCTGCCAGATCGCTGTCGGTGACTCCGATCGTGATTGGGTCATTGAAGTATTCATCTTTGTCCGTTGCGGCGCGAATGGACATGACGTACTTGCCGGGATGAAGCCCCAGCAACTGAAATGCACCGCTGGCATCGGTTCTGGTTGTACTTGTTGTCCAGCCGCCAACTCTTCCTGTAGAGGGCTGAACAAAGCCAAACGCGACATTGACACCTGCGACAGCTTGTCCGGTTTGAACATCCACGACTCGGCCAGACACCTCGTAAGAGTTTTTCCGTTTGGCGATGCGAATGTCTACGTCGGAGGCGATTTGGCCTTCTTCCAGTTCGACGACTTTGGCTTTGGCTTGGTCGGTGGTATCGGGGTGAAAGGTTTGTTCGATGGAAGCTCGCAGGTTTTGGTAGCTGATAAGTCCATCTCTCGCCGACGAGCCTACGCTGACCTGATATTTGCCGGGCGGCAATCCGTAAATGCGATACACACCTAGGTCGTCGGTGCGGTGCATATCAAAGCTCAGCATGTTTTGGCGCAAAGGCAGCCGGTCGCCGACTCGTTGCAATTGCACCTGTGTTTCGGCAATCGGTTCGTCGTTTTCGTCGGTGACGCGCCCGGTGATGACTGCGCCGCGTTTCAATTGCAACTCTATGTTTTCGATGGTTTCGCCTTTGCCGACGTTCAACGTTCTGCCGGGCAAGCCGTATTGAAAATCGCTCGCCGAATAAAAGCCCGGCGTCAATGCGTTGATCAGGTATTGCCCGGCGGCGACTTCGGTAAAGCGAAAGCGACCGTCGGCGTCAGTTTTTGCTCGCAGCGGTTGTTGCGGGACAGATTGATTTTGAGCTTGCAAACTGACGACGGCATTGCGCACGCCTGTGCCGTTCAGCGTGACGGTTCCGCTGACAGTGGATTTAGCTTCCTTTTGAGATGGTTGCGCGGATACGGCTGGCAACAGCAACCCCAGAGCGAACAAAGCAAAAACAAATCGGAGCATAGATTCACCTCCCAATCAGAAATTCAGCACGTGATCTTTGACGCGCTGGCAAGGCTTCAATTCGATTTCGGTTTTGGCAGCTTCGGCGGCTTTGCGAAGCTTCAGCCGTTCAGCGGCGTCCCAAGCAACAGGCGGCGGCAAACGATCCGCCGATTCGGTGTCGGCAACCGGTTTGGCCAGCAGCCAGTATTTGCCTGGCGCGAAGTTCGTAAACGCGAACGAACCGTCGCTGCTCAGCACTTCGCCGTAACGCAGCACGTCTTCGGCGGCAGTCGGTTCCGCTGGAACCAGAAACACGCGCAACCTTGCCGGGAGCTTGCTGCCGTCTTTAGCCGGAACAACTTTGCCACGCACGCTGGCGGCTCCGTCGGCAATGGTGACGGTCACGCCGGTCAATCGTTCGCCGAATTTCAAGGCAATGCCGGAACGCGCCAGATCATTGGCAGCGGATGGTTTGGTTGCCGAGCCGGTAGCGTTTGGCGAAGCAATGGATTTGACGAACCAGTTTTCGGTCGGCAAAGAGGTTTCAAGGCGATACCGCCCTGCCATCAGCGCAATCACTTTGAATTCTCCCTGTTCGTTCGGCGCAATGACCTGGTTGTAACGCATCGTCTGCGCCGGGGAATCGGTCGGTTTTTCTTCGCGGCGCGCGTAAAACATCACCTCTTGCGGCAAAGCTTTTGATTTCGTATCACAAACGTTCGGTGAAGTTTCGACGGCAATGCGTCCGGCAATGGTGGCTGCCGGCGACATTCGCAATTCGATTCCAGTGACATCGTCTCCTCTGACCGTCACTCGTCTGGGTTCGGAACGCCAACCGCCGTCTTCCTGCGGTTGGTCGGCGAGCAATTCATATTCGCCATCCGGGATGCCCAGAAACGCAAAGCCCTGGCCTGGACGCGAGTTGAAGAAACCCGCTTGCAAGCCGCTGGGGTAACTCAACAACACAATACTGGTCAGTTGAATGACTGGGCCTGTGGATTCGCCGCCGCCGATGACTCTGCCGCTGATGACGTGCCCGCGTTCGCTGCGATGGCGAATGTCTATGCCTGATGTTTCGTTCCCGGCAGCGACCTGAATTTCAACGGCGGTGTCGCGCGGCGCTGACGGATAGTAAGTCGGCGCGTCGCCGTCGAAAGGCGATTGATTGCCGGAAAATGAAGTCACGCTGTGATTGACGGCGACGACGTAACTGCCGGGTGGCAAACCGTAAATTCTATAAATGCCTCGGTCGTCGCTCATTCGCGTACGGAAATACGTTCGAACCGGCGCGCCTTCGGTATCACGAACACGAAAAGCAGTGACGTTGACGCCGATCATCTGTTCGCCGTTGGCGTAGCTGACTCGCCCGGTGATGACGCCGCCCCACACCAATCGAATCGTGACGTTTTCGCCGATGCGATAAACCGGTTGCATCTGGTTGGCCGGGCGCGGAGGCAGAATGTAGCCGCGCGATTCCACGACGTTGATGGAATAAGAGCGTTGGGGCAGGTTGGTGAACTGGAAATTGCCTTCGTCGTCGCTCAGCGTAGTTTTGTAAGAGCGCGATGTAGAGCTGCTGGTTTGAGACACAAGCATGACTGTGATGCCTGACAATGGCGCTCCGTCCTCAGCCAGAATGCGTCCGGTGATCGCGCCGCGTTGCTGCGCGTTGACCGTCAACGAACAAATTGCCAACAACAGCGCGCAGGACATCGCGTGAGTCCGGAAAAAGAGAATCGTCTTCTTCATCGGTTGGCCTCCATTTGGCTGAGATTGATTGTGAAATCGGCTGGTGTTTCGCCATTGCCGACGGTGACGCGCTGAATGTGCTTGTTCAAAAATTCCATCAGTTTGGCCAACTGCGGTTGCCCCGATTGAGTGTAGGCTCGGAGCTTCAATTCGTATTCTCCCGGCGGCAGATTTTTGACCATGAATTGTTGTCGCGTATCCACCGGAACAAAAAAGCTGCTGCCTGATGATCCGTTCATTGTCGCCATCACGCTGAAATTGAGGCCTTCTGGCAATGCGCCGCCCAGGATTTTCACCTGTCCGCGAATGAGGCCGGTTCCATAACCAAAGACAACGCGAACATTGCTCAGGGATTCTCCGGCTTGGATGTCGAACCCATCCGTCACGGGAGCGCCGTTGTATTCCACGCGAATCTGTTTCAACCCGTCAGGCGGCGTGAAGGCGCGAATATCGGCTTTGCCTGGTTTCAATCCGCTGAATCGGAAACTGCCGTTGGCTTCAGGGCGAGCGCTGCGTCCGCTGACTGAGTCGCCGGACGCGCGATAAATCAAATTCAAATTCATGCTGGACAGTTGTTTGACGATTGCCGGATCGTTGGTTCCTTCGACGACGGCCACGCCGCTGAGCGAACCGCCGCGATGCGCCTTGATTTCAACGCCACTCACATCGGCATCGCTGATTTCAACCGGAGTCTGGTCGCTGTAAATGTCCGAAAGCTGAGACGCGTAACGCGAATCGGCAAAGACGACATATTTGCCGGGCAAAACTCCTTGAAGCTGAAACTCACCTTGAGTGTCAGATACCGTCATCAAAGTGACCGTGCCCGAAAGTCCGCCATTTGGCGCAGGCGTGCCATAGCCGATGCGAACTCCGGCGACAGGCAGTCCGTTGGCGACTTCGACGACTCTGCCGGAGATGTCGTATGTCTTTCTGGTTTCGGCGACTTTGATGTCTACGTCTGTCGCTTCCGAACTTTCGCTGAGTTCAATGATCCTGGCCTGCTTTTCGTCTGTGGTGTCCGGGTGAAAGGTTTGCGCGTGATAAAGCCGCGCCATCTCCGCCCGCAGCCCATCTTGTTGGGAATACCCGAAACTCACCTTGTACTTTCCGGCGGGCAAGCTGTGAATGCGATATACGCCACGGTCGTCGGTGCTTGGATTTTGCGCTCCTCCAACTCCAACTTGGACGAAATTGCCGCGCGCGTCCATTTTGGTCAGTTGCACATACTTTTCGACAATGGGTTTGCCCGTGGGATCGGTGATACGCCCTGTGATGACGGCTCCGCGTTTCAACGTCAGTTCGACGGTTTCCAGCGTTTCGCCATCGGCCAAATTCACCAGCTTGCCGCTGTACAGCGGAGAATCGTCGGCGGAAACAAAGCCCGGAGCCAATGCGACGATTCGGTATTGCCCGGCATTCACTCCGGAAAAAATGAATCGGCCTTCGGCGTCGGTTTTGACTTTGGCAAATTGACTGCGGTCGGGCATGGAAGGCATTCCGCCTGGAGCGGTTTGCTGTGGTTGCAGCCCGACGAAAACGCCGCCAGCCGGTTCGCCTTTCAGTGTGACGCGGCCAGATACAATGGCCGTGCCTTCTTTCGGTTGAGTTTGGGCAAAGGTCAGGGCGCTGTAACACAACGTCAGCGTCAACAAGGTCAAGATGCGGATAAACATGACTGTGACTCCTGGGTTATTGAGAAGTTGTTCAAAACTTCAACACGTGATCTTTCACGCGCTGGCAGGGAAGTAACTCAAGTTGCTGGTTGGCGGCTTCGGCTTCTTTTCTCAGTTTGGCGCGTTCTATCGAGTCGAATGCCGCAGGGTGTTGAGTGTCTTTTTCGGTGTCGGGAATGGAACGCGCCAGCAACCAGTACTTGCCGGGCGCAAGGTGTTTGAATTCAAACGAGCCGTTTTTTTCGATGACGGTTTCGCGGTAACGCAGCACGTCGTCCGCCGCAGTGGTTTCCGCCGGAACCAAATGGACGCGCAAGCGATTGGGACGGTTCCCGCCTGATTTTGGCGCGACGCGACCGGACAAACTGGCAGCGCCTTCGGCAAGCGTGATTTCCAGTCCAGCGAGTTTTTCGCCCGCTTTCAATGTGATGGCCGAACGCGCCGCATCGGTTTTGGTTTTGGCGGCTCCGACAGATGGAAGCGTCATCGAACGCACGAACCAGTTTTCACCGGGCAAATCGGCTTCGATTCGATAACTGTCTGGCTCTAACTGGTAAAGGATGAATTCGCCTTTGTCGTCGGGCGCGAACGGGCGAATAGCTTCATCGCTTTCGCCAAACACTGCGTTCAATGTGCGCGGATTGCGAAGCTCGCTTTTGGGGCGAAGCAGGATTGCTTCAACGGATGGCGATGCTTTGGAATCGCATCTGGCTTCGCCGGTTTTGGCGGTTTCAATAATGACTCGGCCACCAATTGAAGCGTAAGGAATCATTCGCAAAGTCAGGCCTGTAACATCGGCTCCTTTGACCGAAACGCGCAAGGGCGGCGAACCGGCACTGTTGTCTTCTGTTCGGCCAATCTGTCGTGCATACAGTTCGTACTCGCCATCGGGAATTCCGAAAAAGACAAAGGCTTTGGCTTGATTGGGGCTGGTTGAAGCTACATGGTCTTTGGTGGCGGCGTGCAGCAAGGTCAGCCCAGGGCTGTTGAACGGTTGGGACGAATCGGTTGCGCCGGTCAGCAAGCCGCTGATGGCTCGGCCAGCGTCGCCGCGGAAGCGAATGTCTATTCCCGAAAGCTCATCGCCTGGGCGAACGGTGAGTTCCTGAGCAGCATCGCGCGTGGTTGAAGGATAAAAAGTCGGAATTTCGGAATTGCCGCTCAACCAGGGTTCGGTCGGATCCGAATCTGCCGCGACAACATACACTCCCGGCAACAATCCAAAAGCTCGATAAATGCCACGGTCATCGGTTCGAAAATCATCGCCGAAAAACGAAGTCTCTCCGTTGCGAACCCGCTTGCCGTTCAAATCGCGCAGCCGTTGCAATTTCACTTTGGCGTAAACCAGCGGCTCTCCGGTGGAATCGGTAACTTTGCCTGTGATGACTCCGCCTTTGACAAGATAAATTGTCACGGTTTCGCCGGGACGATAAACGCGCTGGGCGGTTGCGTCGTCGGTGACGTAACCCGGCGCGACGATTTCGATGGAATACGAGCCAGCAGCCAAACCCGTCAATTTGAAACTGCCGGTTTCGTCACATTGCACTGACTCGTTTCGGCGATTTTTGCGCACTCCGACGGTGCTGATTTCAACACTGGCTCCGGCGGCGGGCTGTCCGTCGTCAAGCAGGATTTTGCCGCTGATCGTCGTTGCAGGGTTGGATTGCGCCAAAGCGATGCTGCAAATCAGCAACGCCAGAGAAACGGCGGCGAACAGTTTCATCGTTCCTCCTGAAAAGGTCGGTTGGGATCGTATGGAATGGTCATTGTTACCGTTGAACCAGGGGAAACGAAGACTTTCTGTTTGGCGAGCAGCCTCATTTGGCGGTCTCCGTTGGGCATCTGGCTGGAACCGAATAGCTGCAATTCGTATTCGCCCGCTGGCAAACTGGTCAACTCGAAACGGCCTTTGTCGTCCACGACATTGTGGAACCAGGTTCCGGTCGTATTGCCTTGCAACCGAGCTTGAATTCGATACGTTCCTGCGACTGCTTGCGGTTGGCCAGTCGCCTGAATTTGCCCGCGAATGACGCCAGTTCCGACGGTAAAAACCAGTCGCAAATCGTTGACTTTTTCACCTTTGGACAACTTGAAGGATTCTTCGACAGGAGCGCCACCTCGCTCCATGCGGATAAAAGACAACGTGCGGTCTTCGCCGTTATTCACGTGAAGTCTCACGTTTCCCGGCGCAACGCCCGTAAGCAAAAACGTGCCGTCGGGTTTGATGGTGGTTTGATGATGCGAACTCGGCTGAGGCTGACGATCTTGCGGTTCTTCCGGTTCGGTATGGGCGAAGATCATCATTCGAGCCAGTTTCGCTTTGATTGCCGCATCGTTCGAACCTTCGATGACAGCGACGCCGCTGACCGTACCGCCACGCAAGGCTTTGATTTCAACGCCGGACACGTCTTCGTCCAGCACCTGAAAGTTCATCGGTTCAGCGTAAAAGTCCGACGATTCCATCCAACCGGCGTACAGGTTGCAGGCATATTGGCCTTGCTTCAAACCTGCCAAACGAAAATTCCCCTGCCGATCAGATTGTCCTTCGCCGTAGCCACCCTCGTTATCTTCTTCAGAGGTTTTTCGGCAACTGACGCGGATATTCGCAACCGGTTTGCCGGTGTCAGCTTCGATGACGCGACCGATGGCTTCGTAGGTTTTGCGTTTTGCGTCCAGCCGAAAATTGATGCCGGTGACTTCTTCGCCAGCTTTGACGGGGATCAGTTTGGCTTGTTCGGCAGTAGTGGCGTCCGGGTAAAAGATGGGCGGATATTTGGCCGAAGAGAAAAAGTTATCGTCGCCACCTGCGCCCAGCAAATACGTTCCGGCTGGCAACCCGTAAATTCGATAGACGCCACGATCATCTGTCATCTGTTCTCCCCAATTGCCGGGAAGATTTCTGGATTGTTGCTGGCCATCCGGGCCTGTGACAATCAAGGTCACGCGAACTTGATGTGCAATTATCGGGCGACCTTCGGCGTCGGTGATCTGGCCGGTAATCACTCCGCCGCGCACCAGCGCAAAATCCAGGTTGTCGCGCGATTCGCCGGAATCGAGCGTGATCAGTTTGGGGTCGTAGTGTTGCTGTCCGGGAGGGACAAATGCTTTGGAACCCGCCGTCACCACAAAACGTCCGGGAGGTAAACTGGCGATTTGATATTGTCCTTCGCCATCGGTGCGGACTTTGAACGCGCTTCGCGTAATTGCACCGTCCGCCGTCTGGCGAATCGGCTGGGGCGAATTGAAATCCGTCGGAATCTCGTTGATGTCTACCTGTATGTTCGCTGCCGGCTGGCCGTTGATCGTCACGCGCCCGGAGATCGAACAATTGCGTGGCCGTGTGTCGCGAGTTAATTCAGTTGGTCGAATTTGAGCCTGGCTCAAATTCGGGCAGGCAATCAGGAATAGAAAAACGAGCGAAGCAGCAAAGGAAACTTGACGCATGTTTTCTCCAAGTGATGAAACGATGAATCGTCAATGATCGAAAGCGAGAGGCCAGTCGGTTGAGAAACTCGCTTTCGGTGTAACGTTACGAAACGAACGACTTGCTCGTTTCTGCCAAGAGGTGCGCGCATTCTACGAGCCGGTTTGGAACCAGACAAGAGCGTGGCTTGAGCTATTATGGTTTCACAAACGCCAGAAAAGACGGCCTCTTGACGCTATAGGAAGCGATGACTAGAATCTGCAACTTCAATTTTGCCGAGTAAGGCAAATCACCTCAAAACATAATCCTGAAGCAAACAATTCGGAGGCAGGCTTGATTGAAGTTGAGCATCTGACGAAGAGCTACGGACAAGCGCGCGCTGTCAATGACATCTCTTTCAAGGTCGAAAAGGGAGAGATTCTAGGTTTCCTTGGTCCCAACGGCGCTGGCAAAACCACCACCATGAGAATTCTGACCGGCTATTTGCCGGCGACGGGCGGAACTGCGCGCATCGCCGGGTTTGACGTGTTTGAAGACTCGATGGAGGTTCGCAAACGCATTGGGTATCTGCCGGAAACTCCGCCGCTGTATCCCGACATGACCGTCAGCGATTACCTGGCGTTTGTGGCGCGGATCAAAGGCGTTGCCGCAGGCGACGTGACCAAGCGCGTCGAAGAAGCGATGCGCATGACCAACATCACTGACCGCAAGGACTGGCTGATCAAAAAGCTTTCGCGCGGTTACAAACAGCGAGTCGGCATTGCGCAAGCCGTCGTTCACAATCCGGACGTGGTTATTCTGGACGAACCGACGGTGGGACTCGATCCAACGCAGCGCAGCGAAGTCCGCAACCTGATCAAAGGTTTGGCGGGCGAACACACCATCATTCTTTCGACGCACATCCTGTCGGAAGTCGAAACGACCTGCGACCGCGTCATCATCATCAATAAAGGCCAAATCTCCGCCATTGACACGCCGGACAATCTGACCAAACAGCTCAAGGGCGGCGAACGAGTTCGGATTGTGGTGAGCGGCGAAGCCGATGGTCTGCGTGCCGCGCTGGAAGCTGTCGAAGGCGCGCGGGCTGTCGAAATCGAATCGCCCGATCACGATGGCGCTCTGGCGGTGACGGTGGAAAGCGATCTGGGAGTTGATCTGCGCGGACAAATCGCAGCGAAGGTGGTCGGCGGCGGATTCGAACTGCTCGAACTTCGCTCCGTCAGTCTGAGCCTGGAAGAAATCTTCATGCAACTGACGACGGAAGAAAGACCGACCGAAGAAAAACCGACGGAAGAAAAACCGACCGAAGAGAACACGAGTGAGGAGAAAGCAGCGTTATGAAGGGAATTCTGGCGATCTTCCGCCGCGAATTGGGCGGGTATTTCGTGTCGCCGATTGCCTACATCGTGATTGGCGCGTTTCTGGTGGCAGCCGGATTTGTCTTTTCCATCATCCTGTCCAGCGTCATGCAATACGCCGTGATGGCTCAGGCGCAAGCTGCGCGGTCAGGCGCTCCGCCTGACATTGACGTGCCGATGCAGGTCATTCGCAGCTTCGTCGGTTTTGTCGGAACGTATGTGCTGCCGATTCTGGTGCCGATGCTGACAATGGGCATTTACGCCGAAGACCGCAAACGCGGCACGATGGAAATGCTGATGACTTCGCCGATCACCGAACTGCAAATCGTGATTGGCAAATACCTGGCTTCGCTGACGCTGTTTGTGGTCATGCTGGCTCCGACGTTGATTTATTACCTGATCGTCGGAATGTACAGCGATCCGCCTTTGCCGTGGCGAATTGTCGGATCGGGTTATCTGGGACTGTTCCTGCTCGGCGCGGTGTTGTTGGCCATCGGAGCCTTCATTTCCTCGCTGACCGAAAACCAGATCATTGCCGGAGTCGTGACTTTCGTGCTGTTCCTGACGCTGCTGTTCATTGATTTGTCGGTACGCGACAGCAGTTCAGGCTTTGCGGAAGTCATTAAATATCTTTCGATCCTTCAGCATTACCAGGAATTTTCGCAAGGCGTGATTGATACCACGAACATCATTTTCTATCTGTCCGGCGTCGTGCTCGGTCTGTTCCTGACGCTGCGTTCGCTGGATTCGATGCGTTGGAGAAGGGCATAAGGAGAGTAGTCGGTAGTCAGTAGCCCGGTAGTCGGTTGAATCCGAAGTACCGATAACTGAACACCGGCAACCGAGAACCTATGAATACTAATCGTCAAGAGATCATCAAAATGGCGGGCTTCATCGGCGCGGCGATGGCCATTGCCGGATATGTTCGCCACACGATTGAAGACATCTGGGGTTGGTTCAATCTGTCGCTGTTGATTGTCGGCGGCGTGTTGTTGCTGGCTT
This sequence comes from uncultured Heliomicrobium sp., assembly GCA_964470555.1. Lineage (GTDB taxonomy): Bacteria > Acidobacteriota > Blastocatellia > RBC074 > RBC074 > RBC074. The sequence continues at coordinate 132,555 of CAYYDG010000007.1, forward strand.
CGATTGCGCTGAATTACAAAGACATCATCGAATACTTCCGCGGGCGGTCAGGACGTTTGAGCGCCAACATGGCGTTGCTGACCGTCGCCGTCGTCGGCTTGATCGCCATCGCCAACTTTCTGGGTTATCGCCATCACAAACGTTACGATCTGACGGCGGAAGGATTGTTTTCGCTTTCAGATCAAACCAAGAAAGTGCTGGGCGGGTTGCAGAAAGATGTCAAAGTCATACGGTTCGACAAGGAAGACAACCCACAAATTGCCGACCAGATGAATGAGTTCAAGTACCAGTCGAAGCGAATCAGTTACGAATGGATTGACGCAGTGGAAAAGCCTGGAGCCGCCCGCAATTATGCCGCCAAAAATGGCGAGCTTATTGTGACGACCGGTGAAGGCGAACAGCGTCGTATCGAGCGATTGCAACAGGCCGATGAACAATCGCTGGTCAACGCCATTCTGAAAGTCACGCGCGAGACATTGAAGACGATTTGCTTTACCGAAGGGCACGAAGAAAAAACACTCACTGATGCTTACAGCCAGGCCGACGCCAAGTTGAAAAGCGAAAATTATTTGATCCAGACGATCAATCTGGCGACTTCCAAACAGATTCCTTCGGAATGTTCGGTGGTGGTGGTGGCCGGACCTAAGACTTCTTTTCTGGCGCCTGAAGCTTCGATGTTGGGGCAGTATCTGGACAATGGCGGCAAGGCTATGATCCTGCTCGACCCTGAAACGGATCATCAACTCGATGACGTGCTGAAGAAATGGGCTATCGAAGTCGGCAATGACTTCGTGCTGGATTTCAGCCAGGCCGGGCAAATGTTCGGCGGCGGTCCGGTAGCGCCGCTGGTGTTCAATTATGGGCAACATCCGATCACGCAGAACTTCACACGTTCAATGACGATCTTTCCGCAGGCGCGTTCGGTCAAGGTCATTCCGGCCAGCGGGTCGGGCGTCAATGCTTCGACGCTGCTGACGGCTTCGCCCGAAAGTTGGGGCGAAACCGATTTGAAAGAAGGCGTCGAACCGACACTCGATGACAAAGATACAAAAGGGCCGGTCACTTTGGGCGCGGTCGCCAGCAAGAGCCTGGGCGAAAACAAGGAAACTCGGTTGGTGGTCATTGGCGATTCGGATTTCGCCTCGAACCAGGCATTCCGGTTTCAGCGCAACGGCGACTTGTTCGCAAATTCGATCAACTGGCTGGCTCAGGACGAAGACCTGATTTCGATTCGCCCGAAAACAGCCACCAATCGCAGCGTGACGATGAGCGGCGCTCAATTGAATACCTTTTGGTGGCTGGTCGTTGTCGTGTTGCCGCTCGGCATCATCGGCATTGGAACGTTCATTTGGTGGAAACGCCGATAGCTTTTTTTGAGTAGTCGGGAGTCGGTAATCGGGAGCCAGCCTCCAGCTACCGCCTCCCGACTACTGACTACCGACTACTCAAGATTATGAAACGCAGTACACTTTTACTTCTCATGGCCGCCGTCGTAGGCGGCATTGCCATTTACTTTCTGGAAATCAAACCCGGCAAACCGCGCGATGAAGCGGCGACGCCCGAAGCCAAAGAAGCCGTCAGCTTCAAGCGCGAAGACATTGTCGGCGTCACCGTCACGCGCGGCGACGAAACCATCAGCCTGGAAAACGAAAACAACAAATGGCTGATTAAGCAACCGACGGCGGCAGCGGCTGATGATGCGGCTTTGAATTCGCTGATCGGCGATCTGGTCAGTTCGCGCATCGAACGCGATTTCGCCAATCCATCGGCAGACGCGCTGAAGGAATACGGTCTGGATGCTCCCGCCGTGAAACTGGAAGTCCGGTTGAAAGACGGCAAAACGCACAAGATAGAACTCGGCGGAAAAGACCCTATTGGTTCGTCGGTCTATGCGCGGTTTGACGGTTCGTCGAATGTCGTGGTGATTCCGGCCTCGTTGCTGGCCAGTTCGGACAAATCCTTCAACGATTGGCTGGATCGTTCGTTGCTCGGTGTCAGCGAATATGATGTCGCTTCGCTGAAAGTGACGAATGAAAGCGGCAGTGTTGAATTGACCAAAAAAGACGGCGAATGGACGATCACCGCGCCATCGGCTGTTGCCGCCGAAGCCAGTGAAGTCAGCAGCTTGATTACCGATGTCACGTCGGCCAAAGCCGAATCGCTGGTTGAAGAAGACACTTCGGATTTGGCGAAATTTGGATTGAATAAAACCGCCATCACGGTCACTGCCAAACTGGCTACTGGTGGAGAAAAAGCGCTGCAAATCGGTTCGAAGGTCAATGACTCCTATTACGCAAAAACTTCGGACAATCCGAAGGTCATGAAGATTTTCGGCACGCTGTTCGAAACGCTCAACAGCGCCAAGTTCGGTTCGTTGCGCAGCAAACAGTTTTACAAACTCGATCGTGATGAACTGACGCGGTTCGAGATCAGAAACGCGCACGGCAAGCTACTGGTGGAAAAGAAAGACGACAAATGGCTTGTCGTCGAACCGGCGGACAAAAAAGACAAGGAAGCGCAGCCGTTCAAACTCTTCACGCCGTTTGAATCCAGAGCCGCCGATGTGCTGGACAAAGCGACGCCTGCGATCCTTGCCAAATTCGCCAAACCGGCAGCGGAAATTCGCTTGACGGAAAAATCCGGCAAAACGACCGTCCTGAAAATTTCACAAGCTGATGGCGACGACATATACATCCGCATCGAAGGCCGCCCGGAACTTTACAAGATGGGCAAGATGATGTTGGAAAGTTTCAACTACAAGATCGAAGACGCGATTCAACAGTAACGTTCAGAGTTCACGCTTCAGCGTGTTTGCACGCTGAAGCGTGAACTCTGAACTCCCACACTCAGCAAGGCGCAAAGGTAAACACCACCACGCCAATCACGAACCACAGCGCCGCGTAAATCATTCCGTAGCCGATAAATTCGCGGAAACTGACGCGAGCGATTCCCGCCACAATCATTGCCCAAAACGGTGTCGAAAGATTTCCCATGTGATCGCCTACGCTCAAGGCCAGCATGCCGCGTTGCACTGATACGCCGACGGCCATCGCCGCCTTGGACGTGACGAAACCTTGAATCGCCCACTGCCCTCCGCTGGAAGGCACGAAAAACGAAACGACTGTTCCAGCGATGGCCGCCATCAACGGGAACGTGTATGGCGTCGAAACCGCCGCGATGATGCCAGCCAGCTTTTCGCCTAACGTAGTGTGCTGGATCAATCCGGCGACTCCGGCGTAGAGGTGATAAATCACCACCACCGGCCAGGCTGACAAAATCGCGTGTTGCAAAGCCTTGGTAAACCGATACACGTTGCGATGCAGCAAAAAGGCGAGCAGCAGGAAAATCGCGTTCAGCGAATTAATGTCCAGGCTGGCTCGTTTTGTAATGAAGTGATGCCAGAGCCACGCCGCCACCGCCGCACAAAATATCAGCGTGATGATCGAACTGCGCTCCAATCGTTCGGACAGATTTTCTGGATTAGTTTCATCGGTAGGGGCAGGATCAGCCAGCTTGTTGGCTTCGGGGAAGGCGGACAGCGGACGACGGTTTTTCGGCATCAACCAGCAGCCAACCGCCAGCAGCGCCGCCATAAAAACAATTTCGTGAATGATGGCCGCCGGAGACCAGATTGTCGTGCTCAACGGAATGACGCCGATCAGGTCTTTCAGAAAATGTCCGTCGGTCGCCATCAACAATGGCGCGCTGGCCGACAATCCGAATTGCCAGACAGCGTTCGCCGCCCAAACCGTCGCCAGCAGGAACAGAAAGTCCACTTCGATTTTTTTGCGCTCGGCTTCGCGCGCGAAGTAAATCGCAATGATCGGTCCCAACGCCACGCCCAAGCCCCAGTAAAAATACGAAAGCAATCCGTTCAGCAATACTGCGCCGATGACCACTTGATTGGTGCTTTGGGGCATTCGAGCCAGAAACGCGACCATCTTTCGGAATAATGAACTTTGGCCGACGACCGAACTGAGCGTGATGATCAGTGTCATTTGCATGGTGAACGGCAACAACATCCACAACCCGCGATACCAGGCATCCATCGTTGTCGAAAACGAATTGCCGACAACAAGTGCGGCGACGAATAACACCACCAGCAAAAAAATCGCCGCCGTAATGGCGTCCGGCACAAGCCGCCCCATCACGCGCGCAAAACGATCAGCCCACGATTCCTGTATCATTCCGTTTTGTTCCTTTGGTTTGAGTTTGAGGTCAGAATTTCGTCGGCGGATTCTTGAACAAGCCGACCGGAAAGACAATACTGCGCGCGTCATAAATCACTTCACCAAATCAACAAGGAGACTCGATGAATCGCCGAGACGTTTTGAAAACCGGATTGGCTGCTGGGATCGCCGGAACTGCGGAACTCAACGCTTCTGCCGCCGAAGCCAACCACTTTTACGAATTGCGAACCTATCAACTGCGAAACGACATTCAACCCGCAAAGATCAACGATTTCTTTCAAGGGCATTTTTTGCCGCGTATGCAAAAACTCGGCGTCGGCCCGGTGGGGTGTTTCAATGTGGTGGCGGGGCAATTCATTCCGTCGCTGATCGTGTTGGTGGATTACAAATCGCTGGCCGAAATGCAGGCGACGATGGCCGCCACCAACGACAAGGAATTTTTGACGGCCTGGCGAACGTTTGAAACGGCTGCGGACATGCCTTATGTGCGGTATGAATCCGTTTTGTTAAAAGCCTTCGACGCACATCCGAAAGTCGAATTGCCAGCGCCCGCCGATAAACAAGCCGACAAACAGCCGGCGCGTCTGTTCGAACTTCGCACTTACGAATCGCGCAACGCCTTCACGCTGCGAAACAAGGTGGACATGTTCAATCAGGAAGAGATCAAGATTTTCCGCGCTTGTGGAATTCAACCGGTCTTTTTTGGCGAAGGCGTGATTGGCACTCGGCTGCCGTCGCTGACTTACATGGTCGGGTATGAAAACATGGCTGCGCGGGATAAGGCCTGGGATACGTTTCGCGCCAATCCTGATTGGGCGCGCGTCAAAACCAAACCCGGCTGGACGGATCCCGAAGCCGTGTCGAACATTCACGCTTCGTTTTTGCGCCCAACCGGGTATTCGCAAATCAGGTGAGAGGCGGCCAAAGCTCGCTTTGATAAATCAGAAATCAACTACGAATAAACACAAATGGCCACGAATGTGCGGCGGAGATTGAGAGAAGGCAACACTTGGTTGATTTCAGTTTCAGCATTCGTGGTCATTTGTGAAGATTCGTAGCTGATTTCAACCCACTACTGCGCTAAATCTTCAAAGTCTTCGAAGCTCGGCAGTTCGTTCAAATCCTTCAAGCCGAATTGAATCAAAAACTCTTTGGACGTGCCGTAGAGCATCGGTTTGCCGACCGTTTCTTTGCGGCCTTTGGTGACGATCAATCGTTTTTCCAGCAGGGTTTTGATTGCCGATGAAGAGCTGACGCCGCGAATTTCCAGAATCTCCGGAATCGTAATCGGTTGTTTGTAGGCGATGACCGCCAGCGTTTCCAGCGCGGGCAAGGACAGCCGCGCCGACGGGCGGGATTTCAAATACTTGCGAATGAATTCGTGATGTTGCGGGCGCGTGGAAATGCGCCAGCCACCGGCAATTTCGCGTATGTCCAACCCGCTGTTGCGCGCCTCGTAATCGGCGACCAATTCCTCCAACGCGGCCTGCACATCAGCTTCGGGAACGTCGCCGAGGATTTTGCAGAGTTGTTTGAACGGCAGCGGTTCGTCGGCGACGAACATCAGGGCTTCGATAACCGGCTTCAATTCCTCGCGGGTTGCTGTGATTTGATCTTCTGCGGCGTCGGCAGTGTCGGCGGCTTCTTCGGTTTCCGACTCATCGCTGCTTTCGGCGTCATCCGCCGTCGGTTCTTCTTCGTCTGTGATTTCCTCTTCCGTCAAATCAAGCTCAGTCGGGAATTCGTTTTCCTCAACAGCTTCATCAACGACTGAAATCTCTTCAACGGATGATTCCTCGATTGATGATTCTTCTGGTGATGATTCTGCGACGGCTTCAACCGCCGATTCTTCTTCGATTGTTTCCTGGTTTTGAATTTCTTCGTTCATAGTTCGGGCAATTGATCTTCAGCAGAATCAGACGTTGATTCCACCTTTTCAGGTTCTGGTGTTTGTGGCGAAACTTGAGTGGATTCCGGCGTTCGTTCGGCGATTGGTTCTGGTTCGGGCATCAGGTCGAAGTTCGGCGGAGTTCGTTTGCGCGCGAAAATATCGCCGAACAATTCACGCTGCGTCAGATGAATCCTGAACTCTTTGACCAGTTCCAGAAACGCCAGAAAGGTCAAAATCAATTCGCGTTTGGAGCGTGACTGTTCAAAAATTTCGCGGACGTTGATTTCTTCGCCACTTTCCAATCGCGCGTTGATCTGAGCCAGCTTTTCGGCCATCGTGACTTCTTCACGCTGGATTTCCATCTGGGCTTCGGATTCAACCCGCTTCAGGATTTCGCGGAAGACGCGCAACAGGTCAAAAACCGTCGCCGACACTTCCGGGTTGCTTTTGTCCGTTTCCAACTGGCCGCGCGGAAAACTGGCCGATTCGATTTCGCCACGCGAATGCAGCATCTGCGCCGCCGATTTGAATTTCTGGTATTCCAACAACCGCTCGATCAGTTCGGCGCGCGGGTCTTCGACCAAATCTTCTTCGCCTTCGATCTTGGGCGCAGGCGGCAACAGCATCTTCGATTTTATGTAAATCAACGTCGAAGCCATGACCAGAAAATCTCCGGCGATGGAAATGTCCAGTTCGCGCATCAAGGTCAGATATTCCAGGTATTGTTTGGTGATGCGGGCAATCGGAATATCTTTGATTTCGATTTCGTCTTTTTTGATCAGGTACAGCAGCAGATCCATCGGGCCTTCGAAGATTTCCAGCTTGACGCGATAACTGTCGCGCCGTTCCTCTTCGCTCTGCTCCGGCGTGTCTTCCAGTAACGCTATGGCTGCTTTCTTTTTGGTTTTCGTTTCTGTCATAAAACTTTTCGACAGGATTTACAGGATTCAACAAGATGCAGAATTCAATTCGGGAAAATCCTGTTCAGCTTAATCCTGTTCGTTCCCGTCTTGCTGAATCCGTTGGTTGATTCCCCAGCGATGAACGTCAAAAGCCAGCTTGTCGGCTTCAACCGGTTCCAGCCAATGAAGCTCGTGTTCAGGTTCGTTGTCGAGCGCCGCCCCGAAGCTGGCCGCAAAATACGAACAATGGAATTCCCAATGTCGGCTACCGTCGGATTCGCTGTGATACTGAATGGCGCTACCAAGAAAGTGGCCAATCACGACTTCTCTGGCACATTCTTCGCGGACTTCGCGCGTTAATGCTTCTTCCAGTGATTCGCTGAGTTCGATGCCGCCGCCTGGCAGGAAAAACGCTTTTCGACCTTTGGCCGAAGCGAATCTGCCGTGTTCGTCAAAGATCACTGCATAAGCACCAGCGCGACGACGGTATTCCACGTTGGGATTGAAGCTGCCGAATTTCAGTTCTTCGCTCATTGGAATTTACGACCAGGAGATGTTCATGGCGCGGCGAACTTCGCCCATCACGCGACCGGCTTCTTCGCGTGCGCGTCTGGAACCTTCCAGAATGATGTCACGAACTTCGTCCTGATGATCGCGATAATAATTGACGCGTTCGGTGATCGGAGCCAGATAATCAATCATCGCCTGAGCCAGAGCCTTCTTGCGATCTACGCAACCGATGCGCGCGTTTCGGCAATCGTCGTCGAACTGGTCGGCGACTTCGGCGGCGACGAACATCCGGTGCATCTGGCACACGTCGCAGTTTTCGGGATGGCCGGGATCAACTTTCTTGACGCGTGTCCGGTCGGTAATCATCTGGCGAACTTTGGCCTGAATCACGTCTGCCGAATCGCTCAACTCAATCGTGTTGTTGTAGCTTTTCGACATCTTGCGTCCGTCGGTTCCGGTCAGCTTGGGCGACGCGGTCAACAAGGCTTCGGGTTCGGGGAAAATGTCGCCATAAAAGTTATTGAAGCGGCGAACGATTTCGCGCGTCAGTTCGACGTGGGCGACTTGATCCTGGCCGACCGGCACGTAATGCGCTTTGTACATGCAAATGTCCGCCGCTTGCAGCACCGGATAACCCAGAAAAGCGTAATTGCCCAAATCCTTGTCGGTGATGTTTTCGCGCTGTTCTTTGTAAGTCGGCACTCGTTCCAGCCAGCCGAGTGGCGTCACCGCCGAAAAGTAAATGTGTAGTTCGGCGTGTTCTGGAACCAGCGATTGGACGAAGATAGTCGCTTTGTTCGGATCGAGTCCCGCGGCCAGCCAATCGGTGACCATCAGAATGGTGTTTTCGTTGATCTTCGAAGTGTCGGCGTAATCACTGGTCAGCGCGTGCCAGTCGGCTACGAAATGAAAGCTTTCGTAGCTGTCCTGCAACTTGACCCAGTTTTTCAGCGCGCCTTCGTAATTGCCCAGGTGCAATTTCCCGGTCGGGCGCATTCCACTAACGATTCGTTTCATAGCTTGAAATTATTGGCGGGGAAAATCCATTGCCGGTTAAAGACGGTACAGAAAATCAACGAATTCCATAATCGGAAACATCAGCGCGCTGATAAAACCGACTTGCATCAGCAAAAACAACACGATGAATCCCGACCAGTCAGGAATTTGCGCGTAAGATTCGGCGATCGAATCGGGCAACAGATTCATCAGGATTTTGCTGCCGTCCAGCGGCGGAACCGGAATCATATTGAAAACAGCCAAAATGATGTTTAACCGGATTCCGACTTCCATGACTTTGGCTATGGGCGCAGCCATATCGCCCAGTGAATTGCCAAGCGAAGTTTGGAAAGTGATTTTGGCCAGAATCAAAAAGACGGCCACCAGAATCACATTGCTGAACGGGCCGGCTGCGGCAATCAGAATTTCGCCAGTTTTGCGGTCGCGCAAATTCAGTGGGTTGTAAGGCACGGGCTTGGCCCAACCGAACAACCAAGCTCCTGTGGTGTAGGCAATCAGAGGAAAAAGAATGGTTCCGACCGGGTCAATGTGTGGAACCGGATTGAGCGTAACTCGACCGAGGTATCTGGCCGTAGGGTCTCCGACGCGCTCTGCCATCCAGGCGTGAGCGCATTCGTGAACCGTCAACGACAGCAAAAAAACTACGAACCAGATGATCAGATTGCTAAGAAATGAGCCTTCCAAGCGCTTTGCTCCTGTGAATTTTGTTGGGGTTAAACGAGCGGGCAAAGTAGCACGCGGTTTCAAACACTGTCAATTTCGCGTTCAGAGGTGATCGTTACTTCCAAACGCACGGCTCGACGAACAATTTCGCGCGACGAAACCAGCACGGCTCCGCGTTCGATGGCCAGTTCATAAACCTTGCCGGTCAGGTCGTAATGCGGAATGGATTTCATCTGAAACCATTCGCGTCGCAATCCCAAACTGTCAGCGAATTCGTGCAACTCGTCCAGCGAAGAATCCGACACCAGATGGCCGCAGCGCTGGTACCAATATCGAAACGGCCCGCGCGCTCCGTTTTGAAAAGAATCAATCAAAATCGCCATAACTTCCCGTGTCGTCAGTTTTAGTTGGTGGAACCAGATTCCGCTTTTGCAACCGGCTTGGATTTTACCTTTTTCTGCTGACCGACTTTCTCGGTCTTGGCTTTTTTCTCTATCTTGCCGGATTCGGCTTCCGTCATTTTGCGCTGCAACTCTTCCAGAAAGGCAATGGTTCGTTGCAACTGTTTCTCGAACTTCTCATCGCCCAGCTTGCGGCGCGATTTCTTGACGACTTTTTTGACGCGCCCGACCAGCGCGTTGCCATTTTTCTCTTTCGATTCCTTTTTAGGTTTTTCTTCTTTTTCCTGAGAGGGTTTTTCCTGTGTCTTCGCCATAAAGAGTCCTTTCATTGAGTTTTCCCTGTCAATTCCGTGTAACTTGTTGTCAGACTTTCTGTTGATCGCATTGGTGCGGCAGTATAAGCCAGCCGGACGACAAGTGTCATGGTTTGACGCTTTCAAGCTGCCTGCCTATCATCGCCGCTCTTCATTACCATTTGAAAACAGGAGCAGGACAAATGTCAGAAGCAAGAATTGAAGTGTTCAAAAAGATGCTGGACGCCGACCCCAACAATTCGACGGTACGGTTTGGGCTGGCAAACGAATTGTTGAAACTGGAACGATTCGCCGAAGCCGCCGCCGAATTGCAAACCTATTTGAGCCAGACCAACGATCAGGGAAACGCCTATGGAAAGTTGGGGCAGGCGCTGGAGCGGTTAGGCAAATTCGACGAAGCCAGGCAGGCGTATCAGCAAGGGATTGACGCCGCTAATCGGCACGGCCATCCGGGAATGGCGCAGGAGTTCCAGATGGCATTAGACGATTTGCCCTGAGCAGTTGGTGCGGGGCGAAATTTCAAGTTCAGTCAAAAAGAGCAGGCGATTCAGGCCTGCTCTTTTTTTGCAAAAATTTTCAGATTTCGTGAGGGGATTTGTCTTTGCTTTACGGTTTTACCAATGAGCGAAAGAAAGCAGGCGCTTTTGGGAACGACGCAAGGCGTAGGGAGCGGTCACCAAGCCTTTCGGGAAGTCTCTCATCAGCGACGCTCGGTAAGATGTTTGGACGGAAGCGCCTGTTCAGTTTTCTCGCGCGTGAGGTGCGCAGCAAGTTTTTCTTTTACCCCACGGTTTCCGGCATCATCCGCACCGAGGTTTAACGATAAGGCGTGAAACTTCGGGTTGACCGCGCGGCTGCTGCCGGAAGCTCCTTTTCCCCCAAGTTCGTCCACAGCCAATGGAACGAAAATCGGCCAGCCACTTCCCAAAACAAAGTAAGTGACCTATTGAGAAGTGGTAGGCCTCAGCCTGTTTACATGCAGGATTTACCACCATCCCAGTATCTTCCACCAAACCATTCCCACGACGGTCCAAATCAGGATGTTCGGCGCAGTGGCGATCAGTCCGATCTGCCACCACTTTTGCTGAGAAACGTATCCGGCCCCGAAAAAAATCGGTCCCGGAGTCGTGCCGTAATGCGTCAGCCCCGCGGACAAATTGGAAAAATAAGCCAGCACGACGACAGATAGAATCGGCGGAGCGCCAGCGGCTATGACTACGATCAGGAACGGCAGGTACATGGCCAGGGCATGAGCCGTGATGCTGGCAAACGCGTAATGCGCGTAAAAATAAACCAGCGCCAGCACAGCCAATGCCGCCCACCATTTCCACCCGCCGGTCATTTGCGCGGCAAATTCGGCGAATTTTTTGGTGATCCCGGTTTCGCCCAGAGCTTCGGCCATTCGGACCATGCCGCCGTACCAGATGAACACATCCCAGGCGGCGGTTTCGTTCATGAGGTCTTTCCAGTCCAACACGCTGAATACCAGCAAGATGCAGATGCCGATCAAGGCGACCACAGAATAATCAATTGAATGCCAACGCCCGGTCGTCGCCCACAACACACCGACCAGCGCGAAGACAGCGAGCATCATTTTTTCGTGAAACGTCGTCGTTCCCATTTTGCCAAGTTCACGAATGGCGAAATCTCTGGCGTTCGGAGTATGCGTGATTTGTGGTGGGAAAATTCGATATAACAGCAATCCGGTAACGATAATGGCAACGACGCCCGGAACGATTCCACCCAGCATCCACGTGGTGTAATTCAAATCAAATCCGGTTTGCTGTTTGGCCAGCCGTTGAATGACCAGATTTCCAGCCTGACCGGTCAGGAACGTTGCACAAATGATGACTTCGCATTGATAGACAAAGGTCATCAGGAATGCGCCGAGTTTGTTTGCGGTTTCACCGGGGCGCGAATCGTATTCTTCGGCAAGGCTTTTGGTAATTGGAAAGGTAATGCCTCCGCAGCGAGCGCCGTTGGACGGAATGACTGTCGCCAACAGGAAATCCGTCCCTACCAGAGCATAACCAAGCCCGATTGAGCGTTTGCCGAATTTGCGAATGAACAAAAGTGCAATGCGTTTTCCCAAGCCGGTTTTGATCATTCCGCGTGAAATAAAAAATGCCGCCAACACCAGCCAGACAACCGGATCGGCATATCCGGCCAACACCGATTTCAGCCGCAAGGTTTCCAATGCCTTCGGATCGGTTGCCGTTTTGGCCAGCGCTTCGCTGACCGGCATGGATTTGGTCAGCATCAGCGCGGCAATGCCCAGCAACACCATCGCTCCGCCGGGAACCGGGCGCACAATCGAACCGACAATTGTTGCGGCAAAAATTGCCAGCAACCGCCACGATTGCGGCGTAATGCCTTCAGGCGTGGGAGCCAGGTAAATCGCCACGCCTGCCAAAATCGTGATTGCCCAACGAAGCGCCAGGCTGCGTAATTCGGCCTGACGATTGATAGCGGAGTTTGTCTCCATTTGTGATATTCGCCTTGTTGATGGAAGAAGTTGAAAACGGCGCGGATACTAGCATCGCCACTGCGACGGCTCAAGATTTGGTCTGGAAAAGTAAGCTGATCGTCGGATTCAATGAAGGTGATTTAACGGAACTTTTTGCCAACCGAGCGGCCCTTGCTGGCGTCAAAAGCGGCGCTGATCGTCTATAATTTGACTGCCACGACAGTTGAACACATAAGCAGGCACAAAGGGGGAAGAGATGATGAAACAATTGTTCCGCAAAGCTACGGCGCTCGCTCTGACCGCGATGCTCGTGGCAACGCCGGTATTGGCGCAAGACAAACCAAAACTGAAACCGCTGGAAGAAAAAAACGATCCCAGGTTGATCGGCAAACGCGACATTAACAAGGGAAGCATTTCGTTTTATTCGCTGGACCGCGAAGTCGCGCTTGGCCGCCAGATGGCCAGCGAAATTGATCGCAGCACTCCGCTGATTACAGACCCGATCATCAACGAATACATCAATCGGATTGCACAGAACATCGTGCTGAACTCCGACGCCAAGATTCCGTTTACAGTCAAGGTCATTGACGCTCAGGAAGTGAACGCTTTCGCCTTGCCGGGCGGATTCTTGTACGTCAATCGCGGCTTGCTGGAAGCCGCCGAAAACGAAGCCGAAGTGGCAGGCGTCATGGCTCATGAAATCGCCCACGTCACGGCGCGACATGGCATCGAACAGGCGTCGAAGGGGCAGTTGCTGCAATTCGGTTCGATCCCGCTGATTTTCCTGGGTGGATTGGGCGGTTACGTCATTCAACAAGTCGCCGGAATCGCCTTGCCGCTGACGTTTCTGAAGTTTTCGCGCGGCGCGGAAAAAGAGGCCGACCGATTGGGCGCTCAATATATGTGGGCTTCGGGATATGACCCGAATGCGCTGATTACGTTTTTTGAAAAGCTGCAAGCGCAGGAAAAACGCAAACCCGGCACGCTGGAAAAAGTTTTCAGCACACACCCGATGACCGGCGACCGGATCACCGAAGTTCGCCAATTGATCGAACGATTCCCGGATCGCGGCGTATATCAGCTCAGCACATCGGAGTTCAAGGAAGTGAAATCGCGTTTGATGGCCTCTCGACCGAAGCCTGTCAATTCGCGCGATGATGGTCGCCCGACGCTCAAACGTCGTCCGCAAACCGACAATGGAGATGATCGGATGGACGATGCCAGCGATAACGATGCGCCCAATCGTCCGGTGCTGAAACGGCGCGATTCGTCTTCCGACGATTCAACGGCGACTTCTTCCACCACGCAAACTTCCGACGATTCAGATCGGCCAGTTTTGAAACGGCGCGAAGGTTCTTCTGAACCCCAGGCTTCCGGCAGCGAAGCTTCTTCGTCATCTTCTTCCGGCGAAGGTCGCCCGGTGCTGAAACGTCGCGAAGGTTCGGACACTGCTGAGACGGCTCCGGCAGCGAAACAGGAATCGGCGACTTCGTCGGCTGGGACTAACGCTGAACCATCGGATCGTCCAAAACTGAAAAAGAACAATGAACTCAACGAATCAACCGGAGAAAATAAATCCGGTCAGACTTCGAGCAGTTCCTCCAGCTCATCTGGCAGTTCGCAAACCAAACCGCCAGCCAAGCCCTAAAATTTGGCTGAACACAAAAACGAATGCGGCTGATTTCTTAACGAAGATCAGCCGCATTCGTTTTTGTGTTGCTGTTTGGAGAGTTACGCGTCCGCTTTCAGCCAAGCCAACCGAGCCGCGCCAATCACCGCCGCGTTTTCGCCAACCGAAGCCGCGACGATGCGGCATTGCCGCGCAGCTTCCGGCGCTGCCCAACGCCGGGTTTCTTCACGAACGTCGTCCAAAAACGGTTTCAACATTGCGCCGAATTCGCCGCCAATCACAACGGCTTCCGGGTTCAGAGTCGAAACCAGGTTGGCAACCCCACGTCCGAGCCAGCGACAGGTGTCGCCAACGACTTTAATCGCCAGTTTGTCTCCGCCGCGAGCCGCGCGAAGAATGGTTGCCGTATCAAAATCCGCTCCGCTCTGAATCAACCCGCCGAGCATTGAACCATCGTAACCGGTGTTTTCTTCCACTGCGCGCCGCGTCAGCGAAGCGATGGTCGCTTCCGCTGACAAACATCCATTGGCCTCGTATTCGTGTTTGAGTTCCCGGCCAACGGCCAACCATCCAGCGGCTCCGGCGACTCCGGTTGCTCCGGTCAACACGCGCCCGTCGGCCAAAATTCCGGCTTTGATGTCTGTGCTGATAGACAAAAACACGACATTGGTTTTACCGCGCGCGGCTCCGTTCCAACTTTCCGCCGTTGCCAGCGAAGCCATCTGCGAACAAATAGTGATTGGCGGATGCCCGGACAACACGTGATGAGCGCGCGCACGTTTTTCGGCGGAAGTCGTGCGAATGTCGTGGCCGGATTCGTCCAGGCTTTCTTCCAGCAACTGGCCGAGCGCCACTCGCGTCCAGCCTTTCAGATCATCAATCGAAACTCGCCCCGTGGACGGATCCACCAATCCCGCGACAGAAACGCCGATGGCGGCGATTGGACTCGTTTCGCGCTCTTTTGACGCTGCCAGTTCGGTCAATGTCTGAGCAATCGCGCTGATGGTTGCGCGGGTCGTTCGCTGCGGCGTTGCGAATCGGCGCTCGGCAATCAGCCGCGCCTGATTGTCTACCAGGGCAATGGAAATTTGGGTTGAATTGAGTTCGACACCCAGAACCAGCGGCTTGGGTTCCGGTTTGGCAGTACGAGAAGTGATCGCTTTTAACGGCACGATGGATAAACTCCTTCAAGTCAATTTTTGACCACAGATAAAGCGGTCGCTATTATACAGACCGCCCGCCCAAAGGCGATTTCAATTCCGTACCAACAGGAGAAAAACATCATGCGTTTCGTGCGCTTTATCTCTTTTTTTGCTTTTTTGATTGTGCTGACCGGTTGTCAGCCGTCTTCGCCCGAAGTGGCGACAACCAAACCCAGTCCTACGGTTGAACCTGTGACGACGCCGGCAGTGGCGGCTTCGCCAACTCCGGGCGAGTTGAAAACGACTCCGTCCGGCTTTCAATTTCAAGATTCGCAAATCGGCATCGGGCCGCGTCCGTTGCTGGGGCAAAACGTCAAAGTCGCTTATGTCGG
Organism: uncultured Heliomicrobium sp.; assembly: GCA_964470555.1. Classification (GTDB taxonomy): domain Bacteria; phylum Acidobacteriota; class Blastocatellia; order RBC074; family RBC074; genus RBC074. The sequence goes on from CAYYDG010000007.1 coordinate 148,074, forward strand.
CAAATTCCCGGACGGCCACAAATTCGACGGCGGCGTGGTGGATTTCACCATCGGCGAAACCGGCATCATCAAAGGCTGGAACTGGGGAGTCGGTGGCAATTCCAAAGAAGGCATTGATGCCATGCGAGTCGGCGGCAAACGCAAAATCGTCGTTCCTCCGCAACTTGGATATGGCGACAAACCTTACAGCACAATTCCCGCCAACTCGACCTTGGTGTTTGAACTTGAGTTGCTGAGAATCAATAGCAAAGCTTTTTAGAATTGAGACATCTTTATTTACCGCAGAGACGCAACGGACGCAGAGTTAACCCGGAGAAATCAGAAAAACTCTGCGATCCCTCTGCGGAACTCTGCGCCTCTGCGGTGAAGTACCATCAACAGATGAACATTCTTTCGCTCGAAAATGTCAGCAAGACGTTTGGCATCAAGCCGCTGTTTTCCGCCGTTTCGTTCGGCCTGGACGAAGCCGACAAAATCGGCGTGATTGGCGCAAACGGTTCCGGCAAATCCACGCTGCTCAAAGTCATCGCTGGTGAAGAAGAAGCCGACACTGGTCGAGTGGTCATCGCCAACGGCAAAGTCGTTGCCTGCCTGTCGCAAAACCCACCATTCGATCCTGAGCAAACTGTGCTGGAAGCTGTCTTTGCCGGCAGCAACGAAGCTTTGCATCAAAAGCTGAAGTTGCTGCGGCAATACGAAACGGCTTGCGACCAACTGGCCGAGCAAGGCGGCAGCGACGAAAAGTTATTGAAGCGCGTCAGCGATCTGGCCGAACAACTGGAAATCAGCGGCGCCTGGCAACTCGAAGTCGAGTTGAAAGCAATGTTGAACGAACTAGGCATCACACAACTCAGCGCAAAGATGGCTTCGCTGTCCGGCGGCCAACGAAAACGAGTCGCGCTGGCGCACAGTTTGTTCATCAAACCCGACTTGTTGATTCTGGACGAACCAACCAATCATCTGGATGCCGAAACCGTTGAATGGCTGGAGCGCTGGCTGGCGGATTTTAGCGGCGCGCTGCTGCTGGTCACGCACGACCGATACTTTCTGGATCGCGTCACCAATCGAATCGTCGAAATTGATCGTGGCCGAGTGCAGACCTTCACCGGCAATTACGCGAAGTATTTGGAAAAGCGTCAGGAGCAGGAAGAGCGCCAGGCCGTCGAAGCGCAAAAGCTGAAGCAAATGGCGCGGCGTGAATTGGAATGGTTGCGCAGAGGGCCGAAAGCGCGCACCACAAAAGCCAAAGCGCGCATTGATCGCGCCAACGAATTGATCGCGCAATCCCGCCAAGCCGCCAGCGACATTGCCGAAAAACGTTCGCTCGACATTGCCTTTGAATCCAATCGGCTGGGCAAAAAGATTCTGGGTTTGACGGACATCACCAAACGCTTCGGCGACAAAACGGTGGTCAATCGCTTCAGCTATCAGTTCAAACGCGGCGACAAGATCGGCATCATCGGAGCGAATGGAGCAGGGAAGACCACGTTGTTGGAAATCATTGCCGGACGGTTGCAGCCCGATGCTGGTCAGATCGAAAAAGGCGAAACCGTCGTCATCGGTTATTACGATCAGGAAAACCGCGAATTCGACGAATCGGTTCGCCTGATTGATTACATCAAAGAAGTTGCCGAACGCATTCAAACTGTCGAGGGCGATTGGATCACCGCCAGCCAGATGCTCGACCGATTTCTGTTTCCGCCGGCGATGCAGTACCAGCCGATTGCCACGCTTTCGGGCGGCGAGCGTCGCCGTTTGTATCTGCTGCGAATTTTGATGAGCGCGCCGAACCTGCTCCTGCTGGACGAAATCACGAATGATCTGGACATTCCCACGCTGGTCGCGCTGGAAGAATATCTGGAAAGTTTCGCCGGTTGTCTGGTTGTCGTCAGCCACGACCGATATTTTCTGGACCGCACGATTGAATACATTTTCCGATTTGAAGCCGACGGAAAGGTTCGAGAATATCCCGGCGATTACACTACCTTCCTGGAAATCCGCGAACGCGAACGCGTCGAAGCTTCTCAAGTTAAAGCCGAAGAAAAAGCGCGCGAACAAAAACAGCCCGCCGCTCCATCAACTGTCGAGCCAACTGCCAAGCGCAAACTTTCCTTCAAAGAGAAACGCGAACTGGAAGAACTCGAAGCCCGCATTGCCGAAACCGAAACTCGCAAAGTCGAAGCCGAAGCCAGTCTTGAATCCAACGCCAGCGATCACGTCCTGGTCGCCAGGCTTTACGAGGAACTGCAAACGCTGAATGACCAGCTTGATCGGGATTTGACTCGTTGGGCGGAATTGGCTGAGTTGGGCGGAACCTAAAACCGTCAACCATAAAAAAGCTTGTCATATACTTCGGCCTTTCAAGCGACTAATTGAGCGAAAAACAGATTGAACCGAGCGATGCGATGGACAGTGCGGAATTGCGAGCCAATTTGGAGCAGCATCACAGCGAAAGTTTTGGCTGGGCGATGAGTTGTTGTTTGCACGATCGCTCGGAAGCTGAAGTCGTGTTGCAAGCCGTGTATCTGAAAGTGCTGGAAGGCAAGGCGCGTTTTGACGGGAGAGCCAGTTTCCGAACGTGGTTGTTTGCCGTGATTCGCACGACGGCTGCGGATGAACGCCGACGGCATTGGCTGCGCGGATTTGGGCTGAGCAAATACTTCGAGCGAACGGAATCCGTAAAGTTTTCGGAAACGCCAGACGCAGAAATTTATCGGTCGGAAGTGCAGCAATTGTTTCGTCGCGCATTGGCGGAATTGCCCACACGCCAGCGCGAAGTTCTGCAACTGGTTTTTTATCACGACCTGTCGCTGGCCGAAGCCGCCGACGTGATGGGCGTTTCGCTCGGTTCGGCCCGCACGCATTACGACCGCGCCAAGCAGCGGTTGCGAGTTTTGATGAAAGGAGTGGAAAGCCATGACACAGAACGAAGCCGAAGAGCGGAAAGCCAGAGAGTTGTTTCAACAATTGAAACGCGATGACGCACTGTCCGCTCCTGACTTTTCTCGTGTGATGAATGCCGTGGTGACAAATGGCGAAAGGCCGTCTGCCAGGTGGCGGAATCTTCGTTTGGCCATGATTCCGACGGCGGCGACGGTGTTGTTATTGCTCAGCGGCTGGTTGTGGCTGGTTCAACGCGAAGAGGTGTTGTTGCCACCCGATCCGCCTGAGTTATCCACCAAAGCGTTTTGCAATTGCCCGACGGAACCCGTTATTGCCAGAAATGATGCGCCACCGAAAGTCGTTCGATATAAGCGCACAACGTCGCCCAAACCAATCAATACGCTAGTTTCACAGTGGCGTTCACCGACGGAATTTTTGCTGAAAAAACCGGGCGAACGTTGGATGAAAGAAGTGCCCAAGCTGGGTGTGCCGCGTTTAGACATCAAATCGCTCGACTTCGAGCAGAAAAACGAGATGGAGGAATTATGAGAGGTAAAGCTTTGATCGTTGTTGCGTTGGTGATGCTGGTGGCGCCGTTTACCCGCGCACAGCAACCGGATTTGGCTGAATATCTGTTCGCGCCGGAATTGATCTTGCAGCATCAGCAGGCGATTGGCCTGACCGAGGAGCAAAAGAGCTTTTTCAAAACCGAAGCGCGCAAGACGCAAATGGAACTCACTGATTTGCAGTGGAGACTGGAAGATGCCGTCGAAAAACTGGCCAAGATGCTTAAAGCGGATCGAATTGACGAGCAAGCCACCACGGCGCAATTGGATACGGTGCTGGGGCTTGAAAGTATGGTCAAACGAACGCAATTGGCATTTCTGATTCGCTTCAAAAATAAACTCACGCCGGAACAACAGACCCGACTGCGCGAACTTCGCGGCAAAGCACCGGGCAAATAATCATTCAGCAAGGAGGGAGAGAATTATGAACCACTCAAGGAGTGTGAAGGGAAACGTGTATCTGCTCATCCGGATTGTCACTATGCTTGGCGTGTTGGCGATGTTTCCGATGACAGGGCAAACACGATGGCAAGTTGGCACCGACACAGGCGGTAAGATTGACAGCTTCATTTTGCAACGGATGGATGAAGCAGGAATTGTGGGGCTTGGCGCTGCCATCATCGTGGACAAAAAAGCCGTCTGGATGAAAGGGTATGGATTTGCCGACAACGCCCGTGCTCTGCCGTTCACGCCCGACACTGTCATGAATATCGGTTCAATCAGCAAGACCTTTACCGGCGTGGCGATGATGCGAGCAGTGCAGGAAGGAAAACTATCTCTCGATGAGGACATCAATTCTTATCTGCCGTTCAAGGTGATCAATCCTTATTTCCCGAATGAGAAAATCACACTGAGGCATTTGGCAACGCATACTTCAGGCATCACAGACCGGCAGTCCGTCTATAGAGAAACCTATCATTACGGCGGCGACGCGCCTGAGCCTTTGGGCAAATTCCTGAAGAACTACTTCGTGCCGGGCGGAGCTTCTTACTCAAAAGACAACTTTCTGAACGCCAAGCCGGGAATGCAACGCGAGTATTCGAACATTGCTGCTGGGTTGGCAGGCTACATCGTCGAGGTCGCCGTCGGGAAGACGCTAAATGCCTATACCAGGCAGCATATCTTTACCCCTTTGCAGATGAACAGCACAGGCTGGTTTCTGTCCGAGATTGCGCAGGCAAAGCACTCGAAGCTATACGTGGCGCAAAACGGTTTGACCATTCCGATCCCGCTTTACGGCGGAGTGACTTATCCGGATGGCGGTGTCCGCACTTCTGTGTCTGATCTCTCGAAGTTCTTCATCGCTTTGCTCAACGATGGTGTATACGAGGGAATCCGCATTCTGGAGAAGCGCTGGGCAGAGGAAATGCTCCGTTTTCAGTTCACTGATTCATCCAAGCCGGAAAATGTCAGTCTTCAGGATGTCAATTCCGGGCTATTTTGGGCGACGAAATTTAGCGTCACACGAATCGGACACGGTGGAGCCGACCCGGGAGTGAAGACCGAGATGCTTTCGAACCTCTCAAAGGACGTCGGGGTGATTCTATTCACGAACACGTCACTGTCTGGTCAGGAAGGGCGTCACTTCGTCGCCATCTACCAGGAACTCTGGAAACACGCCGAAGCGTTGAAGGCTGAAAGACGGCGAATGATGCCCCAGTAATGGCTGGGGGGCTGGCGGCTTATTGATATTCAGCCAGTGCCGCGCGAATTTCTTCGGGCAGTTCGACCGAACGACCTTCGGCGTAATTGGCCCAGGCGTTGACGCTGGTGGCGATGGCCGATACTTCCTCGGTTCCGTGAAAGAAAATCCCGTAGACCATCTTGAAGCTGCGCTGGCTGATGCGTTCGACGCGCAAGCCCACGTCGAGTTTCGCGGGGTAAATGACTTGTCGTTTGAAATCGCACGAAGCGTGAACCAGCGAAGGGCCTTCGGCAAGGCCTGCCTGTTTGCCTTTGTAGCCGATCTTCCGCAGCAATTCGACACGAGCGGATTCGCAATAGACGAAATAGATCGTATTGTTGACGTGGCCTTGCGCATCCATATCGCCCCAGCGGACTTCTATGGTTTTCCAGTATTTGAATTGATCGCGTGTAATAGGTGAGTTTGTCATTGTGTTGGGACGGACCCAGAAGCGGTAGCAACTGGTTTGATTTGAAATGTGCGCGCTCTTAGGCGCACGGTCGCTACCGCTCCCGGTTCTGTATCGCCAATTCTCCCTCGTGCGTTTCGCGCAGCTTGAATTTTTGAATCTTGCCGGAAGCCGTCATCGGAAAGTCGGTGACGAAGCGCCAGTAGCGCGGAATCTTGAAGCGCGCGAGTTGGCCTTGACAGAAGGCTTTCAATTCTTCTTCGGTTGCGGCTTCGCCTGCTTTCAGCTTCACAGCCGCGCCGACTTCTTCGCCGAAAAATTCGCTTTTGATCGCGTACACATACACATCCGAAACTGCTGGATGCTGGCGCAGATGATCTTCGATTTCCTTGGGCGAGATGTTTTCTCCGCCGCGAATGATGAGATCTTTAATGCGGCCCGTGATGCGGACATATCCTTCTTCATCCATCGTTGCCTGATCGCCGGTTCGCAGCCATCCGTCGGCGTCAATCGCTTTGGCCGTCGCTTCGGGATTGTTGTAATAACCGAGCATGACGTTGTAGCCGCGTACGCACAATTCGCCGTGCTGATTTGTTTCAAGCGTCGCGCCGGAAGCCGGATCAATGATCTTCACTTCCATTTCAGGCAAAACTTCGCCGACGGTTTGCGTGCGATGTTCCAGCGTGTCGTCGCGGCGAGTTTGCGTGATGCCGGGTGACGCTTCGGTCAGACCGTAAATGATCGTGATTTCGCGCAAGTTCATTTCGGCAATGGCGCGTTTCATCAAAGCTTCGGGACAGAGCGCGCCAGCCATTACACCAGTCCTGAGGCTCGACAAATTGAAACGCGAAAATTCCGCGTCTTCCATTTCCGCCAGGAACATTGTCGGCACGCCGTACAGCGAAGTGCAGCGTTCGGCTTCGACAGTTTCCAGAACTTTGCGAGCTTCAAAAAATTCAATCGGACACAGACAAGCTCCGTGAGTGTATGCGCCCAACACGCCGATAACGCAGCCGAAGCAGTGAAACAGCGGCACACACAAACACAGCCGATCTAGGGGGGAATAGCCCAAACCCTGCGCCATCCAGTAAGCATTGTTGACGATGTTGCGGCTGCTGAGCATGACGCCTTTCGGAAAGCCAGTTGTGCCGGACGTGTATTGCATATTGATGACATCGTCTAAACCAACCTGACTTTCTCGCGCATCGAGTTCGGCTTCGGTAACTTCGGCGGCTCGGTCTCGCAAGGCGTCGTAAGGCATCAAGTCATCAGGACAGGTTTCATCGCCACGAGGAATGAAGAAGGCTCGCTTCAGGTTTGGCAGCTTGTCACCGCCGATTGCGCCGATTTCGCGCAACACGTTGACGTAATTCACGTCCTTGAATCCGCTGATGGTGATGACCGTGGCTGCTTCGCTTTGGCGCAACAGGTAATCCATTTCGTGAGCGCGCAAACTGGTATTGACCGTCACCAGAATGGCTCCGATCTTGGCCAGCGCGAATTGCAGCACCACCCATTCGGGAACGTTCGTCGCCCACAACGCCACGCGCTCGCCGCGTTGAACTCCGCAAGCCATCAAACCACGTGCGATCAATCGGGCTTCGGCTTCAAGTTCGGCAAAGGTCAGGCGCAGGTTACGGTCGGCATAAACCAGCGCTTCGTTGTCTGGAAGAGTTTCGGATAGTCGGGAGAGTAGCGCCCCAACTGTGACATCGCGGTAAGGAGGAAGCGGGGAATTCATCTTGAACCTTTTGAATGAGAAAAAGGACAAAGCCAGCAGAACTAACTTTGCCCTTTTGTTTTTGGAAAGGAAGCTTCGCGGCTTCTTTTGATTGCAAGCGAGGGCGCTTGCGTTCTCAGAGCTAGCGAATCTCAGACATCGCCGCGATGTAACAGCCGCGCGCGGTGGCGGTCATTGGGTCGCTGGCCATACGCACGTCGGAAATCTGGAAGGGGAAGCCACCGGATTTGACCGCTGCTTCGAACTTTTGCAGGAAGCCACGCGGACGCGCGGTACCGCCAGAAAGCACGATGGGCATCGGGCGATCCAGTTTGGGCAACTGTCGCGAGTTTTCAAATTCATCGCGCAGCTTGCTGACCAGGGAATTGATGACTTCTTCGTAGTAAATGTGCAGCGCGCTGGTGACTTTGTCTTTCGGCTGACGTGAAAGATCCAGCGATTCTTCCTTGATGAGGCGAACGCGCGTGACGGTTTCGTCCACGACTGACGCGACACTGGAATCAATGTAATCGCCCGCAATCGGAATGCTGAACGTCAACATCGGAACGGACAAAAAGGCGACACAGACGTTGCACATGCCGCCGCCGCAACTGATGCCAATGCCCGTGAAGTTTTCATTCTGCAATTCGGCAAAGACGACGGCCAGGCCTTCGTTGATGGCTTTGGCTTCGTAGCCCAGCGATTGCAGGAAGTTTTTCAAAATCGCTTCGTGATAAACCAGATTGGTGTCAGCGCCTTCGCCTTTGCCGGGCACGCTGAAGCAAAGCAATTCATTTTTCTTGGCACGTGGCACGATGGATTCGATGATCGCCTGAATGATTTGCTGTCCCATAGGCTCCTGCGGGTTCAGCACACCGTGTTGCATCGGACGACGCGGGACAGCGTTGAAAAAGCTGGCAAATCGTTCTGAATCGGCGCCGAACACATACAATTCTTTGCCGTTGCGATGATAGACCATCTTGTTTTGCTGCAAGATGGCTTCGGTCATTTTGGAATAGGGGACTCCGACAAATGCGTTGAGTTGCGTTTGCGCCTTGTGGCCGCTTGCGCCGCCAGCCATGACGATGCGACTGGTGCCGACATCCAATCCCAATGCTGTGACATCCCCTTCAGCAGGTTCACCCGTATGGTCTTTTTTCTCTTCAGCCATTTTTCCTCCGAACTAAGTTTTTATGTGATTTGTTGCCAGAAACGGCCATTGACGGCCTTTTGAAATCAGTAACCACAAACAAATCTCGAACCACGCGAGCCATCAAGGGGGGCAACTGGTGGTTCAAGTCAATTCGTGGCCATTAAAGATGATTGGCAAGCGGATGAGAGCCTGCCAGATAGGTTTTCAATTGTGGTTGCCGGTTTCGGCAGAATCCGTCGAACCGGACGATTGTGATGCGAGAACTGTTTTTCCGTTTGCATCCAGTCGTAATTTGCGGGCTTTTTCCAGTTGAGCCAGATACCGATCTCGCAGTTTTCGTCGGAATACATCTTCATTGGCCTTCGACCTGGACAGCTTTTCGCTGAATTCGGTCTCGGCGGTGATGGCACCCGGCCAGAGCGTACGTTCCAGCTTTTCGAGAATTTCTTCGTCGTAGGTGAATCCGTAATCGGTCATGTTGGGCGGCGGAACCTGGTATTTATCCGACAGACCCATGGCTTCAAACGGGAAATTGCGAACCCAGTCGTGGTGATAAGCGATCAGCATCTTATCCGGGTTGACGGAAACCAGCCCGTGCGTTGTGCAATTCACGTCGTCAATGTTGTATTTGCTGCGAAGCACGTTGGTCAGAGAGCGTCCGGCGACGATTTGCGCTTCGGTCAATGTTTCGTGAAGCGTTCCGCCTTTGACGGTTGATTCAAAACAGACTCCCAGAAAGCTTTCGTTCAGTCCGGCGTAATTGTATTTGCCGTCCGCCCAGATCGAATGTCCTGCGTGGTGCGCCGCGTGGTCGTCTCGCACGACACGGTAAATCTCTCCGTAACGATCAATCAGGTAATTGTAGGCTTTGATTTCCTGTATGTAGTTGAGCAGTCCTTTGGAACGTTTCTGAATCGCTTCGTTGTTGCCTGGTATGAACTGTACGATGTCGCTTTCGGAAGTGTGGTAAACGATACCGACGATGTCGTGGCGCAACTCCGTCCCTTCGGTCTCGGAGCCACGTGGTATCAGGTAATAAGCGCGTGGGTGATTGTCGGTTTGGTAGGCGGTCAAAATCCGGCAGCCATTGCTGTAGCGTTCAAATTCGCTGGTGCGTTCGACCAACCAGACATTTTCGGCCTGAAAGTCTGGCAGGTATTTGACCGTGGCGGCGGTCAAATCAGCAGGCGTTTGCCCGGCCTGGGCGACGATGATCGGCGTCTTTCCGCTTTTGTATTTTGTCGCCAGATATGAATTCACGCCGCTCGCCGACCAGCTCACCAGCGAATACAATCCAAACAAAGTCACAGCCGCAACCAAAATGGCCAGTGCATAAGCGACCTGGCGCGTCTGGTTCAGAAAATTGAAGATTCGTGCTGAAAAAGGAATTTGCAGCGCTTCGATTTTTCTCTGGTTTTGAGGCGACAGAGTGGGTGCAATCGCTTTCAATTCTTCGATGACGGTGGCGTAAAACCGCGCTTCGATGAGCCAATCATAAATTGGGGTTTTTTCGAGAAAGCGAACCCGCCGGAGCGATTGCCGCAATTGATTCTGGTTTTCCTGCTGTTTGGCCAGAGTGTTGTTGAGAAAGCGAAGTCTCGCCGCCGGATTGTCGAACAGGACGGCAAATCGTTCGACTATTTTGGAATAAAGTTGCGCCTTTTCCGCGTCTTTTTGGCGACTGGATGCGTTTTGGCCTGCCGCGTTGTCGCGGAGTTGTTGGGCGGATCGCTGGTTGTGCAAACCTATGATCTCTGTTTTCAATGCGCCACTCTTCCCACTGCTAAAAATTACCGGCGAAATCCTTCGCCGGAGTTATACGGTTATTTCCCCACAGTCGTGATGATGAATTCCTGCAAAATGCCTTTTGACTTCAATTGGTTGGCATAGCCGCTGGCATCGTCACGAGATTTGAACCCGCCGATCTGAACTCTATACCAGGTCCCCTTGTTGGGGATTTCGACTCTGACTGCACGAGCCTCGACGCCTCTGGAACGCAAAGAATTCACGCGCTCATTGGCTTGCGCCTGATCGCTGAACGAGGCGACCTGAATGGTCAGGCTGCCGTTGTTCGGCGTTGCCGCCACAGATTGCTCAACCTGCGGAGCGGGTTTAGGCGATGACGAATGTCCGGATTTGCCGGTTGCCGGTTGGATTTCAATCGGTTTGGCGTTGTTGGAAACAGCCGGTACCTGATCTTGTGGCTTGGCGGATTCAGCCGAAGGAACTGATGCAGGCGGTTTGTTTTCGGCAGGCTTGCTTTCAATGCTGGGCAATGTCGCCGGTGGGTATTGTGAACTGGCTTCGCCGTTGCTGCCAGCGACTCGTTCGTTGAATTCAGCCTGCCGTTTGGCGATTTTATCGCCGAGCAGGAAAAACGCTGCGACACTCAACAATCCGAACACCAAAACTCCCAAACCAATGCGAATCAGAAATGCGCCGCGATTGGAAGTGGAGCCAGCTTGATCGGGTTCATAATCTGAATTTTCCGGCAACACCGGCCAACCCATAAATTCCGGTTCCGGCGATTCGTCATAATCCTGAGTTGCGCGTTGGCGATTTGGCCCGGTCGGAAAGCCTTCCACCGGAGCGGTCGGTTTTCGTTCCGGTTGCTGCGGGAAGTCGTAACTTTGCGGAGAATCGTAATTCGGCATGGCGAACACATCCTCGAACGCGGTCGTCGGTTCATTGCCCGGTTGATTCATCTGTCCGGCCTGATATGCGGGTTGCGTCTGGCGCGGAATATCCAACACATCATCGAAATCATCGCCGATTCGTGTGGCGTAAACATCGCGTCCGGTATTGGCAGGGGGATTGGGCAGGGGGTTGTTCAATGGCTGGCTGTTGCCGACGTTTCCGACAAACGGCAATCGCGCCGTTTGTCGTTTGCCATTTCCTTCCAGACCCATTCCCGGGTCTTGTTTGACTTCGATGATTGTCGCGCAACGTGCGCAAACAACTCGCGTAGAATCAGCTTGATTCTCGAATTGGCATTTTGGACAGATAACTTTCATATCCTCAACTCCCACAAATTAGGTTAGGGGCACCAATTGTAAGGCCAATAAAAAACTCGTTGTTCAGCCTGATTGAGAACGATTCAGGATTTCTGATCAACGGTGGGGGCGTATGATTTTCTGCAATCGAGCACTGGGAGGCTGGCCGGATTTTCTTTTTTGTCTGTGTCAGTTTTATCAGCAAAGGCGCCAGAATGTTCACGGGGTCGCTCAAAAAATAAGGAAGCGTCTAAATCGCTAGACGAAAAGAATGAATTAAAGAACCATTTCCGAATTTTTGAAGGTTACGATCAATGCTCGGATTCAGCGTTTTTGAGGGAAGCAAGCGGTCAACTCGCTAACCGGAAATGGATTGTAGCGCGAGAGATAGGGTCAGGCAAGGATAAAGTCTGCGACAGTTGTCACCACAATTTGACCAAAAAAAAACGCCAGATAATTTTCGCGGGGAAAACTCTGGCGGCATTTTTGGGTGACAACTTGTAGCGATTTTTCAAACCGGATACGGAGGTTGCGGCAGCGCTGTGTTTTCATCCAGAAAGTAAGCCAGCCGCGACAAATTCGGGCGAATATCGCCGCGTTTGTAATCAATCAAACCGCTTTGCCGAAACTCAATCATCATTCCTGTGACGACTTCTCTGGTCGAACCGATCAATTGTGCCAGTTCTTCGTGAGTGAGGCGGATGTTCGATTCGCCCGCGCGTGCAGCTTCGCCCGACAAATCAAGCAGGGCCTGGGCCAACCGGCGATGATTGTTTTCAAACACAAGAGATTCGATTTGCCGATAAGCTCCGGCCAATTGACTGGTCAGATATTGCATGGCGTTTTGCATCAACGCCGGATCACGTCGAGCGGCATTCCAGAAATCGCTGACACGCATCATCGCCACGCGAGTTGTGTCCAGCGCGATCGCTTCATCCGTTCGACGAGACGAATTGCCGGTCAGGGCCAATTCGCCCAGCAAGTCGTCACGATAACGAATGGAAACGATTTTTTGCTGTCCGTCCGGGGAAGAGCGCACAACTTTGACTCTACCTTTCAAGATAACGAAAAGATGATTGGCAGGGTCTTCCAGCGAATAGATTGTCATTCCTCGCCAAAACGTTTTTTCGATGTGGGGCAGGTTGAGCAAACCCGGAAACCCTGCAGGCGATGACTGTTCGACCTTGTTCAAATCCAGCGCCAGATTGCTTGCGGTAATCATCTCCATTCTCCTTCTTTCAGATTTGTGATTAGGATCGTGATGTCGTCACGGAAACGTAGGTCAGGCAAACCGGCGATGGATTGCCCATCCAACTGGCGGAAATGCTTGACGACGGGCAAAGCCAGCGTTAGCGCCAGTTTGTTATTTTCCGATTTGGGCAAATCCGACACGACCAGAATGATGTGTTTGGCAGTTTGAAAAGCCCCAAGCGATAAGTTTTCGCGATTTATTTCCTGGAATCCTTCCAATTTGTCGTCGGTAGAAGGCAGATTGCCGACCTTCAAGGCGCGTTCGTCGCGATTAGTAACGAGCAGGGAAATCAATGCCTTGTCGCGCGTATACACCAGATGCGCAAAACGTCTGCCATCCGGCGCACAGACGTGAGCTGCATGCAATCGCAACCCTTCGGCTCCGACAGCGGCGACTTTTTCCAATCCGACATAATCCGGTTCGACCGTGTCGGGCATTGCCGCCGATTTGTTTGCATGAAGAAATTTCGAGGCGCATTTGTTGTGGTCGCTGGCGGCTTCGATTACCAGTACTTCGCTCAATTCCGGCGCTGAACCCGATTTCGGCGATTGAGCGGTCTCAATCGGTTGAGCGGTTTCAGATTTCGATTTCAGCAAAGGCAAGACAGCGAAGATCGTGACTATCAAAACTACAGCGGTTGCGGCAACTGGTAGCGCAAATCGCAGGTTAAACAGATTCAGCCATTGGTTGGTCTGGTTCTTTGAGTCGGGCGCAAGGGCTTCTGTGCGAAGTCTGGCCCGTAAGCGTTCGCAGGCTTCATCGCTCATCCGATCCTGAGAACAGGCGCGGCGCAGTGATTCACGCAGGTTTCGACGCGAAGCCATCTCCGCACGGCAGGGCGGGCAATGCTCCGCGTGACTGAGCAATTGATGATTGGTCTCGACCGCCAGCTCCTGGCAAAGATATGAATCGAGCAACTCTTTGAAATTTCGGCATTCCATAAAACTTGATGCGTCTTCGCTTCCTGGCGCTTATTGGCTCAAATCCCTCTGCGTGAATCAAAAAACGAAAATTCTCCCTCATCCTCCCAAACTTGAAATCTTGTAGCCGGACTCGCGGGCATAATTGACCAGTTCCGTACGCAGAATTTTTCTTCCGCGATGCAATCGGGACATCACAGTGCCAATCGGAATTTCCATCACGTCGGCGATTTCACGGTACGAAAGCTCTTCCACGTCCGAAAGCACAATCGGAATCTGAAAATCGCGCGGCAATCGCTCCAACGCTGCCAGCACTTCTTCTTCCGTCAGCCTTTGAGGCGTTGGCGGATCGTAAGCCAACGTTTCGGCGATGGTCTCTTCCACAGGAACCAAATGAAGCCGATCTTTTCGCTGGTTGCTGTAATGAACGTTGAACATGATTTTGTAGAGCCAGGCACGTAAGTTCGTGCCGAGTTCAAATCTGTTAAATGACCGCCAGGCTTGCAAATACGTTTCCTGGACAAGGTCTTCAGCTTTCGCTCTGTCTCGGCAAAGCCGTAACGCGACGCGGAAAAGCTGATCGGTAAAACCGAGAGCCTGCGCCTCAAAAGTCTCCAGTTGTTGCTGCGTATTGTGTCCGCTGTTTCGGATCAAAATCCTGATCTTTCAGTATTTACACGTTTCATTCGCCGACCGACCAGTTTGGATTGCTCGGCGTACACCTGATGAATGATTTTGGAAGAAGAAATTATTCCGTCTCGAAAATAATCCTGAAATTTTCCTGCTCCGATTTTCCATATTGATTCAACGGGGAAATTGTTGCGGTTGAACTTTTTGAAATCGGCTCCTATAATCCCCGACTTTCCATCAGACGAATCATCGGAGGAATTACATCAGTGGCATACGCAATCATCCGCTCCGGCGGAAAACAGTTCCGCGTCAGTCCCGGAGACGTTGTCAGAGTTCCATCAATCGCCGATAAAAATGAAGGCGATTCAGTGGAATTTGAAGTCCTGACGGCTGGTGACGACAACGGCGTTCGCATTGGCAACCCGACGGTTGCCGGAGCCAGCGTGACGGGAACGGTTGTCAAACACGGGCGCGCGCCGAAAATCATTGTCTTCAAATTCAAGCGCCGCAAACATTTCAAAAAGACCAAAGGTCATCGCCAGGGATTCACCGCAGTCAAAATCGAATCAGTGGTTTAATCCAATAGAGAAGGAGTTTTGAAACATGGCACACAAAAAAGGTGTAGGTAGTTCACGAAACGGCCGCGATTCCAATGCCCAGCGATTGGGCGTCAAACGCTTTGGCGGCCAACTGGTGACGGGCGGTTCGATTTTGGTTCGCCAACGCGGAACCCGATTCAAACCCGGCACAAATGTCGGCATCGGCAGCGATGACACGTTGTTTGCCACCATCACCGGCGTCGTCAAATTCGAGGATAAAGGCCGAAAAGGGCGCTTCATCAGCGTGTATCCGGCGGAGTAGTTGTCCATGACCGGTTTTCAACCCGAACTGGAAACTGGAAATTGGAAACTGGAAACAGATGCTCATAGACCGCGCGAGAATTCACGTGCGAGGCGGCAACGGCGGCAACGGATGTATGGCGTTCCGCCGCGAAAAGTTCGTGCCGCGCGGTGGCCCTTCCGGCGGAGATGGCGGCAGAGGTGGTTCGATTTACATCGAATCCACCGAAGGAATGAACACGCTGCTGCATTTTCGGTACAACCCCGAACACACTGCTGGACGTGGCCGACATGGGGAAGGCAGCAAACGCCATGGCGCGAATGCCGAAGACATTGTTTTGAAAGTTCCGGTTGGAACATTGGTCACCGATGAACTGACCGGAGAAATCATTCATGACTTTACTTTGCCGGGCGAGCAAGTGTTGGTGGCTTCGGGAGGGCGTGGAGGTCGCGGAAACGCGCAATTCGCCACGCCGACCAATCGCGCCCCGCGCTATCACGAAGAAGGCAAGCCAGGAGAAGAACGCTGGCTGGTTCTTGAACTCAAACTAATTGCGGATGTTGGATTGGTCGGATTGCCGAATGCTGGCAAGTCTACTCTGATCTCCCGAATCTCAGCCGCGCGACCCAAGATCGCGGATTATCCGTTCACGACGCTGGAACCGAACCTGGGCGTCGTTGACTTGGGAGATTACAAAACTTTCGTCGTTGCTGATATTCCCGGCTTGATCGAAGGCGCACATACCGGCGCTGGGCTTGGCGACCGGTTTTTACGCCACGTCGAGCGCACCAAGCTGTTGTTGCATCTGGTGGATGTGTCCGGCCTTTCCAAAGATCCCATTGCCGATTACGAAACCGTAACGCACGAATTGGAAGCTTACAGCCGTGATGTCGCTGCCAAGCCGAAAATCGTCGTGGCCACCAAGCTCGATTCGCTCGACGATGAAGATCGCTTGAAAGAGTTCGAACAGTTTTGTCTTGCTCGGAATTTGGAATTTCACGCGATTTCAGCGGCTTCGGGAAAAGGCTTGAAAGAGTTATTGCGGTTGGTTGAAAGACGTTTGGATGATTTCAAACGTGAAGAAGAAGAGGCAGGGCAAGTTTCCAATTTGTCTCTTGCCAATGCAGAGTGAGGAACGATTGCGGCAACGAATAGCAGTTTACGGCGGCACGTTCGATCCGATTCATAAAGGACACCTGCGGGTGGCCGGCGCAATTCTGAAAGCCTTTGCAATGGATCGAATGCTCTTCGTTCCTGCATTTGTTCCGCCGCACAAACGCAGCCAGCAAATTTCGTCGCCGTTTCATAGGCTGGCGATGCTGGCGCTGGCAACCACCGAACAGCCGCAAATGTTCGTTTCTTCCATCGAACTAGAAGCTCCGCAGCGGCCTTACACGATTGAAACGCTGGGCCGTTTGCAAGCCGAGCTTGGCTATGCGCAGTTGTTCTTTGTTATGGGAACGGATTCGTTTCGCGACGTGACGATGTGGCGAGAACACGAACGGTTGTTGACCGAATATGATGTGATTGTCGCCACTCGACCCGGTTATGGCGGCAAGGAAAACATTGCCGCACATCTGGCTATGAAGTTACAAGCCGCGTGTGTGGATTTACGAGGCGGCCAGATTCCTTCGGCAGAAAATTTTGCCAAGCCGCATGTTTATCTGACCGATTATGTGGCGATGGATGTTTCGGCAACCGCCATTCGTGAGGCTGTCGAACGTGACCAGCCAATAGAACATCTGGTTTCGCCTGCCGTCGCGGCATACATCAAAAAATATCAGCTTTATAGAAAGTCGTAATGACAACAGTTGTAGAAGAAAAAATTGAACAACCGCAAACAGTTTCGCCTGTAGTGAAAGCTCCAGCGGCGTTGTCGCCTGAAGATCTAGCGATCCTGGAACACGTCAAACTGGCGGCCCATTGTGCTGAAGAGAAAAAGGCGCTCGACGTGCTGGTGCTTCGGCTGTCCGCGTTGACCGAATTCACGGATTACTTCGTGATTTGCTCCGGCAATTCAACCCGGCAGACGCAAGCCATCGCCGACGAAATCACGGATCAGTTGAAGAAGCTCAAGGTGCGTCCGCTGCACACCGAAGGCTACAACAACGGCGAATGGATTCTGATTGATTACGGTATTTTCGTCGTTCACATTTTCACCGAACAGTCGCGCCAGTTTTACGACCTGGAACGGCTGTGGCGCGACGCTGAAAGAGTGGAAGTTTGAAGTTACATTTCGTCTGGATCGGCAAAACCAAAGATCGGCATTGCGCCGCGCTGATTGCCGATTATCTGGATCGCCTCAAACGGTTCGCTTCGCACGAAGTCAGCGAATTGAAAGAGCAAGGGAGCGGCGACGAAAAACGAATCATCGCCGCCGAAAGCACGAAACTGCTGGATGCGATTGAAAAAGACGATTTCGTCATCTTGCTGGATGAGCGCGGTCGCGCGATGAGTTCGCCGGAACTGGCCGAGTTTTTCGACAAACGCCAACAAGCCGGAACCAAAAGATTGGCGTTTGTCATTGGAGGTTTCGCCGGAGTCAGCGACGAACTGCGCCAGCGAGCCAGTCTGCAATTTTCGTTGTCCCAACTGACGCTGACTCACGAATTGGCAAGAGTGGTTTTGACCGAACAAATTTATCGCGCTTTTACAATTCTGGCTGGCTTGCCTTATCACAAATTCTGAAGTCTAATCGCCGACTTCAAAACCGCCGATTTCTGAATTTGGAGAAGAGTGGATGGACAAAAAGAAACTAAAAATCTATCAAGAACGCCTGATTACCGAGCGCGACGCGCTGCTCGGAGTGGTTGGCCGCACCGAAGATTATGGGCGCGAAGCCGACATCGAAGCGACGCAAGACCCTGCGGACAAAGCGTCGAATTCGTACACCAAAGAACTGCTGTTCAGCCAGTCTACAAACGACCGGCTGATTCTGACGCAAATCGAAGAAGCGCTGGAACGAATCGAAGACGAAGAGTACGGCATCTGCACCAACTGCGGAAACGAGATTGGCGTGAAACGCCTGGAAGCTTTGCCGTGGGTTCGGTACTGCATCAACTGCCAGGAACTCGCCGAAAAAGGCCAGCTCGACGAAGAAGAGTAAATCACAAACCAAACTTTCAAACTCAAACGCCCCGAACGATCAAGAGACCTTTCGGGGCGTTTTGCTGGGCACGCATCGCTACAAGCGTGCGGATTCGGCAGTTCACCTATTCTTGCCAATGTGAGCATGAGCCATTCACGCCAACTGGAAGCCCTGCGCACCCAGCGTCACGACTTGCCGCCTACCATCTCCGCTGACAATGTCGCCCGAACTGCCAGAGATTATTCGCCGAACAGGTTGCCCATGGTACTGCCGCTGCCGGATTGAGTCGGGAAGAAAGGTTTCAGCATTCCGGCAAAGGCCGCCAGGTTGCGGGTTTGAATCAAAATTTCGCCCGGCCCGGTGAATTCAGCAACGATGCCTTCGCCGCTGACCAGACTGCGCAACCAGCCGGCTTGTGCGGCACGGCGCAGTTCATAAGGCATGTGAGATTCCCACGCGACCAGATGGCCGGTGTCTACCACATAACGTTCGCCCGGACTGAGACGTTTGCGATGAATAGAGCCGAATGAAGATACCAGCAACAATCCGCTGCCTTGCACTTGCAGCACAAACAATCCTTCGCCGCTGAAAAACGTCCGCCCACCGCCCCAGTTGGTGTTGACCTGCAAACTGACATCGCCAGCCAGATACGACGACGATTGCACGTTGAACAATTGATTGTTCATTTCGATGGCGGCAATGTCTCCGGGCGAACCCGGCGCAAAAGTGACTTCGCCAGCTCCGCCGTGAGCAGTGAAGGTCGAAACGAACGCTGATTCACCGCCGACCATGCGCTTGAACGCGCCCATCAATCCGCCTTTCATTTGCGATTGCAATTCTATGTTACCGGACATGGAAACCATCGCGCCCGCTTCGGCCTGTATGGATTGTCCGGCTTGCAACTGAATGACGGCCAGCGCAAAAGCTCCGGCATGTTGAATGTCGAAACTGTATCCACGCCCGCTGCCTCGCCCGTCGGAATCTATGCGGATTCCACTGGCCGTAGCCTGCGCATAAGCGCCGGGTTGGGCGGTGATGTTCGATCCACAGACGCTGCAAAATTTGGCGTCGTTAGGTAATTGAGTCCCACATTTCGGACAGTTCATAAATTCTCCTGGTTGAAAGTATATGAAGATTGGCGAGCAGGTGGTTCGCCATTCGCATCTTGAAACCAAACGCCGAACAATTCAATTGACCGATGAAAAGGTTGGGGTATACTGCGCGCCGTCGTTACCCCGAACATTAGGAATTGACTCAGCCGTTTCCGATTCGCGATTTGAATCATAAACCCAAACTTCCCGGAGGCATTTTCATGGCTGTCACTGGCAATAATCCAATCAATCAAGACGATAATCTGAATCTGGATAATCTGGTCATCATCAATGGCATCAATGGCGCAACGGGCGAATATCTGACCGAGCCGATTTCGCTGGCCGAAGCCGCAAAGTTGATGCGCGAATTTCAGCCGACAGCGGAAGAAGCAGCCAGAGACCTGGCAGTCAAACGTCGGCAAGCGAAATCTTCGCAAGAAGTGTTGGGGTTGCCGCAAGGCGTTGATCCGCTGGAATTCGGCGAAACCGGTTGGGCTATAGTCTTTCACAAGGACGAAGACCCGGCTGTCAAAAAAGCCATGCGTCCTTTGTTTGAACGTCGCTTGCGAATGATTCGCGATGAGTTTGAGACTGACGACGCCGACAAAATCGTCAAATGGATTGAAAACTACAACGGTGAAGGCGCACGCGACTGGTTGATTCAAAACAAAGCCGATTTCGCCACGGTCAATCCCACCTGCATGCCGTATTACATTTTGCTGGTCGGCAGTCCTGAAAAAATCCCGTTCAAGTTTGGACATCTGCTCGCCGCCGGTTACGCCGTCGGGCGGTTGTATTTCGACAAGGTCGAAGAGTACACCGCTTACGTCAACAGCGTGATTGAGTACGAAGAGAAAGCCAAAAAAGCGCCGACCAACAAAGACATCGTCTATTTCGGCCCTCGTCAGAAAAATGACGGAGCGACCAAACTCAGTTCTGAATTGCTGGTCAAACCGTTGGCCGACGATCAACAAACCAGAATCTACAAACGGCTGAAGACGAATGAGTCCATTCTTTACAATCGTCGTTACCTGACTCCCGAAGAATCGAAAAAACAGGCTTTGCTGGACGTGTTCAAACGCGGCAAAAACAAACCTGCGCCTTCGTTGTTGTTTACGGCAAGTCACGGATTGGCGTGGCCGAACGGCGATGATCGGCAAGCTCCGGCTCAAGGCGCGTTGTTGTGTCAGGATTATTTCGGCATCACCGCCGGAGCTTTGAAGCCGGAGCATTATTTTGCCGGAGCCGATTTGCCTGCCGATGCAGATGTGTTCGGGATGATCTGTTTTTTCTTCGCCTGTTATGGCGGAGGAACTCCGAACGTGAATCGTTTCAAGCTGCAAAAAAACGAACAACCGGTTGTTCCCGATAAACCATTCTTTTCGCGTTTGCCGCAAGCTTTGCTGAGTCATCCGAAAGGCGGCGCATTGGGAATTTTCGGCCACGTCGAACGCGCCTGGCAGACTTCGATTGTCACCGCCGGAGCGGGCAAGCAGTTGCAGCCGTTTGAAGACGCCTTTTACACGATTCTCAGCGGACGCCCGCTCGGCCACGCTCTGGTCGGATTCAGCAATCGCGCGAACGAATTGTCTCGTCAGATGACCGGAATGATCGAAGACGGGAAAGCTTCAGACGCGGATTTGGCGGGATTGTGGTTGGCGCGCAACGATGCCGAAACCTTTATCTTGTTTGGCGATCCGGCGGTTCGGTTGCGAAAAGGAGAATTGCAGTGAACGCACAGCCCGAAGCAGATTTTTGCTGGATTCGCATTCGCATACTTGGACCACAGGATGGCGATTATTATCGGGTCGAAGCCGAGCTGGATGACGGCAGTTGGCACAAACAACGCATCAAGATTGGTGATGCCGAAGAAGCAGAGTTGATTCGTCGTCGCGATGAAGGAACTCGCAGTTACGGCCAATACCTTTATCAACTGCTTTTTCTTAATGCTGACGCGGCTGCGCAGGGCAGTCCGGCGGAACTTACGCTGCACAACGTGTTTCAAAAAGCGTGGGGGCGCGCGCAAGACCGCAAGGACAAAAAACTTCGTGTGCAATTGTGGATTTCCGAAGAGTGCGTCGAACTGCATCGGTTTCGCTGGGAACGGTTGTTTGTGTTGCTCGATGAAAAATGGCGTTCGCTGGCGAATTTCGAGCAGACGCCGTTTTCGCGGTTCACGCGGTTGCAGTTTGGCGAAACGCAACTGAACCCGGATGCTCGCCCATTGACCGTGTTGCTGGCGATTTCCAGTCCCAGCGACTTGTTGCCGCCGCGTGATGCTGACGTGGTTGTCGAAACTGACGATTCCGATGAACCCGGTTTGACCGCGATCAAGGTTGAAGACGAAGTTCGGACGTTTTACGAAGCCGTCAAAGACATTCCCGACATTGAAGTTTCCGTCATGCCCGGCCAGACGGGGATCAGCGACGAATTGAAAGCTTTATTGAAAGCTTCGCCGAAATTTCGCTTGCTGCCCGGCAACACTTCTATCAAAAACATTCAAAACCAGTTCAATCATCACGTGCTGCATTTTCTGGGACACGGTGTGTTCGAAAAAGTGCAGATCGCTCAGCCGCCGGCTGATTCCGCGCCACCGGCTGGCGAAGCAGCGGAAGACGCGCCAAAACCTGTGTCTTCGCGTGCAAAGTTTCGTCGCGCGACGTTGCTGCTGCTCGAAAAAGAAGACGGAACGACCGACAAGATTCCTGACGATTTGATCGTCACGTATCTGGCGCATCGGGGAATCTTGCCGCGGTTGGTGTTTTTGTCGGCCTGCGACACGACGAAGTTTGACGAACGCAGTCCGAGTCCGTTTGCAGGTCTGGGACCGAAGCTGGTGGCGGCTGGTTTTCCTGCTGTGGTTGCCATGCAGGATCAAGTGCCGATGGCAATGGCGCGCGAACTGGTAGAAAAGTTTTACTCCAATTTGTTGCGCGAAGGCGTGATTGATCTGGCGCTGAATCGGTCGCGGTTGTTTTCGTTCGACCCGGACAATGTGCTGGATAGTTGGACGATTCCGATGTTGTTTATGCGCACGCCTAACGGAAGGTTGTTCACTTCCAACCGCGAGCGCGAGGCGTTGCGAGCAATCACGGAATCGCTGGATTTTCGCCCTCGCTGGAGTTACGGAAATCTGCCGCTGGAAGCGGTCATGCTGGTTCGTGAACAAATCACAGCCAACTGGGAAAACATGGCGCTGCCTATGCACGGGCGAGTTGATCTTCACGACCAGTTGGAAGCTTTGTTGAAGGAAAACGGCGGGAAAGAACCTTTGCTGATTGCTGTCACAGGACAGCGCGGCACAGCGCGTTCGACTGCTTTGAAATGGCTGATGAGAGAAACGGCGATCAAATCGCTGCAACTCAATTCGCAAAATCAGGTTTTGCCGATTTACGTGGATTTGCAGCCGCATGTGTTGCCTTCAGGAACGGTTCCTTCGGCGCTGTCGTTGTTGACGGAAAGTTTGAATGAATTCTGGCCCGGCGAACTGACCGAAAAAGAAATGGACGCCATGTTGAGCGACCGCCAGCGCAAATTTCGATTCTTCTTCGATCACGGCGACGATTTGTCCGAAAGCCAGCGTCGCTCTTTGCTGCGCGAATTGAGTTATTTGAACACGGAATTTCCGCAGCATCCGTGCGTCATCACCATGACGCGCGGATTCTGGAACTGGGAAAAAACCGATTTTACGCACATCCTGGATGTGCAACCGCTGAGCCGTCGTCGGATGATCCGATTTCTGGCCGACAGCGCAGTTAAAGAAGAAAAACGACGCCAGGAATCGGGCGCAGAAGGTGAACCGTCTGCCGCTGAAAGAGCTTTGATCCGGCTTCGCCGTGAACTGGAAGAAACGCAATTGTTCGATTTGGCCGGCATGCCCTGGATGTTCGTTCAACTGGTCTGGCAGGCGCTGAAAGGGGAATTCCCGAAAAATCGGGTCAGCGTCTTGCAGGACATCATCGAAGACAAAGTTCGAAATCTGCCGACCAAACGTGGGTTGCAGGCGCGGGCGCTGGAAACTCTGTATCTGTTGGCGTACCGAATGCAGGTGACAAGCGAACCGAATTTGCCGATCAAAGATGCGCTGGGATTGATCGCCACGGTCCGCGACAACCGGGAATACCAGTTGGAAGAAATGCTGGAGCATTTGATTGACAGAGATTTGCTGGCACTTGCCGGCGGCGATTCCGTACGATTCCTTTATTCGGCTTATCAGGCTTACTGTTGTGCGCGATACCTGAAAATCCAGAACAATCCGAAACGCTGGGAAGAAATCACCGCCGGATTGGGGCGCATCAGCCATTTGCGACGTTGGGACGACACGCTGACCTTGTTGGCTGGAATGGTCAATGAACCCAGGGATTTGTTGGAAAAAATCGCTTATTCGACTTCATTGAAAGACGGCGAGCAGGTGTTTCTGGCAGCGCGTTGTTTGCTGGAAGCTCAATTGAACGGCAAATCCGATCTGGGGAAACATAAAAGCGATGATGGAGAAAGCGGCGAACCCAGTCACGTGGAGTCCATGATTGTTGATGCCTTGATCTGGCGTTGCAGCAGCGAAAACGAACCGCGTTCTTTCCAGCGGCTTCGCGCCGTTGAATCGCTCGGACGGTTGCGCAGGTTGGAAGTCGTGCGGTTTCTGATGCGCATTGCGATGGAAAAGTCTCGGCTGAATTCCAACAATCGCTCGGATTTTGAATACGGAGGAATTCGGCAAGCCGCTGGCAGGGCATTGCGAAGATTGTTGCCGCCCAGAAATCAACCCGACAACGAATTCACTGTTGAGCTTCGCCGGATTTGCCCGGAACTGGAAGCTTTGATTCAGGAATGGATTCGCGGCGGCAAAAAAGAAATTCACTCGTTGGAAAAGCGCATGCGAGACCCCAACACAGCCGAGGCAGAATCGCAGCGAACGGTGAATGACGCTCTGGCATCAATGGCGGCGTTTGCGCTCGGCGATTTGCGAGACAGCGAAGCGCATCACAAATTGTTCGAGGCTTTTCTGGACGATTCCACACACGAAACCATTCGCTGGGCAATCACCGATTCGTTGTCAGGTCTGGACCCTGAAAGAGTGATGCGAACCGCCATTTTGCCGCTGATTGAAAAAGGAACTCTCGACGATCAGGTGAAGTTCAGCGAACGCCGCGAACAGTTGATCTATCTGATTGGCCAGATTCGCCATCCCAATGAAAAAGCCCGCGAATTCGTCGAAAGCGTGTTGAAATCGCCGGACGCCCCTTATCAGCAAAAAGGCCGCGCGATTTTGACCATTGGATATTTGCACCCGCCGAACTGCGAATTCTGGAAAGGTGAATTCGAGGCAGTGGCGTTGTGCGAAAAGAATTGTGTCGCCGAAAAACTCGGTGCTAAATCGAAACCAGGAGTTTATCTGCGAACCAAAGCCTTGCAGGCTTTGGCGGAAATCGGCGACTTGAAAACCATCGAGCGATTGCGACGAAAACGTCATCAATGGCCGCCAGAGATGGAAAAAGTCTTTTACAGCACCAATGAAGAAATCATCTGGCGCAATAATGGATAATCCCCAATTTTTACTATTAGCTTTGTACGCAAAACCAGGGAGGCACGTTAAATGTCCTTATATGAAGACATCATTCTTGAAATTCAAAAGTCGAAGTGGGGCTATAGTTTTATGCCAATACCTTGTGAGGTTGATGAAAAGCTACGTCAGTTAGTTCAGCTTTTTATGGATTGCTCTGTTTCTGAGCGTCGTGCAATCCAGGATCAAGCTAATCCTATTGCAGGGTATTTGAACTCTTTTGCTATTAGGTCAGCAGCATTAGCCGTTCGTGAGCGATCAAGCCAGCGGCTAATGGAAGGTTTGATTGCTCTTGTCATTGAAAATTGTCGTGCAGGTGATTATCGAGACACACTTACTGCGCTAGCTCCGCTATACGATGCGGCTGGCAAAATCGGAGAAGATGCTGATGCTCAGCTAAAAATTGCTGCTACATTTGTGGACAGCCACTCTTCAAATCTATTGTTAGGGTTTGTCGGCAGACCCGCTTATAGCAAGAATTTGCGACAATTTGGCTTCAAGGAGGTAGAAGCTCTTGATGGCTTCAGATATGAATGGAGTTTTTGAAGAAGTATCTCTCTCCTCTTAACCAACAACAGTTTATTTTGGAGGTAAAGTAATATGCTGATTCGGCCAATTCCTGACAACAATCAGAAATACTATCTGGTCAATTACGACGAAAACGGCAAGGAACGCTTTGGCGGCGAAGATGGACTTCCGAGCAGCGTCATGCTCGACGAATTCAAAACCGGCGGATACACCGATGTGATTATTATGAGTCACGGCTGGATGGGAGATATTCCGGCGGCCATCAATCAATACGACCGTTGGATGCCGAATCTGTTTACAGTCCCTGCCGACCTAGAAGCCATGAAGACAAAACGTCCTGGATTCAAACCATTGCTTGTTGGTTTGCACTGGCCGAGTTTGCCGTGGGGCGACGAAGACAATGACGGTTCATTCGGCTTCGATCCGAACAGCGAAGCCGGGAAGATTGTCGCGGCGGCGGTGGATGATTACGCCAGGCGGTTGGGGGATACGCCGGAAATTCGCAAACAGCTTGAGACGATTTTGACCGCCGCATTGGATGAACACGATTCGTTACCGGATGACGTTCGCCAGGCATATCTGGCGCTGAGCAAGTCGTTGGGGTTTGGCGATGGTTCCGAACAGACGGCGATTGACACAGATCAGGCGATGGTTGACCCGGAACAGATTTTCAATGACGCCGCGCAGCAGGAGCAGTTGGATTTGGAAACCGGCAGCTTCAGCAAGATGTCTTTTTTCGGCAATTTGCTTTCACCGCTGCGGACCTTCAGTTTCTGGCGAATGAAAAATCGCGCCCGAACATTTGGCGAAAGCGGCGCTCACGCGTTGTTGCGAACGATGCAGAAAATTGCCGCCGACGCTGGACGTCAGGTGGATTTCCATTTGATGGGACACAGCTTCGGTTGCATCGTAGTGACAGCCATGGTCGCCGGAAAACCAACCGATCCACCACTGCCGACTCCGGTCAGTTCAATCACATTGGCGCAAGGTGCGCTTTCGATCTGGGCTTATAGTCCCAGCATCAAACTCGATGGTGGCAAGCCAGGTTATTTCAATCCGCTGCTGAAAAAAGGCTGCGTCAAAGGGCCGATTGTCACTACGCAATCCGAACACGACCGAGCGGTGGGAACGTTTTACAAAATCGGGGCAGGTGTCGCCGGGCAGGTTTCGTTTGGCGCAGAGATGCCAAGAATTGGTGCGCTCGGTGCGTTTGGCATTCAGGGCGTAGATGATCTGACACAAGGTTTGGAGATGAAACCAGTCAACGAAAATTACGACTTCAAACCGGGCAGGATTTACAATCTGGAAAGCAGCAATGTGATTAAAACCGGGGGCGGTTTTTCAGGCGCTCATAGCGATATTGTGCATCCCGAAGTCGCACACGCGCTATGGCAAGCTGCATTGGCCGGGTAAGGAATGGTGAAGTCCAGGGGAAAAGAATGCGGCAAGCTCAGAATTGTTCTGAGCTTGCCGCATTTGTGATTTCAACTTATCGTTTCTTCACTGCCAGCAACAATTGCAGCAGACTGATAAAGAAGTTGACGAAGGTCACGTAAATGCTCATTGCGTGAACGACGGCAGCTTCCCAGGTATTTTCGCTCTGGCTCAAGCGGAAAAACTTGTAGAGGAACAGACCTGAAAAAATGACGATGCCGAAGATCGAATAGACGATGTTGACCGTCCGCGAAAACCTCACGAACATTCCAACCAATCCGACCACGATCATTCCCAGCAAGCCAATCATCAGGATCGGCCCCAGCGCCGAAAAGTTAATGCCTGAAGTCATGGCGATGATGCCGGTGATAATCATCACGGCTGTGGTTCCGGTCAGCGATTGAATGACTATGCCGGGGCCTTCTTCGCTGATGGCATACGAAAGAAACGGCCCGAACATCATTCCGAAAATCGTGCTCCAACCCATCAGCAATCCGACGGCCAGCAGTCCGCCTCCTGCTGCGCGAACGACGAACATGCCTACGATGGCCAGAATGAACAATCCGATGGCGGCGATCAGACTCTTGATGTTGCGACCCAGATACGCGCCGACTCCGCCCGCGGCAATCGAAAGACTGAGCAGGCACATGACCTTGGCCAACAGCGGAGTGCTTTCGACCGGCAGCGCGCGAAAGCCCAGAAACATCAATAACAGCCCGGCGAAGACGGCCAGCACCAGGCCTTTGATCGAAGACAGATCGGATTTGAGTTGCTCACCGATGTAGCTCCCTGAACGAACGTATCTTTCTGCTTGCATCGTTTTATCCTCCTAGGTGAATGGCTCGTCTGCTTGTTTGCAGACGGATTCGGAATCCGGTCTGCAAAGGCGAAAACGCGCCGTTTGGTTTCAATCAACAAACTTGCAATCTTCCAGCATTGCTTCAGCAAGCAATGCCAGATATTCGTTGTGAGTTAAATCTATGGCGCCAAAATGAGCGACGTGCGAAGTCCGCATTTGCGCGTCGAACAGTTTGTAGTTTCGCTGACGCAATCGTTCCGCCAAAACCGCCAGGGCGATCTGCGATCCAAAACTGATTCGCGTAAACATGGATTCGCCGAAAAAAGCTGACTTCATCGAAACTCCATACAAACCGGCAACCATCGCTCCGTGCTGCCAGATTTCGACCGAATGCGCAAAGCCGCGGCGATGAAGTTCGACATACAGCGCGATCATGTCTTCGCTCAGCCAGACTTCTTCAGGATGAACTTCGTCGTGGCGAGCGCAGGCGCGAATGACGGCAGGGAAATTGGAATTGATTCGAACTTCGCATTCGGTTTTTCGCATGGCTTGACGCAGCGAACGACGCACGCGGAAACGATCATCCAGCGGGATGATCGTTCGCGGTTCGGACATGAACCAGTCAATTTCTCCATACCTGCCGCGCGACATTGGAAAATAGCCTTGCTGATACCCTGACACTACTTCTTCAGGGGTGATGATCCTTCGCGTGGCTGTTCGTCTGTTTCGCATGACCAAAATTTAGCACGCCCTCCAAAGCCATGAAAGTGCAAAAAAATCATGCCTTTTATCGCTTCAATTGCTTGATTCGAGCATCCAGTTCCTTGAGTCTAAATCGAATGCTGACGATGTACGGGGCTTCGTCCGCAACCCAATGTCCATAAGTGGTTGTGACAAAAGTGCCGTCTGGTAAAACTTCCACGCCCGGATAAGCGCAATCAGCATCCCAGCCGGATTTATTTTTATGATTGTCCATCATACGAACACGATATTGGCCTTCGCGTTGTTGAACGATGTCTTCGTAACGTCCGACCCACGCCACCCAGTCGCCTTTGGTTGGCGTTTCATGAGCCGTGTCACGGAATGAAAGAAACAGTCGTCCGTCAGGAGCATACTTTCCTGTATGTCTGTCGCCGGTCAACGACGCCGGAAGTTCGACAGGTTGGCTCCAGGTTTGAGCTTCGTCGTTGGAAAACATGACGAATGAATTTCGCACACGGCGATTTTCGCGCAAGAGCATCGCCAGTTGTTTGCCGTCAGGCGAACGAATGACGCCCGGTTCGCACAAATGAATCTGATCGGATTTGAACAACTCTTGTGGTTCGCCCCAGGTCAATCCGCCGTCTTTGGAAAACGTTTGGTAAAGCGTCATGAATTCCGACCGTTTGCCGTCTTTGCGAATAAAGCGTCCATCATCGTGAAAAAGCGCCACGTAATCGCCATTTTTGAGTCGCTCGACACTTCCCATCGCCACTATGCCACCGTAATCGCCAATCGGTTTCAGCTCGCTCCACGATTTGCCGTCGTCTTCAGAAAACGACATACGAATCGGATACAAGCCGGAAAAGACTATCAACCGCTTTTTGCCCTGCCGATCAATCACGCGATGAATGGTAGGCGTTTCCAACGAAGTTTCCCAACTTTTTGGCGTCGGCAAACGATCTGACCAGGTTCGTCCGCCGTCGGTCGAACGTTTCATGACGATTGCTCCGCGCCCGTGACCTTTGGGATAAACGGCGATGATCGTCTTTTTGTCTTCCAATAGCACCGTAGTCGGATGTCCCAGATACTGTCCCGGCTCGCGGTCAACGAGTACTTGTCGCTGTTTGTCTTCAGAAAGATCAATCACCGGAATGGAAAAGCTTTTGGGTAGCTGATGAGCTTGCCAGCCATAACTGGCAGCCAACGTCGCCAAGGTTATTGAAACAGTCAGTGCAAGAGTCTTCATCTGTTCACCTTTGGGTTGAAGTCGAATTGGTCAGAATTCGAGCCGAAGTATGACTGCTGATTGATCGGCAAGGCAATGGTTCTTGCCAGTGTTTGCGCAAATGTGGATGATGGCCTATCCATCGAAATTTCATTTTCAAAGGCAACAATATGGACGGTTCAGCGATTGTGTATTGCGAAGGCGCGTTCGCAACGCCGATTGGCAAAACAGCCAACGGCCTGGTGCGGTTCACTGCGCGGTATGAGGTGGTTGGCGTGATTGATTCGGCCAAAGCCGGTCTGGACGCGGGGAAAGTTTTGGATGGCAACCCCAATGGCATTCCTATTTTTTCCAGCTTTGCCGATGCGATGGAGCAGTTGAAAGCTCAACCAAAGTATTTGGTGATTGGGCTGGCTCCGGACGGCGGCAAATTGCCGGAATCGGCTCGACTGGCGGTGAAACAAGCGATCACGGCAGGCTTGAATGTAGACAGCGGCTTGCATGAGTTTATGTCAGATGACGCCGAGTTCGCCGCGCTTGCGGAACAGCATCAGGTCAAACTTCGCGACGTTCGTCGAACGCCACCCCGTTCGCAGCTTCATTTTTTCACCGGCAAAATCGAACAGGTCAAAGCGTTGAAATTGGCGGTGCTCGGAACGGATTCAGCGATTGGCAAGCGGACGACAGCCGTCAAGCTGAATCAAGCATTGAACGCTGCAGGCATCAAAAGCGAGTTGATTGGCACTGGACAGACTTCCTGGTTACAAGGCGTCAAATATG
This sequence comes from uncultured Heliomicrobium sp., assembly GCA_964470555.1. Lineage (GTDB taxonomy): Bacteria > Acidobacteriota > Blastocatellia > RBC074 > RBC074 > RBC074. Next base: position 178,331 of record CAYYDG010000007.1, read on the forward strand.
GATTGTTGCTGGATTCGCTGGTCAATGATTTCGTGACCGGCGAAATTGAGCATGCAGTTTACGAAGCCTGGGCCAATGAACGCCCGCAAGTGATTTTGCTGGAAGGGCAGGGCAGCATTGCGCATCCGGCTTATCCGGGCGGGTTTGAGTTGATTGCTGCCGGGCGAGTGGACGGCGTGATTTTGCAGCACGCTCCGGCACGAAAGGTTTACGACGGATTCGATGATTATCCGATGAGTCCATTGGAGCGCGAGATACAAATTCTGGAATTGCTGGCGCAAAAACCAGTCATTGCGCTGACCATCAATCACGAATCAATGACGGAAGCGGAAGTTCGTTCGACGATTGCCGATTACGAAACCCGATACGGCAGACCGACGACCGATGTGTTGCTGGAAGGTTGCGACAAGCTGGTCGGCATAATCAGGAAAATGATTGAAACCAAAAATTGAGGAAGAAAGAGTTGGGAAGTATGAACGACAACGCCAAAGAACAGGCGTATCTTTACGATCTTTACATTGTTCCGGCTTGGCGCGAAGTGTTCGACCGGCTGGTTGATAAAGAAATTGAACTGCCGAAAGACGGCAAATTTCTGGACGCGATGTGCGGCACAGGCGGTTACGCGCTGGATTTGTCATTGCGCGCCGGAGCGAAAGTCGAGGTCATTGGAATTGATGACAGCGAAGAACGTCTGGCGTTGGCGCGAGGCAAGGCCGACGTGAAAAAACCTAACCGAGCCAGTTTTCGGCTTGGTTCGTTGAAGAAGCTGGATTTTCCAACCGGCGAATTCGATCTGGTGATTGGCGATTTATCGTTGCTGGCAGCGACAACGCCTGTGGCGGAACTCGAAGACGTTCTGGCGGAATTGGTTCGTGTCGCCAAAAAAGGAGCGACCGTCGTCGTGAAGCTGACGACTCACGGAAGTTTCGGCGAATTCTTTTCGGTTTATTGGGAATCGCTTTTCGATCTCGATCTGGTGGCGCATTCGCCTGAAATCGAAAGAATGATTTCCGAGAGGCCGACCATCAGCGATGCTGAAACGCTGGCGTTGGAGGCCGGTTTGCGTAAAGCTCGCAGCGTGTTTCACATCGAACGATTGGAGTTCAAGGACGCCGCCGAATTTTTCGCTTCGCCTCTGGTTGATTTGTTTCTTCGGAAAGATTGGTTTGCGTTTTGGCCAGACGCGCAGATTCGAAAGCAGGTGCAAGATCAACTTGCCGTGATCATTGACCGCGAACGCCAGAATTCCAGCTTCGATGTTTCTGTCAAAGCGACCTTGATTATCGGACAGAAGTAGTTGCCTGCGATGGCAGACCAAGACGCGCATTCGCATCAAACAGCGGGCGAGAAGCCAGGCGAACTGCCTGGCTGTCTGCGCTTGATGAGTTTGAAAACTTCCATCACGATCAACATCACCGACGCCATTGCAAACGGGATAATCCATTCGTCAAAGCGTATAGGCGCGATCTGCAGGATGCGCTGCATGATTGGATTGTGCATCGCCGCAATGTGAATGCCCGTCGCCGCCAACACGCCAAACACCAGCATGTAATTCCGTCTCAGCGGCACTTTGAAAACCGATTCGTATTCCGAACGGCAATTGAAGACGTGGAAATTCTGAATCAACACGAACAGCAATAACAGCCGATCACGCGCGTCGAATTCGCTCATTCCTGTGTTGAGCAGCGCATACCAATTGGCGAAGGCCAGCAAGCCCATCGCCAATCCGGCCACGACCGTTTGTTCAATCATCCGCCGATTGAAAATGCCTTCGTCCGGTTTGCGCGGCGGACGATTCATTGTGCCCGGCTCGCCGCCTTCAAACGCCAGGGCCACATCCTGAATGCCGTTCGTGACCAGATTCAGCCACAGCAATTGCACAGGCAACAGCGGCAACGGCAACCCGAACATCAGCGACAATACAAACAACAAGACCTCCGCCGCGCCCATCGAAATCAGCAGATACGTCACCTTGCGAATGTTATCGTAGGCGAAGCGGCCTTCTTCGACGCCCGCTTCAATCGAAGCGAAGTTGTCATCCGTGACGATCAACGAAGCAGTGTCTTTCGTCACATCCGTGCCCGATCCCATCGCCACGCTGATGCTGGCTTTTTTGAGCGCAGGCGCATCGTTGACGCCGTCGCCCGTGACCGCCACGAAATGACCGAGTTGTCGCAGGGCTTCGACGATGTGCAGCTTCTGCATCGGCGCGACGCGCGCAAACACGCGCGCATCTTTGACGACTTCCTGAAAGCGAACGGAGGCGGGATCGCCGAGCGCTTCGAGTTGTCGCCCGGTGACGATTTTTTCGCGGTCATCGGCGATGCCCAATTCGCGCGCAATCGAAAACGCCGTTAATGGATGATCGCCCGTGACCATCGCCACTTCGATTCCGGCTCGCTGGCATTTCTGAATCGCTTCTTTCACTTCCGGGCGCGGCGGATCAATCAAACCGACCAGACCGAGCAAGGTCAGCGGCGGCAGGTTTTGTTCCGTGAAATTTTCTGTTCCGTCCGCCAATTCGCCTTCGGCAATGGCGATGAAACGATGGCCGGTTTCGGAAAGCGCATGCGCCTGTTGTTCGATTGGTTGTTCATTGACGGCGACCGCGCCTTCCGCCGTCAACATTGTCTGACAGCGCGGCAACAGGACTTCGAGCGCGCCTTTGACGGCGACCTTGCGCTGGCTGTTCTCTTCATAAAACGTCGCCGCATAACTGCGTTCGGATTCAAATGGAATTTCGCCGACGATTTTGACGGCGTTGCGCACGGCAGCCGGTTCGAGCTTTGTCTTGTAACCCAGCGCCAACAACGCCACGTCCACCGCATCGCCATTGTGTTTCCATTCATCTTGTTCGCGCGTGAGCGTCGCTTCATTGCAAAACACACCCGCTTTGACCAGACGCGCGAGTCGCGTTTGCGCTTCGTCTGAAATCGCCGCTCCACTTTCCACCGTCACTTCACCTTCGCCCGCGTAACCTTCGCCGGACGCCTGAAAACGTTCGCCCGACGGCAGCGCAATCAAACGCACGGTTTGCCGATTGACGGTCAGCGTGCCGGTTTTGTCGCTGGCAATGAACGTGCAACTGCCCAGCCCTTCGACCGCCGTCAATTTGCGGACGATCACGTTGCGTTTCGCCATGCGATTGGTCGCAATCGAAAGCGCGACGGTCATGGCGACGGGCAAGCCTTCGGGAATTGCGGAAACGGCCAACGCCACCGCCAGAAAAAACACATCCAGATAAGGCATGCCTTTGGACAACGCGACCATGGCCAGCAGCAGGCACGCGCCCATCACGATAAAGCTGATCTGCTGCGCGAATTTTTCCATGCGAATGACCAGCGGCGGTTTCGTAGTTTCCGCCGCCGTCACCGTTTCGGCGATCTTGCCGACTTCAGTTTGCAAGCCGGTCGCAATCACTACGCCCGTGCCGCGCCCGGCCATGACAATCGAACCGGCATACGCCAGATTCAAGCGTTCGCTGACCGAAATGTTTTCCGCCAGCGGTGCGGGATTCTTTTCGACGGCCAGCGATTCGCCGGTCAAAAAAGATTCGTCCACGCTCAGGTTGTTGACCTGCAACAAACGCAAATCAGCCGGCACGCGGTTGCCAGATTCCAGCAACACAATGTCGCCGGGCACGAGTTCATCGGCTTCGAGCGTGCGTTCGACGCCGTCGCGCCGCACGCGCGTGATGACTTTGAGCAGTTTTTGTAATCCGGCGGCGCTCTGTTCCGCGCGCCATTCCTGAAAAGTGCCCAGCCCGGCATTGAGCAAGACGACGACGAGAATGAACCCGGCATCGGTGAAATCCTTGAGCGCGACGGCAACGGCAGCAGCCGCCAGCAAAATGTAAATCAACGGGCTTTTGAATTGATGCAGTGTGATTTCCAGCAACGAAGGCGGTTCTTTGTGGGGCAAAACGTTTTTGCCGAATTGTTCCTGCCGCGCTTTGACTTCGGTTTCGGTCAGTCCTTCGCTGGACGCGCCAAGTTGCTCGAAGACATCCTGTTGTGCCGTCGCGTGCCAGGCCGGCGCATCGGCGGAGTATTGAATTGGTTGATATGCTTTCATACGCTTTCGACTCTTTCTTAATTCAACTTCGGTTTTTTGCTCATAACTCTTCTACGCCTGATGAGTTATGCACAGGCTTGGCAGAGACTTTTCCCATTCGTACCAGCCTGCCCCATTGAGTCCTATTTTGTCCCGCTCGCAGCAGGAAGAATGACTACTTTCAAGCGCTGGGTTGAATGGCAACGGCTTCCTTTTGTCTGTACTATGGCTGTGAGTCATCGCCGTAACGATCACGGTATACAGAGAACAGGCAAAGCTGATGCCACGAGATAAACGTGCATTACAGACATGGTACGGCGGTTGCACCTCTCCAATCCTTTCAGAATCCACCGAATTGTGATAGCTGGAGAAATTGTAATGGACGAATTTCAAATCGAGACGCAGGTCGCAGGCATTGCCGCGCAAGCCGCCGCTTGCCGCGCCGCAGACGAATCTTTTGCGCGCTGGGCCGATGGTTACGGCGTGATTCAGCATTCCGCATTGACTCAGGTGCGGATTCATCAGCTTGAGCAACGATTGGTCGAGACCGGGCAGCGCGGCGACGGCGTAGCGTTTCATGATCTGCTGCACGCGCTGGATCGCATTACGAACGCGGCGTTGTGGCTGGTGGTGCATCAGACGTATGCGCGCAATGTCTATCTGGACGGGCGCGCGCTGACGACGGAGGATTTCAAGCCGCGTCCCGAAGGTCACACGGGCGGTTCGCTCAACATGGTTCCGGCGTATGCTGGTTATCTCGCCGCGAATGCGATGGACGGGTTTACGCGCGCGTGGTTGATGGGACAGGGGCATTGTGTTGCGGCGATTGACTCGCTCAATTTGCTGGTCGGCAATCTGACGCCCGCGCACGCCGAACGTTACAGCCTGAACGATGAAGGTCTAACGCGCTATGTCCGCGATTTTTATGCGTATCGCTTGCGCGCGGACGGCAAACAGGATTCGCCGCTCGGCAGCCACGTCAACGCGCATACTGCGGGCGGATTGGCGGAAGGCGGTTATCTGGGTTTCGCTGAATTGCAATACGTTCACATGCCGCTGGCGGGCGAACGGCTGGTAGCGTTTTTGTCAGACGGCGCTTTTGAAGAACAACGCGGCAGCGATTGGGCTTCGCGTTGGTGGCGGGCGGAAGATTGCGGACTCGTTGCGCCGATTATGATTAAGAACGGGCGACGAATTGACCAACGCACGACGATGTCGCAACAAGGCGGCGTCGAATGGTTTTGTGAACACCTGCGACTCAATGGCTTCGATCCGATTGTCTTCGACGGGCGCGATCCGGCAGCGTTTGTCTGGGCGATTTTTGAGATCGAGCATCGTTTGACGCTGGCAGCCGAAGCCGTCAAAAACGGGCAAGCCAGTTATCCAGTGTCGTTGCCTTACGGTGTGGCAGTCGCTCCGAAAGGCGCAGGTTTTCCGGGCGAAGGCACGAACCTGGCGCACAATCTGCCATTGCTGGCGAATCCGTACACAGATGCGCGCGCAGCGTCGTTATTCAATGAAGGCGCGAGCGAGCTTTGGGTTGCTCCGTCGCAATTACACGAAGCGATCAATAAGCTGCAACAGCATGCCAATCGTCCCAAAGAACGCGATCACGCGCTGGCGCATCGTGATGTGCAAGCCAGCGTCATTCCGGCTCCGCCGTTCCGCGCCGTGACCGATGCACAACGACGCAATGCGGCAAACTGGACAACGGCTTCGCCGATGACCGCCGTAGATGAAATGTTCACGGCCATCGTTGCAGCCAATCCGCATCTGCGTCCGCGTGTCGGCAATCCCGACGAGATGCGTTCGAATCGTCTGGTCAAAACTTTGGAGACGCTCAAATTCCGCGTCACCGATCCTGAACCCGGCATTCCCGAATCTGTAAATGGCGCAGTCATCACGGCGCTCAATGAAGAAGCCATCGCTTCGGCGGCGCTGGCCAACAAGGGCGGCATCAATCTTTTTCACACTTATGAAGCCTTTGGCATGAAGATGCATGGCGCGATGCGGCAGGAAATCATTTTCGCCAATCATTGCGCTGAAGCAGGCCGTCCTCAACGCTGGCTTTCGATTCCGCTCGCGCTCACGTCGCACACTTGGGAAAACGGCAAGAACGAACAATCGCACCAGGACCCCAGCCTCGCCGAAGCCTTGCTGGGCGAGCCATCGCACGTTTCGCGCGTGTTGTTTCCGGCGGACTTCAATACGGCGGCGGCGGTGATGGAGCAGGTCTATCAAACGCACGGCCAAATCTGGACGCTGGTCGTGCCGAAAGCTGACACGCTGCCCGATTTGTTTACGGCAAACGAAGCTCGGCAATTGATGCAAAACGGCGGCCTGCGGCTGGATTGGGCGAGTCACGAACCGGAACGCGCGCGCATAGTGTTGACGGCCATCGGCGCATATCAACTCGGCGAAGTGTTGCGCGCTTCTCGCCGACTCGCCGAACGCGGCATTTCGCATCAGGTGAATTACCTGCTCGAACCGGGGCGCTTCCGCCGCGCGCGCAGCCACGAAGAGGAACTCCATCTGGCTCCGGCAGCCGTCCTTCAGCAGATGTTTCCGGCGGAAGTTTCCGCGCGCTTGTTTATCACGCACACGCGGCCTGAGCCGATTCTTGGTTTGCTCGGCGCGTTGCACACAGGGGCGCAAACGTGCGGGATGGGATATATCAATCAAGGCGGCACGCTCGATACGCCGGGCATGCATTTCGTGAATCGTTGCAGTTGGGCACACGTCGTGACGGAAGCGGCGCGGTTGCTGAATGTGCCGCGCGCGGAATGGCTGAGTCAAAACGAGATGCAGGCGCTGGACGGATTGGCGAGTCCGCACGGCATAATTCTTCCGCCATTGAACCACTGACCAGGTAACGATCCGGCAGCAGTTTTTCCAGGATCATGACTGACTGAAGGAGAAAAGCATGGAATCGAATATCAAACTGGGGCGCATTCTCGGCGTCGAAATCGGTTTGCATTACACCTGGATTCTGATTGCGCTGCTGATTGCGTTTTCGTTGGCCGCGCGCTTCCAGGCGATGCACCCGGATTGGGGCAACGGTGTGGCGTGGGCGACGGCAATCATCACTGCCGCATTGTTTTTCGCGTCCATTGTTGTGCATGAGCTGTCGCACGCAATGGTGGCAAAGAGTCGCGGATTGCCCGTCAATTCGATCACGTTGTTTGCGCTCGGCGGTGTGGCGAAGATCGAAAAAGAGGCCGCCGATGCGAAGACCGAATTCTGGATGGGCATCATCGGACCGATCACCAGCGCCGTAATCGGGTTGTTGTTTCTTGGGTTTGCGTGGCTGCTTGGCTGGACGGCGTTGTCTGAGCCGGGCACACCGGTGATGGCGATGCTGGTCTGGCTGGGTTACATCAACCTTATTCTCGCCGCGTTCAATATGCTGCCAGGCTTTCCGATGGATGGCGGGCGAGTGATGCGCGCGCTGGTCTGGTGGAAGACGGGCAATATGGCGAAAGCGACGCGCGTTGCTTCGCTGACAGGGATGGCGCTGGCGTTCGGTTTTATCGTGCTTGGCATCATCAGCTTCTTTCAAGGCTCTGGCTTCGGCGGGTTGTGGATCGCCTTTATCGGCTGGTTTCTGTTGAATGCGGCGCGCACCAGTTACGCCCAGAACGAAGTGAATGCGCGATTGCGCGGCGTGCGCGTGGCCGATGTCATGGCTCGTGATTGTTCGATCGTGGACGGCAACACCAATCTGCAAACGTTTGTGGATGAACATCTGCTGCACACTGGCAGACGCTGTTTTCTGATCGTCGAGAACGGCGCGACGGCGGGACTCATCACGCCCAATGAAGTCAAGGCCGTCGAACGGGCGCGCTGGCCGTACACCACTGTTTACGACGCCATGGTTCCGATTGAGCAATTGAAGGTAGTCAACCCGGAAATGCCTGTAGCCGAAGCGCTGGAAATGCTGGGGCGCTCGAACGTCAATCAACTGCCGGTCGTTTCGAATGGGCGATTGGAAGGCGTCATCTCGCGCGACCGCGTGTTGCAATTTCTCTTCACGCGCGCGGAACTGGACATGTAGAAAACCTGTAAGCCGGGCGCGACGGTGGGAAAAGAACCTCATTCGATATGACTCTTCTGCAAGGCATATTTGCCGCCATTTCCGCAGTCATACTGTTTCTTTATGGACTGCAAGGATTCAGCCGCGAGTTACAGGAAATCGGCGGCGTGCGGCTCAAGCTCTGGTTGGAAAGGGTGACAGCGAAAAGTTGGCGCGGTTTCCTCATCGGAGCGTTGGCCACGGCAGTGGTGCAATCGAGCAGTTCGATTACGTCGTTGGCGGTCACGCTGGTGAATTCGGCGGTCATTTCGTTTCGCGCCAGTCTGGGCATTTTGCTCGGCGCAAATGTCGGCACGACGGCGACGGCGTGGCTGGTGTCGTTCAAACTGACGGGCATCGGCCCCGTTTTCATTGTGTTGGGCGCGTTGACATCGGCTGTGCCGTCGCGATGGCGGATGGCGGGCAAGGCGATCTTTTATTTCGGACTGGTCTTTTTCGCGCTCGATCTGATTTCGTCTACGCTGGGGCCGTTGCGCGATCAACCGCTCGTCCGCGAATGGTTGGCGAAAGCGACCACGCCCTGGTTGGGTGTGCTGTTGGGGTTCGTTTTCACCGCGCTCGTGCAATCGAGCAGCGTGACGACCGGATTGGCGATCATTCTGGTGCAGCAGGGTGTGCTGCCGCCACAAGCCGCGATTCCGATTGTGATTGGCGCGAACGTCGGTTCGACTTCGACGGCGTTGCTTGCCAGCCTGACCATGAGCGAGACGGCGCGCGCAGCAGCCATTGCGGGAGCGCTTTTCAATGTCGTCGGCGTTTTGCTGTACTTTCCTTTTCTCACACCGTTTTCCAACTGGCTCATCGCCGCATTTGAAAGCCCCGGACGCGCGGTGGCCGGCGCGCATCTGATTTTCAATCTCACCATCGGTTTGTTGTTTCTGACGTTGCTGCATCGGATAGAGCCGATACTGTCAAAGTGGTTGCTGCCGCAGCATCAAGCGGCAGTCGGACGTTGAATCTTTCTGGCAGTGGCTTCTCACTCTTCGCAAACATCTGTGAATGTCTGACGTTGCTGATCCGTTCCCAGCATCAGCAACTGGCAGCCGGGCGTTAGTTTCCGGTCCGGTGGCGGATTGGTCATGCATTGTTCGCCTTCCTGAAGCGCAATCACGATCAAACCCGTACGTTCGCCAATGCGGCTGACGGCCAGCGTTTTTCCGGCCAGCGATTCCGGGACCGGCACAATGAACAGATCAATCCCTTCTTCCAGCAGAATCGGTTCGCGTTCCAGCAAGAGCGAGAAAATGGTTTCGCGCCCCAGCGAAGCATAGCTCAGCACATAGTCAGCGCCAGCCCGGTAAATGGCTTCGATATTGCGCTCGTGAGTGATGCGGCTGACGATGCGCAAGGCCGGGTTGAGTTTGCGGCAGTAAATCGAAAGATAAATGTTCATCGCATCGTCATTGGTCGAGAGAATCACGGCGGGCGCTTCAGCCAGCCCGGCCCGCATCAGGACTTCGCGGTCGGCGGCGTCGCCTATCACCAACCGATCAGGAATCTTGCCGATGCGACGGGAGAGTTCTTCCTTGCGTTCGACGATATGCACCATCACGCCGCGCTCTTTGAGCGCGCGCGCCGCCGCCCGTCCAACTTTGCCGCCGCCGATAATTACCACCGGGTGAGGATTGGCCGCGCGCTCGGTCAACAGGGTTTCGAGTGCCGCGATTTGTTCGCGTCTGCCGATGACCACCGGCACACTGTAATCGGCCAGACGCAGATCGGGCGTCGGCGGAATAAGCTGGGCCCGCTCCCAAACGCCGACCACGCTGACGCCGGTGGTTTCGCGCAATTTCGTTTCGCGCAGCGTCAAACCAGACAGCGGAGTATTTTGCGCAGTGAATTCGGCAATCAGCACGTCGCGGAAGCTGCCGATCACGTGCATGCGCTGCCGTCCTACCGCTACCCGCGTCGCCAGGTATTCGCCAAGCCTGCGCTTCAAATGCAGCACATGCGTTGCGCCGCTCAATTCGAGAATATCCACCGAATCTTCATTCTCAACCACCGCCACAATCGGCGTCTCCGACGATACTTCGCGCACGGTCAGCGTGATGTTCGTGTTCGTGGTGTCGTCCACATTCGCCAACACCAGCCGGGCATCGGCCACGCGCAGCCGTTCGTAAGTTTCGCGGCTGTCAATTTCTCCCGTCACCACCGGCACTTCGTTGCTGTGCAACTGCGCGGCCACCACCGGGTCGGATTCCAGCACGTAAACGGGAATGTGGTTGAAATTGAGCTTGCGAATCAAACCCGGCGTAATTGAATCGTAACGGCAGATGATGACGTGCCCGCTTACGTCCGGAGCCACTTCGCGCGGTGATTGCCAGCGCAACTGCGCTTCCAGCCACGGCGCGTAAAAATATCGTATGAAGGCGAACGGCAGCATAATCATCAGCAGCACGATGCCCGTCAGCAGCACCACTATGCTGAACACACGCCCAATATCGCTCTGAAACGTGATGTCACCAAATCCAAGTGTGCTCATCACCGTCAACGTCCAGTACAACCCCGTCAGCCATGAATGTTTCTGCCCTTCGACCTGCGACATAATCACGTGAAAGAGCAGGGTAAAAAGCAGGATCACCAGCGCCAGAAACAACAGGAACTTGAGCAGCGCACGCAGGTTCTGGCGCACGACCCCTTGGTTGAAAAAATAAGACAGTTGCGTGCTGAGCAGTTTCATAAAGTGTTCTCTCTGTTCTCTTGCGTGCTATGGCCTTCAGCTTACAAAAGGCCGTTCATTTCGCAAAGATCGAATCGAAAGCGCTGATATTTTCTCGAATCAATAATGAGTTGAGTGGAAGTGGCAAGATAGGACAACGTGGGGCAGAAACGGACTTTAATCGGCGGAGAGCGAGTCGCTTTCTCTTCTTTTCAGCCCCCTGATATGAGCGCAAAGCAGTGTGGTTGCTTCTCTTTTCAGCGGCTCTTTCTCGATGGCATACGGCTTGCCATTCTCAACAGGGCAAAGAGGAAAACAAGCGCCACACTGGGAACATTGAAGCATGGAAATGTTTTGATGGCCTGTTGATGGCAGCAGTGTAAAAGGCTTTGGGTTGAGGGCGATTGCGTAGAGGAGAAGCGCTGTGGGCATTGTTCTCTTTTGAGCCAGAACCTTTTCTCTAAAGTATTATCAACGTCCACCAAAAAAGGAGAACTATCCAAATGAAATTTACGATCATTTTAGCTTTGTGTTTGTTGGGGGCGCTGGCTTCCACCACTTCAGCGCAAAGCAAAGCCAGGCTCACCGATCAAGCAAGTCAATCAAAAAAAGCCGCAAACGTATTTCAGCAGATTATGCGCACGCCGGAGCAGGCGATTCCCGGAGCTGTGCTTGACAAGGCGGAATGCGTGGCGGTATTTCCGCGCGTGCTCAAAGCCGGATTCATTGTCGGAGGACGCGGCGGACGCGGCGTGGCCAGTTGCCGCACTGAAGAGGGGTGGAGCGCGCCGATTTTTCTGAGTTTGAAAGGTGGCAGTTTCGGATGGCAGATCGGGGCGCAATCCACCGATTTCGTCATGTTGTTTATGAATCGCAGCGGTATTGACAGTTTGCTGTCCAGCCAGTTCACCGCGGGCGGCGACGCCTCCGTTGCGGCAGGACCGGTTGGTCGTCAGGCGGGCGCTTCCACCGACATCAAACTGGATGCACAGATTCTGTCGTATTCACGCAGTCGCGGTTTATTCGCCGGACTGGAACTCAAAGGCGTCGTGATTTCTCCAGAAAGCAGACGGATCGAGGAAGCCTACGGCAATGACATCACGCCGAAAGAAATTCTGGAAAAGGGCAAAGTAAAAGCGCCAGCCGCGTTACAGCCTTTTCCGGCGAAGTTGAGGCAGTATTCACCGGCCCCCGCGCAGCCATAAACGGGGTTCGTTGACCGACAACCAGGTCGTAGTTTGGCCATTCACTTGTCCGAAGGAGGCAACACCCATATGAGTAACAAAGAACAAACAAGCGAAGCTGCCGAGCGAGGCTCGCGTTTCAAACGGATGAGTATCGCGGCTGGCATGCTGATCGCGGTATTTCTGCTCGGTTACGTGCCGTCGTGTCGGAGCGCCAATCTTGCCGAACGGCAGCGCGCGCAGTTGGAGCATCAACTCGATCTGGCGCGACTGCACAGTCAGTTGGGCATGGTGAGTTTCGAGGTCAATCGGAACAACTATTCCAAAGCGGCCGCGCTTTCGACGGATTTCTTCAACAACATAAAGACAACCATCAATAACGTCAGCGATGCCGCCTTGCAAGAACAGCTTCAAGCCGTCAGCGCACGCCGCGATGAAATCACCGCGCATCTGGCGCAGGCCGACCCGACCGTCAAAGAAAAGATCGCGCAAATGTACGCCGACTTTAATCAACTCGCTTCCGCCCCGTAAGCGGAGTGTTCCTGCTGCCGTCTCTGGGGCGGATCAAAGAGGAAAAGCAATGACGATGGAAAATGTTTTGAACCGCCTGGCGGTCTTTGCGCCAACGGCGATGCCCGTCATCAGTTTGTATCTGAACACGCAACCGGATGAACACGGGCGGGCGAATTATGAATCCTTCGTGCGCAAGGAATTGACGGCGCATCTGCGCACTTATCCGTTGCGCTCGCCACAACGCGCCAGCTTCGAGCGCGATGCCGAACGCATCAACTACTATCTGAGCGAAGAATTGCGCCCGTCGGCGAATGGACTGGCACTGTTTGCCTGTGCGGGTGAAAACGATTTCTTCGAGGCCGTGCAGCTCGATGCTCCGCTCAACGAGCATCGCTTGTACGTGTATCACCAACCGCATCTGTATCCGCTGGCGCGCGTCAGCGATCAATATCGGCGTTATGCCGTGCTGGTCGCGGATACCAATGCCGCGCGTTTGTTCGTCTTTGGCTCAGGCGCGCAACTGAACGCCAACAGCGTGAACAATGTCAAAGTCAGCCGCACTTCGGTCGGCGGCTGGTCGCAGGCGCGCTATCAGCGTCACGTCCGAAATTATCATCTGCATCACGCTAAAGAAGTCGTAGACGCACTGGACAAAGTCGTGCGCGAAGACCAGGTTGAACAGATACTGCTGGCTGGCGACGAAGTCATCATCCCGGTCTTGAAAAAGCAATTGCCGCCGCATCTGGCCGACAAGGTAGTTGACGTGCTGCGACTGGACATCACTACGCCCGAACATGAAATTTTTGCGGCGACGCTGGAAGCCATGCGCGAACAGGACGCGAAAGACGATGCCGAAAAAATCACGCGTCTGTTCGATCAATTCCACAGCGGACTGGCAACGCTGGGTGCGCACGATACGCTCGTTGCCTTGTCCAATGGGCAGGTGGATGAACTGTACCTGAGCGCTTCGCTCGAAACATTTCACGATGACGAAGAAACCGTCGGCGCGCCGCTCGTGCCAGGCACGCCGAACACGGATGCCGATCCGGCCACGCGCATCGTGCTGATGGCGGATGAACTGGTGACGCGCGCGCAACAAACCGGGGCCAACTTATGTTTTATCGAAGACGCCGCCTTGCTCGAATCCGTCGGCGGTATCGGCGCAACGTTGCGTTATCGCTTGTGAGAAAAACAGGATAAACACGCCAAATGAAATTGCATCGCTGGTCAATCCCTGTCCTCATTGTCTGTCTAGTGTTTTCAGGCGCGCCTGTTTCGACGGCGCAGGCACAAGGCGTTTTTCGTCTCAATGAAAAACAGGAAATCGAAGTCGGCAAACGCGCCGCGATTGAAGTCGAGATGGAGCAGCCCATCATCGAAGACGAGGAAGTCACGCGCTATCTGGATCGGCTGGGGCAGCGGCTCGCGCGTGCATCGGGGCGCAGTCATTTGCGCTATCGCTTTCGCGTCATCAACAGCGATGAGATCAATGCCTTCGCCTTGCCGGGCGGATTCATTTATGTCTATCGCGGCTTGATCGAAGCGGCGGACAATGAAAGCGAACTGGCGGGCGTGCTGGGACACGAAATCGGTCATATCGTCGCGCGGCACAGCGTTAGGCAAATCCGCCGTCAGCAATTGTCCGAATTGGGAGTGAGTGCCACCGGTCCTTTGTTCGGGCGTAGTTTGAAAGCAATCGCTGCGCGCCACGCCGGTCATACGGCGCTGGCCGGAATGTTCATGAAACACAGCCGCGAAGCTGAACGCGAAGCCGACCGGCTCGGCGCAAAAAATCTATACGATGCGGGGTACGAAGCGCGCGGAATGATGACGTTCTTTGATAAGCTCGCGGCGGTGCGCGAAACCAAACCGAATTTATTGGAGCAGTTTTTCGCCACGCATCCTGCTCCAGACGAACGCGCCGAACACATTGCCGATCTGCTCGAAGCCTTTCCCGCCAAAACCAGCTTGCGCGCGGACAGTCCCGAATTCCAGCAAATAAAACAACGCCTGAAACAACTCTATCCCGGCGGCACGCCCGCAAGCGCGAGCGTCACACGCCAACCCGCGCAGGCGCTGACGACGAGCGCAACCACCGCAAAAACGCGCGCGCAATTACAAGACGAAGCCGACGAACGCGAGCGCGAAATCGCCGCCATCTTTGCGCCGAACTTTTATCAGGGCTTGGGAGAATCGCCTCGCTACGATTACATCACGAATTTCGATTTTGACGGCGACTGGCGTGGCGATAACAACTGGAACAATTCCGCCAATCGCCAATTTCGGCTGAAGGCGTACATCTACTATGACGTGCGCGAAACGCCGTCGCATTACTTCATTCACTACGCCGCGTTTCATCCGCGCGATTACAAAGGCGGCAAACGGATGGGACGGTTGATGAGTCAGGCGATTCGCAAAGGCGTCAGTCTGGGCGGCAAATACGATCCGACCGGACGCGCGAACGAAGCGGTACTGGCGCACGAAAACGATCTGGAAGGCTGTCTGATCGTCGCCGAAAAGAATGGCGACGATCCGCGTCGTGCGCGTGTCGCGTTTGTCGAAACGCTGGCGCACAACAAGTTTTACAAATACGCGCCGACGACCGCGCCGCGCGCAGGCTTCGATAGCATTCAGTTGCAAGGGCAGCGCGTGAAATTGTTCATCGAACCCAAAGGACACGGCATCAACGCCTACACGGGCGATGCCACGCAACTCAAAGATTGTCGCAACGGCACATTGCTTTATACCTTCACCGGACGCGCCGAGGATTCCGAAAAACATCCGCAAGGGCCGGTCGGCTATGATCTGGTTCCGATGGCGACGACGCTGTGGCCGCCCGCGCGGCGCGGCATCACGCCGACTTACGCCGAAACGCACGATTACGGCACGCTCTATTTGAAGGTGCAAACCGCGAACGGCCACATCGAAGAACGCGCCATCAAAATTGGTCGCGTCGGTTCCGCCATTCGCAGCGTCGTTGGCGGACGCAATCTGGCGCGACCTCCCTGGGGCTGGTTCGACGGCACAACAAG
The DNA here is from genome assembly GCA_964470555.1 of uncultured Heliomicrobium sp. Taxonomy (GTDB): domain Bacteria; phylum Acidobacteriota; class Blastocatellia; order RBC074; family RBC074; genus RBC074. The sequence continues at coordinate 193,865 of CAYYDG010000007.1, forward strand.
CGATCAGCCGCTCGGCGAATGGTTCTTCGATCCGGCGCGCACGATCAAACAGCATTTCAATCTGGACGATAGTTTTTCTACGGTTTATCTTGAAGGCGTAGACAAATTCGGCAGAACGCCGTCAACAAAACAACTAAAGAAGGAGAAGCCATGAAAGCGACAGAAGTGATGACTCCCGACGTGATTACGGTACGCACCGACACGCCGGTCAATGAAATTGCACGATTGTTGACGCAGCATCGCATCAACGCTGTGCCGGTCGTGGACGATGAATTTCACGTCATCGGCCTGGTCAGCGAAGAAGAATTGTTCCTTAAGGAAAAAGGCGTTCCGTTTTCGATGGTCAAAGCTCCGGCGCTTTTCCGCCAGTGGGCTGATCCGACGCGGCTGGAACAGATGTACGCCGAAGCAGCGCATCACACCGCCGCCGATGTGATGAATCGCCACGTTGTCGTTGTCAATGCGACCGAAGAGATTGGGCAGGCGGCAACGTTGATGCTGAAACACAAACTCACCAGTTTGCCGGTGGTACGCGATGGCATTCTGGAAGGCATAGTCTCGCGTGCGGACATCCTGCGTTTGCTCGCCAAAGCGGGGTGATTCTGCATGCTGGCTGCCGTCCTTTCCGGGTTTCTTTTATCGTTCGCTGCGCCGCGTTTGCATCGGTTGACGCGCGCGGCGTCGGGTTGGTTGTTGGCGCTGTTGCCGCTGGCACTGTTCGTTTACTTCGCTTCGTTTCTTCCCGCCGTGACCGCTGGCCAGGTCATCGCTTCCGTCTGGCATTGGGTTCCAAGCCTCGGCATTCCACTTTCGTTTTATCTCGATGGATTGAGCCTCACGTTCGCGCTGCTCATCAGTGGCATAGGCGCGTTGGTTATCGTGTATGCGGGCGGTTATCTGGCAGGCGATGAGCGTCTGGGGCGATTGTATCTGCTGCTGCTGATTTTCATGGCTTCGATGCTGGGAATGGTTCTGGCGGGCAATGTCATCACGTTGTTCGTCTTTTGGGAACTGACCAGCATCAGTTCGTACCTGCTGATCGGTTTCGAGCACGACAAAGCGAGCGCGCGCGCAGCAGCGTTGCAAGCCTTGTTGATTACGGGTACGGGCGGACTGGCATTGCTGGCGGGATTGATCCTGCTCGGATTAGCGGGCGGCAGTTTTGAATTTTCTGCGCTGCTCACACAAGGCGATGTGTTGCGCGCGCATCCGCAGTATCTGGCGATGCTGTTGCTGGTGCTGGCGGGCGCGTTCACCAAATCCGCGCAGTTTCCATTTCATTTCTGGCTGCCGGGTGCAATGGCTGCGCCGACGCCGATCAGTGCCTATCTGCATTCGGCGACGATGGTCAAAGCAGGCGTGTATCTGCTGGCGCGGTTGACGCCTATGCTGGGCGGCACGGATGAATGGCATTACCTGGTCACGATGGCGGGCGCAGTGACGATGCTGCTCGGCGCAATGCTCGCGCTCGCGCAAACCGATCTCAAACGCATTCTGGCCTACACGACGGTCAGCGCGCTTGGCACATTAGTGTTGCTGATCGGACTTGGCACGACGCTAGCCATCAAGGCGGCGCTGGTGTTTCTGATCGTGCATTCGCTGTACAAAGGTGCGTTGTTTCTGGTCACAGGCGCGCTCGATCACGAAACCGGCACTCGCGATGTCGAACAACTCGGCGGCTTGTGGCGCGTCATGCCAGTGACGGCTGCGGCAACGGTGCTGGCCGCACTTTCAATGGCGGGATTGCCACCGCTCTTCGGCTTCATCAGCAAGGAACTGTTGTACGAAGCCAAGCTCGAAGCGCCGCGCGCCGCGTGGTTGATTACCGGCGCGGGCGTGCTGGCGAATGTATTGATGGTGTCGCTGGCGGCGGTCATCGCGCTCCGCCCCTTTTTCGGGCGCAAACGCGCCACGCCGAAAGACGCGCATGAAGCGCCGCTGGCAATGCTGCTCGGCCCCGCGCTGCTGGCGTTGACAGGCTTGATGATTGGTTTGTTGCCGGATGAGATTGCCACGCCGTTGTTGAGCGCAGCCGTCAGTGCGGCGCGCGCCGAAGCGACCGAAATCAAGCTTGCATTGTGGCACGGGCTGAATCCAATTCTGCTGCTCAGCGTCATCACGGTTGCCAGCGGCGCGGTGGTGTATGCGCTGCGCGAACGTTTGCGCTGGCTCGCGCATCGTTTGCACGCGCTGTCCGAATGGGGGCCGCCGCGTTGGTATGAATTGGGATTGAATGGTGTGCTGGCCTTTGCCAAAGGGCTGACGCGCGTGCTGCAAAACGGCTATTTGCGTGTTTACCTGCTGGTGATTGTGCTGACGACGTTGGGATTGGCGGGTTATTCATTCTTTAGTCGTGTGGGCTGGCAATGGCCTGCGATGACGTTCGATGTGCGCTTTTATGAATGGATCGTGGCGGCGGTGATTCTCAGTGCGGCAGTGGTGGCTGTGCGTTCGACTTCGCGGCTGGCTGCTGTCGCCGCACTCGGCGTAGTCGGTTTTGGCGTGGCATTGATTTACATTTTGTACGGCGCGCCTGATCTGGCAAAAACACAGTTTGCGATTGAAACGCTGACGGTCGTGTTGTTCGTGCTGGTGCTGTATCGGCTGCCGCGCTTTGCCAATTACACCAGCAAGCCCGCACGCCTGCGAGATCTGTTGATCGCTTTGTCAGTGGGAGGCTTGATGACGACGCTGTTGCTGGCGACGGTGGCGACTCCCATGCGATCACGCCTCGCCGGATATTTCGCGGAAACGAGCGCACCGCTGGCGAAAGGGCGCAACATCGTCAACGTGATTCTGGTGGATTTTCGCGGGCTGGATACGCTGGGCGAAATCATCGTGCTGTCCATCGCGGCGATTGGCGTGTTCGCGTTGCTGCGCTTGCGACCGGAAGGCGGAAAGCGTCAGTAACATTGTCATCACAACGCGCGGCGGGTTACGAATGATAGTCGCTGAGATAAAGCAGGTTTTCGTAGTCAACCAGCCCGAATCGCAGGTTGCGCAACCATCCCTGCCGTCCGAGTAGATTACGCTGTAAGCCCGGATATTTGGCGAAGTAAACAATGCTTTGAAATGCGATGTCGCCAGTTTGCAAAGTGACTTCGTGGCCGAAAGCTTCGAGCGTTCCGGTCAGACTACCGAGTTAAATGGGAATGCCTTGCTCAATGGGAACGCCGAGATCAAGGCCGTCTTCGTGTGTGAACAAGCAAACGGCAGCCCCACAATCCACTTTGGCTGTGACATCAAGACTGGTTCCAGCATAAGACAAAGTGACTTGTACGGGAATGCCTTCGTCGCTGTCTCGATAGCGAATTTCCTGCGTGAAATGAAGTTGTTTCATATTTTCAAAGCCCGACGTAAGGCAGGTCATCCGGCGCAGGAATGCGATGAATGAGCGGTCGTTTAGCTTGCACCGTTTTAAGTGCGGCGCTGATGTCCAGCCGATTCGGACTGGCGGCGATCAAGCGGTCGCCTTCAAGCGCCACCCATTGCCCGGCGTATTCGTGGCGATGTTGCGCGATCCAATCCCATTCGCGCGTGCGGTCGGGTTGCGGTTCGCACGGCACGCGCGCATTGAGCGGCGGATTCGATGGGGGCTGTTGCGCTTCGATCAACTGCACAAGGCGACGCTGTTCGAGGCGTGGCAATTGAATAACCTGCTGAAGAATGGTTTCGACGGTTGACATCGTTGTAACTCCTTTGTTGCGCCGCCGCCCGCGCAGCGGCCAGCGCATTATACTTGAAAAGAAACCTTATGAGTTCACTGATTCTGTCCACTGCCGCGCGCTATCTGTTGCCGTTGATGCTGCTATTTTCGGTGTTCCTGTTGTTGCGCGGACACAACGAACCGGGCGGCGGTTTCATCGGCGGACTGGTCGCGGCGGCGGCGTTTGCGCTGTATGCCTTTGCGTTCGATGTCGCGCACGCGCGGCGCACATTGCGCACCGATCCGCACGTGTTGATGGCGGCGGGGCTGGCGCTGGCATTGTTGAGCGGTTTGTTGCCGCTGGCGTTCGACAAACCGTTTCTGACTGGCTTGTGGCTCGATGGCGAATGGCCTGCGCTGGGCAAAGTCGGCACGCCGTTGCTGTTCGACCTGGGCGTATATCTCGTCGTGTTCGGCATTATGGTGATGATTTTGTTTGCGCTCGCTGAAAAACCGGAGGATGAGTGATGGAAATTTTGCTGGCCTTTGTCGTTGGTGGTTTGTACGCCGCTGCTGTGTATCTGATGCTGCGGCGCAGTCTGGTCAAATTGATTATCGGCCTGATTTTACTGGGTCATGCGACGAACCTGCTGATTTTCACCGCCGGACGTTTGACGCGCAGCCAATCGCCGATTGTGCCGGTGGGAGACGCGCTGCCGCCCGTTCCGTTTGCCGATCCTGTGCCGCAAGCGTTGATCCTGACCGCCATCGTCATCGGCTTCGGCGTGCAGGCGTTTGCGATTGTGCTGCTCAAACGCGCGTATCAAACCGTCGGCTCTGACGATTTAGACGCGATGAAAGCGACGGACGCATGAAACTACTGCTCGTGCTGCCCATTTTGATTCCGCTGGCGACGGCAGTGCTGATGCTGCTGGCGTGGCGGCGCGTGCGATTACAACGTGCCTTGAATGTCGCGGGTGCGACGGCGTTGCTGCTGGCGTCGGTTGCCTTGCTGGCGTTCGTGCGGCGCGACGGCATTCAGGTGGTGCAACTCGGCAACTGGCCTGCGCCATTCGGTATTACGTTCGTCGCGGATTTGCTGAGCGCGATGCTGGTTGTGCTGGCGGGCGTGCTGGGCCTGGCCGTTGCGGTGTATTCGCTCTTCAGTCTGGATGTGCGGCGCGAAGCCTTCGGGTATTACCCGCTGCTGCATTTGTTGTTGATGGGCGTGTGCGGCGCGTTTCTGACGGGCGATTTGTTCAATCTGTACGTCTGGTTCGAGGTGATGTTGATTGCGTCATTCGTGCTGTTGACGCTCGGCGGCACGCGGGCGCAGCTCGAAGGCGCAGTGAAATACGTGACGCTCAATCTCGTTTCGTCCGCGATTTTTCTGGCGGCGACGGGCTTGCTCTACGGCATCAGCGGCACGTTGAATATGGCCGATCTCGCGCGTCAATTGCCGCAAGCCGCGCAGCCCGGCTTAACGACGACGATTGCGCTGCTGTTCCTCATCGCGTTCGGCATCAAGGCTGCTGTGTTCCCGTTGTTCTTCTGGCTGCCCGCTTCGTATCACACCCCACCCATCGCCATCACTACGATTTTTTCCGGCTTGCTAACGAAGGTTGGCGTTTACGCAATGATCCGCGTCTTCACGTTGATTTTTGTTCAGGACGCTGGCTTCACGCATACGCTGATTCTGGTCATCGCCGGATTGACGATGGTCACGGGCGTGCTGGGCGCAGCGGCGCAAATGGATTTTCGGCGCTTGCTGTCGTTTCACATCGTCAGCCAGATTGGCTACGCGCTGATGGGGTTGGGATTATTTTCGCGGCTGGCGCTGGCCGCCGCCATCTTCTTTACGCTGCACGTTTCGATTGCGAAAGCGGCTTTGTTTCTGGCGAGCGGCGTCGTGCATCGGCTGCAAGGTTCATACAACCTGAAAAAGCTGGGAGGTTTGTTCCAACCTGCGCCTGTGCTGTCGGTATTGTTTTTGCTGCCCGCCTTGTCGCTCGCGGGCTTGCCGCCGCTGTCAGGCTTCTGGGCCAAGTTCGCGCTGGTGCGTGCGGGGCTGGAAAGCTCGCAATACACCATCGTTGCCGTTGCGCTCGGCGTCAGCGTGCTGACGTTATTTTCGATGACCAAAATCTGGGCGGAAGTGTTTTGGAAACCGCAACCCGCCAGCGACGCCGTCGTAGCGGAAATTCCTGCGGCAAAACCTTCGCTTGGCCTGTTGTTGCCGCTCGCTTTGCTGGCTTCGTTCAGCGTTGTGATGGGGTTGCTGGCGGAGCCGTTTTTCGCGCTCGCGTCGCAAGCCGCCGAGCAATTGCTCAATCCAACGGGCTACATCAATGCTGTGATGCAAGGAGGGCGCTGACGATGTTGTTGCTGAACATTTTGCTTGCGTTGGCATGGGCGGCGTTGATGGGCGATTTTTCGCCGCCGAGTTTGTTGTTCGGCTTTGCGCTGGGCTATTTGCTGTTGTGGCTGGGACAGCAGCATTTGACGCCGTCGAATTATTTTGTCCGTGTGCCGCGCGTGATCGGCTTTGTGTTTTATTTTCTCTGGCAATTGATTCGCGCCAATCTGCGCGTGACTTACGATGTTTTGACGTTGCGGCATCACATGCGCCCCGGCGTGGTGGCGATTCCGCTGGATGTCAAAACCGATGCCGAAATCACTTTGCTGGCGAATCTGCTGACGCTGACGCCCGGTTCGTTGAGCCTGGATGTTTCGGCGGATCGTAAGGTTTTATATCTGCACGTGATGTACATGACCGATGAAGAAGCAGTGCGGCGCGAAGTCAAAGACGGCTTCGAGCGGCGCGTGCGGGAGTTGCTGCAATGATGCTGAAAAATGTTGCGTTGTTTTTTGTGTTGCCGTTGCTCGGCGTGGCGCTCGTGTTGGCGTTTGTGCGATTGGCGCGCGGGCCGAGCTTGCCGGATCGCGTCGTGGCGCTGGATTTGATGACGGCGCTGGTGCTGGGCATGATCGCCGCGTATGGCATCGGCGCGGGACAACCCGTGTTTCTGGACGTAGCGATTGTGCTGGCGCTGGTTTCCTTCGTTGCCACCATTGCCTTTGCCGCGTATGTCGAAAGGAGCCAATCGTGATGCGCGATGTTGTCAGCTTGCTGCTGATGTTGCTGGGCGCGTTTTTTATGTTCGTCGCCGCGGTTGGCATTGTGCGTATGCCAGATTTGTTTTTGCGTATGTCGGCGGTTTCCAAATCCGCCACGCTCGGCGCGGCATGTATGTTGCTTGCGGCAGCGGTTCATTTCAATGCCTTTGGCATCACTACGCGCGTCGTCGCAACGATTGCGTTTCTGTTTCTGACCGCGCCCGTCGCCGCGCATCGCATCGGACGTGCCGCGTATTTTCTCGGCATGCCCTTGTGGCCAGGGACTGTGCGCGACGACCTGCGCGGCAAATATGACTACAAGACTCATCAACTGAAGGATTGATGATCTTTGTCGAAAGGAGCATGGCAAGGTACGGCTCACTATGCTCCCGTGTTACATCGAGATTCACGGTGTGAAGTAGCCTGTCACGTCTATCACCACGTGTATGGTCGAGAAAGGATAGATGTTGAAATGTCCGCTCCCGCTGATGCCTGAGATGAAAGAATTGCTTCGGACTTCATAAGGCACGTAGTTGATGTTCGACACGACCGGCAAGCTGTTGCCGGTCGGATACAGTGTGCCGAAACCATGGTTCGGAAGTTGATTGACGACTGCGAAGTTGCCGGAAACAGCCATCGCTGTGCTGGGAATCGCCAGACCGTTGCACGCTACGCGGGCGTTTTGTGTGCGAGTCGTTTGCGCCTGAATTGGTTGGCCTGGCGTATCGCAGCCCTGATAACCCGATCTGGTGTCCAGCAATCGCATTGGCGAAGACAGCGGTTGGTACAGCAATCCTGCGCCATTTACGTCCACGGCCTCTGTGCTGAAATACCCTGTGACGTCAATCACGGCATGCGCCGTCGAAAAGGTGTAAATGTTGAATTGGCCGCTGGAATTCAACCCGGTGACAAAGGAATTGCTGCTGACGCCATAAGGTTCGTAATTGACGTTGGACGTTTGCGGCAAGGAAATTCCTGCTGGATACACTACTCCAAAGCCGAAGTTGTTCAACTGATTGACGACGGCAAAATTTCCCGTAATGGCGCGAGCCGCCGCCGGAATTGTTACTCCACTGCAAGACACACGCGCGCTTTTTGTGATGAAACTTCGAGCGTTGATGGGCGTTCCAGGAGTGTCGCAACCGCTTTGACCAGGGCGCGTGTCCAGCAAGCGAACCGGTTTGGGCAACGGATGGTAATACAGTCCGCCTGAACCTGGAGGCGCGAAGTAGCCGGTAATGTCAATCACTGCATCCACTGTCGAAGACGCGAAGATGCTGAACTGCCCGTTCGCATTCAATGCCGTAATGAAAGAATTGCCGATCACCAATCCGGGTTTGTAATTCACGTTGGAAACATTCGGCGGTGAACCTCCAGTTGGATATAGAGTTCCATATCCGGCGGCATTGCCGGAGTTGATGATCGTGAAATTGCCGACCAGAGCTTGAGCCGTTGAAGGAATGGTTATTCCGTTGCAATAACCTCTGCCGTTTTGGATTCGCGGAACCTGACCTTGCAGAGGAGTGCCTGTCACGGTACAGCCTGCAAATCCAGCACGGGTTTCCAGCAAGCGCACTGGGTAGGGAAGCGGGTAATACTGCAATCCTTGCGCGGTCGGCGCGGCGGCCTGGCCGTTTTGCGTGATGGTCACAGTTTGGCCAGCCACAGTAATCGTAGCGGTTCGGGTTGCGCCGGTATTCGGCGCGACGGTGAACGACGCTGAACCATTTCCCGTGCCGGAACTGGATTGCAATGTAATCCATGAAAAGGAATTGCTCGACGACCAACCGCATCCGGCCGGAGATGTGACGGTGACTGTTCCGCTTCCGCCAGACGCGGCGATTGTAAAAACCGCAGGGCTGATCGAATAGCTGCACGTCAGGTTGACTTGCAAGGTGAAGCTGCGCGTGCTGGTTGCATTCGCGGTGTCCCTGACCATCAACGTAAAGCTGAACGTTCCTGCCTGAATCGGCGTGCCCGAAAGAGTTCCCGAACCTGTCAGGTTCAATCCGGGAGGCAACGCTCCGCCGGAAACGCTCCAGGTATAAGGCGGAGCGCCGCCGGTAGCGCTTACTGCTTGAGAATAGGAAACGCCGAGTTGCGGCGTTGGCAAGCTGGTCGTGGTGATGCTCAACGGATTGACCGGCGTGCTGCTGCCGGGATAAATGAAGCGCATGGAGTTTGCGTCATCTGCGCGCAGACTGGCGCAACGTCCATCGAAATGAGCGTAGGCGTACATCGTTGCATCTGAATCCAGCGAGTGGCCGACTCCCAGCGCGTGCCCCAGTTCATGGGTCGCAATTTCCTGCACGTTGCAGGGGTTGGTGAAATAACAACTGGCGTAGGGGTTGAACGACAAATTGCCTTCCAGCGCTCGGTAAAACGTGATGCCGTTGACGACTCGCGTTTGCCACAAGTCGTAGCTGATGATTCCAGCCGCAGCCAGAATTCCCGAACAACCTCCGCCCGCAGGTGGCGAAAATGCCGAATAACTGTCGCAGTTGTTGAACGAGATCGTGTTTTCGCCATCCAGCACCAGCAAGCCGCAGTTGCTGGTCGAACCGCCGCTGACGACACGAAGCGCCGAGCCGCTGACGCCCGACCAGGCGCTCATGGCCGCCGCTATGTCATTGAAAATCGTTCCGCTGGGAGCGCCTGAAGAATTGATCTTGAAGACCACCGACTGGCCGCTGTCCGGTTCAAACCAGCGCGGAGGCCGGTTCGGATTGATGAACGTGAAGTTCTGAGTCGGGCCAAGGCCGGAACCGCCGTTGATCTCCATCGGTTGCGTGCGAACCGAGACGTTTTTGTAGAACTTTTCTTCGTGTTGAGCCGCCGAAGTTTTGGTGGCGGCAATGCGCGAACGAAGCATGGACGCGAAGGACGCCCAATCGGAACGATCTGTAATCGGGCCGTTTTGCGACCGACCGACGACGCTCACGTTGCCCAATGTGGTTGAACGGGAAATCATCTGTCCGCTGACAGTCCGGCTTCCGGTAATCGAATACTTGCCCAGAAACCAGTTGTAAACGCGCAAGCTGCCATCCGGCCATGTGTCCAGATACAGCAGCACGTCTTCGCCGACTTTGAATTCAGCGGTGCCGAAAATCAGACTCCCTTTGTTGCCGAATTGCCCGCCGGGTTCTTTGATCATGATGTCGCCCGTCGAAAGCTTGCCTTTGAATACTTCCTGAACGCGCAACGTGATGTAAGTAAAGATGCCTTGATGCTGTTGATCCAGACCGCCGTTGATGGCGATTACCTGACCTCGGACAATGGCTCGCGCTCCGATAATCATTTCATCGTCGCTTGGGATAATGACGCTGGTGGCGAAAGCGGAATTGACTGCGAGTAACACACACACAAACACGAGCAAAGAAGCTCGCAACACGTTCTTCAAACACATACTTTTCTCCTGCACAACGGATGCGCGCACCTGCGCGGGCGCGCACTTCCGACTGCGTCCGTTCGAGACTGAACGGGTTTTCAATGCTGGATTCGTTGCTCCAAATCGAGACGGGGAATCTGTCTTTTCAAGTGTGAGTCCCGGTAACGGACACGACGGGGCTGGAATGGGCGGGGCTGAAAACCGGGATGTGTGTGTAGAAGTCCGAAACTTTATTGTTCTTACTTATGAGCGATTCGATTGGATTTGCGAATGAACTTATAGCGGGTTGCAATTGCACGCGACCTGTCAATTTGCTTACCAAGCGTTGGTAGAACAGGTTATTAACCTAAGTCGCATTCAAGTGAAAATCGCTATAATGGGTAAATGCTCTGGTTTCAGCGTCGCAGGTTTAGGCAGATGAACGATAAATAGTTGGCACCATGATTTCTCCGTTTGGTTAGTTTATAGCCCGCGCACACTTCACCGAAGGCTGGCATTTGTTGAACAAATTTAGCCGGATGGAGCGCGGAAAAGCTTCAGGCAATGAACACGTAGGCCTGTTGCTCAATCAGTTCTCAAAATATCGAAAATTTTGAAATTCAGGATTTGGGAGATTGCCAACTCTGATCGAAACACAAGCTTTAGGATGCTTTGTGAAGATGTGTTTCCGATTGACTACGGGGAAAGGTCAGATCGAGGGCGCTTTTAATGAGCTAGCGGGGCGCATTAAAACACCGGCCTCTAATTCTGTCAATTCTTAATTCCAAAATGTAAAAGACGATCTGCTGAGGCCAAGCCATCTGCTACTCTGACTGATTTTTTGCAAAGTAGAGCTAAGTTTTATCGTTGCAACATTTGCCGATTTGGCTTGACCAATCCACCTCATGAGCCTTCAGCGCTGGCCGACAAGAACATTTTCTTTATCGGTCAGTATTTACAAGAAACCACAATATATTGTTGAGAAACGTGATTGACAATCCGTATATGGTGGGACTATATTTTGCGCCGCTCAACACTAACAAAACAGGTAATTCATCGTGACTCAACGCTTTCTCAGCAAAAACTTCAGAAGCGGCTTGAGTCTTGAGATGCCGGGTTGTCTAAACTTCGGCTACGGGTTTTGTGTTTCAAGAATCCGAAACTGAATTCCTTTTGGTCGAGCCTGCAAACTAAAGTTTCTTTCAATCTCCAACATAGCTTTGCTCTTTGTCGGTTTTTCCGGGAAAGGGAGAACCGACGTTTCCAACAACCAACCCAACAAGTAATCGAAGGAAGTAGACAAGCCATGAGCGCAAGCAGACAACAAATCGTTCAATTTGCCAGCCCCGCAACCAAAACCCCGTTAGGCATTAACGCGCAACGAGTCGTTGCCAAACGCTATTCTCTGAAAGACCTGCAAGGCAATCCGCTGGAAACCTGGGATGACATCACCCGTCGAGTTGTTTCACACGTCGCCAAAGCCGAAACTGACCAGCGCCGCCGCGAAGAATTCACGCTCAACATGCTGCGATTGATGCACGAACGCGCGTTTATTCCCAACACACCTTGTCTGGTCAATGCCGGAAAGCCCAAAGGCCAGTTGGCTGCATGTTTTGTTCTGCCAGTGCCTGATTCGTTGGACGGCATTATGGAACACGCCAAATACTGCGCGCTGATTCATCAATCGGGTGGCGGAACAGGCATGACTTACGAACGGCTGCGTCCGGCAGGAACTCCCGTCGGCGAAGGTCGCGGGATGGCTTCCGGCCCGGTGTCGTTCATGCAGATAGTCAACACGATGACCGAAACCGTCAAACAAGGCGGCGTTCGTCGCGGCGCGAACATGGGCATTCTGGCCGTCGCTCACCCGGACATTCTGCGGTTCATTCACGCCAAAAACGATCAAAAGAGCCTGACCAATTTCAACATCTCCGTCACGGTCAGCGACAAATTTCTGCACGCAGTCGAAAACAACGAATGGTTCCAGACCGAATTCAACGGCAAGCCCTGGGATATGGCGATCTTCGATCCAAAAGCACCTAATGCAGAGGGCGGCGAAGGTGGCGAATACACTTACAAAGGCCAGAAACCGCCGAAACCAGGAATGGTTTTTGCGCCGGACATTTGGGAACGAATCATTTCGTCCACACATCGTTGGGCGGAACCTGGAATCATCTTCATTGACAACGTCAACCGCCACAATCCGCTGAAAAATTCGATGGGGTTGAAAAAGGCGTCGAACCCCTGTGCCGAACAGATGCTGCACGATTACAACGCCTGCAATCTGGGTTCGATTGATGTGGCCAAGTATTACGACGAAACGACCGACGATGTGGATTGGGACCGGTTTTCCAACGACATTTACTGGTCGGTGCGCTTTCTGGACAACGTGATTGACACCTGCGATTGGCCGTTGACGCAGATTCATGACACCGTTCATCGCACTCGCCCTGTCGGATTGGGAATAATGGGATTCGCCGATTTGTGTCTGCAGAAAAAGATCAGTTACGGCAGCGAAGAATCCGCATTGCTGGCCGACCGTATGATGGACTTTTTCCGCAAAGAATCCTGGCGAGCGTCATTGGCGCTCGGCGCGGAAAAAGGCGCAATGCCGGAATTCGAGCCGAACCGCGATCTTTATGAAGACCTGATTTACAACGAAGTCGGCTTGGATCGTTCGATTCCGCTGACTCCGCGAAATTACGAAGTCACGACCGTTGCGCCGACCGGCACGATTTCGTTGGTGGCGGAAACCAGTTCCGGCTGCGAACCGAACTTCTCGTACGCGTATGTTCGCCGCGACACGCTCGGCACCCGCACCTACGCGCATCCGATTGCGGCTAAAGCTCTGGGCATCAAGCTCGACAATTCCGATCCGGCTTCGATTGAAAAGGCTGCGGCCTACATCGTCGAAAACCGCGACAAGCTGCCGGAATATTTCGTGGACGCGATGACGCTTGATCCCGATCATCATCTGCGCGTGTTGAAGGCTTTTCAGGATCACGTGGACAATTCGATTTCGAAGACCGTCAATGCGCCTGCCAGTTACACGGTTGAAGACACAGACCGAGTGCATCGTCTGGCCTGGAAGATGGGAGTCAAAGCCGTCAGTTATTACCGCGACGGTTCGCGCGACGGCCAGGTGCTGACCGCTGTCAGCGCCGAAAAACCCGCCGAGGCCAAACCCGAAGCCAAGCCGGAAACGAAAGCCGACACCAGCCGCGAAGCCGTACAGGCGACGCATCAAACCACGCTGGCCGTCAACGAAGCTCAGCAGCGGTTGGAACGTCCGCGCGAATTGAGCGGTTCGACCTGGCAAGTTCCATTCGATCATCAAAACCTGTATGTGACGGTCAATCATGACGGCGCGCGCGTGCTGGAGGTCTTCGCCACTGGCGGAGGTCTTTCGGTTTCTGTTGGCTTGCTGGCGTCGAAGATGCTGCGCGGCGGATTCGAACCCGAAGAAGTCGCCGCCAGTTTGAACAAGGTCATCGGCAATCATTCGATCTGGTTCAATGCACGGCTCTGCACGTCGCCAGAGCAAGTCGTCGCTGAATGCATCATGCTGACCAAACGCCGGTTGATGCAGCAGCCGGATTCCGCCCGCGAAGCCGCCAAAATGGCTATGACTCAATCCGCCGAACAAGCCAAAGCGGTCCAACCATCTCAAATGGCGGGCAATGTCGTTTCGATGAAACCGGCGACAAATGATTCCAAGAAAGTCATCACCGCCTGCCCCGAATGCAGCAGCAACCAGATTGAATACGCTGGTGGCTGTTACACCTGCCGGGATTGTGGGTTCTCGAAGTGCGTGTAATTGATTCGACTGAATGAAATAACCCAGACTGAAGGCTTTTTGCTCAGTCTGGGTTATCTTTTTTGGTAAGAATATCAGAAGACCCGGCAGCGCTTATGGCTTTCGCTAAATTATGCGGACTCTGCACCGCAAGCAAAGTCGGTTAGTTTCCCCGTGCAACCTAAATTGCCTTTCCTGTTTGGCTGGCGCTGCCTCAGTTGTGTCCCACATGAAAAGGTACTCGTAAGTAACCGTCAACTTCGCTCCAG
>CAYYDG010000008.1:0-75885 GCA_964470555.1 uncultured Heliomicrobium sp.
CAGCCGTTTTCATCGTTTCAGGGCGTTGTCGCAAACGACATGTCAGACTCCTTTGCAATCAACAAGTGCGCATAGAGGTTGACGCGGCGGCATTTTACGCCCCGCCCAATCTCCGAAAATATTTTTTGCCCCCATGGCAATTTGCCTTGGTTTTTTTCGTCGTCCCGTTACGTAGACAGCAAATACCGACTGGCAACGTCCCTACGCCGGTTGTCAATGATTACTTTCTCTGTGGGGGGATGGCCGTGTCGCAAGCGCAGCTCGCGGTAGAACGGATAAGCGTGACGTATGGCGCAGGTCGCGAAACGGTGCGGGCGCTCAATGATGTATCAGTTGCATTCCGCGCTGGCCAACTGTCGCTGGTCATGGGGCCGTCGGGCAGCGGCAAGACTACGTTGCTGGCGGCGCTCGGTTGCTTGTTACGGCCGGACGCCGGGCAGGTTCACGTCAATAACCTGCCAGTCGGCGGGCTGTCGGAAGAAGCGTGTGGGCGGATCAGGCGCGGGCAGATCGGTTACGTCTTTCAGGCGTTCCGTCTTTTCCGCTCGCTGTCGGCTCTGGAAAACGTCTTGCTGACGCTGGAAGTGGATGGACAGCGGGGCCGCCGCGCGCGGGAGAAAGCGGAGCAGGCGCTTCAGAAAGCCGGGCTGCCGGACAAATGGAGCTTGAAGCCGAATGAACTGAGCGGCGGCGAAAAGCAGCGCGTAGCTATCGCTCGTGCGCTGGTGAACGATCCGCCAATCATTCTGGCCGACGAACCAACGGCTTCGCTGGACAGCCAGGCGGGCGAACAAGTCGCGGCGCTGTTGCAAAAGCTGGCCGCCGATGACAGCCGCGCCGTGGTGGTGGTTAGCCACGACGCCCGATGGCTTTCGTTCTCTCATCGAGTAATCGAAATGCGCGACGGGCGCATCATCACCGATCAGGAGAATTGTCCATGAATTTGAGAAGCGCATTGGCGGGAAAAACCAAAACCGTGTGGCTCTGGCTCGGTGCGCTTTTGATTATCGTCCTCAGCGGGGTAACGGGGGCGCGGCGAATGGCTGGACGGCCTGCTGCGTTCCCCTCAGCCGATCTTGCTCCATCGCAACAATCACCGGCGCAGCAACGCGTAACGCTGGCTTGTCCTGGCCGGATCGAAGGCGCGAGCGAAACCGTCAATGTCGGGGCGGGCGAAAGCGGGTTGCTGCGCGAAGTCCGCGTGCGCGAAGGGCAACAGGTCACGGCGGGTGATGTTCTGGCCGTGCTCGATTGCGGCGCGCTGGAAGCTGAGTCGCAGTCGGCTCGCGCCGCAGTTGAAGCCGCCGAGCAGGCGCGAATACGGCTTGCGCGCGGCAGCCGCGACGAAGAGCGGCGGCGCGCGCTTGATGAACAAGTCCGCGAACAAGCCGTGCTGGAACAGGCGAGGTCGCAACACGCGCGAATGTCGAAGCTGTTTGAATCGGGCGACATCTCGCGGGAAACCGTCGAAAAGACCAAACGCGATCTGGCCGTGGCCGAAGCTTCGGTGAACGCGACGGCCAATCGCGTCGCGCTGGTCAACGCGCCGGCCCTGCCCGAAGAACTGGAGCGAGCCGATGCTGAGATCAAAGCCGCCGCCGAGCGCGTCAACGTCATCGGCGACCGGCTGAAGAAATGCGCCGTCCGCGCGCCCATCAGCGGCGCCGTCCTGCGCGTCCACGTCGAAGCCGGCGAAGCGGTCAGCACATTATTTCCGCAACCGATCGTCAGTCTGGCCGACGCATCGCGGCTGCGCGTCCGCGCCGAAGTGGACGAACGAGATTTGAGCCGCATTCACACTGGACAGCGCGTTGCCGTTACAGCACCAGCCTTTGCCGGACGCGAATTCGGCGGCACCGTCGCACGCATCGCCGCTCAGATGGGCCGCCAGCAGGTGCGGACGGGCGATCCGGCGGAAAAAAGCGACCGCGACGTGCTGGAAGTTTTGATTGATTTGGACGAAGTAGATGCGCGGCTGGTGATTGGGCTGCGTGTAACGGTCCAGTTTCTCGCGCAGTGAATTGTTATGAGATTGGCCTGGCGCAATTTGAGCTACGACCGGCTGCGGTTTGCGGTCACAGTCATCGGCATCGTCTTCGCGGTCTTCCTGATGATCTTTCAGGGGAGCCTGCTTGCGGGCTTCGTCCGCGCGGCTTCGCGGATGATTGACGCGAGCGATGCCGACATCTGGATCGCGGCGCGCGGCGTGCCGTGCTTCGAGTTTTCGGCGATGCTGCCCGACCGCTTCCGCGAACTTGCGCGGGGCATCGAAGGCGTGGCGGAAGTAAGCCGCGTCGCCGCCGGGCTTAGTTCGTGGCAAGCGCCATCGGGGGCGCGGCAACTCGTCACGGTGGTCGGCGCGGAAGCGGGCGCGGGCCGCCGCTTCCCGCTTCTCCGGCTGTCTGAAGGCGACAACGTGACGCGCCCGGAAACCGTCCTGATTGACCGCAGCAACGCCACGCCGCTCGAAGCGACCACGCCGCCCGTCGAAGTCGAAATCAATCGCCGCCGCGCCCACGTCGAACGCGCTGTCGAAGGTTTCGGCTCGTTCCTCGGCAGCCCGTATGTCTTCGCTTCATACCAGGACACGGCGGATTACCTGCGGCTGGGGCGCGAAGAGACGATGTTTCTGCTAGTGCGCGTCGCGCCGGGCTACGCGGCGGAAGAAGTGAAGCGAGGATTGCAGGCGCGGCTGCCGGAAACGGACGTGTGGACGCGCGAGGAATTCGCCAGCCGCTCGCGCGATTTCTGGCTCAACCAGACTGGCGCGGGCGGGACGATTATGCTGGCCGGGCTGCTCGGCTTTCTCGTCGGACTGGTGGTCGTGTCACAAACGATCTACTCGACGACGATGGACAACCTGGAAGAGTTCGCCACGCTCAAGGCCATTGGCGCGTCGCGCCGCTACGTGCAGCGCGTCGTGCTGATGCAGGCACTCGTGAGCGGGACCGTCGGTTCACTAGCCGGACTGGCCGTCACGCTTCCGCTGATCGGTCTGGCGCGGCGGGGTATTCCTTGGATTTACACGCCCTGGTGGTTGCCGGTCGGAATGATCGGTCTGAGCCTCGTCATGTGCAGCCTCGCGTCGTTGGTTTCAATCAGGAAAGCGGTGACTGTCGAGCCGGGCCGCGTCTTCCGCGCCTGAATTCGTCACCGAGCAGGTTTCGTTACAGAACAAAATTTCATGCTGAACATCTTTGCAATCAGGTCAGGCGCATTCAAAACGGATGTGACATTGCGTCGCGAGATACTCGATTTGATGGCGACCAGTTATGAAGACCCGACAGCCCTGCTCACACGCGATTTGGCTCATTGCGACACCTTGTACCTTGCCCGCGATGACAAAAAAAAGTTGTGTTGTTTTTTTCTGGTGGTCTGGAAGGCGCTCGAAGTCCCAGAGGGAGGAAATGTCCCATCCCTTTTTATGGGCGTTAGCGCAGTGCGGCAGGATGTAAAAACATTGGCCTAGCTGGCCGCGTGTACTTTCGCTGTGTCCTCGACGCATTGGAGTGGGAGAAGGAGCAGCAACAAAGGCTGGTTTTATGAGGCACGACAGCGACTCCAACCGTTTATCTTGCCGCTCTGACCTTTCTGGCCGAGGCCGAACCGCGCATTGACGGCGGCTGTTCGCCAATCGGCGCTGAGATCGCGTTGGCCATTCGCCGGAAGTTCTGGCCGCAGCGCGGCGCTGGCGACCATCCATTCGTGCTCAAAGATGTGGCTTTCAACACTAGGTACTCGCGGCAGGAATTGGAAAGAATAGACCGAGTTTGCCAAACGAAAAGCTTTTCGCTTTTCCGCGAGTTGGGCGTTGATGAATCCGCCGGAGGCCGGCTGCTCTTCATCGCCCGCACGCCTGACAGAACGCCTTGAGGAATCGAACCATGTCGAAAGATTTCAGCGCATTGCAAATCGTCAACTTAATCGCCTTTGTCGGCTGCTTTGCAAGTTTTGTCTGGGCGATGAAATACCATTTCCGTATGGTTGATAACGTGCCCTTCGGGACGCGGGTGATACAGGTCGTGGGCGGGATTTTCACACTTGCCCATCTCATCGCGCTGTTACGAGCGAAGCATACAACTGGATTAACCGCCGTCACGGCGCTGCTTCTCTACGGCGTCTCATTCGCGCTCTTTTGGACCTGCGTTCGCATCAACCGGGAGAAACCATTTTCGCTCGCCTTCAGCACGGATCAGCCCGAACACTTGATGATGCGCGGGCCGTACCGTTACATCCGGCACCCGTTTTACGCCTCGTACTCGCTGGCCTGGATCGCTGGCACCGTCGCCACCGGGCAGCCCTGGCTTTTGCTGTCACTGGTCGTGATGGGCGCGATCTACTACCACGCCGCCTCGGTTGAAGAACGGAAGTTCGCGTCCGGCGAACTGGCAGAAGCTTACGAAGATTACCGGCAACGCACCGGGATGTTCATTCCCCGACTTTGGCCTGCTGCGGCGGAGGCTGCGCGAAAAGAGTCTGCCTGACTGCGTCGGCAGTCACACTATTCAGACGCTCAACTGAAGCGAGTGCGTAATTCCGAGTCCGTGTTCTCCGTGATTTTGCGAGGTCTTCCGCGCCAGCGGCGCGTAATGTTTATAGCCTCGGACAGTTTAGCTCCCAAGCTCCGTAGAAGCGACATCTCACTTGTCGCTCCTACGGAGCCGGATTTGGATCTGGCTGAATTATGCGCAACTTCATTCAATCAAGGAAATCACCATGTCTAACACAGTCGCTCAAAGAGTTATTTCGGTTATTGCCGCTTCGCAGGGCATCCCGGCGGAAAACATCACGCTGAAAAGCACGCCGTTTTCACTCGGCATAGACTCGCTTGACGCGCTCACCGTCATCTTCAATCTGGAAAAAGAATTTGGCATGCGAATCCGCAATGAATCCTTGTTTCTCA
The DNA here is from genome assembly GCA_964470555.1 of uncultured Heliomicrobium sp. Lineage (GTDB taxonomy): Bacteria > Acidobacteriota > Blastocatellia > RBC074 > RBC074 > RBC074. The sequence goes on from CAYYDG010000008.1 coordinate 4,904, forward strand.
GTAACCTGGAAGAGATTGTGGAATGGATCGAGCACAATCTGTCCGCATCTGGCACCGAAATCGAGGCGGAAGTATGAAAGAGCGGAGAGTGGTCATTACTGGTGTGGGCGTAATCTCGGCCATCGGCAATAACGCTGCCGAATTCTGGCAGTCGCTGCGACAAGGGCGGTGTGGCATTGGGCCGATTGAAGCCGTTGACCGCGTGCAGTTGAAGTACCAGAACGGCGCTGAAGTGCGCGGCTTCGGCCCGCGCGACCATTTTCCGCCGAAGCGAGTTGAATTGCTCGACCGGTTTGCCCAATTCGCTCTGGTCGCCGCGCGGGAGGCGGTAGCGGACGCGGGTATCGAATTGACGCCGAATATGTGGGAGGTCATGGGCGTGGTGACTGGATCGTGTTTGGGCGGACAAACGAGCATGGACGGGGTTTTCGTGGACCTTTATTCGGATCAAAAGAGAAGCGTACACCCGCTCTCACTACTGCGAGTGATGGCGCATGCGGCAGCCAGTCATATTTCAATGGAATTTGGCATTACTGGCTTGTCTCTTTCCATTTCGACCGGTTGCTCCTCGGCGACACAGGCTATTGGACAAGCCTTTTGGATGGTGCGTCAGGGGCAGATCGAAGCCGCAATCGCAGGCGGCTGTGAGGCTCCATTCAGCTTCGGACACTTGAAAACCTGGGAAGCTTTGCGAGCGTTATCGGCGGACACCTGCCGCCCTTTCTCGCGCGACCGCAGCGGAATCATCCTGGGAGAAGGCGCGGCAATGCTCGTTCTCGAACCCCTCGAAGTCGCACGGGCGCGCGGAGTGAAGATATACGGCGAGTTGGTCGGTTTTGGGATGTCATCCGATGCGAGACATATCATCCGGCCTTCACCAGAAGGCGCAGCGCAGGCCATCAAGTCCGCCTTGCAGGATGCCGACCTCCGCCCGGAGCAGATCGGCTACATCAACGCTCACGGCACGGGCGCGCCGAACGCCGACGCCAGCGAGGTTGCCGCCATCCGCTCAGTCTTCGGCAAGCATGCAGACAAACTCGCGGTCAGTTCCACAAAATCCATGCACGGGCATGCGCTGGGCGCAACGGGCGCGTTGGAAGCCGTCGCCACAATTCTTGCGCTTCGGCACGGCGCGCTCCCGCCGACGGCCAATTTCACTGAGCCTGACCCACAGTGCGACCTGGATGTGATTCCGAATTGCGCGCGAGAGGCTCAGGTTGAACACTCCCTCTCCAACTCCTTTGCCTTCGGTGGGACGAATGCCGTCCTAGCCTTTCGGCGGTGGAATGACCGTGGCGATTGAGAAGGAGCCAAGGGATGAACTCAAGCGGAAACCATAGCCATGACGGTTTTAAAGGCGCCGTTACCACGCGGATAGAGCGCGGCCCACGATGGCAATGCAGCCCCTACCTTTCTCCAAGCTGTGTCATACACAACCATCACGAGCTGTACGGCAAGGTATGTTTGAAAGTGGAAAACCTATCGAAAGATGGATTGGGTTTGGTCACCGATCAGCCAATCGGCATGCTTGTTTCCGGCATGAGATTGGACGGCGCCGTGCATTTTCCCGGCTTGGGCGTGGAGCAGGTGAAATTGGAGTTAAGATGGATTAAACAGGTAAGCGATGGCCCGTTTGACGTCGTTCGTCTTGGAGCCAAGGTCATCAAGTCGTCGCCTTCTTATCTCCCCTGTGTTGGACAGTACTTGTTCCAGCATGTGAGAGAAGCCGCCATCACAGACATCTGGCAAGCGGGCATCCTGATTCAGTCAGTAGCTAGCGGCGTGATTTATAACTTTGTTCAATCAGAAGAGGATTACCGCGAGGTGCTAGAGCTGAGGAAAGAAACCTACCCTTGGGTTCGGCTTTCTAATCAGAAGATTCGGTTAGAGGAACTCGGGGATGTCTACGATACAAGAGCCAAAATCCTGTATGCTCGTCATCACGGAAAATCGGTTGGAAGCTTACGGCTCGTTTTCCACGATGGCGATGATTGTCTTGAAATGCTGGAACATGTGGATTCAAAGTTGATAACCGAAGATTTTCCCAGCAAAGAGTCCCTCGTCGAAGTAACAAGAATTTGTATCTGCCCGGACTTTAGAAAGGGTGACCTGATGTTAGGGATGCTAAAGATGGCAATAGTTACGATGTTGCAACACGGGAGAGAATGGATGGTCGGTGGTTCTGAAGCCGGATTATTGCCTTTCTACAAAGCGTTAGGAGCAAAAGCAACAAACTTGAAATATCAATGGAACCGCGGCGGCATTTCAACCGAAGTGACAGTTATCATTTTCAACGTTCGCGACTTTCTGAACGGGATTGATGTTAACCATACTATTTGGGAGTTGATGGCTCCTGACATTATTACTTTCGCCCGCAATAATGACATTCCGATCAACTTTATTTTTGGCGGCAATCCATTGCACTCAGAAGCTTAAAGACCATCCCCCACCACGACAAATCCAGCCCACCAGAACGGGTGCCGGTACTGCCCGCCGCGCAGCATCTTCAATGCCGCCGCCCGCAATGCCTGCGCTGTTTCCAGCCTGGCTGACGGGTTTTGCATCCTTACTTTGAGTTGACGATGGAACTCGACCATCAGCTCAGTCGTGCTGGCGGATTCGACTTTCCACTGGCTGACCACGGTGCGCGGGCAGCCAGCGACAAACAGCGCCCAGGTCAAGCCGATCACGCCTTCGCCCGCACCGACGCGTCCGCGCGCTGTCTCGCAGGCCGAAAGCACCACCAAGTCGGCGTTCAGGTCGAGCTTCATTAGTTCCCAGGCTTCGAGCAAGCCATCTTCACGTGCCTCTTTGCCTGACTCAGCGGTCTGCGCCAGCAGCAAGTGCGAATACAGTGGGCTGGCGTCGTTCAACACGCCGTGTGTGGCCAGATGGAGCAGCCGATAGTTGCCCGCTTCATTCTTGATGCGTTCCTCGCGCGCTTCCGCGCCTGTGTAGACGCGGCTCCGCTGTGCGCCGTAAATGCTGGCGAGTTGCTTGACCTGCGCTTCAGCTTCGGGCAGCGGGTCGAACTTTTCATCGAGCAGCACGGTCTTGGCACGCTTGACCGTCTCCGTGCCCAGGGCGGGATTACCCAGGGCGAGCAGCGTCGCGTTGGCGGCGCGCGCGGGTTGTCGTGGGCGCCGCTTGATCATCTCGCGCAGTACGGTAAGCGAGGGGACATAGCTGACGGCGTGAGTTTCAATCAGGTAGCGATTGGGCGTGGACTGCAAAGCCTGGAAGGGCAAGTTCCACAGCGGGCCGTCTGGCACGATGACCAGATGCGTTTTGCCGTGTAGTTGCGCGGCGGCGGGTTTGACGAGCAGTTCATAAAGCTCGCGTGCCGCTTGGCCGAATTCCGGATCGCGGCGGGCGAGGTTTTGGCGAAAGGCGGCGGCGCGCTCGCTTAATGCCTCGGCCTTGATGGGAAGCGTATAGAGTTGCGCCGTCACCTTCGTGGTCTGACCTTTGGTGAAGACGAAGAGCAACACTTGCTCTTCGCTGACGACGAATTCCAACAGCGCGGTTTGCGTATTGGGCACCAGCGCCGCGACCTCATCCAGCGTGATTGGTTGCGCCTCGCCGCGTTGCGTTCTGAGTTCGGGATGAGCGGCGTAGAGCTTGCTTTGGAGTGCTTCAAAAGCAAGCCGCGTTTTTTGCAACTCGGCTTTGAGTGTCGTGACGCGCGCCGCATCGGGTTGCGCGCGGCGCTGCTCGCGCGTGAGTTGCGTGTTGAGCGTGGCCAATTCGCGGTTGAGGCGCTTCTCTTGCTCCTGCTCAGCGTTGCTCAGCGACTTGGATAGATTGGCGCGCCCGCTGTGGAGCACATCAAGCAGCGCGCGCGCCTTGGCGCGTTCAGCAATGGGAAGCGCCGCCCCAATCTGGCCTTGTTCCGCAAGCAGCGCCACCAGGGCGTGATAAGGGAAGACCTTGTTCTCGAAGAAACGTTGAGCATCCGACGCGCCGCCCGCCACCTGTTCGCGTATTTCCTCGATGACGGCGATGGCGTCTTCATAAGCCTGGCGCGCCGCGTCCCGTTGGCCGCGGTCTTTATACACGGCGGCCTTGGTCAGCAACGCGTTCCAGAGCGGGGCGGGGTTGTTGACTTGCCGGGCCAGCGTGATGGCGCGCTCGGCGTAAGCAAGCGCTTCCTGCTGGCGGCCTTGTTGGTAATGGGAGAACGCGAGGTTGTAAAGCACAAAGGCTTCGCCGGAGCGGTCGCCGATGCTTTCGCGCAGCTTGAGGCTTTGCTCGTAGATTTTGATCGCCTGCTCATATTGCCCGCGCGTGCGGTGGATGATGCCGATATTGTTGAGAATCAGCCCCTTCTCCGATTTGACGCCCGCCGCTTCGGCCAGCGCCAACGCGCGCTGGTAAAACTCCAATGCCAAATCCGGTTTCCCTTGCAGGCGGTGAACGATGCCGATGCTATTGAGCAGCAGGCTCGAGGTTTTGATGCCGCTCTCCTCGGTCAGCCGCAGGCTCTGTTGGTAATAGTCCAAGGCCAGTTCATAGTGACCCTGTTGCCGGTGGAGATTGCCGATGGCTAGCAGTGTTTCATGGCGAAATCCCGGATCGGACGTCAGCGCCAGGCTGCGCTCGTAGTAGGACAAGGCCTGCGCCTGGTCGCCCAGCGCTGAGTAGACAGTGCCCAAAGTGTAAAGCGCATTTGCGGTGGCCGCCTGATTGCCCTGTTCCTCGCTCAGCTTCAGGCTGCGTTGCAGAAAATCAAGCGCCAATTCCATGTTACCCAGCAGGCGATGCACGCCACCGATGACATTGAGTGCAAAGCCGCTGATCGTCGTATCATTCAGTTCTTCAGCCAGCTTCAGTCCTTGCTCGAGGAAGGGCAACCCTTGCGCATAGTCGCTCTGAAGCGAGTGCGAAGCGCCAATATTGCTGAGCGCCAGCGCCAAGCCCCGCCGGTCGCCAAGCCGCTCAGCCAATCCGCGCGCCGCGCGATAAGAGATAAGCGCCAACGTGTACTGCCCGCGCCGGCGCTGTTCGTGCCCCTGGCTGATTAAAGCGTCAACCAGCGGTTGGGCAATCAACTCTTCGTCCGCCGCGAGCAACGCCTGCCGCGCCTCATCAGTCTTTGCCGCACCCAACGCCGCAGCCAGTTCGTCGTAGGCCGATGCTTCACGCCACACGCGCCACACGCCCTCTTCCTTGACGCACTCCAACGCGCGCAGCAGCTTGCCCAAGCCCGCCGCTGGCTTGTCCGTCTTCGCATCCACAGCACTCATCTCCAGTTCCACGCGCAACTTCGCTCGGGCAGAGTCCGCCTTCACTTGACGGACTTCGACATCTTTAACTGTGACCTTTTCCCACGTGGCGAATTGTTGTTGCGTACGTTGTTTGAAGGCAGGGAACTCCGGCGATTTGGCGCTCCACAGGCGCAGCAGGCCATCCAAATCTTCTTTGGCGTAGACAGCAAAGAAGTCAGCGGCCAGCCGCCGCAAGGCCGCCTGGTCTTCCGAGCTGACGGGCACGGTGGAAGAGGCCTGCTGGGCGGGCGCAATAGCGCACAGGCAAAGCGCAATGACGAAACTGCCGAGACAAAGAGCCGCACGAATCATCTGCGAACCTCCTCTGGTAGTGAGTATTTGATTGTGGGAAATGCTGAAAGCTAAGCGCAGTGATTTTAGCCCTTCGTTTCAGACAGGTAAACGTCCATGACGAATTTCTCCTGCATCTGCCAACTTTTTTGCCGAACTTCCCCAGCCTGAGGTAGGAAACGGCCACAAACCCCGAAATATTTTTAGCGCAGGTGGCAGTGCCATTATCATCGCCGCAGGCGCAGCTTTGAGGGAGCGATTCTTTTTCGGCAAACGTCGGTACAAAATGCAGAACCCCGGTTGTTAGCGCAACCGGGGAGTCTTTTTTTCGGCTGCTTACCGCGAACGGCATTCAGCTTCAATTCGATTGTGGCGATGGTGTCACGCTCACGCAACCTTTGTCTATCCCGATGGAGACGGCTGCGATGTTGGCTTTCTCAGTGGCGGAGCCTTTCCGCCAACGCTTTTGTCGCGCCGAGAGCTGTGGGGCGCGCTTCTTTTTAGGTCGCGCTTGTGATTGCGGTCAGCGTTATTGCAGCGCCGCTTGTCGCGTGCAAGCACGCAGGCAGCAGCGGCGCGCAGCCCGTCAGCGTCATAAACGCAGTATCGCCGGGCGACTCGACCATAGGGATCGCCAACGCGCTTGTCGTCGTCGTCTCGCCACACGCCGACACGCCGCCCTGACAACCTCTGCCACCATAACCACCGCCACTTCGCCGTCCACGTTCCAAGAAAACGTGACGGATAATGCTTCCGCGATGAAAGCTTCGGGCAAGGTGTGCGCGTCTGTGTGGCGCTGGCCGGACTTCCAGGCGGCGCGCACATCCCTCGGCATGCTCGTCTATCGCTGGTGCGGGCGCGTCAGCCGTTGGCTCAATCCTTTCGTCAACACGAGTTGAACGCCCGTTGAATTTGTGATCGCACCGGAAACCGTTGCCGAAATACGCGGCCTCTTTTACGCCGAGAAGAAGGGTGAGAAGAAGTTGCGATAATTGAAAATTGTTGAAGGCTGAAAAGGCGAGCAGCGGCAAAACCTTTTGTAACCCCAAAAGCAAAAGCCGCTGAGTCACAAAGCTCAACGGCTGTAAGTGCTTTAGAGTCTGATTGCGGGGGTAGGATTTGAACCTACGACCTTTGGGTTATGAGCCCAACGAGCTACCAGGCTGCTCCACCCCGCGTCAAAGCGAAGGCGTGAATGTAGAGGCCGTTACTCATTTTGTCAACGGGGCATCGGAAATTTATTTTATGCTGACCAGTCCTGCTCTTATCCGCCGATGACTCCGGCAACGCCGCAATGCAGGCAGCGATACAATGTCCCGGCACGTTCAGGGAACACCTGCACTTTGGCTGGACCGCAGGTGTGTTCGACATTAACTTCGAAGAGCGTGTAATACTGATCGTCGTTGATGTCCATCAGAGCATCGAAAATCGCCTGCTCAGCCATTGTGTTTCGATCAACAGCTTGAAAAAAATCCAGTTCGTAGTCCGAATATCCGTCCTCGTGATAACCGTTTTGCATACTGACTTCTCCCCGCAGAAACCGTTTGTACGATTTCCGTCTTTGTTGGCTATGAATTGTTAAGAGATGGCTCGCGGCTTTTATACTACGTCGTCGCCAACTTTCAAAATTCAATTCAGAACAGATGAGAACAGCCTGTAACCTCTTACTCACCGATCAACTTCCTTACCACATTCCCAAAATTCAGCAGGAATAGCTTGAAAGTAACTTGCAATCCTTGCTGATGACTGAGTGCCACTTGTGTAAAGTTAAGATTTTACGTGACTTGTAGCTAGTTTTAGATTGGTGAAGATTTTTATTTAAGCTTCTTGACAAGTAAAGGCTCAAGTTTTATCTTTTGCGCGCACTCAGGGAATGGTTCTCTGAGGAAGCGAAAAAAAAATTGCAGGAGAAGTGAGGGAATAATCCCAATACAATTCAAGGAGGTAAGTTATGAGAACTGCTACAAGTGGAGTGATTAAGCGTGATCCGGTGTTTGCCGATTTGCGAAATATCCAGGATGAATTCAGTCGGATTTTTGCCGGTGGATTGCCAAGGTTTTTCGGAAATGAGGAGGTCTTCACTGGAAAATGGAGTCCCAATGTGGACATTTTTGAAAACGAAAATTCAATCGTGCTTGAAGCCGACTTGCCGGGAATGAAGGCGGAAGATTTCAATCTTTCGATTGAAAATTATCGGCTGACCTTGAACGGTGAGCGCAAGTTCGAAAAGGAAGACAAAGGCGAGAACTGGCATCGCGTCGAACGCAGCTATGGTTCATTCACGCGCACATTCACGTTGCCGAACACGGTCAATGTGGAAGATGTGAAGGCGGAATTCAAAGACGGCGTTTTGCGCGTGACATTGCCCAAGCGAGAAGAAGTCAAGGCTCGCAATATCAACGTTACGGTGAAAAGTGGACAGAACGGTTCAACAAACTAAGAAAATAACGAAGTTGGTGGAGGCTAGCGATTGACACAAGGGCTTCGGGCTTTTAGAAAGCTCGAAGCCCAAGTTTTATGGCCAGAAAATACAGTTATTAGGTCAAGGAGGAAAATATGAATCTGAACAAGTTTACGTTGAAAGCGCAGGAGGCGATTGAATCTGCCGTCGCTCTGGCCGAAAAACAGAATCATCAGCAGGTTGAGCCTGAACATTTATTGGTGGCAATGATCGAACAGTCTGAAGGTGTTACCCGTCCAATGCTGGGCAAAATCGGTGTGAATGTTCAGACTTTGTCGGGCGAAATCGAAGCGGCGATCAAAAAATTTCCAGCGGTCAGCGGCTTCGGCCAGAAGTTTTACGGAAATCGAACGACCGAAGTCTTCAGCAAAGCCCAGAAAGAAGCCGACAAGCTGAAAGACGAATACATTTCCAGCGAACATCTGTTGCTGGCTTTGGCCGATGACAAGCAGGATGCGGGCAAGGCTTTGCGTTCGCACGGTGTCAATCGGGACGCTCTGCTGAAGGTCGTTCAGCAGATGCGCGCCGGAGCCAAAGTCACCAGCCAGAATGCGGAAGAAAGTTATCAAGCCCTGGCGAAATACTCGCGCGATCTGACCGAATTGGCTCGACAAGGAAAGCTCGATCCGGTGATTGGTCGTGACGACGAAATCCGTCGAACTATTCAGGTCTTGTCTCGTCGAACCAAAAACAATCCGGTCATCATCGGCGAACCCGGCGTGGGCAAAACCGCGATTGTCGAAGGGCTGGCGCAACGAATCGTCTCAGGCGACGTGCCGGAAACCCTTAAAAACAAGCGGCTGGTTGGACTTGATCTGGGCGCAATGCTGGCCGGAGCGAAATATCGCGGCGAGTTTGAAGAACGATTGAAGGCGGTGTTGCGCGAAATTGAAAAAGCCGAAGGCCAGATCATTGTGTTCATTGATGAACTGCATACGCTGGTTGGCGCAGGAGCTTCGGAAGGCGCAGTGGACGCTTCGAACATGCTGAAACCGGCGTTGGCTCGCGGCGAATTGCGTTGCGTTGGAGCCACGACGCTCAACGAATACCAAAAATACATCGAAAAGGACAAAGCGCTCGAACGCCGGTTCCAGCAGGTGTACGCCTCTGAGCCGAATGTGGAAGACACCATCGCCATTTTGCGCGGCTTGAAAGACAAGTACGAAACGCATCACGGTGTGCGCATCAAAGATGCGGCGATTGTGGCGGCGGCGACGCTGTCGAATCGCTATATCACTGACCGGTTTTTGCCGGACAAGGCGATTGATCTGGTGGACGAAGCGGCTTCGAAGTTGCGAATCGAAATTGATTCGTTGCCGACGGAAATTGACGAAGTCGAACGCGAGATCATTCAGCGCGAAATCGAAAAACAAGCGTTGATGCGCGAAGAAGACGCTGTTTCCAAAGAGCGGTTGGCGAAAGTCGAAAAAGAAATTGCCGACCTGAAAGAAAAGTCCGATGGCATGAAAGCTAAATGGCAATCGGAAAAAGAAGTCATAGAGCGAATTCGTTCGTCCAAGGAAAAGATGGAGGCGTTGAAGGTTGAGGCCGAACAACTTGAACGCGCGGGCAATTATGAAAAAGTCGCCGAAATCCGCTATGGCAAGATGGTTGAATTGCAGCGACAGCTTGAAGCCGACCAAAGCAAACTGGAAGAATTGCAGGTTGCCGGTCGCACGTTGAAGGAAGAAGTCACGGAAGAAGACGTTGCCGAAGTCGTCGCCAAATGGACAGGCGTTCCGGTGTCGAAAATGCTGGAAGGCGAAGTTCAAAAGCTGGTCAAGATGGAGGAACGGCTTGGCGTGCGCGTCATTGGTCAAGATGATGCCTTGATCGCCGTGGCGAACGCAGTGCGTCGCGCCCGCGCCGGGTTGCAAGACCCGAAACGGCCTATCGGATCGTTCATTTTTCTTGGCCCTACAGGCGTCGGCAAAACCGAAACGGCGCGCGCACTGGCTGAATTTCTTTTCGATGACGAACACGCGATGGTGCGGCTGGATATGTCGGAGTTCATGGAAAAGCATTCCGTGGCTCGGCTGATTGGCGCGCCTCCGGGATATGTCGGTTACGATGAAGGCGGGTATCTGACCGAAGCCGTTCGTCGCCGGCCTTATTCGGTGGTGCTGTTCGACGAGATCGAAAAAGGTCACCCAGACGTTTTCAACATCCTGTTGCAGATTCTGGATGACGGTCGTCTGACTGATGGCAAAGGTCGCACGGTGGATTTCAAAAATACTGTCATCATCATGACTTCGAACGTCGGTTCGCGCGAAATTCAGGATTTCCACGGCGATGACAAAGGCATGCGTTCGGCGGTGCTCGAACAATTGCGCGGACACTTCAAGCCGGAATTTCTCAATCGCATTGACGATGTCATCATCTTCAAGCGGCTCGGTGTCGAACAGATTCGCGCGATCATCAAGGTTCAGCTTGAAGCCTTGCGGCGAATGCTGGCCGACCGAAAGATCACGCTGATGCTTGATCCGTCGGCGGAAGAATTGTTGACCCGCGAAGGTTACGATCCGGTTTATGGCGCTCGTCCGTTAAAGCGAGCGATTCAAAGCCTGATTCAGAATCCGCTGGCGATGAAATTGCTCGGCGGCGAAGTCAAACCGGGCGACACTCTGACCGTCAAAGGCGACCTGGACGCCGGACAGATGACTTTTGTCACGGGAGTCGGCCAGGCGGCGAATGTCGGGTAGAAGTTGGAGAGGGGCGGAGGAAAAAGGAGATTGAGAAACAACCCTCTTCTCCCCACCTCTTTCCCTCTGCTTGTCTGCTCAAAGCGGCGATGATAGATTGCCCGTCTTTCATTGATGGTTTCAAAAGCGCTTTTACACAGAGTTCTCACAAACTATGAATTCAAACACAGGTAAAGACACAACGGCGGCAGCGGAAGCCGCAGAAATTCATGAAATCCGCGTCACCGACAAACGAAGGTTCGACTCCGACGGCGAACCGATTGTTGAAAACACCGAACAAGACCCGCCCGCTCCGGCGCCTGAAGAAATTGAGGCTTTGCAGGCAAAGCTGAAAGAAGCCGAAGAAAAGCGCGGCGAAGCGGAGCGAAAATTGAGCGAATATGCCGACCGGTTTCGCAAGGCGCAGGAACAGTTGAAAGTCGAAACGGACGAAATGCGCGCGCGCATCAATCGCACCGCCGAACAAAAGCTGGAAGCCGCGCGTGGAGACCTGGTCGCCAGCTTGTTGGACACACTCGACAATTTGAAACGTGCCGTTGCTGCGGCGGAAACCAGCCAGCACAACGAAACCGATTTCAACGCTCTGCTCGAAGGCGTCAAGGCCACCGCCAATCTGTTCGAAGCCAAAATGCAGGGACTGGGATTGTCAGCAATCGAAGCCGAAGATCAGGAGTTCAATCCGGAACTTCATGAGGCCGTAGAGATTGTTCCGGTCGAAGCCGACCAGGACAACAAAGTCATCGCCGAATATCAAACCGGCTACAAGTTTGGAGACCGCTTGCTGCGTCCGGCGCGCGTGCGCGTAGGCAGAGCAGGCTAAATTCAAGCCAATATCCAATCCACCAAGTCACACGAAGAAGCACAAAGAAATCAAAAGGCAAATATCAAAAGTCAAAAATGCTGGCTTGCCTTGGTGAAACTTCGAGTGATTTCGTAGAAGAAAAACAACAGAGGAGAAAACCCAATCGTGGCAAAAGACCTGACATTTAGAGAAGACGCTCGGCGGGCAATGCTGGAAGGCGTCAACATTCTGGCGAACGCGGTTCGCGTGACGCTCGGCCCTCGTGGTCGTAACGTGGTCATTGATAAAAAATTCGGCTCGCCGTTGATTACCAAAGACGGTGTGACCGTCGCCAAAGAAGTTGACCTGAAAAATCCGCTGCAAAACATGGGCGCGCAGATGGTGCGTGAAGTCGCTTCCAAAACCAACGATGTGGCCGGTGACGGTACAACAACGGCGACCGTGTTGGCGCAGGCGATTTTCCGTGAAGGCGTCAAAAACGTCGTGGCGGGCGCGAACCCTATGGCGCTCAAACGCGGCATTGATCGTGGAGTCGCGGCCGCCGTTGCTGAAATCGAAAAGATGTCGAAAAAGGTCAAAGGCAAAGAAGATCTGACCGCCGTCGGCACGGTTGCCGCCAACGGCGACAAACTGATCGGCGAATTGCTGGCCGAAGCGATGGAGCAGGTGGGCAAAGACGGCGTGGTCACAGTCGAAGAAGCCAAAACCATTGAAACGTCGCTCGACATCGTCGAAGGCATGCAATTCGATCGTGGCTACATTTCGGCCTACTTCGTCACCGATCCGAACAAGATGGACGTGACGTTGGAAGAGCCGTTGATTCTGCTGCATGAAAAGAAAATTTCATCGCTGCACGAACTGTTTCCGATTCTGCAAAAAGTCGCCGAAACCGGTCGCAGCTTTCTGATCATCGCCGAAGATGTCGAAGCCGAAGCATTGTCGGCGCTGGTCATCAACAAACTGCGCGGCGTGTTGAAAGTCGCCGCCGTCAAAGCGCCGGCTTTCGGCGACCGTCGCAAAGCCATGCTCGAAGACCTGGCCATTCTGACCGGCGGCAAGGTCATCACCGAAGATTTGGGCATCAAGCTGGAAAGCGTCGAATTGTCAGATTTGGGCAGCGCCAAGAAAATCATCATTGATAAAGACAACACCACGGTCATCGAAGGCGCAGGGCGCAAGAGCGATCTGCAAGGCCGTGTCGCTACGCTTCGCCGACAGACCGAAGAAACGACTTCAGATTACGACCGCGAAAAATTGCAGGAACGATTGGCCAAGCTGGCGGGAGGCGTCGCCGTCATCAAGATCGGAGCCGCGACCGAAATTGAAATGAAAGAGAAGAAGATGCGCGTCGAAGACGCTCTGCACGCCACCAAAGCCGCCGCTCAGGAAGGCATTGTGCCGGGCGGAGGCGTCACGTTGTTGCGCGCCGCCAAAGCTCTGGAAGCGATTGAAGCCGAAGGCGACGAAAAAACCGGCGTCGAAATTCTGCGCCGCGCGATGGAAGAACCGCTTCGAATGATCGCCCAAAACGCCGGGCAAGATGGCAGTTTGATTGTCGGAAAAGTCCGCACTGAAAAGAAAACTGTCGGTTACAACGCTGCGACCCGGCAGATGGAAGATTTGCTGGAATCCGGAATCATTGATCCGGCCAAAGTCGTTCGCACGGCGCTGCAAAACGCGGCTTCGATTTCGGGGCTGTTGCTGACCACAGATGCCGCGGTGACGGACATTCCCGAAGCTCCGGCGGGACCGATGCCGGGCGAAGATCACCACTGAGGAAAGTAGACAGAAGACAGTAGGCAGTAGAATTTATGTCTGCGCTTTACTGACTGCAGATGATCGCCACGGCATTTTGTGCGAGCGGCCATTTTCAAAAATCTGGTTTTGGCGACTTCAGCAGGAATTTTGAAAGATCGTTGCTGACTACTGTCTTCTGACTACTGTTTACTTTTTCGATTGCTTGACAGCGCCAATTGTGGGCAGTAGCTTTACTGCGCCTTCCAAAAATGCGCGGTTATTTGATCTTCGCCGCGATCCGAAAGTGAAAAAGAAATGTCGAAATTGTTTGTTTACGGACTGTGAAGTTTCGATCTGAAGGCGTAGACTTTTCGTAGTTGAAAATGGTGTTGAAAAGCCTGTTTTTTTACAGGCGAGTTTTTCAAGAGAGGTACAAAGTCGTGTTTGATTTAGGACCGATGACAGACAAATTTTCCGAATCCGGGCAATCTGTTGTCCGGCGCGCAATCGAGGTCTCAAAAAGCCGGGATCATAATTTTCTTTCGGTCGAACACATCTTCACGGCTTTGAGCGAGCTTGAAAGTGTGTTGTTCACTGAAACCATGCAATCGGTCGGCATTGATCCGCGAGCCGTGTCGCATTTGCTGGAACAGGAACTGGGTAAAAGCCGCCAGTATGTCGGCAAGAAAATGTATATCGCCGACACCACGCGCGATTTGTTCAATCGCGCGTTGAAACGCGCGCGTTCGCAGGGACGCTCCCAAATTGAATCCTACGATTTGATGGCGACGCTGTTTTCGGATCAAGGCGGCAAACCGGCAGAGATTTTGCGCGCGCTCGGCGTTGACCCGCGTTTCGCCACCGACACCATCACGCAAAAAGTTCGCACCCGCGAAGAACAAACGGAAATCCAACGCAAAAAATACGAGCTTCCGCCTTACCTGAAGCATTTCGGGCTTTCGCTGAACAAACTGGCGCGACAGGACAAATTGCCGCCGACCATCGGGCGCGAGCACGAAATCCAGCAGATGATCGAAATTCTATGCCACCGCGAACGTGCCAATTCGCCGATGCTGGTTGGCGAACCCGGCGTAGGCAAAACCGCCGTGGTCGAAGGCCTGGCTCGCTTGATCGAACTGGAACCGCACAAGGTTCCGGCGCGGCTTCGCAATGCCCATATCGTGCAATTGCAGATGGCCGGCATTGTCGCCGGAACGATGTTGCGCGGAATGTTCGAAGAGCGATTGCAAGGCATCATTCAGGAAGTCAAAGAGCGCACCGACCTGATTCTGTTTGTGGACGAAGCGCACACCATCATTGGCGCCGGTTCGGCGATGGGAGCTTCCAGCGATGCGGCGAATATGTTCAAAGGCGCGCTGGCGCGCGGCGAACTGCGCATCATCGGCGCGACGACCATCACCGAATACAAGGAATACATCGCCGAAGACGAAGCTCTGGCGCGACGCTTCCGGCTGGTCAAAATTGACGAACCCAGCCTGACCGAAACTCGACAAATTCTGCAGGGCATTCGTCCGCGTCTGGAAAAGAATTACTCCGTCAAAATCACGGACGCCGCGATTGATATGGCGCTGGAAATGGCTCCGCGCTACATACGCAATCTGCATCTGCCGGATAAAGTCATCGGCTGGCTCGACACGGCTTCGGTCAAAGTCGAAATCAACGAACCTTCGGTCATGCAGGTCAAACCGGAACACATCATTGATGTCATTTCCCAGGAATCGCGCATTCCGCGCGATCTGGTCTTCCGCGATACGACGGATCGTTTCCGCACGTTGGAAGAAACACTTGGCCGTCGAGTCATCGGGCAAAAAGACGCCGTCAAAGCCGTTGCACAACGCTTGCGGTTGAACAAAGGCCCGTTGAAAGAAAATTTCTACAAACCGGACGGCGTGTTGTTGTTTCTGGGTCCGACCGGCGTAGGCAAAACCGAATTGGCCAAAGCCGTTGCCGAAGCCATGTTCGGCGATGAAGGCAAAATGGTGCGGATTGATATGAGCGAATATCAGGACGGAACCGTTGCCATCGAAAAACTGATCGGCATGCCGCGCGGCATCGTCGGCAGCGAACGCGGCGGCATTCTGACCGAACGTATGCGCGAAAACCCGTACACGGTCTTGCTGCTCGACGAAGTCGAAAAAGCTTCGCCGTATTTGCTCAATCTGTTTTTGCAGGCCTTTGACGAAGGCTGGCTGACCGATGGTCGCGGCAAGAAAGTGTATTTGTCCGATGCGATCATCATCATGACTTCGAACCTCGGCAGCGAGAATTTCAAGAAGTACATGAAACCGCTGGGCTTCGGCAACAAAACGACTGCCGATGTGGAAGAGATCAAACGCGCGGTGATGGGCGCGGCGGAAAATCGCTTTTCGCCGGAATTCCGAAATCGCATTGATGAAATTGTGGTCTTTTCTCCGCTGACTCAGGACGAAGTGAAGCAGATCGCTTTGTTGTATCTGGGCAGCATGCGTCGCCAGATGGAACGCCAGGGCAAGATCATGCGGCTGAGCGAAGCCGCGCTGGAAAAAGTCGTCGAAAAAGGATTCAGCCCGGCTTACGGCGCGCGCTTCCTGAAACGCACGATTGACGAAGTGGTCAAACTGCCGATCACCAATCTGTGGAAAGCGTTCAACACCTTCGTCGTGGATTTGAAAGACGGCGAAATTGACGTGCGTGGCGAATGATTACGCAGTTGACCTGTGAAAAACAGGAATGCCCGGCGCGCCATCGGTTCGCCGGGCATTCTTATTCTGGGCTGTACGTGGCCAAAGGAGTCCGTCATCGGCCTTACTTCAACGGAACAGCTTCAACAGCCAGTTCGATTCATCCAGCTTTCTTCCCCATAAACTGTATTCGTGCGTATAGATTCGAACCGATTGGTCATGTTCTCCCGTGGCAACTTGCTTGCCATCAGGCGAGAATGAGACAGAAAGCACAGACGGTTTATGTGTGCCGATGTTGGTAATGAAGCGACGGCGTGCGACATCCCACAATTTGACAGTTTCATCAGCACTGGCTGAGGCCAATAAGCGGCCATCTGGCGAAAACGACAGTGATTCGACATTGGCCGCGTGCTGCCCGATCACGGCGAGTTCCTGCAAAGGCTCCACCTGCCATAGCCGAATCACACCTGAATTTTCTCCGGTTACCAACCGTTGGTTATCGGGTGCAAATGTGACCGCCGTAATGTTTCCTTGCCTCTTAATTTCGTGAAATTTCCAAGAACCGACTTCCCACCGATAAATGCGCCCATCAGTCGCCACGCAAACTAGCCAGTGACTATCCAGCGAAAAAGCCGCTCCACGAATTTCCGGCATCTGGTCGCCTCGCAATGGCAGAAAATCAACGACGAGTTGCCCGTGTTCCACGGCATACAGACCGAAAGTTGTCGCCACCCATTTTTGATCGGGCGAAATGGCGATGCTGTAATTCAGACTGGCGTCGGTTTTGTGCGGCGGCGAGAAGTTCCGCACCAGCCTGTGTGTCACCGCATCCCACAACGTTACCTGGCCCTGTATATCGCTGGAAATCACAAACTTACCATCCGCCGAAATTGCCGCGCCGGCAATCGGCACGCCTTGTCCTGACAGCACTCCGCGTTTTATTCCGCTATTCGCATCCCAAAGGATGATTGAGCGGTCTTCGCTGGCGGAGGCAACAGTTTTCCCATCCGAAGAAAAAACGACTGTGCGCACAACCCCACTGTGAGAGGCGAAATTCGCCGTCGCTTCTTTTTCGGCAATGTTCCAAACCAAAATGGCTCCGTCTCCATGCGCCGAAATCAATTGCCTGGAATCGGTGGAAAATGCCAAATCTGTCACCAGGTCGCGGTAAGGAAAACGCGCCAGTTTGGCCTGGGTTTGAGCATCCCAAACAATGATGTTATCGCTGCCTGACGCAACCAACCGGCCATTAGGCGAATACGCGATAGCTCGTCCGCGATCCCGATGAGCTGAGTAACGTGCAATAAGCTTATGTTCACCTACCGTCCAAAAACGACGCAAATCCCAGAAACTGACAAAACCACCTTTATCAGTCGTCGCCATCCATTGGCCATCCGGCGAAAGCGCACCCCTTCCGAAACTTTCCTCCGTGCGGTGCTGGGTTGAGTGTTTCATTGTTGCCAAGTCGAAGGTGTGCCAGAAATATCCCAACAGGAATCGGCTGTCTGGCGAAGCCAACAGATTTCCGAGTGGGGGCGACTGCCCTGCGAGTCGCCACGTTTCAACTTCCCAAAGATTCAGCATCCTCTGTTGAGTGTTTTTGACTGTCTGTTCTTGCGCCACTAACAGCCGTCCATTTGGAGTAAAGGCCAGCACTCCGCTAATGCCACCCTCCTCTCCTGGCAGTTCTTTTATTTTGCTGAATTGTGCGGCATCCCAAATGGTCACTTTGCTGTCAGTACTTGATGTCGCAAACCATTTGCCGTCCGGCGAATAGGCCACTGCCCCAACGTATTTGGCTTGATCGAACTTCAATGTCGCAAGCCGTTCACGGCGCGTAACGTCCCAAACGATGGCGGCTTTGTCGTTGCCGCCCGAAACCAGCATCTTGCCATCCGGTGAAAGCGCGATGTCACGAATCATATCGGCATGTCCATCCTGCAAAACCTTCACTTCCCACTTCTCTTCGACGGAATACAAAGCGGCGAAAAACAGTGTCACCAACCCAGCCAGCAGGGCGACAGCCATCACCTTGCCCAGCGCGCTCAGGTAACTGCGCCTCAGCAGCGCCGATTCCAACCGCCCGCGTTTGATGGTCGAATGTCGCCAGATGCGCCACAGCGCGGCGGGCGACAGACGGATATTTTTGTCTGTGGCGTACAGAGCGACAGCTTGATTCAGCGATTGATTGGCGCGTTTTTGCGCCAGCGCCCGATCGCGTTCTTGCAGATTGGCTTGCGTCGGTGTGCGAAGCTCATTGAGCGCTTCCAGCAGTTCTCCGGCGGAAGCAAACCGTTCATCGCGGGATTTTCGCGTAGCCTTCTTCACGACGGCATCAAGCGCCGCAGGCAGGTCTTTGCGCTGTGCGTTGAGCGGCGGGAGTTCTTCAGAACTCCTTACAGCTTCGAGCTTTTCCTGAAGCGATAGTTTGGCGTAAGGATGCCCCGCGAGCATTTCGTACATCAATACGCCGAGCGAAAAAATATCCGTCCGGGCGTCTATTTCTTTTTCTCCGCGCGCCTGTTCCGGCGACAAATAACCGGGCGTTCCCAACACCAACCCGGCTAGTGTCGCATTGGATTGGCTTGTCAGGTTGCCGCCACTGGTTTCGGCTGCGGGCAGGTCGAAGCGTTTGGCGATGCCGAAATCCAGCACCTTGACCAAACCGTCGGCCCGCAGCATGACGTTTTCCGGTTTGATGTCGCGGTGAATGATGCCGGCGCCGTGAGCGGCTTTCAGCGCGGCAGCGATTTCCGCGCCGATGCCGACGGCTTCCTGCCAACTCGGTTTGGAATCTTGCAGCCGCTGCCGCAGTGTCCGGCCTTCGACAAATTCATAAGCGATAAAAACTGTTTCTTCGTGCTGGGCGATTTCGTGAACGGTAATGATATTCGGATGGTTCAACATCGAAGCCGCGCGCGCCTCCCGCTCGAAGCGTTGCAGCAGCGCAGGCGAGGAGCCTAAATGCGCCGTCAGAAACTTGATCGCCACTTGCCGATTCAGCTTTGAATCTTCGGCCAGCCAAACTTCGCCCATTCCGCCTTCGCCCAACAGCCGCAGAATCTGATAATGGCCGACTCGCTCTCCCGCCCAATCTCGCCGTGAAGCGTCGGCCAGTTGTCGCGCGGCCAGTTTGATGGCTGATGTCGGCAACGCTCCATCATCGTTATTCGCGTGATCCAGCAAGGATTCAATCTCTGCGCGCATCTCGACATCGTCGCGGCAAGCCTCGGCCAGGAAAGCCTTGCGTTCCGCCGGAGGGAGTTGGATGGCTTGTTCGAACAATTCAATCAGCCGTTCACTGCGATCATCGGGTGTGTCATCTGAGTTCATTGTGGGATACCTCCGTTGAAGCGCGATTGTCACGACCGCGTTTCGGCTATTTTTCCAATTCTCGCCGCAACCAGGTCATCGCAAAGTTCCAGTAACGGGTCGCTGCCGTTTCGGAAATGCTCATCGCTTCGGCGATTTCCTTGTTCTGGAACCCGCCGAAGAAACGCCATTCGACGACAAACGCCGCGTTGGCGTTGAATGCGGCCAATCGTTCCATGGCTTCGTGAATGGCTACGATGTCGGCGAGCGATGTCGTCTGGCAGATGGTGACATCGCCCAGCGAAACCTGCGCCGCGCCGCCGCCACGCTTTTGGTAGGCTTGCGCCCGCGCCCAATCCACCAGAATGTGGCGCATTGTCGTTGCCGCCACGGCGATGAAATGCGCGCGGCTTTGCCAATTGACCTGCCCGCTTTCCAGCAATCGCACCCAGGCTTCATTAACCAGCCCCGTTGTTTGCAGCGTGTGGCCGTTGCGTTCGCCGCGCAGGTAATGGCGCGCCAAGCGGCGCAACTCCGCGTCCACCAGCGCCGCAAGCTGTTCAAACGCCTGCCGGTCGCCCGCGCGCCAAGCCGCCAATAGATCGGTAAATTGTGGTGTAGTCATGTTCTCGCCCCTTCTTCAGGCTGTATTGGTCGGGGAACCGACTGTCGTGTTGAACCGAACGCAACCTTGAGGACAGGCTGCGGCTTGTGAGAGCGCTGAATAAAATTTTTCAGCCGCGTGAAATTTCCCGCCGCAGTTATCGCTTACGACGGCAGAGCAAAAACGCTCGGCTGATGGCCAAAGGTGAATTGCCGGACTGATGAAGAGGTCTGCAATTTACCACCGGCCGTCAGTGAAGCGCAAAACTTTTCCTCACAAACAACAGGAGTTTGAATATGCCGAGATCAATATGGAAGTCGCTTTTTTCGCTCGCGTTCATCATGGCTTTGGCCGCCGTTGCCACAGGGCAATCCACGGACAGAGACAATCCAACCAAATTGACCTCGCAAGAAATTTCTGGGTATGTTGATGGAGATAATTCGGGAAAGCTTTACTATTACTCCTTTGTGGCTGGCCCCGGCGAAGTTGTCATCACGCTAGATGTCAAAGCTGTTGGGTATCACACTTCAACAGGATTCGATATTTTCGATCAGAATGCCCAGATGATTACAAATGAGCGTGTGAGTGCAATTAAGGGGGGTGAGGAGAGAAGAGTTAATCGCTTTGTCCTTTCACGGAAATCCTCCTTGATTATCAGGCTTACGCCAGGAGGAACTTATGGAAAACATGAATCTGGCGCGTTTCGACTTCGCTTGAGCGGAGCAGTTGATGTTAGTGGCGCGTCTCAACCTACCTGTTTGCCAAAACAGGGCACGCTTCGCATCAAAATGAAAGATGGTTCAGTCAAGGAAATTGACCTCAAACAAGCCGACGAAATTACGATTCAACCTTGACGTCCCGGCCAACCTCGCGCGTGTGGGCATCGAATGATCGTCCTCTTCGGCAACAATGGCAGCGAAGTTCGCAGCTTCGTCGCCATTGTTGCCGAAGGCCATTAGGGGATCATTTCCGTCGGCGGTTCTTTTTGCGTGAGGCGCGGGCAAGTTTGTTTTTATGGCGGGATTTGTCGCGTTCTTTTTTCGATTTCTCGACAGGTTTGAGGTCAGAGGCAGACAGGCCATCAAATAGAGACGGGCCAGGTTCGGGCAGCGGAATGCCGAGGAAGCTTCCAGACTTCAGCCGGTGGTTGTACAAAGCCGTGAATGTTTTGAGGTCTTCTTCGTTTGATAGGTCAAGGCCTTCCGACTGGGCCATTGAAAAGAAAGATTTCGCCATCCCAAAACGAGAAGGATCGTTCATCCATTTCTTGAAGTCCGCCGGTTTCACCGCGCGCAGGTAGCGCAGGATGTTTTCCGCGTTCGACAGTTGATGTTCCCGCTTCAGGTATTCCCAGAAAGCGATGATCGCGGGCAGGCCGTCATCGGCGTCTTCGGGGGCGCTGAGCGAGATTTTGCGGGGGAAGACTTCGGTCAGCAGTTCTTCCATATCGTTCGCATCCATTTCGTGGAGCGCGACGCCAACGTAGTTGTAGCCGTAATCAATCAGGCACTTGGCCCAGAATGCCATTCCATCATCCGCTTCCGCGCGCGCTTTGCCTTCGGGCGATTCAGCAAACAGATTGAGCAGTTCGTCCTGATATTCGTAAAACTCATCTTCGCCGGCCTCGATGTCGTTGAGCCGTTTGATATCAAAAGCCATATTCGATTCTCCTGTCTAGTTTCCCGTTTCAGATCAGTCCCGTGAGGGGCACGATTGTCTTCACCGAAAATGGTATCTGAGGACCTCCCTCTATCTTTGGGACGACCACATTATCCGCATTGGTTGAACCCTCTGCCACCGGTTGCATACAATGCCTGCGATCTTCTTGCATTCATCAAACACCAGCGCGGCGACGAAGCGCGCAGAACTTATCCTTTCGCGCGTTCGTTTTGCCAGTGACCAATTCCACAACCAAATTTTGGAGAGAAAATATGTTTTTACGGAAAGCGTTTGCCCAAACCGGTCGCCCCCTGCTTGGGCTGCTGTGTTTGGCTTTATTGAGCATTGCTGCGTTGGCGCAGGGTAGTTTGCCCGCTGGCGTCGAGCGCGTCACTTCGGTCGAAGGTATCACCGAATACCGATTGAAAAATGGCTTGCGGGTGTTGATTTTCCCTGACCAGTCGAAACAGACCATTACGGTCAACATCACCTACCTGGTCGGTTCCAAACACGAAAATTACGGCGAAACCGGCATGGCGCATCTGCTGGAGCATCTGGTCTTCAAAGGCACGCCGAAGCATCCGGACATTCCCAAAGAATTGACCGAACACGGAACGCGTCCGAACGGGACCACCTGGTACGACCGCACGAACTATTACGAAACCTTTGCCGCGACGGAAGAAAATTTGAAATGGGCGCTCGATCTGGAAGCGGATCGAATGATCAATTCTTACATCGCCAAAAAAGATTTGGACAGCGAAATGACCGTCGTCCGCAATGAATTCGAGATGGGCGAAAATGATCCTTTCGGAGTCTTGCTGGAACGCATTTATTCGACGGCTTACCTGTGGCACAACTACGGCAAATCCACGATTGGGTCGCGCGCCGACATTGAAAACGTGCCGATTGATCGGTTGCAGGCGTTTTACAAAAAATACTATCAACCGGACAACGCCGTGTTGCTGGTTGCCGGGAAGATTGACGAAGCCAAAACGCTGGCGCTGGTTGCCGATTATTTCGGCAAGATTCCCAAACCCGACCGCGTCCTTTCCAAAATTTACACCGACGAACCGACGCAGGATGGCGAGCGTAGCGTGACGGTGCGTCGCGTAGGCGATGTGCAATTGGTTGGCGCGGCTTATCACGTGCCGGGCAGCTCGCACGCGGACACGGCTGCGGTTCAGGCTTTGTTGCAAATCATGACCGAACAACCCGCAGGTCGTTTGCACAAGGCGCTGGTCGAATCGAAAAAAGCCGCGGCGGTATTCGGTTTCCCGTACATTTTCGGCGAACCGAGTTTGTTTTTGGTGGGCGCGCAACTTCGGCAGGAACAATCGCTTGATGAAGCGCGCGACATCATGCTGAAAGTTCTGGAAGACATCGCCAAAAATCCCGTCACCAAAGACGAAGTCGAACGCGCCAAAACGAATCTGCTGAAAGAAATCGAATTGAAGCTGAATTCCGTGGAAGACGTCGGCCTGGAAATGAGCGAATGGATCGGTTACGGCGATTGGCGATTGCTGTTCGTCACGCGCGATCGTATTCGCAAATTGACGGCGGAAGAAGTCCAGCGAGTGGCGGTCAATTACCTGAAACAATCCAATCGCACGTTGGGCCAATTCATACCGACCCAGAAACCGGATCGTTCGGAAATTCCGGCAAATCCTGACGTGCTGGCGTTGGTCAAGGATTACAAAGGCGACGCTAAAGTCGCCGAAGGCGAAGCTTTTGAACCGACTCCGACGAACATTGAATCGCGCGCTGTTCGCGCCAGCGCCGCTGGCATCAAATACACTTTCGTGCCGAAACGAACTCGTGGCAACACGGTCGTCGCAACCTTGACGCTGCGTTTAGGCGACGAAAAAAGTCTGATGAACCGCGACACTGCCGGAGGCCTGGCCGGTTCGATGTTGATGCGCGGCACCGCCAAACGAACCCGGCAACAGATCAAGGACGAGTTCGACAAATTGAAAGCGCGCGTCAATGTGGATGGCGGCCCGACTTCGGCGTTTGCCAGTATCGAAACCACGCGCGAAAACCTGCCAGCGGTGATGAAGCTGGTGGCAGAGATTTTGCGCGAAGCGTCGTTCCCGGCGGATGAGTTCGAACAACTCAAACAGGAACAACTGGCCAACATAGAAGCGCAACGCAGCGAACCAACGCAGATGGCAGTTGTAGAAGCGCAGCGTCATTTGCGTCCTTATCCGAAAGGACACGTCAATTACACTTCGACGCCAGATGAAGCCATCGCCGATTTGAAAGCGGTCACGCTGGCCGATGTGAAGAAGTTTTACGCGGACTTTTACGGAGCCAGCAACGGCGAATTGGCGGTCGTAGGCGATTTTGACGAAAAGGAAATTGCCAAGCTGACCAACGATCTGTTCGGCGCGTGGAAAAGCAAAACGCCGTATGCGCGCATCGGCGAAAAGTTTCAGGACGTCGCGGCCATCAATCGCAATCTGGAAGCGCCGGACAAAGCCAACGCCTTTTTCATTGCCGGACAGACGTTGAACTTGCGCGATGACGATCCGGATTTTCCGGCGCTGGTGTTGGGCAATTACATGCTCGGCGGCGGATTTTTGAATTCGCGGCTGGCGGTTCGCATTCGCCAGAAAGAAGGATTGAGTTATGGCGTCGGTTCGCAATTGCAAGCCAGTTCGCTGGATAAAAACGGCGTGTTCATGGCTTTCGCCATTTACGCGCCGCAAAACCGCGACAAGCTGGAATCGGCGTTCAAGGAAGAAATCGAAAAGATGCTCAAGGACGGATTCACGGCTGAAGAGATAGCCGCCGCCAAAAAAGGCTGGCTGCAATCTCGGCAGGTCAGCCGCGCGCAGGACAACGAACTTGCGGGCCGTTTGAACAGCTACAACTTCCTCAATCGCACGCTGGCCTGGGACGCCGACTTGGAAAAGAAAGTCGAAGCTCTGACGGCAGACCAGATCACGGCGGCGCTGCGACGGCACATCAACCCGGCGAAAATGTCCATCGTCAAAGCCGGTGACTTTGCCAAAGCAGCCAAGTAACGGATAACACTCAATTAGCTAAAAGCGCGCGTCTGTAGGGAAACCTTGTCGCGCGCTTTTTTCAGGTCAATTTTCCCATCGTCCCAGCCATATCTGAGTCAAATAATTGACAGATTCGCATTGCTTCTTCTACACTCCGGCTTCGTCTTTACCGTTTTCCCATCAACTCACGATTTTCAAACTTGGGAAGCGACTCACTGGAAAAACTAAACAGACGTTCCCGGATGCGCCTTGCCTCATTCTCACAAGGCCTGATTGGAATCCATTCCACCTGCAATAACTCTGACCGTCAAAATCCGGTTCAGGGAAACTTTCACCCATATTCACCCATCGTCAGAGGAACCAAACTGTTATGCCGCGTTTACAAACTCCGCGCACTTTGTTTATCGCCATCAATCTGGTTGCAAAAATTGTTTCATTCACAGCCGGACGCATCGTGAAGCGCACCCACTCCGCTTTGCGGGCTAATCCGGCTTCGATGCTAGCCTTCGCGATGGTTTTATTCATATTGCTGGCCGGTGTTGCCGGTTGGCGCGCTCAGGCCGGACGAGCGCCATTGAGCGCAGCCATGGCGACCATCACCGTGCAGGACCTGGCGGATGGAGCGGCGAATGCGGCGAATTGTCCGGGCGCGGGATGTCGGCTGCGCGATGCGATTGCAGCGGCGACGGCAGGCGATACGATTGACTTTGCCGTGACGGGCACGATCATACTGACTTCAGGCGAACTGGTCATCAACAAGAACCTGACGATTCAGGGGCCGGGGGCGGATCAACTCTCGATCAGCGGGAATGAGATGAGCCGGGTCTTCATGGTCAACAGCGGCGTGACGGCGACGCTCACCCGGCTGAAGATCGAGAAGGGCAAAGTCAGCAGCGGCAGCGTCAACCGAGGCGGCGGCATTTTCAACCAGGGCACGCTGACCGTCACGAACAGCACGCTTTCCGGCAATTCCGCCAGTGGCGGCAGCAGCAATTATGGCGGCGGCATTTACAACGAACGCACGCTGACCATCACGCACAGCACGCTTTCCGGCAATTCCGCCAGCGGTGGCTTCAGCAACCAGGGCGGCGGCATTTACAACCAGGGCCCGCTAAACGTCCTGCACAGCACGCTCTCCGGCAATTCCGCCAGCGGCGGCAACTTCAATCAGGGGGGCGGCATTTGCAACCAAGGCACGCTGGCCGTCACGCACAGCATGCTTTCCGGCAATTTCGCCAGCGGCGGCAGCAACAGCAATCAGGGCGGCGGCATTTACAACTTGAACAGCGCTGTGACGCTCACCAACAGCACGCTTTCCGGCAATTCCGCCAGCGGCGGCAGCAACAGCTCCAACGATGGCGGCGGCATTTTCAACTCGAGCGGCACGCTGACGCTCACGCATAGCACGCTCTCCGGCAATTACGCCAGCGGCGGCAGCCACAACCTGGGTGGCGGCATTCACAGCACCGGGCTTGAGGCTATCACTATCACGCTCACCAACTGCACGCTTTCCGGCAATTACGCCAGCGGTAGCAGCTTCAATCGGGGGGGCGGCATTTACAATGGATCGGGCTTTGGGGGCAGCACGCTCCAACTCCGCAACAGCACACTCTCCGGCAATTCCGTCAGCGGCGGCAGCAGCAACCAGGGCGGCGGCATTTATAACCTGGCATTCCAAGCCAATACTCTGGTTGAAATCAGCAGTAGCACCATTGCCAGCAATAACGCCAGTCGCGGCGGCGGCCTGGATTTCGCTGAAAGCAGCGGCGGCACGGTGACGGTGAACCTGCGCAATACCATCCTCGCGCAGAACACCGCCGCCACCAGCCCCGATGCCAACGGCGCGCTCATTTCGCAGGGCCACAACCTGCTCGGCAACAATGCAGGCAGCAGCGGCCTCGCCGATGGCGTGAATGGCGACAAGGTGGGCGGCGGCTCCAACCCGGTGCTCGATCCGCTGCTCGATCCGCTCGGCAATTACGGCGGCCCGACCGAGACCATGCGTCCGCAGGCGAACAGTCCGGCAGTGGATATGGGCGGCAATGCGGGCGCTCCGCCGACCGATCAGCGCGGCTTCGGACGTCCCTTCAACGGCACGGTGGACATCGGCGCAGTCGAACGCGGCACACTCGATGTGATGTCGGTGACGGAAATGATGGGGATGATTACGCTCACAGTTGATCCCGCCACGAATCCGACCAACGCGGCGCTGGAACTGATCGCGGCGATTGAAGTGGCGAACAGCGACCCGGCTCCGACGACGATCAAGTTGCTGTGCGGAACCTACACGCTGACACAGCGCAATAACACGCTCTATGGCTTTAACGGGCTACCCTTTATCTATACGCCCGTCACGATTGAGGGCAACGGCGCGGTGATCGAACGCAGCGACGCTGCGCCGAGCTTCCGCCTCTTCGCCATCGCGCGGGCGGGCGACCTCGACCCGGCGACGAATGTTGTTTTGACCGGCGGCAACCTGACGCTCAATCAGGTGACGCTGCGCGGCGGCTTGGCGCAGGGCGGCCACGGCGGCCACGGCGCGGTTGATGACGACGGCGCGGGCGGCGGCGGCGGCGCGGGGCTGGGTGGCGCGGTCTACAACGGCGGCACGCTCAACCTGATCGGCAGCGCCTTGATCGGCAACACCGCGCGCGGCGGCCACGGCGGCCACGGCGCTTCTATTGACCAGGGCGACAGCGGCGGCGGCGGTGGCGGCGGCGGAATGGGCGGCCACGGCGGCCACGCGGCGCAGGGCGTTAACATTAACGCCGATGGCGGTGGCGGCGGCGGTGGCTTCGGTGGCAATGGCGGCACGGTCTTTTCCGGGCCTTCCGGCGGTCTTGGCGCTAATTCCAGAGCTGGCGCGGGCGGTGGCGGTACGATCACTGACGGCTTGCCCAATGCTGTTGTGGCCGGTTCTCCGCAAAATATCAACATCCCCGGCGAGGGCGGCTTCCTGAACGGCGGCCCGGGCGCAAAGGACGTTTTCGGCATCCCGCTCGGAGGTTTCGGCGGCGGCGGTGGTGGCGGCAGCTCTGCTAGCTCGTGCTGCGAGGGTGGCTTTGGCGGCGCTGGTGGTTTTGGCGGCGGTGGCGGCGGCAGTGGCGAGATTGATGGTTCCATGGTGCGTGGTGGCGGCGCTGGCGGCTTTGGCGGCGGTGGCGGCGGCGGCGGTGAAGACGGCGATGGTGGCGCGGGTGGTTTTGGCGGCGGCGGCGGCGGCGCGTCCCGCGATAGCTCTCGCCCGGACGCGGTCAGTGGCGCGGGCGGCTTCGGCGGCGGCAACGGTGGCGTCGGAACACGTCCTAACGCAAACGGCGGCGGCGGCGGCGGCGGCCTGGGCGCAGGCGGCGCGGTCTTCAATGACGGCGGCACCCTCGTCATCACCAACTCCACGCTCTCCGGCAACACCGCACAGGGCGGCAACGCGGGGGCAGGCACTGAGGCCGCGATGAACGGGCAGGCCGGACAGGGTATGGGCGGCGGCCTGTTTGCGCGCAACGGCTCGGTGACGATCAATCACGCTACCTTCAACAACAACGCGGTTACGGCAGGCACGGGCACGGCGCCGACCAACGCCCCTGCGCCACAAGGTGGGAGCCTCTACCTGCTTGGCGATGCGCAAGTGATCTACCTTGACGGCGGGCAGATACTGGTGCGCCCGAACGCCACCAGCGTCACCTTCAACGTCTCGAATTCGATTCTCGCCAACACGCCCGGCGGCGCGTCCGATGTCTTCGTCAACACCATCAACGCTGGCACGGCCACGCCCGGCACGAACAACAACAACCTGGTCGAAGTGAACGGCGCAGGCGTAAACGCCCTGCCCGGCGTCACCGTGACCGACGATCCGAATCTCGGCGCGCTTGCCATCCTGAGCAATTGCGCAACAGGCACCTGCAAGCCGCCCGTTCACCCGCTCATTGGTGGCAGTCCGGCCATCAACGCCGCGACCGGCTCCATGGCGATGGTTGACCAGACCGGCACCGTGCGTCCGCAAGGATCGTTTGCCGATCTAGGGGCGTATGAAGTCTGTTGTCAGACCAGTTCCGCCATCGTCAGCGGAGGCGGCATGATTTGTGCGAATGGTTCGGCCATAGTCACAGTCACCATCAATGGAGGCGTTGCGCCTTACACTGTCACTCTGACCAATGGCGGCGGCGTTCTGACCGGCGCCAGCCCGCTGATGTTCATGGTCAGTCCGGCAATGACTACGACTTATGAGGTGAGTTCGGCAACTGACGCGCTGGGTTGCGCGGTGACGGCTTCAGGTTCGGCGACTGTGACGGTGATACAACCGCCGACTGTTGCCAACGCGGGGCCGGATCAACCATCGCTTTGCACGACCAGTCCAGCGACATTGGCGGCGAACACGCCTCTGGTCGGCACAGGAAGCTGGTCGGTGGTCAGCGGACCTTCTACTTCGACGGCGCAATTCAGCAACGTGGCTTCGCCGACTGCGACTTTTACACCCGCTGGCGGAGCGGGCGCGTACACATTGCGCTGGACGATCAGCAATGCGCCTTGCGCGGCTTCAACCGATGACGTGGTGTTGACCTACACCGCGCCGCCTACAGTTGCCGCCGCCGGGCCGGATCAAGCGATCTGCGTGACGTGTTCGGCGACGCTGGCGGCCAACACGCCTTTGTCAGGGACAGGAAGTTGGTCGGTGGTCAGCGGGCCTTCGACTGCGCTGTCGCAATTCAACAACGTTGCTTTGCCGACAGCGACCTTTACGCCTGCGGGCGGAGTCGGCGTTTACACTTTGCGCTGGACGATCAGCAATGCTCCGTGCGCGGCTTCAACCGATGACGTGGTGATTCGTGTCTTCGCGCCAGTGACGGTGACGAAGTCGTTTTCACCGAATTCGATTTTGCTCAACACCACGTCCACGCTGACGATCAACATTGCCAATCCGGCGATCAATCCTGGCGGCGTGACCGGCGTAACCATCAACGATCCTTTCCCGGCTGGTCTGGAAGTGGACGCCACACCGATGGCGACCAACACTTGCGGAGGCGTGTTCACGGCAGTGGCCGCAGCCACCAGCATCAATCTGTCCGGCGGAGTGATTGCGACTGCAGGCGGATCGTGTTCGATCAGCGTCAAGGTCAAAGCCACTTCGCAAGGTCTGAAAACCAACACGACCGGCGCGGTCAGTTCCACTGAAGGCGGCACTGGGTTGACGGCGACGGCGACGCTGGACGTGTTCGATTGCAACAGCATCACCTGCCCGCTGGACGTATTCGTTGCGACGACGGCCAATTCGACGGTTGTCACGTATCCTGCACCGACAGGAGATGGCGTTTGCGGAACGATCACCTGCTCCCCACCGTCCGGTTCCAGCTTCAACACGGGCGTGACCACCGTCACCTGTTCCAGCAGCATAGGCAATCAAAGCTGCGCCTTTCGTGTGACGGTCAATCGTGTCAGCGGTTCGGTCAATGACCCGCTGGCCTGCACCGGACCCGGCAACACTGTTCAGGCGACGTTGAACGTCACCAACACCGGCAACGTCAATCAAACCGTTGCCAACACGACGACCTTGACCAATCTGATAGGAGTTCCGAATTCATGCTCGGTTACTCCGAACGTCGGAAGCTGCACAGTGACCAACAACAGTATGACGTTCAACGGAACGTTGACGCCTGGACAGACGGTTTCAATCACATACCTGACGCAGGTCAGCGATCTGATTCAGACGGGCCAGCAGGTTTGCACGAACAATTCGGTTTCGTTCAACGGCGGCGCGGCTTTCGCGTTTTCGGTTTGCGACGTGGTTGATTGCCCGACGCCCGGCCCCGGCAATCCGATTCCTGCGCGTTCGGAAGCCAGTGATCAATCGGCGGGTTCGGTATTGATTTACAACATCTACACGTCGAGCGCCTCGACGCCGAACACGCAAAACACGCGCGTGGCGCTGACCAATACGCATCCGGCGTTGTCGTCAACGGTTCACTTGTTCTTCGTGGACGGCGCCAGTTGTTCAGTGGCTGACAGTTATGTCTGTTTGACCGCGAACCAGACGACCAGCTTTTTGATGTCCGACCTCGATCCGGGCACGACGGGTTACATCGTCGCCGTCGCCACCGATTCGTTGGGCTGTCCGATCAATTTCAATTATTTGATCGGCGACGAATACGTGAAATTTTCCAGCGGCCACGAAGCCAATCTGGGAGCGCAGGCGTATTCGGCGATTCCGGGCGGCCTGGCCGTGTGCAATCAAAACGCGGTGACGGCGACGTTGAATTTCGATGGCGTCAGTTACGACCGCGTCGCGCGTACATTGGCGTTGTCCGGCGTGGGTTCGCGCGCCGACGGCAACGACACGATGCTGATTCTGAATCGAATCGGTGGGAATCTGGGCATAGGCGCAGCGAGTCTGGGAACGCTGTTCGGCATTCTGTACGACGACAGCGAAAATGCGCTGAGCTTCAATGTGACGGGCGGTTGCCAGTTGCGAAGTTCATTGACGAACAACTTCCCGCGCACCACGCCGCGCTTCGAGCAGTTCGTTCCAGCAGGAAGAACGGGCTGGCTGCGAATCTACCGACCGGACGCCGATATGGGCATTGCCGGTTCGGCGATCAACTTCAACACAGGCGCTTCAAGCTCCGCCGGAGCCTTCAACCAAGGGCATAACCTGCACGTGCTGACGCTGAGCAACGCGGCGAGCTACGTCATTCCTGTCTTCCCGCCGGCTTGTTAATCGGCTGGGTTGGTGGACAACACGAAAGGCCGGGACTTACCATCCCGGCCTTTCGCGTTTTGGGATATTGGTCAGGAGGCAATGTGTTTTCAAATCGTTTCAAATGGAATCTGGAAACCAATCGGCTGGCGCAGTTGATTGAAGAAAAGCGGTTGGCTGGCGCGCGGATTTTGGATTTGACCGAGTCGAATCCGACGCGCGCCGGGTTTGAATTTCCAGCGGAGAAAATTCTGCCGGCGCTCAACAACCAAGCGGCGATGTTGTACGAGCCGCAGCCGAAGGGGTTGCTCCTCGCGCGCGAAGCCGTTGCCGGTTATTACGTCGAACGAGGCTTTACTGTCCAAACCGATTGCATTCATCTGACCGCCAGCACCAGCGAAGCTTATTCGTTCCTGTTCAAACTGCTGGCCAATCACGGCGACAACGTGCTGGTTCCGCAACCGAGTTATCCGCTGTTTGAATTTTTGGCGACGCTCGAAGGCGTAGAGCTGCGGCCTTACGAACTGGAATATCTTTCGGCAGGTTGGCGGATGGATTTTGATTCAATGATGCAAGCCATTTCGCCAATGACGCGCGCCATCATTCTGGTCAATCCGAATAATCCGACCGGCTCGTTCGTCAAACGCGAAGAGTTGCAGCGGCTGAACGAACTTTGCGCGCAGCACAACCTGGCGCTGATCGTGGATGAAGTCTTCGGCGATTACGGTTTTGGCGACGACGAATCTCGCGCGACGTCACTGGTGGAAAATGCCGACGCGCTGACGTTCGTGATGAGCGGTTTTTCCAAGATTCTGGCGTTGCCCCAGATGAAACTCGGCTGGATTGTGACCAACGGCCCGGCGGCGTTGCGCGATGAAGCCGTCGAACGATTGGATTTGATCGCCGACACGTTTCTTTCGGTTGGCGCTCCGGTGCAACATGCCGCGCCTGAGTGGTTCAAGCTGCGCGTCGAATTGCAGCGGCAGATTCTGGATCGTGTGAAGACGAATCACGATTGGTTGGCGGCAAAAGTGGAAAACTCGGCGGTGCGAATGCTGAAAAACGAAGGCGGTTGGTACGCGACGCTCGAAGTTCCGCGTCACCTTCCAGAAGAAGAATTGGTTTTGCGCTTGCTGGCCGAAGACGATGTGCTTGTCCATCCCGGCTACTTTTTCGATTTTCCGCGCGAAGCGTTTTTGGTGCTCAGCCTGTTGCCGAAACCTGACGACTTAGGCGAAGCCGTTGAGCGAATGTTGGCGAGAATTGTGCAAGCCTGAAACTACGGCTTGCTGTTCAGCGATCTGGGTTTGGGTTTTTCTTCCGGTTTCTTTTCCTGCCCGCCGAGTTTTTCTGACAGGCGATCAATCGTTTTCTGCATTTCCAGCATTTGTTTTTGCATGGTGACGGCTTGTTCGGCCAGCGAAATTTGCTGGCGCTGCAATTCCAACACCGATGCCGGAGTGATGTTGGCGCTGGTCGCATTCAGCGATTGCGTTTGTTGAAAGCGTTCCATGGCGTCCACGCGATATTGCAATTGATCCAATCGCCGTTCGATGGTCATCAAACGGTAGTTCAGGTCTTGTGACAGGTCGGCGGTTGGAGTCTTGGTTGCCAACACGGCAACCAACAGCGACAGAAGTATCAAGCTGGTGGAGAAACGAAAGGAGCGCATAGTTTCACCTCAAAGAGTTCAAGTCAGGTCAGGGGGGAAAAGAATCAACCACGAATGAACACAAATGGTCACAAATTGATTTCTTGATTCGTGTGGATTTGTGACCATTCGTAGTTTCGTTTTTGTGGCAGGTTGTCAATTCGACGATGTGTGGTCGTGAATGATCTTCCAGTCTTTTTCGATTTTGCGAAAGACGAGCGTGAACAATCCTGTTGGTTTGCTGCCATCGGAAAGCGTCAGTTCATATCGCCCGCGAACGACTGCGCCGTTGCCGAATGTCTGAACATCCAAGTCCAGAAATTGCAGCTTGCCCATTTCCTTGCCTTCGGACTGGTAATTTTTGCGATACCGTTCCAAGGTCGCATCCCAGCCTTCGAGTTTGCGTCCGCCGGAAAAAAAAGTCAGTTTCGGCGAACGCCAATATCCGACCATGAATTCTTCCAGCTTGCCCGCGTTCCAGGCGGCGACCTGTGCGTCCAGCACGGCGCGAATTTCCGAAGCGTCGTCCGCTCGTTTGGCTTTGGCCGGAGCTGGCGCTTTCGGGTTGGGCGAAGTCTGAGCGTAAGTCGTTGTCGCCAGCAACAAACCAGCAGTCAGAGCCAATAACGAATTGATGAGCGTTTTCATTGAATGTGTCCTTAGCAGGTGATGAGTTTGGATTGCGACTGGATAGTAAAAGAAGGCGGTCTGGGGAGCAAATTTCGAGTTGTAAAACCCGTCCCGATCAGCTTGAGCCGAACCCGGTTCTGGCTGGTATAATCCCGTCGCTATGTCAGACAGAGACTTTTACCCATCGCCGGACGACGAGCCGAATGGTTCGCGTCGTGATTCAAACGGAACAACCTGGCAAGATCGGCTGCAAGACCTCAGATTTTGGATCGAGGATTTTCTGCGTTCGACCAGCTTCAAGTCAGTGGTGGCGCTCACCGTCATTGCGGGATTGATGTCAGGCGTAGCGTTCGCCTGTCAGACCAGCATCAGCAGCTTTGCCGACGACGTGGATTCGCTGGCCGATTACCGTCCGCCTGAAGTCACCAAGGTCTTCGCCGACGATGGCAAAACGGTGATTGGCGAATTGTCGTTGGAACGCCGCATTCCGCTGGAATACAACCAGATTCCGGAAAAGATGAAGCAGGCGTTGATGGCCATCGAAGATACGCGGTTTTACGACCACATCGGCATTGATCCGGTGCGATTAACCGGCGCCGTCGTGCAAAGCGTCATGCGCCAGCATCGCGTGCAGGGCGTTTCCACTCTGACGCAGCAATTGGCGCGTGGGCTGTTCCTGACACGCGAACGCTCTCCCATTCGCAAGCTCAACGAAATCATCTACGCGCTGCAAATCGAACGCGTATACACCAAAGAGCAGATCATGACGATGTACTGCAACCAGATTTTTCTGGGCGGCGGAGCTTACGGATTCGAGGCGGCGGCCAATTATTATTTCAGCAAGCGTCTGAACGAACTCAGTCTGGAACAGTACGCCATGCTGGCGGCGTTGCCGAAAAGCGCGACGCAATTTTCTCCGATCAACCGTCAGAAAGCCGCCAGAGAACGACGCAACCTGGTATTGCAATCAATGGCCGACGCCGGATACATCTCCGAAGACGAAGCGGACACGTACAAAGCCAGACCGCTGGGGTTGAACGTCGCCGACCAGCGCGGCAAAAACGATTATTCGCCTTACGCCTATTTTGTCGAAGAAGTCCGCCAGGAATTGCAGAAAATACTTGTGGAAAAACACGCGGCTGACGCCATGGACGTATACAAGGCCGGTTTGCAGGTCTACACGACGCTGGATGCTCAGGCACAGAAACTGGCTACTGAAGCCGTTCGCAAAGGCGCTCGCAATTACGAAAAGCGGCACGGTTGGCGGGTGAAATTCGAAAACATCATCGAAAAGGAAAAAGCCGATCCGAACACTTACGAACATCCGGCCTGGATTGCAGTTCCGGTGGCGGGCGACATCACGACCGGGTTGGTCAAAGAAGTCAGCGACAAGGGGACGAAGGTTTCATTCGGAGCTTATTCGGCGACGATTACGGCGGAAAACACCACGGCATTGAATCGTCCGCCGTCGAAACTGTTCAAACGCGGCGATCTGGCTCAGTTCAAGATTGTGGAAGTGGACACCAACACGAAACGGTTGAAAGTAGATCTCGATCCTGAACCGGACGTGCAAGCGGCGTTGTTGATGATCGAACCCAGAACCGGCGAAATCAAAGCGATGGTCGGCGGATATAATTTCGCCACTAAAAAATTCAATCATGCGACTCAGGCCGAACGACAAACCGGATCGGCGTTCAAACCGTTCATTTACGCTGCGGCTTTGGAACAAGGCCTGAAACCGGACGACATTGTGGATGATTCGCCGTTCAGCAAGGGCAGTTACGAGCCGCACAATTACGACGACACGTTCATGGGGCCGATGACCATTCGCAAAGCCTTTGCGTTGTCGCGCAACATTCCGGCGGTTCGGGTGCTGGATGAAATCGGCGTCAAAAACGCGTCTGATCTGGTCAAGCGCATGAAGCTGCCCAAACCGATGGCTCCGTATCTGCCGTCGGCGCTGGGCGCGACCGAAGAGCCGTTGATCAGCATGGTGTCGGCTTATGGCGCGTTTCCGAATTCGGGCGTGCTGGTCGAACCGGTTCGGATTCGCAAGGTAGTTGATCGTGACGGCAACGTGCTGGAACAGGCCAATCCCAAACAATGGAAAGTGTTGAATGATTACGTTGCCGCTCAGATGGTGGAATTGATGCGCGGCACAGTGCAATTTGGAACTGCAGGCGCGGCAAGTTCGCTGGGATGGCCGATTGGCGGCAAAACGGGAACGGTCAATGATTTCACTGATGCCTGGTTCATCGGTTACACGCCCACGGTGGCCTGCGGAGTCTGGATCGGTTACAGCGACCGAAAGCGTCCGTTGGGCAGAGGCGAAGCAGGCGGCACGGCGGCGTTGCCTTTCTGGATTGATTTCATGCGCGAATACCTGAAAGACAAACCGAAAGAAAAATTCCCGACGATTCCACCTGTGCCGGATGAAATGCGTTCGGTGCAAGCGCAGTTTGCGCGTTCGCATGCCGCCGAACTGGCGCGCATTGCCGAACGCGAAGGCGGATTGTTGCCCGGCGATCTGGAACCGAATCTGGACCCATTGGCCGACCCCGATTCCGAATTGCCGCGTTCGGAAACGCCTGCTGCTGCTCCTAAGCCGACTCCGAAACAGGCTACGCGCGACCGCATTTACGACGAATCGCGCGAACCAGTAACCCGAAGCAACGAACAGCATCCGAAAATTCTTCGCCCGCCTGCGGTTGAAACCAAACCCGCCAAGCAGGAAGAACCGGCTAGAAAAGGGAAGAAGGGAAAAGTCAGCGGCGAACCCAACTGAAGAAATCAAAAAATCAAAAAATCAAAAGGCAAAAGTGAAAGAAGCGAGTTCTTCACTTTTGCCTTTTGTGTTTTTGGGGCGATTGAATTTGCGTTTATTGCCGGGTCAAACTCACGTCGCCGGAAACAGTGGAAATTTTCAACGGGCGAGAGCCGTTGCCGATTCTGCCGCTGGCTTTGCGTCCGGTTCCGTATTTCGATTCTTCGATGGTCAGCGGAAAATCGGTTTTCAAGCCGCCACTCATGGTCGAAAGCCGCACGTCGGCGTCCAGGTTGCCGGGCAATTTGACGTGAACGTCGCCGCTGACCGACGAAAATTCCATCGCAGCAGCCGCGCCTTCCAACGAAAGAATTTCGACTTCGACTTCGCCACTGGTGGATTTGGCGCTGACCGTGCCTTCGACTTTTCCGACTTTGACATCGCCGCTGACGGACGTGGCGTTGACCGTGCCATTGACGTTGTTGACTGTGGTTTCGCCGCTGACGGTTTTGGCGGTCAATTCGCCTGTCACGCCATTGACTGTGACGTTGCCGCTGACGCTGGAAAACGAATTGAACTTGTACGCGATATTGCGCGGCACTTTGACATCGAACCGCACGTCAACGTCGCAGTTGTTGCAGCGATCCGGATAATCCACGCGCACGTCAATCGTGCTGCCGCTGCTGCGATCTTCTATGTTCACACGGTCGCGGTCGCGTCCCGATTTGATTGCCGTAACGACAATCGCCTGGCCGTCATAACCGTTGACAATTACATCGCCGGAGATGTTGCGGACGCTGATTGAACCGCCTGCGCCCAGATTGTAGCTGCGTTGAAAATCCTGCGCCGACGCCGTCACGGCGATCAATGCCAGCAAGGCAGACAATGCCATCGCACGAAGAGACAATTTTTTCATAACTGTTTACCTTTCATTTCGAGTCGTTGTGAGAATGCGGCCAGCTCAGCGCCGCTTTTCATTTCTTTACTGCGTTCATTGATTCAAGAAGATTTTGAAACGAAAGCAAAAGCTGCAGCAGTTCCGCCGCGCTTACATGCTTGGTTCCGGCCTGTGAGTGGCAGCCGTCGGCTGAAGGTTTCATCAAGTCAGGAATTTTCTTTTGAACTATCCGCAGTTGGAGAATTCCATTTTGTCCTGCGTTCACCCCATTTGGGGCGGGCTGGCCAACTGCCAACTGTGCTTCCAATTTTCTGAAAGCAGTATTAGTTATTCCGATCAAAGCAGTTAGTCGAAAATTTCAATGCGCGGTGTCTGTGGAATGGCATGTGCAAAATGCTTCGGCGAAAGGAGACCTGGTATCAGTTGCAGTTTCGCACTCTGATGGATTCAGGTGAATAGCAAGAATGAACAAGCTCACAAAACAGGCCTTAACATTGATCTTTGCTTTCGGATTCGTTTTCGTGACCGGTATGTCGAGTCTGGCAACTGTTCAGGCTCAATGGCCGTGGGAGCGTCGGGACGATCGCAGGGATCGTCGTGATGACCGCCGTGACGACCGCCGTGACCGTCGGGATGATCGTTGGGATGATCGTCGGGATCGCCGCGATGATCGCTGGGACAATCGCAATTACAACCGTGATTACGATAAGGGGTTTCGCGACGGTCTGAATCGCGGGCAGCAAGATTACCGTAAACGCCGCGTCGCCGATCCGAGCAATCACAATAATTTCCGCAAGGGAAATGCCGCTTACCGCGATGGTTTTCGCAAAGGTTACTGGCAGGGATACCCGACAAACAGAGGCCGTCGCTGGTAATGACCAATCTGTTTATTGCACAAAAGCAAAAAAGCCGCAGGCTGATAAAGTCTGCGGCTTTTGCTTTTTATGGACATCAGGAAAAAGAAAAAAACTATGAATAGCACGAATGCTCACGAATAAAAGCAAGTGGTGAAGCAAAATGAGAATTTACCGGTTTCCGATTCGACCATTCGTGTTCATTTGTGACCATTCGTAGTTAAAACATTTTCTTGAAAGCCATAGCATTCTGCATAACGGCATTAGCGTTTGATAGTGTATGAATCAATCAATTTGCCGTCGGCGGCGATGGCCTCGACCGTCATTGCGTTGTCAGTCACTTGAACGATCAGAAACGAATTGACCGAATCTTCGCCAAACGCCATCAGCGGAGATTTGCGGTCGAGCGTTTTCTTTTTGATTTCGCCGCTTGCGCCTTCGGTGAAGTAGTGAACGCCCTTTTGCGGTTTGACACGTTCGTAACAGTGCGAATGACCGGCGAAGACGGCATTGACTCCGTATTTGACGTACAACGGTTCCAATTTCTCTCGCAGCTTGACGTAGGGACGATGCATCCTGGCCGAAGAGTAGATCGAATGATGGCAGAAGGCGATTTTCCAACGCGCCGTCGAAGCTTTCAGAGACTGATCCAGCCAGCCGAGTTGAGCGTCATCCAGTTTGTTCGTATCCAGCGCGAAAAACTCCAGCAGGCTTTCAGAACCTTCCCGGCTGCCTTTGGTGAAGTTGTAATAGCGCCGTCCGCCCATGTTGAAATTCTTGTAGTTGGTCTGGAACTCCAATCCCTTGATGATGTCGTGATTGCCGAGCGAGGCGTAAAACTGCACGCCGTCAGCGAGCAATTCCTTGTACGGTTCTTCAAAGTGCGAGACGATTTTTTCCTTCTCGCCTTTTTCGTAAATGTTGTCGCCGAGCATGATGACGAACTCGAACGGTTTCAACTGGCGTTGTTTGACCATTTGTTGCGCGACGGCTCGTTGCGCTTCGTCGCCGCTGCCGGTGTCGCCGATCACTGCAAAGATGATTGGCGGTTTGAGCGCCGAATCCTGCGCCAGACTTGGAATTGCAATAATCGCCGCAAGACAAAAAGCGGCCAGTAATGTGGAAAAGATTCTGTTCATACTGCGAAACCCTCCTCCGTGAAATCCTTGACCAGGTCGCCCCAGTCCATTTCGAAGATCAGATAAAAACTTTGAACGGCTTGTTTGTCGTCCGTAATCAAACCGACTTCGCGGCGCAGATCGAGTTCGACTTTGCGCAAACTCTGGCTGCCGAAAAAGACCTGTTTACCGTCGCGGATGATGGCCTGTGTGTGCAAGCGAATGACAGGCATCGGACGAACTTCAGCGTCTTTGACCGGGCGACTGGACGCTCCTATCACCTTGATTTCAACGCCCGCTTTGGCGCGTTCTTCCAGCAGTTTGAGCATCTGCGAATCGCTCAATTTGCCGTCGTAAATCAGCAATTGTTTTTGCGCTCCCCGGATAAATGCCGAAAGCTTTTTCCGTGAATTGATGGGGCTGATGACGAAATGCTCGGCTTGCGCCTTATGCGATTTGCCCGCGACATCGGCGGTGAACAAACGAACGGCTTCGGCGACAAGCTGTTTGTCTTCGGTGATGATGCCGAAACTGCGGCTGTGGTGAATGTCCAGAAATGTAAAGTTGAACGTCAGCAAAAACAGTTTCTGGCGATCAACGATCATCATCTTGCTGTGGTATCGAACCAGGTCTTCGGCGGTGCGCGTAACTTTGACCTTGTGTTCGATCAGCCGTTTTTCCAGCTTTTTGATGTCGCGCAGGTCTTCCTTGTTCGTATGGGTAATCAGCGCATGCACGCGAATTCCGCGCGCAGCAGCGACAACCAATGCTTGTTCGATTTCCAGCCGATCCAGGCGATAGATGATGATCTCTATGCTTTCTTTGGATTGATTGATGGCTTCCAGCAACGGTTCTATGCCGTCGCGCGGTTGAATGATGACATGCACCTTTCGTGAACCTGTGTTCCTTTGGATTTGATTGAAAGAGAGACGGAGGGATTGTGGGCGGAGCGATCCAAGAGGATCAACGCTTTGCTTTCTTCCCTCCGTCCCGCTTTCTCTCAGTCTCTCCGTCCCGCTACTTTCCTACGGCGGATTTCAATTCATTGATCTTTTGCCGAACTCGACGCGAAAAGCCTTCGACTTCCGCGGGCGTTGCTCCGGCAGCTTTGAACGCATCCTGAATCTGGGCGTCGGTCAATTGGCCGATGATTCCCGCAAACCAACTGGCATGTTCCAGCGGAACGGTTTTCAAGGTGCTGCTCATTTTGCCGCTGTAATGCAATTTGAGCTGACCTTTTGAAACTCCATCCAGAAAGGCCTGCTTTTGGTAATCGGCCAGGTCCCATTTGGTATGCGACATAAAATTGCCCATTTTGCCGAACGCTCCGCCCCAATCGGCGACCAGATACCAATCAATTACCTTGTCTTCGTCGTCGTACATTCCGAGCACGTTATTGTTGGTGGGTTTGGCGTCCCAGTTATTGAGCAAGGTATTCAAAATGGCCAGGCCGGACAATTCTTTCGTCCCACGGAACGGATTGCTGGTCCAGTCCCAGTTGATGGCGCGCCGCGCAATGTCGTCGGGACGTTTTTCAAACATGCCTTTGGTGAAAGAACCGTCAGCGCCGACGAATTTTTTGGCGCGTCCCAATCCGGTGACGCCACTTACTGTGCCCGACGGCACGAAGTAACTCTCTTCGACCATATAGCCGCAGGCCCAGACAATGCGACTGGCGGCGACTTCGGCGTGAACTTCTTCGTCGAATTTGATGTTCCATTTGACGCCGTTGGCATCAATGACCTTGATCTTGGGATTGGTGCCGGAGATGTCTTCCTTGTCGAATTGAAACGGCGGTTTGGGCATGCCTTCGGGGCTGCCGATGCCGTGAATCAAATCCAGCGAAGCGATGTCGCCGCGGTCTTCCCATAACTGGGGCGTGCCGGGCGCTGTCGGCGCGTTGGATGCTTTTTTCGATTTTTTACCTTTGGCTTTGGTGTCTTTGGCTTTGGTGTCTTTGGCCTTCTTTTGCGGGTTGGCGCTGACAGACGTTGACGCGAAACCGGATGCGATGCCCAGACAAACCAGCAAAGCCAGAGCTAGCGGTGCAAGAAAACGATTGTGACTATGCTTCATCGAAACGACCTCCTACTACAGTTTCAGGTTTTACGGGGACGTTTGTGGAATTGCGGAGCAAGAACGCTTTAGTTTAGCGACTGACAAGAAACGGGTCTGATTGAAAACGCAGCGTTTTTGAAGACTGCGTTTCTTGCTGTCACAGCACGGATTCGGGAGTTACCTCACGTCCGAATAATTGAGTTTGAGATAGCTGCTGGTATCGCCGACCAGAAATAAAAACGGACGTCCATTGATGACAGCAGCGGTGATGCCTTCGGGTTTGAACTTGGGATTGAGCGTCATTTCCTCGCGGACTTTGGCGGAAACGCTTTCGCTATTCCATTCCCATAACCTGAAGTCGCTTTTTTCGATGCCTTCGGGCGCGCCGGAAATAATCAGGAATGAATTCAAGTGCGTGTCATAAGTGATGTCGCGTATTCCCTGACCGCCGAGCGGCAATTGAATGATTCGCGGAGATTCCAGCGCCAGGTTGTCGGCGGTAAATTGGCCTTTCGGGTTATTCAACCGCAACGGAACCAGAACGGCGAGCGCGGCATTCAACGAACGCAAACCGACAATCAAGCGGTCTTGCCGTTTGTCCCAAGCCAATCCTTCGATATTCAAACCGCCTTGAGCGCTGGGGACTTCGCCTTGGCCTTTCAGTTCAGGAATTCGGCTGAGCAGGAAACCGCGGAAGTCCGAGATGATTTCCGGCTGCTCGCGTAGCGTCTGCGTTTGCGGATCGAATTCGAAGCGCACAATGGCGTTGTCCGCGCCCCAACTGGCGTCCGACAGCGAACCAATGACATAAAAATGCGTGCCATCGCTGGTGATCGCTTCAGGATTTTTGACCGTTATGCCCAGCGGAATGGCTCTGGGCGCGCCGACCGGATAGCCGTCGGCATCGAGTTTCAAGACCAACACCACGCCGGGCTGGCCGTCATCCACGATCAGCACCAGATCGCTGCCCGGAACGTGGGCTACGCCAGAAGCTTCAATTCGACTGCCAGGCAACGAGGCCCATTTATCTGAACTGGTGACTTTGGCCGCAGCGGGATTTGACGATGCGCCGCCGTTGCCTGTGTTCGCCGGCATCAACGCATATCTGGCGACC
The DNA here is from genome assembly GCA_964470555.1 of uncultured Heliomicrobium sp. Lineage (GTDB taxonomy): Bacteria > Acidobacteriota > Blastocatellia > RBC074 > RBC074 > RBC074. The sequence continues at coordinate 47,203 of CAYYDG010000008.1, forward strand.
AGAATTGTGACAACGCCCCCGACAATGGCTCCCATGACTTGAGCGATGATGCGGCTGACCGCATTGATGTTCCACCCGCCTTTGTCCTTTTCTTTTTTCTTTTTCTTCTTCTCGGCTTTTTCCGCGTCCTCGTCTTCGGCGGCGGTGGTGACTTTCGACGGAGGAAGCGCGTTGATGCTCGGATCGGTTCGCGGGAAGGAATGCACCGGATCGGATCGCAACGAGGCACGCCGCCGGACTTCTTCCAACGCTTCCAAAGACAACCGCGCGGTTTTGTTTTCGGTGGTTTCCGCCGGATTGCGGAAAGTCAGCATGACGTTGCCGAGTTGAATCTTGTCGCCGTGTTGCAGCGTGTAGGCTTCGCCGCCCTGCCGGTTATCATTGATGAATGTGCCGTTGCTGCTGCCCAAATCCACAATCGAATATCCGCCGTCGCGCACCAGCACGATGGCGTGCGTGCTGCTGACGGTCGGGTCATTGACGATCAGTTTGTTGTGCGGCGCTTTTCCGATTTCGATTTCCGGCTGGTTCAACAGAGCTTCGATTTTTTCGCCGTTCGGCAAAACTCCGATCAGGCGCGGCGAAAAATGATTTTCAATGTGCGCGGCGATTTCGCTGAACATGGCCAATCGCAGGGAGGCCTTTTTCCCGGTCAGGCGTTCGACGTGCTCAATGGTGGTTTTGTCGGTTGGATCGGCAACGGCCAGCATCAATCGGTCGGGTTGTTGTCCGATGATCGGGCACACGCAGCGGCTTCGCAAAAAATCAACGCGAAGTTTGCCTGCCGTCACGGCGTCCACTTCCATCGTTTTCATTTCAATCGGCGGAATGTTGAAGGTGCGTCCCATCAAATCGCGCAAGCCGATTTCGCTGACCAGTTTTTCTTCGACCAGGGCGCGGGGAAGTCTGCGTCCTGGATGTTGCGCGGCAGTGTTTCGCAAACGATCCAGCGCCGATTGAGCGACCAATCCGGCGCTGACCAATGCCTGCGCCAGAGAATCTTCTGTGACTGGAACGGCTTTGGGAGCGGGCGGCGGAGTTGGCGGCGGCGGCGGGCTGTTGTCCAACAAAACGGTGCGCGGCATGGACTGGGTGGTTTCTGCCTCTTTCAACCGAAAGGTGATGGTGCAATGTCCCATCCTGATTAAATCGCCGTGGTTGAGTTTGCGCGAATCATGAATTCGGACATCGTTGACGAAAGTGCCGTTGCGGCTGCCCAGATCGCTGAGCGTGAAGACGCCGTCGGCCAGACTGATCATCGCGTGTGATGAAGACACTGAAGCGTCCGGCAGGATGATGTCGTTTTGCGGAGCCTTGCCGATTTTGGTTTCATCTGCGTTCAAGTCGCGTTCGACGACGCTGCCGTCGCGCATCAGAATGTGAAGCGTCGCTTCGGTTTTGGGGACTTGGGTATCTTCCTTGGGAGCTGTCATATTCGGGTTTGCCAAAACGTCGGGGCTGGATTGGGGAAGTCTGACGCCGTGAACTGCTGGCACTTTCGCGCTGTTCGGAGTTCGTATGTTGTCCTGAAGTTCTGCCGATTTCGGCGGTATTCCCACCGACATGGGAGCTTTCAACTGTGCAGACAGAATTGCGCGCAAATCAGTGCCGCATTGGTTACAAAACCGGCTGCCTTCGCGCGGAATTGGAAAATTGCATTGAGGGCATTCATTAATCATGCCAACTGAGGTCAATCACACTCGAATCGTATAAGAATGAAGCCGCTTCAGCAGCGGCCATGAAGTTCAGGTACGGTTATCAACCGACCGGATGCTAAATCAGTTTGCGGGGTAAATCAACGAGTTTGCCGGACGGGGAATTTCTTCTCGCCAATCATACCAATGGCGTCAGCGCGGGACTTGCGCGATTGCGTCGAACTGACCGCGCTCAATCAAATTGGTGAAACGTCTTTTCTGACCTTCATCGCGGGCGACTGGAAAATGGCGGCTTTCGGTCAACTCAACAGGCCATAAAATTTCAGCTTGAATTCGTTGTTGGTCAAACCGGGGCCATCCGGCGCGCGTCGCGCGAAGTTGAGCGTTTCTGCAAAGACCATCGGCATGCCTCCGCGGACGGATTCAGTAGAAACCGCAGCGCCGTAATGCCGGTTGGTGAAGATGGATTTCAATCGTGGATTCGGCGCGAAGCTCAATCCGTATCGAAGCGAGGTCAGCGGCAATTCGATTTGTTGCGACGGATTGATGAATTCCAGACTGTCGTCGTAAATGTTGATTTGCGCCTGACGGTCGCGCGCGCTCAGATCGCGGTGAACCACGAAGTTGATCAGCGCTTCGATCATTGCAGCGCGATGATAACTGGCGCGTTCGTGAACGAAATTGCCATACGAATTGGCGACAAGTTCCTGAACGCTGGAAACCGAATCCGTTTCGCGAGCTTTGCGCGAAGGACGCGCGTCAAGCAAATTCACATATCGTCTGAGGAAACTCAACGCGCCATCGGCCTGTTGCAACAGGTTGCCGTTCAATCGAAGCTGTTCGACCACAGGCGCAGTGCGGTCTTTCTGCGGCGAACCGCTGTACCGGGTCAGCAACATTTCCGTGCGCGGCAACAATTCAGCCACTCGGTCGTTCAGGCCGAACAGCAACAATCCGCCAACCGTCGGCAACCATTCGTCTTCGATTTTGACGGCCAAACCCATTTCGCGCAGCACGGCATCGTTCGGATAACCTTTCGTGGTTTCTCCCCAATATCCGGGATTGACCGCGCGGACATAGCTCCAAAGCAGCGATTCATCAATGTCGGTTTCGATGTCGGAGCGAAAGACCGGAACCTGTTCGAAGCCAGTGCGGTGCAATTCGTGATAAATCCTGGACAATTCGTCGCGCGTGGCTTCGCGTTTGATGGCGCCTTCGCGCAGGTAAAACCGGTCGTCCAAAGTGCGGTGAGGCCGATCCGCAGCGTCCACTTCCAGCACGACAATGCGACGTCCGCTGTCAAAGGCGACTTTGTTGATGTACGGAAAAACCGGCGGTTGAATCTGGTTGGCGCAAATGTCGCGCAACTGCTCTTCTACGTCCTCTGGATTTTCCACGCCTTCGATTCGCAATTGGTCGTTGACGCCGAAAATGATCGCTCCTCCGGCGGTATTGGCTATGGCTATGATTTCCGCCGTGATTTTTTCGGCATTGCTGTAACGGACTTTGAGTTCCAGATAAGTGTCTTCGCCGCCGCGCAATAAACGAACGAGTTCTGTGCGCGACGTTGTCTGCGCCGGAACATCCAGTTGATAAGCGTGATAACTGTTTCCGGCAAAGCCGGAATGCTGACGAGGTCGCTGGCTGTTGTAACGTTTGCGAGACATCTCGATGGCGGCACGAGTTGAATTGTCAGGTTGAAAAATTGACGGATGTGTGACCGCCGGAATCAGGAAATAGACCCGTGGCGAAGCGGCAACAGGAAAACGGTCGGAGCCTGGAGCGCAGCTACCGAACATTGGCGTCTGCGCCAAACGGGATTAAGCGCTTTTCGGGGTATCTTTCTTTTCTTCTTCGGCATCGCCCGTGGCAACGCCTTGCTTGAAGCTGCGAATGCTTTCGCCCAGGCCCTTGGCCAGTGAAGGCAATTTCTTGCCGCCAAAAAGCAGCAACACGATGATCAAAATGATGATCATTTCAGGATAACCAAGTCCAAACATAAAAAAGAATCTCCTTGTTTGTGATGCCCGGCATTGTAGCGGCGCACAACGAACTTGGCAACGCGACAAAACTTGATGGGCTGGTTGACAGACCACGGATGGGTCAGTAGTATGCGCCTTCGTTTTTTGGCCAGGTAGCTCAGTTGGTAGAGCAACGGACTGAAAATCCGTGTGTCGGCGGTTCGATTCCGTCCCTGGCCATCAATGCAAATCCAATCACCGAACGGGCAATCGCAAGATTGCCCGTTCGTGTTTTATGTGCCTGTTACGCCTTTCTGTCTGCAAGCAGCGTCGAAAAAATTCTTTCGCATTTTGTCCAGCCGGATTCGCTGCGTTCGTCATACCATTGCCAGGCAATCAAGCCGCGCAAACATTTTCATCTTCAAGGAGAATCACGTTATGCCCAATTACATGCTGTTGTTGCACGAAAACCCGGAAACCTTTCAGGACATGAGCGCCGACGATATGCAGGCCATCATTCAGAGATATTCCGCCTGGAAACAGCAAATGGAACAGACCGGCAAACTGACTGCCGGGAAAAAACTCGCCGATGGCGAAGGCCGCGTCTTGCGGCGAAGCGGCGGGCAGATCAGCATTTCCGATGGCCCGTACACCGAAAGCAAGGAAGTCATTGGCGGATTGTTTGAAATCATCGCCGACAATTACGACCAGGCGGTGGACATTGCCCGCCAATGCCCTCACCTGGAATTCGGCATAGTCGAAGTCCGCGAGATTGACATTCCATAAGGGGGCAACATGTTGAAACTGGTTGTTGTTCTTATGCTGGTGGTGCTGAATGTATCAGCGCCACGGCAATCATCGCCCGCCGAGTCTGCCGTTTCGCCGTTGGCGCGTTGGGAAGGCAATTGGACGGGCGAAGGAAAATTCTTCGGCCAATCGGCAGTGCAGAGGTTGCAATGGGAAAGCGTGCTGGACGGGAAATTCACCCGGCTGACGGTGCGCGTCGAAACCGCCGCCGGGCAGCCAATGTTTGAAGGCCACGCCTATTATCGCCACGTCGAAAGCGCGCAGTTCGAAGCGCGCTGGTTCGATTCGCAAAGCCACATTTATCCGATCAAGGCGCAACTCGACGGCGATGCGTTGACGGCGTTTTGGGGCGAACCTGCCAAAGAAGAAGGCAAGTCGGTGTACAAGCTGCTCGACGGCGGCAAGCAGTTGGAAGTGGCGGACGCTGTGCGCACCAAAGAGGGTTCGTGGAGAGAATTCGGGCGTTTTGTGTTGAAGCGTTCGACGAAGTGACCATTGCTGACCAAAAACTGATGACTTCGTTTGACTCTGCCAAACCGGTTGATGATCTTTTGCCAGATTCTCTGGTAGATCATCTGTTTCGCCATCATTCGGCAAAGATTGTCGCGGCGTTGACGCGCGTGTTCGGTTCGCACAATCTGCAACTGGCCGAAGACGTGGTGCAGGATGCGCTGATTCGCGCGCTGCAAACCTGGCCATTTCAAGGCGTGCCAGACAATCCGACGGCGTGGTTGACGCAGGTCGCCAAACACCGCGCGCTGGATTTGATTCGCCGCGAATCGCTTTGGGCGCAGAAACAAACCGAGTTGGAGCGCGTGCTGCCGCATCACACCACTGAAGCCCCATCGGTCGAACGCGACGAACCGGACGATCAACTGGCCATGATTTTGATGTGTTGCCATCCGGCGATTCCGCGCGAAGCGCAATTGGCGTTGACGCTGAAAGTCGCTTGCGGATTCAGCGTGACGGAAATTGCGCGCGCGTTGCTGGCGCAGGAAGAAGCCATCGCCAAACGAATCGTGCGCGCCAAAAAACACATCCGCGATCAAGCCATCACGCTGGAATTGCCCGCGCCAGGTGAGTTGCCGCAACGGTTGGACGCCGTGCTGCACGTCGTGTATCTGCTGTTCAACGAAGGATACAGCGCGACGCAGGGCGAAAATCTGCTGCGCGAAGATTTGTGCGTCGAAGCCATTCGGCTGGGGCAATTGCTGGCCGCGCATCCACGCACCAACGCTCCGCAAGTCCATGCGTTGCTGGCGTTGCTGATGCTGCAAGCCGCGCGATTGCCTGCGCGCACCAAAGCCGGTGGCGCGTTGGCGCTGTTGGCCGAACAGGATCGTTCGTTATGGGATCGCCGGTTGATTGCGGCGGGGATGCGACACCTGGGGCAGGCGGCGGCGGGCGATGTGTTGACGCGGTATCACGTGCAGGCCGAAATCGCCGCCCTGCATGTAGCGGCGGCCAGCGATGCCGAAACCGATTGGCAGGCGATTGCCGCGTTGTACGAAGAGCTTTATCAACTCGATGCTTCGCCGATTGTGCTGCTCAATCGCGCAATCGCTGTGGCGCGTTGGCAAGGCGCAGAAGCGGGCATTCGATTGCTGGCGGAAATCGAACATCATCCTTCGCTGCGAAATTATCATTTGATGCCTGCTGTGTTGGCTGATTTATGGCGGCAAGCGGGCGACCATCACCGAGCGGCGACTTATTACCAAACCGCGCTCGCCTTGCCTTGCACAGAACCGGAACGACAGTTTTTGCAACGACAACTCAGCCGGTTAGAGCCAACCGACGATCATGTATGAAGACACCTTCAACCAAATCACCAGACTCCCTCGCTCTAAAAAAATTCCTTCAATACTTGGAATTATTTGATATAAGAAATCGCCGCCCTAACACGGGGTTTCCTTCACGGTTGTTTGCAGTGGATTGGTGTGTCTTTTCACCGAACTCTTGTCAGCCGATAAAGAAACGTGTTGTGGCAATTTGGATGAAGGCGTCGAAACCTTCTACGGTTGAAAAAAAATACCCGTAGCTTCCTCCCCGCTTGACCAGCGTTTCGTCCTGCCCCCGTTAATTTCCAAAACATTACTACCTGATTTTTGAATGGCGAAGTTTTTCGCCATTACGTGCGTAATTGTGCGCGTGTGAATTCGTTCGGCTCCTCTGAAAATGTCCGACAAGCTGCCAGCTTGTCGTGGTCTCGATTTGACGCTTGTTAGGGTCAACGACAAGCTGGCAGCTTGTCGGACAGTCGGGCGCAGCCGTTTTCATCGTTTCAGGGCGTTGTCGCAAACGACATGTCAGACTCCTTACCTGTTTGACGCCGAAACGGATTGCTGGTGGAGTTGTGTTTCAGACCTTCACTCTGATTACGCGATGGTGCCGAATATGCAAAACAATCAATTGGTGGCAGACCGCTCCGATCAAGACTCCGACATTCCTTTTCTGTTAATTGAACCCGCCAAAGGCTGGGTATCGCTGAAACTCGGCGAATTGTGGGCTTATCGGGAATTGCTGTATTTCCTGACCTGGCGCGACATCAAGGTGCGGTACAAACAAACCGCTCTGGGCGCGGCGTGGGCCATCATCCAGCCATTATTCACCATGCTCGTCTTCAGCGTGTTTTTTGGTCGTCTGGCCGGAATTTCCTCCGGCGATATTCCTTATCCGATTTTTTCTTTTGCGGCGCTGGTTCCCTGGACGTTTTTCGCCAACGGATTGAGCCAATCGTCGAGCAGCCTGGTCGGCAATTCCAACCTCATCACCAAAATCTACTTTCCGCGATTGGTGATTCCCATTTCGACTGTGCTGGCCGGAGTGATTGATTTCGCGCTGTCGTTCGGCGTGTTGCTGTTGATGATGGGGTATTACCGCATCGTGCCGACGATGAACGTCATCTGGCTGCCGTTCTTTTTGCTGCTGGCGTTGGTGACGGCGCTCGGCGTAGGGCTGTGGTTGTCGGCGCTCAACGTCCAATACCGCGACGTGCGATACGTGGTTCCGTTCGTCACGCAGTTCTGGATGCTGGCCACGCCGATTGCCTACCCCAGCACGCTGCTCAGCGAACCGTGGCGAACGATTTACGGCATCAATCCGATGGTCGGCGTGATCGAAGGTTTTCGCTGGGCATTGCTGGGATCGCAAACCAAACCCGGTTTGATGGTTCTGGTTTCGACGGCGGTTTCGTTGCTGTTGCTGGTCGGCGGAGCGTTTTACTTCAAACGAATGGAAAAGAAATTCGCGGACATAGTTTGAGTCGGTACCGCAACCGGTAGGGGAAAATTTTGTCCGACAAGCTGCCAGCTTGTCGGAATTCACGTTCGGCAGACAACGTTTTCCGATCAGAACCTCGACAAGCTGGCAGCTTGTCGAACACACAAATGAGCAAACGAGTCATTTTTTGCGAAGGCCTGGGTAAACAATTTCGCATCGGCAAGCGCGAAATTAACAAGACGCTGCGCGACGTGTTGACCGATGCGATGGCGGCTCCGGTTCGCGCGCTCAAAACACGGTTTTCGGCCAACGGCTTTCCGGGAATGCCGACCGAAACCATCTGGGCGTTGAAAGACGTTTCGTTCGACATACACGACGGAGAAGTCGTAGGCATCATCGGTCGCAACGGCGCGGGCAAAAGCACGCTGTTGAAAATCCTGTCGCGCATTACCGAACCGACCGAAGGCCGCATAGGCATTCACGGGCGAGTCGGGAGTTTGTTGGAAGTCGGCACAGGCTTTCATCCCGAATTGACCGGGCGCGAAAACATCTTTTTGAATGGCGCGATTCTGGGAATGCGCCGAACGGAGATCATTCGCAAATTCGACGAGATAGTCGAGTTCGCTGGAATCGCCAAATTCCTGGACACGCCCGTCAAATTTTATTCCAGCGGGATGTATATGCGATTGGCGTTTGCCGTCGCCGCGCACCTGGAACCCGAAATTTTGATCGTGGACGAAGTGCTGTCGGTCGGCGACGCGCAATTCCAGAAAAAATGTCTGGGCAAAATGGGCGAAGTCGCGCAGAGCGGCCGCACGGTGATTTTTGTCAGCCACAACATGGCCGCCGTCGAACGGCTCTGTTCAAAGGTGATCGTGCTGGAAAACGGACGATTGATCGGCAACGGCCCGCCGCGCGCCATGATTTCCAATTACCTGCGCGAAGGCAGCGGCGAAATTTACGTCGCGCGAAGCCGCACCGGCCATCCGCAATTTCTATCAGCGAAGATTTGCGACGTGAACGGCAATCCGTTGGCCGAACCGGTTTGCACTGAACCTTTTCTGGTTCGATTGCATTTTGTGTTGCCCGAAGACGCGCCGGGAACACGAATGGGAATAGGCATTTTGTCCGCTGACGGATTGCCGTTGTTCACCAGCAACACGCTGGACGTTGACATGGAAGCTCCGACCAAAGCGGGCGAATACGAAGCCGACGTGCTGGTTCCCGCAAATTGTTTGCTGGCCGATACGTTCCATCTGGCGATGTGTTTGTGGAACGATTCCGAAGTGCTGGATTTACAGGAACCGGCGTTTTCGTTTTCAGTAGACCCCGGCGGATCGCATCTGTACCAATTGGACAGCCAGCGAAAAGGATTCGTCCACATTGATTGCGGCTGGGAAGTGCGAAAGTTGGGGACTGTGCGCGGGGCATCGGCTGGGTGAGATTGTCGCAATGCAAGGTGTTGATTTGAGAAAGCCCTGAAAGGGCGCAATTCAATAGCCGGGGACAATGTCCCCGGAGAGTTGAACGAGAAGTTGCCGACCCTGAAAGGGTCGAATTGCTGGGAGTGCGACCCTTTCAGGGTCGGGAATTACCGATGCCATCCCGTAGGCGTTGCCTACGGCTATTAAATCTTGCCCTTTCAGGGCAAAGATGGTTGGCTTCAGATTTATGAAACCGCCCAATTGCCTGAAGTCATGGTTCGTAAATACCTGAGAAAAACTCTGAGCCAGTCGCGCCGCTTGATTCTGGGAATGCCCGAACAAAGCGTGACGACGCAACTCATTCGACGAGATCGCCGCTCGGATGCGTTTATGTCGGCGATTGAATACGTCAATTACGAAGCCGTGCCCGGTGACGTGCTGGAATTTGGCGTCTTCACCGGCATCAGCCTGGCGTTGCTGGCCAAAGGGCACAGCTTTGACGAAAAAGGAATGACACGCCGCTTTGTCGGGTTTGATTCCTTTCGCGGATTGCCGCCCGACACCGAACAGCACGCGCGCTGGCAAGCGGGCGATTGCGCCACCAATCACGGCTGGCATCCGCTGTTGCCGATGGGCGCGCCTGTCACTCCGCAAGTAGTGTTCGATCTGTTCGCTGCGTGCGAACTGCCTGCCCCGATGATCGAAGCCGGTTGGTACGACGAAACCATCGCGGCGACGATCCCCGCCAAATACGACAAAGTCGCTTTGCTACACATTGATTGCGACTTGTACGAATCCACCAAACTGACGCTCGATGGCGTTGCCCCGATTTTGCAGGACGGTTGTCTGGTGCTGTTTGACGACTGGTTCCATTACAAAGGCAACCCGAACAAAGGCGAAGCCCGCGCCTTTCACGAATTTCTGGACGAACATCCTGAATGGGGCGCGCAGCCGTACAAAAGCTACGGCGTGTTCTGCAATTCATTCATCCTTTACCGTAAATGAAAGTCATACACATTGGCCCACCGTTGGCGCGACTCGGAGGTCCGGCGGGGTATCTGGATCAACTGGCTTCGGCCAAAATCGAACCGAGCGAACACGAAGTCCTGTTTCCGCCGCGCGCGGTTCCGCAACCGAAGCGCAAGCCCGGATTGACCGAAACGTTGCGCAAACAGGCAGGCAAACTCAAACGGTCGGTGTTCGGCGCGCCGACGTTTTACCGTCCCAGCGAAGCCGAACTCAATCAAAGCGAAGGAATCGTTCATCGAATGATGCTGAATGTTATTCGCCAGGTTGTTGATTCATCATCAATGACGTTTGAGTTAGCGGCAAAAACAGATGACGCTGAAATTCTGTTTTCGCATGACCCGTTTTGCGCCGAACACGCGCTTGAACATTGCCGAACGTCGCAACAGGTTTGGCTGTTCATTCATAACCCTTTCCCGATTGCGCTTTACATGGCCTGGTGCTGGGGAGTGCCGGAATGGTGCTGGCAGGATGTTGCACAGCTTCCAGACGTGCGTCGTTGGATGGAAAAAGAGCTTGATGTCTGGCGAAGTGTGGACAGATTGATTTTCCCCTGTCAGGAAGCAGTTGAAGAATTTTTGCGTGTGGATGCTCGCTTTGGCGAATGCCTCAACAAGGTCACTTATCTGATGACCGGAGCCGCCGGAACTGCGTCGCGCCAGCCGGAAACGAACCGCGCCGCGTTGCGCGCCCGATGGAAATTGCCCGCCGATGCGCCGCTGGGGTTGTATCTGGGCAACGATCAACCGTATCGCGGGTTGGATACGTTGTTGGCTGCTCTGGATCATTTGCCTGCGGAATCAGCGTTGCCAGGGAAACTGGTGCTGGCCGGTCCGAACCCGGAAAAGCTCTCGCGCCATCCGCGCGTTCAAGCCCTGGGCCGAGTCGCGGACGTGTCGTCGCTGCTGCAAGCTGTGAATTTCGTCATCAACGTCAACCGCTTCAGTTTGTTCGATCTGTCCACGATTGAAGCTCTGGAAGCAGGCAAACCATTGTTGTTGCACGCGACGGGCGGCAACAAAACTTTTAGGGATTTGGGCGCGGGATGTGTGATGTTGCCGGATTTGAACGCCGAAGTGATTGCCGCCGGATTGGAAGCGATGTTCAGCATGTCTGAGTGCGAATTGGTTTTGCTGAGCGAACGCTCGCGGCAATGTTACGCCGACCATTTGACGCCCGCGCATCTGTGGGCCAGACATCAGCAGTTGTATTCACAATATGCCACTTGAAACAGACATTTTGATTCTCGGCGCTGGCCCGACGGGCTTGGGCGCAGCGTGGCGTTTGAGCCAACCCGATCACCGCGATTGGCTTCTGTGCGAAGCCGCCGCCGAAGCAGGCGGGCTGGCCGCTTCCGTCACCGATGAACATGGCTTCACATGGGATTTGGGCGGCCACGTCCAATTCAGCCATTACGATTATTTCGACGATTTGATGGACGAACTGCTCGGCGTCGAAGGCTGGCTGTATCACGAACGCGAATCGTGGGTCTGGATGCGCGATACCTTTGTGCCATATCCGTTTCAGTTGAACCTGCACCGGTTGCCGCTGGAAGAACGCTGGTTCTGCGTGCGCGGATTGTTGCGGTTGCAACCGAACGGCGCGCCGAAAAATTTCGGCGAATGGATTGACGCCGTCTTTGGCGAAGGCATCGCGACGGTCTTCATGCGGCCTTACAATTTCAAGGTCTGGGCGTATCCGCCGGAAGAATTGAGCCGAATCTGGATCGGCGAACGCGTGGCGACGGTGGATGTGGAACGAGTCATCGAAAACGTCATGCGCCACCGCGACGACGTTTCGTGGGGACCGAACAATCAGTTTCGGTTTCCCAAACACGGAGGCACGGGCGCGGTTTGGCGCGCGCTGGCCAGCAAACTGGAAACCGCGCATCCGGCCAAACTGAAGATGCGGCACACGCTGACAAAGCTCGACACCGAAAACCACATTGCCCATTTCGCCAACGGCGAACGCATTCGATACCGCCGATTGCTGAACACCATTCCGCTGGATACGCTGGTTCGGCTGAGCGACCTGGCCGACGAACTCAGCGACGCCGCCAACCTGCTGCGACATTCTTCGACGCACATCATCGGCATTGCTCTGCACGGCCAACCCGCCGAAGCCTTGCACAAAAAATGCTGGATGTATTTTCCCGAATCCGATTCGCCGTTTTATCGCGCGACGGTCTTTTCGCACTATTCGCCAAACAACGTGCCGGACATCAACCGATACTGGTCGCTGATGGTCGAAGTGTCCGAATCCGCGCAAAAGCCCGTCAACCGCGAAACCATCATCGAAGAAACCATTCAGGGATTGCTGAACACAAAATTGATTGCCGACCGCGACGCAGTGCATCACACGTGGTATCGGCGATTGGAACACGGCTATCCCACGCCGTCGCTGCGTCGTGATGAAGCCTTGAACCGATTGCTGCCCGCTTTTGCCGAACGCGACGTGCTGAGCCGTGGCCGGTTCGGCGCGTGGAAATACGAAGTCTCGAATCAGGATCACAGCTTTGCGCAAGGCGTCGAAGCGGCCGAGTTCTGGATGACCGGCGCGCTGGAATTGACGGTTAACGACCCGGAACGAGTCAACTCGCAAGTAGCCAGACGTAAAAAAGCTGCCATCTGACTCAAAAAAGAGATGCTTACCTTGTTATCTAAATACATAACTCCGCTTAATACCTCGTTGAAGCCGCTTATTATAAGACCGATCGTTTTCTTCCTCTTTTTTCAAGCACTCATTAGCACGATTTACATTGTTGCTCTGGCTACGACTTTTCACCTTGGCCGCTGGATAATTTTATTTCATGTTTTGCTTGTCGTTTGCGCAATTGTAAGCATCATACTTCTTTATTCCGCCCTACCTCGTAGTTTTATTTGTTGGAAATACTTCCGAATAGCAAAGCATTTTATATGCGCATCATCCGCTTTGGTCTTAACAAATATCTTCATTCTTTATGTAGTAAATTTCGCCAGCAATCTTCTTTTTCATCAGGATGTTACGTGGAAAGTAATAACTGAATATCTGATAGGTCTGAATGAATGGGCGATAATTACTCGTTCAATACCAGCCGGATCAACAATCTTGACAGTATTTCTGCTTTTGATTCTCGTTGTATGGGCGGGATATTTCGTGTTTTTCAAAAAATTACTTGAGAGATTGAAAGAAGATTACTTATTGGCTTTGCCTAAATCATATAATGCCCCAGAGAAAAGCAGAGGTGGCGGGGCGGCTATTGGATGGTTCTTGATTTCTTTGATGGCCGTTATAGTAATAGTAATTATCATAAAGAGCAGTCGCATTCCGATTAGAGAACCTATTGTTACGTTCTTTTCCACAAAAAAGCCATCTGTATTTGAATATAATGCACACCGTTTTGCTGTAGAGAAAAGGGATGAAGAAATTAGGGTCAGCTTTGCAGGTAACCCGTTAATAAGTGAGCGAAAAAACGTTGTCGTAATTGTTGTTGATTGTTTAAGAGCAGATCATCTTCCTCTGTATGGTTATCAACGGCCAACGACTCCTTTTCTCTCAAAACTACATGCACAGGGCAAGCTAAAGAAAGTGGAGCTTGCACTGTCTTCAGCGAGTGAGTCATTTGGTGGAATTCTAAGCATTCTAGCGTCCAGGCATTATGAAAGTCTTGCTCCAAGAATGCTAAAAATAAATGACTTGTTGGCTGATATTGGCTACCAAACTTACTTCATTACTTCTGGAGATCACTCGGCAATTTTTGATTTGAAGAAGTATTACGGTGAAAGCCTTGATGTTTTCTTTGATGGCCTGCTATCGAAAAAGTTTTCGCCAGCGGATGATCGCCTCATATTTGAAGGCCTTGAGGAAGTACCTAATTCTTCTGGCAATGGTGCGTTCTTCTTTTTTCACCTGATGTCTGTTCACGACATGTCAGTTAGACAGCGCGAATACGATTATTACAAGCCCAGTTCGAAAATCACAATTCCAGAATCTTTGTTTGATAGTAGTGAGGAAAGGGATGTTAGAGAAAAAGTCAATGACTATGACAATGGGATATTACAAACAGATGCCAATATCAATAAGCTTTTCTCCGAGTTAGGAAAAAAGGGATATCTAGAGAACAGTCTTGTTGTTATTACCGGTGATCACGGCCAAGGATTGGGTGAGCACGGAAATCTTGGCCATATTGGCTGTTATCTATATCAAGAGCATCTGCGAATACCTATCTTAATTTATGATGAAAGCGAGGCGCATTATACCCGACTTGATTTTGCCTCTACCGTGGATATTGCCCCCACAATAGTTGATAGCCTGAAATTGCCGATTCCTGATTCCTGGGTGGGAAAATCACTACTGGGCAGTCAACAGAAAAGGTATAGCTATCATTTAGGGTGGACGATTGGCGAAGCCAATCGTCCACCGAGACGATTGGCCATAGTCGAATATTCCACCACTGCTATTTATAAATACATTTACACAGAGTTGGGAAGTGGCGAAGAGCTCTTCGAGTTACATTCTGATCCGTCGGAAAAGCACAATTTAATTGGAAAATCTGACCCTGTAATAGCTCATAGGCTGAAGGAAAAGTTAATGCTTGGTCCAATGGCAGAAAAAGACTAGAGAAAGTAGAGCCGTTTGATTTTTACCGTGTGACGCATTTCGGAATTCAAAAGCTGGCTGAGCAAAATGGATTTGAAGTCGAGCATCAAGAGTGTCTAGGCAATACGTTTGATGTATTGAGTACACTGTTGGAAGACACTTCAATCTTACCTTCAGATCGAAGCATCGTCAGTCGAATAAAAAGTCGGTTAACTCAGATGGGAAAACGCCAGTTAGTGCGAATGTTGCAAAGCAATTTCTTCCGCGCTGGGCTAACAGCAAATTCAAATTTCTATTTGAATAACGCGGTTATTTGGCGAGCAGTGGAGTACAAGTGAAGTCCAATCTGGTTTATGTCGCGCCCGACAAGCTGGGCGGAGTCATCAGCATCATCGCCAATTTGTTGCAGCATCGTCGCCCGGATGAGTTTCAGCACTGCGCCGTGCTGACGCATAACCATCTGGATACCGACACGCGGTTTGATCGCCCGCTGGCGGCGGACAAGCAGATCAAGTTTGAACAACGTCTGCCGATTGAAAATTTGCGCAGCGTCATGCGGCGGTTGGCGGCGGCGATTCCGCCCGGCCCCGGAGTTCTGGTGTCCAACGATTTTCTGGAATTGGCGATGTTGACGCGGCACGACACCGGGCACACGGTGTTTCAACTCCTGCACGGCGACCACGAGTATTACTACGGTTTGGCTGAAAAGCACGAACCGGTGATTGATGCGTACATCGCTTACAGCCGAGCAATGTACGAAAACCTGTTGCGGCTGTTGCCTGCACGCCGCGAAACGATCTTTCATCTTCGCTATGGCATTCCGCTGCCGCCGAAAGTTCGTTCGCCGAAACCCGGTGCGTTGCGGTTGTTGTTTGCCGGACGGTTGGAACACGGTCAAAAAGGAATTTATGACCTACCGCAGATTGATGCTCGGTTGCAGGAACTCGGCGCGGAAATCACCTGGACGATTGTCGGCGAAGGCCCGCACGGCGACGAATTGAAGCGTCGCTGGCCGCAAAGCTCACGCGTTCGGTATCTGGGGCAAATGACGAACGCCGAAGTGCTGGCGCAATGTGCCGAACACGATGTGTTTGTGTTGCCCACGCGCGCTGAAGGGTTTCCCGTCGCCTTGCTCGAAGCAATGGGAACGGGGTTGGTTCCTGTGGTCAGCAACATCGAAACCGGCGTTCCCGAAGTCGTTACTTCAGGCGAAACAGGCTTCACGCCCGAAGTGGCCGACATTGCCGGATTTGCCGCCGCGATTGCCGAACTCGCGCAAAACCGCGACCGATTGGAAACCATGAGCCGCGCCGCTCGCCAGGTCGTTGTCGAACAATTCGACATTCGTCAACGCGTCGCCGATTACCAGGCCTTGTTTGCCCGTTACAGGGAATTGCGGCGGCCTCGCCCCAAAGACGTGACGCTGCATTACGGCAGCCGGTTGGATAATCCGTGGATTCCGAACGCCGTGGTTTATCCGATTCGGTATGGCATCCGGTTGATGAAAGGGAAACGAGTCCGGTAAATGAACACGCCCTTGGTCAGCGTTTTGATGACCTGTTACAACCGCGAAAAATTTCTCCCCGCCGCCATTGAAAGCGTGCTGTGGCAGACGTTTGAAGATTTCGAGCTGATTATCGTGGACGACTGTTCCACCGACGGCAGCGTCGAAATCGCCCGTGAATATGCTCGCCGCGACACCCGCATCCGTGTCGTCGTCAACGAAACCAACCGTGGGCAATTCGCCAATCGCAATTACGCAATGACATTGGCGCGCGGCCAATACATCAAATATCACGATTCCGATGACGTGATGTATCCGCACTGTTTGGCTGTGATGGTTGCGCCGATGGAGGCCGAGCCGCGCGCCGGCTTCGGGCTGAGTCTGGGGCGAAATTGGGATGGAGGTCCGTGTCCGATGTTGCAAACGCCAACGCAATGTTACCAACGGGAATTTCTGGGGCTTGGGATGTTCAATGCCGGGCCTGCAGGCGCACTGTTTCGGACGGAAGTATTGCGCGAACTCGGTGGATTTGAAGATCGTGGCGTTGGTTCGGACAACATTTTCTGGTTGCGGGCTTGCGCGCGCTACAGCGTGCTGCTGTTGCCGGCAGATTTGTTCTGGTATCGGCTGCATCCGGGGCAGGAAATGCAGAGCGAAAAATCGTTGCGCGAATACGCCATCGTGCCGGGCGAAGTCTGGCGTGCATTATTGTCGCCGGAATGCCCGCTCACAGGCGAAGACCTGGAACAAGCCAAACGCAATCGGGTCTTTTTGCTGGCCAAAGCGACCTACATTGATTTGAAAGCCGGGCGTTGGCGATTGGCACAAATGCGGATTCAACACATGCATTTGTCGGTTGGCGATTGGGTGCGCTATCTGCGCCGACCGCGTCGCAATCGGTTGGCTGGGACTCCGCTGAATGCCGGAGGCGAGTATTTGATTCCTGATTGGTCGAAGTATGAAAGAGCGGATTCCACCCAGGCCGCTAGCTCATCGAAATGAGAGTTTGGAAACGTATTAACTCAAGCCCTGAAAGGGCGCAATTCAATAGCCGGTGGCAGCGCCACCGGTAATCAGAGATTTGTGATTCCGACCCTGAAAGGGTCGCACTCCAACCCCTTCAGGGTTGAAATGAAATTGGCTTTGCCACCGTGGGCGTTGCCCACGGCTATTGAATTTGTCCCTTTCAGGGACATTGAAAACGTGCGTCGAGGTATTTGTTTTGAGCAAGAGTTTGAAGGCTCGCGCCAAAGATTCGGTGCTGGACGCTCTGAGCCGGTTTATCGGTGTCGCCGTCAAAATATGAAAATCATCCACGTCTTAGGTTGGTATTTCCCGGAAAGTTTGGGCGGTACGGAAGTGTATGTCGCCGGGTTGGGGCGTCGGCAACAATCCGCCGGGCACGACGTGACGGTGGTTGCCCCTGATCCCGCGAATTCACACGAACGCACCTACCTGCACGACGAATTGCCGGTGTATCGCTTTCCGATTCCGCCGAATCCGACCCGCGAAGAATGCCAGGGCGTGACCATCGCGCGCGGAGCGGAACGGTTTCACCGCTGGTTGGAGGCGCAACGCCCGGACGTGGTGCATGTTCACAGTTATGTCACCGGCGTGGGAATGCGGGAATTGCGCGCGGCCAAAGCGACCGGCGCGCGCGTCATCGTCACCAATCATCTGGCCAGTTTGGGGTTTGTGTGCCAGCGAGGCACGTTGATGTATCGCGGCCAATCGTTGTGCGATGGATTGGCGTCGCCTGCCAAATGCGCCGCGTGTTGTTTGGAAGAGCGTGGCGTTCCGGTTCCACTGGCGCGGATGGTGGCGGCGATGCCCGGTTCGATCAGTCGGTTGGCGGGGAACATTCCCGGCAAGCTGGGCACGATGTTTGGCATGCACGATCTGATTCGCCGCAATCTGCAAACCCAACACGAACAATATGCGCTGGTGGACAAATTCGTTGTGTTGAACCAATGGGCGTTCGATGCCTTGGTGGCCAACGGAGCGCCGCGGCAGAAATTGGCGATCAATCGGTTGGGCGTCAGTTATCCCGTTGCGCCGAAACCATTGCCGGAACGCAAACCGACCGAATCGCCCGTGAAAATCGGCTATCTGGGGCGGTTGGTGGACATCAAGGGCGTGTTCGATCTGGCGCGCGCCATCGTCAGTTTGCCTGCGGATGTGCCGCTGCGCGTGGAATTTCGCGGCCCTCTGAACAGCGCGGAAAGCAAAGCGACGCTCGATCAATTGAAACAAATCGTCGGAAACGATCCGCGCGTGGAATTTGCGCCGCCCGCTAATTGGAGCGACGTTCCGGCAGTGTTGGCCGGATATGACGTGTTGTGTTGTCCGTCGTTGTGTATGGAAGGCGGCCCGACCGTTGCCATCGAAGCCCACGCCGTAGGTACGCCGGTCATTGGCACGCAAATCGGCGGGATGGCCGAAATCATCACCGACGGCGTCAACGGGCGATTGGTTGCGCCCGGCGATTGGCGCGCGTTGGCCGATGTGTTGCACGACATTGCCCGCAATCCGGCGGGCACGATTGACCATTGGAGAACGCATCTGCCGCCGGTGCGGACGATGGACGAAATCGCCGCCGATTATCTGGCGATGTATCAATGCTGAAAGTGGGTTTGGAAAGTCGCTGCAAGGGACAAATTTAGTAGCCGTAGGGATTGCCCATTGGTATCTACACAACTTTGCTGGCGTGATAAAAGCCCTGAAAGGGCGTAGTTCAATAGCCGGGGACAACGTCCCCGGAGCCAGAAGAATAAGTTTCCGACCCTGTAAGGGTCGCGCCTGTAATCCAGTTCGCCCCTTACAGGGTCGGAAACACATTGGCGAAGTTCCGTGGGCGTTGCCCACGGCTATTAAATCCTGCCCTTTCAGGGCAAATCGTAAAAACAAAAACCGCTTTCTGCGATTTTTTTCTACTGTGACCAAACGCATCACGGTTATCACCGCTGGTCATCTTTCCACCTGCCCACGCATGCTAAAAGCCGCCGACGCATTGGCCGAAGCCGGATACGATGTTCGCATGATCTCCACGCGGCACGTCGGTTGGGCGACCGAAACCGACGCAGAAGTGCGAAGTTCGCGTCGCTGGCGATGGACGGTGGTCAATTACGACCGCCACAGCGCGCCCGTCACGTATTGGAAAAGCGGTGCTCGGTTCAAAGCGGCGCGCAAACTGGCCACGCACATTCACCCGAATCGGTTGCCGTTGGGTGTTGCCGCCAGCGGATATGGCCGGGTTCACGGCGAATTGCTGGCGGCGGCGTTGGCCGAACCGGCGGATTTGGTTTACGGAGGCACGACCGGAGCCATTGCTGCGACGGCGATGGCGGGTCGGCGAATGGGAATTCCTTACGCTCTGGATTTGGAAGACTTTTACAGCGCCGAACAGGACGGCAGCCCCGAATCGGATTTATCGCATGCGCTGGCCGAGCGCATCGAAACCGACATTTTGCCCGGAGCCGCGTTTCTGACTACAGGCAGCGAAGCGATGGCCGAAGCATATTTTGAAAAATACGGCGTTCGCCCGATTCCCATTCACAACACATTTCCATTGCCAGACCGCGCGCCGGATTTTTCTCAACCGCCGAACGAAACCTTGCGGATGTACTGGTTCAGCCAAACCATCGGCGCCGGGCGTGGGTTGGAAGACGTGATTCGCGCCGTCGGCTTGGCGGGGATCGCCGCCGAATTGCACCTGCGCGGCAATCCCGTTGCCGGATATCTGGACACCTTGCATCACCTGGCGGCGGACGTTGCGCCGCGATTGCAGTTGATTCATCACGCACCGATCAACCCCGATGCGATGGTGGAAAGTTGCCGCGCGTATGACATCGGTTTGGCGCTGGAACAGGCGCACGTGTTTAACCGCGCGGTGTGTCTGACGAACAAGGCGTTTACGTACATCTTGGCGGGCTTGGCGGTGGTGTTCACTGATACGCCGGGACAACGCCCTTTGGCTGAAGATTTGGGCAAGGCCGCGTTGTTGTATTCGCCGGGGAACGTGGCTGCGCTGGCCGCCGGATTGAAACGATGGGCGGAAGGCAAACAACAACTGCTGGCGGCGAAACATTCCGCGTGGGATGCCGCCTGCCGCCGCTGGCATTGGCATCACGACGAAGAGCGAGGGGCTTTGCTAGGAGCTGTCGCCAGAGTGCGGGAGCCTGTTTGAAAAGTTTTCTTTCCCGCGAAGCGGATAAAGTTAATAGCGTTGGGTGAAGCCCAACGAACTTGCTCTCAACGGATTTGACCCTTTCAGGGTCAGCTAGGTCTTGGGCCTTTTCGTTGGGCGTTGCCCAACGCTATTAAATCTGTCGCCTTCAGCGACAAGGAAAACTTTCAAAACAGCCATTGAGAATAGCTATGCGCATCCTGTTATTGATGGACCCATACATCAAGGTGCCGCCCGAACATTACGGCGGCATCGAACGTGTCATCGCCGACCTGGCCGATGGGCTGCATGCGCGTGGACACGACGTAACGTTGTGGGCGGCTCCGGGATCGAAAACTTCGGGCAAACTGGAACCGTTCGGGCGCGAAGCCGAATGGACGCGATGGAGCAACATTCGCAACACGGCTTTGCTGACGGCGCGATTCTGGCGCGACCGTGGCAAATTCGATGTCATTCACAACTTCGGACGGCTGGCATATTTGACCAGCGTGCTGCGCTGGGACGTGCCGAAAGTACAAACGTACATGCGCCGGATCAATCCGGCGAATATGCGATTCGTTCAACGGTTGGGCGCTCGCCGGTTGCATTTCACCGCCGTCAGCGAAGTCATCCGCGACACGGGATTGCCGGGCGGAGGCGATTGGAGCGTGATTTACAATTGCGCGCCGGTCAACGAATACCGCTTCAATCCGAATGTTGATCCGGCCACCGCACCGCTGGTGTTTTTGGGCAGGTTGGAACGCTGCAAAGGGTTGCATTCCGCCATCGAAGTTGCCCGGCGCGTGAATCGCCCGCTGCGAATTGCCGGGAATCTTTCGACCTTGCCCGAAGAACTGGATTACTTCCACCGCGAAATCGAACCGCAAATTGACGGCAAACTCATCAGCTACGTCGGCACGGTCAACAACGAACAGAAAAACGAATTGTTGGGAACGGCGGCGGCGATGCTGTTGCCGATTGAATGGCTGGAACCGTTTCCCGTCGTGCTGCCCGAATCGCTGTTGTGTGGCACGCCGATCATCGCGTTTCGCCAGGGCGGCGTCCCCGAAGGCATCGCCGATGGACGCACCGGCTTCGTTTGCGACACGGTGGAAGAAATGGCCGCGCTGGTTGAACGCCTGCCCGAACTGGATCGCCACGAATGCCGCCGCGAAGCCGAACGCCGCTTCAGCGATGCGGCGATTGTGGATGAGTATGAGCGGCTGTATTGCCAACTTCTTGGCGTTTCTTCCTGAGTTTCAAGAAAAGGATTTTGGAATGTCACATCAGGCGCAATGGGCTTTTGTCGAAATTATATCCGAACGACTGAAGCCACATTTCAATGATTGCTCCGTGCTGGAAGTCGGATCGCTTGACCTGAACGGGTCAGTGCGGCGGTTTTTCCAAAACTGCCGCTACATCGGAATTGATGTGGGCAGCGGTGCTGGAGTAGATGTCGTTTGTCAGGGGCAGGAATACGACGCGCCAGACAATTCATTCGACACTGTTATTTCGTGCGAAGCGATGGAGCATAACCCTCACTGGAAAGCGACGTTCCTGAATATGTGCAGAGTTTGTCGTCCTGGGGGGGTGGTGCTGATGACTTGCGCGACGACAGGACGCCCGGAACACGGGACTTCGCGGACGACTCCGGCAAATTCTCCGCTCACTGTCGAACTTGGGTGGGACTACTACAAAAACCTGTCGGCTCAGGATTTTCTACGAGAAATTGATTTCAATGCGACGTTTTCCCATTACTTGTTTTCGGTCAATTGGAGCAGTTACGACCTGTATTTCGTTGGAATCAAAAACGGCCATACCGCACTGCCAATTTCCGAATGGAATGCTTTGACAAACTCGATTCAGCAATTCGTCACTTCGCAAAATCAACGAAAGGTTTGTTTTTACCGCTCACTGCTGGCTCGGTGGTTTGGCGAATTCGGTTTTGATTGCGTTCGTTGGGGAACCGCCAAACTCAAGCTCATAAGGCAGAAAATCAATTCAGCGGAGTCTGCAACATGACTGGCGTAAAGTTTTCGGTAGTGATTCCGGCTTACAATCAAGCTCGTCTGGTTGTTGAAACGGTCAAATCTGTACTCAATCAACAATACCCGGCTCACGAAATTATTGTAGTTAATGATGGTTCTTCAGACACGACAGCCGAAACGCTGAAACAGTTTGGCGACAGCATTAAGGTGATAAACCAAGCGAATGCCGGTCGCTGTCTGGCCAGGAATGCCGGAATCGAGCAGGCTACCGGAGATTATGTCGCTCTGCTTGATCACGACGATCTGTTTTACACAAACACGCTTTCCATTTATGAGCGAATCATACGCGAACATAACTACCCGACAATGCTTCACGGCTCGGCTCAGGGGTTTCAAGGAGAGCCGTCCAAAATTGTTGCAGACGAAGCTGAGCTACAGGTGAAAAGCTACACGGATTTTCTTTCGACTTACGATTACTTTTCCTGGATCGGCTGTTCGGGATTCGTCGTCAAGTTGGATGCGTTACGTCGGGTTGGCGGATTCTTTCCTCATCGTTTTTTGTTCGAAGACGTAGATTTGTGTTTACGTTTGGGAACGGCGTCGTCATTCGTAAAGATATTTCGCCCACGCACCTATCTGTACCGAGACCTGCACGAGGGCAGCGGGACTCACAGCTATGAAGGTAACAAAGAAGGAATTTCTTACCTCATGCAGTCGGAGTTTGAAGGCCGTTATCCAGGCGGAATTTCGCGTCAGAAAGATCGGCTACGAATAATCATGCAATATGTGCGCTCATTTGCACTGAGTGCTGCCAGTGTTGGGGATGTCAACGAAGCTGTACGACTGTATGCCACCACATTCGCTTGGCAGTTCCGGCTAGGTCGAATCAAGTTTCTCTTTGGATTGCCTGTAAAGCTCGCTCAAGGTCTTGGTCGTCGGTTTTTTTCTTAAAAGAGTAAGTATCAATCAGTTCCGCCAAGTAGCAATGGATGCATTGGCTTTACAGAAAACTCCTGAACGGTTGAGCAAATGCGCCGAGTCTTGATGGTCAGCCCGCATTTTCCGCCCGACACCAGCGCGGGAACGCATCGCGTGCGGTTGTTGGCTCCGCATCTGGCGAAGTTCGGCTGGGAGCCGACGGTTGTCGCAGTGGATCCGCGCGATTATGAAAGTCGGCTCGATCCAGGATTGGCGGAATTGGTTTCGCCGGATTTGCGAGTCATTCGCAGCCGAGCCTGGCCGGTTGGCGTGACCCGGCGGTTTGGCGTTGGCGATCTGGGTTTGCGAGCGATGCGCGGGTTGTACCAAACCTGCGCGGATTTGCTCCGGCGCGAACGGTTCGATGTTCTGTTCATTACGATTTATCCCAGCTATCCGGCTCTGTTGGGGCCGCTGTTGAAACGGCGGTTCGGCATCCCCTTTGTGCTGGATTACCAGGACCCGTGGGTGGGGGCGTGGGGCTTGACGGTTGGCGGTGGCGCAAATGGCCAACCCGATTTCAAAAGCCGGTTGAGCCGGTTCATCGCCACGCGACTGGAACCAATGGCCGCGCGCGCCGCTGACGCCATCACGGCGGTTTCTGCCGGAACCTACGAAGCGATTCGAGAGCGGTATGCCGGTTTCGACGACAAACTGTATGCGGCGATTCCGCTCGGCGGTGAACCGGCGGATTTCGATCATCTTCGCATGTCGCCACGCCCGAATCCGTTTTTCGATCTTGATGATGGACGTTGCCACGTGTGTTATGTCGGAACGTTGTTGCCGCTGGGGTTTGAAACGCTGCGGGCGTTGTTGGCGGCGGCGGCGTTGTTGCGCGATCGCCAGCCGGGGCTGTATCCAAAGTTGCGGCTGCATTTTTTCGGAACGAGCAATCGAGCCATCAAGATAGAAAATTTTTCGTCCACGAAGCCACACGAAGAAAACACGAAGGAAAAATCAAACAGGATGAACACGATTGGTTCAGGATTTACAGGAACAGATTATCTTGTAAATCCTGAGCAAAAATCTTGTTCATCCTGTTTTGAAGAACACGGCGATGCGCTTCAGCGAGTGTTGCCGGTGGCGCGCGAACTTGGCGTGGCCGATTGCGTGACGGAATTTGCGCCGCGCATTGATTACCTGGACGCGCTGACCGTGCAGACGCAGGCCAGCGCGATTTTGATGCTCGGCAGCAGCGAACGGCATTACACCGCCAGCAAACTGTATCCGGGGTTGCTGGCACGGCGACCGATTCTGGCGCTCTACCACGAAGCCAGCAGCGTGGTCGAAATCCTGCGTCGTGCGACACGCCCGCCTTCGGTGCGCGTCGTCACGTATGGCGACACGGAGCGGGCGGAACACCGCGTCGAAGCGATTTATCAAGAATTGGCGGCGCTGGTGGCTGCGCCGGTGTACGACCCGGCAGATGTGACGATGGACGAAGTCAACGAATTTTCCGCTGAAGCATTGGCGGGGAAGCTGGCGAACGTGTTTGCAAATGTGTTGAGACTTAAGCAGAAAAAGTGAGGTTGTGTGTATGCGGGATTTAAGACCAAGTATTCCAAGAAAGCTCTTCGGGCGTTCTTTTGGGCATCTGACCCCAAACTATATTTTTTACAAGCTCAAGCTTGTTTACACTAACAAACGTTTTCCAACATATCCCTCACTAACACTAGACTCAATTCGTTTGCTTGAGCAATTGCTGAAACCGACCGATGTCGGTGTTGAGTGGGGAGCAGGAAATTCAACAGGGTGGTTTGCCGAGCGTACTAAACACTTAATAAGCTTTGAGACAAACCCTGAATACTTCCCGATCGTGAAAGAAAGTCTGAAACAGCGAGGTTTGGACAATGTTCAGTTGAACTTTGTGCCTTTCGAGTATTTCGACGACGAACAGAAAAACCACGAGCACGAATGGATGAAAAGAGCGAATGGGCTTGCCGATGAATCAATTGATTATGCGTTGGTTGATTCGGCGCCGCGCTCCTGTCTTTGTAAAGCTGCAATCTCCAAACTAAAGCGAGGCGGGATTTTGATTCTGGACAATGCGAATTGGTATTTGCCGCCGCCCGATTCGCTGACACCTTTTCCGGTCAGTTCAGTTGGAGTTGCGCTGGGATTTCCTGGCAGTAAGGCGCCCGAAAATCAATGCTTTCCGAGCTTCCTAAACGAAACATCTGAGTGGCGAAGAATTTGGACGAGCGATGGCGTTTCGGCGACACTCTTATTGTTTAAGCCGTAAGGATGATTGCTCTAACTAGGCTGACCATCGTGATGACGCATCCGGCGCAATACTTTGCGCCGTGGTTTCGGTACATGGCGGCGAATTGCCCCGAACTGGAATTGACGGTGTTGTATGCGACTGCGCCGACCGCAGAACAGCAGGGCGTCGGGTTCGGAAAAGCCTTTGTCTGGGATGTGCCGTTGACCGAAGGGTATCGTTGCCGCGTGGTGCGTCCGCCGCATGCAACCGTCAACGTGCATAGCGATCAGTTTTGGGGCGTCAACGTGCCGGAAATTGCCGATGCAATTCGGCAGACGCAACCGGATGTCGTGTTGATTGGCGGGTGGCATTCCGTCACGCAATTGCGGGCGTTGTGGGCGTGTCGGCAAATGGGAATTCCGGTGCTTTATCGCGGAGACACCAATTTGAACAGCGCGCCAATGGGTTGGCGCAAACCGGTCTGGGAAACCAAGACCGGTTTTTTATTGCGCCGGTTCGATGGCTTTCTGGCGGTGGGCACGCGCGCCACGGAATATTTGCGACATTTCGGCGTGGCGGCGAATCGCATCTTTGCGTCGCCACATTGCGTGGACAATGAATTTTTCGCGCGGTCGGCGGCGGAATTTCAAACTCCGGCGGGGCGAACGGCGGCGCGCGCGGCGTTCGGACTTGGCGCAGAGGATTTTGTCGTGCTGTTTGCCGGAAAGCTGGAAGGGAAAAAACGCCCGCTGGATTTGATTCGGGCAATTGCTGCTTTGAGTGTCAGTAGCCCGACTGTAAAGAAGGGTTTGAACCATCAATCCAAAGCCCTTGCTGACGCGCGGGCTACTGACACGGCATTGCTGGTGGCCGGAGCCGGGCCGCTCGAAGCCGATTGTCGCGCCGAAGCCGAACGTTTGGGCGTGCGCGCCGTGTGGGCGGGATTTTTGAACCAATCGGAAATCGTCCGCGCTTTTGCCGTCGCCGATTGTCTGGTGTTGCCCAGCGATGGCGGTGAAACCTGGGGCTTGGCGGTCAACGAAGCTCTGGCGGTTGGGTTGCCGTGCATAGTCAGCGACCGCGTCGGATGCGCGCCGGATTTGATCGTGCCAGGCGAAACCGGCGAAGTCTTTCAGATGGGCGATGTCAACGCGTTGCGGGCAGCGATTGACCGTGTGCGAGATTGCATCCGTTCCGGCCATCGGTATGACGCAGCCTGCCGCTCGAAAGCGGAGGCGCACTCATTTGCGACGGCGACAAATGGATTGCTGGCGGCTTGCCGCGCAGTGATCGCTGAAAGCCCTGAAAGGGCGTAATTCAATAGCCGGGGACAATGTCCCCGGTCGGCGAGTAATGAATTACCGACCCTGAAAGGGTCGTACCAGATGTGAGTACAACCCTTTCAGGGTTGCGGCGTTTCTGTTGATACTACCGTGGGCGATGCCCACGTCTATTGAATCAAGCCCTTTCAGGGCAAAAGGCGTCTGTTGCGCAGATTGGAATAAGCGATGTGGCCGAAGTTGTCATGTCCGTGTCTGGTAATAATGAAATGAAAACCGATACAACACCGCGTGTGATTGTCTGTTGCGGAGGCATGGTCATTGTTGCCGGATTGGAACGAATGACTTTTGAAGTGTTGCGCACATTGCGCCAGCGCGGAGCGGCGGTGCATTGCATTGTCAACAACTGGGAAAACCACCGCATTGTGGCGCTGGCCGACCAGATCGGCGCCAGTTGGTCAACGGGATATTACCGCGTTGGGTTTGGGCGGCGCTTGTTCAACCCGCTCTATCTGGCAAAATTTTTATGGGATGTGGCGATGACCAGCCTGGGGTTGTTGCGCGATGCCTGGCGCTTTCGGCCAACGCACGTGCTGTTGCCGGATTTCGTCGCGGTGCTGAAAAACGCTCCGGCGTTGTTGCTGCTGCGCGGGTTGGGCGTGAAAGCAATTTTGCGCGTCGGCAATCACCCTTCGCCGGGAAAGTTTTACCGATTCGTGTGGGCAAAGATCGTGGCTCCGTTGGTCAATTTGATTGTGCCGAATTCGTATTTCAGCAGCGGCAAATTGTTGGAGGCTGGTGTTCCTGCTGCCAAAACACGGGTTATTCGTAACGCCGTTTCAGAACGATTTATCGAACTCGAATCCGATGGCGAAATCATTCAACTCGTAAAATCTCGCCGGACGATTCTGTGTGTCGGACAGATCGCTCCGTTCAAAGGAACGCATCTGGCCGTCGAAGCCGGGCTGAAATTGCTGGCCGAAGGTGAAAATGTTCAAGTCGCCATCGTTGGTCGTTTACCCAACTGGCCACCGGAATTTGTCGAGTATGTTCAAGTTTTACAATCGCGAATTGACCGCGCCGGAGCCAGCGAACGAATCCGGTTTGTCGGCGAATGCCAGAATGTGGCGGAAATCATGCGCGGCAGTTATTTGTTGGTGACGCCAATCCTGCAGGAAGAAACGTTCGGCAACATCGCGCTCGAAGCCAAACACGTTGGCCTGCCGGTGGTGACGTTTCCGACCGGTGGATTGTTGGAACTGGTTGACCATCAACGGACGGGATATGTCTGCCACGATTCGACGCTGGAGAGTTTGCTGGAAGGCATTCGGTACTTTTTGGATCATCCGGCGGCGCGCGATGCTGCAGGCGCGGCTTGTTTGGAAGAAGTGCGGCAGCCGGATTACCCGTACAGTCATACCGCGTTTCAAACGGCTTGGTGGGAAGTTTTTGGGATGGCAGATGGTTGCGCCGAATCGTCTGGTTGTCATGTCGAATCGTCTGATCCGAAAACGTCTCTCAGCCCTGAAAGGGCGCAGGTTAATAGCCGAGGGCAACGCCCTCGGTAAAGCGAAAACGATTTCCCGACCCTGAAAGGGTCGTCCCAGCGATCAAGTTCGACCCCTTCAGGGTCGGTAATATTCGTGGCGTTGCCCGGTGGCGTTGCCACCGGCTATTGAATGTTGCCCTTTCAGGGCAAAAAAGAGTTCGATTGAATATCGCGGTTTCAGGGCAAAAAAGAGTTCGATTGAATATCGCGTTTCAAGGCAAAAAATGCGCAGATTTTGGCGAGCGTTGCCCGCAGTGATTGAATGAGGTCAAAAGCAGCCCTGAAAGGGCGCAGGTTAATAGCCGAGGGCAACGCCCTCGGTAAAGCGAAAACGATTTCCCGACCC
>CAYYDG010000008.1:75985-204400 GCA_964470555.1 uncultured Heliomicrobium sp.
GCCCTGAAAGGGCGCAGGTTAATAGCCGAGGGCAACGCCCTCGGTAAGGCGAAAATGAATTGCTCGCATTGGTAATTGTTGCCCGCAGTGATTGAATGAGGTCAAAAGCAGCCCTGAAAGGGCGCAGGTTAATAGCCGAGGGCAACGCCCTCGGTAAGGCGAAAATGAATTGCTCGCATTGGTAATTGTTGCCCGCAGTGATTGAATGAGGTCAAAAGCAGCCCTGAAAGGGCGCAGGTTAATAGCCGAGGGCAACGCCCTCGGTAAGGCGAAAACGATTTCCCGACCCTGAAAGGGTCGTACCATCCATGACGAGGAGGTGCGATGGCTCAAACATTAACCAGCTTGTTAGTTCACCTGGTGTTTTCGACGAAACATCGTGCTGATTTGATAACACCGGAAGTGGAACCGGAGTTGTTCGCTTATATAGGCGGAATCCTGAAAAACGAAAACTCGGTCTTGTTGGCGTCTGGCGGGACGATGAATCACGTCCATCTGTTGATTTCTCAGTCTAAGAATGTGGCGCTGAGCAACCTGGTAAAAGAGGTCAAGCAAGGCTCATCAAAATGGATCAAGACTCAAGGACGGGAATTCGACGGGTTTCATTGGCAGGATGGATACGGCGCCTTCACCATTGGCCAATCTCAGGTGGCAACGTTGCGGAGCTATTTCGCCAAACAGAAAGTCCATCACCAGACCCAGACGTTCGAGGACGAATTGCTTCAGGTTTTCAAGAATTACGAGATTGAATACGACGAGCGGTATTTGTGGGATTAGAGGTTGGAGTGCGACCCTTTCAGGGTCGGTAATTCGTAACGCTTCATCCGGTGGCGTTGCCACCGGCTATTGAATGTTGCCCTTTCAGGGCATTCAGCGCTCCACTCGAAACAATCACGCTCGCAGCGGCGCGGGCCCGGCTATTGAATGTTGCCTTTTCAAGGCATTCAGCAGGACGACAATAAAACAAGAATGACGATGCTTTGCGGTTGGTTGTCAGCCGAAGAAACCAATTCGGGCAAACAGGTTGTCGGCGCAATGCTTCGCGCTTCGCGCGTGCATGCCGGGCAATCTGAAGCCGTCTGGCAATCGGCGAATCTGAACATCGGTTTGATGGTCGGAAAGACGGAATTGTCCGAAGGCGAATCCATCGAATCGGCTTATGCTCCGGCGACCAGCGCCGATGGACGGTTCTGGTTGTGGATGGCGGGCGAAGCCTTTGACGGTGGCGGATGGATCGAATTCGCCGACGCGACGGAATCGCGCACGCTGACGTTTCGCCAACGGTTGCTGGAAAAGCTGCTGGCAAACGGAGCCGACGCGATTGCCAAACTGGATGGCGAATACCAGGTTGTGTTGTGGGACAGCCGCGAACGCGAGCTGACCATTCTGAATGACCGGTTTGGCAGTTTGCCGATGTATTGGGCGAATTCCGCGCAAGGGTTCGCTTTTGCCGGCGCTGTGCGTGGCGTGTTGATGGCTCCGGGGATTTCTGCCGCGCCTGACCCCGAAGCGATTCGGGAAGCCGTCAGCTTCGGCGGATACAGGCTCGGCGACCGGACGAACGTCGCGGCGGTGAAAATGGTGGCGGGGGCTTCGGTGGTGACGGTGAAACACGGTTCGCCGACGTTTCGCCGATACTGGCATTGGCGGGATATTCCGCCGGTTGCCGAACGCCAAATGCCGGAATTGATCGAAGAGCTTCATCATCGTTGGCAGTTGGCCGTCAAACGCCGGTTGGCCGGAGCCAAACGACCGGGACAAACCCTGAGCGGCGGATTGGATAGCCGCGCGATTCTGGCCGAAGCCGCTCCGCAAACCGACACCTGGACGGCCATCACCTATGGCATCACCGGATGCGACGATGCGAAATACGCTCGCCGGGCGGCGGAAGTCGTTGGCGCAACCTGGCTCTTTCATCCGCTGTACGGCAACGATTGGTTGGAACAGAGAACCCAAACCATTCCGCAAAACGACGGGCTGATTGATTTGACCGATTCCATGCATCTTGAAACGTTGCCGCTCCAAGCCGAACGCATGGACGTGCATTTGTCCGGTTACATCGGCGACGCGGTCAGCGGCCCGACGTTCAACGAAGTCACAGATGCAACCGGCGTGTTGTCCAAATTGCCGTATTACGGAACCGAACTCGGTTTGGATTATTCAGAAGCTTTGGCGATGGCCGAAAAGATGGTTGAGCAGTTGAATGGAGCTTCAGCCAGGTTCGCGTTGTTCGATCATAAATTGCCACAAGCCACCAATCGTTGGTGTGCGGCCTGGCGTCCGTGGTTTCGTGTGCGGCGACCGTTTACCGATTACGCCTTTTTCGATTTTTGTCAGGGATTGCCTGCCAATGTTCGCGGGGAAGGGAATCTGCACGAACGCTGGTTGCGGGCAAAATATCCGCGCTGTTTCGCCACAATCCCGAATCAAAAAACCGGCGTTCCGATTTTGACGCCGAACTGGTTGTTGCAAGCCGAACGCGGGCGGCGGTTGGTCTGGAAAAAGACTCAACCCGTGCTGGCGCGGATTGGATTGCCCGCTCGCCCGCGCATCCGAAATTACATCGCCGACGAAATTTACTGGCGAACGCCGGAAGCGCGTCATCGCATCGAAGGCGCGATTCTTTCCCCCGATTCCATTAGCTGCCACGTGCTGGGACGTGAAAAAGTCACGGCGGTCGTCAACCGCTGGTTCGAACGTGGCGCGGCTCCCGCTCAAGTCATTGGCGCGATGTATGTGTTTGAGGCATATCATCGTGTTTTGCCCGAATGGTTGAAATCCGCATCCAACGCCACAATGGCTGCCCCGTGAAACTTCGCCCCACAGGTTTTCTGAAGACATCATGAATTTTCGACTGAAACTGAACCAACCGGCGACACGGCAATCCATCAATCTGGTCGGGATCGTGTTGGCCGCAGCGGTCGTCGCGTTTTTCCTGACCGGCGATTGGCTGGGCGCTGCCGGGGTGATTGTGTTGTGGGCGGGATGGCAATTTTTGCCGAACATAGGCGGCCCGCCAGTGTTGCAACTGGCGTTTACGCATCAATGGGTGCAGGTGTTTCTGGGCGTGTATTACCACGGCGTGACCGGCAGAAAGCTGGAAGCGGTGGAATTGAGCGATTATCGCCCGATGGTCATGATCGGCATGGGGTGTTTGCTGGCGTTGCTGGTGGGGCTGGTTGCCGGAGTCAAACTGTTCAACCGGATGTTCAAAACCGAAACCGAATCCTTGCCGGAAATGCTCTCGTTGCGCGTGCTGGTGATTGGGTATGCGGCGTCGTTTCTGGTGGTGGGCAGTTTGTCCGCGGTGGCTTGGCAGGTTCCGGGTTTTACTCAGGCGATCATCTCGCTGTCGTTTTTGCGATTGGCGTTGTTGTTTTTGCTGTTGCGCAAACTGGTCTGGCCGAAACTGCAAACGACGTGGATTGTGCTGATTCTGGTGGTGGAAGTGGCCATCGGCATCACGGGTTTTTTTGCCGGGTTCCGTGAACCGCTGGCCATTGCGGCGGTGGTTTTGCTGGAAAGGTTCGAGATGAAAAATCTGCGGCATTGGGTGGTGTTCGGCGGATTGGCCGCTTCGGCGCTGTTTCTGGCTGTGTTGTGGACGGCGGTGAAAGGGGATTACAGGGCGAAATTCGTTTCCGATCAGGCCTTCGCCGGTTCCACCGAAACCCGTTTGAATTACATAGGCGCTGCGTTGGGGAACTTCGTTTTGGGCGAAGGCGGCGAGGTGGCCGACCAGATGGATACGCTGGTGGATAGATTGTGGGTGGTTTATTACCCCGCGCTGGCCGTCAGCCGCGTTCCACAGGAAGTGCCGCACACGAACGGGGAAATTCTGCAAGCGGCGGTGTTGCACGTTCTCACGCCGCGCTTTCTGTTTCCTGACAAAGCCGGGTTGCGTTCGGACAGCGAAATGGTGCGCAAGTATTCCGGCGTATGGGTTGCCGGTGGCGAAGACGACACCAGCGAGCAAAGCGACACCAGCATTGCGTTCGGTTATGCGGCGGAATCGTATCTGGATTTCGGTTTGCCGTGGATGTTCGCGCCGGTGCTGATCTGGGGAATGGTCATGGGGATGGTCTACGGATTGTTTTTCCGGCTGATCGTACACAGGGAACTGGCGATTGCCGTCGGCACTGTGATTTTCTGGTTGAGTTTGTACATCTTCGAACGCTCCTGGGTGAAGACTCTGGGGCAATCGGCGACGATGATCGTTTATTTGACGCTGGTGACGGTGTTGGTTGACCGATTCCTGTTGTCGCAAAAATCGGCTTCGACGGTGGCCGGAGCGCGGAAAATGGCGATTGGGTAAATGCCAAAGCTCGGTTTCACTACGAATGTTCACGAATAAACACGAATTGATAACCGATGTTACGCACCCAAAGTTTTGTGAAGATGTTTGATTCGATAATCGCCAATAAAGACAGGCTCTTTCACCGCAGAGGCGCAAAGAGCGCAAAGGCGGCGCGGAGAATAGCCTCTGCGAAAACTCTGCGAAACTCCGCGTCTGAGCGGTGAACGGGGAATTCTAAAGTGCGACATCAGCGTCAAGCGGCTTACTAAAAAACTGTGTGCGTAACATCAGTTGATAAGTCGCAGCCTCGAATCGTGTATCTGATGATCGAAGGGGATTCGTGAGCATTCGCGTTCATTCGTAGTTTCTCTTGTTTTCACTTCTGCTGTGAGAGTTCTTCACGTAGCGGCGTATTTCGCTCCGGCGTTTGTGTACGGCGGGCCGCCGCGCAGCATTTTGGGATTGTGCCAGGCGTTGCGGCGCGCAGGCATCGAAGCGTCGGTATTCACGACGACGGCCAATGGGCGCGAAGATTTTCCAGCTTCGTCAAATGGTCAGCAGGCTTACGACGGAGTGCCGGTTCGGTATTTTCCGCGTCGCTGGCCAAAACGGTTTTTCGCTGTGGAGGGATTGGCGGAAACGCTGATTGCGGAAGCAGGGAATTTCGATTTGCTGCATTTGCACGGGCTTTGGAATTTGACGGTGTGGGCGGCGGCGCGTGCGGCCAGAAAAATCGGGATGCCGTATCTGATTTCTCCGCGAGGCATGCTGGATGGCGGCGCGATGAATCACGAAGCCGCGCGCAAATTCATTGCCTGGCATCTGGCCGAACGCCAAAACCTGTTGGGAGCGCGATTGTTGCACGCGACTTCCGAGAGCGAAGCCAAGGCGATTGCCGCGCATCATCTGCACAAACCCATCACGATCATTCCCAATGGCATTGAGTTTGAGTCTGCGACAAGTCGTCCGACAAGCTGCCAGCTTGTCGGAGCTTCATCGTCAGACAAATCGTCTGCCAGGCAAGATTTCGACAAGCTGGCAGCTTGTCGAACAGAGAAGTTGATCTTGTTTCTGGGACGCATTCATCCGATCAAGCGGCTGGATTTGCTGGCGGCGGCGTTCGTCCAAATCAAAGCGAAATTCCCCGAAACTCGGCTGGTGATTGCCGGACCGGATGAAAGCGGGCATCGCCGAACGGTCGAACCGTTATTGGCTTCGGTTGCCGATTCGGTGGACTGGCTGGGCGAAATCGGCGGCACGGTCAAAGCAGAGTTATTGCAGAACGCCGCCGTGCTCGCGCAATGCTCGGATTCGGAAAATTTCGGGCTGAGCGTGCCGGAAGCGTTGGCCGCCGGAACGCCTGTGGTGACGACGCGCACGACGCCTTGGGCGGAAGTGGAAACCATAGGCTGCGGATTCTGTGTGGAACAGAACGCTCAGGCGATTGCAAACGCGGTTTGTCGTTTGCTGGATCAACCGCAACAGGCAGCGGCGATGGGTGAACGCGGCGCTCGATGGGTGCGCGAGAAATTCGGATGGGACACTGTGGCCAGCCAGATGGTGAACTGTTACGACACGATCTTGAATCGGCGGCAATAAGTTATGTGCGGAATCGTAGGAATTGCGACAACTGGTCATCACAGCATGGAGCCGGAATCGGCGATGCGCCGCATGCTGGGCTCAATTCGTCATCGCGGCCCGGATGATAGCGGTTGCGAATTGGTGGCGCGCGCGGCGGGCGAAACCTGGTTGGGCAATACGCGGCTGGCGATTCAGGATTTGAGTCCCGCCGGGCATCAACCGATGCGCGATCCGCAAACCGGCAATTGGATTGTCATCAACGGCGAAATTTACAACCACCGCGAAGTTCGCCGCGCGTTGCCCGCGCTAGAAAACGGCTGGCGTTCGAGCGGCGATACCGAAACCGTGTTGCAGGCTTACGCCGTGTGGGGACGCGATTGTCTGCAACGATTGCGCGGCATGTTCGCGCTGGCGATTTGGGACGAAGCGGCGGGCGAATTGTGGTGCGCGCGCGACCGGTTGGGCATCAAGCCGTTTTACTTCCACAGCGACGAAAATCGGTTCGTCTTCGCTTCGGAAGTGCGCGCGCTGCTGGCTTCGGGATTGATCGAACGACGATTGAATTCGCACGGCTTGGCCGGATTCGTTCGGTTCGGTTCGCTGCCCGAACCAAATACCTTGGTCGAAGGTGTGGAATCGCTGCCCGCCGGGCATTGGTTGCGCGTGCGTGAAGGCAAAGTTGTAGAACAACAACGTTACTGGTCGCCGAATCCAGATTCGATCAATGCTTTGCCGGAAGCTGAAATCATCAAAACGCTTCGCCACGAATTGGAGCGCGCGGTCGAAGAGCATTTGTTGTCGGACGTTCCGGTCGCCAGTTTTTTGAGCGGCGGCATAGATTCATCCATCGTCACGGCGTTGGCTGCGCAAGCTTCATCGTCGCCGATCAAAACCTTCACGGTCGGATTTCGCGATGCCGAATTGGACGAATCGGAATACGCGCAAGCTGTGGCCGCGCGGTATCGAACAGATCATCAGCGCGTTTTGCTGACGGATGACGAAGCCGTCGAAATGGTTTCTGACGCGGTGGCCGCGATGGATTTGCCCAGCGCCGACGGCGTCAACACTTATGTCGTTTCGTCGGCGGTGGCGCGACGTGGCATCAAGGTGGTTTTGTCGGGTTTGGGCGGCGACGAATTGTTCGGCGGGTATCGCAGCTTCAAATTGTTGCCGCAGATGGAGCGTTGGGCATCGGTGGCCAGTTTGTTGCCGAAACGTTTGCGGCGAATGGCTGCGGGCGGCGGCAGCAACGGCCAGCGCGCGGCGGAAATGACCGGCGCAGACTTGAGCGTGTCGGATCGTTATAACTTCATGCGCGCAATGTGGGCCGACCGTGAATTGCAACAGATGGGAATCATTCCGATGGGGTATTCGATTCCCGAACCGTCGCCACGATTGACCGGCGCAACGCAAGTCAGCTTGCTGGAACTGCAAGGTTATATGCGCAGTACGCTGTTGCGCGACAGCGACGCCATGAGCATGGCGCATTCGCTGGAATTGCGCGTGCCGCTGTTGGATCACGAATTGGTGGAAACCTGCCTGAACGCGCAGGTGGCGGGCAGCGGGCAAAAAACCATGCTGCTGGCAGCCGCCGGAAATTTATTGCCCGACGGAATCGCCAATCGTCCCAAGCAAGGTTTCGTCTTTCCGATGGATCGCTGGATGCGCGGGCCGTTACAGCACTTTGTCGCAGATGGAATTTCCCATCTTCGACAAGCTGATATTTTTTCGGGCTTGGAGTTGGATCAATTTGTCGAACGATTTCGCGCGGGCCAATTGGCCTGGGCGCGGTTGTGGTCGTTTGTCGTGCTTGGTCATTGGGTCAAGGCGCATCTGACGTAGTCAATGAGAATTTTAGTCTTCACGACCGATGCGTTCGGGGCGAAATGGGGCATTGCCGAATACAACCGCAATTTTCTGACGGCGCTTTGCCGCGATCCGCGAACCAGCGAAGTTGTCGTTGTGCCGCGTCACGCGCCGGATGATACGGGCGATTTGCCCGCGAAGTTGCGATTCGTGACGGCCAGTTTGAACGGCAAATTCAATTACGCGACGGCGGCGTTGCGAGAATCGGTTCTGGGGCGGAAATTCGATCTGGTGATTTGCGGTCACATCAATCTGCTGCCGTTCGCGTTTGTGGCCAGTCGTCGTTATGGCGCGAAACTGGCGCTGGTGATTCACGGCATTGACGCCTGGACGCCGCATCGCAGTCATTTGATCAACCGGTTGGCGAAACGAATTGACGCCGTGGTTTCCGTCAGCAATCTGTCGCTTGAACGATTTTTGAACTGGGCGAACCCTGGCAGTTGCCAGCAAATCATCATTCCGAACACGATTGATTTGACGCGGTACACGCCGGGCGTCAAGCCGCAATCGTTGGTCGAACAATACAATCTGGCCGGAAAAAAAGTCTTGTTGACGATGGGGCGATTGGCTGCGCACGAACGATACAAAGGCGTGGACGAAGTGCTGGACTTGTTGCCTGGTTTGCTCTTGAACATGCCGGAATTGGTTTACCTGATTGTCGGCGACGGCGACGACCGCGCGCGATTGGAAACCAAAGCGCGACAATTGGGCATCGCCGAGCAGGTGATTTTCGCCGGGTACATTCCGAACGAAGACAAGCAGGCGCATTATCGTTTGGCGGATGCTTACGTCATGCCCAGCCGGGGCGAA
The DNA here is from genome assembly GCA_964470555.1 of uncultured Heliomicrobium sp. Taxonomy (GTDB): domain Bacteria; phylum Acidobacteriota; class Blastocatellia; order RBC074; family RBC074; genus RBC074. The sequence continues at coordinate 84,540 of CAYYDG010000008.1, forward strand.
GGTTTCGGCATCGTATTTTTGGAGGCGATGGCTTCGGGCATTCCGGTCGTTGCCAGCAAACTGGACGGCGGACGCGAAGCCGTGCGCGAAGGTTTGCTCGGCGTGCTGGTTGATCCGAACGATCCTGAAGACCTGAAACAAGGAATTCTGTCTGCACTTTCGCGTCCGTGTGGTATTGTGCCGTCAGGTTTGGATTACTTTTCATTGACTCGATTTGAAGACAGAGTCCATCAACTGCTCGATACCTTGACAAATACGCAAGCCCCGCAATTGGAATCTCCCTCACCGTTTCGATCACTGCAATAACACAATCGAAGTATGTACATTCTCGGAATCAACGCTTATCACGCGGACGCTTCGGCGGCGCTGGTCTGCGACGGCAAACTCGTCGCTGCCGCTGAAGAAGAACGTTTCAATCGCATCAAACACTGCGCAGGGTTTCCTTACCAGGCGGTCAAATACTGTCTGGAAACGGCAGGCATCAAACCTTCGGAACTGACGCACATCGCCGTCGCGCGCGATACGCGGGCGAATCTGGACAAAAAACTTTTGTACGCTTTGAAGATTCCGCAAATGGCTTTGCGGCGATTGGCTCCGCAAGGCAAGTTCGCTGGCATCAAGGAAGACGTGGCCAAGGCGTTGGATGTTGATCCGGCGGCGCTGACCGCCGAAGTCACGCGCGTCGAACATCACAAAGCACATCTGGCCAGCGCGTTTTTCGTTTCGGGGTTTGAAGACGCCGCGCTGCTTTCGGTGGACGGGCTGGGCGATTTTGCCAGCACGATGTGGGGCGTCGGACGCGGCACAGAAATGACGATTGACGGTTCGATCGCCTTTCCGCATTCGCTGGGATTTTTCTACACGGCAATCACGCAATATCTGGGCTTTCCGCGTTACGGCGACGAATTCAAAGTCATGGGATTGGCTTCTTATGGCCAACCACAGTTTCAGGACGAATTCGCGCGCATCGTTTTGCTCGATGGCGACAAGGGCAAACCGCGATTCCAGTTGGGGCTGGATTATTTCATTCATCACAAAGTCGGTTCGGACATCACCTGGGACGAAGGCATTCCGGTCATCGGCAAGTTGTTTTCCGATCATCTGGAAAAACGATTGGGAGCGGCGCGCGAAGCCGGTTCGGAGATCAGCCAGCGGCATTTCGACATTGCGGCTTCGTTGCAATCGCGGTTGGAAGATTCGGTCATGGCGTTGCTCAATCGTTTGTACGAACGGCACGGCGTGAAGCGCATTTGTCTGGCCGGAGGCGTCGCCTACAACTGCGTCGCCAACGGAAAGATTTTTGACCGCACTCCGTTTGAACAGATTTACGTGCAGGCGGCGGCGGGCGATGCGGGGCTGGCGATAGGCTCGGCGTTTTATGTGCAGCATCAGATGCTTGGCCAACCGCGCGATTTCGTGATGGAGCATGCTTATTGGGGACCGGAATTTTCCGACGACGGGATTCGAGCGACGCTCAGCGGGATTGCGGATGAAGGATTGCGGATTGTGAAATTCGCGGATGAAACCATTGCGGCAGAAACGGCCAAACGCATCGCCGATGGCAAGATCGTCGGTTGGTATCAGGGGCGATTGGAATTCGGGCCGCGCGCGTTGGGCAATCGCAGCATAGTCGTTGATCCGCGTCGCGCCGAAATGAAAGACATTTTGAACAGTCGCGTCAAACACCGCGAAGCCTTTCGCCCGTTTGCGCCTTCGATTCTGGAAGAGCGCGTCGGCGAATTTTTCGAACATTCGCATCCGTCGCCGTTTATGTTGCTGGCTTATGCGGTGAAGCCGGACAAACGCGAGGTGATTCCTGCGCCGACGCACGTGGACGGAACCGGGCGATTGCAAACCGTCAACCGGCGACAGAATCCACGTTACTGGCAATTGATTTCGGAATTCGACCGGCTGACCGGCGTGCCTGTGGTGTTGAACACTTCGTTCAACGACAACGAACCCGTCGTCTGCAAACCCGAAGAGGCGATTGATTGTTTCCAGCGCACCAAGATGGACGTGCTGGCGATTGGCAATTATCTGGTGGAGAAAATCGGATGAAGGTGTTGATCCTGCACATGCGGTTTCATCCTGATTTGACCGGTACGGGGCCGTTGGTGACGGATTTGGCGACCGATCTGGTGGCGATGGGCAATCAGGTGACGGTGGTCACCAGCATGCCGCATTACGGCGGCAAAGAACTGGCGCCGGAATATCGCGGCAAACTGATTCATCGTAGCAATTTCAACGGCGTGGATTTGTGGCGGACGTTTGTTTATGTGCCGCCGAGCGCCAGCGGTTTTCAGCGCAGCATCAATTATCTGAGTTACACGATGATGTCGGTCGTCGGCGGTTTGATGGCGGAAAAGCCTGACGTGATTTTGTGCATCAATCCGCCGATCACCGTTGGCTTTTCGGGTTGGCTGGTCAGTCTGGCGCGGCGTGTGCCGATGGTGTTCAACGTGCAAGACGTTTGGCCGGATTGTCTGGTGTTGATTGACCAATTGCGCAGCCCGCTGCTGATTCGCACTTTCAAACATCTTGAGAAATTCATTTATCGCGTGGCTTCGCGCGTGACGGTGTTGTCGGACGGGATGAAAGACAATTTGCTGCGCAAAGGCGTGCCTGACGAAAAGATCGCGGTCATTCCCAACTGGGCCAACGTCGAAACGATTCGTCCGGTGGAAAAGCAAAACGGATTTCGCGCCGCCAACGGATTGAATGGCGATTTTGTGGTCATGTTCGCCGGCAATCTGGGCTTCATTGCCATGCTGGACAACGTCGTCGAAACGGCGCGGCTGTTACAGCACGATTCCAACATTCAGTTTCTGATCGTCGGCGAAGGCAATGCCAAAGCCGGACTGGTTCGTCGAACCAGCGAACTTGGGTTGAAAAACGTTCGCTTTCTGCCGACGCAACCGAAAGAAATGTTGCCGGAAATGCTGGGCGCGGCGGATTTGTCATTGGTGACGTTGAACAAACAACTTGGGCAATTGAACGTGCCCAGCAAGACTTATTCGATCATGGCCAGCGGACGACCTGTGCTGGCTTCGGTGCCGCCGGATTCGGAAATCGCATCGCTCATCAAAACCGCCGATTGCGGAGTTGGCGTTCCGCCGGAAGACCCTGTTTCGATGGCCGACGCGATTTTGCGTCTGGCGAATCAGCCGGAACAGCTTCGGCAATTCGGCGCGAATGGCAGACGGTATGTGGAAGAGCATTTGAGTCGCCGCAAAGTCACGGCGCAATACAACGAATTGCTGCGCGAAGTTGCGGCAAGGAAGAATTGAAACCAGGAAGAATGAACCCACACTTTTATCAACCCTCCGGCGACGAAGCCGTCTTGCCCGCCGGGCAGAACGGCGTTGACGTCGTCTCGTTTTTTCAATCCCGCACGCACCGCGAACCAGCGTTGAAACGACCGCTGGACGTGGCGCTGGCGTTGTTGATGGTGGTCTTGTCGGCTCCGGTTTCGCTGCTGGTTGCGCTGGCCATCAAGCTGGAAGACGGCGGCCCGGTGTTTTATCGCCAGCAACGCTGGGGACGATTCGGCAAACGTTTTTCGGTGTTGAAATTTCGCACGATGATTGCCGACGCCGACAAACGATTCGGTTTGAAACAGGCGGCGGAAAACGATCAACGCATCACGCGGGTCGGGCGATTGTTGCGCGCCACGGGCCTGGACGAATTGCCGCAGATCATCAACATCCTGCGCGGCGAAATGAGTTTTGTCGGCCCGCGCGCTTTGGCCGTCGGCGAACTCATTTACGACGAAACAGGAAAACAGTTGGAATACGAACAGGTGCGCGGATTCATCGAACGGCTGGCGGTGCGTCCGGGAATGACCAGTCTGGCGACGATTTTCATCGCCAAAGATTCAGTCGCTCATCGCAAATTTCGATATGACCTGTTGTACATACGCAAGCAAAGTTTTGGTCTGGACGTGCGTTTGATCGCGCTTTCTTTCTGGATCAGTTTCCGAGGCAGGTGGGAAACACGCCAGAACAAGGTCTGACGAAAAAATGCAGATTCTTGCGCCGTCACCAACCCGAAAGTATAGTGACCGCACTACGAACTTTTCCAAAATCCCCGAAGGAGAAAAAAGCCGGTCCCCCACCGGATTGCTCATTAACATGAAAGTTGTGATTGCAGGGGCTTCTACCTCTGGGCTGTTTGCCGCTTATTTGCTGGCCAGAGCCGGAGTCGAAGTCGAAGTTTACGAACGAGCCGCGATGCTCGATCCGGCAGTACGCACACTGATCGTCACGGACAAAATCAACGAAGTGCTGGGATTCGTTCCACACGAAATCATTCTCAACGAAGTCAAACACATTGACCTCTTTTCCAAATCCCGAAGCTCCAAAATGGAGCTTGATCGCCCCGATCTGATAATTGCGCGGGAAAAACTGATTCTGATGCTGGCGCGTTTGGCGCAGGAAGCAGGCGTCAAGATTTCCTTGAAACGCCGTTTTTTGTCGTTCGTTTCCGGGCAAAACGGAGTCGCCGTCAGTTACAAAGACCTGGAAACCGGCGAAGACAAACGCGAAAAAGCTGATTACCTGATTGGCGCGGACGGCGTTTACAGCGCCGTCGCCAAGGCCGCTTCGTACAACGGACATTTTCAAACGGCGCTGTTGCAGGCGCGCATCAAACTGCCGAACGATGTTCGGCGCGACACTTATCAGGTCTGGTTCGACGTGGCGCGAACGAAGTATTTTTACTGGCTGATTCCCGAATCGGACGATATTGCCGCCGTTGGATTGATTGCCGACGATCCGCGACAGGCCAACGCCAGCTTGAAATCGTTTCTGGCCGAACGCAACTGGCAACCGTTGGAGTATCAGGCTTCGATGGTTCCGATGCACAAATACGAATACTCCGCCAAAGTGAAAGAAGTCAGTCCGCGCGTGTTTCTGGTCGGCGATTCGACTGCGCAGGTCAAAGTCACGACCGTCGGCGGCGTGGTCACAGGCTTTCGAGGCGTGCGCGCCGTGGTCGAAGCGATTTTGCAGGGAAGGAGCATCGGCAAGGAAAGTCGCGGTTTGAAACGTGAACTGGATTTGCACTGGTTGGTGCGGCACGTGTTGAACGGATTCACGGACGAGGATTACGACCGGCTGATTGACTTTATGGGCGGCGAATTGCAGCACATTCTTTCCGCCGAAACGCGCGACGATCTGGCGCGCATGTATTTGCGTCTGGTCGCTTCGCAACCGCGATTGATGATGCTCGGCGCAAAAGGATTGCTGCGGGCGATTGGCTGAACCGGCCGTGGGTGAAAACTCTATGTCAATTTCATTTGCCGCAAAAATCGTCGTTCCAACTGATACGTTGATCAACGTCATTGGCGAAGAAGCAGTGTTGTTGAACCTGAAAAGCGAACAGTATTTCGGGCTTGACCCGATTGGCACGCGAATGTGGAACGTCTTGACGACCAGCGATTCGGTTCAAACGGCGTTCGATGCGCTGCTTTCCGAATACGAAGTCGCCGCAGACGTGTTGCGCCGGGATTTGACCGACCTGCTGGAAAAACTGCTGGCGCACGGGCTGGTGGAGTTGCAGGGATGAACAAACTGGCGCGATGGAAAGCGATGTCCGGCGACGAACGCAGGCTGTGGCTGACGGCCTGGCTGGCGCTGCCAATACTGGCGTTGTTGTTGCGATGTGTGGGGCTGCGCCGAACGCAAGGATTGCTGGTTCGATTGGCGCCGGATTGGAACACTAGACTGCCAGTTCACCGCAGAGACGCAACGAACGCAGAGGAAGCGCAGAGATTGTTTGAAAAACCTCTGCGAAACCTCTGCGGAACTCTGCGCCTTTGCGGTGAAGAGCGATTTGCTGAAGTTGTCGTTCGATTGATAAACAGCGCCGCGCGTCACGGTCTGATGGCGACCAACTGTTTGCCGCAATCGTTGCTTGTGTGGTGGATGTTGCGCCGCGAAGGCGTCGAAGCCGAGCTTCGCATCGGAGTTCGCAAAGAGCGGCAAACCGTCGAAGCCCACGCCTGGGTGGAGTTTTCCGGGCGTGTGTTGAATGACCGGGCGGATGTCGAACGACGGTTTCAGCCGTTTGACGCCGTGATTTTGCCGCCGGAGGTTCGATTGCCTTGAGCGGCATCGTCGGCGTTTGTCAGGTAGATAATCGTCCGGTGGATCGTGCGTTGCTGCAACGTATGACGGCTTCGCTGGCGTTTCGCGGGCCGGACGCTCAGAACGTTTCGGTCATTGGCAATCTCGGCTTCGGTCATGCGCTGTTGCAGACGACCGAAGAATCGCTGGGCGAAAAACAGCCTTTTCGGTTGGGCGAGTTATGGATTACGGCGGATGCCCGCATTGATGCGCGAACGGATTTGCTGAGGCGGCTTCGCGCCAAAGGGCAAGACGTTGCAAACCGCGCCACCGACGCCGAATTGATCTTGCGCGCTTATGCAGTGTGGGGCGAACAGTGTGTCGAACAACTGCTTGGCGATTTCGCCTTTGCGATTTGGGATGAACAACGCCGAACGCTGTTTTGCGCGCGCGACCATTTCGGCATCAAACCGTTTTTTTACGCGCACATTGACGGCCAGTTCGTGTTCAGCAACACGCTCGATTGCGTGCGATTGCATACGATGGTTTCGGATCGGCTGAACGAACAAGCCATCGGCGATTTTTTGCTCTTTGATTCCAATCAGGATTTGCAGACGACTGTTTTCGCCGACATTCAGCGATTGCCACCTGCGCATACGCTGACGGTTGTCGCTGGCGAAATTCGGTTGCGGCGATATTGGACTCTGCCCGAAGGCGATTTGATTCGGTATCGCCGCAAACAGGATTACGTGGATGAGTTCCTGGAACTGTTGCGCGCCGCAGTCAGTGATCGCTTGCGGACAAATCGGGTCAGCGTTCAGATGAGCGGTGGGCTGGATTCGCCCGCCGTCGCTGCCATCGCTCACGAATTGTTGTCGCAACGGCCAGACGGCTTTCAGATGGACGGTTTTCAGCCGGACGGTTTTCAGCCGGACGGTTTTCAGCCGGACGGTTTTCAGATGGAAGCGCATACGGCGGTGTATGACCGGCTGTTTCACGACGAAGAGCGGCATTACGCCGGTTTGGTCGCTGCGAAGTTAAACATCCCGATTCAGTTTTTTGTCGCCGATGATTATTTGCCGTTTGCCGGCGCGGACGACCCTGATTACCGCCAACCGGAACCGGAAAACAATCCGTTTTTCAAACATCATCTGGATTTTGCGCGGCAATCAGGCCAACGGCATAGAGTCGTATTGACCGGTTCCGATGGCGACACCTTCTTTTTTGAACTGCCGAACTGGTATTTTCACGATCTGTTCAAACGACGACGATTCGGCAGATTGCTGTTTGAATTGGCGCGGTATGGATGGACGCAACGGGAATTTCCGCGCGTGGGGCTTCGCGCGTGGTGGCGACAACGGCGTGGCCAGCAATGGCAACCGGAGTATCCTGTCTGGCTGAACCCGGAATTTGCCGCGCGATTGCATCTTCCAGAACGTTGGCGCGAACTCAATCAGAAACCTGCTCGACATCCCACACGCCCGCGAATTTACCGCGTGCTGAATTCGCCTATGTGGTCACAGCATTTTGAAAATCACGACGAAGCGGTGACCCGTGCGCCCATCGAACATCGGCATCCGCTGGCGGATTTGCGATTGCTGGAATTCACTTTGTCATTGCCGCCCGCTCCCTGGTTGATGAAAAAAGAGTTGTTGCGTGTGGCTTTGCGTGGGATATTGCCAGCGTCAGTTTGCAGCCGCCCTAAATCGCCTCTGACGGGCAGCCCCTTTGTCGAAACATTGAAAGACCCCCAAACGCACTGGATAGATCAGTTTGCCCCTGTGCCAATGCTGGCAAACTTTGTTGAACGAAACGCCATCCCGCCTTGTGTGGGAGAAGCGGACGATTACCGATTATGGATGAACGCCAGACCGTTGAGCCTGAATTGCTGGCTGGCGGCGCAGGCACACCAACGGTAAGCCATCACATCAGGAGGAAATCAATGCAGTCAAATTCTTCGCTCGGCCCCGACAACCTCAACCAAGAGGAACAGGAAAAGAAATCATATCAGCGCCCTGAATTGGCGCTGTATGGTGACATTAGTGAATTGACGCAAGCCGTAGACATGATGGGCAATCCCGACGGCGGCGGCGGCATGATGACCAAAACGTAAAATCAAAAGTTTCACCATTGGCGAATTCGGATTCGTCAACACATGACAAACCACAGGCTGAATGTTTCCGCGGCAATCAGTCCTCAATCCCACACTTGGAGATGACGACGATGACCTGCGAAAACACCCTCTGTACTTCGGATAATCAGGAACTCGACTCTGCCCGCAAGCCTTATCAACCCCCTGAGTTGGTGGTTTACGGCAACATCAGCGAAATCACCCGTGCAGTGGATAATAAGGGAAAAACTGCTGATGGCGGAGGAGGAATGACCGATAAGACCTAACTTGTTGCCTGTGCATCACAAATTGAGAAATGTAATTCAGTGCTATGTCACACTTCTGTGCTGCTTATGCCTTGGTAATACGAGTCGAACGTTGTATTCCGGGGACGTTACCGCTTTGTTCAAGCTCAAATGCGGATGTGTGGGTTTGGCTGGATAAGATGCCTGACTGGCGTGAAAAGGCACTTCAATCTGCGCGAGTCTGCTATGTCACTCCTTACGCAGACGACGCTGGCGAACCAATTCAGCAAGCCTGGGATTTGGCCGATGGCGCATATTTGCGTTTGCTCTACGCTGATTCGACCGAGTTCATTCTGGATCGGCGCGGCACGGAACTGTGGGTGACGTGGCCTTCTTCGCAGACGCTGGAAGATATGGCGACGTATCTGCTGGGGCCTGTGCTGGGATTGGTGCTGCGATTGCGCGGAGTGACGTGTTTACACGCCAGCGCCGTGGTCGTGGATGGAAAAGCGATTGCGTTGGTCGGAGCTTCCGGCGCGGGGAAATCCACGACGGCAGCGGCGTTTGCCAAAGCGGGATACAAGGCGCTGAGCGATGACATCGTCGCGTTGGACGAACGATCCGGCGATTTTTGGGTGCGTCCGGCTTATCCACGTATTCGATTGTGGGAGGATTCGGTCGCAGCATTGTTCGGAGCCGAAGACGCTTTGCCGTTGTTGACGCCGACCTGGGATAAACGCTACCTGGATTTGCTGAACGGCAGCCAGCGATTTCAAGCGGAACCGTTGCCGTTGGCGGCGATTTACCTGTTGGATGAACGCAGCGCCGAATCGAACGCGCCGTTTGTCGAAGCCTTGCCTGACAATCAAAAAGTCATGACGCTGGTGGCCAACACTTATGCCAATTACCTGCTGGACAAATCCATGCGCGCAGCGGAGTTCGCTTCGTTGGGGCGGTTGTGCCGGCAAATTCCGATTCGCAAAGTCACGCCTCACGCCGACGCGAAGTTTCTGCCGGAGCTTTGCCGCGTGATTGTCGAAGACTTTCACGCTCAGTTTTCACCTGATTTCGTATGTACAGCGTAGCCAATTACGGTTCCATGATCGCCGACCGAGTCCGAATGGACGCTTATGCGCGGGCGTTGCAGCAATCCGTCAAACCCGGTTCGGTGGTGTTGGACATAGGCACTGGAACGGGGATTTGCGCGTTGCTGGCTTGCCAGTTGGGCGCGCGGCGCGTGTACGCCGTCGAACCCAGCGACGCCATACAGGTGGCGCGAGAAATTGCCGCCGCTAATGGTTACGCCGACCGGATAGAGTTCATCCAAGACCTTTCGACCAACATCACCTTGCCCGAACGCGCGGACGTGATTGTGTCTGATCTGCGCGGCGTGTTGCCGTTTCTGGGCAGTCATTTCGCTTCGATTGCGGATGCGCGAAGACGGCATCTGGCCACGGGCGGAGCAATGATTCCGCAACGCGACACGCTGTGGGCGGCGATTGTCACCGCGCCGAAGTTGTACGCAGATTTTGTCGAACCGTGGGAAGTGCATAACCACGGATTCGACATGCAGGCCGCGCGCAAACTTGTTTTGAATTCCTGGGGCAAAGGGCGCGTCGAACCGGAACAACTTTTGACCGAACCGAAGCTTTGGGCGGAGTTGAATTATGCGACGTTGGAAGAGCAAAACGTTGCTGCGGAACTGGAATGGAAGGTGACGCAGAACGGCGAAGCGCATGGCGTGATGGTTTGGTTCGATGCCGTGCTGGCCGACGGCGTCGGGTTCAGCAACGCTCCGGGCGTAGGCGCTGCGGTGTATGGCAGCGCGTTGTTTCCGTTTCTGGAATCTGTGCAGTTGGAGATCGGCGATGACGTGCAAGTTCGGCTGAGCGCCAATCTGGTCGTAGACGATTATTTGTGGAGTTGGCGTTCCACAATTCGCCGGCAGGGAATCGTAAAGGCCGAATTTCAGCAATCCACGTTTTTCGGAACACCGTTATCGCCATTGCAATTGCGCCGCCGCGCGTCGGACTTTTTGCCAAAGCTCAATGACGACGGTCAGATTGTCAGTTTCATCTTGGCATGTATGACCGGCGCGCATTCGCTTGGCGAAATTGCCGAACAACTGTTGGCCGAATTCCCCGCGCGGTTTGCCGACCACAAAACGGCGTTGGCCAAAGTCAGCGAATTGTCGCAACAGTTCAGCCGTTAAATTTCCTTTCCTGCAAATGCCGCCGATGCCTACCAGTTCGATTACTGATCGTCCTGAACACGAATTGTTACTTTGCTGTGCGCGGACACAGCTTGCGCCGGAAACCGCAGAGCGGATTTGCGCGTTGGCCGGTCGGCAATTGGACTGGGAATATCTGTTTCAACTGGCCAGCCGTCACAAACTCAGCCCGCTGTTGTGCTGGCAACTGAAAACCGTTGCTGCCGAACTCATCCCGCCATCGGTTCACGAACAATTGCGAACCTGGTTGTCGGCAACCAGTCGCCGCAACCTTCAGCTTGCCGCCGAATTGCTGCAACTTCTACAGCTTTTCCACGAACACGATATTTCGGCGATTCCTTACAAAGGAGCAGTGCTGGCCGAAACCGTTTACGGCAATCTGGCGCTGCGCGAATTTGTTGATCTGGATGTGCTGGTTCGCAAACGCGATGTGCTGGCGGCCAGAGATTTGCTGATCGCGCGCGGTTACCAGCCGTTTGTGCAGCTCGATGCGTCGCAGGAAAACGCTTACCTGGATTACCAGTGCGAACACGTGTTGTCGGATGAACGCCGCGATTTGATGGTCGAAATTCAATGGCGCGTCGTGCCCGATTACTTTTCCTTCCCGTTTGATTACGAAGGCCTGTGGCGACGAATCGAAACGGCGACACTTTGCCAGCGACCCATCGTCACGCTTTCGCCGGAAGACACGCTGTTGTTGTTGTGCGTGCATGGTTCCAAGCATTTGTGGGCACGGTTGGGATGGATTTGCGATGTGGCCGAAGCTGTTCGGCATTTTCAGCCGCGATTGAACTGGCCGTTGCTCGAACAACGCGCGATGCATTCCGGCAGCCAGCGCATGTTGTATTTGGGATTGTTTCTGGCGCACGACCTGTTACAGGCCGAATTGCCGCCAGAGGTTCGGCAACAGGTTTGCGCCGATGTGGCGTTGAAATCACTGGCGCAGCAGGTTTATGCGCGGCTCTGGACAAAAGCGGAAGAACAGGACGAAGCGGCGAACTTTTTTGAACATTCGTTTTTTCATCTGAAAGCCAAAGAGCGTTGGCGAGACCGGCTGCGATTCTGTTTCCGCGTATTGTCCACCGCTACCATCGAAGACTGGTCGCCAAAGAATGGCGGGCGTTTGCCTGCGTTTTCGGTTCACGCGCGACGTTTTGTGCGGCTGGGGCGAAAATACCTTCCTCAATTTCTGCGGTTGTTGTTCAAGCGCGCGGCTTGACAGTCGAAATCCTGCATCGCATACATGCCAGCGACAATTCGCAATTCAACAATCCACAATCAATCGTTGGAAAACCAGTCCATCTACACGGAGGAGATATGAAACCCAAGTCGTTGGTGTTGTCCGCCCTGATTCTGATCGGCGGAATCGCGTTGAATGCCTGCTCGGTTCCGTCAGACGAAGCTGCGTTGAGCAGCAATCTTTCGCCCGCCGAATTTCAAAAAAGCTTTCAGGAAAAATTGATCGCCGCAAAGGCAGGCAACGTGATCGAATTGCCCGAAGGCCGCTTTGAATTCGACAAGACGCTGTCGCTGACCGCCGACGGCGTCACCATTCGCGGCAAGGGCATGACCAAAACCGTGCTCGCCTTCAAAAACCAGACCGCCGGTTCCGCCGGAATGCTGGTCAAAGCCAACGACTTCGTGATTGAAGACCTGGCCATTGAAGACGCTGCGGGCGACGGATTGAAAACCGAAGGCGCGACCAACGTCACCATTCGCCGCGTGCGCGTGGAATGGACGGCTCCGCTGAACGAAAAGAACGGGCCTTATGGCATTTATCCTGTGACCAGCAAGAACGTGTTGATCGAAGATTCCTTTGTCAAAGGCGCTGCCGACGCGGGCTTTTATCTGGGCCAATCTGAAAACGCGATCATGCGTCGCAATCGCGCCGAAGGGAACGTTGCCGGATTTGAAGTCGAAAACTGCAAAAACGTGGACGTTTACGACAACGTGGCGACGAATAATTCCGGCGGCATTCTGGTCTTCAACCTGCCGGATTTGCCTGTGCAGGGCGGCGAAAAAGTTCGCGTGTTCAACAACCAGATCATAGGCAACAACACGCCGAACGTCGCTCCGAAAAGCCAGACGGTTTACAACCTGCCGACCGGCTTGGGCGTTTCGGTGATGGCCATCAAAAATGTCGAAGTCTTTAACAACACGATCAAAGACAACAACACGGCGAACATGCACATCATCAGCTATCTGGCGATGAGTCAGGAGATCAAGGACAAAACCTACAATCCGTTTGTGTCGAATGTGTATGTTCACGACAACCAATTCGGCGGCAGCGGCAAAAATCCTGACGCGCGATTGGAAAGCGTGCTGGCGGTGGCCAAAGCTGTCGGTCAGCCCATGCCGGATATTTTGTACGACGGATTGGTGGAACCCGGAGCCACTGACGCGAAGATTTGTTTGCAGAACAACGGCGAAGTGACCTTTGCGAATTTCGATGCGGCGAATCAGTTCAAAAAAGTCAGCCGCGATGTGAAGAAGCATCAATGCACCTTGCCTGCGTTGGCGGCAATCACCTTGCCGCAGGATTCGAGCAAGACGATTTCCAGTGCAGCCGGAGGCGGTAAATGAAATCGGTCACGAAGTTTTTCAACCGCAGAGTCGCAGAGAACGTTGAGGAAGCGCAGAGAGATTGTCATAAGCTCTGGGCCACCTCTGCGAACCTCTGCGCCTCTGCGGTGAAACGGCAACTTCGCCTGCAATCCCTTTCTAAACGTGTTGCCATTTTGGTTTTGAGTTTGTTTGCTCTGACGCTGACAGGCAGTTGCGGGATGTTTTCGACCGACGTGGTGTCGTTCATCGAAGAGCCGTTTCCGAAACAGCTTTCCGAATGGAAATTGTTTGTCTCCGATTCCAAGCCGATGACGCCGAATAAAGGCGTCGTGCCTTACGATTTGAACACGCCGCTGTTTTCTGATTACGCCGACAAATACCGCTTTGTCTGGATGCCTGCGGGAACTTCGGCAAAGTACAGCGAAGACGGCGTGTTCGAGTTTCCGGTCGGAACAGTGCTGGTCAAGACGTTCGCTTTTCCGGCGACGGAGGCTGCAGGCAAGGAGCGCATCATCGAAACGCGATTGCTGGTTCACGGCAAAGCGGGCTGGGTCGCGTTGCCTTACGTTTGGAATGCCGAACAAACCGACGCGCGCTTGGAACTCGTCGCCAATCCGACCGAAGTCACGCGCAAGGCCGAAGACGGCAGCGTGCAAAAAATCAATTACATCATTCCCAACGCCAACGAATGCAAACAGTGTCACGACAACAACAAAATGACGCTGCCCATTGGCCCCAAGGCGCGCAATCTGAACAAGGAATTTCCTTACGCCGACGGTGCGGCAAACCAACTGGCTTACTGGACTAAGGTTGGGTATTTGAAAGGCGCTCCGGCGGCGGAAACTGCGCCGAAAGTTCCAGTGTGGGATAACGTGGCTTCGGGAACGCTGGAATCTCGCGCGCGAGCTTACCTGGACAACAACTGTGCGCATTGCCATCAACCCGGAGGATCAGCAGAAGCGTCGGGCGTGAATTTCAGCTTCACGCATTCCGATTTGCGAAAGCTGGGCGCGTGCAAGATGCCGAATTCGGCGGGATATTCCGGCGGGCATCAATACGATCTGGTTCCGGGCAATCCGGCGGAATCCATCTTGCTGTTCCGCATGGAATCCACCAAAGCCAAAGAGATGATGCCGGAAATCGGACGTTCGCTGTCGCACAAGGAAGGCGTGGCGCTGGTGCGCGAATGGTTGGCAACGCTGCCAGGCGGTTGCGGCAATGTTCAGAGTACCGCCTTTAGGCGGAAACCAGGCGGCTAACGTGATGTTCAGAGTGCCGCCTTTAGGCGGCTAAAGCCGCGCCGCCGCCTGAAGGCGGTACTCCGAACGCCTTCTTCAGTTCACTTTGTATTCGCCTTCGCGCTGGGTGGCGGGTTCGATGATTTTCTTGCGTGGGCGCAAACTCAGTCGCCGCCCGGTAATCAATCGCGCACCGCGTTCGTAAGTGAAATACGACCACGCCCAATTGAACAGCACGGCAAAACGATTGCGGAAACCAATCAAAAAGAAAATGTGCAATCCCAACCAGAACAGCCAGGCCGGAAAACCCGACAGCTTCAATTTGCCTACGTGAGCGATGGCGGCTTTGCGGCCAATGGTGGCCATGCTGCCTTTGTCGGTGTAAACGAAACTTTCGCGCGGTTTTTGGTTGAGGTCGTTGCGAATGTTGCGCGCGACGCTTTCGCCCATTTGCATGGCGACGGGGCTGACGCCGGGCAACGGTTTGCCATCTTGGAGGAACAAGGTCATGTCGCCGATGGCGAACACGTTAGGTTGACCGGGCAGGCTTAAATCTTTTTCCACCATGACGCGACCGGCGCGATCAATTTCCACGCCCAGTGATTGCGTCAACGCCGTGGCGCGAACGCCCGCTCCCCATATCACCGTCGCTGCGTTGATCTTTTCGTCGCCAAGCTGGACGCCGGTTTCGTCAATTCCCGTCACGTGAGCTTGTGTGCGAACCCGGACGCCGAGCGCGGTCAATTGCCGCAGCGCGCTTTCGGACAAATCGGGAGTGAAGCTGGCCAGGATTTTTTCGCCGCCTTCGAGCAATAAAATTTCAGCGGCTTCGGGATGAATCGTTCGGAAATCGCGCGCCAATACAAATTTCGCCAGTTCTGCAATCGAACCGGCCAACTCGACTCCGGTTGGGCCGCCGCCGACCACGACAAAGGTCAGCAATTCTTTGCGACGCTGCGGATCGGATTCTTTTTCAGCGGCTTCAAAAGCCATCAAGACGCGGCGGCGGATTTCGACGGCGTCGTCCAAATCCTTCAAACCCGGCGCGAACTGTTCCCATTCATCGTGGCCGAAATAGCTGGTGCGCCCACCTGTTGCCAGCAACAGGTAATCGTATCCGAGCCGCCGTTCGCCCAACAGAACTTCTCGATTGGCGAAATCCACGCCGGTGGCTTCGGCCAACATCACAGAGACATTTTTCTGCTTGCTCAGGATCGAACGAATCGGCGCGGCAATGTCGGCAGGAGAAAGTCCGGCCATCGCCACTTGATACAGCAGCGGCTGGAACAGATGGTGATTCGTGCGGTCAACGATGGTGATGCGAACCGGCGCTTTTCGCAGCGCTTGTGCGGCGGTCAATCCGCCGAATCCGGCTCCGATGATGACTATGTGTGGGGCGGTTTGCATGGTGGTTTAACTGGCAGCGGCGGCTGCGGCAGCTTCGCGCCTGCGTTTTTCCTGCGCCGTCACAACCTGGCTGCCGCTCGGTGTGGCGATGGAGATTAACCCCAATCCCATTCCTTTCAAGTTGTTGTGCCAGAGCGGTTCGCCGGTTTTGGTATCCACGCAAAAAATTTCGCCTTTGGTCGTGGCATAAAGCTGATTGCCGTCGAGCACGACATTGACGAAATCACCGCCTTTCAGCGTCGTTCGCCAGAGTTCCTCACCAGTAGCGCGGTTGAGCGCGATGACGGCTCCCTTGATTCCCAGATAAATTGCATTCACGGCCATTTCCAGATTCTCCTTAACTCAAAACCCGCAATACGACGCCGATTTGTTTGGTTGTCGGATTCGCGGTGATTTCTTTCAGCGCGGCTTGCAACTGTTTTTCCTTGACGCGATGCGTCAGCAAAACAATCGTCGCCGTGCCGTCTTCGGTCACGCCGCGTTGCGTGAAACTGTGCAGACTGACGCCGTGATTGCCGAAGGCCGAACCCAGATGGCCGATGACTCCCGGCGAATCGTGCGTTTCCAGACGTATGTAATATCCGTTTTCCGATTCATCAATCGGCATGACTTCGCTGACGTTGGAACTGATCGGCAGTTGGAAGTATTGGGCGAAATCCGGCAGTTTGATGGCGCTGGCGATGTTGATGACATCGCCGACCACGGCGCTGGCGGTCGGGTAACGCCCCGCGCCCGGCCCCATCAGCATGATTTCGCCTACGGCGCTGCCGCTGATGAAAATGGCGTTGTTGACGCCATCCACTCCGGCCAGCGGATGTGTCAACGGAACCAACATCGGATGCACGCGCACATCCAGAGCATCGCTGTTATCCAGATTTTCTCCGCGTTGCGCCAGACCGATCATCTTGATGCGGTAACCGAATTCGCGCGCCAGCTTGATGTCCAGATCGGTGATTTCGGTGATGCCTTGCCGGTAGATTTTTTCGACTTCAATCGGCGCTTGAAACGCCAGCGAAGAAAGAATCGTGATTTTGTAAACCACGTCGCGGCCTTCGATGTCGTCCGAAGGATCGGCTTCGGCAAAGCCTGCGGCCTGTGCTTCGGCCAGCGCGTCGGCAAAAGATTTCTGCTCGCGCTCCATCTTGGTCAGGATGTAATTCGTCGTGCCGTTGACGATGCCCGCGACGCGCGACACGCGATTGGCCTGCAAACCGCGTTGCAAGGTCGAAATCAGCGGAATGCCTCCGCCGACGGCGGCTTCAAAAAAGATAGTCACGTTGTGCTGGTTGGCCAGCGCAAACAGTTCCGGCCCGTGTTTGGCGATCAATTCCTTGTTGGCTGTGACGATGTGTTTGCCGTTGGTGATGGCGCGTTTGACCACTTCATAAGCCGGATCAATGCCGCCTGCCACTTCCACCAGAATCTCTATGCCAGGATCGTCGGCCAGCTTGAACGGGTCCTGGTTCATTTCGAATTCCGAAAAATCCAGGTCGCGTTGTTTGCCACGGTCGCGGACGGAAATCGCCCGAATGTCGAATTGCGGATTGTCGCGCAGCAAAGCCACCACGCCTGTTCCCACTGTTCCCAGTCCAAAAATGCCAAGTGTTGTTTTCGTGCTCATAAAATCGAACTTCTTTTGATGGCGATGTGAAGAAATGAGGGCGAAGCTTAGCCGCCGAATTCGGCAGATGCAAACCGGCAATTCGCCGTTTCGCTTGGTCTTGCAAGACACCGTCAGATTGCCCGTTCTGCCCCTGTTGCTGCTGTGCTGTCAGGTTGGTGCGTGGTTTGACACTCAGAGCGAGGGTCAGCTACTTTTGGGCAAGAGACAAACTGAATTTCTTTACTGGGGATGAATTCATGAGAACCATTTTTGAAGATACCGAAATAAGCGCCGAACTCGAAGAGAGCAAGGCAGGCGGGAATAAATACCTGTTGTTGATTTTGTGGTGCGTGGCGATTTGTTTTCTGGCTGGAACCTGGGGCGTGTATCGTTGGGCAACCAACAAACCGGCCCCTGAACCGCCGCCGCCGCCGGTTTCCTTGCAGGATTTGAAACAGGTTGGCACGGCCTTTTCGACGTTCAACGGTTTTTTGCGCGAAGGTAAATGGACGGACGCCGAAGCCATGCTGTCCACAACGGCTCGGCAGCGATTGGCCGCCGAAGCCAAAACCCTTTCCGAAAGTGTGTTGGGCAAAAGCAAAGACCTTAAGCTGATCAGCACAGACCCTACTCCGAGCGTGGATCGCAGCAACCCTGATGTTTACAAACAGGATTTCGTCTTTGTGTTTACGGATCAGGATGGAACAAAAACGTCCAGCGAAATCATTTCATTGGCGTTGACGATTGAAAACGGCAAGATCGTCATCAATGGTTGGGGCGAAGACAAACCCCAGGAGAAAAAGCCGGAAGAGAACAAGGCCGACAGCAAAAAGGCCTGATTTCATCTGAAGGAGTCACGTCATGTCGAAAATCGCCATTGCTTTGATTGTTTGCGCAGCGGTGGGCTGGTTTGTGTCCGTGCAATCGGCCAGCCGCGCGCAGGCAGTGAAACAAAAAATCGAACAAACCAAAAAAGACGACAAGAAAGTGCAGAAGAAAGTCATCGAAAAAGTCGTGAAAAGCGAAGAAGAGTGGAAGAAGGAATTAACGCCGATACAGTTTTACGTCGCTCGCCAGAAAGGAACCGAGCGCGCTTTCACCGGCGAATACTGGGATCACCACGAAGACGGCGTTTACGTGTGTATCGGGTGTGGTTTGGAACTGTTCAGTTCCAAACACAAATTCGATTCCGGCACGGGCTGGCCCAGTTACTGGCAGCCGATAGACAAGGCTCATATCGCCGCGCATAACGACAACAGCTTCGGCATGCAACGCATTGAAGTGCTCTGCCGCCGCTGCGATTCCCACCTGGGGCACGTTTTTGACGACGGGCCTAAACCGACAGGGTTGCGTTATTGCATCAATTCGGCTTCGCTGAAATTCGTCAAAAAGTAATCACAAGTTGAATTCAGTCAAACACGGCCACAGTCAGAGATTGATTGTGGCCGCGTTTTTTTTTGGTATTGAGCTATCGCCGGTAAATTCTCACCTGCGAAAAATCAGATACGGAATTGAGAATCTGGCTAATGGTCTGGTTCAGCAACGGATGTCGAGTTTGCGGCGCGATTTCGGCCAGCGGTTGAAGTACGAAACGGCGCAGATGCATTCTCGGATGAGGCAGTGTGAGTTCGATTCCGTCAAGTGTGGCGCTGATGATGTGATCGCCGAACAACAGCAAATCAATGTCTAGTGTGCGAGCGCCGCGCGGCACGGTTCGCACGCGGCCAAGTCGGCTTTCGGTTTCCAGGCAAAGTCTCAGCAGCGAGATCGGATCGAAGTGTTCAGCGTTGACGGCGATGACCTGATTCAGAAATTTGGGCTGATCGAGGAAATCCACCGGATCGGTTTCATAAACAGAAGAGGCCGCCACCAATTCCAAACCGCTCGCAAGCAGCGCCGTAATCGCTTGCTGCAAATTGGCTTCGCGGTCGCAGAGGTTCGAACCTAAACCCAGATAGGCAATTGTCGGCATTTACTTCAACTCTTCAACTATGGAACTTCCTGACGAACCATCACCGCTCGTCCATTGCCACGATTCGTGCAGGCGATAACGTCCATCGGGCAACACTTCCGGCGTTGAGCGGCATTTTCCGGTGCAAAGTTCACCTTGTTGGTTGACGTGCTGGTAACGCATATCCAAACAACCATCAGCATCCACCGTCGCCACCAACGTGCCAAAGCGAATGCTGCCGCCCGTGTATGTTGCCCAGACAATGTCGTCTTGCTGGTGGTAATGAAAAATGGTGTCGGAGCTGACTTCGCCGGTTTCGGAGTTGCTGACGCCGGCAAAGCGGCGATTGTCGTAATGGAATTTGGGCGGCGTCACGCGGCGACTTCGACCTCGCCTTCCAGAATCAGTTTCAGATGGAACAACCGGTTTTGCGCCTTTTTGATTTGCCTATCCACTTGCAACACCAGATCGGCAAACAAATCGTCTTCCTGAATTTCAGCGGTTTCGACGCGCCGTTTGAGCTTGTAAATTTCGGACGCGGTGATGTCCGTGATTTCGGTTTCAATTTCAGCCAGTCGCTGTTTGGCTTCGGCGATTTTGCGCAGCAGCAAAATCATTTCGGCGGATATCGCGCCGTTGGTTTCGACGGCTTCCAAGCTGGCACCGGCTTCCAACAATTCCTGCAACCGGTCTTCAGCGCCGGATTCGTACGCGCGATTGACCTCGACCATCAGTTGATGGCGATGCTGGCGTTCCTGCGGACACGAAGTCAGGTCAGGGTGAAATTTGCGCGCGACTTCCTTGTACAACTTTTTCAGTTTGTCGCTGTGCATACGATTCTGGCCGCAACCGACTTCATCATCGGCCAGTGAATCGCCATCATAATCTTCGTCAAATTCCAGGCCTTGCAGCTTGGCAATTTCTTTTTCGATTTTTGCCAGTTCGTCGTATCGGTCACCGACCACGCTCAGGTAACGAATTTCGAAGGTCGTCAATCCGGCGTTGACGCCCGCCAAACGGGTTTCGGCGTTGGAGACTTCGGTTTCGAGTTGTGCCAGTTCTTCGCGGCGGCGTTGCAACTCATGCTCTTCACTTTGTTGACTCAGAATCAGCGTGCTCATTTTCTAAAACCTGCCCTGCAATTGTTTCAAAACGTCATCAAAGGTTTGGTATTCGTGAAACGGGATGCCGGTTTTTCGGCAATGGTCAACCAGCGAATGTTTGGCAAAGACTTCGTCGGCGGCTTCGGCGGCTCCACGATCGGAAAGTCCGTCGCCAATGAAGACCGTCTGCTCGCCACGTTTTTTCGCCGCTTTGATTGCCAGCGATTTGTCGTGTCCCCAACCGCTTTTGTCGCGGAAGACGCATTGCCAGCCTTTTTCTGCGTCGGGTTTCAAAGTGTTGGCCAGAATTTCCAGATGCGGAAATTCTTCGCGGCGAATGAACAGATCAATCAATTGATGAAATCCCGCGCTCAAAATCGTCAGCGGAATCGCTTTGGTTTCGCACCACGCGGCAAATGCTGGGAAAGCGGGATCAATTTGCACCTGTTCGCGTAACAGCGCTTCGGCGTCGGCAAACGGACGGCGAATGCTGCGCATTTCAGCAGCTATGCCTTCGCTCAACGTGATGCTGCCTTCGCGGATCAATCGCCCTATGGTTTGCACCATCTCTGCGCCTCCGCCCAGATTCGTGGCCAGAAACACCAAAGTGTCTTTCTGGCTGATCGTGCCGTCAAAATCGGAAAAAATATGAAGTTTGGTCATTCAAAGAGTAGTTGGTAGTTTATCTGCAAAAGTCAGTCATTGTTTTTTACTTCGACGCCCGGCGGAGCTTTGAAGATGAATTGCGCGGGGCTGACCGCCGGATTTTCCTGCACGTTCGAGAAAAGAAAATCCGACCGCGCTCCACCGCTTTCGATCAAGGTCAGCCGCGCAATTTGCAAACTCGTCGGTTCGACTTCGACCAGCAATTCGCGGAAATCCGCTGCTCGTTTGGGAATCATTCGCAAAACTTTGTTGCCCGCACGCGCCGGAGCTTCTTTGGCAAATTCGATGGTTTTGAAATCGCGGCGCAAATTGCCTCGTCCCAGCAAAAAAGCGAACGGCGCGCGCATATCGCCGGAATCCTTGATCGAACTTTTGGAAGCGTACTTTTCCGCCGGAACATATTCGTACAAAGTTTTGCCGTCGGAGATGAACAGTTTGGTTTCGGGCGACGTGTAATCCCAACGCATCTTGCCGGGTTTTTTCAGCAGCACGCGCCCGCTTTCGCGACGCGATTGGCCACCGGTGTGAATCTGAGTGAAATCCGCCGACAGCGAAGACAGTTTGTTGTATTTCGCCTGCAAGCGGTCAATCAGTGGATCGAGTTCCGACGATTGGCCAGCCGCCATCTGCTGGAACGCGCAACATAGTAAAAGAAGTGCGAAAAACTTTTTCAGCATTTGGTCATTGATAATGTTTTGGACTTCGAGAAACGAGGCGGGATTATATCCGTTGGCGGCGAGCTTTGGCGAATATGCGGCTAGACGCAGAGTCGCTTGCTCAATAGAATGCTCGCGGAGGTGACGAAATGACCATTGCAGTTGAAGCAATTTATGAAGCTGGGGTTCTCAAACCCGTTCGACCGCTGAACGAGTTGAAGGACAAAGACAAGGTACTGCTGAAACTAGAAACTCTGAGCACGTTGGACCAATTGTTTGCGAATCCAATCCAGATTGATCCGCTGATCGCCCGTGAGATTGCCGAAAATCCTGAATTCAGTTTGTTGGAAGCCTGATAAATGTTACGTGACATTCCAAATAACACTGCTTGCTTTGTTGACGCCAACATCATTTACTACAGCTTGGTGACCACTCCTAATTTAACTGTTGATTGCGTTGATTTCTTCAGGCGAATTGCGCGTGGTGAGTTGGTGGCTTCATCTTCATCGGCAGTGATCGCAGAGGCCACGCACAAAGTAATGCTGGCTGATGCTGTTCAACAGCATTCTTTAAGTCGTCAGGGGCTGGCTCATCGTCTGCAAAAGCAGAGGCGTTTGGTTTCCACGCTCTCCGAGCACAAAAAAGTCGTTAATCTGTTTCGCCGAATCAACATTCACGTTGAATTTGTCACTCTTGACCTCTTGGAAAGAGCGGCAGACATTTCCATTCAACATCAGCTTTTGACCAATGACGCTCTGACCGTTGCTGTGATGGAAAAATTGCGGCTGACGGACATTGCGACCAACGACGATGACTTGACTCGGTTGCTCACTTGAAGGTGTGGAAACCAAGATAATTCCGCTAACAATCAGCTTCCTTTTACTTCCCGCACGAACAAATCTTCCAGCGATTCCTGTGCGGGAGTGATGGACACCAGCCGTCCACCCGCCTGATGCGTCAGTTCCATCAAGCGGCCAATCGCATGGTCATCTTCGAGCCACACGCGCGCGCCTTTCGGCGTAGGGGTTACTTTTGCGGCAAAGCTTTTTAATTCCGTCAGCGCTTGCTCAGTGACGCCGGTAATAACGACTTCCAATTGATTGCCGCGGGTTTTCAGGATTTCCGACAGCTTGCCGGATTCGATCAGACGGCCTTTGTTCAGAATGGCAACGCGGTCGCACATGGCTTCGACGTCGGTCAGGATGTGCGACGAAAAGAAGACTGTTTTGCCTTGAGCGCGCAGGCCGACGATCAAATCGCGGACTTCGCGGCGACCGAGCGGGTCAAGTCCAGACATCGGTTCATCCAGAAACAGCACTTCGGGATTGTGGATCAACGCCTGAGCCAGACCGACGCGCTGCAACATTCCTTTGGAAAATTTGCGAAGCTGTTTGTCGGCGGAATCCGCAAGGCCGACCTGATGCAACAGTTCGTCAGTGCGCTGGCGGGCAGTGGATTTCGGCAAATCGCACAACGCGCCACAATAAAGCAGAAATTCGCGCGCCGTCAGGTAATCGTAAAAGTATGGTTGTTCGGGCAAATATCCGATTCGGCGGCGCATCGTCACGTTTTGCACCGGCTCGTCGAGAATGAGCGCTTCGCCGCCAGTCGGGCGAATCAACCCCATCAAGATTTTGAAAGTTGTGGTTTTGCCTGCGCCGTTGGGGCCGAGCAATCCGAACACTTCGCCCGATGCGACCGACAAACTCAGCCCGTCCAGCGCGCGCACCGTTCGTTTGCGCCAGAAACCGGTCAAAAAGTCGTGGGTCAGGTTGTGTGTTTCGATAGCAAGCATTCGACTCAATGAGGAATTGGAAACAACGGAACAGACGGAAATAACTGAAAAAAACGGAAAAGGAGAATTTGGGAACTCCGTCAATTCCGTTATTTCCGTTTGTTCCGTTATCTGTTTTTTTATTGCTGTTGAAGTAGCAGCAATTGTTCTTCGCAGACCTGACGGACAAAACCGTCGCTGCTTTCTTCGTAAAGGCGCTGAAACATTTGCCGGGCGGTTTCGCGGTCACCGCCTTTGGCCAGCACGGTTGCCGCCATCGGTTGCAACCACGCCGGAGCGCCCGGCGCTTGGCTGCCGCGCAGATAAGCGCCAGCGGCATCGCGGAATCTGCCCATTCGCCACAGCGTAAAACCCAAATCCTGATACAGCCGCCACTCGTTCGGATTGTTGCGAATGCCGCGTTGAATGAAGTTGATCGCTTCCGCCGGATTGTCGTACTGCAAAAAGAATCCGCCGAAGCGATACGCCGCCACGTGGCGCGGATCGAGTTCCGTCACCAGTTCCAACATAGGCTTCAGCAATTCCAAACGGCGAACATCAAACTGTTCGCCAGTTAAACGTTGCTGCTGAAACTTTTCGCCGAAATACAAAGTGGTGTTGATCCAGTACGCGTCAGCCATCAGCCCGGTGAAGCCCAGGCTGGAGCGTTTCAGAATTTCGCTCGACCGGACGTACAAAGTGTCTTCCGGAATCAGCGGCAAACGGTTTTGCGCGTCCAGCCAGTTTTGCGCTGTCACGCTGAGCGACAAGGCGATTACCAGCGCGAAAATCCATCTCGATAAATCAAAAGGCAAAAGGCAAAAGGCAAAAGGCAAAAAGGCGGAACTTTTGCCTTCTGATTTTTGACTTTTGATATTTGCCTTTTGATTTTTGATTTTCACTTGAAGTTTCTCCGCTCGAAAATCAGCACTGCCGCCGCCAACAACGTTGCAACGTAACAAACCGCGTACACAGTATTTCCCGCCAGCAATCGCGCCGGAACCGATTCGCCGTAAGCGGCTTCGTTGATGAAATTGAAACTGGCCAGATTGGGCAGCAGATGATACAGCGCGCGGCTGACCGTTCGCCCGGCGGCGGAATCGGCGGTTTCGGCCAACAGTTTCAGGTCGGGACTCCAACGACCAATCAAGAAAATCAGCAACGTGAACAACGCCGACAACGCCGGAGTCGAAAAGCACGAAAACAACAACGCGACGGCGGTCATCACCGCCAATTCCAAAAAGATCAAATACGCCGCCGGCCAAACCACCAACTGAACGGTATCGAATCCGCCTTTGGCAAAAATCAGCGCCAGCGTCACCGCCGCCGCCATCGCCGTCGTATTGACCAACAAGGTTAAACACAGGCCGAAGTATTTCCCCAAAATAAATTGCGACCGGCGAACGGGTTTGGACAGAATGACGGCGACGGTTCGTTTTTCGATTTCTTTCGACACCAGCCCGATGCCGATGAAAATGGCGATCAACAAGCCAAAAACGGAAGTCGCCGACAAGCCCACGTCCACGATGATTTTGGCATCCTGGCCGACGGCGATGCGGCCAATGACCGAAGCCGCCGCGACAATCAACGCGACAAACAACACAAGGTTGTAAAGCACGCGGTCGCGCACCGATTCGCGAAATGTGTTGTAGGCGATGGCAGTGATCTTCAAGGCGACGTTTAGTTATTTTTTCCTGGCCAAAAGGTAAAACAGCAAATCCACCGCTGGCGGAGCAATGCCGAGTTGGCGAATCATTCCGACGACCTGGCCGCGATGCAGCGTGGCGTGATTGACGACGTGCTGCATCTGCGCGACCAACGGCAAAGTGTGCGGTTCGCCTTTGGCGTTTCTGTAATGCAGATCAGCGTGCAGCGCATCCATCGTCAAACCATCGAGAAAGGCTTTGCGTTTGGTTTCGATAGTTTGCCACTCGGCTCGCAGAGCTTTCAAATCCGGGAAAGCGTCTTCTTTCCACAACCCGGCGGGCGAATTGCCTTGCCAGCGTTCCAGCCAAATCCATTCGGCAGCAGCCATGTGAACCAGCGTTCCGAAGATCGAACGCATGCTGATTTTCACGTCCTGGCGAAGCTGTTCGTCTGTCAGTTGTTCGGCAGCGTCCAAGACCAGATGGTTTGCGTATTCGGTGTAATCAAACAATTGGCGAATGTCGTTCAGGTTCATGATTGTTCTCAGGTGAATGTTCGACAATCTGCCAGATTGTCGTTGTCGTCAATCATCAGAAAATCAACGGCAAGCTGGCAGCTTGCCGGACAATGCGCAGGCAATTTTTCCGGCGATGCGCGCGTTGTTTTTCAGCAAAGCGATGTTTGCGCGCAATGCACGGCCTTCTGTTTTGGCGGCGATGCGCGAGAGCAGAAACGGCGTGACGGCTTTGCCGGTGATGTTTTGTTCAGCAGCGGCGATCAGCGCGGATTCGATTTCGTCCCGAAGTTCGTCAGCGGAAACTTCGTCGGCAACAGGAACTGGCGCGACGACCAGCACCGAAGTCGTAAAGCCCAACTGCCAATGAGTGGTGGCAATGGCTGCTACTTCTTCGGGCGAATCGGCGCGAAGGTCGAGTTTCAATCCGCTCGACCGCGAATAGAACGCTGGCAGTTCATCGGTTTGATAGCCGACCACAGGCACGCCCAGAGTTTCCAGCGCTTCCAGAGTTTTTGGCAAATCCAGAATCGCTTTGGCTCCGGCACACACGGTGACGACCGGGAATCGAGCCAGTGCCGTCAAATCCGCCGAAATGTCGAAACTATCACTGGCTCCGCGATGAACGCCGCCAATGCCGCCCGTGGCAAACACTTGAATTCCCGCTTGCGCGGCAAAATACAAACTCGACGCAACAGTCGTTGCTCCCCAACGGCGTTGCGCGATGATTGCACCCAAATTGGCCAGGTTCACTTTGGCGACATCCGTGCGACGGGCGATTTCCTGCACTTGAGATTGACTCAAGCCGATGATCGGTTCGCCCGCGATGATGCCTATGGTTGCGGGCGAGGCGCCCGATTCGCGGACGGCGGATTCGCAGGCGCGCGCGGTTTCCAGATTGTGCGGCGACGGCAGTCCATGCGCGATGACGGTGGATTCCAATGCGACGATTGCGGATTGTGGATTGTGGATTGCGGATTGGGTGGTCAATGTCTTCCTACTCTTGTAAAACTTTTTTTGCTTACTTATGCTCAACCGCGTTCAAGCTTAGCTTAGTCAGTCAGATGAGCCAAGCAACCTCAGAATGCTGAATTCGGAATGATGAAGGATGAATTTCAGGCGGATATTTCCGTTGGTCTTCTTGCTTTCCGTTCAGCATTCATCATTCCGAATTCAGCATTTTCAAAACCTGAGGTGTCCCGATGGGCAAACAAGTCCTTTCCATCATTCTGGGCGGCGGCGCAGGCTCACGCCTGTTTCCTTTGACTCAACAACGTTCGAAGCCGGCGGTTCCGTTGGGCGGCAAATACCGTTTGATAGACATCACCGTATCCAACTGCATCAACTCCGGGATTCATTACATTTACGTGCTGACGCAATTCAATTCGGCCTCGCTCAACCGGCACATTGCGCGGACCTATCGTTTCAGCCGTTTTTCCGATGGATTCGTCGAAATTCTGGCCGCCGAACAAACGCCGGAAAACAAAAACTGGTTTCAGGGAACCGCCGACGCCGTTCGGCAAGTGTTGATGCACATCGAAGATTTCGAACCGAGCGATGTGTTGATCCTCTCGGGCGATCATTTGTACCAGATGGATTACAGCAAGTTTCTGGCGCATCACCGTGCCACGAATGCCGACGTGACGATTTCCGTCATCCCCACCGATTATTCGCGGGCGTCCGGTTTCGGGCTGCTGAAAACCGACGAATCGGGCAAGATCATCGAATTCCGCGAAAAACCTCCCGCCGATCAACTGGAAGGCATGCGCGTGGACACGTCCACACTGGGATTGAGCAAGGAAGAAGCCGAACAGCGTCCGTTCATCGCTTCGATGGGCGTGTATATTTTCAAGTATTCGGCGCTGCGCGAGATGTTGAAAGGAACAGCCTTTACGGATTTCGGCGGCGAAATCATTCCAGCAGCCATTGGCAAATACAACGTGCAAGGGTACTTGTTCAGCGGATATTGGGAAGACATTGGAACCATTCGGTCGTTTTACAACGCCAATCTGGACATGGCTTCGATCGTGCCGAAGTTTAATTTATTTGATGCCGACGCGCCGATTTTCACGCGTCCGCGTTTTTTGCCCAGCACCAAGGTGCAAGGCTCATGTTCCATCACCAATTCGCTGATTCCCGAAGGCTGCATTTTGAATTCGGTTTCGATCAGTCGGTCGGTGCTTGGGGTGCGGTCGCGCGTCGAAGGCGGTTCGGTGATGGAAAACACCTTGATGATGGGCGCGGACTATTACCAAACCCTGGCCGAACTGGCCAAAGATCGCAAGGATGGATTGCCCTGGGTGGGCATCGGTGAAAACACCATCATTCGCAACGCCATCATTGATAAAAACGTCCGCATCGGATCGAACGTCCGCATTTTGAACGACGCCGGATTGCAGGAACACGATGGCGACAATTACTACATCCGCGACGGAATCGTCATCATTCCCAAAGGCGCGACGATTACGGACGGCACGATCATCTGAAAGGCAAATATCAAAAGGCAAATATCAAAAGGCAAAAAGGATGAACTCATTTTTGACTTTTGGTATTTGCCTTTTGGTTTCTTCACCCAATGCTTCGTTTCTATTGGACACTCTTTGTCGTCGTCGTGCTGCTGCTGGTGATTGGAATTCCCGCGATTGTCGTGGGATATGTGCTGAAGAAACTTTTCGGCGTGGAAGATTTCGTGCATCCGTTCGCCAGATTCGGCTGCAAGGTC
Organism: uncultured Heliomicrobium sp.; assembly: GCA_964470555.1. GTDB lineage: Bacteria > Acidobacteriota > Blastocatellia > RBC074 > RBC074 > RBC074. The sequence continues at coordinate 113,036 of CAYYDG010000008.1, forward strand.
TGGATTCGGTCGTTCGGCGCGCGCGTTCACGTGACAGGCAGAGAACATCTGACGCCTGGCCAAGCCTACGTTTTTGCCGCCAATCATCAGAGCAATGTTGACCCGCCGATGCTGTTCGCTTACCTGGGGCCGATTACCGGAGCGATTGCCAAAAAAGAGCTGACGAAATTCCCGATCATCAAACAGGGCTTTCCGTTGGCGCACGTCGTGCCGATTGATCGTCGCAACCGCGAAAGCGCAATTGAAAGCACGCGGCGCGGAGCGGCGGAATTGCGAAAAGGTTACAGTCTGATGGCTTTTCCCGAAGGAACGCGATCAGAAGACGGGCGCGTCAAGGAATTCAAAAAAGGCGTGTTTTTCATGGCTCTGGAAGCTGGAGTTCCCGTCGTGCCGGTGGTGATCAACGACACGCGACTGGTTTGGCGAAAAGGCAGCCAGATTGTCACGCCCGGCGATGTGTATCTGGAAATTCTGCCGCCGGTCAGCACCGCCGGATACAACGAAGCCAACATCGAAGAATTGATCGAACGAGTCCGCAACCAGATCGTTCCGCTTGTCCGCACCGATTGATTATCTGGTGGGATAAAGGTGATACAGCATCAGATACACCACGACACCCGTCACCGAAACATACAGCCACAGCGGCAACGTCCAGCGAGCGATTTTGCGATGCTGGCTGAAATTGCCTTTCAACGCACGAGCGAAGGTCACGAAAATCATCGGCACAATCGCCGTCGCCAACACCGTGTGAGTCAGCAAAATGGCAAAGTACACCGTGCGGATCGCGCCCTGCCCCTGAAACTTCACGGAGCCGACGTTGAAGTGATAGACCAGATAAGAAATCAGAAACAACGTCGAAGTGGCGAATGCGCTGACCATGCATACACGGTGAGCGTTTCGGTTTTTCTGTTTGATGAACACATAGCCAATCGTCAACAGAATGGCGCTGATGCTGTTCAGAATTGCGTTGAGAGTCGGAAGATCGGAAATAGACATAAGAATTGTCCGTCAAGCTGCCAGCTTGACGGTTACTTGTTTGATTGATGATTGATATTTCTTCGGAGACCTCGACAAGCTGGCAGCTTGTCGAACAAACAAGGTTAACGACGATATTTGAAAATCAAACGAACGACGCCGCCGATGATGGCCAGCGTCGGAATCAACAAGACCAGCACGCCCGTATTGATCGCGCTGGAAACTTCGGCAGAATTTTCGGCTCCGGCGATGTTCGTTTTGCACATCGCACATTGAGCCAGCATTGTCGCGGTCTTTACGAGCAGGACGACGACCACACTCACCACAAGAAAAGTTGCGGCAAGTTTTGTGTCTTTTGTGCTTTTTGTGGTTGGCATTTCTTTTCTTTCAAGCGCCGCGTTCGACGGCGAACAATCGCCATTCGCCCAGATTGTCTTGCAGCATTTTTGCGCCGCGCTCAGCGAATTGAATTCCTGAACCGGCAACCAGGTCTTTGACGGTGCTGGAAACCAGCACGTCGCCGATGTTGGATTGCGCGGCGACCTGTTTGGCGATTTCAACGGCCAGGCCGCCGACCTTGTCGTTGAGCATGTCGCATTCGCCGGTGTGCAATCCGATTTGCAGTTTGATGCCCAATCGCATCGCCGAAGCGCGAATGGCTACGGCGGCGCGAATGGCCCGGGCGGGGCCGTCGAAAGTCGCCAGCATGAATTCTTCCGCGATTTCCACCGTGCGGCCTTTGAACATTTCGATTTCCTTGAGGACGAAAGAATGATGCCGCGCCAGCGCGTCCTGCCATTGCGGATTGGCGGCCTGAGTTTCGGCGACGCGAGCGACCAGCACGGTTGCCAGCACACGATCAATTTCCGTCGAATGTCGCACTCCGGTCAGGAACTCTTCTATTTCATCGAGTATCGCTTCCTGATCGCCTACAAACGGCAGATGATCGAGGCCGGGCAATTCGACGAACTTCGCTCCGGGAATGTTTTCGGCCAGATACCGGCCTTCTTCGACTTTCAGACATTCATCGCCGCTGCGATGAACCACCAGCGTCGGTACGCGCACAGTCGGCAGCACATGGCGAATGTCAATTTCAGTGTTCATTCTGGTCAGCGCCAGCGCCGCGCCCGGACTGGCTCCGCGCCGCAGATACGCCGCCCACCAATCGCGAAATGCCTGGTCGTTGATTTTGCTGGGGGCGCGTTCCTCCAATCCGACCGGACCGCCCCAATGGCGACGAATTTCTTCCAGAAATTCGTCGCGTTCGGTTTTGGTCGGCCCCCAGGGATAACCTTCGCCTTTCAACCGGCGCGCGTAGCTGCCGATCATGACCAGCGCTATGGTTTTTTCCGGGTAAGTCGCCGCGAACAAACTGCACATCGGGCCGCCTTCCGAAACTCCACACAACACTGCGCGTTCAGAACCGACTGCTTCCATGACGGCGCGCACGTCGTCCATGCGCTGTTCCAGCGTAGGCAGTTGATCCAGCGGAACGCGGTCGGATAAACCCGTGCCGCGTTTGTCGAATAAAATCACGCGAGCGAAAGACGCCAGTCGCCGCAAAAATCGCGCGAACGAAGGCTCCGTCCAAAAGTATTCCAGGTGCGAAATCCAACCCATCACGAACACCAGGTCCAGTGGAGCGTCGCCGAGAACTTGATAGGCTATGTTTATTTCGCCGCTACGGGCGTAATGGACTTCTGGAATGTCGAAATCGGGTTCGCTGGCTGTGATGTGTTTTCGGCTGCCGGCTGTGGTCACGCCGACGATTTCGGTATGAGCGGACGCGGCGACCGGATCGGATTTTTTCTCTTTGATGGTTTCGTTCGGCCACGAATCGCCCATCCGCGAACGAATTTCCAAATCCTGCTGCAAACTTTTCAAGTCCAGATGAAAGTCCTTGATCGTCTGGTAACGTTCGTCGCGGTCTTTGCGCAGCGCTTTGCCGACAATGCGTTCCAGTTCCGCGGGCAAATTCAGGTTGGCCGACATACGCGGGGCTTCGCGGTCGAGAATGGCCACCAGCACGTCGCTGCTGGTGGCGCCGTCAAACGGCGCGCGTCCGCAGAGCATTTCGTACAGCACGACGCCCAGGCTGAACACGTCGCTGCGCGTGTCAACCGAATAACCGCGCGCCTGTTCCGGCGACATATAATTGACAGTTCCCATGACGATGCCCGGATCGGTGTTGAGGTGCGGCAAACTGACGGATTCGGCTTGTTGCGTCGCCGAACTGGTTGGTTTGGCCAATCCGAAATCCAGCAGTTTCACGTAACCGTCCGGTCGTAACATGATGTTTTCGGGTTTGACGTCGCGGTGAACGATTCCGGCGGTGTGAGCGGCAGCCAAAGCGCTGGCCAGTTGTGTGGCGACATTCAGCGCGCGCGGCGCTTGCAATCGTCCGCCCGCCAGTTGATGGCGCAAGGTTTTGCCTTCGATGTATTCGGTGGCGATGTAATGAATGCCGCCGACTTCGCCGACTTCGTGAATGGTGATGATGTTCGGATGATTGAGCGCGCTGGCCGCTTTGGCTTCGCGCATGAAGCGGCGCAACCAGTCTGTGTTTTCGGTATATCGTTCGGACAGCAGTTTCAGCGCGACATTGCGTTCCAGTTGCGTGTCGCGCGCCAGATAAACTTCGCCCATTCCGCCTGCTCCGATCAGCGACAGAATTTCGTAGCGGCCAAATTTCAAGCCGGGTTTGATGTCGCTGCGTTCAGTCCTGGGTTGAGAAGGCGACGAAGCCCGTGCAGGCGCTGGCGTACCGCCGTTGGTTTGATTCAATCGTTCGCGTTCGACGCTGTCATCGGAATGCACGCTGGTGGCGAAACCGGCTTCGGTGGGCAACAGCTTGATCTTTTTGACCGAAACGACGAACCGATACCCGCGTTTGGGAACGGTTTCGATGTATTGGCCGCCGTCTTCGCGTTCGCCCAGCGCTTTGCGAAGCATGGAAATATGCTGCGCCAGATTCGTCTCTTCGACGTAAATATCCGGCCAGACGCTGTTCATCAATTCTTCTTTGGTGACGATGTGGCGGCTGTGTTCGACCAGGACAATCAGCGTGTCCAGCGCTTTCGGGGTGAGCGACAGAACCTGTTCGCTGCGAAGCAGCATACGTTCCGCCGGGTCCAGGCGAAACGGGCCAAACTCGTAAACAAACCTTACCTCTTTAGGCATCGCCGTTATTCAATCCAATGAAGTTTGTTAAAGGGACTCTGCCGCGCAGCATCAGAGCTGTTTCGGTAACTGGCGCGCATTGTAGCCGAATCATCCAAAGCCACAAACCAACGGTTTCAAAAAACTTTCGCGGAAATTCGGTCAAGGTCAGAGTGATTTTCGCGCCGTTCCTGATTGCTCCAAATTCGAACGCTGGAGCTTGATCGTCTGGTTGAAACGACGGCACAAACGAAAATAACGGAAAAAGACGGAAACTGGCTTGAGATTGAGCCAACTCCGTTTCTTCCGTTATTTCTGCTTGTTCCGTTGTTTCTTCCCGCTTTATTGAAGCTTGCCGAGCGATTTCAGCCGCGCTCGTTCAAACTCGTCGCCTTTGTTCCACTGCGGAGTTTCTGTCGCGTTCGCCACACGCAACCCGATCAAAAAAGCCAGCTTCGTTTGTTGAACCATGCCTGTGAAATCCCAATTCGCGCTGTATTCGTCTGCCGGTTGGTGATAGCGGTGCTGGTTGTAATCGGCGAATTGTTCTGCGGCCCAACTTTCGCTGTGGCCTACGAATTTCGATCCGGAGTTGAAACTGACCGCCGGAACTCCGGCTTTGGCGAACGGGAAATGGTCTGAACGGTAAAACGAACCTTGTTCGGGGCGAGCATCGGGCGAAACGGTGACGTTGTTTTCCTTGGCGACTTCTTCGATGAATTTGCCGAGCGTCGAACGATCCGCGCCCAGCGGAGTGATGTCTGTGGTTTGTCCCAAGACGTTCATCGAATCAATGTTGATATTGGCGACCGTGTCTTTCAGCGGAACCAGCGGATTGCGAGAATAGAATTCTGCTCCGAGCAGACCCTGTTCTTCGGCGGTGGTGGCAATGAACAGGATTGAACGTTTGGGTTTGATGGTCAGCGCGGCGCAGGCTTTGGCAATCGCCAGAATTCCGGCAATGCCGGTGGCGTTGTCCACGGCTCCGTTGTAAATGTTGTCGCCCGGCTGATCGGGGCGAATGCCCAGATGATCCCAATGCGCTGAGTACACGACGAATTCGTTTTTCAGCGTTGGATCGTTGCCGCGAAAAATACCTACGACGTTGGGCGAAGTCAGCCGCTGCACCTGCATTCTCAACATCGTGTCCACTTTGGCGTTCAATGTCACGGGTTTGAAGCTGCGCGAAGCTGCCTGCTGGCGCAGTTGATCCAGATTGAGTCCGCCGGATTGCGTGATCTTTTTGGCGACTTCATCCGTCACCCACGCTTTCATTTTGAGCGCGGGCGTATTGGCGTCGGGCAACAAACCGAATCGTTCGGCTCCCCACGAATTGCGAATCACGTTCCAGCCATAACCGGCGGATTCATTGGTGTGAATCAGAATCGCTCCGGCGGCTCCGCGCCGGGCGGCTTCTTCGTATTTGTATGTCCAGCGACCGTAATAGGTCAGCGCCTTGCCGCCGAACAGATTCGGCTCCGTCGCCGTCGCTGGAGGATCGTTGACCATCATCAACAGGACTTTGCCGCGCACGTCCACGCCTTTGTAATCGTCCCAGTTGGCTTCGGGCGCGTGAACGCCGTATCCGACAAAGACTATGTCGCCGCTCACAGCAACTTCGGTTTGCTCCACGTCGGAACCGGCGACGAACTCATCACCGGATTTGAAGTCCATCGAATTGGCTCCGGTTTTGATCGTCAATTTGTTCATCGAATCCGGGCGCGAACCGATCATCTGCACCAGTTGGAAATAGCTGTGATCGGCGGCAGGTTCCAAACCTAACGCTTCGAATTGCGCCGCAATGTATTTCGCCGCCAACAAACCTCCGCGAGCGCCGGGGCCGCGACCTTCCAACAAATCGTCCGCCAGGAATTTGACGTGCGCGCGCAGAGCGCCTTCTTCGATTTTCTGCCCTGCCTGTTCGGCGTCGGTCGCTTCGGTCAACACGGCGCTGTTGGCAGCCATGACCTTGTCGAAACTGGTTTTCGGCGGAGTGGCGGCGCGCGAACGTGCGCGGCGTGTTGTGCGGCGACGTGTGGTTCGTTTTTTGGGCGTCGCTTTTTTGCGGCGCTGGACGGTGGTTGTCGTTGGCGCCGATTCAACCGGTTCAAAAATCAGAACCGCAGCCAGTGTTTCCAGCGGAGAGGCCACACACAGGCAAAGCAAAATGACGACGGAGCGAGCAAACGAAATACGTGTTTTCATAACATTCCTTGAAGGGACGACACCTGATTTCATGATTGATTGTTCTGAACGATTTTTCGCGGCTGACGTAAACGAAGCGGCTCAGCGCGGCTTCGCAACCATCACGATGGCCAATGTAGTACCTGAGCAAGCCAATAAAATCAAGCAATGCGAGTGACAAGGAATTGGCCAACGACTATGCTACGCGCGGCTTTGGCCGAAAGGCGAAGCTCGATTCTCGCAAAATCCTGTTGCATTTATGACTGAGTTTTCCTGGCGTTCGCGGCTGAATTCGCTGGAGCGTTTTCAGCGCGAAGTATTCGACGTGTTGATTATCGGCGGAGGCATCACCGGCGCAGGCCTGGCGCTGGACGCCGCCGCGCGCGGATTGAAAACCGCGCTGGTCGAAAAACGCGACTTTGCCGCAGGGACTTCCAGCCGTTCGACCAAACTGATCCATGGCGGATTGCGGTATCTGGAACAGTTCGACGTTGCCTTGGTGCGCGAAGCCTTGCTGGAACGTTCGGTGCTGACGCGCATCGCACCGCATCAAGCCGAAGCCTTTCCCTTTGTCATTCCCATCTATGCCGACCGGCGTCGCAATTACGACCGTCCGCTGATAATGCGAGCCGGGTTGTTCCTGTACGATTTGCTGGCCGGACGACAGAATTTCGCCAAACATCGGCGGCTGAGCCGCGAAGAAGCCTTGAAGCTTGCGCCGCAACTCGACCCGCGAGGCTTGAAAGGCGCGTTTTTGTATTACGACGCGCTGACCAACGATTCGCGGCTGGTCATCGAAATCATCAAAGCCGCTCACCAACACGGCGCATCCATTGCCAATTACGCCAAAGTCGAACATTACCTGCGCGACGCCGAAGGCAAAATTACAGGCGCGCGATTGCTGAACGAATTGAGCGGCGAGCGAATAGAGCTTCGCGCTCGCGTGACAATCAATGCCACAGGCGTTTGGATGGAAGACATGATTCGGCTGGACGGCAACTCCGCCGAAGGCTTGAAGAAAAAGCTGCGCCCGGCCAAAGGCATTCACCTGACCATCGCCGCCGACCGATTGCGCGTGGATGCCGCCTGGTTGATTCCTTCGCTGACCGGACACCGGTTTTATTTCGTCGTGCCGTGGGAAGGCCGCGTCAACATCGGCACCACCGACACCGATTATTCCGGCGGCAAAGATTTCCCTCAGGCCGAACCCGACGAAGTTGCGGAAATTCTGAACGCCATCAATTCGTATTTTCCCGAAGCCAATCTGGACACTTCAGACGTGATTTCGGCGTGGGCGGGGTTGCGACCGCTGATTTCCGACGCCAATGCCAAAGACACGACCAAGGTATCGCGCAAAGAAGAAATGATCGAAACCGCCGACGGATTGATTTCCATCGGCGGCGGCAAGCTGACGACCTACCGCGCGATGGCCGAACACGGCATTGATCTGGTCTTGAAACGGCTGGGCAAATCTGCCGACACCCGAACGACCAGAGACGTTCCCATCAGTGGCGGCGAAATGAGCCGGGTCGAACTGGATCAAACCGCGAAACAACTTGCCAGCCATTACAACCTGCCGATGGATGTGACGCGACATCTGGCGTTCAGCTACGGATCGAATTTCGATGCGCTGATTCGGTTGATGCTGGACGATGAACGATTGCGCGAACGCCTTGTCGCTGATTTACCAATGGTCAAAGCCGAAGTTGTTTACGCCGCACGCCACGAACTGGCCGTCAGTTTGACCGACGCGCTGACACGTCGGACTCGTTTAGCGATGTTGGCCGGCGAAGCTTCGTTGGGCTGTGCGCGGATTGCCGCCGAACTGATGGCCGCTGAACTCGGCTGGAACAAAGAAGAAATGACGCGGCAAGTAAACCTGTTTGCCGGAGAGTTTGAGCGCGAATATCAAGCCGCCAAACAATAAAGTTTGGTGGGCAATCATTCCGTAATTTCAGTAAAATGACCGCGCTATGAAAAACGAAACCCTATTCGATCAAACCATCTGGGAAGAATTTCAGCGGCAGGCGAAACGGCGGCGGCGCAATCCCGTCAAACTGATTACGGATTTAATGCGTGAGCAGTTGGAAATCTGGGAAGACGAAAAGCTCTTTCGTGAAATGCGGCGAGACGCGCAAAAAAGCGGCTACAAGGAAGATGACGCAGTGGAGTTGGTGAACCAATATAGACGGGAAAAGAGGCAGCGGGCTGACCAAAATGCCGCTTCGTAAACACCGATTGCCCGTTGTGCTCGACACCAATGTCATTGTCAGCTTCTTCCTCAGTCGCCAATCGTTTTCTGCCAGCGCCAAAATTTTTGCTTTATGGTTCAGACAGCGCAAATTGCAACTCATTGTTTCGGACGAATTGATTGCCGAATACCTGGAAATCCTGACTCGGTTGCCCATTGCTGAAAAACGCGTGAACCAATTCCGCGAACGGTTGCAAATACGCGGAACCGTGACACACATCAATCTCGGCGCTCGCCATGCCATCAGCCGCGACCCTGACGATGATGTGCTGCTGGCCACAGCGGCAGCGGGGCAAGCGCAGTTTCTGATTACCAACGACCACGACTTGCTCAACATTCCCACCAGGCAAAAGAAACGCTTTCGGTTCGAGATTCTCACTCCAGTTGCATTTTTGCGATGGTGGGATGAATAGATGAAGCCAGCGTTGGTTTTCAGAACGAAACCTGCGCTACGAAATCCAGATGCGAGAGGGATTCTTGCTGAAAGGCGAGTCTGCATGCCGCGCGGATGGTTTCGATCTTGTGACGGGCGGCGCATCACATACCTGAAAACCTGTCTGATCAGTCTTTGTTCTCAACGTTCATAGCGCAAGGCATCAATCGGATCGAGTCGCGCAGCGCGATAGGCTGGCCAGAGGCCGAAAAACAATCCGACGCTGATTGAGACGATCAATCCGGCAGAAATGGCTCCGATGGAAATGCTCGCTTTCAATGAAGGCAAGAGGAACTGTATGAGCAAGGCAATGGCGATTCCGATCAGCACTCCGGCCACGCCTCCCAGGACGGTCAACATCATCGCTTCCAGCAGGAATTGCCAGAGCACATCGCGGCGGCGCGCTCCGACGGCTTTGCGCAAACCGATTTCTGAAGTTCGCTCGGTCACCGAAACCAGCATGATGTTCATGACTCCGATTCCGCCGATCAGCAAGCCAAGCGAAGCGACGCCGACCATCAGCACGGAGATTCCGCCCGAAGCCTGATTCCAGATGTCAATGATCTGTGTAGAGGTGAAAATGACGAAGTTGTCCAGCGCGTCCGCTGACAAACGGCGATGGCGACGCAAAGCTTCGCGGACTTCGTCCATTCCGCGCTCGACCTCTTCTGGGGAACCGACCAGGCAAAAGAACTGCAAAAATTCCTTCTCGCGTTCCGGGTAGTATTTGTCGAATGTGCCGAATGGAATCAGCACGATCTGATTTTCGCTGGGACCGCCGAACAGAGCTTCGCGCTCTTCGATCAACCCGATCACTTCATAACTTTCTCCGTCAATGTGAATCATTTTGCCTAGCGGGTCTTCAATGCCGAACAGGCCGTCGGCGATGATTCGTCCGAGGACTGTGACGTTGCGTCGGTGCGTGGAGTCGCTGGCGCTGATCATACGACCTCGATCCACCAAAATTCCTGTGGCGTCGCCGAAGTATTGATCCACGCCGCGCAGAATGGGGCTTTGCGCCTCCTCGCCCTTGTACCAGACGCGAATCGGATCGAATGCCGTTTTGGCGTAAAAGGGGCTGAGCGTTTTGATGCTCGGACAATTCGCGCGCACATATTCAGCGTCATCCAGCTTCAGTGGCGGGCGTTTCTTGAGAAGTTCCATGAAATCAGGATTGCCGAAATCCGAAAACCCCACGCGGGCGACAGCGAAGCTGGCAGGGTTCAATCGTGTCAGTGCGTTTTTGACCGTGTTATCCAAACCCTGGATCAGAGCGACGACCACAATCACAGTCCCTACGCCCATAATCAAACCGGTCAGAGTGAGCGCCGATTGAAAGCGATGTTGGTTGATTGCGCCCAGCGCCAGCCGGAACGCTTCGCCGATTTCCGTCGTGCGTTTCCCGCGCGCCAGTTCCGAGAGTCGCTCTTTATTCATATCTCAAGGCGTCAATGGGCGAAAGTTGCGCGGCGCGGCGGGCTGGATACATTCCGGCCACCAGCCCGACAAATGAAGAAACGGCAAAACCGACCAGCGCAACCACCGGGCGAGAACTGGCTGGCAGCGGCGTAACCCAGGCGATGATTTGGGAAACCAGCAATCCCACCGCAGTGCCAAGCGAGCCTCCAAGCAGGCAAAGCGCTATGGTTTCAACCAGAAATTGTGCCAGCACATCGCGGTGACGCGCGCCCAGAGCTTTACGCAATCCGATTTCGCGCGTTCGTTCGCGGACGTTGACCAGCATGATGTTCGTCACGCCAAGCCCGCCCACTGTCAGCGCAATCCCCGAAATGATGATCGTAATTAGGTAAAAACCGCCAATCACGGCTTGATAAATTCCGGCTGCCGAATCCGCCGTGGTGATGAAAAAAGTGTCTTCCTGGTTGAAAAGCACACGGCGCTGTCTGCGCATAATGCCGCGGACTTCATCCACGACCGATGCGAGCGGAGTTCCGGGCGGTTGCTGGCAATAAATGGCCAGCGGTTGGCGCGCTCCGAAACGATGCAGCATGGAGGTCAGTGGCATGATGACAAAACGATCCTGCGAACGACCGAACAGCGAACCGCGCGGCGCGATGGTTCCGATCACCTGAAACGGTTTGCCCATAATGCTGATGTCCGCGCCGAGCGGATCGGCTTGCCCGAACAAATCCGTTGCGATGTCGGCTCCGAGCAAGCAAACGGCCAGATGATTGTTGTCTTCGGCTTCGGTGTAAAAACGCCCTCTCGCCACCTCAACACGTTCGATGTCGAGCATGCTGGCCGACAATCCGCGAATCTGCACGCTGCCTGTCACAGTGTTGCGCCACTTGATTCGGCCCACCAGATTCGATTCGGCTCCGACTTCGGCGCAATCACGACAATCACGCCGAACGGCCAGATAGTCGTCATATTCGATTCGCTTCCATTTTGAAGCTTTGATGAAATCGTTGACGTTCAATAACGAGGCGGGAAGCTGAGAGACCTGGAAGACATCCGGTTGCAGCGTCACCAGGCGTTCGCCAATGTAGGCATTCGCCCCTTCGATCAAGGCTACCATCGCCACCAAAGCGCCGATGCCGACAACGATTCCAAGCACCGCCAGCGCGGAACGAAGCTTTTGCGCCAACAGCGCGTTGATTGCATTCAACAGGATTTCCTTGCGATCCATAACTCCCTCATGACCAGCCCGACCGCAGCCACCCGAAGCTGCGTCATTATAAGTCAATGAGTTTTGGGCGTAAGCGTGATGGCTCGTATAATGAAATTATTATGGCGGCTGAAAATTACGAACTGACTACCGATGAAATAAAACAACTCGACGAAATCGGCCTTCTGGTCCTGGAAAACTTCGCTTCGCCGGAATTCGTGGCGGAACTGCGCGCTCGCATCGAGCAGTTGTTTGCCGAATTAGGAGATCGGGCCGGATCGGAATTCAAGCAGGAACCTGACACAGACCGTTTGGCGAATCTGGTCAATTACGGCGAAGTTTTTGAACGCGCGATTGTTCAGCCGAAATTGTTGGCGGCTGTCGAACACGTGCTGGGCAGCGAATTCAAACTCGGCAGTTTGAACGCTCGTTCGGCGCGACCGAATACGACGTGGACGCAACCGCTGCATTGCGACACTGGCGCGTTGCCGGATGACGCAGGCAACAAAGTCTGCAACATCGTTTGGATGCTGGACGATTTCACGCTGGAAAACGGCCCGACGCGATACGTTCCCGGCACGCACAAAGCAGGGAAGTTGCCGCAGGATGCGCTGGCCGATGCGTCCGCGCCGCATCCTGAAGAGCAGTTTTTGACCGGCAAAGCCGGAACGCTGGCCGTGTTCAACGCGCATTTGTGGCACGGCGGAACGGCCAACCGAAGCGACAAACCGCGATTGGCGCTGCACAGTTTTTATTGCCGCCGCGACCAGCCTCAACAGCAATATCAAAAGCGTCTTTTGAGCGAGCAGGTTCAACAAAGATTGAGTGAAGAGTTGCGCTGGCTGCTTGCGCTGGACGATCCGCTGAATGATACACTCAGTTCGCAATTCAGCGGTCGCAGCGGTTTTATGAAGTGATGTACCGTAGGCTGTCAGCCTGCGGAAGTTTTGTGTGAATGCCTTTGGGTATACTGATGATTCATCCGCAGGCTGACAGCCTACGGTACAACGACCTGATTTTATGCCGACAACAACCGACACTGCGCCGATTCGCCCCGGCGAAGATTTGAACTGGGCGGCGCTCGAAGCTTATCTGCACGAACATCTGCCTTCGCGGTTGGATGGCGAGCCATTCGATCCCAACGCCAAATTCGAAGTCGAACAATTCCCCGGCGGACATTCCAATCTGACCTATTGCGTACGGTTTGGCGGCCTGGAATTCGTCATGCGGCGGCCTCCGTTTGGTCCGGTGGCTCCGACGGCGCACGACATGCCGCGTGAATTTCGGTTGCTGGCGGCGATTCATCCGCATTTCAAACTGGCTCCGAAGCCATATCTGCTGTGCGAAGACACCGAAGTCATTGGCGCGCCGTTTTACCTGATGGAGCGTCGCCGAGGCATCGTCGTCCGGCAAACCGTTCCTCCGGAAATTGGCGACGATTTGAAGCTGCGTCACAAAATCAGCGAAAGCCTGGTGGACACCTTGGCCGATTTGCACGCGGTGGATATTCACGCGACGGGGTTGGCAGCGATTGGAAAGCCAGTTGGTTTCGTCAAACGACAAGTCGAAGGCTGGGCGAATCGCTGGGAACGTTCAAAAACGTCCGAACTCACCGAAATGACCGAAGCGCGCGCGTGGTTGCTGGAACGATTGCCCGCCGAACCGGCGCAACACACTCTGGTTCACAACGATTACAAATTGGACAACCTGATGCTGGACGCCGCAGACCCTTCGCGGTTGGTGGCGATTCTGGATTGGGAAATGTGTACGGTGGGCGATCCGCTGATTGATCTGGGGTTGTTGCTTTGTTATTGGCCGCAAGCCGACGATGAAGAACTCTTTGCGGACAGTTTGCGCAGCGTGACGATGTTGCCCGGCTGGATGACGCGCGCCGAAATCATCAAACGATATGCTGCGCGGTCTGGCCGCGATGTGTCGAACATAGGCTATTACCACATCTTCGCTGTGTTCAAACTGGCGGTGGTCATCCAGCAGATTTATTATCGCTATCATGTAGGCCAAACGCAGGACAAACGCTTCGCCGATTTCGATAAGCGTGTTGCCGCGCTGGCGGCGATGGCTCACAAGATGATTCAGGAGCAAAGATAGATCAGTTGGATTCAACCGCCACAAAACTGCTGCGCGCAATCATCGCCAAATCGTTTGTCGAAGTGGCGTTGGTCTGTGTAGTCGCTTCGTTGGCGGCGTTCACTACCTTCAGCCCGCAGTTGCGTGGAGCGATTGATGTGGCCGATCAAACGCGCGTTGCCGGTTGGGTGAACGATCCACGATTGCCGGAAACGGCGTTGGAAGTGCAGTTGTTCATTGACGGGAACTTCATTGCCAGCCGATTGGCCGATGACCGGCGCGAAGATTTGGTTTCTGCAGGAGCAACCGCTCGACCCAACCACGGATTCAGCTTCGCGCTTGAACCGTTCAAGCTGCCAACCGGTGAGCATTCTGCTCAAGTCTTTGCCGTGCGCGACGCCACAGGAAACAGCAAAATCCTGTTGCCAGTCACCGCCGAGCCAAAAAACTTTCAAATCAATCACTGAAGCGACTTACTGTTTCACCACCTCAATAGGCCAATCCGCGTTGCGGCTCCATTCATCGAACGAACCGTCGTACATTTTGGCGTCATAGCCCAGCATCTTGGCGACGAAATAGCCAAGACTGGCTTGCTGGCCGATGTGGCAATAAGTGACGATGGTTTTGCCTTTGTCGGCTCCGGCTTCCTGATACAGCTTGCGCAGCGTCGCCAGGTCTTTCAGCTTCAAATCCGTGTCGCTGACCGCCAGCGTCGGAAACGGCAGATTCTTCGCTCCGGGCAAATGACCGGCGCGCGGCATTCCGGCGTTGTCTTTGCCGGAGTAAAAATTCGGCAACCGCGAATCAATGACGGCGACTTTCGGATTCGTCAGGTTGTCTTTCAACCAGGCGGCTTCGGCAATCAGCTTCGGATTCGGGCGCGGAGTGAATTTGCCGGGCGCGGGAGTTTTGACTTCAGTGGTCAGCGATTTGCCGAGCTTCGTCCATTCGTCCACGCCGCCGTCCAACAAAGAAGTTCTGCCGCCCAAACCCAGATAATCCAGCGTCAGGTACACGCGCGCCGCCGGGGTGATTTGTCTGTTGCTGAAATAAATGACAATGCGCGAATTGTCCGATACGCCGAATTTTTCAAACGCGGCTTTCAGTTGTTCGACGGGCGGCAATTGCAGAATCAATTTGCCTTCGCCCGAAGGCGTTGAAAAATCGCCGCGCTGAACGAACTGCGCGCCGGGAATGTGACCTGTGTCATATTCTTTTTTGTCGCCGACGTGCAGCAGCACCAGATTTTTGTCGTCAATGTGTTTGGCCAGCCAATCGGCGCTGACCAACATCGGTTCGTCGGCGGCGGTTGCCGAACTCATCGCCAAACCGCCCATCAGAACCAGCAACGAAATCATCGAGCAAATCTTTTTCATAAGTTTTCTTCTCCCGAAAGGTTTTACTGGATTGGAGAATCACGAATCAGTCGGCGGCAACCATACCGCAACGCCATAGAGTTTGTCAGGGAAAACATTGCGCGGCCAACAGGGCGAATCTATACTTCGCCGCGTCACGCGACAAAGCCCATGTTGGGTATTCACGCAGCCCAAGAGCTGTTCTTGCCAGGTAAGAAAAAGCAAGAACTCAGTTTGTCACCGCCGCCAAATGAACGCGGTTAAAGCCGAAAAATGAACCAACCCTCTTCTGACGATCCCGCCGCTACGAATAACTCGCAACCTGCAATCAGCAATCCGCAATCGAAAAGCATCGCTCGTTCTGCCGGAATCGTCAGCATCGCCGTGATGGGGAGCCGCATTCTGGGTTTGGTGCGCGAACAAGTCTTTGCAGCGTTTTTCGGACCCGGCGTCGCCAACGACGCATTCAACATCGCTTTCCGAATTCCCAACCTGTTGCGCGACCTGTTTGCCGAAGGCGCGTTGTCCGCTGCGTTTGTTTCCACCTTTTCCCGAACCTTGACGCAGAAAGGCGAACGCGAAGCCTGGCGGTTGGCCAATCTGGTCAGCAACGGATTGTTTCTGGTGTTGTCGGCGGTGGTGCTGACGGGAATTGCCTTTGCGCCGCAGATTGTGGATCTGCTGGTCGAACCCAGCCGCGAACTGGCCGATCCTGCGCAAGCCAGATTCGCTTACGATTTGACCGTCAAACTGACGCGCATTCTGTTTCCGTTTTTGCTGATGGTGTCGCTGGCGGCGGTGGCCATGGGGATTTTGAACAGCAAAGACCGATACGGCGTTCCGGCCTCGGCTTCGACGATGTTCAATGTCGGTTCGATCATCGGCGGACTGTTGTGTGCATATTTGTTCGCGCCGGATTATATCGCCAATGGAGCTTCGGCTTTGTGGCATCAGCACAAATTGCCGCGCGATGATTTCGGCGCAGCGTCGGCGATTACCGGCATGGCCATCGGCACGCTGGTCGGCGGAATGATGCAGTGGCTGATTCAGGTTCCCAGTCTGCGTTCGGTCGGATTTCGCTGGCAGCCGATTTTGAGTTTCCGCGACGAAGGCGTGCGACAGGTCATGCGAATGATGGCTCCGGCAATTATCGGTTCTGCCGCGTTGCAGGTGAATCTGGTCGTCAATACGACCTTTGCCACCAGTTTGGGTGAAGGCCGCGTGTCGTGGCTGCAATTCGCCTTTCGATTGATTTATCTGCCGATTGGCCTGTTCGGCGTGGCGATTTCGACGGCGACCTTGCCTGTGGCTTCACGCGCGGCAGCGGCGGACAACCTGGACGATTTTCGTCAGACGATTGCCCAGGCCTTGCGGCTGACGTTTTTGCTGACCATCCCTTCGGCGGTTGGATTGATTGTGCTCAACAAACCGATCATCGCTCTGATTTACCAACACGGCGGACGTTTCACCGATTACGACACGGCGCAAACAGGCATTGCGCTGGCTTACAACGCCATAGGCTTGACGGCGTATTCGGCGGTGCGCGTTTTGGCTCCGGCGTTTTTTGCCTTGAAAGACACGCGCGTGCCGATGATGGCCAGCCTGTTTTCGATTGTCACGAATTATGTCGTCGCCAAATCCACTGTGGATTATTTCGGACTGGAACATCGCGGATTGGCGCTTTCGATTTCGGTGGTTTCGATTGTCAACTTTGCCATTCTGTTTGTGTTTATGCGGCGAAAGGTCGGCAAGATCGAAGGCGGCAGGTTGCTTTCAACTTTTGCCAAAGTGTTGGCTGCGGCTGTGGTGATGGGAGTGGTCTGCTTCCTTGTCAGCCAGCAAATCGAAGCCGCGCTCGGCACAACTCGGTTGATGGCGAGGTTGGTGGACGTCGTAGGTTCGATTGTGATCGGAATCGGCGTGTTTTATCTGGTGGCGCGTATGTTGAAAGTGGCGGAACTGGATCAAATGTCTCGTGCGTTGAAACGCAGATTCGGTTCTCGATAAAAAAACCGTGCGACGCTGATCAGCGTCAGCGTCGCACAACATCTTCATCAGTTTCGATCTCCAAATCCGTGACGGCCTTTGCAGACTTTGCAGGGCGTCGGAGGTTCAGTGTTGTCCACCTTGTGATTGACGGCGGGGACGGTTTTCAAATAAGCGAAGATGGCTTTCAGATCGTCGTCGGTCATCTTGCCGTACAGATTCCACGGCATGGTCACATTCAATTTGCGAGCTTTGACCTGGCCGGTTCGCATCATTTCCAGAAATAGAGTTTCGTCGTAATACGGAATGCCTGACGGATCGGGCGTGATGTTGGTCGAAGTCACTTCTCCCGGCGGTTCGTTCAGCGTGAATCCGCCCGCCAAAAACATGCCGGGAATCGGCGCGCCTTTTTCCTGTGGCGTGTGGCAATCGCTGCAACTCGCCAGCGTCAGCAAATGCTCGCCGCGTTTGACCTGAGTCGAAACGTCCGCCTCGGCAACCGGCGAATCCAATGGTTGCGGCATGGTGTTGACCAGAAAGTTCAGCGGAAAATCCAGCTTCGGTTTTTCCACCAGATTGCCAATCGGCGGCAGCGTTCGCAGATACACAACCACAGCGGCCAGGTCTTCGTCCGACATACTCCGATAATTCATATACGGCATGATTGGGAACAGCGCCCGGCCATCGCGGCTGACCCCTTCGCGAATGGCGCGCGCCAATTCATCGTCGCTCCAGGCTCCTACGCCTGTTTCCTTGTCCGACGTGATGTTCGGCGCATGCAGCGTCCCCGGCGCTCCATAAAAGAAAGCCCCAGCGCCTTCGCGGCCTTTAACCGGCGAACCGTCGCCTTTCCAATCGCGGTCGGAATGGCAATGCAAACATCCGGTCACGTTTTCGACCAGATACTTGCCGCGTTCCAACCGCGCCGGAGTCCCTTCAAACGTTCGATTGGTCACGGCACGCGCTTTCGGACCGGCAAATGCGCGCCACAATCCAGTGGCAAACAAACCGGCGACGATCAGCAGAAAAACTCCCACAAACGTAAATCCAGCAATTTTTTTCAAAGGCAATTTCATGTTCTCTCCCAAGTCGTGAAATGTAGACCGCAGAACGAAGTACGTTTTTTTGAGTTGATGTGGTTTTGAAAAAATTCCCGTCGTCTCATTGTTAAAGGTATTTCCATCGCGCAAAGTGAACCTAGACCGGCTTGGGCGCAGGCTGCTATTCTCAAGGCCACTTTGAATGCTGACAAGGAGAACGTCCATGCCGACAACTTATGAAAACCTGATCGTGGAAATCAGCGCTCCGCTGGTGCGCATCAAGCTCAATCGCCCCGAACGTCGCAACGCGCTTTCGCTGGCGCTGATGCGCGACCTGGCAGATTGTTTGCGCCAGTTGGGACAGACGCGCGAAGTCGGCGTCATAGTGTTGGCGGCGTCAGGCAATGTGTTTTCGTCCGGTCACGATTTGAGCGAAATGCGCGGACGTTCCATCAACGAATATCGGCAGTTATTCGATGTTTGTGTGGAAATGATGACTTTGGTTCAGCGCGTTCCGCAGCCGGTCATTGCCGAAGTGCAAGGCATGGCGACCGCCGCCGGGTGTCAGTTGGTGGCGACTTGCGATATGGCAGTGGCCGCAGAAACCGCCAAATTTGCCACGCCCGGAGTTCGCATCGGATTGTTTTGCTCAACGCCGATGGTGGCGCTGACCAGAGCCGTTGGCCGCAAACGCGCGCTGGAAATGTTGCTGACCGGTACGCCGATTGACGCCGCAACCGCCGCCGATTGGGGACTCATCAATCGAGTCGTTCCCGCTGCTGAATTGCGCGCGACGACCGAAACGCTTGCCCGCCAAATCGCCGAAGCGAGTTCGATGACCATCGGACTCGGCAAACAGGCGTTTTATGCGCAAATTGATCTGGATCAGGCGAAGGCTTACGACTACACAAAAGAAGTCATGAGCTTGAACGCCATGGCCGCCGACGCTCAAGAAGGCATTTGCGCCTTTCTGGAAAAACGAAGTCCGCAGTGGACGGGGGAATGACGCTTATCGGCATTTGACGATGAAGGCTTCCTCGCCGTGTCTGAGCGTGAATGATCCGAGCGATTTTTTATTGTCTTTGCGGTTGATCGTCAGCTTCATTTTCTTGCCGTTGATTTGCCCCGCATAAATGACGGCAATTGAGGTTGACTGAGTTTCGCGCCTGGGGCCGCCATGCTCCTCGACATAAATTCCTTCGACGCTGAACCTGCCTTGCCGGTCGAGTTTGGCCTTCCCTGCAAATTCCCCGTGAGCGCAATCGAATTCCAACGTACCACCGGTTTGAGTGATTTCCAGGCTGATGTGTTTGCCGCCCCAACTGCCGCTTGGCAATTCATCGCAAGTGGCGGAGATCGCCAGGATTGAAACCATCAACAACGTTTGAAGAATCAATTCCAAATCAGCCCCCTGAAAATCAAAAGAGATGGTTGAATGTTGTCATTCAACCATCTCCTGGTTCGCCTGAACTTACTGGCAAGTGCTCAGCTTGAAGGAATAGATGAAAGTACTCCAGTTGAACGAACCGTTCGACGGGATGTACTCGGTTGTAAAGACCATCGTGCAACGGTCAACCGGGTCAACGCTGATGGTGCTGTAATCGCCCCAGCGAGACAGGCTGTTTCCGGTTTGCACGCCGGGGCCGGTCAGGATGTTCGTTTCGTTACTCAACACGCCGAGCGTGTCATTGGGGCCGCGATACGCATACCGAATGCTTGGTTTGATGGAACTGGCGTTGGAGATGTTGTACCCGATGGCGATGCCGCCGTTGTTGTCCATTGCGGCGCTGCCCATCCAGCGAAAATCCGCTGTCGGGGCAAACGTACCTTGCTGGCGAACGACGGGAGTTGCGCTGTTCATGGTTTGTCCGGTGGCGTTGGCCAATTCATACCAACGAATACCGCTGACATTGTTCGTGGCGACCGAATGATTGACCAACAAGGATTCGCGAGTTCCCAGATTGCGATAACTCAACCGATACATCAGCCGATCTCCCAACGAATCCAACCGTTGCGTCGTTCCCGGTTGAGGAATGCACGTGCCGCCGCTGCAAGCTCGACTGAAAGTTGCCGCACCGGAAATTGATGACGGGCCGGTTAGTGTTCCAGACCCTGATCCGCTCCAACTGACTGTAAATTTCCAGAACTGCAACGCGCTGGTTGAAATACTTAGCAGGTAGTTGGGCGAATTGGCGGGTGGTAGCGTCGTTCCTTCCAAATCGGCGGGCAACAAGCTGTGATAACTGCTGCTGGTTTGAGCGCAAATCTGTCTGGCAGCTCCGCCAGTCAGCATTTGGGAGCGTTCCAGAGCGCAGACCCTGTTGCCGCGAAAAGTGCGTCCGTTACGAAACATGTTGTAGGTGATGTAGTACGCATTTGGCCAGACGCCCATCTTCGGATAATCGTTGAAATCATTGCTGTAAGAATACGCGTAGCGGTAATACGTGCCGGTCGGATCAGGCCCAGTCGAAACAGCGACGCATTGGGTGTAAGGCGTGCCGGAAACCGCGAATTGTGTCATCACCCAGCGGTTGGCAAGTTGATCGTATTGCACAATCGGGTCGCCGTCGTTGTCGCTTTCGCATCTGCCGCCGAAGCCCTGCCAGATGACGTTGCCGTTTTTCGGGAAACCGGAAACCAGATTGAAATCGGTGATGTTGTTGTTCGCGTCCCGCGTCAGCGTGTACACCGAATATCGCAAGTTGACCCATTGGACGTAATGGTTCGGTCCCAAATCGCCAGTTGTATCGGGCGGAGCGACGCGATAGTTGGGATCAATCGGCACGCCCTCGGTGAAAGCTTTCGGATTGACGAGAGTCGTCGAGAACCCAAAGCTTTTGCTCACTAAGGGGTCAACACCTGAGGGACTTGAGTCGCCTACGGGCAGTGGCCGACCGGGTCCGAAATCTCTGCCGCCGCGAGGCAGCAACGGCTGTTTTTTGTTCGGAAACATATCGCGCAACGGTTGGGGCGACACATCAAATTTATCCGGCAAACTCACTTCAGCCGGTGTGTTTTGGGCATTGCCCTGACCTGTGACTTGTGTCGGTAAAATGGGTGAAACCGAAAGCAGGCAAATGAGCGCCATTGCCAACAAAACATATCTCTTGTTCATTTTTTCCTCCTGATGGTTGATCGAAGTCGAGACCGCTGGCTTCAACGATTTGCTGTGGGGGAACGGGTGCGAAGAATCAAACCTGACGACTGCCTTTTGCCAAGTATGATCAACTTTATGACTGATGCAGCGCAATCCACTGCATCAGCTTTAGTGGTGAAACATGGGGAATAGTTTCAGTAATCGCCTGTAGCGCTGTGGGGAATCCGGTCTTCGCTCATAAAACTACTGGCGGTAGTGTTCGACGGTACTCTGTCGGGTAAATTGGATATCGCTGCAAGCGAGTTATTGCGCGGATGGCGGATAGTATGGGCAGTAAAAAAGCAAAGTCAAATTTTTACCGAATTTACTTGCCATTGCCCGAATTTTTCCACGCCACTTTGCCCATCTCACGCCAGGTTGTCAGCTTGATGCCAAGCTCTTTGATTAAGGCTTCGATTTCGGGATCGGTGAAGGCCAGGAAATCACCATACCGTTGTTCCCACGAACCGGTGGTCGCTTTCAGTTCAGGATCGTTCATACCCAAATGTACGATCAGCATCGTTACGCCGGGTTTCAAATTGCGCAGGAAGGTTTTGTAAGCCTCTTTTCGTTCGGCAGGAGTTTTGCCGGGCACACCCGTCACCAGGTAATCGAGCATCGCAAAGCCGTCGGCTTCGACCTTTTTCAACACATCTTCGGTAATCGGCGAACCGGTCAGCTTGCCGTATTGGATGGCTTCAGGCGTTGGGCGCATGACCATGATCGGAATGCCGTACTCTTTACCCAGCTTCGCGTACACGTCGAAGAAATCCTTGCGCGTATACAGCGTGCCCATGTGCGTGTCCAGATGCGTAGGCTTGATGCCGAATTGAAGCGCGCGTTCAATCTGCGCGCGAATTTCGGTTTCGATTTCCTGCGGCGTGGCGTGTTTGGCCGTGTCGCGTTCCGAGCGCCACATAAAGCCATCGGGATCGAGCAAGCCTTTGACCTTGTCCGGCGCAGCCACCGGACGCCAACGCAGATATTTCCATTCGCTGGTCAGCGTCAGATGCAATCCCAGATCGAGTTCGGGATGTTCTTTGGCATACGCCGCAATTTCAGGAAACCACGGGCAGGGAACCATGATGCTGCCCGATGTGACCATTCCTTTTTTGAAGGCTTCGATGGAGGCGACGTTGACCGAATGCGACATGCCAATGTCGTCGGCATGCACCATCAGAACCTTGTCGTTGGGGCCGTAACCGAGTTGTTGCGCGGTGGTGGTTTGCGCCAATGCCGAACCGGTCAGCGCCATCAGCAGAGCAAGGCAAAAAATCAATTTCATGGTGTTGAGTTCTCTCTGTTTGAAGATGTGAAAGCGCGGCAAGCATAACCCCATCTGGCCGCAATTCGAAAGCGGATCAGTGAATCAAATGTTTGTCGTATCCCAACGCGATTAACTGTTCATAGGCGTGCCAGACGTTTGCCGGAATGTTCTGTTCAATCTGAAACCCCTTGGCCGGATAATCGCGGATGCGTTGCAGGTCGCCGACCATGATGTTGATGACCAGATCTTTGGGCAATTCGGCAGTTGGATAATTCGCCCAATCGCTCGGCGGGGAACTGATGAGAATGCGTTTGCCGGGCCAGTTTTTCATAAAGGTCGCATAAGCTCGGCGTTCCATATACGGTTTCTGCACGACGATGAACGTTTGCGGATCAAGCTCATGTTCGGCCAACACACGACGACTGAATAGGATGTTTTCGCCGGTATTGGTGGAATCGGGTTCGATCAGCATCGCGTCGCGCGGCACGCCTTTTTGAGCGGCAATGTCGGCAAAGGTTTCGGCTTCGGATTTGGCGAATTTGCCGCGCGTCAACGCGCCTACGTTGCCGGAAAACATCAATCGCGGCGCCCACCCTTGCAGGTAAAGATCGGCTGCGTGTTCGGCAACACGCGTATCGTTGCTGCCCAGCGCCAGAATCAAATCGGCTTTCTCCAGTTGATGGTTCAAGTGGTGATAATCCCAGATGAGTTGGGAAAGTTCGTCAATCAATGTTTCGGTCGTCATGGAATCGGTTGGTGAGTTGTTGGCTTCCAGTTGGAAAAACGCCAGCGCCGATTCGCCTTGCACCAATTCGCGGTAAGGTCGCAAGTCATCGTAATTCGGAGCAAGCGTCAGTTGGCGACGATGTTCGACTATGACTATGCCATCTTCGGCCAGCAAATTGTTTTGCGCGATTTGCCACATCACAGGCGAATACAAATCGGAATCATACGGCGGATCGAAATAGACGATGTCGAATTGCCGACCGTCGCGGGCCAGATGTTTCAGCGCCGTCAGCGCATCGCGCGCAATGAAGGTGTAATTTTCCCGAATGCCGCAATGCCGCAGATTTTCGCTGATGACGGCGGCGGCCTTGCGCGACGATTCGATGAAGGTGACGTGCGCGGCTCCGCGCGAAAGAGCTTCGATGCCGACGGCTCCCGAACCGGCACACAAGTCCAGAAAACGTGCGTCTTCTATGCGCGGCATCAAAATGTTGAACAGCGTCTCGCGCATCCGATCCGAAGTCGGACGCACCGCCAATCCATCCAGCGTTTTCAGGCGTCGGCCCTTGTATTGTCCGGCGATCACTCGCATGTCGTTTTCGGTTTTCAGTCGCCAGTTTCCAGTCGTGAAGCCAGCGAATGAACTGAAAACAGGAAACCGCAGACTGGAAACTATTCTTGATAGCCATTCGGATGCGCTACGTGCCACCGCCAGGCTGATTCGATAATTCGATCCAATTCGCTATGTCGGGGATTCCAGCCCAAATCGCGCATGATTTTGTCTGGACTGGCAATCAAAACGGGAGGATCGCCTGCGCGGCGTGGCGCAGCTTCGGTTGGAATTCGACGACCGGTGAGTTGTCTGGCCATTTCGACGACTTCGGCGACGGAATAACCGCTGCCGTATCCCAGATTGTAAATTTCGCTGCGATGTTCCAACACATTCAGCGCCAGAATGTGCGCGTCGGCCAGATCAATGACGTGAACGTAATCGCGCACGCAAGTGCCGTCAGGCGTTGGATAATCTTCTCCAAACACGTTGACGTGTTCGGTTTTGCCTGCGGCGACGCGCAAAACGTTCGGGATCAAATGCGTTTCCGGTTCATGGTCTTCGCCGCAACGTTCGGTCGCTCCGGCGGCGTTGAAATACCGCAAACTGGCGTAGCGCAATCCATACGCCTTATCGCACCAACGCAGCATGGTTTCGATCATCAGCTTGGATTCGCCGTACGGATTGGTCGGACGTTGTGGCGTGTCTTCTGTGATTGGCATCGTTTCCGGCGCGCCGTAAGTGGCGGCTGTCGAAGACAACACGATTTTCTTGACGCCAACTTTAAGCATGGCGTTCAACAGCGAATTGGCGGCGCCGATGTTATTGCCGAAATACTTCAACGGATCGGCCATGGATTCGCCGACCAGCGAATCGGCGGCCATGTGAATAACGGCTTCGATCTTGTGCGTTTCCAGCGCGCGAATCACGGCGTCGTTGTCGTGCAGATCGGCTTGCAGGAACGCAGCTTCGGGCGCGACGGCGGCGCGATGGCCTTTGCTCAGGTTGTCGAACACGACGGTTTGATGGCCGTGCTTCAACAATTGTTCGACGACGACGCTGCCGATGTATCCGGCTCCGCCGGTGACCAAAACATTCATGCGTGTGACTTCTCCTCAAACGAAAGCGCGGATGAATCTTCGAACTTCATCCGCGCTGGGCGAAAAATTGATGCGGCAAGTTTGAACGATCATCTGCCGGGGCAGGGAACTGATTCTCCATTGGGGCCGCGACACAATTGTCCCGGACGCAATCCTCCGAAACATTGGCCATTGATGCGGACACCGCCGTCCGGGCATCTGGGGTTGGCGACATTGGTCGGAGCGAAAGTCGCTCCCATTCCAATCGGAGGAATGATACCGCCGGTGATGACCGGAACTTGCGGAAAGAACAGCGCCTTGTTGTATTCCTCGATGCCGTAATAGCTGCGAAACATTTTGTCGTTGGTTTTGCTGGTGACGCCGACGATGGGTTTGCCTTTCAAGCCGTCGCTGGAACCGGACGAGTCGTCGGAGATTTCTCCGGGTTTTTCGCCATCCGCGCCGGGCAAACGGTTTTTGCCCATTTCTGCCGCTGTTGCCAGTAACGGCGGAATGGTCGGCGGCAGTTTTTGTTTTTGCAGATATGCCAAAAGCGCATCGCGTAAATCGGCGGGTTCGCGGTCGCCCAGATGCACCAGATTCCAGTTGCCTTCTTCGGATGGGCATGGGTTTAACGGATCACACAAAGCAGAAAGTCGCAGATAACGAATTTTCTTTCCCGGAGGGCCGATCCTCAAACCGCCTTCCATTTCTCCGTCCACCAGATTCTTTTTCAAATTGGTCGGGAACTTACCAGTGTCGGCAAAAAATCGGGCAATGGCCATCTGTACCTGCTGGCCCCGCCAGAACATTTCCTCTTCCTTTTCGCGCTGCAATTCTTTTTTGAGCACGGGCGCTGCCGCCGTGGTCAGAATCATGGCAAACAGTATGATGCCGATCAGTGCGATCAAGGCATATCCGCGTTCATTGCGGTTGGAAATGTCGTTCGGTTTTCTTCGCGACTGCTTCATCCCAGAAACCTCGTTTCGTCCAGAACTACAGGAACTATCAATTCGGGTCTGCGGTAAAGTTGATCGAATGAACGACCCGAATGTTGGTGTCTTCGATTTCAATTCGTTGCGTCGTGATATTGACGATGCGCCAATGCGTACCGAGTTTTCCGCCTTTGATAACGGTGTGAACATCGCCTTCATCCGACTGAGATTTCAACACGGCAGTCATGCCGCGTTTGTTGGAAATCAGACCGACATAACGATACGGCGGTGGCGGCGGTTCGGCGACGCTCAGCGAAATCGAATTGGAATACAAAGCGGCGTCGCTTTTGCTGCGAACCTGTACGCCCATGCTGCCGCCGTTGCGAATCGCTTCGGGCGGAATTTGCACTTCCACTTTGGTGGCGTTGACGAACTTGGTCGGATAAGGCCGACCGTCCAAAAATGCCTGTGCGTCTTCGGGAATCTTGTCGCCGAAGACATTCATCGTGAATCCGCCTGTTCGCCCAATCACTCCCGATGGATTCAGCGCCGAAAGAAAAATTGGCGGCGGCGGTGGTGTTGGTTGTGGCGGCAACGGTTTTGGCGTTGGAGGCGGTGGCGGCGGCGGATAAACAAAAATGTTCCGACCGGTTCCTTCTCCTGAACTTCGTTTTTCAAACCACGCGAACTGCAACGGTTGCGTGATGATCGGAACGGCTTTTTCGCCCGGACGCAACGCGCGCGGAGTCGGCGTCGGCGAAGGCCTGCGCGTGGCCGGATTGACGGCGACTGGCGAAGTCGGAACCGAATCATCCCCCGTGAAAAATTGCAGATAGACAACGCCTAACATCACGACGAGCAATATGCCCAGCAAAATCTTTTTCCGCTTTTCGCTTTTGTCCGGATTTTTATCTTTCTCTTGGCTCATTCTAGATTACATCCCTGAAATTTCGGGCTTCGACGCTCCTCTCACTACTTTTCTTCGGTCGAGGCTTTTTGAGTCGCCTGTTCCTGCTTTTTGCTTTGTCCTTCGGCAGCCAGTTGGCTGGTTGTGGTTTTGCTGAGTGATTTGTACGGCGACTGGAAATAGGTGTCCATTTCGATTTTCAAACTGACCGGAATGGCGTCGGTGGAACTCAGTTGTAATTTCTGCGAGCCGGATTTTTGCGAGGCTCGACGGACTGCATCCGATTCGCCCTGAAAATTCACTGCGTTGATAATCAGAAATTGCCTGCTGCGTTCCAGATCGGTCAGGAACCGCCGCAGGTTAGGGTATTCGCCGATGATGTTCGTATCAATGCCGAGCGACGGATAAATTTTGCGGTTTTCGTCATCGCGCTTTTGCTGAGCCGTCTGGCCGGTTTCGTCAACCGGTGGTTCGGCTTCAGCCACGCGGTAACTGGAATCTCCCGTCAGCACGCCGTGTTTTTTGCCCAGCGCATCAATCTCGTTGATGATTTCAGTCATCCCGCGTTCATCTTGTTTCAGATAGACGTCGAAGTTTTTCAAACTGGCCAGAATCGCTTCGGCGTTGGCGGCCTGCTCATTGCGTTTCTTTTCGTCTGTGTTGACCTTGTCAATCTGTAATTGGATTTGCGCTTCGCGGGATTTCAATGCGCTCAATTCTGAACTGAGCGGCTGAACTTTCGAGAAGTAATAAAACGCGACTGCTCCGACAAACGCCAGAGCCAACGCCAGGGCCAGAATTTCCACCAGACTCAGTTTCGCACGACTCAGTGCGTCTTTCAGGCCATCCAGAATTTCCGTGGTTTTCAGATTCATCACTTCTTCTCCGCAGTTTTGGCGCTGGCGATCTGGTTGGCGACGTTTACGCGATTGCCGGAAGTCGGCGGAAAGTATTCGACCTTCAACTCGAACTCGATTTCGTCCGTGCCATCAATTGTTTTTTTACTCAACGGAAAGACCTTGAAACGCCCTGTATCGTGAAACCGGTTAATCATCGTCGTCACGTCCTGATTGGTTTGGCCGATGACGGTCAATGTCAATGTGGCGGCGTTTTGGCTTCCGTCAAACGCCTCTTCGCGTTCCTGAGGCAGGATTTGGTTGACGGCGACTCGCAGCACGCGAACCGTGGTCGGCAAACTGCGTTCGATGTCACTCAACAATTGCGACCACGAAAAAGCGCGGCGGGCGATCAATTCGTTGGCGGCAACCAACTGTTTGTTTTCATCTGTGGAGATGCTGACATTGGAAACGACGGGCTTTTCCATCTGCTTGTATTCGATTTCCTTCGCCTTGACCTTCATTCTCTGATTGGAAATGTCGTCGTTTAATCGCGAGGCGCTTTCAATCATCTGCATCCCGAAATACGCGGGAATCAGGAACAGCAGCAAAATCACCAGCCAGAATAAACGCCGGTTTCGGAACGGGCTGCTTGCTAAATTAACTAGAGGTTTCATAACTCAAAATTTTATGAAGACAACTGGAAGTCTGATTTAGAAATCCGTCTTGATGAAATTAAGTTCGCAACATAACTGAGGCATAGGGCAACGTTTTTCTGAAGCTTTACTGAAGCGCCACCAGACTAAAACATCAACAGTTTGGTGTAAAGTCGGGCTGTTTCTTTGTGAGGTTGCGGGGGAAAAAGCCATAGACAAAAAAATCGAGGTGATCGCCTCGCTTTTTGATCGCGTAGCAGATCACCTCACACAAACTACACACACGTGCCCTATCACGCTGCTTGGGAAAAAATGTTCCCGGCATTTTTGAACTTTGCAGAAAAAATTCTCCAGATTGTAATGCCGGCGGATTGATGTCCCGCAAATATCAGTGTTGCTTGTCATTTAACCTCATTCTTCGGCATACTGCCGCCGTTTTCAGACATTTTTGTATTGAAAAGGAACCCACATGACTCCGCCTTTCACAACAATCACGCGCGGTCTGACAGGCGCACGCTGGCAATTGGCCGAATGTGATGAATCCATGCTGCGAACTTTGCGCGAAGAAACCGGCGAAGAGGAAATTTTGCTTCGCTGTCTCGTCAATCGCGGCTTTTCTCACGCGGCGGAGATCAAAAAGTTCCTCTCGCCGGAGTTTTCCGCTGATTTGCATTCGCCTTTTTTGTTGCGCGATATGGCTCAGGCCGTGGCACGATTACGTCAGGCCATCAATCAGCACCAGAAAATTCTGATCGTCACAGATTTTGACGTGGACGGAACTACTTCCAGCGTCATTCTTTCTCAAACATTAAAGCTGCTCGGCGGCGGCGATTTGATCGAATGTTACATCCCGAATCGGTTTACGGAAGGTTATGGCCTGTCCAGCTTGATTGTCGAAAAGGCTGCACAGGAAGATTTTAAGCTGATTGTTACAGCGGATATTGGTATTAAATCTCACGCCGAAGCTCGTTTGGCACGTGAACGCGGAATTGACCTGATTATTTGCGACCATCATTTGCCCGACGGCGAAGACGTTCCGGCGGATGCGTATGCGGTGTTATGTCCGAAAGGTTCTTCAGGCACAGGGTACCCGAACAAACACCTGGCGGCTTGTGGCGTGTCGTTGAAACTGGCTCAGGCATTATTGGCGGAACATCCAAAACGAGACGCAATTGTCAGCAGTCTGGCCAAGCTGACCGCCATCGGAACCGTCGCCGATATGGTGGATTTGGCCGAGTCAGAAAATCGCGCAATCGTCGCTCATGGGCTGAAGGGATTGAATCAGCCGAGCAGCAATCCAGGATTGCGAGCGTTATTGAAATTGTCGAACGTCAGCAATCCCATTACGCCATTCGATGTAGGATTCAAAATCGGTCCGCGCATCAATGCCGCCGGGCGAGTCGCGCACGCCAATTCCGTGCTGAAATTGTTCGACGCCGCCAGCGATGAAGAAGCTGGCAAGCTGGCGCTGCAACTGGATGATTTGAATTCCAAACGCCAGCACATTCAATCCGTGCTGCTTGAAAAGCTGAAACAGGTCATTGAAGGACGGAAAGAGGCGCTCGACCGCGTGTTGGTGTTTTCGGGGACTGAAGACGAAGGGTTTCATCGCGGCGTTCTGGGCATTGCCTGTTCCAAGATTGTAGAGATGACCGGGCGTCCGACATTGATTTGTTCGGTCGAAAACGGGTTGGCGCACGGCAGCGCTCGTTCGATCAACGGGTTTCACCTGGTCGAAGCGCTGGATTACGCTTCGGAAGCGTTGGTCAAATATGGCGGCCATCCGATGGCGGCGGGTTTCACGGTTGAAACCGGCAAGATCGAAGAGATGCGATGGCGATTGAATCGCCACGCCGCCGAAGTCTTGCGCGAGGAAGATTTGGGACGCCGTTTGACCGTTGACGCCGAAATCGTATTGCAGGATGTCACCGTTACCAACGCCAGATTGCTGGCTCGTTTGGAACCTCACGGCGTAGGAAATCCGCAACCATTGTTTTTATTGCGTAATGCGCCTTTGCGTTCAGCGCAAATCCTGAAGGAAAAACACCTGAAACTGCTGCTGGGACGCGACAAAACCCAGATAGAGGCTCTGTGGTGGAATGCCGCCGAACATCAGACTCGTTTGATCGTCGGCAGGGAAATCAGCCTGCTTTGCCGCCCCGAAATCAACAGTTGGAACAACCGCGAAACCTGCCAGTTGAAAATCGTTGACGCCGCAATCATGTGAGCCGCCGCCAAACTTTTTGCAGGCAGCGAGATTTTTTGCGTTCTTTGGGCGGCTTAGAGCGTAAAGTTAGCTTGACGACTGAAACCCCTGAGACGTGTTCTCTGCATTCAATTTAGGAGGAGTGATGCAAAAATTTGTTCGATTATCGCTGACGATATGTTTGCTGGCGGGCCTGGCCGTCGCGCAATCTTCTTCAAAACCGATTGCCAAAAAACCAACGACCCAACCGGCAATCGCTTCGGTCTCGACCATTCCGGCGGCAACCAGTGAATTGTTGAATTTGTTGCCCGCTTCTGACTTGCTGGCGGTGGTGGACGCCAATCGGCTGTTCAACGAATTGCTGCCGAATCTGGCCGGAATGCAGGCGGGCGGTTTGGACAAGCTGGCCAAAGAATTGACAGAGTTCACGCAAAAAACAGGCATTGATCCGACGAAAATCAATGGCGCGGTTCTCGGATTGAACCTCAACGGTTTGCAGGCGACAGGCGCGATCATCGTTTCCGGCGTGGATTTGAACGGTCAGCAAATCGAAGCCGGAATGAAAGAATTCAAGGCGGAATTCAAAACGTCGGATTACAACGGCAAAACGATTTACAGTCTGGTTTCCAAAATCAAAGCGCCGGAAGCCGGGCCGCTTTCGGTCAACACAGACCAAATGGCTTTGGCGGCGCTCGGCGGCCAGAAATTCGTATTCGGCGATTTGAGCGCCATCAAAACCGTCATTGACATCAACGCAGGAACGGCCAAAAGCGGCGTGACGCCGGAGATGATTTCCGTGCTCAACGAAACCAAGGCCTCCGCCTTGTTGCGTTTTGCCTTGAGCATTCCCGAACCGTTGAAAGCCGAAGCGGCGGATCAGGGTGATTTGTTCAAGTCGGTTTCCACGATCAAGGTGATTCTGGGCGCGCTGGATGTCGCCGCTGATTTGAGCTTGTCGCTGGATGCGTTGATGCGAACGCCTTCGCGAAAAGAAGCCACCGAACTCGAAGACGGGTTGAATGGGTTGGTTGGATTGGTGAAAGGAATTTTTGGCGGAGATTCCGGCGATGCCAAAACGAACGCGATTGGCCAATTGCTGGATCAGATCAAAATCAGTTCGAAGTTGAACGATGTTTCGCTGTCCATTGCGTTGCCGCGAACGACGCTCGATCAATTGCTGAAAAAACCTGCTGCGGAGGAAAAGAAACCGTAACGGGACAGGCAGAGTTTTCAATTTGTCAGACACGAAAAAAAAGGCTGGATGGTGTGAGACACCGTCCAGCCTTTTTTGCGTAACGTTCGGGCGCGGTAATTACTGACCGGAACTGGCAAAGAATTTATCAATGCGATCCTGATAAACCTTGATCTTGCCTTCGGCCTCGTAACGCTTGCGCGCGTTTTTGATGAAGGTGTCGAAAAAGACGTTCTGACGTTCGCCGATGATCGTTTGTCGCAGAGTTTCTTTTTCCGCAGCCAAACGTGTCAGGTCGGCGTCGGCGCGTTTCACTGCTGCGAAGATCAGATACGAAGCTCCGACTTTCACAGGAGTTCTGCAAACTTCGCCTTCCTTCAAAGTCAGCATCAAGGCGTTGGCTTGATTCTGGGCTTGCAAACCGCCGCCCGAAGCGCCAGGCCATTGGTAAGTGTTGAAATTCGTGTCCTTCTTGACGGTCAGATTTTCCGCTTTGATCAGACGTTCCAGATCAGCGGCGCTGGTCGCCTGTTTGGCCAGTTCGTTCGCGCGCGTTTTGGCCAGATCGGGTTCTCTTTCACGACGCAATCCTTCTTCAACCATGTTGCGCGCCTGATCGAAGGACAATTCCGCTCCGCCTTCCAACAATTCCAGAACTCTGGGAACGGCATATCCACCGGGAATGCTGACCGGAGTTCCGATTTCGCCTTTTTTCAACTCCGTGACGGCATTGTCGAACGCAGGATTGTTTGCGCGGCTCTTGCTGTCGCCTAGTTCAGGCAGCGAATCGCCATCTTTGAAAAACGGCGTGGTCTTGATCATTGCAGCCGGATTGACCTTGATCTCCTGGGCAATTTCTTCTGCGCCTTTGAGCAGGTCGTTCACTTCGGTCGCTTTTTCGTAAACCTTCTGCGCCAGTTCGCTGGCCTTTTGAACCGAACCATTGTTTTTGGCGGTGGCCAGCAACGTCGGTTTCATTTGCTCGAATGGAACTTCACGCTGATCGGTGACTTTCAACAGATACTGGCTGTTGCCTTCGCTGAATGGGCCGTCAACTTTTCCGACTTCCAGGTCGCTGGTGTAAACACGCTGTTTCCAGTCGCCGGTTCTGTTCGGGTCTTTTTTGATCCAGCCTATGTCGCCGCCATTGGTTTTGCTGGGATCCATCGAATTGCCTTTGGCCAGTGCGGCAAAATCTTCCTGCGGAACGCCTTCGCCTCTGGCGCGTTTGGCCAGTTCGGCTATCTTGGCGTTGACCGCTTCAGTGTCAGCCGGCGAGAGCCGATCAATCCGTATGATGCTAACCCGCTTTTCGTACTGTTTGTTCGTGTCGTATTTAGCTTTCAATTCGCTGTCGGAAACAGTGACCAGCTTTTCCGCGTCCTTGCTGGAGACGAACACATATTCGACTTTGCGTGTCGGAGCCGTTGCTTTGTACTGATCCTTGTTCGCGTTGTAATACGCCTGCAATTCAGCTTCGGTCGGGGTGTATTTGCTGCGGACTTTGTCCAGATCAACTGTGGCATACACCAGATCAATACGTGTGTTGTCTTTCTTGAACCGTTCTTCGATGTCGCGTTCGGAAACCTGTTCCGCCGAGGTCAGAAAGCTGCGAACTTTGCGAACACTGATTTCATTGCGGCGGTCCTGTTCATAAGCGGCAATGTCGAATCCCTGCAAACGCAAACGGCGTTTGTATTCTTCAGTGCCGATCCATTGCCCGGTGTTGGGGTCAACATTCTGGCGTTTGATGGCTTCTGAAACTTCACCGTCCGTGCCGGTCAGATTCAGCCGGTCGGCCTGATCCAGCACCAGTTTGTTGGAAATCAATTGGTCGAGCGCCTGCTGGTCAAGCCCGAAAGATTTCAGAGTGGACAACGGAAAATTCTGTCCGCGCGAAATAAACGACGCCAGTTGTTGAACCTGGGCGTTGAATTCTTTGAGCGTGATTTCCTGATTCCCGACTTTGGCAATCACTTCGTCGCCCGCAGACGAACCGGTGATTGTTCCCATGCTGTTGTTGGCGGTGGGAATGTAAAACGCGATGAGACCGATGAGCAGCACTGCGCAGAAAGCGAGCAGCAAGAAATTGCGCGAGCGCTCAAGTTTGGCAAAGAAGCGAAGCATAACTGTTGGTACTCCGAAACTGAATTATTGATGTGAGGGGTGAAGCCGTAGAACGGTTCCGACTCCGCCCGGAAGTCGGGCATATTAGCGGCTGTCCACGATTCATTCAAGCCGGTCGGGTTTGGCTCAAAGCTGTTTTTCGGCACTCGAACCCGATGCACGGCGATTCAAGGAGAATTTCTGCAAGCTCCGACGGTGAAACCCGTCAACAATTGTAAATCGTTTTGATCGTGTTAAAGTTTGAAACCAAGTATTCCAACATCATTCAAAGGATTGAACATGATTCGCCGCACAGGAAATTTAGTCGCGCTTGTGGTCATTTTTTCACTGCTGACCGGTTCGCCGGTTGCGCTGGCTCAGAGCGGAAGAGGGCGCAACACGCCGCCGCCGACTCCGCCCAAACCGACTACGCCTAAACAGAATCTCCCTCCGACTACTGTGCTCGGCGTTCCCGAAGGCGGCAAGGCCGTGCGGCAGGAACTCGACAACCTGACTTCGCGGGTAGATTTGCGAAACGGATTGACCGTCTTGTCGCGCGAACGGCATTCCGCGCCGCTGGTCGCCGTCAATGTCACGATCAAAGCTGGAATTCTGACGGAACCGGACGAGATGGCAGGCATTGCCCGGTTGACGCAAAAAGCCATTTTGCGCGGAACAGCGACGCGCAACGGAGCGGCCATCGAACGCGAAGTGGCGCGATTGGGCGGTCAAATGGCTTCGCGGGTTGGTTACGATCAGACGACCTTTACGGTAATTGCTGCCGCTGAAAGTTATGCCTCGGTGGTCGAATTGCTGGCAGATGTGATTTTGCATCCGGCGTTCAAAGGCGACGACATCAAAAAAGCCGCCGCCGAAGTCCTGCTCGAAAGCAAACAGGCGCAAGACCAGATCGAAATTGCCGCGATGGAAAAACTCCTGGCTGCCGCATTCACCACACATCGGCTGAAACGCGGCAGCGCCGTTTCGGAAAGTTTTCTGGCTTCGGCAACGTCGGCTCAGGTGCAGGCGTTTTACCAGGCGCATTACCGCCCGGCGAATGCGATTGTTACGGTGCTCGGCGATGTCTTCACGCTCAATGCAATTGGCCAGGTGCAGCTTCGGTTTGGCGATTTCAAAGCTCAGGCGAGTAGTCGGGAGTCGGGAGTCGGAAGTCCGCAAGCGACGAAATCGCCGACAACGGTGAAACCTTCAGCGACTGCTGTTGCTCAGAAACCGGCAAACACATCTCAAAACGATTCTTCGACAGTTGTATCCTCGCCAACGACGACAACATCGGAAGACCAATCCGCAATCCGCAATCCGCAATCCGCAATCGTCGCGTCCACATTGGAAGAGGCAGCCCAGGACAAACTGCGTTACGGCAACGCGCGCGCAGACATCAGCCAAAGCTGGGTGACATTCGGCTATCGCACGCCCGGATTCAAGGCCGATAAAGAAGGTTTGAAGGAAATGGCAGTGTTGGAAGTGTTGGCCGCCGTGCTGGGGCTTGGTGATGGATCGCGGCTGAGCCAGGGATTACGCGACGGACTGGCTTCGCGCGACAAACTGAGCGTGGCCAGCTTCACCAGTTTCAGTTACCAAAAACTGGCGGGCTTTGGAATGCTGGTCGGGCAGATTCGCGTCCAACCGGAACGCATTGATCGCGCCGAAGCCGAATACTTCCGCGAAATCGAACGATTCCGCCGCGAACTCATCAGCGAAGGCGAATTGCAGCGCGCCAAGTTTCTGCTGGAAAAATTGCACTTCGATTCGATGGCCAGTTTTGAAAACGACGCCGAATTGCTGGCCGCTTATCAGGCGCGATTCGGCGATTGGAAAACTTTCGATGCGCGACTGGCCAGATTGCGCGCAGTCACCGCGCAGGAAGTGCAGCAGGCTGCGGCAAAATACTTGACGATCAACTCGTTGACCGTAGCCGAATACGAACCGCGCGCGGCCATTGCTCGCACGTTTACGCCGGAAAAATTCGCCGAACTGGCGGTGACTTTCGCTCCGTTGGCGGCGCAACCGATCAACTCTGCCGACGTGAAACCGGCGCTGACGCTGAAAACATTCGCGCAAGGCGCAGAGCGCAATCAGGTCAGCGAAGGCCAGAACGTAGTCATAGCTTCCATTCCGCTGCCGATTCGGGATTATTCCGTGCTGCGTGGTTCGCGCGCTTACGTCCGCGAAGACAAATCGCTGCCGCTGATCTCGATCAGCGTGCTGTTTCAAGGCGGGCGACTGGTCGAAGAACAGGCCAGCAGCGGCACGACGGAATTGATGTTGCGCGCGATGGCTCGCAGCACGACCACCCGCAAAAGCGATTTGATCGCTCACGAATTGGAAAGTTACGGCGGGCAACTTCGCGTCGTGAACGAACCGGACTTTTTCGGCTTCACGCTGGACGTGCTGTCGCGCAACGCCGAAAACGCCGTCAAGCTGTTGCTGGAAATCGTCGAAACGCCGTATTTCGGCAAAGAGGAAGTCGCGCGCGAAAAAACGATTTTGCTGTCCGATCAACTCAACAGCCGGGATGACGACGCGGCGCGCGCCGATGAATTGTTACGATCTTCGCTGTATCCAGGCCATCCATACGGGTTGCCGCGTTTCGGACTGGCCGAAGTCGTCAAAGGGCTGGGCGAAGAAAAGCTGGAAGAATGGCACAACAAAACCATCAAACGGCAATATCCTTTGTTGATGATCGTCGGCGACACGGACGGTTCGGCGCTGGTTTCGCGCATCTTTTCCGAAGGATTGAAGCGCGGCGATCTGGACAAATCGCTCAAGGTAAATTTGCCGCCGCTTGAAGGCACAGGGCAGGAACGAGCCGAACCGCGCGGGCGAGCTTTGGCAA
Source organism: uncultured Heliomicrobium sp. (assembly GCA_964470555.1). Lineage (GTDB taxonomy): Bacteria > Acidobacteriota > Blastocatellia > RBC074 > RBC074 > RBC074. The sequence continues at coordinate 149,589 of CAYYDG010000008.1, forward strand.
CGCAAGCCGTCGGATTTCGACTTGGAGCGGCATCGCCTCCGCAGCAAGCCAATCAGCAGGATGATTTCTTCACGATGACCATGCTGGCGACGCTGGCTTCGACCGGCAAACTGAACGAAAAACTGCGAACGGAACTCGGCCTGGTCAATTCGCTGGCGATTCAGTACACGCCTCGGTTGGCGTCCAGCGGGTTTAACACCTTGTTGACGACCACGCCGGAAAACGAAGCCAAAGCGCGGGAAATGCTGGAATCCGAATTGCAAAAACTGGCGGTGTTGCCTGCGGATGACGAATTCGAATTCAGCCGCAACGCGACGATTGGACGCTATGCAATCGCCCTGCAAGCGCATCCGGTGCGGGCGCTGGAATATTCGCGGGCGCTGTTTTTCGGGCGCAAAGCTTCCGACATCGAATCGCAACCCGACGCCATTCGCGCCATCAAAAAAGCCGACCTCAAACGCGTGGCGGAAAGTTTGAAGTTGCAAGGACGTGGCGTTGTGCTGGCTGGTAAGTGACGGAAGCAATTTGGCAATCCCAAAGCCGCCGCCTATAATCGCGCCTCATTTCCCGAAAGATCGCACTCAAACTCACGAAGCTTATGGACATTTTTCAATTCACGCGCGAATTGATGGAAACGGAGTCTATCTCCTGGCACGAAGGCGCTGCCGGGCGATGGCTGCGCGATTATTTGTCCGACGCCGGGTTTGACGTGACGACCCAAACCGTAACAGACGACCGCGTCAACGTTTACGCGAAGCTGGGCGAACCCGTCGTTACTTTGTCCTCGCATATAGACACCGTGCCCCCGTTCATCGGCTTTACCGAAGACGAGCAGAACATTTACGGGCGCGGAGCTTGCGATGCCAAAGGCGTGATTGCGGCTCAGGTTTTTGCCGCAAAACGATTGAAAGACGAAGGGCTGACGAACATAGGTTTGCTATATGTTGTCGGCGAAGAAGACGGCAGCGACGGCGCGTATGTCGCCAACACGATTCCGAACTCGAACAAATTTTTGATTAACGGCGAACCGACGGAAAGCCGGCAAGCCATCGCTACCAAAGGCGCGCTGCGCGTTGTCATCGAAGCCAAAGGCCGCACGGCGCATTCGGCTTACCCGGAGCTTGGCGAATCGGCGATTGAAAAGTTGCTGGATATTTTGAACGACATTCGCCGCGCCGATTGGCCTGCAAACGCTGAGCTTGGGCCGACGACGTACAACATCGGCACGATCTCCGGCGGGCGCCGCCCGAACGTTGTCGCCGATTTCGCCGCCAGCGAAGTGATGTTTCGGACGATCACAAGCCCGGACGAGCTTTACGAAATGATTGTTGAAGTGGTTGGCGGACGCGCCGAAGTCAAACGCGGCTTTTCGCTGCCGCCGATTCACACGCATACGGTGAAGGGAATTGACATTCCCACCAGCGTCGTTCGTTTTGGAACCGACATCCCGTGTTTGACGAACTGGGGAACGCCTATGCTGTTCGGCCCCGGTTCGATCCACGACGCGCATACCGCACACGAATACATTCGCAAACAGGATATGCTGAACGCCGTTGACACTTACGCGCAGATGACGCGGACGTTGTTGGCGGAACAAAGCTGAAGATTTACGAACAACGAATGTTCACAAATAACCACGAATAATCTTCGAATCAGAATTTCATTCGTGAACATTCGTGTTCATTCGTAGTTGAACTAATTTCACTGATACGGAGCTGACAAAAAAACATGCCTACTGCTAAATTCACTCACGAAGCCGGAACTCCCGAATATCAAGCCTCTGAATGGTTGATGACGATTCACAACGCGTACCGCGAACTCGATTTCGCCATCGCCAATTCGCCCAACCCGGCGGAATACGTCGAAAAGTTGAAAGAACGGGTCCGCCGCGATTATGAACAGAACCGCGAACAAATGGGCTGGAGCGAACGCTCGCGCGACATCGCCGAACGTTCGTTGAACGTGGTGCTGGAAACTTTGAAATTGCCGAATTTATAGTCTGTTGGTTTTTTGAATTTCCTCCATGAGCAATTGCCATAAGCTTCATGAACTTGCGCAACAATCAGCAGCCAACATTCGGTTTGACGATTTATGTTCATTGGCAGAATGCTATGGCTGGGAATTTAAACGCCAAAGAGGCTCTCACAAGTTGTATGAGAATAAACGACTCACACTTGAACAGGGCCGGATGATGAACTTTCAGAATGTAAATGGAAAAGCCAAGCCGTATCAGGTAAGACAGCTTCTGGCTGCAATTGGAGAATTGCTGATATGAAATATAGCTTTATTTTGCATTGGAGTGATGAAGATGAAGGATACATTGCTAAGTGTCCCGAATTTCCCGGACTCTCTGCTTTTGGCGAATCTCCCAGCGAAGCAATTGCCGAGGCACAAGTTGCATTGGAATTGATGATCGAAACTTACCAGGAGGCGGGTAAGGATTTGCCCGAACCGTTAAAGTTTGCGACCACTATTCCCAATAGCCAAAAACTTGCTGCTTGATGTGATTGACGTTTACCAAAGGCATCAGTTCTGAAATTCCAGGCTGATGCCTTCCACATTTCTTTTCCACTCGCCTGACCGTCCGCCAGTCTTTCGTTCCAGCCGGATTTCACCAATCACCATTCCTTTATCAATCGCTTTGCACATGTCGTAAAGCGTCAAGGCTGCGACCGAAACAGCGGTCAGAGCTTCCATTTCGACGCCGGTTTGTGCGCTGGTCGAAGCCGTCGCCCACAACTGCGCGCCTGTGTCGGTCAGAGTGATTTGCACGTCAGCGTGCGACAACGCCAACGAGTGGCAAAGCGGAATCAATTCAGCCGTTCGTTTCGCAGCCATGATTCCGGCCAGCCGAGCCGTTTCCAGTGGATCGCCTTTCGGAGTTCGACGTTCACGAATGGCTGCGACGGTTTCCGGCGACATTTGCACGAAGCCGCTGGCTTCGGCGGTGCGCGCAGTCGTTGCTTTCGCGCCGACATCAACCATACTGATGCGGCCTTCTTCGTCGAGGTGAGAGAATTGTTGAGATTGTTCAGGCATTTGAAAATTCATGACCGCCTTTTGATGTTCAACAGCCATACGAGAATGACGGTTACAATGGCGGATAGCAGAAAAGAAAGCGGAGCAGTTGCAATCCACCAAAGAAAGCCAAAGGCCGATAAAGTTAAAAACAATCCGGCGATAAGTAGCTTGAAGAAGTCAGGCATGGCTTTTGAGCAAAATCACTTCAACCAATTCGCCTTCGGCCACGCTTGCAAGGTCTTCCGGCACGACGATCAGACAATCGGCATTCATAAACGCCACCAGGTCAGACGAACCGCTCCATTTCAAAGGTTCGACTTCAGCGCGGCCATCGCGGATCGTCAAGTGTCCGGGTTGATGGCTGCGTCGCGGCGGAGCGCCTTTGACTGGCCGAGTTGCGTAAGCTTGAAAACGCGGCAGATGAATTTCATTCACGCCCTGCATCTGCATCAGCGCCGGGCGAGCGAAGAGGTGAAACGAAACGGCCACGGAAACAGGATTGCCCGGCAAACCAAAAATGACTTTATCGCCGAGTTTGGCAAACACCGTCGGTTTGCCGGGATGCATCGCCACTTTTTCGACAAAAATTTCCGCGCCGAGTTCAACCAGCGCGGGTTTGACCAGATCGTAATCTCCCATCGAAACGCCACCCGAGAGCATGACTACATCGGCAATGTTCAGCGCGGCGGTAATTGCGTCGCGCGTCGCGGCAAAATCGTCGCGGACAATGCCGCTGCTGACGACTTCGGCTCCGGCGGATTCAGCGTATCCTGCCAGCGAATACGTATTGGAATTGCGAATCTGCGAAGCGCCAGGCGTTTCAGCAACTTCGACCAGTTCGGTTCCCGTGGAAAGCAGTGCAATGTGTGGACGACGCGAAACCGTCAAATGCGCGTGGCCGAAACTGGCCAACACAGCGGCAACAGCGGGCGAAATACGTTCTCCGGCTTTGACCATCACGTCGCCCGCGCAAGCTTCAACGCCACGCGGCGTGATGAATTGGCCGGGCTGAACGGCTTTTTGAATCTCAATCCAGCCGTCACCGACTTTGATAACTTCGATTTGCTGGACGGCATCGGCTCCGGCGGGAACCGGAGCGCCGGTCATAATTCGCACGGCTTGGCCGGATTCAACTGTGCCAATGAAGGCGTGTCCGGCAGCGGCTTCGCCAATTTCCTTCAATCGTGCGGGATTGGATTCGCTGGCGGTGGCGGCGTCGGCGGCTTTCAGTGCGTATCCATCCATTCGCGCTCGGTCAAACGGCGGCAGGTCTAAATCTGATAAAGCATCGTGTCGCAGCGTTCGGCCAATGGCTTCGGTCAAAGAAATCTCTTCTTCGCCGAGCAACGGCGTGCGGTCGAGAATGATTTGCAGGGCGTCTTCGATACGAAGCATAGGAGTTGAAAAACAGAAAAGCCGCTTGCGTTGACAAGCGGCTCATTAAGTATTGTTTTTTATGATGAAATGGCGGAGCCGACGGGACTCGAACCCGCGACCTCCGACGTGACAGGCCGGCGTTCTAACCAACTGAACTACGACTCCGCATTATCAAACTCGCTGTTACCGGTGATAGGCACGGTGGGGCTCGAACCCACAACCTTCACCTTGTAAGGGTGACCGTCTACCATTGACTGTACGTGCCTGAACCCTTTCGAGCGAGCGGGCATATTAGTTGCCGATCCTGTACCTGTCAAGACGCCCGGTCGGATTGCGCGAAAATTCTGTTGGGCTATACTGCCCTTCGCCCATACCGAACCGTAGGAGAGCTTTCCGATGACCTTTGCTCGACGTTTTCTGATGGAAAATTTAGCGCTGGTGTTCGTCCTGCTGCTTGGCCTGCCGTCGGTTCTTGCCCAAGACCCGCAACAGGAACAGAAAAAGAAAGACGAAGAACTGCCGACCATTCGTGTGAATACCGATCTGGTCGTGCTGGATGTTTCGGTCACGGATCGGGACGGCAATCGCACGAATTCCGGGTTGCGCGTCGAAGATTTCGTGGTGTACGAAAACGGAGTGCGGCAAATCATCACCAGCTTCGACGCGACGGAAGTTCCGTTCAATCTGGTGTTGTTGATTGACACATCCGGCAGCACGCGCGGCGATGTGGATTTGATGCGCCGAGCCGCGCTTGGATTTTTGAAAGAGCTTCGTCCGCAGGACCGGGTTGCCCTCGTTCAATTCAACAGGGAAGTCGAATTGTTGAAAGACCTGACCGCCGACCGGCGAGCCATTGAAGGAGCATTGGAATTATTGACGCCTGGTTCCGGGACTTCGTTTTATGACGCTATGCAACTGACAATGGACGAAGTGCTGAGCAAGGTCGAAGGGCGCAAAGCGATTGTCGCATTGACCGACGGCGTGGATTCATACGGGTATCGCACTTATCAGCAGATTTTGCCGTTGATGGAAAAGAATCGCGTCAGCGCCTACTTTCTGGAACTGGATACCGAAAGCTTCACCGGGAACGGCATGGTGCGTGATTGCGCCGACGAAAATCACTTCGAATTTTCGGCCAAACAGTTCAGAAAGTACGCCAGCGAGTTTGCCGACAAAAACTCGGATTTGTTTTTTGCGTCGCATTGCCGGTTGACCAAAACGGAGCGTCTACAAATCAACCGGCGGTTGTACGAAGTCGCGCGCCGCGAAGTGCGCGAGATGGCGGATAAAACCGGCGGACGTGTTTATCCGGTTGCGGAGCTACGGCAATTGGACAAAGCCTATTCGCAGATTGCCGCCGAACTTCGCACGCAGTATTCGCTGGCGTATTACCCGAAGAATGAAGCTCACGACGGCAAATGGCGCAGCGTCAAAGTCGAAGTCAAAAAGCCCGGATTCATTGCGCGGACTCGACCGGGTTATCGCGCGCCAGTGGAGTAAGTCTGGTGAAGTCGTTTTGGACTTCCCAGAGCTTTGCTGGACTTTCCGAGACTTACTTAGTAGTTTTGCGTGGCGTTTTTAAGCGACGAAATCCCCTTAAACAATAAAACCAAGCGCCTGCCAGCGTCTGAACGAGGCGAAGACGATGACTGGACAATCTGCCGAACCAAGCAGACCGCAAACTGATAATCGGGAATACATCTGGCTGGTCGCGCTCTATGAATTCGAAGCGCGCGCCGAAGAACTGCTTGAAAGATTGAACGCCATTGGCGTGGATACCAGCGAGGCCACCACGGTGCGGGTTGAAATTGACGACAATCTGCGTGGCGCGCGATATGTTGCGATGAATGAATCGGCGTTGTCGCCTGTTGCGCGCAGCGCCGTGACCGGGGCCTTGCTCGGAGGTTCAATGGCCTTGCTGATTGGGCTTGTTGTTTATGCGCTTGGGTTGTTTATGCTGCCTGTGCTCGCCGGGTTGTTTAATCACGCACTGTTTTGCGTAGTGATCGGAGCGCTGGTTGGAGCGTTGATCGGTTTGTCGCTCTCTTCTGCCAAACAAGGAAAATCCCCTCAATCGAAACTCCCCAAAATGCCGCAACCGACGAGCGAAGGTTATCTGGTGGCGGTCAAAATGCCGCCTCCGTTGGCGGAGCGCGCCGAAGAAATCGCTCGCGGATTGGGCGCGAAGGAAATTCTTTTGTAAGTTCACAGTTTGCAGCAAGGTGGTTTTGCCCGACTGTGAACTGTGAACTGTGAACTGGAACCAAAACAGGAGGAAAGGTTATGAAGAAGATTGTTTTTTCATTGATGATGTTGGTGATGATGGCTGGCGCTGCACTGGCGCAATCGGCTGACGACGCCTTTGCCAAACGCACGACGCTGGCTGTTCGTTATGTCGAAAACAAAAAAACGACGGTCAACGTGAACGGAACTTCGCTGGCTCCGCGCGTCGTCGGTAAAGCCGATGTCGAATACAAAAAGAACGAAGCGCGTATTCGTATCAAAGTCCAGAATCTGGACAACCCGCAAACTTACGGAGTGTTTTACACGACTTATGTGGTGTGGGCTGTGACGCCCGAAGGCCAGGCTGCCAATCTGACCGAAATGCCCAGCGGATACGCCGCCGAATTGCAGGCGCTGAGCACGGCGCAAACCTTCGGACTGATTATCACCGCCGAACCGCACCATGCGGTCAAGTTCCCTTCGCCGAAAGTCGTCGCGGAAACTTCGCTGCCGAAAAACGCGACTGCCGGTGTGCAAACCGTCCAGGCCGAATACAAAGCCGACAAAGGCGATTTGTACGAAGCCAATGACAACGATTCGCTCAAAGCCGATTACACCACGCCGCGTTTGATCCTTGGCGCTCGGCGTTCGATGGATGTCGCGCGCAAAGCCGGCGCCAAGGAATACGCCGGAACCGAATGGAAACAGGCCGAAGCCAAGTTGAACACGCTGGAACAGGTCTGGCCGCGCAACCTGAAAGACGAAACCAAATTCAGTGGCCAGGCGCGTGACGTGATGCGTCTGGCGCAAGTCGCGCGCGATCTGGCGACCGAACGCGAAGAGCAGGCTCGGATCGAAAACGAGCGACAGGAACGTTTGCGCCGTCTGGCCGAAGCCAAAGCTGAAGCCGAACGCGCTCAGGCCGAAGCGAACCGTATTCGTCTGGAGGCGGAAAAAGCGCGCGCCGAAGCCGAACGCGCCAAGTTGGAAGCCGAGCGCGCTGAACGCGCCGCCAACGAAGAGCGCACTCGCCGCGAAGCCGCCACGCGTGAATCCGAAGCGGTTCGGTTGAGAGCCGAAAACGAACGCCGCGCCGCCGAAGAATCGGTTCGTCGCGCTGCGGCTGAAAAAGCCGCTGCCGAAGAAGCCGCTCGCCGCGCCGAAGCCGAAAAAGCTGCCGCTCGCGCCGAAACCGAAAAGGCGAACAAAGCCGCCGAAGAAGCAAAGCGCGAACGCGATGCCGCTTATCAAAAGCTGTATGTTTCGTTGTCTGAAATTCTGGACACCAAACGCGAAACTCGCGGTTACATCGTCAACCTGGGCGATGTGCTGTTCGACACCGGCAAAGCCACGCTGAAACCCGCCGCGCGCGAAAAACTGAGCAAGCTGGCGGGCATTCTGCTGGGTTATCCGGGAGCGTTGACGCTGGAAATCGAAGGCCACACCGATTCGGTCGGTTCTGACGAATTGAACAACAAGCTTTCGCAAAACCGTGCCGAAGCCGTCAGCAACTACCTGACCGAAGCGGGCGTCAAGCCGGACAGAATCAAGGCGACTCGTGGATTCGGCAAAACCAAACCGATTGTCACCAACGACACTGCCGCCGGTCGTCAACAAAACCGCCGCGTCGAAGTGGTCATTGACGACGCCGACGCGAAAAAAGCTTCGAACTAAACTGAACCGTTCAATGCGCCAAACCGCCGAAGGATCGAACTGTGATCTTTCGGCGGTTTGATTTTTGGGGCGCTGACGCTGCGTCTTTAGCGCAGGCAACAGGTCTTGAGATCGTGACGGGTGGTTAAGGCTCAAGCTCAGGTTTGCTTTCCAACGTAAACACGATTACTCGCTCGCCTGTTTTGGAACTGATATCTGTGTGCAAACTGAGTACCGGTATCCCCAAAATGTCTTTGATGGCGGCGTTCAGCAAAGGGCGCCCCTGGTCTATCAACTCCTGTCGGAGTTGCTTAATGAGTTGACGCCCACGTTTGATTGGGTCGGCTGCGGCCAGCTTCAACTCCGCCGGTGTTAGAACATTTTTCAGCCGAACCAGCACCATATCTTCAATGATAAAGGCTCTTGCGTCCAGCGGGCCACGTCCCATGAATTCTTTTTCAAAACGAACGATTGCTTTGCTGATTTCGCGTTCCTTTTCACGTTGGTTGATCATGATTTTGCGTGCCTCTTACCTCGGATTGTGATTGGCCACAAAGGGCTGAAACGCCCTCTGTGGTGGAATAAGCCTTATTCACCTTGTCCCAGCGAAAATGCCGGCTCGCCATTAAGCGTACATAAATTTTCGGTTTTGATGAAGTCGAGGTCTTGTTCTCGAATTCGCCGCAATAAACCAAGAATGTGATCGTGGGTGACGACGTATCCATTCGTGCTGGTTTTTTTGAATCTGCAACGCCAATGGTCTGTGCAAAAAGTTTCAGGGAATCCATCCGGCCAGACTTTCACGCCGCGATTCGTAATCAGTTTGATTTGCAAGCCGTCTCCACTGGCCAGTTCCAGCTTTCGAGCCAATTCTTCGGGTGATATGTCGTGCTGGTGAATGAACACATCCACGCCGACCAATTTCTTTTCAGCAGGCGGACGTTTTTTGGCTTGAACTTGAAATGCCACAGGCTCCGTTGATTGTTCATAAGAGACTGCTGGCAACGTTTTAGGAATTTGTCCCAGTCGCTCAATGATTGCATTCGCAAACGCGTCTGTCCCCACAATGGATCGAGTGTGGTCGGCGGAACTGATTTCGGCGGTGTGAATCCCTTCTTCAATCGTTCTGAGCCAGGCGTTGTGGATCAATTCCGCAAATCTGTTCTGGCCAATATGCACCAACATCATGATGGCTCCGTGCAGCAAGCCCGAAGGATTCGCTATCCCCTGGCCAGCGATTGATGGCGCTGAACCATGAATCGCTTCGAACATGGCGAAGTTTCCACCGATGTTGGCCGATCCTGCCATTCCCACCGAACCTGTCATTTCGGCGGTGACATCCGAAATGATGTCGCCATACAAATTCGGGGTAACGATGACATCGAAATCTTCCGGCGATGTGGCCAGCCGTGCCGTGCCTATGTCAACAATCAAATGCTCGGTTTTGATTTGAGGATATTCCGCCGCCACTTCATCAAAGACTTTGTGAAACAACCCATCCGTCAGTTTCATGATGTTGTCTTTGGTCAAACAGGTGACTTTGCGACGATTGTTGGCCACTGCATATTCAAAAGCGTATCGGCTGATCCGTTCGCAACCTGGACGCGAAATGAGCTTCAGACATTGCACCACTTCATCTGTTTGCTGATGTTCGATCCCCGCGTAAGTATCTTCTTCGTTTTCACGAATCACCACCACATTCATCGTCGGATGTTTGGTGCGGACAAATGGATGATACGAAACGCAAGGGCGCACATTGGCAAATAACCCAAGGGTTTTGCGAATGGTGACGTTCAGGCTTTTGTAACCGCTTCCCTGCGGTGTCGTGATTGGGCCTTTCAGAAAAACACGTGTTCGTCGCAGCGAATCCCAAGCTTCCTTGGGGATGCCAGAGGTGTTCCCTCCCAGATAGGCTTTTTCGCCAATCTCGATTTCTTCGATGGTGATTTTCGCACCAACCGCTTTCAGCACTTTCAATGTCGCGTCCATAATTTCCGGTCCGATGCCGTCGCCGCGAGCAATCGTAACAGCTACATTTTTCATCGCTGGTTTCCTTTCCGGTCAAAGTGGTAATGGTTGGAATTGCTTTCAACGAGGAAATGCTGCTGCGCCGCCCACGCAGCGCGTTCCAGGTGAAGCTTGTCGGTAATTGAGTGCGACGGGGTTACGCAACAGTTGTTTCGCTTGTTAGCGGTTTGAAGCTGCGCTGCCGCCGGTCGTAGGCGAAAAAAGCATCGCTCTCCCCCCGATAAAACAATCCATAGAATGACGTCTGTTTTTGTGTGAGTTGGTTTTCGATTGCGACAGTCCTGCTCAGACTTTCTGCCTGTTCCATGAAATGAGCCTGAGCGTGTGCAACCTGAACTTGAGCATTCGTTATGCGTTCGATGAATGAACTGGAAGCAGACAAACGCCTGGTTTGATTCCTGATAGCTGGCCAGATTTTTTCTTTGGGGGCGCCACCCTGAGAATGGCCAACCAAAAGCACCCCTTTTACGTTTAGTTCTCTGATTGCCCACGCCACAACTTCAGCCATTATCTTGTTGTTACTGTGCCAGCAGTTTTGCGGCAACGGCAGCATTGCCAACTTTTTGTCAGGGAATGCACCGTTCAGCCGTGCTAATAACTGCGGATCGTTATGGGCCAAAATCAACCAATCTGCTTCTGTTTTTTGAGTTCGCCCCAACGTGAGGAGAATGTTGTTGATATACGGATTAGCGGTCGAGACTATCTGTGGCTTCATATCGTTTTCCTTTCATATCCAACAAAAAAGCCGGCGCGAAACTCTGCGCTTCGCTTCCGGCTCATCCAAAACAACTCTAAATTGTTTTAGCCTGGCATGTGGAAGTTAGTTGGTTGTCGAGGTAAACGTGTTCGTCAACGTCGCGCAACAATTGTTACTCTATCTGAGGGCTTGAACGCCCTGATAGCAGTGAAAAATGAAAATGCTCGCAATTTTCTGGAGACAGTCGTTTGCTGTTACGCAAGGTAAATGTCTCTAGGGTCAATGCTGGATCGAATCGGTGGCAAGCACTGCCCAGCGGATTTTGTCGCAATGTTTGTTGTCCAATACATGGCAAACATTTTGGCGATTCGTTGCAACCGAATAAAAATGCTTCGCATACTTGTTTTCTCCTTGTGTTGCTAATCGCTTGCACGACAAAGAAAAAAGGCCGGAAGATTGCACTTGGCGTTCTTCCGGCCTTTTTTATAAGCTCTTTGTCTTATACAACTTTTGCCGTTTTATTTTTGTGATTGTTTGCCACGGCGTCTTGCCAGTATCCGCAGCAACCAAAACCGGCGCGGAGTATAGCGAGGCCATTTCTCAAAGTCAATTTAAGGTGTTGAGCACGTCTGGGAAGAGTGCAAAGTTGTGCTCAATGCCTGCGTCATCCGCTTCTTCAATGAGAAGAAGGCGTTTGATTACATTGTCCTGGTGACGACCGACTCAGTTTGAACGCGAAATTGATCGTCAACCATTACGAGCAGCGGTCTGAGATCGAGCAGATTACGAACAGATCAAGAGTGGCGGCTGGTTGCTGCAAAAGCTCACGAGTACCCGCTACAGTCAGATCGTCTTTTACTTCCTGACGGTGGTGCTCAGTTGCCTGGGGTTGCTGGTCAGCGTGATGTTCAGGTTGCCGCAGCTCGATGAACGTCACCTTCCGGTTGCCCAGCGAAGACCTGGAAAAGAAATTCATCAAGGAAGCCACCGCAGCCGGTTTGGACGGTTTGAAAGGCCATCGCTCCGTCGGAGGCTTGCGCGCTTCGATCTACAACGCCTTCCCGAAAGCAGGCGTGGAAAAACTGGTCGAGTTCATGTCCGATTTCCAAAAGAACAACGGCTAAGCCAAGTTCAAACCCAACTGCCTGGCGACTGAACAGTTTGCCGGGCAGTTTTGTTTTAGAGCGATCAGTCGTTGCTCAGCGGATGTTGATCTGCACGACGTTGGCGATTTGGCCATCCACGATCAAGGTCACATCTACCAAGCCGCTGCCTGCCAGCGAACGCGGCAGTTCGATGTTGATTTGATCGAGTCCGGTAAATCCGCCCTGATCCCCCGCGAATCGCCGCGGAGCTTCGACACCGCCAATGATCGCTCGGACACTGCCTAGCGAACTGCGATTGCCCGTGCCGAACAGCGACAGAAACACTCGGTCGCCAACTCCTCCCAGATCAAACCAAACCACCAATCAATATGCCATTACTTGTTTTGAAACTTACTCTTATCATACTTCTCCATTGTGTGGTCGTACTCATCCACCCTTGCCTCAACCCAAGTTTTCAGCGTTTTCTGAAGAGCAGCGGCTTCTTTGATCTCCGGGGGGCTGCAAAGTCTATCAATGTCCAGCCAGCCTTCATGCCAAGAACGTTTTCCACTCGGAAGCCCGTTCCCACATGCTTTGGCAAAATAAGTGATTGCAGTATGGCTGCTCGAAACCGTATTTTTATAACCTACATAGCCTTTAACCAAGCTTTCCAGTTTTACCTTGAGGTCCGCTTTTACCCAATCCGCAACATCCAAACCACCAACAAAATTTTTCATGGATTCATGGACTGTGCTGAACTCGCTGTCTTTCAAATACTGGAAATTAGCGGGCAATACCCCGACATTGTGGCTTGCATTACCTGCTTCCGACCATAGGGTTTTATAAAACTTCCAAGGCACCCAATTAGGATCTGGGGATGAGTACGTCTGTTCTGCCACATCACATTCACTTGTTTTCTTATGTTTTGCCATCATTACTGAAACATATATGCCTTTATCCTGCCTGGAAATATCGCCAGGAGTGCAGGTTCCTGATGACAGAATCTTCACTTGCCCCTGTTGATTTACTGACAGAGGAAATGACAACCCCTGGATGGACTTCACCGACTTGCTTATGCTTGCCAGCACTTCCTTTTTCATCTCAAGCTCTTTGGTATCAACTTGAATTGGCCCACCAGGTTTGGGTTGTTGGTTAGGCGGGCGTTGTGCGTTTAATGAAGGAATCGTTTTACTGATAAGCAGCAACGCAAATGCTGCAAATAAAGTGGTCGTCATTAAAATCATTCGTGTTCGAATTTTCATACTGTCTCCTCTGTGTCGCCCTCAAGCTTCAATGAAGGCAGTTTTCTTTTCATAGCCGGAGCATGTCCAAGCTACGCTGTTTTGTTCACGTTGAAGATTGAGGCGAACGGCCAAGCCATATTACCGAGCGCGCAAAAAAACTGACTGAGTAGTTTCTGGCCGACGATTCGTTCGCAAATCTCGTCATCCCCAAAGCGTCGTTCGCGGAAAATTCGTATCAACGAAATCGAAAATTTTTCCAGTGATTCGCAAAAGATTCGGCGATGGCTATAATCCCTGTGCTTTCAGTCGGTAAGCGAACAAAAAACGAACCTTATGTCCTCACAAACGGTCACCCAACTTTTGCTGGATTGGCGCGGCGGCAATGAAGCTGCGTTCAATCAATTGATGCCGCTGGTGTATGACGAATTGCGGGGAATCGCGCGTCGGTATCTGAAACACGAAGACAGCGGGCATTCGCTGCAATCGGCGGATTTGGTCAACGAAGCCTACTTAAAACTGGTCAATCAGCAGGAAGTGGATTGGCAAAACCGCGCGCACTTTTTCGCGGTGTCGGCGAACATCATGCGGCATTTGTTGGTTGACCACGCCCGTGCTCGCCAACGAGCCAAACGCGGCGGCCAGATCATCCGCATTACGCTCAACGAAGAAATCAACGCCAACAACCCTGCAGTGGAAACCAGAAAACTCGATTTGCTGGCGTTGGACGAAGTGCTCAACCGGCTGGCGGAATTCGACCAGCGAAAAAGCCGCATCGTAGAGCTTCGGTATTTCGGCGGATTGAGTTTTGAAGAAACGGCTGTGGTCTTGGGACTTTCGGAAATCACCATCAAACGCGACTGGTTAAAAGCTCGCGCGTGGTTGTTCCGCGCGCTGAGCGGAGGCCAACCCGATGACTTCCCCGCAATGGCGGAAAATTGATGAGTTGCTGGATTCGCTGATGGAACTGCCAGCGGCGGAACGCGCGGCGGTTCTGGATCGGGAATGCGGCGACGATCAGGAATTGCTCCGCGAACTGGAATCGTTGCTGGCGGCGCACGATCAGGCGAGCGGCTTTTTCGATGCGCTGCCCGAATCCATCGCCGACGATTTGATCCGCGACCGCCAAGTTGCCGCAATGGCCGGGCGTATGTTCGGCCATTACCAACTGACGCGCGAAATCGGTCGCGGAGGCATGGGCGTCGTGTATGAAGCCGTTCGCGCCGACGATCAGTACCGCCAAAAAGTCGCCGTCAAACTGTTGTGGCCTGCGCTGAACAATTCCGAAGTTGCTCGCCGATTCCGGCGCGAACGGCAAATCCTGGCCAACCTGAACCATTCAAACATCGCACGCTTGTTGGATGGCGGCGCTTCGGAAGAAGGCTGGCCGTTTTTCGTGATGGAATTCATCACGGGCGAACCGATCACCGAATACTGCCAACGGCACAAGCTTCCGATTGAGGAACGGTTGCGGCTGTTTCAACAAGTCTGCGAAGCGGTTCAGTTCGCTCATCAAAACCTGGTCATTCACCGCGATTTGAAACCCGGCAACATCTTCGTCACCGAAAGCGGCGAAGTGAAACTGCTGGATTTCGGCATCGCCAAATTGCTCGATCCGGCGCGTCACGCCGTCACGATGCAGCCAACCACCAACGCGCTGATGATGACACCGGAATACGCCAGTCCGGAACAAATACGCGGCGAACAGGTCACCACCGCCAGCGACGTGTACAGCCTGGGCGTGATTTTGTACGAACTGCTGACCGGCCAATTACCTTATCGGTTCAAGGATCGTTCGTTGCCGGAACTGGTTCGCGTCGTGTGCGAACAGGAACCGGAACCGCCCAGCCATCGCCTGAAACAAGGGATGAAGGATGAAGGCGGAAGGATGAAGCAAGGCAGAAAAGATTCGGTTCATCCTTCATCCTTCATCTCTCATCCTTCGGATTTGCGCGGCGATCTGGACGGAATCGCGTTGATGGCGTTGCACAAAGACGCGCAGCGCCGTTACCGCAGCGTGGAGCAATTGCGCGAAGACATTCGCCGCCATCTCATCGGCCAACCGATTCAGGCGCAAACCATTTCGCTCAGGTATCTGGCGGCCAAGTTCGTTCGCCGCAATAAACTGGCCGTCGCGGCGGCGGCAATGATTTTGCTGACGCTGTTGGCGGGAATCGTCGGCACAAGCTGGCAAGCTCGGCGAGCGACCGAACAGGCTCGGTTGAATCGCCGGCTGCTGTACGCCGCGCAGATGAATCTGGCCGGGCAAGCCTGGGACGCGGCCAACGTCGCCCGCACCGAACAACTGGTCGAAAGCGGCGTCTGGCAAAGCGGGGCGCAACCCGGTGAAGAAGACTTGCGCGGATTCGAGTGGCATTACCTGCGCGGATTGTATCGCCAAAGCTTGCGGCACGGCTTGACGCATCCGAACGAAGTCCGCGCCGTAGCCTTTTCGCCGAACGGCGCTCGGCTGGCAACCGGCGATCAAGACGGCACCGCGCGAATTTGGGATGTGGCCAGCGGGCAATTGCTGAACACGCTGCGATTTCACACGCAGCGGATTCTGTCCGTGGAGTTTTCGCCCGACGGGCACGCTCTGGCCACTGGCGGCGATGACAACGTGATTGCGCTTTGGGATGTGAACAGCGGCAAGCTGCTTTCCCAAATGAAAGGCGATGACGACGCGGTTTTGAAATTGACGTTTTCACCGAACGGTCAATGGCTGGCATTTTCCGATCACGCTTCTTACGTTCAATTGTTCAAGCTCGCGCCCGAATTGACCTACCTTGCGCTCAATGGCCATACCGGAGGCATCACTGGCTTGGCGTTTTCCGCCGACAATCAATTGCTGGCTTCCGGCGGCAGCGATGGTCTGGTCAAAATTTGGAAAACGCCTGTCAATTATTTGCCCGGCATTACGAAACGCTGTTCCAGAACCTGGTGGCCCGTGGTCAGCAAAGAGGGTGTTTGGTATCCAGATTGGCTCATTGGCGGCTGTACAGACATCAACGCCAAACCAGCGCCGAGCCGTGAGATGGTGCCGTTGAAAGCTCATCGAGAGCGAATTTTTTCCGTCGCCTTTTCGCCAGACGGCAAGCTGTTGGCGAGTGCGGGTGATGACCTGACAATCAAATTGTGGGATACCACCAACTGGCGCGAGGCGGCTGCGTTGACTGGGCATCAACAACTCGTCCGAGCCGTAGCCTTTTCGCCGGACGGCAAAATGCTGGCTTCGGCCAGCGGCGACCGCACCATTCGCCTGTGGCGCGCATCATCGAGGTAACTCACAAATGTTGAAACAGATTTTGATCGCGGCCTTCGCGGTGTCTTTGGCGACTGGATTCAGCCAGGAAACCTTCGCCAACTCCATTCGCTCATTCGTTCAATCGGAAGAACGCATCAATATCAACACCGCTTCGGTCGCGGAATTGATGCGGTTGCCGGGGATTGGGCAGAAATTGGCGGAACGCATCATCGCGCATCGCACCAAACATGGAGCCTTCAAACGTCCGCAGGACATCGTCGTCGTGCGCGGCTTCAGCGCAAACCGT
This sequence comes from uncultured Heliomicrobium sp., assembly GCA_964470555.1. Classification (GTDB taxonomy): domain Bacteria; phylum Acidobacteriota; class Blastocatellia; order RBC074; family RBC074; genus RBC074. The sequence continues at coordinate 166,465 of CAYYDG010000008.1, forward strand.
TACCGACGGCTCGCCCACCTGATTCGCATTTGAGAAATGTCTCCACGCGCAAATCATCGCCGTTGGTCGAAATCGTGACGGCTCCGCAATGGCTGGTGCGCCAGATGTTCGCGCCGGTTGCGTGCAACCGTTCGATGACTTCAGCGTGCGGATGACCGAAAGGGCTGGGATCGGCGACAGAAATCACGACATGCTGAGGCTTCGCGTTTTGCAAAAATTCCGCCGTCGTCGAAGTCCTTGAACCGTGATGCGCGATTTTCAATGCGTCGGTTTTAAGATTGGCGGTGGCGACTAATCGAGCTTCGGCTTCTTTTTCGATGTCGCCGGTCAGCAGAAAGCTTCGCGCGCCGAAACTGACGCGCAACGCCAATGATTGATTGTTGCTGGACATGGCTGCCGAATCGGCGTCGCCCGTTGGCCATAGAACTTCGATGCGCACGCCGTCAATTTCGAATTCATCGCCGGCGCGAACGCACCAGACAGGCAATCCGGCGGAACGCGCGGCTTGATCGAACAAATCCGTCGGCAGATTGTTCAATGGCGAAACGGCTCGGACAACCTGGCCAATGTCGAAACTGCGCACGATTTCGCCGAAGCCTTCGACGTGGTCGGCGTCGCCGTGACTGACGACAATCCAATCCAATCGTTTGATGCCGCGTCGCCACAGCGCAGGCATGACGGCGGCTTCGGCAATTCCCATGCTGTCTTCGATGAACACATCTTCGCGGTCTTCGGAAAATTCGGCAGCTACTTCGGAATCGAAACGCAACTGTCCGCCACTGTCGAGCAACATCGTCGAGCCGCGCGGAAACACCAGCAACATCGCATCGCCCTGCCCGACATCCAGAAAGGTCACGCTCAATCGCCCGCGCTCGAAATCTGGTTCGAATGGGTGAACGACCAGCAGAATCGTCAACGCGGTCAGCAATCCGCTCGATGCAGCGAAGGCGAATCTTCCAAGCAGCTTTCGCCGTTTTGCGCCCGGTTCATCGCCTTTGCGAAACGGATTCCATTCGTTGAGCAGAACGATCAGCGCCAGCACGGCAACAAAAAATGCGACGTAAAACATCGCAGGCGAATTGCTCCAATCGGGAACGCGGAAGCTCGCTTTTCGCCAAACCAGCAACGGCTCTCCGGCTTTGACTGTCAGCCAGCCCAGTCCGTTGATCGCCCACGCCAGGTTCAACGCCAACGAGCCGACGACGGCGTGCAGCAGCAGAAAGACAATTCCCGCCAACATCAGCGCCGAAACCAGCACGCTTTCGATGATGTTGGCAACCGGAGAAACAATGGACACGCGATGAAATTGCGAAATCATCAGCGGCAACAATCCGATTTGAATGACCGTCGTCGTGAACACTGTTCCGATGACCCAGGTCAGCGGCTGTTGCAATCGCCAACGGTTGAGCCAACGCGCGACAGTGGATTTTTGCAGCCGGAATCGCACGTGTGCTTGTTCCATTTCGCGGCGAAATGCGCGTTCGTTCCAGAACAGAATTTCAGCCAACGATTTCACCAGCTTAGGCGCGCGCGGCGGGTAAGGCGTTTTTGCCGTTGGTTGCCATTGGCCGATCAACTGCAACCGGCGATAGAGCGGCGCAACCACAACGACGATCATCAGCACCGTCAAAAACGATAGCTGGAATCCGGGGCTGAAGACATCACGCGGTTGCCATGCCAATAAGATGATTGCCGCAGCCGCGAGCGTATTGGCTCCGGGCGAAGCGCGAAACAGCAACTGACCTAACAGAACAACGGTCAGCATGACGACGGCTCGCGTAACGGAAGGCTGCGCGCCAACCATCAATGCGTAAGCCCACATCACTGCCAGCACCAACGCGAACTGCAACCAGCGCACGCGGATCAATTTCGCCGTCAGCCACATCACCGCCAACGCCAGCATCGCCACGTGCAAACCGGAAATCACCAGCAAATGAAACGTGCCGCCCGCACGAAAGATTTCCGCCGTTCGGCGATCCAGAAAGTTGCGATTGCCAAACACCGCCGCAACCATAATGCCCGAAGCCGGTTGGCGAAAATTTTGCAGGCAAACCGCAATTGCCCGCGCGCGCAACCGATACAACCAACCCAACAACCGGCTGCGCGGCGTTTCGCCCAGACGTTCGATCAGCAAAGGGCTTTTGATCGAACCGGCAGCGTCGAAGCCATTGAATTCCAGCATTTCGTCAAAATTCGGCGCGCCGGGATTTTGGTACCCGCGCCGGTCACTGAGCACAGCCAGCGTTCTGATTCGTGCGCCGTAATCCAATCGGAGCTGGTTGAATTCCTGCCGGGCGGCTTCGTCTTCAAGCGGGATGACCAATGCCACAACGCCGCGCGTGTCGTGTTGCTGGCCGAAACTGGAAACCTGCTCAGCTTCCAGGCTCAGATGAATTCGCTCTGGCGCAAGTTCCGGCGCAGTGTCGAACGTCCCTATCAATTCCACCGGCTCTCCTGCTTTTAACGTGCCGCGCGCAAACAGGCTTCGGACGCTGGTTTCGCCGCCTGCGCGTTCGTTGATCGCCCACAACAATCCGCCAGCGGCAAAACAACCGGCCAGCATCATGGCCAACGCCGTCGCTTGCCGTTTCCACAAACTCACGCCTGCCGCCAACCACCACAGCAAAGCGATCCCAAACCACACTCGAATGGAAACAGTGAATCTGGCGGCGAAGAGCAATCCGCCCAGAAAAGCCAGCGCGATGAAGATCAATGGCTGATGCGACGGGCTGAGTCGCGTGAAGCTGAGACGACGCATATTGATTGCGGATTGAGAATTGCGGATTACCGATTACCGATTACCGACAAGGCGTTCTCGGCTTCAGAGGAAGTAGCGAAAAAAAGAAATCCGCAATCCTCAATCCGCAATCCGCAATCGAACGACGGTTTCGACGTGATACGTTTGCGGAAACATATCCAACGCCGTGATGGATTCAATCGAATATCCGTAATTGACCAGCAATCGCAGATCGCGCGCCAGCGTCGCCGGATCGCAAGAGACATACGCCATCTGCGGAGCAGCCATGGCCACCAGACGTTCGATCACCTGAGCGCCCGCGCCCGAACGCGGCGGATCGAGCAACACGAAATCCGGGCACGGCAATTCGACTGATTTGTATTTCAGCCAGGCTTCGACCGAAAGCTGTTCGTAACGAATGTTCGTCAGGTTGTTTGCACGGACGTTTTCCATTCCGTGATTGGCCGCCGGGCGATTGCCTTCGACGGCGACAACCTGCTCGAACGTTTTCGCCAATTGCAGACTGAACAATCCCACTCCGGCGTAAAGGTCAACGGCCAATTTGCCGCTGGCATCACCAATGGCCGTCTGAACCAAATCTTCGACCAGCAGCCGGTTCCCTTGAAAAAACGATCGAACGCCGAATCCGTAATTGAACCCGGCGATGCGTTGATATGCTGTGCCGAGCGCGTCCACCGCTTCGGATTTGCCGTTTTCGCCGGTGGCCGGAGTGACGATCACTTCGGTGTCGCCGACGGTGAAATGGACGCGAGTCGCGTCATTCGGAATCAGCGAAGGTTCCGCGTGCAATCGTTGGAGTTCCCGATTGGCGGCTGGCATCAGAATCAAACAGCTTTCGACTTCACATACTCGCTGCGACGCCGGACGGTAATACCCGATGCGCGCTTTGCCGGTTTCATTGCGCGCAATCTTCAGTTCGGCGCGCGAACGATACCCAAATTCATCAGCCGAGCGAGTCGTAATTTCTCCGTCCCAATCAATACAACCAATCCGTCGCAACGATTCGCGGACAAACGCCACTTTGGCGTTGAGCTGCGCGGCATAAGTCAGATGTTGCAACTGGCATCCGCCGCAAACGCCGAAATGAGCGCATGGCGGAGTGCGACGATCTGCCGATGCATGCAAAATTTCTTCGATGACGCCTCGCGCATAATTGCGTTCGACTTCGGTGATGCGCACGCGCAGTTGATCGCCGACCGCTGCAAACGGTACGAACACGGCTTGCGAACCGATGTGGGCGAATCCGTCGCCGCCATACACCAGCTTTTCTATCGCCACGTCATAGGTTTCGCCGACTGCGATCCGGGAATGACCGTTGGCCTGAGATTCGACTATGTCTTCGGTGGTTGTCATAAAAGTCAGTAGACAGTAGACAGTAGACAGTAGTGGCTTCCGATAAAGTCACTACTGCCTGCAAGCGCATTCAGTATTGAATGCGGCCAGCATCCAGCCAAAGTAATTCTCCGAAGAAAACTACTGTCTACTGTCTGCTGTCTACTTCTTCAAAGATAGAACAAACTCAATCGGGGGACTCCAAACTGTTCACGCAATCGTTGAGCGACGAAATTGCCGAGCGTTTTTTCGTACACTTCGCGTCCCATGTTTTTTTTGTACGTGCGGAGCTTTCGGTCGCCCTCCATCTCTATTTCCTTCAATTGATCTTCACTGACGCTTCCCTTCAATCCGTCCAGAACGACTTCTTCGATCATCGTCAAATCGGTTTCCAGGTCTTCGGGCGAAACGGTTCTGGCAGTTTGCAAATCCTCTATGATCTGTTCCAGCCGCAAAATCACACGTTCAAAGGTTTCTCTCAACGAATCAAGCGATGCGTGCCGCGACGCGAGTCGCGTCAGCGTTTCCAGATGCTCGGCCAGATATTCAAGGATCGAGTTCCTGGTGAATTGCGATGTTCCATCGCCGTTGGTCTCGTTCTCGTTTTCATCATTCGTTGCATCACTGCTGCCGACGCGCGATTCGGTGAATTCCTGAAACAGCGCTTCGACTTCCTGCTGGCAATAAAACAACGAATTGACCTTGCGCCCTCGGTGAGCGCGTTGGTCATACCCATCGAACGAATTACTGATGCCGCGCAACACGACTTGCAGCGGAATCTGGCGCTGTTTCCAGCTTTCCATCAAAGACCAATCCAGCGGTGAAACCAGCATGTGGCTGCCGCGCCGTCTGACAAATTCTTCTTCGATTTCGGTAAAGTAATTGAAGTAATTCATCCGCTAAGAGACAAACGGTGAAATCAGGCGTGCGTGCGCTCGATGGTTCTTTTTCTCGTTTTTTGACCTTTGCTCGCTTTGGGGAATCGGCATTTGCATCTTAGCTTGCGCTGAAAACAGAGTCCAACTTTCTGTGTCTCGATGAGCTTGTCTTGAAAGAAAAAAAGTCAAAAATGATTCGCCTGAAGACTCAGTCTTGATTTTTTCGCAACCGCGTCACTTCGCCAGCCAGAATCGCTCGCACCGTGCCATCATCCAATCGTAAATTCAACGCACCTTCTTCGGTCAGCCCGGCAGTTTCGCCAATCAGACTTTCCGTTTCCAGCGCAACGCTCACCCGCTGGCCGCGCGCGTAAGTGGAAAGCTGTTGCCAGCGATCAAGAATCATGCGGCGCTCCCCATGCTTCCAGCGTTCGTACCAGACGAACAACCGCTGCAACAAACGATCACGAAATTCGTCAGCCGGAATCGTCTGGCCGGTTTCGATCTTCAGCGAAGTCGCCGTCTCGCTCAGTTCCGCCGGAAACGATTCGTGATTCAGATTGACGCCTATGCCGACGATGATTCGCGGAGTGTTCGTTCCGGCGCTGACGCTTTCGATCAAAATGCCGCACAGTTTGCGCCCGTTGACCAAAACATCATTCGGCCATTTGATGTCTGCGCCACCGACACGGCTTTCGATCAGGGTTTCAGCCACCGCAATCGCGGCAATCAAACTCAGCAGCGAAAGTTTTTCCGTCGTGTTCGGCAACAACAAGACGGACAAATAAAGTCCGTCTCCAGGCGAAGAATGCCATTGCCGATCTCGCCGTCCGCGTCCGGCGGTTTGTTCTTCGGCAACCACGCAGGTGAATTCCGGCGGATTGGTCATGCGCCTGAGTTCATCGTTGGTCGAACCGAGCGTGGCAAATTGATGGATGATGAACGGAGGACGATGAACGATCACGCGGCTTTCCTGTTGTTATGGCCTGTTTTAATTGCCTGTTTTTATTGCCCGCAGCATTTTTTGTACTTCTTGCCCGATCCGCAGATACAGGGATCATTGCGCCCGACTTTATCCTTGCGAACTATGTTTCCGGCTTCGCCTTCGACGTACCCGGCGGGAACGGCGACCTCGCTTTTGGGGTACCATCGTTCGAACGGCAGCGGAAACGGCGCCGGCCCGACGTAGGCGCGATGGTAATCGTGTTCGCCGAATTCCAGCGTGTCTTCCGATTCCCAGCGTTTTTGCCGAATGGCGATGGCTTCGGGATCGTAAAAATCGAAGGGATCGTCGCCGAAATCATCCCGCAAATCGTAGCGGCGGTCGCTGACATATCGCGCCACGTCGTTGTATTTCCCGTAAGCCGATTCGGCAATGACCTTGCGATGAAACATCTTTCGCACGGCTTCCAATCCAGCTTTGCGATCCAGCGCAATGGGACACAGCACGGCTTGCGACAAAAAACTTCGGTCGTGTTCTTCAGGGTCCGTGAATATCTGGCAGAGAAATTCTGCCGCGCGCGGACGAACGGTTTCGTGTTCCAGCGCGATCAACGTCAGGGCTTTGGCCGCCTGACTGCGTGCCAGCGAATAATCGAAGCTGTCTTTGTACGCGCCTTTCAATTCCTCTATGAATTTCATCAACGGTTCTGCGGCGGGTTCGCCGAACTGCGCCAGCAAATCCGGCCATCGCCCGGTCACCCAATGTTGTTCGGCGAAATACGACTCCATCACCGCGTCCAGCACTTTGGGCAACACCGCCGGGTCGCCCATCAAGCTGAGAATCGCCAAAACATGCAGTTCGATCCAGAATTCGCCGCGCTGGCCTTCGTACCAGAAATCTTCGGATTCCAGAATTTCCAGCAATCTGGGCCTGGCTTCGTCGCCGCGATGAGCAATTTCCTGAATGTGTTCCAGCGTGACGCGGTCTTCTTCCTTGAACAGCAAATCAATCAACTCTGCCGTCGCCATGTCGGCGTAATTGAACATCTTTCTTTCCTTCTGTGTTGGAATTGATAGCGATTGGATAATCTCAAAGCGGTTGTGGATTGTCTAGACTTCGACCTATTTCGATTCGTGCTATATTGGTTTTGCTCATTTTTGGAGGAAGTTATGGACAGGGAAGTCAAAGAACTTGAAAAAGCTTTGGAGCAAATCTGGGACATCGCCACCAACAAATTCGGCCTTGACCCATTCCCGACGCGGTTTGAAATCGTTCCGGCAACCGTCATGTACGAAGTCGGTTCGTATGCGCTGCCGGGACGATATTCACATTGGACCTTCGGCAAGGCCTACCACAAGATGAAGACGATGTACGATTTCGGTTTGTCGAAAATTTACGAGGTCGTCATCAACTCCAATCCGTCTTACGCCTTTCTGCTGGAAAACAATTCGCTGCTCCAGAATAAACTGGTAATCGCTCACGTGCTGGGGCACGTGGATTTTTTCAAACACAACGCCTACTTCGCCCAAACCAACCGCCGCATGGTGGATGACGCCGCAATGCACGCGCGACGCATCAACGAATACGAATTCAAATACGGGCGCAAGGTCGTCGAAGAATTCCTGGACGCGGTGCTTTCCATCGAAGAGCACATTGACCCGAACTTTTTCATCCGGAAACAGCGCGAAACGAAACCGTCGGAGGAAGAACAACCTCGCCGCAAATCGAACGATCCTTACGAAGACCTGGCTTCCACCTCAGAACGCGAAGCCGCAGCCAAAGCCGAAGCAGCCAAAAACCAGGCAGAGCAATTTCAGCCGGAAAAGGATTTGGTCTGGTTCATTCTGCAAAACTCGCCGACGTTGCAACCCTGGCAACGCGATGTCATGAGCATGATTCACGACGAAATGTTGTATTTCGTGCCGCAGATGCAGACCAAAATCATGAACGAGGGCTGGGCCAGTTATTGGCATTCACGGATCATGCGCGAATTGGATTTGCCGGATCATGAACACATGGAATTTGCCGAACTGCATTCCGGCGTCGTTTCGCCGCATCGCAACCAACTTAACCCGTATTATCTCGGCTACAAGATTTTCGAAGACATCGAACAGCGTTGGGACAATCCGACCGCCGAAGAGCAGGAAAAATTTGGTCGCAAACCCGGCGAAGGTCGCGCGAAGATTTTTGAAGTCCGCGAATTGGACAACGACGTTTCGTTCCTTCGCAATTACCTGACCGAAGAGTTATGCGAAGAATTGGATTTGTTCGTCTATGAACTGGTCGAAGAAGAAGAATGGACGATCACGGAAAAACGCTGGGAAAAAGTCCGCGATCAATTGGTGGCGAACATGACCAACTTCGGATTTCCCTACATCGAAGTCACTGACGGCGATTATCGCGGCAATCGGGAACTGTTTCTGCATCACCGCTACGAAGGAGCGGAACTGGACGCCAGGTACGCGCACAAGGTGCTGGAATACGTTTACAAACTCTGGGGGCGTCCCGTTCATCTGGAAACCGTCGTCGAAGAAGAACCGCGCACCATGCATTTCGACGGCGAAGATCACAGTGAGAGTTGATGCTGAGATTTGATTTTAGAGCATTCGATGAGATATGGGCTTGACAGAGAAGTGTTAACATTTCTGCAAATTCAGGAGGCAATGACTAATCATGTTGCGACGAGTAAGCCTTAAAGGCTTCAAGTCCATAAAGGAAATGGATCTTGAATTGCACGCGCTGAATGTCCTAATTGGGGCAAACGGTTCGGGCAAAAGCAATCTCATTTCGTTCTTCAAAATGATTAACGAAATGATGGCTTGGCGTCTACAAACATACATTGGCATATCTGGGCGCGCCCAATCTCTACTGCATTTTGGCCCGAAAGTTACACTCCAAATTGAGGCCCAACTGGAATTCGAGGTTGATAACGGGATGGACACTTATGCAATGCGCCTTTTCCACGCTGCAGGCGATACACTTGTTTTTGCCGATGAAACGCTAAGGTTTTTACCGAATGGCCTCACAGTTCCCAGGATAGTTCCATTGGGAGCTGGTCATCAAGAAGCGCATATTGGCGAAGCACCGGACAAGATGGAACCAACGGCAAGAGTGCTTAGGCGTTTATTGAACCAATGTCGTGTCTACCACTTCCACGATACGTCACCTACTGCACGCGTTCGGCAATACTGTTATGTTGGCGACAATCGTTGGTTAATGCCTGATGCAGGCAATCTAGCTGCATTCTTAATGCGACTCCGTGACGAAAACGGTGGCTCAGCTTACCAACGAATCGTCACAACCATTCGTTTGATCGCTCCGTTCTTCAACGACTTCGACCTTGAGCCAACTGGACCGGGCAAAAAAGACGTTATTTTGAACTGGCGTGAAAGAGGCGCAGATCAGGTGTTTGGCCCACACCAATTTTCCGATGGCACGTTGCGAGCGATTTGCTTGATCACATTGCTATTGCAGCCAGAAAATGAGTTGCCTGATCTGATAATCGTAGATGAACCGGAAATTGGCCTTCACCCCTATGCTCTGAACGTTGTCGCATCGCTGTTTGGCAAAGCTTCGCATTACACTCAAGTTCTTATCAGCACACAGTCTGCTTCATTTCTGGATAACTTCGATCCCGAAGATGTGATAGTGGTTAGTCGTGAAGGCAAGGAATCGAATTTTGGGCGGCTCAATACGGCAGACTTGGAAGCCTGGCTTGAGGAATACAGCCTCGGCGAAGTCTGGGAGAAAAATGTTATTGGTGGAGGCCCACACTAATGGCACGACTTTATTTATGGGCCGAAGGCCAAACAGAACAAACATTTGCTGGCAATGTGTTGAAACTGCATTTAGCTCGACATGGAGTTTTCATGCATAATCCTGTGCTGACTGCTCACGCCAAAAAAAGAGGACGAGTCCATCGAGGTGGGGTAGACAGATATTTGCCAATGAAAAATGACATTCTACGTTTCCTCACCCAGGAAAAAGGCACTGATGTGTTTTTCACGACGATGATTGACTTGTACGGCATTCACTCCGATTTTCCAGGATTGAATGAAGCAGAGAGCCTTCGGCATCTGCCGGAAAAGCGTGTTGAATTTCTGGAACAACGTTTTGCTCAGGATATAGGCGATCAACGATTCATTCCGTATATCCAGTTGCACGAATACGAGGCCTACCTTTTTGCTGATCCAACCTGCTTCAGCTACTTTTACAACCTTCACGCCAGCGAGATTGTCGCCCTTCAAACCATAGCTAGCAGCAAAGACTCTCCAGAGTTGATTAACGATGGACAGCAAACAGCTCCAAGCAAACGTATCATTAAACACCTTCCTGACTATGAGTATTCAAAGTCGGTTGTTGGACCGCAAGTAGCCGAGTTGATCGGTTTAGATATGATTCGGAGTAAATGCCCACATTTCTCGTCGTGGTTGTCAAAACTTGAAGGGCTTGGTGGCGCAAGCAACTAAAATCATTCCATCACATGCAACACCACGCATTTCAAATAATACGTTTCCGGCACGGTCAGTAATATCGGATGGTCGCGGCTTTGAGTGCGCTTTTCGACGACCTGAATTTGGCGACCGGCGTCGCGGGCGGCTTCCTTCAGCATTTCCAGAAACAGTTCTTCGCCGACGTGGTACGAACACGAACAGGTGATGAGCGCTCCGCCGGGATTCAGAGTTCTCAGCGCGCGCAGATTGATTTCCTTGTATCCGCGCAGCGCGCCTTCCAACGCGCCGCGATTTTTGGCGAAGGCGGGCGGGTCGAGAACGATGGTGTCGAACCGTTCGCCTGCGTCGTCATATTCGCGCAGTTGGTCAAACACGTTCGCGGCGATGAATTCGATGTTCGTCACACCATTGAGTTCGGCATTGCGGCGGGCGCGTTCGATGGCGGGTTCGGAAACATCAATCGCCGTCACCGTGTCGCAATCGCTTGCCAGATGCAGAGCGAACGAACCGTGAAAGCTGAAACAATCCAGTCCGCGCCCGCTGGCGTAATTCATCGCCGCCGCACGGTTTTCGCGCTGATCCAGAAAGGCTCCGGTCTTTTGACCTTCCAGCAAATCCACATGAAACTTGATGCCGTTTTCGGCGATGACGAATTCGGCGGCGTTGGAACCATCGCGGGAATAGAGCAGGGAATTCAACATCGGCAAGCCTTCGAACTGGCGCACCTTGGCGTCATTGCGTTCGACGACCAAACGCGGCTGAAACTGTTCCACCAACATTTCCACCCACATCGGCTTCAGTGCATCCATGCCGCGCGTCAGCGTTTGCAGCACAAAACAATCGCCGTACCGATCAACGATCAAACCGGGCAGAAAATCGCCTTCGGAATGAACCAGCCTGTAGGCATCGGCATCCGCCACGATTCGCCGCCGCCACTCGATCGCGGCGTGTAACCGTCTGCGCCAGAATTCGCGGTCAATCACAACATCCGTGTTCGACAGCAAACGCAACGTGATTTCGGTTTCCGCGCCGAAATGCGCCCAACCGACGAACCGGCTGCGCTGGTCAACGACGCGAACGACCGAACCGCTTTCGACATTTGGACGGGCGATCACGTCGCTGCGGTAAATCCACAAATGGCCTTCGCGGGCGCGGGCAGCGCCTTTGGCGGAAATGACTGCGGCATCATTGGGTTGTTGTTGGGTTTCACGGATGCGCTTCATAAGTTCAAATCAGCGATCAAAAGCTCTTTCGACTTTCGAGCCGGGCCATTCATCGCAATTGGCCGTTTTTGCTCAGCCTGGATTCGTCTATCTGCTGAACAATGATCTGCGCGGGCACTCCAACCACGGTGCAAGCTTCCGGTACATCACAGACGACCAGCGAATTCGCTCCGATGACGGCGTCATTGCCAATGCGTATTTTTCCGGCAACGGTCGCATTTTCGCCAAAATAAACACGGTCGCCGATGACCGGCGATCCGCGCTGTTCGCCTCGCCCGGAAACTCCTATGGTCACGCCCTGCGACAACTGGCAATTGCAACCCATCACGACATCGCTGCTTAAAATAACGTGGCTGAAATGGCCAATGTACAGCCCTTCGCCAATTTCGGCGGAATACGGCAGATGAATGCCGGTTACGACTTCGATCAGCTTTTGCCAGACGATCAGAAACATCAGCAAAAACCGTTTCAACGTTTCAGGCAACGAGGAACGATAAACGGCTGAAGCCATGCGGTATTGCATCAGCGCCCACAGCCCTTGCTGAGTCAGCATCTGATGAGTCGCACTCTTCCCGCTCAAAGCAGTAAATTGCCTGATGTCTTCGCGGTAAGCCGTCAGCCATTTCATATTGCTTACTTTATCAAAAATGGGTTTTGTGTCGTCCGACTTAAGCTGGTGGCGAAACCCTGCGGAACGTTCACGGTCAGCGGACACGATTGGCACAGCCAAAACCAATTTTGCCGGTTCTTGAGATATAAAACTAGCTTCGATTAGCCTTGAGCAAGATTTTCACCTAACCGGCTGACCCACCCGCTGGGGACAAATTCAAAGGGCGGGAGCATAATCGTTACAGTTCGCAATGATAACTGTCAGGCCGCAAAGGTGTCGAATGTCAATTGATGGACAGAAGTTGTTCGGTCAATGATTTTTCTGACAAGCTGCTGGTAATGAAATTTCAGATGATTTGCAAGTCTCGCCTGCGCAATTGCCCAAGCCAATCGCCCACTAGAATCGCCAGCATGGAAATCCCAGCCGCAGGCATCAGGACGCCGAGCAAACAAATCACTGCGATCAACCATTTCGCTGGTCGAGCGTCATTTGGTTTTTGCGGAAAACCTGATTTGCCTGCCGGGCGACGAATCCACCACATGGCCATCCCGGTCACGCCCATGCCGACAATTACCACACACACCAGCAACGCCAGAATTTTTGTCGGCCAGCCGTACAGCGACCCGACGTGAATCGGATATGCCATCAACTGAATTTTGTGCAGCGCCGACAACTGCCGCCAACTGGCCTCCCCCATGACCTTGCCGGAATACCGATCCACGTAAAACTGCGTCAAAGTGGACGGATGATCGCTGCTGCCCGCGTACACATAAAAGCTGTCGTCTTTCTTGTTCGGCAAATCCAGATAAAACTCCGGTTCAGGTTGTGCGCGTTTGATGATGGCAATCACTTCATCGAGCGGCAGCGCAGATTCGCTTTCCTGTCCTGTGGATTTTGGCGGATTGGCCTGACCGGGAGGATTGGATTTCGTCACATCCATCAACTTCTGATAGTTGCGGCCAAAGACCATCGTATAAAACAATCCGGTGGCCATTATCAAAATGGCGAGCAGAGAAACATAAAATCCCGACACGGCGTGCCAATCGCGCCAAATCAGATAACGTTTGCCGCGCACTCTGGGCAACAGCGAGCCGGTCAATTTCCAGCGCCTGCGCGGCCACCACAGATAAAGTCCGGTGATTGCCAGAATGATTCCCCAACTGGTCGCCAGCTCCACGACAATGCGGCCAATCGTCCCGCCTGCCAATCGGCGATGAATGAACAGAATCAGGTCGAACATCGAAGAGCCATACACATAATTCCCCTGCACAATGCCGGTATACGGATTGACGAAGATGTTCAGATTGCGGCCGTCCTTGGTGAAAAAGGAGAACTGAGTGGCCAACGTCGGATTGCCACGCACGACCATGGCAGTGGCGCGCGCGTCGGATGGCGCAGTTTGCGCGGCATTTGCCAGTTGCGCGTCGTAAGACACGCGCTGAGATTGCGGTTCGACCGTCAGCATCGCGGCGTCGAATTTCCGCTCCAACTCTTCACGAAACACCAGCAACGCGCCGGTCAACGCCACGACAATCAGCACAGGCAAGACAATAAATCCGGCATAAAAATGCCAGCGCCAGATGACGCGGTACAACCTGGGCTGAACCCGGTTGGCATCGTTGTTTCTGGTTGTTGTCAAATCTTCAGCAAACAATTCCCGATCTGTGGACGAAGCGTCTTTTTCGCTCACGCTGGTAAGCACTCCTTTTCCAAAAGTTTCGCCGCAAGTCTGACAGATCATTCAGGTTGAAGCGAGGCTTCAACCTGAATGTCGTTGCCATTGACGCCTGATGATCACTTTTGTGCAGGTTTTTTCGGAGCGAATACCAGCCGGTAAGTTTGCATCGTGAAAGAGTGCTTCACTTCCGCATTGTCGAAAACAGCCGGCGCAAAATGGTAGCCCGCTTTCAAATCATTGAACTGCACATCGAATTTGCTGCCCGTCACCAGCGGGCGCGAAATTTCCACCGTCCATTGCCCTTTCGACCAGACGCCTTTGGCCGTCAGGTCGCCGCGGTCGCCGGCAAAGGGACTGACGATGACGCCGCCGACGCGGTCGCCGGTTTTGAAGCTGTCAGTGAACGGAACCGATTCGGCGGCCAGCACCCAGTTGCGCTGCGGTTTTTGCGGTTTGACGCCGCCAGTCGCTGGCATCACTGCGGGCGCGGTTTTGTCCTGGTTCACATTGTCCTTGTAACCGCCGCCGTTCAGCGGGTCGCTCTTGCGTCCGGCGTTGGGACGTTCTTTCGCCCAGGCGGTGTCGTCCAGGTATTGATCGTCGGCGTGGCCGACAGGATTGCTGCGCGCGGCTTTCCAGTGCCACATATCCAGCAACTCGCCTTTGCCCGCGATCATATTGCCGTAGGCTTTGCCGCCGTCGCCCAGGTGACAGGCGTACATACAGCCTTCCTGAATGAAGGTCGGGGCGTTGATCGCCCACAGCAGGGCGATCTTGTCTTCGGCAAATTTCTGTTCGTCGTCATCCGCGCTGGAAAGTTTTTTCCAGGAACCGTCCGCCTGTTTTTCCCAGGGAAAAAAGGCCAGCGACTCGGTCGGATCATTCCACTGGAAAAGAAAGTAAACGCGGTTTGAATCATACAGCGCCTTGACGCGAAGCAGATGTTTGCCAGTATTCGCGCCGCCCGAAGTCCTGATGGTCAAGACTGGCGCACCTTGCCAGACGGCGTCGCTTTTGCCGTCAAGCGTCGGAGCCTGGGTGGTAAACACGGCCCTCAAATCGTTGGCGGCGGACTGGCTTTCAACTGGATTAATCAGCGTCCAAATCATCAAACCCAAAGCCAGCGCGGCAAAAAACAATTTGGCGGTAATTTTCATCATTCAAGTCTTCCTCCGAAAATTTTGCAGTTACGAACAAATCCGCCACTACATAACGACGCTTCACAATGTTTGCAAGCGCTACAAGTCGCCGCGGCGCCACGAGGCGGCGGTTGAGTCAAAATCGCAGCTTGACGCCGCCCTGCACCAGACGCGGAATGCCAACCATAATTCCGCGCCGCCGATCCACAACGAAGGTGTCATCGGCCAGATTCTTGATCGCTACAAAAACCGTCGGCGCGTAACGTTCCAGTTTGCCGATGCGATAATTCACCGTCGCGTTCCAGACGGTGTAAGACGGAATCAAGCCGCGTTGGCCGTTTGGCGAAACAGCGATGGTGTTCAGATCGTCGCCGAACTGTGCCCCTGTATGAACAGCTTCGACCAGCGCGTCAACGCCGATGGCGTGCGAATAGCCGAAAGTCGTCGTCGCCAGATGCTTCGGCGAATAAATCAGTCGGTTGCCTGTGATGCGCGTGGCGCTGAATCCGCCGACATTGCTGAACCGTGTGCCGCGATATTCCGCCGTGCCGATGAAGGTGTAAGCCGCACGCACATAAAAGTTGTGCGGCGAATTGAACGTCACGCCGCTATCCCAGCGACCATCGAATTCCAATCCCTGATGCAGGGTTTCGCCCGCGCTGGTCAAGGTGGAACCGACGCCGCCGGACAAATTCGCCGGGACAATCTGGTTTTCGTAATCCAGACGGAACAACGTCGCGCTCAAGCGTAAACCGCGCGCGGGCATTGACCGGAAGCCCACTTCGTAATTCCACGAAAGTTCAGGATCGAGTTCGATCACTCCGCCCGTCGTGTTGTTGATGATGTCTGCTGGACGCGGCGGCGAAAATCCGCGATGCGCTCCGGCAAAGATCGTCAGGCGGCTGAACGGGCTGTAGGCGATGCCGATGCCGGGAATGACTTCGGTGACGTCGGTCTTTCCAGTCACCGCTGTTCCCAATCGGTTTGTGCGTTCGATGTTGACGTGTTCGATGCGAACGCCAGGGGTGAACGCCAATTTGCCGAACAGAAACCGGTGCTGGATGTAACCTGAAACCGCGCTGTTTTTGCGACCGTTGTCTTCGACCGTCACGCCGCCGCGACCGTTCGGGCCGAGCGTGTCGTTGTTTTGCTGGATGCGATTCTGCGATTCGCGGTGATAACGGAAACCCAGATCGGTTTCGCCCGCGCGGCTGCTGATTTTCAGGCGCGGATCAATTCCGAAAGTGTCGTAGTTGCGTAAACGGCCTTCGTTGCCGCACAGAGTGTTGAGTTCAGCCAGTCCCGTGCAGCCATTGAAACCGCGCCGGTTCGGTCGCTGATCGGAATTGGACGATTGCCGCCACCAATCGCGCTTGAAGCTCGAAGCGTAAAGCGTAGTCGTCAGCACAGCCTTGCTGTTGAGCGCGTTGGTGTACATCGCCGAGCCGCCGAACCGGTCGCCGTAAAAGAAATCGTTGCGAAACGGATTGGCGCGAGGGTTGGACGTGAATTCCGCCAGCGTCAAGCCGGAGTAGGCGACATTGGAATCTTCGCCGTAATAGTTGAACTTGAAGCCCAATGTTTGCGTGCCGCGTTCGTTGAGTTTGGTGATTGTTTTGACCAGCACGTCGTTCAAACCGAAGCGCATGTTTTCGCGCGCACCTTCGCCTTGTTTGCGCAGGAAGTCGAAAATCACGCCCGTCTCGCCCGCGCCCTTGCCGAAAGAAGCGCCAATGCTGCCGTAGCCGTTGAAGTAATTTCGATTGCCGCCGATCAAGGTCAGCGAACCGCTGAACTTGTCTGGCGGCGCAGGCGTCAGGTAATTGACCGCGCCACTCAGTGTGTTCGGCCCGTGGGCAATCTGACTGGAACCTTTCAGAATTTCGATGCCGTTGTAGCGTTCAATCGGCGGATGGTAGTAAGCGTCCGTGTCGCCATAGGGCGCGTGACCGAGCGGCACTCCGTCTTCCAGCAACAATACTTTCGCCGAACGGTTCGGATCGAGTCCGCGAATGCTGATCGAAGGCCGCAATCCGAATCCTTCTTCGTCGCGGGTGTAAACGCCCGGCGCTTTGCGCAAAGCCTCGTTGAAATTGAACGGGCGCGAAATTTCCAGCGTCCGCGCGTCAATGATTTCCACGCTGCCGGGGATGCGCGCCTGCTCTTCCAGCGTGGCGGCGATCTGCGTCGAAATGACGCTGACATCAGCGGCCAGCACGCCGGGACGCAACGTGAAATCCAGACTGCGCTCGGCGTTGAGCATGATGTTTTGCGCCGCCAGCGAAAACCCGTCGCCGCGCGCCGTGATTTGGTATTCGCCGGGCAGCAGAGCTTCCAGCCGGTAATTGCCGCTGCCGTCTGTTGGCACGGCGCGTTCAAAGCTGTTGCTGGGTTGTCGCGCCGTCACGGTCGCGCCGTTGATTGCTGCGCCTGTGGAATCGGCCACTCGACCGGAAAGCGAAAAGCGATTTTGTGCCAGGCTGATTTGACTGAACGTTGCCAGCAGCAAACCGACGCACAACGCATTGAAAAGACAAACTGATGAAAATTTGATTCGCATAGAAGTATCCACTGAGAAGGTTGTTTTTTATGTTTTTATCTTTCGCCGAGTTTGAGCAGCTTTCGTCCTGATCGAAGCAACAAGGCTCGATCCACTGCCGCGACGCCATAAACGCGCTCGACATCCGTCAATTCGTTCATCGCCAATTGTTCGAACTTCGCGCCCGCGCGCAGCACAAGGGTCTTTCCATCAATTCCGAAAATGTAAATGCGATTCCCGGCGGCGAGGGGAGATGCCCAAGCTTCGCCGCCGAGTCGCTGGCGCCAGCGCTCCTCTCCTGTCTTGAGATCAAGACAAAACGCGACGCCAACCTTGTTGACGAAATACACGTAACCTTCGTGAATCAGCGGCGAGCTGAAGTTGGCGGTTGCTTCCTGCGCGCGCCACAAAATGTTGGACTCGGTGACATCGCCCGCGCCGCCGAGTTTGATGGCCACGTTCATGCCCTTGTCGCTGGAACCGACGACGGCGATGCTGTTCGCAATATCCACCGAAGGCGATGGAATGTTGTTTCCTTTCAATCCGCCGAACGTCCAGATTGGCTCTCCTGTTTTCCCATCGCGAGCGGTTACGGCTCCGCCAATGCTGAGCAGGATTTGCTGTTTGCCTGCTTGACCAATCACCAGCGGAGTGCTCCATCCGCCGCCCGGTTTGAGTTCCTGCTTCCAGAGGTTTTTTCCCGTGCGTTTGTCCGCCGCCAGCAAAAACGAAGGCCCGCTGTGAACGACCAGCGTCAGGACGGCGTCGGCAGTCATTGCCAGCGAACTGCCCAACCCGTGATTGGTTTTGTAACCGCCGTATTCTTCGGCCAGCTTGCGTTGCCATTGCAATCGCCCGTTGTGATCGAGAGCGATCAAATCGCCACTTTCAAAAAAGAAGTACACACACTTGTCGTCCACCGCCGGAGTCGGCGCGGCTTTGCTGACCGTGCCGGAATCTTTCATCGTGAAGGTCGCAGCGAATTCTTTGCGCCAAAGCTCGCGGCCTGTTTGCAGGTCGTAACAAAGCGCGAAGAGCCTTTCCTTCATCGCGCCTTCAACCGCGGTCAAAAACAGTTTTCCTTTCCAAACCACAGGACTGGATTGGCCGTAACCGGGGAGCGAAATTTTCCAGGCGATGTTTTTCGCGTCCGACCAGTTCAGCGGCAAACCTACTGCTTCGGTGTGACTGTCGCCGGCGCCGCGAAATCCAGGCCAGACGGTGATACTTTGTCGAATGTTGCCCTGATGTTTGTGGCGTCCGGCCAGCGGCAAACCTGCTTTGAGATTGCGCGCGTTCAGATGTGTGTACGCGCCGCCAAACAGAAAACCGCGCGTCAATTTCACATCGCAATCCAGTTCTACGCCTGCCGTGCGCGCTTCGGAAATGTTCTGGTAGAAAAACAACAGGCGATTGAGCGCCGGTTGAAACAGCGACAAGCCAATGCCGTATTGCTGCGACAACGCGGCCAATTGCTGCGGCGAAGCGACAAATCCCAAACTGACGGCGTCAATCAGGTTTTCGACATCGTTGTAAAACACGTTTACGCCGAGCCGCGCACGACGACCGCGCGAATTGAATTCGCCGCCGAGCTGCATCGAATGCGCGTGTTCAGGACGCAAATCCGGATTGCCTATGACCTGATACAAATTGGTTGGGTTGAGGAAGCGAAAGTAGAGTTGGCCCCGGTCTGGCGCGCGAAAGCCGCGTCCGTAAGAAAAGCGCGCGCGGAATTGATCGTGGACGCGGACGTTGACGCCTGCTTTCGGCGAAAAGGCATTGCCGAAAATCGAATTGTGGTCGAATCGGCTGCCCAGAGTCACAGTCACGCGATTGCCGAAGCTGATCTTGTCCTGCACGAAGACGGAAGCGGTTTCCACCTTGTGTCCGGCGTCGTTGGCCAGACGATTGAATCCGCGATAACGATCAGTAGTCCATTCCGCGCCGGCTTGCAGCAACTGACGATCGCCCAGAATTGCGTTGATCGAACCATCCACTTTGCCGTATCGCTCGGACAGATTGCCCGGTGGAATCGCGCGCGTCGGCGGAACCAGCATGTTGTTGCCAATTTCGTCAAACCGCGAAAAGTAACCGCGCCCTTGTGCAGTCAAACGCGGATTGATCGTCCAGTCACCTTGCAGATTGAAACTCTGCGAATCTTCGTCGGTGACGGATTCCTGATTGCCTTCTTCGCCGCGCGAACGCCCGCGCGACTGATTCCAATAACTGCGCGCCCACGCGCTGAGCGAAAAGCCAGGCGTGAATTTGTAGCGCGCTTTGGCGTAAGCGTCAGTGCGTCCAAAACCTGCGCCCGTCGTATCGAATGTCGTCGGCGTCAGATCGAACGGGTTTTGTTTGTGACGTTCACCGCTGAAAAATGCGCTGAAACGTTCGCCGCCGAATCCCACATCGCCGCGGTAATCTGCGCGTCCCTGCGAACCGCCCGATGCGGTCAGGTTCAATTCCATCGGTTCGCGCGGTTCGCGCGTGATTTGATTGATGACGCCGCCAATTGCGTCCGAACTGTAAAGCGCGGAAGACGCGCCTTTGACGACTTCAATGCTTTCGAGATTGCCGACCACTTGGCGATCCAGGTTGATGATGCCGCTTTTGATGCCGCGGGCGCCTGTCACAGACTGTCCGTCGAACGACACCAGCGCCTGCCGCGAATCAATGCCTTGAATCTTTTCGCCGCCGCTGCCCGAATCGCCCGAAGCCGTGCCTCGCCGCGTCATCACGCCGGGCAGTTCCTGCAAAACTTCGGAGACTGATTCATATCCCGTGTCGCGTATGCGATTGCGTCCTATGACATCCACTTTGGTGTTGAGCGATTCACGCAACTCTTCCTGCCGCGAACCTGAAATCACAGTGATGCGGTCGGCCAGCGCCACTGGCTCCAACCGCAATTCAATCGGTTCAACGCCCGGCAAGTTGTCTGCCAATTCAGCCGCGCCAAATCCCGCCAGACTTGCTGTGATCTTGTAACGTCCGTCTCTGGCCCCTGCCAGCGTGAAGCTTCCATCAGCGGCTGTGATTAAAACGATTTCCATTCCAGTGTTGAGGTTCTGCAGCGTCACGGAAGCTCCGGGCAACGCCGCGCCGGTCGAGTCGGCGACGCGACCTTGCAATCCGGCGCGCCCGGATTGCGCCGTGACGACCAGCGCCAGAAAAAACAATGCCAGTCCGGAGGTAATCAACGTAAATAGAAATTTGCCTATCGTTTCAAAATGGGGAGAAGGAAAAAATTGTGTTCGGATTTTCATATTGCTCCTGCACGTCAATCGCCGTATTTGATGTTTGCGACGAACCGTTGCAGGATGAGTCCCGCACGTCGGCGCGAATGTCCCTAAACAGACCGGGTCGGTCGTGCATTCAAGGCCTTCGCTGTTGCCGCAGCGAAGGCTTCATTTTTTGAAAATGCTTGAAAGCGTGTCAGGCCAACGCCTCTGTTTCCGCGACCACTTTGGCGCGGCGCGCTTTCCAGGCTAGAAACCGTCGCCAGGCCAGAGCCAGTCCGGTCCACACCAACACCACTCCGCCCAGAGAAACTATTCCTGCAATCGTTTGACCGGCAATTCCCGCAACTTCCCCTGTGTGAGCAAAGCGCAGAAAAGATCGAAGTTGGCGCCCTTTGGTAAAGCCGGAAAAGGTCTCCCATTTGAGCGTTTCGCCGGTCGCGCGATCCAACGTCAGTGTGGCGCGTTTGTGCGGTTCGCCACCTGTGCCGTGGTCTATGGTGAAAGCGAGCGGCGCTTCGGTGGAAGCAGGGAATCGCACGCTCAAACTCTTCCAGCCGGGCGAATGCTGTTCCGCGCGCGCCCACAAGGAATTCAATCCCGTAGTTGTCAGAATAGTCTTTTTCGCCGTTTGTGATTCTTGAGCAGGAGTGGCAGGACGGGCGGCGGGAGTTGGCGGATTTTCGCCGACAACGCGATAAACCAGATTGCCGGCCCAGGCGAATGAAATAGTGACGCCCGAAAGCACGATCAAAAACAATGGCACCAGCGACCAGAATCCAATCACATTGTGCCAGTTGAAATCGCGCGCCTTGCCGGGCAATCCGCGCCTGAACCAAAGAATGTTCTTGAACTGCGCCCACGTCAGCGAACGCGGAAACCACAGATACAAACCACTGACGACGATGAACAGAAACGCCAGATTACAGACGCCGGTAATCATTCTGCCCGTTGCGCGACCGGCTCCTTCTGTGCCCAACCAACGATGCCAATCCGTCACTGCGCGAAAGAAATTGCGAGTTCCCAGCGCGCCTTCGCCCATCGCCTCTCCGGTATGTGGATTGACATAAACCGTTCGGCCACGATCAAAACTGACTGCCACAGGCATCTGCTGGTCCGCGCGAACCATGATCCCGGTCGGCGCTGCGTTTTGTGCGGCCTGCACTTTGGCCAGCAGGTCTTCGACGGATAGACGCTCGGTTCCAACCGGAACGGCGATTTGATAGTTGCGCGTATCAGCCCACAACATCATTTGTTTTTCGTAGGTCAGCAACACGCCCGTTGCCGACATCACCAAAATAATCACCCCAGCGACAGCTCCACACACCAGATGCGCCCAAAAAATCACTTTCCGAAGTGATTGCATAAACAAGATTCCTCTTTGGTTTAATTGATGTTCGCTTGGCTTCGCCTTGCACGATCCTGAAAGTCATTTTCAAAAACGAACGAAGAATAAACTTTCCCCCTTGAGGCGTCAAGGCATTTTTTGTGGATTGGTCGAAGAGAGGAGGATCGGCGACAAAATTTCTGTTATCGCCGATTGCCGCAGTATCAGAGCGCTGGCCTGTTTTTTACCTGGTGAAATTCTAAACGCTCAGGCTCGGCAACCAGCGGTCAGCCGCTGAGGGTTCCGGTTGTGCGCCGGGAGTTGGTGAAATCGGAGCGTTGTCCGAAGATGATTTTGAATTGAACTCCGATGCTGTTTGTCCCAACTGTTCAGCCAGATAAAGCGAGATCGGTTTATCAATCGTCAATTCGGTTTGAGATCGGTGTCCGTCACCGCTTGTGGCTTCAGCCAAAATCGAACGGCGCAGCAGTTCCGGCAGGTATCGCAGCAGGAGCATATATCCAAGTTCGCCATCGCCCGGTTTGCCTGCCATTTGGGCAATGATGTCCAAAAATTCCCGCACCAGATTTCCTTGCTCTTCCCGGCTCAATCGCTCCCACCAGCGTTCATAATCGCGTCCGGCTTGAATGTCAGCGATTGCCATCATCAGCCGGCGAAACGACGCAGGCAGAGAGTCCCAAACTCCATTGCGAGCTGCGGCGGGCGCTCGGTCCGTTCCGGGTAACAAGTCTTCAATCGTAAAGGCGCGTTCCGAAATCAGATGGCTGTCGCGCAACACATCAATAAATTGATCCGAAGCGATAAAGTAATCATCTTCTGTTGCAGCCTGATCCGATGGGCCTCCGCGCGGAGTCCGCGCCGATTGCGAACTCAGTAATTTGATATAGCCATAGCGCGGTGAACGAACGCCCAATTCCACGCGGTACCGACGATCGGGAAAAACGCTGAACCAGTATTCGCGTGTAAAAGCCGCGTTGAAAAACACCGAAATGTTCATCGTTTCATCCACCAGCTTCAGCACCGTATGGAAATTGCCGATTTCGCCAACCGGGAAAATCTGCCGCAGCCGGTCAAAGGGGTTGTCTTTCAAATGCCAATACACAAACAACCGAAACGGGTCTTGCCACAGAATTCGCATCATATCGAAATCGTAATGATCTGGAATTGGCAAACCGCGATCCACTTCCGGTTCGGCAGGGACAATTTCTGGAGCTTCTTCAGGTTCAGTCAACGGCTCATTCACTACCAATGCGCCAGCGCTTTCATCCGGCAGCGTTTCAAGATCGCCAAGAGGCGTTGCAACAGCAACGTCCGGCACCACCGGCGGTTCGAAGGGATTGCGTTCGACGACCGGAACCAACGAAGACAGATCGAAAAAGAAAGGCACGTTCGGGTTCTCCCAGCTAAGAAAATCGAGTTGTGATGTTGAGCTTGAAACTTCGCAATTGCTCGGTGCTTTGATGATGGATTCGGGCGAAGGGTAGGAGGCGGGTCAGCAGCTTGTCAAGCAAAGCAACTGTGCGCAGCCACGATGGAATCGCGACTGCGCACGGCGAAACGTTTGCCGCAAAGATCAAAAATTGATCTTGCCCGCAAACTGCAACACGCGCGGAGCGAATGTTGCCGTAATGCGACCAAACGTCGTGTTGTTGATGTTCTGAACCTGGCCGACGTTAAAGTTGGTTTTGTTCAGCAGATTGAACGCTTCGAAGCGGAATTCGAAGTTCACGCGCTCGGTAATCGAAGTGCGCTTGATGAATCCAGCATCAAAATCGAATCGTCCGGGGCCACTGACAGGCGTCAGTTGCAATGTTCCCAACGTCCCAGACTTCGGATTTTGGAAAAGCTGCGTGTTGGCGCGACCGTCGGCGCCGATCAAGCTGGGATCGAAGATGATCGGACGGCCTTGCGAGTCGCGGAACAACCCGGTCTTCGATTGCAATTCGCTGGTCGAAAGCGATGTGACGACGGTGTTTTTGCCCGAACGGCCAGCGCGATTGAGCGTGCCGCGAGCCGAAACAATCGAAATCGGTTCGCCGCTTTGCCAGCGAAGAATAGGATTGAAGCTCCAGCCGCCGACGATTTTGCCGAGCACGCCGCCTTGATCGAAGAAGCGTTTGCCGCGACCGAACGGCAGTTCGTAAACGGCGTTGGCTTTGAACACGTGCGTGATGTCATCGGCGATCCGCTGTTTTTCAACGGCGTTGGTCGAACCCAGATCGAGCAAGCCGGAGAAATTCGTCTGGCCGCCTTCGTAATCGCTAAAGCTTTTGCCGTAGGTGTAATTCGCCTGGAAATACAGGCCGCCGCGCAATCGGCGACGAATTTCCGCCTGCAACGCGTTGTAATCTGAATACGATCCATTGCCAATGTAATCTGCGACGTAAGTATTCGGATTGGCACGCAGGAAAAATTCCGGGCCAAGTTCCGAACCGAACACGCCCGGTTCGAGGAACAAATCACGATTGACGACGTAAATGCGCGCCAATTCGCCGACCTGCCCCTGAGTAATCAGATTCAGAATCGTCGGATTGGTCAGCAATCCGCCAAGTCCGAGCTTCGGAAACACCTGCAAGGCTTCGCCACGAGACGCATCGCCGTTGGCCGCCAGGTTGCGCTCAGCGCGTTGGAAATCCGCCAAAAATCCGTTGTCGAAAATTCGCATTTGATTTACATCAATGCCGCGCGTCAATTTGACGCCGCGATTGCCGACATAACGAATCTCTGCCACGGTGTCGCGAAAGATTTCCCGCTCGAAGCTCAACGTCCATTGCTGGACGTAAGGCGTTTTGTAATTCGGATCAATCGTGAACAGCGCCGTTTCGGGATCAATCGCCAGATTGTCCGCAATCGGTCGCGGCACTTTGAACGCCGGAATCTGCACCGGACGAATGCCTCCGCCGCTGACCGTGCCCGTCGTGTTCAACAAGCTGACATCGGCTTGCAATCCAGCGTTGCCATCCACCGCCGCGTTCAAAATCGTCGTGATGTTGTTGTCCACCACGTAGGACATTGAATAGCCAGCGCGAATGGATGTTTTGCCGTTGCCGAACGGATCCCACGCCAGACTGATGCTTGGCGCAAAATTGTTGTAATCGTTGTTGAAGAATTTTCGCCCGGTTCCCGACCCGGCGAAATCTAGCACAGCGTCTTTATCGAACAACGCATTCAAGCTGACGTCTTTTGGCAATAACGCCAATCCCTGTTTTTCGGTCGGCACTGAAATGTATTCCCAACGCAAACCGACATTCAACGACAGGTTTTGTTTCAAACGCCAGGTGTCGCCGCCGTACAAGCCAATGGTGTCGTATTGGAACTGCTGACGTTGCGGAGCGCCGTTGACAAAACCCGATGTGCGGCTGGTGGAATAGAAACTTTGATCCACCTGTGCAATCGGCGCAGCCAGAATCGCCAGCACGTCGCGCGCGCGGTTGAAATCGTTCGACGAAATACCGCCGGCAAATTGCGATGTGCGCAGCGGATTCGGATTGCCCGCCGTGTTGAAGCCAATCGTGTAAAACGGCAAGGTTCCGGCGGCGTCATACGATTCAATGAACACTCGACGGTAATTTCCGCCAAACCGCACCTGATGTTTGCCTTTGACCCAGGTGGCGTTGTCCATCACTTCGTAGTTATCGGCAATGCGTCCCTGCGGCAGGAGGTTATCCACCGGATCGGAAATCAGCGGGAAGGTCAATTGATAACCGTCGGCGAATCGTTCGTTGGTGAAGAAACTGACGTTGTAGTTGTTGAAGCCGTACCGCAGTTCGTTGTTCAACGTGGCGGTCGGCGTCCAGTTCCAAGCGAACGATCCGCGCGGACGATGCGACGATTGCCCATCGCCCGGACGACCGGGGAAAGGTTCGTTGCCCGCGTTCGGGAAATTGAAGGTGAAGCGGCTGTATATTGCTTCGAAACGATGTCGTGCCGAAGCGTCGTAATCAATTCGGAATCCCCACAGATCGCTGTCAAATCCCGTGGGGCTGTTGAAACGGAAACCTGCCGTGTTGGCCAGCGCAGTGTTCGACGTGATGTCCGCGTTGGTGAAGTCGTTCGGCAACGGAGTTGTCCCAATCAAGCTGGCAACTTTCGGATCGGCTGGCAGACCGCTGGCCGTCAACAAGTTGATGGTTTGCAATTGGCCATTGTCGGCGCGGCGATAAGTGAATTGACCTTGTCGCGCCGATTGGGTCAGGACGGTTCGCAAAACGCTGGTGTCGGTTTTGACGCGCGTACCTTCGTAATACCCATAAAAGAACAATTTGTTGCCGCCATAAGCCATCGGGCCGAACAGTTTGCCCGGCAATTTGATCGGGCCGCCGATGCCCGCGCCAAATTGATTTTGAATCAGCTTTTCCTTGCCCACGCCAGCCGCATTGTTGAAAAACGAATTGGCATCGAGCGCGTCGTTGCGATGAAATTCGAACGCACTGCCGTGGTATTCGGTCGAACCGCGCGGCGTGGCCAGTTTGACCTGCGCGACGCCCAATCCGTCCGAAGGCCCGCCGTTCTGCGTCGTCAGCGTGAATTCGGCAACGCTGACCACACTGGGCGCGGCGGTTCCGAAAAAACTGTCCGTGCGAATGAAGTTGTCGTTGATGTTGATGCCGTCCCACGTCAGATTGGTGAACGTGCCGCGTGTGCCATTGACCGTGGCGGTGCGATTGCTGCCGCTGGTGTTGACGCCGGCTTGCAACGCGGCCAGCGAAAGCGGATTGCGCCCGTTCAGTGGCAGATCGTTGATCTGTCGTTGCAACACGGTGGTTTGCAACGCGCCGTTTTCCGTGTTGACGACAGCCTGTGCTTCGGAAGCCGACGTGGTGATGATTTCGGCGATCTGCCCGGTTTGCAGTTCAAAGTGAACCGTCGCCGGAGTTCCGACGTTGACGGTCACATCGGTGATTTCCCCTTTTTTGAATCCGTCGCGCTCGGCAATGACCCTGTAATTGCCTGCGCGCACATCGGGAAAAACAAAAACGCCTTGATCATTGGTGGTCGCAGTCACTTCGCGCTGCGTGGCCAGATCAATCAGCGTCACTTTCGCGCCGACGATCACGGCTCCGGCCTGATCCTTGACGGAGCCGGTCACTGTCGAATTGAACGTTTGAGCCAGCGCATCCGCGCCGCCAATCGCGCTGAACAACGCAATCAGCAACCAGGCGGTCGCCTGGCGAATTTTGCCAGCATGGCTTTGCTTGGAATTCATTCGATTCCCTCCTTGGGTGATGAATTGGTGATGTTTCCATTTGTTTGAGTCAAACAAACGTTTTTGCCAGCATCGGGTTAATCCACATCCAAAAATCAAAACCCTTGCTGACGCTCTGGTTGGCGCAAGCTCCGTTCCATTGCTGATGTGTTGTATGGATTGCTGCAATCGCACAGGTTAACGGCTGTTGATCGGTTGATCGTGTTGAATGGCTGTTTGAAAAAGCGAACAGAATTTCGTTTTTTCAGAGAAAGTGCGGCGACGATTCAGCTTGAAAAAGAGATTGGCCGAGCGAAATCGTTTCCCGTTAAACAATGTCCAAAGAAACCATACCGGCGATTATCATTTATCGTGCGTTCAGGCCGGAAGCGCTTCAAGAAAACAGTGCGTCTGGCCGGAGCGTTTTCCACGATTTCTTATCTCGCATCAAATACATCGTCAGCCGTTGTTCGATCACGAATAAAAAAAGAGGCCTGACCTGTGCAGCCAGACCTCTTTGCAAAGCTGTTGTTCGTGAAACCTAGAACGTCAGCTTCATCAAATAACGAATGACGCGACCGCCGCCATCGCCGAATTGCGGTTGCAGGAATTGCCCCGACGCCGTGTTGAACACGCTGGCCGACGGCCCAGCCGTTGCCGGAGAAAACGGGCTGATGCTGAACGTGCCGTATTGCGGATGATTGAACACGTTGAAGAACTCTGTGCGGAATTGCAGGCTCGTGCCTTCGGTCAGCCGAAACTGCTTCTGCACTGTGAAATCAAAGTTGTTCAATCCGCGTGTGCGTTCGGTGTTGCGACCGGCTGTGCCGTTGCGATTGCTGCCCGCAGCCACGCCGATGTAACGAGCCGTTGCCGGATCAATCGGCGCGTTGTTCGCATCGGGATTGACGTAACCGGTCGGGCTGGCGGCGTTCGGCACTGCGCGCACGCCTTTTTGACCCAAGGGGTTCAAATCGGGACGGTCGTTGTTGCCGCCAACGCCGTTGGCGTCAACCCCGTTGGTGACGGTGAAAGGTACACCGGTTTCAAACGTAGTGATGCCGGACAATTGCCACCCGCCGACGATGTGACCTAGCACGCCTTTTTGATCGCGCATGAACGGGAATTCATACACGTAGGTGAACACAGCGCGATGCGTGCGGTCGAACAACGATACGGCGCGTTCGTTGCGTTCGCCGCCCAGAATGTGTGGCGTGATCGAAAGCGAACCGTTGCTCAATCCGGCAGAAGCAAAAATTTCACTGTTGTTGTCAATCAGCTTCGACCACGTGTAACCACCCGTCAGAGCCAGACCGCCGTTGAAGCGGCGCGACACAGACAACTGACCGGCATGGTAATTGGAACCGCCGCTGTTCGACCGAATCGTTCGACCGCCTTGCAGATTGTCCAATCGCCCGCTGATCGTGCCCGTGTACCCGGTTGGCGTGACACGCATATTCGCCGGAACCAGCGGATTGCGGTCTTCATTCATGTAAAGCTTCGTGCCTTTCGATCCGACATACGAAGCATCCACCATCAGCTTGCCGGGCAATTCGCGCTGAATTCCCAGCGACCAGCGTTGATAGTACGGATTGACCAAATTCGGATCGGCCAGCGTTTGTGCATCGAAAGGCGACAACGGACGCGCCGTCGTCGGCAATGAGTTTGACAGGTTCGCCAACCCGCGCGGATTGGCTGTCGTCACCGAAGAAATCACCTGCGTTGCCACCACGTTCGGAGCCGAAGTCGCCGCATTCGACGCGATGTTGTTGAAGAACGAATCGTAGCCAATCTGGTAACCGCTGCGAATGACGCTCTTCTTGTCGCCGAACAACTTTCCCAACACGCCGTTGGTGAACGACGGCGAATAAGCGATGCCGATGGTCGGCGCCCAGTTGTTGTTGTCGGCGGCCACCTGGCTGGGTTGCGAATACGGCCCTTGCAACGTCACCGGGTCAACATTGAACAACCCCGTGAACGCCGCCGTGCGAACGGAGTTGACCGGATTGCCGAAGTTTTCATACCGCACGCCCAGCGTCAGCGTCAGCGCATTGTTCACGCGCCAGCGATCCTGGAAGAAATACGCCTGCCGGAATAGTTCGGGGTAATAACGCGGACTGCCAAAATCGCGGTTGGCACTGCCGCCGCCCGGACCTGCTCCGCCGAAATCATCCACGAAATTCGCCAGCCCTGTGAATCCGCCGCCTGCGTTGTAAGTCAGCGAACCGCGTTCGTTGATCGGCGCGAATTGCCGCGAACGTTGTTGCAGCAAATCAAAACCAAAGCGGAACGTGTGATTGGATTTGACGTAGGTCATCGTGTCCTGAATGACGTAGTTGTTGGCGATGCGCCCTTGCGGCAGGTTGGTTTGAATGCCGTAATTCCAACCGATGCCCTGCGCGTTGGTGATGCCCGCGATGGTTATGCTCGGCAGGTTTTGCGCCAATGGATTCGGCGGATTGAAAGGAAACGCCAGCGCAATACGGTTGTATGACAGCCGCAATTCGTTGGTCAGCACAGGCGAGAAGACGTGCGTTTCGCTGAGCAGAAAGTTTTGGAAACGATTGGCCTGGCTGGTGGTGAAGCCGGGCAAACCAAGCGTCGCGCCGCCGACCGGCGCATTTTGATCGGCGAACAAATAACGCGATGAAAATTGCGATTTCTCGCTGATCTTGTGGTCAATGCGCACCTGGTACTGCGGCTCGACGTAACTCTGCGCAAACGCCGTCACCGCCTGTCCGAACTGCACATCCGGGCGATTGTTGCCCAACGCGATGCTCGTCAAATTGGCAATGCCGACTGTGCCTTCGGTGACCGCCAGCAGCGAATCCACGCGCGGATTGACGCCTTGCGGAAACAACTGGCGCAACGTCGCGCGTCCGGCTGCCGTAGGAACCAGCACGCTGGTCACGGTGTTCGACGCCTGTCGCTGGTTTTGATACGAACCGAAAAAGAATGTGCGATCTTTGCCGTCGTACAAACCGGGCAGTTTCACCGGCCCGCCTATGGTTCCGGCAAAAATGTGTTCCGTTCCGTAAGGCGGATACCCGCGTTGTTGCAGATTCGGATCGAGCGATTGCGTGTTGGTCAACGCATCGTCACGCGTCGAATCGTATTGCCACGAAGCCGTGCCGTGAAATTGATTCGTGCCGGATTTGGTGATGGTGTTGACCACTGCGCCGCCCGCGCGTCCGAATTCCGCGTCGTAATTGGAAGTTTGCACCGACACTTCCTGCACCGCGTCGGGGTTTTTGATTTGAAACCCTTGTCCGGCAATCGAAATGTCGTTGTTCTCAGTTCCGTCAATCAGAAAGTTGTTCGAACGTCCACGTCCGCCATTGACGGAAAACGTCGCCACACCGAAGCCGAACCGATTGGTCGAAACGCCCGGCAGCGTCAATGCCAAAGCCACCGGATTTCGCAACGCAATCGGCAATTCCGTAATGCGCGTTGCGTCAATGTTGCCGCCTCGCACCGGCGCTTCGGTTTGAATCAACGCGCCGGATTCGGCAGTCACGTCTACTGAAACTTCCTGCGTGCCCGGCGAAAGTTGCGCGTCCACGGTCGAAGTCAGATTGGCGCTGACGATGATGTTGGATTTGGTAATGGCTCCGAAACCCGCAGCCGTTACCTTGATTGTGTACGTTCCCAGGTCTACCGCATCGAAACGATAAAACCCTTCGCTGTTTGCCACAGTCGAACGACTGACCGTCGTTGCCGTGTTGGTCAATACCACGCTGGCGCCGGAAATGACCGCACCCGTGGGGTCAGTCACTGTTCCGCTGACGGTTCCGCGACTTGTTTGCGCAAACGCAGTCACCGACATGGCCAGCAGCAGAAGCACTGCTCTGAATTTCATATTCCCTCCTAAATTGATCTCACTGAGAAAATCTCAGTCGTTATTGAATTCGCCTTGAGTGGCTTGGACAACCATCCAAAGCAATTGAGCCAAATTGCGGAGGGCTTAAGCGCAAGCGGTGTTCCAATCAAGTAAAGACCGTGCAAAAGAGCCTGATTTCATTGACTGAAATGCGAATGGTGGAAAAATGGACTCGTGTACTCTTCAAAAATTCGGATTTGGCGTGAAATCTCGGATCAGGCTGAAATCGGCGTTTTGGATGCTGGTCAAAATGATTTGCGGGCGACAAGCGACAAATCAGTCATTGCGATTTGTGTCTCAAGATTTCTCGCGTCGAATCGCAACGACTGACTTCTCAGTCGGCAAACAGAACCAAGAAACAAGAATTCTCAACGCAGAAGATTTCGATTTTAACGAAGCTTGTCGAAAATTTTTTTTCTGCGCGCAATCAACCGTTTAAGTAGACATTCAAAAAAAGTGATTGACAGTTTTGTGGGGGAACAAAAAGGGGAACGGCGAGCCGCATGGGATCGAGCAGGGAAGAGCGCACATCAACCTGGATGCGCCGTGGAACCGGTTTGTTGCCGAACCACTCAGCTTGATTACGGCAGCCAGGAATCTGGGACTGAACTGTTCTGGTCGTACCAACGATGCCACGCCGTGTTATCAATGCCTCTGGCAAAAACATCAATCTTGCCGGGCGCGCGCGAAATCGCCGCCGGTTTTTGAGCGAATCTCCCAGCCCTGAGCTGCCAACCGCCCCAAGCCGAACCGTCATACGTGTTTTGCCATAACCCTTCGTTCAAACCGCGGATAAAAACATCCAGTCGGTCTGGCCCTTGCGACGTTACGCTTGGCCCCGACGATAACTTGCCGCCCAACGATTCGTAATTCGACCAACCTGCGCTGGAATAACTTTTGTGCAACAGGTCGTTGTTCGGCCCGCGAGCAAACAGATCAATCCGGCCAACGCCCCACGAAACTGCTGCGGGATCGGATGTGACGGCGGATTCATAATCTCCGCCCCAACCTGCCCAACTCAGACCACTGTCTGTGGAAAAGTTGTGGTACAGGTACAAATCACTTCCCCGAGCAAAGACATCCAATCGGTTGGGTTCCCAGGAGGCAACAGCAGGTCCGGACGAAATTACTCCGCCAAGTGAGATCCAGTTAGACCAACCCGCGCTTGTGTAGCGTTTGTACAAAAGATCGTCATTTGGTCCGCGAACGAATAAATCTATCCGGCCTTTTTCCGGCGAAATTGCCGCCGGATCGGAGCTAATCGGAGACTCATAATCTCCTCCCCATCCAGCCCATGTCCGACCGCCATCCGTAGAAAAGTTGTGATAGAGATACGAATCAATTCCTCTGACAAACACGTCCAGTCTGTCGCGTTCCCAGGAAGCAACAGCGGGGCTGGTTGTGATGATTCCGCCCAGCGATTTCCAGGGAACAAAAATTCTTCCTGTTGGAGTTCTGACTTTGTTGTTGGATGCGGTAAACAGTTGCCCGATATTGGATATGCACAACGCCTGGTAAAAGAAGGTGTAGGAAAGCGGAAAGCCATCCGCATCTTCAATGGCGCGGAACATCTGGTTGAGAAAAGACGGTTCGTCTCCGCCAATTCCTTCCACGCCCCAGTTGTATTCGCCAATGATAAAGTTTTTGGCTTCAATATTTCCTCGAACAGATTTGATGACGCAAAGAGAAAAACTGAGATTGTCTCGTAACTCTTTCTTGAGATCGGATTCAGGATTCTCGCAAGAGGCGAAATCCAATGTGGGGTAAAGGATGTTGGTGCTTTCGTAAGCCGAGTACGAGTAATAATCAACATTGACGAACGGAGCAACGGTGTCTACCAGACATCTGTAATTGTCATTTCCCGGCGTTCCGCATCTGACTCGCGCTCCGTCGTTACGGTAAGGTGTGTAACTGCTTGCTCCGGGGACGATTGCATACGTCAGTTTGTATTCCATGGCCGAATACAGGCGAGCTTTGCCGGGTTGAAAATCCCCGTTGATCAATCCGGAAGCGCGCGCAAGCCTGACGCCATCAGATTTGGCTTGAATATAATTTCTGAAATCATTCCAGCGTGAACGAAGCACCGGCGTCTCAATAAATGCACAGTCTCCTTCCCAGTTGGTCAGGATAAAAGTTTTTCCTTCATAAGCAGGATTGCCAAGCAGATATTCGCCCAGTTCTCGGATTTCCTCTCGTTCGGTCAGATATTCCTGGCAGTCATATCCGTCCACCCAATTATTTTGTGCGCCGCCAAAGGAATAAGCTGAAAGAAAGTAGGTCTCAAACCGTGGATCTTTGAACAGTTTATCGTAAGGGTGAGCGCCGGTTTCCGCATCCTGCAAGGTGGTGACCAGTTGTTTCAAGGTATAAGGCAAAAGCTGCGGAAAGGATCGGCCATCGTTGTTGAAATCGTAATAATCTCCTGTTCCCAGATAGACCTTGATGCTGGTGGTGCCCATTTGGGCTACCTGTTCGGCCATCCAGTTCAGCCGATCAGTTTGTACGCCGTTGACCTGTCTGTTCATGTTGTAAGCATTAAAATCCGCCGCCGACCAATGGAATACGCCAAACTGTTTGTTCCTTACCGAAGGTTGAGCAGGCACGGAAACTTCACCAAGAAAAACCGGAGCGGGAATGCACGATGGTGTGGCAAGCGGGTATGGAGACGATAACGTCGGCAAACATGTTTGTGCTGGGATCGGGCAAGGTGATCCTTTCGCTTTTGCCGGTCGGATTGAGTGAGAAAAATGCACACCTAAGACGAATAACGCGATGGCCAAGATGAACACAGAACTGATTCTGAATCGTTTCAATAGAAACTCTTCTCTCGGTTGAACCGGGGCTTTGTGGCGGCTGTCGGATCGTTTTGTTCGAGATTGAATCATCGCTTTGATTCCGAAGCAGAGCACTGCTGCCACTTCGGATGGAAAAATCAGAATGCAAAAGCCGTCCGTTATTGCATGGGATTGGTTGACTGGCCCAGGTCTATCAACGCTAAGTAAATCTTGATCGCGTTTTCCGATTCGGTCATTGCAAGGCTTCAACGTCCTCTACCAGTAACATCGCCAGCAATCAAAATTCTTTCTGAATTTTTAGCCTTCGCTATCTGAATTGGCAACTTATATGCCAATTCAGATAGAGCAATAAATGGCCGATTCCAAGGCAATTCTGTCGAATTATGGATTGAGAATAGCAGTAGGTTGGGGAAATTGAGCCAAGGCCCAAAAAGATGTGAGGGGAAATCCACTGTCTCTGGCTGACGGCGAGTTTGAAAAGGAGGTCAAGACAGGAAGAGCTTTTTGAGTTGCGTCAATCAATCGTTTCGCCCGGTTCCAGGAATTGCCATTTGCCTTCGGGCAGATTTCCCAGCTTGAGTTTGCCGATGCGGACGCGCTTCAATCCCAGCACGCGCAAACCGACCAGTTCGCACATTCGACGAATCTGCCGTTTCTTGCCTTCGGTCAATACAAAACGAAGCTGGTCGTCGTTGATCCATTCGACTTTGGCAGGCTTCAGCGGCTTGCCATCCAGTTCCAGGCCATGCCGCAACAATTGCAATCGGCTATCCGGCAACAGGCCTCCAACGCGAACGATGTATTCTTTTTCGACTTTGCCGTGATCGCCGATGATCTTTTTGGCGATCCGTCCGTCTTGCGTAAACAGCAACAGCCCTTGCGAATCAATATCCAGCCGTCCGGCGACGGCCAAACCTTTCAAATGTTCCGGGCGCAACTTCAACTTCGATTCGCCAAACTGATTCGCTCGCGTCAGCAAAACAATGGCGGGTTCGTACCCGTCTTCGGCTTGCGCCGACACGTAACCAATCGGTTTGTTCAGAATGATGGTGACCAGATTGTCTTGTTGTTGGCTGGCCTGGCGAGCGAGTTGGATTTTGGCGTTGGGAGAAACTTTTGTGCCGAGTTGGCTGACAATCTGGCCGTCCACCATCACCAAACCTTGTTCGATGAAGGCATCTGCTTCGCGGCGAGAGCAGATGCCTCGATGAGCCATGAGTTTCGACAGGCGTATGAGATCATCCGTCATTTTCGCCCAGCACGAACTTCTTGCTTCAAATCCTCGAAGCGAGCATTGAGATTTTTTTCTGACTGGTCCAACCGTTGATTGACGGCGTCAAAGCGGGCATTCATCTCATTGCGTAACGTATCGGTTTGATATTTGATGCCGCCGAGCAGAATTGCCGCCATGGTGATTGTAAAGATGACGAATTGCCAGATTGTTTGACGTGTCGTGTCACCGGAAATTCTTTTGACCTCATTCAGTTCGCCGCGCATGTGAGACATGGCATTTTGCAACTCCAGATATTTCTGCTCCAACTCTTTTATCTGAGGATTGATAATTTCCATAGTCGGTTCCCCTTCATCGAGTGATTGGACGAGCAAGATTTTACGCCTATGCCAACAACTTATCCACCACCACGCCGTGAACGTCGGTCAATCGGAAATCGCGGCCAGAATATCGGAACGTCAGCTTGGTATGGTCAAAACCCAGCAGATGCAACAGCGTCGCGTGCAGGTCATGAACCTGCACCGGGTCTTCGACGACGTTGAATCCGAATTCGTCGGTTTTGCCTATGGTCACGCCGCGTTTGAAACCTCCGCCGGCGACGAACATGGTGAAGGCTTTGTTGTGGTGATCGCGGCCTTTGCTGCGATTGGCGTCAGGATCGGATTCGACCATCGGAGTGCGGCCAAATTCTCCGCCCCAGACGATGATCGTGTCGTCCAGCAAACCGCGCTGTTTCAAATCCAGAATCAACGCAGTGGTTGCCTGATCGGTATTTCGCATCTGGTTGCGGATTCCCTTGGCGACTTCGCTGTGATGATCCCAGGCTTCGTGGAAAACCTGAACGAACCGCACGCCGCGTTCGATCAATCGCCGCGCAAGCAGACAGTTGTTCGCATAAGAATTCTTGCCCGGTTCGACGCCGTACATCGCCAGCGTTTCTTTGGATTCTTTGGACAAATCCATCAACTCCGGCGCGCTTTCCTGCATGCGATACGCCATCTCGAATGCGTTGATGCGCGTCGCGGTTTCAGGATCGCCGGTCAATTCCATGTGGTGTTCGTTCAATTCTTTCAACGTGTCGAGCGTGCTCCGCTGCATCTCGCGCGTGATGCCGCGCGGATTCGACAGTGACAGAATCGGCGGCCCGGTGCGTTGAAACGGCACTCCCTGATACACCGTAGGCAGAAATCCGCAGCCCCAATTGCCCGCTCCGCCACTGGTTCCTCCACCCGAAGTCAGCACGACAAACGCGGGCAAATCCTGAGTTTCGCTGCCAAGTCCATAAGTCACCCACGCGCCAAAACTCGGACGACCAAATTGCACTGAACCTGTGTTCATGAAAATTTGTCCCGGCGCGTGATTGATCGCTTCGGTTGTCATTGAACGAATGATGGCAATGTCGTCGGCGACTTTCGGCAAATGATTGAAGGCGTCGGACAGTTCCGCGCCGGATTGGCCGTGTTTGGCGAATTTGAATTCCGATGCGTACAACCCGGCGTCCGCTTTGATGAACGCGTAATTGATGCCTTTGATGAATTCCTGCGGCATGGATTGGCCGTTGAATTTGACAAGTTGCGGTTTGTAATCGAACAAATCCAACTGCGACGGAGCGCCCGCCATAAACAAAAAAATCACGCGCTTGGCTCGCGGGGCGAAGTGCGGCGTTTTCGGAGCCAGCGGATTTTTCGATTGCGTACTGGTTTGCGCCAAAGAGTTTTCGTTGAGCAACGTCGCCAGCGCCATTGAACCTAAGCCGATGCCGCAATCACGAAAAAAGTGTCGGCGTGTCACCAGTCGTTTGAATTCCAGATTGAGTTCGTCTTGAACGTTCATCGTTTGATCTCCGGGAAAAATTGCAGGCGGATTCGATGGCGTGGATTGTAGGTGTGAAGGCTGCGATTGCCAAGTTTGGCTGGCAATAAAAAAGCCCTGAAATGCGCTGTTGCATCCCAGGGCTTTTCACCGAAAAGCTTGCCGCCCTCAACGGGCAAGCTTTACGGGGCGAAGTAGCCGGAGACGTCTACAACGACGTGAGTCGTCGTTTGCGCGAACATCTTGAACGCGCCGTCCGTCCCCAATCCCACCGTGTAGTAGCGGTTGAAGATTGATCCCGCCGCGTAATTCGAAGTTGCTATTCCGGGACGAGGAGTCACGTTGCTCGGCCAGAAGGTCAGGAAGCCTCCTGAAGCGGGCAGCACTACCGTCACGTTGCCGACGATGGCTTGCGCCGTCGAAGCGATCGTACAAACGCCGCGCGCCGCTTGCGAAGTTTCCGATCCGCCATTCAGCGGAGTTCCCGGCGTAAAACAGCCCGGCTCGCTCGGGCGCGTGTCCAGCAATCGCGTCGGCGTCAGCGAATTGAACAGCAAGCCCGTTCCGTTCGCATCCACCGCGTCTGGACTGAAATAGCCCAGCACATCCACCACCAGGTGCGTCGTCGCCAACGTGTAAATTTTGAATTGCCCAGTGGGCGAGAGGCCTACGGTAAACGGCGAATTGAGAATTTCGCCTGGGTCGTAATTGCCACTGGCGATCAACGGACGCGTCGCGTTGGCCGGGAAAAACGTCAGGAAGCCTGCGCCCACCGGACTGACCGTCGTCGCGTTGCCGACCAGCGCCAGCGCCGATGCGGGAATCGTCACGCCGTTGCATGTGCCCGTGCCTTGTTGCGTGAATTCGGTGTTGCCCGCGATGGGCGCGCCCGGCG
>CAYYDG010000009.1:0-178596 GCA_964470555.1 uncultured Heliomicrobium sp.
CATAAAGTGTTGTATTTTCAGCAATTGGGTGTCGTCCTAAAAGAGCCGCACCCATGTCCGATGGCGCGGGAACGGTGACTTACAACATCAACACGCTGGGACGAATCACTTCCGAAACCCGGCAGTTCACGATGTCCGGCGCGCCGACCAGCCCTTTTACGATCAATTACGATTACGGCTTGGCAGGGCAGTTGAAGTCCGTCACCGATCCTTTCGGCGACCAGATCAATTACAGCCACGACAAATCCGGAAGGCTGACTGCGGTGACGGGCGCGACGCCGTTTGCGGGCGTCACGAATTACCTGAGCGGCGTGCAGTACCGCGCCTGGGGAGCGGTGAAAAACAATCGCACTTACGACATTCGGATGAGACTGACTTCCACCTATCAATCCGGCACGATCAATTACCAATACAACAAAGCCAACGACCTGACTTACGCTGAAATGGCTACCGGCTCGCCGTATCACCAGACTTATGGTTACGATCACATTGGCCGATTGACCAGCGTCAGCACGCCGGAAATCACTGTGCCGAGCCAGTATGTTTTGACGCAATCCAATCCGCCAAACGGATTGCCGCCCAATTACAAAGTCAGGCCTTTCACGACCAATGTCACTTATGACGAATTCGACAACGCCACCAGTTCCGGCGGCAATTACTGGCACGACATCACGTGGAACCTGAATGCGACGCCGCAATCGTTTACGACAACTTACGTCAATGGCCGCGCGAAAAAAGACGGTGTGGCCGGAAAGGTTTACAACAACCGCGACGAAGTCTGGAGCTACAACGCGATGGGGCAGGTGGCCAACGACACGCGCACGGTTCAGACCTTCGATTCGGCAGGCCAGACAACGCGAACTGAAGACGTTGCCAACGCCCAGATTTATGTCAATTACGCTTATGACGGCGACGGCAGACAGGTGAAATTCGACCAGAAACGCGATGATGGCACGACCGAATTGCGATTCCGAATTTACAGCACAGTGCTTGGCGGATTGCTGAGCGATGTCAAAGCGTCCGGCCAGAAAATCGAAACCCGCGTTTACACCTTCGTTTATCCCGAAAGCGCCGTCCGCCAAGTGAAGGCGTACAGCGTGCCGAATTACGGCAGCTATCCCGACACCGTAGTCTTTGAAGGCTCCGACCCGCACGGAACCCGTGCGCAGGTTTGGGACAGAGATACCAACACCAGCAAAACACTTGCCCTTGCCGCGCCGGGAGCTTACGTTGAAGACATCAACTGGCAGGGAATGCGGGATCGTTACGTCAGCGGCATCGGCAGCCAAATCGCGTATGGACAAGTCGCCGCCAGCCGCGCTCTGGACGCCCATAACATGACCATTGATCCGCGAAACCCCGGCACCGGATGCAGTCTTGACGGGGTAAAGGTGCAATGCGATAAGCTTCTCCGCGCCGCTAATCAAGGGGCGCTGAAGAGCATTACTTTCTCGACGACAGGCGGCATGGGTGGAGTTGGTGGTGACACTGGAATCCTTGCCGGAGTATTTTCAAATGCCCAAGGCAGCCTGAAAAGGAATCAAAACCAAGCCTGTCAAAATAATTGCGCGATTGGCCCGGATGGCGAACCAATCACTCCTGCCACGGTTTTTCCGACCAATTTCTTTTTTGGCTTTGGAGCAGGCTTCGGGCTAACTGGCGAGCAGCAAAAGGAAGCTAGCAAGAACGATCCTCTTAAATGCACAATTACCTTGGGATCACGTCCTATCAATAGCAATGTGGTTGGCTGGGGGATGGGATTTCACCATATGTTTGTTACAGTTCAACAGTCGGACGAAGCTGTTGCATTGGTTTGGCATGCATTCCCAGGAACAGAGGGA
Source organism: uncultured Heliomicrobium sp. (assembly GCA_964470555.1). GTDB lineage: Bacteria > Acidobacteriota > Blastocatellia > RBC074 > RBC074 > RBC074. Next base: position 1,842 of record CAYYDG010000009.1, read on the forward strand.
CGCGCAGGGCTGCTTACTGGAAGGGTTAATAAGTTCGAGAAGGGAGATGTGGACTACGACCAATTTACCATGAAGCAGCAGCGAGGTGTTTCGTCTTATGCCATAGAAATACCTGGCAAGTGTGATGAGGTTCGCAAAAGTTTTGATGAGTCACTCAGTTTAATCAACGATAAAAAATATCCATATCCGAAGGGTTCTGAGAACGCGTTCAATAAAACGAATAATCTGCGTAATAGCAATGCTTTTGTTTACACTTTACTTCTGAGATTAGGTACTGACAGATATGACAGGTTACGGTTAGGGTATAAAAAAAGTACCGACATTAATCGAGCACCTGGTTGGGGAACTAATTTACTTCCCTGATATCGAACAAAAGAAAAGTAGTTATGAGGACGTCTTGGTACTCCGTAGCTGATTTTTGAAACCGATGAAAACAAAGGGTTTAGCAATTCGCCCTTCGGGGGGGCGGCGGGGGATGCCTTTAAACACTTGAGATTACAGGCTTTACCTCGCAGGTCTTAGCGTTGGGCTAAGTCCTTTGAATGCAGAGTTTCAAAAATCCCGTTGGGAGTACCAAGACGTCTTTAACTAACTGAAAAATTAAGCTGATAGGTAACTATTATGAAACGAAGTATATGCTTACTGCTAACAATCATCCTTTCGCTCATTCACTTATGCTGTGCTAATGCGTCACAGCGATTAGCCGAAGGCTCAAATAAACAAGCTACAACCATAAAAGTTGATAGCATAAAAGTTCGGGTGCCGGGGAAGGTATCAATTATTGACGATGATCTTTTAATGATAATTGATGATAAGGAAAAGATAGATAAAATCGTGAGAATTTTTGACATTCAAGTGCAGGAAAAAGCTGGTTGGCGTCCGGAGTGGGATGGGAATTCTTTTGCGCCGCATCCTTTTCTCCAACTGAAATTTTACAAGGAAAACGAAATCGTTGGTGGTTTTGGTATAGCTCTAGAGCCAGCTTTCTTTTCAACTTCGGATCCTGAAAACGGTTATAGAATTAAGTATGTTGACCGAGCGAAAATCATTGAGGCAATAGGAGTTATTGGTCTTAGCGAGGAAGAATGGAGAAAGTTAGCAAGGCAATGGGATGAGCCAGGTCCTTGGAAGAAAGGGTGATTTGAGATAAGCACGATGTCTTTTTTGGAGAGGCTTGCTGCAATCAATTCAGAAACAATGCCATCTCCTACCTTGCAGGATTCTTCTTTCCTGCCTCCGCCATCTTCCAGAGTTTCCAAATCGGCCAAGCCTTCTTCGGCCAGCGGGCGAATGGCCAGCAGGTCGTTGTCAGCTTTGTAAATTTCAATCAGCGATGAGCCGGTCAGGCGGCCTTCGATCAGGGCTTCCGACAGCGGGTCTTCGACGAATTTCTGCAAGGCTCGGCGCAGAGGGACTCGCGCCGTAGCTGCGGTCAGCGCAGGTTTGTTCGACCACTCAAGCGTTTGGCGCCTTCGGTCGGTTGAATCTGAAGCTGGCGATGTTGCAGTGTCTGGTTCATCTGGCGAACCAGCAATCCGACAATGGCCGTCAGGCCGTCATTGCTGAGCGGTTCGAAGACGATAATTCCTTGTCAGCCTTAAAAAAACTGTTTATTTGTCAGCAAGCTCATGCTTGATGCGGCTCGGAATCCCGCAAAGCATTTCGATGTCGTATTTGGTGATATGCAATCACCGCAGGCTGCTGCGAAGCAGTCGCGTCAAATCCGGTTTATTGCCGGGCAGCACAAAATCAATCTGACGCAACACCGTTCGCAGTAATTGCTGCGCAGTCTCGGTGACACCCGCCGTAGCCATTTCAGCCGGGCAAGCAAGGTTGAGCTTGCCAGCGCGGGCATGATGAGGGATAAACGGACGGTCAAACGGTATCAAACTCATTTCAGGATGGCTGTCCATGTTCCCCCAATTCATTGTTGACCCGACGAAGACCACACCCGTAAGCCCAATCTTTTGCGTTTTGTCGCGCACGGTTGTTTTGCTCTGCTGCCTGGTCATGACAGTCACCGCTCAATACGGCCCCTACCGGTTCGATCATTGGACAACCGATGACGGATTGCCGCAGAACACAGTGACCAGCGTCGTGCAAACGCGCGATGGGTATTTGTGGCTGACGACGTTTGACGGGTTGGCGCGGTTTGACGGCGTACGGTTCACGGTCTTCGATAAAAGCAATTCCAAAAACATCAGCACCAATCGCTTCACCAATCTCCACGAAACTGGCGACGGAACACTGTTGATTGCAACTGAAGACGCGGGATTAATCGTTTACCGCGATGGCATCTTTTCCAGTTACACCATCGCCGATGGCTTGCCGAGCAATCAGGTGCTGGAGTTTTTCCCGGACTTCAATGGCGAGCCGGTCATTGCTACAGCCAAAGGCATGGTTTATTTGCGCGACGGTAAAGTCGTTTCCGCGCCGCCGCAATACCAGAATTCGCAGGTGAAGTTGTATCTGGCTCCTTCAGGAGCGCGCGTGACGATTGACGCCGGCGGAGTGACACGAGTCAAAGATGGGAGCACGATTCATTATCCGGTCAAATTCAATACGACAGATTTGTCTCTCTGGGTAATGCCTTATGAAGACAGTCGGGGAAATCTATGGATTCGTGAAGGGCATAACCTTTATTTGCTGCGCGACGGACAAATTACATCGTTTTCCGGCGCGCCGCCTTTTCGTCCAATGTGTGAAGATGCCGATGGCGGCATCTGGTTTGGCAAACCGCTCAGGGTGAATTATTCGGGCGACGTTTTGGCACGGTTCAAAGATGGGCGCTTTACCATGTTTGGAGAAGCCGACGGAGTGCTCAAGGCTTCAGTCCGTTCCATCATTCGTGACCGTGAAGGTTCGATTTGGCTGGCCACGACGCGAGGTTTGTATCGCGCGCGCAAGCGGCTGATGGCGGCCTTTTCGACCGAAAGCGGGCTGGCGAGCCATGAAGTCTATCCACTGGCGCAATCGCGCGACGGCCAGATCTGGATCGGGACTACGCGAGGGCTGAACCGGGGCAGATTCGGCGACGGACGTTTTGAAAGCTCCTCTACGATTCTGTACAGATTCATAGAATCTATATGGGAAGATGCGGCTGGGAGAATATGGATCGGGATGGATGGAAGTTTACACCGCTATGAAAATGGAAAAATTCAGGAGCTGCCGGTAAACGCGGCGGTGTACGGCATAACATCAGACCGCGAAGGCAAATACTGGATCGCTTCCAACCAGGGAGTTTTCAAATTTGACAACGACCTGATTGTCGCTCATTACACGACAAAAGATGGATTGCCGAACAATGATGTGAAGACCATTCATCAAGACCGGCACGGCACGCTCTGGTTCGGGACTTACGGCGGTCTGGCGCAACTCAGGGATGGGAAATTCATTTCTTATACGGCGGCAAATGGATTGGCTGGAAACAGAGTGCGGACGATTTATGAAGACGCCGAAGGGACGCTTTGGATCGGAACGTATGACGACGGGCTGAGCCGGCTGCGTGAAGGGAAGTTTTTCAATTACCGGACAGAACATGGTTTGCACAACAACGGCGTCTTTCAAATTCTGGAAGACCGGCGCGGTTATTTCTGGATTGGTTGCAACAAAGGCATTTACCGCGTCAGCCGCCGCGAGTTGAATGATCTGGCAGATGGCCGCATCTCGCGCGTCAACAGCGTCGCGTTCGGCAAGCGGGATGGAATGCTCAACACGGAATGCAATGGCGGGCGACAATCCGCCGGGTTTGTCGCGCAAGATGGCAAGTTGTGGTTCCCGACAATGGGAGGCGCAGTGACGCTCGACCCCGAAGCCTCGCCAGTCAATACGTTAGAACCACCAGTGTTGATCGAATCGGTCACGCTGGAACGCGGCCTGATTGATTTCAGGAACGGCGTTACGGTTGGGCCGGGCCAACGCGATCTGGAAATTGCCTACACGGGACTCAGTCTCACCAACTCTGAAGAGGTGAAGTTCAAATACCGGCTGGAAGGGTTGTATACAAATTGGGTGGAGGCTGGAACACGAAGAGTGGCTTATTTTCCGAGTCTTCCGCCCGGCAGTTACACCTTCAAGGTGCTGGCGGCCAACAGCGACGGTGTTTGGAATACAGTGGGCGCAAGTCTTCGGATCGTGGTCGAACCGCCGCTCTGGCGCAGGTGGTGGTTTATCACGTTGGTGACGCTTAGCGTTGCCGGGGCAATTGTGCTGGTGTTTCGACAGCGTGTCGCCCGCTTGCGTCAGGCGCACGCGGCGCAAGAAGCCTTCTCGCGGCAGTTGCTGGATTCGCAAGAGCAGGAGCGCCAACGCATCGCCGCCGAATTGCACGACAGTCTGGGACAAAGTCTGCTCATCATCAAAAACCGCAGCTTTCTGGCGCTGGACTCTTTCGACGACCCCGAAACGGCACGCGAACAGGTGGAGGAAATTTCCGCCGCCAGCGCCCACGCGATTGAAGAAGTGCGCGAGATCGCCTACAACCTGCGCCCGTACAAGATGGAACGTTTCGGCCTGACCAAAACGCTTCAGGCGATGTGCCAGCAGGCCGAACGCACATCCGGCATTCGTTTTGTCACCGACTTGGAGAACATTGACGACTTGTTTCCAAACGAAGCCGAATTGAACCTTTATCGAGTCGTGCAGGAAAGCGTCAACAACATTCTCAAGCATTCGCGCGCAACCGAAGCGAAGCTGACGATTGAGCGAGACGAACGCGAAGTGAGCATGAAAATCGAAGACAACGGCCTGGGATTTTCGATGGCGGATTCTCAGAAGGCACGACCCAATCCGCAATCCGCAGTCCGCAATCCGCAATCCGGTGGGTTTGGCCTGATTGGCATGGCCGAGCGCGTGCGCTTGCTGGGCGGAGCATATACGCTGGATTCCGCGCCGGGGCAGGGTACAACGATTATCATCAAGCTGACGATTCCCGAAAAAAAAGCGTATGAAAGACCAAATTCGCATCCTGATTGCTGACGACCATCCGATCTTTCGCCACGGATTGCGACAGATTATCGAACGCGATTCGCGGTTGGTGGTTATTGCCGAAGCCGACGACGGCGAAGCGGCGCTTCAGCAAATAGAAACGCTGCAACCACAAATCGCGCTGCTCGATATGGACATGCCGGAACTGGACGGTTTTGCGGTCGCGCGCCAAGTGCGCGAAGCAGGCTGGCCGGTCATAATTGTCTTTCTGACCATGCACAAGGATGAAATGCACTTCAATGAAGCGCTCGACCTGGGCGCGAAAGGTTACGTGGTCAAAGACAGCGCGGCGGCGGATGTCGTCAACTGTTTGAAGACCGTCGCCACCGGACAGAATTACATCAGTCCTTCGCTTTCCACGTTGTTACTCAGTCGCCACAATCGCGCTTCGACGTTGTTGCGCCAGCCCGGCTTGCAGGATTTGACTGCCACTGAACGCCGCGTGCTGGGCATGCTCGCCGATTACAAAACCAGCAAACAAATTGCTGATGAACTCAGCATCAGCGTTCGCACGGTCGAAAATCATCGCGCGCACATTTGCCAGAAACTCGATCTGCGCGGCAGCCACGCGCTGGTCAAATTCGCCATCCAGCACAAATCCGAATTGTCTTGAGCAGAGGCGCAAAATCTAGCGTCTCGACTGCCGCAATTGATCCAACCGTGTAAGTAGAACTACTCAGAAAATTAAGCAGAACTGCTCAGGCAAAATGAGTATTCCTGCTGACGCGCGACAATCAGCCTTTCGCGCACAATCCCGCCCGTCGTTGGAAGAAACGCTTCCCGGCAAAGAATCCGATGAGCGCATTACCTATCAGCAAAGGAGATCAGTTATGGCAATCACATTGAGCGGTCAAATCATCAACTTTTTTCAAAAGTCCAGTCTGCAAAGCGCAGGCATTCGTCATTGGTCGAAAGGTGGAATTCGCATTCTGCTTCTGTGTGTGCTGGCGGCGTTGCTTGCCAGCGCTGCGTTGCGTCTCGCAACGCCAGTGCGCGCGGCCACCACCATCATTGATGTGCCATGCGGCACGCCGATTGACATCTCGGGCAACGACATCACAGTGCGGTTGCAACCCTGCACTTATCCCTCGCTGTATTTCGGCGGTTTTCCGGGCACCCTGGAAGGCAATGGCGCGACCATTGATTTGTCGAACAGCGCCTACGCTGCGACGGTACTCGGCACCAACGTCACGGTCCGTGACATACGTGTCATCAACAGCACGCAACGCGGCGGGATTTTTACGCCGGGCAGCCATGTCACGCTTGAGCGCGTCGTCGTCACCGGCAACCGTTCGGTACAAGACCCTGGCGGCGGCATTTTGGCCACCAACGGAGTTGAGAGCCTGACGCTGATTGACTGCACGATCAGCAACAACACAGGCCGTTACGGCGCGGGGCTATGGATTCATCCGGATTTCAATGGCGGAGTCATTCGCATCCTGCGCAGCACGATCAGCGGCAATCATGCGGTGTTTACGCCGGGTGATGTCGTCAGTGGACTGGGTGGTGGCTTGTGGATGGATTACACGTCGCAGCGGCAGAGCACGCTGGAAATCACGAACAGCACCATCAGCGGTAATCGTGCCGACAAGGCTGGCGGCGCGATGTTCCTGAATGGAACCGTGACAGGGACAATCAACGATTCCACGATCACAGGCAATAGCGCAGGCGTGGACGCTGATGCTATTCGCGATGACACTGGCGGCGTGCCAAACCCAGGCCTGGCTCTGAGGCGTTCGATTATCGCCGGCAACGGTCTGGACAGCGTGCCCGACTGCAGCGGCTTTTACAGCGATTTCAAACACGACTACGGCTACAACGTGATTGTCAGCAGTTGCGTTGACATCCTCGGAGCAGAGAGCACGACCAAGGTCGTTGCATCGAATGGAGCGATGCTCAGCGAGCTGGCCGACAATGGCGGCCTGACCAGGACGCACATGCCGCTAGCGGGCAGCCCTGTGCTCAACATGATTCCTGTGGGCAGCGCCGGCTGCACGCCCGGTTCCACTGACCAGCGCGGAGTTTCGCGCCCTCAATCCACCAGTTGCGATTGCGGTTCGGTGGAAGCGGAAGCGACCACCAACACACCTCCGACAATTGCCGGAACAACTCTGACACGCACGGCGGGCAGCCCTGCCTCAAATTCGCAAATCGCCTCAGTTGATGATTCTGAGGAAGCCAACACTTCTCTCACAGTGACGGTCAACGGCGCGGCGAGCGCGACGGTCAATGGTGTTACTGTCTCCAACCTCAACGTCAATTCGTCTGGGCAGGTGACGGCCTCGGTTGTGGCGAATTGCGGCGCGACCAGTGCTACGTTCACGCTGCGTGTCACCGATAGCGGCAGCTTGTCAGACGAAGCCACGCTCAACGTGACGGTCAATTCCAATCCGCTGCCTTCGCTTGGCGCTTATCCCGCCACTTCTGTCACGGCGGGGGGCGCTATAACGGTTATCCCCAGTGTTGCACCGTCCGACAACGGCTCGGTGACGAGTCTGACGGCTTCAGCGCCCGGGTTCACTGGCGCGCTTGCGGTGAATCCGGCGACAGGCACGATCACGGTCACGAACGCCGGCCCTGCAGGCAGTTACACCGTGACCGTGAAGGCAACCGACAATTGCGGCGCTCAGGCGAATCGAACCTTCACGTTGACCGTGACCAACGCTTCGAACTGTGGGGTGACGGTCGGTCCAGCGACGATCCAGCAGCCGAATCTGGCGGTGTATTACCTTGAAGTGCTTTCGGCTTCTCCGTCGGGGAACTATACGTTCAGCGTTTCGGCAGGGCAGCTTCCGCCCGGATTGCACTTGATGGTGATTTCCAGCCTCACGTTCATTGCTGGTACGCCCACCACGCCCGGCACTTTCAATTTCACGATCAAGGCGAAGTGGAATAACGGGACGTGCGAGGGATCACGCAGCTACACCGTGACGATCTCGCCAACGGTTGTGCCTATCCTGGAATGTGTGCAGCGTAACGCGAACGGCACTTACACCGCGCGCTTTGGCTATCACAACACGACCGGATCAGCCGTGACGATCCCCGTCGGATCGAACAATCACTTCACGCCGGGCAATCAGAATCGCGGCCAGACAACGGTCTTCCAGCCGGGGCGCGTCGTGAATGCCTTCAGCGTTACGTTCACGATGAGCGCCAGCGCCACTCTGGGTGTCTGGAATCTGAAAGGAACGGACAATGTGCTGAGGTCGGTGAACGTGGCGACGAATTCACCAAGCTGTCCGTGACCTGTTTTCAACCGCGTCTGTAACCGCTCAGTCAGGAGTTCAGCGACTGCTGGTTTCGGCAGTCACTGAACTCGATCTCTCCAATCAACGCATCACTAAAAAGCCTGCAAAGGAACGGGCAATTCGCAAGCAGCATGTCCGAGCGTCTCTGGCAAGGAGCGGAAAGATGATGAAAGTTTTGATCGTGGATGACAACGCGGAGATGCGACGCTTGTTGCGCGGTTTTGTCACGCTTGTGGCTGAAGCCGTTTACGAATGCGAAGACGGCGCGCAGGCCGTTGAAGCTTACGCCGCTGAAAATCTGACCGCCGCCGACTGGGTCTTGATGGACATAGAGATGCCGCGAGTGGACGGCCTGGAAGCGACGCGGCAATTGAAAAGCATTTGGCCGGATGCGCGCGTTTGCATCGTCACCGGATACGACCTGCCGGAATGGCGCGACGCGGCTCAGGCGGCAGGCGCATCCGGTTACGTGTTGAAAGAAGAGCTGCACGCCGTGCGCAGGCTTTTGTGCGCGCAGTGATTGGCTCAAGTGTCAACGTTTGCAACGTGGATCAAGGAATACGCTCCAAGACGTAATTTCAAACCAACAACCATTTACCAACGAAAGGAAACAATTATGGCAATCAGATTAGGCGACGAAGCTCCGAATTTTCAGGCAACAACCACCGAAGGCGAGATCAACTTTCACGAATGGATAGGCGACGGTTGGGCCGTGCTCTTTTCGCACCCGAAAGATTTCACGCCGGTTTGCACGACCGAACTCGGCTATATGGCGCGCCTCAAACCGGAGTTCGATAAGCGCAATGTGAAAATCATCGGGTTGAGTGTTGACCCGGTGGAAAATCACAAGCGCTGGTCAAACGACATCGGAGAAGTAACCGGTCACGCGCCGAACTACCCGATGATCGGCGATACGGAACTGAAGGTATCGAAGCTTTACGGCATGCTGCCCGCTACGGTCGAAGGGACAAGCCAAGGCCGAACGGCGGCAGACAACATGACCGTGCGAAACGTGTTCGTTATCGGGCCGGACAAAAAGATCAAGCTGGTGATTGTTTACCCGATGAGCACCGGTCGGAATTTTGACGAAGTCTTGCGCGTGATTGATTCGCTGCAATTGACGGCCAGATACAGCGTGGCGACACCGGTCAATTGGAAAGACGGCGACGATTGCATCATCGTTCCGGCGGTTTCCGACGAAGCGGCGAAAGAGAAGTTCCCAGGCGGTTGGAAGACAGTCAAACCTTACTTGCGCGTCGTTCCTCAGCCAAACAAATAGCCGCGAAAAGGAAAGCGTGAGGCATAGAAAGTCTCGCGCCTCCTTTTTTCCCCCATCTATAGCGGCTTGCGTTTGCTCGCTGCGCTGTAGAACAGGTGTTCTACAGCGCAGCATCGGTAAATCGTAGCTGCGTATTGCGCGCCTTAGGCCGCTGCAAACTACAGCCTGTGAAATGCCGCAGACTCGGTCGCTTGCCAGCCCGGACGAAATGAGAGATAAACGCCGCGCCAAATAAGGCGTCGAAGCTTATTTCAGGATGACTGTCAATGCTCTCCCAACTCGTTGTTGACCCTGCAAAGACTCTGCACCTCACCTCGTTTTCCCGCGACTCGTTGCGCACAATCGCCTTGCTCTGCTTTCTGGTTGGTTCAGCGGTTGGGCAACACGCTTCCTATCGCTTTGACCATTGGACTACAGATAATGGATTGCCACAGAACACTGTGCGAATGATTGTGCAGACTCGTGACGGTTATCTGTGGCTGACTACTTTCGACGGATTGGCGCGATTTGACGGCGTGCGCTTCACCGTTTTCGACAAAAGCAACACCCCAGCCATCACCAACAATCGGTTCACTGCGTTATACGAAGATAAAGATGGAACGCTGTGGGCGGGGGCGGATCAGGGAGAGGTCGTGAGTTACAGCAATGGAGTTTTCACCTCTTACGCCTCAGCCGACGGACGCCCTGGCGCTTCGGTCTCCAATTTCAAGCGCGATTTCAACGATGAACTGATGTTCATTTCGGGCAGCGCTGCCTATTACCTGCGCGCTGGCAAATTCATTCCGACGCCGCCGGAATACACAGACTCCAGGCTGAAGCTTTACCGCGGCCCTTCAGGAACGCGGTGGACGATTGATGCGCGCGGTGTGTGGCAGATCAAAGACGGACGGGAAACCCATTACCCGATAAAGTTCGACTGGGACGATGGTTTGAACGTTCTGGAAGCTTACGAAGACCGTCAGGGAGGCTTTTGGGTGGGCGATAAGTCCGGCGTTTACCGGATGATTAACGGTCAGGCGACGCGCTATACAACGCTGGACGGGTTGCCGCTTAACATTGTCGTGCGCCCGCAATGCGAGGACGATGATGGCGGCGTCTGGTTTGCTACTGGCTGGGTGCTTCAAGACGGCATCGGAGTGGTTCGTTTCAAGGACGGGCGCTTTACTGTTTACGGCGAAGCCGCCGGACTGCCGACCACGGCTTATCTGAAAGTTGCCGGGGATCGCGAAGGCTCCATCTGGGTCGCCACTTCGAACGGGCTGTATCGTGTTAGTAAAAAGCTGATCACTACTTACTCGACCGCCGACGGCCTGACGCACAATGAAGTCTATCCGATGCTGAGGGGCCGCAACGGCGACATCTGGGTTGGTACGAGTCGCGGCCTGAGCCTGATAAGAAACGGCTCTTTCGCCGACAATCCGCTGAAAGAGTACAAGGAAGTTGTGCAGTCGTTTTGGGAAGATCGGTCGGGACGGTTGTGGATCGGCGCCTGGGGATGGTTGCATCGTTACGAAAACGGGCGGCTGAAATCGCTGACGCCTTTGCTGGGACGCGAGCCTCTGGTCTGGGCTATCCACGAAGACCGGTCGGGCGCAGTCTGGGTCGGCGCTGAACGTGGCCTGTTCAAATTCGATGGCGACCGGGTCACGGCGCATTACACGACCAAAGACGGATTGCCGAGCGACGATGTCAAAGTAATCCACGAAAGCGCGGACGGCGTTTTGTGGTTCGGGACTTTCGGCGGCCTCGCCAAATTCAAAGACGGCAAATTCACTTCTTACACAACTGCTCAGGGGCTGACCGGCAATCGTGTTCGCTCGCTTTACGAAGACGCCGATGGCACGCTCTGGATAGGGACTTACGACGATGGCCTGAGCCGGTTTCGGGAAGGACGCTTTTTCAACTACCGGACAGAGCAGGGTCTTTACAACAACGGGGTCTTTCAAATCCTGGAAGACCGGCGCGGTTATTTCTGGATCGGTTGCAACAAGGGCATCTATCGCGTCAGCCGCCGCGAATTGAATGAACTGGCCGAAGGGCGCATCTCGCGCGTCAGCAGCATTGCTTTCGGCAAGCAGGACGGTATGCTCAACACGGAGTGCAACGGCGGGCGGCAACCCGCCGGATTGGTTACTGATGACGGGCGACTCTGGTTCCCGACAATGGGCGGCGTGGTCGTGATTGATCCCGAAGCCGCGCGCCCCAACCCGCAGCCGCCGCCAGTGAAAATCGAAGCGGTCGCACTCGAACGCGGCCCGGTTGATTTTCACAAACTGGTGACGGTGGCGCCGGGTCAGCGCGATCTGGAAATCAATTACACCGGCCTGAGCCTGCTCAAATCCGAGCAGGTCAAATTCAAATACATGCTGGAAGGGCTGGATACTGAATGGGTGGACGTTGGAACGCGGCGTGTGGCCTATTTCCCGTATCTGCCGCCTGGAAATTACACATTTCGCGTGATTGCAGCCAACAGCGACGGCGTCTGGAACGAAGAAGGCGCAGCGCTAGAAATTTTCGTGGCGACGCCGTTTTATCGCACCGTCTGGTTTGGCGTGATGGTGGCGCTGGGCGTTGCCGGTTTGAGTTACCTGGGCTTTCGCACGCGCGTTGCGCAATTGCAGCGCCGTCAGCAGGAACAGGCGATGTTTTCGCGGCGGCTGATCGAATCGCAGGAAAGCGAACGCAAACGCATCGCGGCGGAATTGCACGACGGGTTGGGACAAAGCATGCTGGTGATCAAAAATCGCGCGCTGGTCGGCGGAATGTCGCCCGAAAATGCGCAGATGTCGAAGGAACAGTTTGATGAAATCAGCCTGACCGCTTCCCAGGCGATTGATGAAGCGCGCCGGATTGCGTATGACCTGCGCCCTTATCACCTGGATCGGCTTGGGTTGTCGCAAAGCCTGGAGGCGATGGTCGAACGCGTTGCGGCTTCGACTCCCATACGCTTTACCGTAAACGTGGCGTTGCTGGACGGCGTTTTCTCAAAAGAGGAAGAGGCGAGTTTTTACCGCATAGTGCAGGAATGCGTGAACAACATCATCAAACATTCCCAGGCGACCGAAGCGTTGATCGCCGTTGTCCGCGAAGAAGATTTCATCACGCTGACCATCAGCGATAACGGCAAAGGATTTGTGGTCGCAGCCAGTGAATCGCGTCAGGTGGATTCCGGCGCAAAGAAAACGACGGCATTGTCTGATTCCCCAGTTGCGATGCGTCAGACTCCCGCCAGTGGCTTCGGCCTGATTGGAATGGCGGAGCGCGTGCGTATGCTGGATGGCGTGTTGACGATGGAAAGCACGCCGAATCAGGGAACGACGATTATCGTCAAATTCCCGGTGCGATAACTCTAAACAATCAAACACACATTGCCATGAAACCTGAAATCAAGATTCTGATTGCGGATGACCATCCGATTTTTCGCGCCGGATTGCGTCAGGTCATCGAGCGCGACACATTGATCAAAGTCGTTGCCGAAGCCGACAACGGACAGGCAGCGCTCGATTGCCTGCCCGGAAGCGGCGCCAGCATAGCCCTTCTGGACGTGGACATGCCGCTGCTGGACGGTTTTCAGGTAACGCAGGCGATTCGGGAAAAACGGCTGCCCGTGCAAGTCATCATCCTGACCATGCACAAAGACGAACGCTTCCTGAATGCCGCGCTCGATCTGGGCGTGAAAGGTTATCTGGTCAAAGACAGCGCCGCCACCGAAGTCATCAATTGCATTCGCGCCGTCAACGAGGGCGGCGAATTCGTCAGCCCGCAATTGACCAGCCTGTTGCTCAAACGCAGCCGTGGCGCGGCCTCGCTGTTGGAACAGAAACCCGGCCTGGAAAGCCTCTCGCCCACCGAACGGCGCGTGTTGCAATTGGTCGGGCAATACAAAACCAGCAAGGAAATCGCCGAACTGCTTTGCCTGAGCGTTCGCACCATCGAATTTCATCGCGCCAAGATTTGCGAAAAGCTGGAACTAAAAGGCGCGCACGCCCTGGTCAAATTCGCCGTTGAGCATCAATCCAAACTCTAGGCCAATTTGTCATTTATTGATCGGACGGCGCTTCTTCAATGGCAAATGAAAAATGGAAAGCTCTCAGCCAGTAGAACTACTGGTTCCCGCCCGTAGTTCCACCAGTAAAAATCAGTAATCCCACCTGCCCAAAACCGGTAGAAGTCTGGATACCGGCGCTCGCCTGAAAACTGCACAATCCGCCTGCGTTGAACGAAACCCCAACACCAACAGGCGGAATTATCGTGAAAGCTCTGATTGTCGAAGATAACGAACTGATGCGGCGGCTGATCAAAAGCCTGATCGGCAACCTGGCCGATGTCGTGATCGAGTGCGACGCGGGCGACGCTGCCTGCGACCTGTACGCGACGAACCAGCCGGATTGGGTGTTGATGGATATTCAACTGCCGGGAATGGACGGCATCACGGCGACGAGCCGGATCAAGACCGATTATCCCGACGCCCATATTCTGATCGTCACCGACCACGGAGACGAACCGCTGCGCGCGGCGGCGCAAAAGGCTGGCGCGTGCGGTTATGTGCTGAAAGAAAACCTGATTGAAGTGCGGCGCTGGCTGCAAACGCCGCTTTGGAAAACTGACTGATAACGGGAAATCAGTAACTCAAACACAAGGAGAAATCATGAAGCTCAACAATCAACGGATACGCAAATTCATCCTGCCGGCGCTGCTGGTCGCGATACTGACCGGCGCGAGTCTTATCTGGGCACCGTTCCGACCCGTGCAGGCGCAGGGCAACACCTGGACGACCAAAGCCAACATGCCGACGGGGCGTAGTGGCCTGGCTGCGGCTGAGATTAACGGCAAACTCTATGCAGTCGGTGGGAACAATGGCGGCGTATTGCAGGTCTACGACCCGCAAACCAACAGTTGGATGTCTCTGGCCAGTATGCCTGCGGGGCGCAGCGGCGTGGCTGCGGCCGTGATTGACGGGAAGCTATATGCCGTCGGGGGACTTAATTTCGGAACCCCTCAAAACGCACTGCAGGTCTATGATCCGCAGACCGACACCTGGACAAGTAAAGCCAGTATGCCGACAGCGCGCGGGGCCTTAGGAGCGGCGGTGATTGATGGCAAGCTCTATGCGGTCGGGGGAACCAATGGCAGCAATACGCAGAACAACAAATTGGAAGTCTATGACCCTCAGACCGACACCTGGTCAACCAAAGCCGATATGCCGACGACGCGCGATAGCCTGGCCGCGGCTGCAATTGACGGCAAGCTTTACGTGGCTGGAGGATTTAAGTCCGGAGATATAAATATAAACAAGCTGGAAGTTTATGATCCGCAGACTGGCGCCTGGGCCACCAAAGCCAATATGCCAACGGGCCGTAGTGGCCTTGCAGCGGCCGTGATTGACGGTCAACTCTATGCGGTCGGGGGAGAAAGCGGCAGCGTCATTCAAAGTAAGCTGGAGGTCTATGATCCTCAGACCGACACCTGGTCCATAAAAGCGAATATGACCTATCACCGTTTTTTTCTGGCCGCCGCCGCGGTTGACGGTGTGCTTTATGCAGTGGGAGGAGCACCGAACGGGAACAGGCTGGAAGCATACCAGCCGGGGATGAACTCCGCTCCTGTGGCGTTGAGCCGAAATATAACAGTGTCAGCGGGCGCAAATTGCACGGCGTCAATCACAGCCGCTCAGGTCAATAACGGCTCTTACGATCCTGATGGCGACGGGATCACGCTCTCGCTGGATTCGACCGGGCCGTTCGGCCTCGGCAATCACACGGTCACGCTGACCGTCACCGACAGCAATGGCGCATCCGGTTCCGCCACTGCGACCGTGACGGTGATTGATTCGACCAACCCTGCGCTGACCTGCCCGTCCGATGTCATTGTTTATCTGCCGCTGAATTCAATGGACACTGCCGCAGTGGTCAACTACGCGGCTCCGACGGCGAGCGATTGCTCTACCGTCAGCATTGCTACCAGCAAAGCTTCAGGCACGGTTTTTCCTCTGGGCACAACCACCGTCAACGTCACGGCGACGGACGCCGCAGGCAATCAATCCACGTGCAGTTTTACGGTCTCTGTGCGTTACAACTTCGGTGGTTTTCTGCAGCCGGTTGCCCCATTGCCTGTCGTCAACGTAGCCAAAGCGGGAAGCGCCATTCCGGTCAAATTCTCCCTGAGCGGAAACAAAGGGATGGCGATTTTCGCGGCAGGCTTTCCGGCTTCGCAACCATTGGCCTGTGGCAGCGGCACGCCGTCTGATCTTCAGGCAGTTCCGATGCTCAGCGCCAGCGGACTGAGCTACACCGCGGCCAACGACACCTACACCTACGTTTGGAAAACCGACAAAGTGTGGGCAGGCACCTGCCGCCAACTGCTGCTGAAACTGAGCGACGGCACGACTCACGTGGCCAACTTCCAGTTCAAATAAAACAATTAACCTGTTGTAGTTGGAGCGCCGTTTGAAACGCGGCGCTCTTTTTTATTGAAATAGTCTGCGTTCTGCGATTGGGGTTTTTTACCAGGGAATATGGAAAACCAGGGAAGTTGAACAGCACACAAATTGAGGGTAAATGGGCTGGAAGCGCTGCATCAGATCAGAAAAAGAGCGCTAAAAAATAGAAATGTGAGGCCGGTCAAAATATGAAAATTTGAAAGTAGCTACAAAATTTCGCAGATTCGGGATTGAGGTATTTTTCATCAGACAGATTAACTCAACCTTTTGTTTGAGTTAGGCGCTCCTGGGTTGTTGCTGTTTTATCGGAATGTAACTTGCAAAGAGATAATTGATCTTCCACCTTCCAAGATGACAAGTTATTACGCTTGGTTTTTGGAAGCGTCATTCAGTCCCAATCGAAAGAACCTAACCACAGGAGTTTCAGGAGGATAGTAGATATGAAAAATTCACTTCGCTTTCTGGCAACCACGCTTGCGCTTTTGCTGAGCCTGACGTGGGGCGCCAACGCTCAATCCACTTCCGGAACAATTTCCGGTACGGTGAGCGACCCGCAAGGAGCAGTGATTGCCAATGCGGCGGTAACTGCTCGTAACATCGGCACCAATGAATCCCGTTCGACGACTACGGACGGAGAAGGCCGGTACCGATTCCCGAATTTGCCTGTCGGCAAATACGAAATCACCATCCAGGCCAGCGGTTTTGCCAAATATGTCCGCACTGGCGTCGAATTGCTGCTCAATCAGGAAGCGGTCGTCAATGCGCCGCTCAAAACGAGCGCCGTCGAAGAAGTCGTGACCATCAACGAAAACGCTTCGTTGTTGAACACGACCAATGCCGAAGTCAGTACGCGCTTTGACAGCAAACGGTTGTCCGAATTGCCGCTCGCGCCGAACCGCAACGTGCTTTTTGTGGCGCTGTCAGCAGCGGGCGTCAGCCAGTTGGGTAGCGGCCAGACCGGTTTCGCGCAAGGGCTGAACTTTTCAGTCAACGGGATGCGACTGCGCTCGAACAATTTCATGATTGACGGGCAGGACAGTAACGATCCCAGCGTCAGCGGTTCGCAGCAACCGATCAACAACCCGGACGTGGTGCAGGAATTCCGGCTGGTGACCAACCAGTTTGCGCCTGAATACGGACGCGCAGCCGGTTCGGTCGTCAACATCGTCAGCAAATCCGGTTCGAACAATCTGCACGGTTCGGCCTTCTTCTTCAATAATAACGACGTTTTCAACGCCCGCAGCAATCTGGACAAAGCCGCCGGATTCACCGATGCGCCGCGCCGCAACGAAGCGCAATACGGCGGAACGCTGGGCGGGCCGATTGTCAAAGACAAGACGTTTTTCTTTGGCTCCTATCAACGCTGGACGGATCGCGAGTTGGGTTCGGGCGCGACGATCAACGGCGTGCCGACCGAAGCCGGTCGCCAGATTTTACAGGCTCAGGCAGGCAGCCGTCCGCAGGTCGCGGCGTTGCTGAAATTCCTGCCCGCGGCGCAAACCGCGAACAACACGTCGGCCAATTTCACAATTAACAACCAGACTTTCACCGTGCCGCTCGGATCGCTGACCGGCGCGAATTCCGTCGCGTTCAACAATCATCAATGGAGCACGCGCGTGGATCATCGTTTCAATGAGAAGCACCAGATCAACGGACGCTTCTTTTTCAACGATCAAAACAGCACTGGAACCGGGCAGGCCACGCCGGCAGGGTTGGCGAATCTGGTCACTGCGCGCAATCAATCGGCCAATATCGGCTTCACCAGCATTCTGTCCAATTCGCTGGTCAATGAACTCCGCGTCGCTTATCAGCGGTTCGGCTCCGTCACCAATGCTCAGGACCCGTCGTCGGAAACCATTCCATCCATCGAAATCAACCAACTCGGTTTGATCGGTTTCAACGCCGCCGCCACACGCACGGCGATTGGGCTGGCTGTCAATCTGCCGCAGTTCCGCTTCAACAACACTTATCAAATTCTGGACAACCTTTCTTGGACGAAAGGAAGCCATGCCATGAAGTTTGGCTTCGACTTCCGCCGCGTTCAGGTCAAGAGCTTTTTCTTCCCGACCATTCGCGGTCGTCTGGCTTACGCCACGCTCGACAGCTTCGTCAATGACGTAGCCATCGCGTCGGCCATCAACAAACCTGTGCCGGGCGGTTCGGAAATTCAGTATTACAACTGGTACGACTATTTCTTCTATGCCCAGGACGAATGGAAGGTCAGACCGAATTTCTCACTGACTTATGGCTTGCGTTACGAAACGCCTGGTAATTCCATCGGCTCGCTGCAACCGTTCAATGACGCGATTCTGGCGGCCAATGGCAACAACCCTGTGTTTCGGTTCCGCAATCCGGGGCGTGATACGAACAACCTGCAACCGCGTTTCGGCTTTAACTGGCGTCCGAATTTCGGCGACAGCGGAATCGCCGGCATGCTCTTTGGTGGTGACAAGACCGTAGTTCGCGGCGGTTATTCGCGCACGAACGATTACGGATTCATCAACATCAACCTGAATATCGCCAGCGCCTTCCCGTTTGTGTTTGCGTTGAATCCTTCACTGAACAACGCTTACTCCAATCTGTTGTCTGCCGCTGCGCCGCCGACGGCCAACCTGCCGTTCATCACGCAAACGACTGTGGGCGCGGATTTCCGTTCGCCGTCCGCTGACCAGTTCAGTCTGGAAGTTTCGCGTGAACTGTCCAAAGACGTCGTGTTGCGCGTCGGTTACGTCGGCACTAAAGGCAACGGCCTGTTCCAGACCGTTGACGGCAATCCGGTTGTCCGCGAACGCACCAACCGCACCGATCCGGCGTTCCTTTACAACCCGACTGGCACGACGTTGACCAACCAACCGCGTCGTGTGGATTTGACGCGCGGTGTCGAACGGTTGCGTTGCAACTGCGCGCAATCCATTTACCATTCGCTGCAAGTCAGCCTGGACAAACGTCTGAGCAAGAATTTCAGCGCGGGTGTGCATTACACCTGGAGCACGTTCATTGACACGGCGTCGGAAATCTTCAACCCGCAACCGCAGGGCGAAGTCGCCACTCCGCAAGACCCTTACAACCGCAACGCCGACCGTGCGCGTTCCAGCTATGATCGTCCGCATCGCGTGACGGGAAACATGGTTTATGAATTTCCGTTCTTCCGCGACCAGGCCGGACTGGTGGGACACGTTTTGGGCGGTTGGCAAGCCAACGCCTTCTTCACGCTGCAAAGCGGAACGCCGTTTACGATCCTGAACGGCGCTGATCCGGCGGGCACGTTGCAAGGTATTGACGCGCTGGTGGGCAACGCTATTCGTCCGAACCTGAACACTACGCTCGACCTGTCCAACATGAATCTGATTGAGATTCGCGCGGCGGGCGGCGCCAGCCTGTTCTCGGCTCTGACGGCTGGACAACGCACCGGCAACATCGGGCGCAACACGATTCGCGGCGACGGAATTCAGAACCTGGACTTCGGCATCTTCAAGAACACGAAGATTTTTGAGGGCCACAACCTGCAATTCCGCGCTGAGTTCTTCAACCTGACCAACACGCGCAACTTCGGCACGCCGAACACCGCGATCAACTCAGGCGCGAACTTCCTGAATCAGTGGGCTACCAACGGCGGCAACCGCCGCATCCTGATGGGACTGCGCTACACCTTCTAACCTGTCTGGTTGGAATACCAACTCAAAAGGCCGGAAGCATTTATCGTGTTTCCGGCCTTTTGATGTTTTGACAATGGCTCTATTTGCCGTTTCGGTCTAAGCCGCGTTTGATCCTGCCCAAAATTCCACAAAGCATTTCAACGTCGTATCTGGTCAGGTTGAATCTGAAAAAGCTGCTGCGGATTCGCCGCTTCAAGTCCGGTTTGTTGCCCGGCAGCACGAAATCTATCTGGTGCAATACATCCAGCAACAACTGCAACGCGGCTTCTGTCGCGCCCGCCGTCGCCATTTCCGCTGGACGAGGAACAAATTCCGTTTGTGCCTGATTCCGCACCAATTCGTAACAACACACGGCAACGGCCTGGCCAAGATTCATCGAAGGGCAATTGGGCTGCGTGGGAATGCTCATCACGCGGTGGCAATGGCTGAAGTCGTCGTTTGTCAGCCCGTGTTTTTCCGAACCGAACACCAAAGCGAGTTTGTAGTCGGTTGCGTTTAGTTCGCGATTCAGATCAATCGGCGTGAAGATGTTTTGCCTGGTTTCGACGCGAGTTCGGTCGGTCGTGCCTATAACCAAATTGCAATCGGCTATCGCCTGATTGAGCGTGGAGAACAAACGGGCGTCAGCCAACAAATCGGTTGCGTTGGGTGCAGATGTCACTTCATCCCAGTTTGGTGGATGAATTCCAACGACGGCCAGATCGCTGAAGCCAAAGTTTTTCATCGCTCGCGCCACCGCGCCGATATTGTTTGGGTCACGAGGGCGAACGAGCACGATTCTGCAATTCAACAAATTCATAAGATCAGGCCGTAGAGTTTGCAGGCGTTTGCTTGCAAACTCTACGGCCAGGATTGTAATCAGCTTGATAGGCTTATTTCTTCGCCTGTATCGCTGAAGCCAGCACGTGATTTTTTTCAGTCGCCGGGTTGAAGGTGATGCGGCGTTTTTGCACGTAGGCAATCTTGCCCAGATTGGAAGCCAGCGCCGAACGATGGCCGCTGACGACATCGGAATTCGGCGTTTTGTTTGCCTTGATGCTATCGAGGAAGTTGCGAACGTGTTCGGCTTCGAGCGGCTTTTTAGCCTGCACGGTCACAGGCGGCGGCGGAGCCTGACGACGTTCGGGAGCTTGCTGCCAAACGTATCTGCCGCGGTCAATGTACAGGCTACCGTTGGTTCCCATGAATTCGATTGCGGCTCCGCGCGCGCCGGGAACCAGAGTCGCGTCAAACGTCGCCATCCATTCTTTCGGGTATTCCAGTTGGATCGAAAGCGTATCCGGCGCGGTTCGACCGTCTTTGTAATGATAGATGCCGCCTGCAGCCGTGGCCGCCGTAGGCAATTCTTCGCCCAAAAACCAATGCACCACGTCAATCCAATGCGTGAACAAATCGGTGATCTGGCCGCCGCCGAAATCGAAATACGCGCGCCAGTTGTAAAACTGGTGAGCATCAAACGGACGCGCTTTGGCCGGACCAAGCCAGCGTTTCCAATCCAAACCGGCGGGCTGGTCTTTGAAGTTGGGTCTGCGCAGGTGATACCCGTTGCCGTGCCAGTACGTGCGGACGAAGGCGATTTTGCCGATCTTGCCGTTGTCGAAGTATTCGCGTTTGGCTTCGGCGTAATGCGTGCCGCTGCGTTGTTGCAAGCCGACCTGGAAAATCGTTTTGTTGGCGTTGACGGCTTGAATGATCTTGTGGCCTTCCTGCCAGGTATAGGTCAGCGGTTTTTCGCAGTACACGGCCTTGCCCGCGTTGCAGGAGTCAACAGCTTGAATGGCGTGCCAATGATCCGGCGTGGCGATCAACACGGCGTCCACGTCTTTGCTGGCCAGTAATTCGCGGTGATCAATGTATGTTTTGGCCTGACCGCCCGCTTTTTCTTTCTGTTCGAGCATCGGTTTTTCATACACGTCGCAAAGCGCAGTGACTTCGCAATCCGGTTCCTTCAGAAACCAGCTCATCACGTCGCCGCCGCGATTGCCTGTGCCTATGACACCAAGTCGAACTTTATCATTTGCGCCAAGCACACGGTTCCAGCTTGCCGCCGTCATGGCGACGCCCGCCGCGCTTTTGGCAATAAAATCGCGCCTAGAATTGTTTTCCATTGATTGTTTCCTCTCTGTCGGTTGTTGGTTATTGCATTAAGAACTTGGAGACCGCCGCATTTACTTTGCCACCTTCGCAGGTTGCATAAACGTGGCCGCATGGATTGTTGACTTCAAACAGTTCGGCTTTGATCAATCGGCCAAAGTCAGTTGCCGGATCGGGGTTGACCATCATGTCCTGCCGCGCGACGACGATCAGCGCTTTGGCTTTGACCGCTATGGCAGCTTCAGCCATCGAGCCGAACTTCTTGCTGATGTCATGCGCCATCATCGCGCGAAGCTGCGACGCCCAATTATCGGCGTTGAATGTGTCCAGGTAATTCTGTTCTTCCTTTTTGACAAAGGCTTCAAACTCTTTCGGCGGTGTGGCCGAATTGCGATAGGCCGGCGTGAACAATGCCAGCGCGTGAATGCGTCCGACCAGCGCAGCTCCGGCATTGTCGCTGGTGTCGAATTTCCGCGACTCCTCGATCACTTTCAGTTCGGTAGACCACAGCAACAAATCAAACGCCGTCTGGTGCGTCGTGCCGACAATCGGAACGGCCAGCTTCATCATTTGCGGGTAAGCGACCATCCACTCAAAGGTCTGCATGCCGCCCATTGAAATGCCCATCACCGCATGCAACTTTTTGATGCCGAAAATTTGCGTCACCAGGTGATGCTCGGCGTTGACCATATCGCGGATGGTGAAACGCGGAAACTGATCGCCCGGTTGTTTGCGGCTGTTGGACGGCGAAGACGAAACGCCGTTGCCGAGCGCGTCCACCGCGATGATGAAAAAACGCGCGTCGTTGACCATCTTGTCTTTACCGAAATTGTCCGTGAGTTGTTCGCTTTTGCCGCCGAACCATGTAGGGAAGAGAATTGCGTTCGATTTGTCGGCGTTCAGCTTGCCGAAGGTGCGATAGCCCAGTTTGCAATCTTGAATCATTTCGCCGCTTTCCAACTTGAAATCGCCAAGTTCAGCAAATCTCTGTTCGCTCTGTGCCGCAGCAAAAGAAGCGGTCGAAATCAAAAGAGTCAGAAGAGCGAAGATCAGTTTCAGCTTTTTCATTGGAGTCATTGCTTTCGTGATTATTGAACTGTTTTCCAGGCAATTTTTTTCAGCAACGTGGCATCGTCCTTGCGCAAGTTGATCACCTCGTCTTGTCAGGAAGTCGTTATTCGCGACGGTTTCTTTTTCGCCGCCGATTTGGTTTTTGGTTTATGACCATTTTGTGGCGGGTGATTGTTTAACCATTCGCGTGCATCTTTTAACTGTTCGAAATCAAGCAACGCCTCACCCAATTCTTCCAATTGCGATGCCGACAATCGTTTGATTTGGGACAGCAGGCGTTGACTTAGTTGGCCAAACTTTCGAGAAAGCAATCGTGAAACCAGACTTGTCAAAGCGTTTTCACGACCTTGTTCAAGACCTTGTTCAAGACCTTGTTCAAGACCTTGTTCAAGACCTTGTTCACGACCTTGTTCAAGACCTTGTTCACGACCTTGTTCAAGGCCTTGTTCAAGACCTTGTTCAAGGCCTTTTTTCATTCCTCTTTCGATGGCCATCCATTCGATGTTTGAAATCAGCATTACCTTTTCCTCCTCGTATTCGACAATTTCTCTTTGCAGTTGTTGATCCAGGCCTTCTGGAAGAGCAACCATCCAGTCCAGCAAACGGAACATTTCCAGCACCTGGGTTTTTGAATAACCCCGTCCGTAAAGCAAGCGGATGAGCTGCCGTTTGAAATCCAGTTTACGGCGATTATCTTTCCGCGCCTCGATGGCCTTCAACTGGGCCAGTACGATAACGGCGACAGGGTTATGGCTTTGCTCCAATTCTGACTGACGAGCGGAGTAATCGCTCAGGCGCAGAACTGGAAACTCAAACAACAAACGGCATCCAAATTGTTCACGTTCATAACGGCCAAGTGGCAAACGTGAACTGGCTTTGATGACCACGCCCAGACTGACTATGGAAGCTCTATATCGGTCAAAGAGCCTGTAGTTGTAAACATACATTCGCTCGTTGAAAAGTTTACGTGGACTGGCTTCGATTTCAATATGCAGCAACAGCCAACGTTCGCCGCCATCTTTCATGTAAACCTGCGCCAGTTTGTCTACCACGCGCTTGCCTGTGGCATAACCACGAGCGACTTGAGCCAATTCAGTGTCTAGAAACTTATAGCCGCGTCGCCAATCAACTTCGGCTGCAATTTCAGAAAACAGCAATTCGATGAATTCGCGGAAAAACACAGTCAAGACTTCTTTCCACGCGGCGTCCATTCGCGCGGCTTGGTCTGTCGGCGGCTTTTCCAATTGCTGAGGATATAGCTCTTTCATCTTTTCAATTCATCTAACACCAACCCAATCAAGCCAGCAACTTTTTGACGATGTTTCCGTGAACGTCCGTCAGCCGGTAATCACGACCTTGAAAACGATACGTCAGTTTTGTGTGGTCAATGCCCAGCAGATGCAGCACCGTCGCTTGCAGGTCGTACACTTCGACGGCGTCTTCGACGACGTTGTAGCCAAGCTCATCCGTCTGGCCGATGGTCACGCCGGGTTTGAAGCCTCCGCCAGCAACCCAATAGGCAAAGGCGCGCGGATGATGATCGCGTCCCAGCAATTTGGAACCGGAGCGCGCTTCGTTGACCGGCGTGCGTCCGAATTCGCCTCCCCAGATAACGATAGTGTCTTCCAGCAAACCGCGTTGTTTCAGATCGTCGAGCAACGCGCCGATTGGCCGATCAATTTCGCGGCACATTCGCGGCAATTTGGTGGGAATGTCCACGCCTACGCCATTGCCGTGCATGTCCCAACCCCAGTGATACAACTGCACGAAGCGTGTGCCGCGTTCGATCAATCGCCGTGCCAGCAAACAGTTATTCGCAAACGACGTCTGCCCCGGTCGAGTGCCGTACGCTTCGTGAACCTTTGCGGGTTCTTTGGCAATGTCTGTCAGTTCGGGAACGCTGGTCTGCATGCGATAGGCCATTTCGTAAGCCGCGATACGCGTGTCAATTTCCGGGTCGCCGATGGCCTGGCGATTCATCTGATTCAAATCCCGAATCGCGTCCAACGATTGGCGGCGGACGTCGCTGCTGATGCCATCGGGGTTGTTGACGAACAACACCGGTTCGCCTTTCGAGCGGAACTCCACGCCCTGATGCACCGTCGGCAGAAATCCACTGCCCCAGCAACTTTTGCCGCCGTCGGGATTGTTTTCGCCCGAAAGCAGCACGACGAAACTCGGCAGGTCTTTGTTTTCGCTGCCGAGTCCGTAACTCAGCCACGCGCCCATGCTCGGACGACCGGGAATTTGATGGCCTGTGTTGAGCAGAATCTGCGCCGGAGCATGATTGAACTGCGACGTTTTCATCGAACGAATGATGGCGATGTCATCCGCGTGCCGCGCCAGGTGCGGAATCAGATTGCACATTTCCTGTCCCGACTTGCCGTAGCGTTTGAACTCGAACGGAGTGCCCATCAAATTCGGTCTGCCTTGAATGAAGGCGAATCGTTCGCCCTGGATGAACTCTTCTGGAATCGGCTGGCCGTCATGTTTTTGCAGCGCCGGTTTGTAATCGAACATATCCAGTTGCGAAGGCGCTCCGGCCATAAACAGGTAAATGACCCGTTTGGCTTTTGGCGCGAAATGCGGCGCAATCGGTTTGTCTTCGCCGGTTGAAGCGGCAAAAAGGTTGTCGTTCATCAACGACGCCAGCGCCATCGAACCAATGCCGAATCCGGCGGCTTGTTTGAAAAAATGGCGGCGCGTGATGTCCTGAAGTTGTTCCTGATGCTTGCTCATGGTTGTCTCCAAACTGGCATTTCAGGGCGATCTGAAATGCCAGTTGAGATGGTAATGGGGAAAATGAATTACAGCTTCCTGACCCAGATATTGCGGAAGCGCATCGGATTGCCGTGATCCTGCAATTTGATCGGGCCTGTCGGGCCGTGCGGGATGTAGGCGGGCGAACGGTCGTGCCAGGTTTCGCCATAAATTTCGACATTGTTCTGCACCAGCACTCCGTTGTGAAAGACGGTGACACGAGCGCGTTTGCTGACGTTGCCGATTTCGTCAAAGACCGGCGCGCTGAAAATGATGTCGTAAGTTTGCCATTCACCCGGTTTGCGCGAAGCGTTGACCAGCGGCGCGTGCTGTTTGTAAATCGAAGCCGCCTGGCCGTGAAAATAGGTAGGGTTCTGGTAAGAATCCAGCACCTGCACTTCGTATCGTCCCATCAGAAACACGCCGCTGTTGCCGCGTCCCTGGCTTTCGCCTTTGACTTCGGCGGGCGTCGCCCATTCGATATGCAACTGGCAATCGCCGAATTCCTGTTTGGTGGCGATGTCGCCCGTCCGAGTGACCTGCATATAACCGTCTTGCACCAGCCATTTTGCATCGCCGCCTCCGCGCAGGCTTTTCCAACCGGAAAGGTCTTTGCCGTCAAACAGAATGATCGCGTCCGAAGGCGGATCGCCGGGTTTGGCGCCGGGCGTGATGACCGTCGGCTCTTTTTTCGGCGCTTCGTTGGCCGGACGGAGCAAACCCATCTCCATGGCTTTCTTGCGAACTTCTTCGACTTGTTGCGGCGTGTATTGCGGTTGTTGAGCATTGGATGACGTGATGAACGTCACGGCGAAAACAATGGTTGCTGCGACGACCGGAACTGCCAGTTTCAACAGTCTTGATTCATAAAGTTGCATAAGTTGATTTTCTCCTCGTTGAGTTTGAAACGATGTTTAGGATTAGGATTGTTGCGCCTCAAGAATCGCTTCCAATTCAGGAAGCACCAGCAAGTCTTTAGTGCGTCCAAGTCATTGCCACAAGGATGTTGTCGTTATTCGACATTGAAGATCACCTCCGCGCCAATTCTAAAACATAGCATCGGCGATGGGCAGATTCATTGCTTGGTCAGGGTTTCATCCAGATTCAAAAGCACATTGGCCACCAGCGTCCACGCCGCCAATTCCGGCGCGGGCAATTCACGGTTTTCGCCTTTCAGCAATTGGTCGGCGGTTTTCGGCGAAGCTTTGTAATTCGTCAGTTGTTGCGCGTAAAGCGCCGCCAGCCGGTCAAGCTCTGCTGGTTTGGCGTGGCGACCAGTGCAGAGTCGAAAGCCGTAATTCAATCGCGCTTTCACGTCGCCCTCGATTTCCAGAAACATGCGTTTGGCCAGGGCGCGCGCCATTTCCATCGAGGCTTCGTCATTGAGCAGCGTCAGCGATTGCAGTGGCGTATTCGTGCGAATGCGGCGAACTGTGCATTGTTCGCGGCTGGTGGCGTCGAAGGTCATCATCGCCGGGTAAGGCGAGGTGCGGCGCAAGAAGGTATACAAGCCGCGCCGGTAACGATCTTCGCCTTTACTGACCGTCCACTTTTCGGAACTGTAAGGATTACGCCAGACGCCTTCGGGTTGAGATGGCATGACGCTGGGGCCGCCTATTTTGCGACTGAGCAGGCCACTGGCAGAGAGCGAAAGATCGCGGATCATTTCGGCTTCGACGCGGAACCGCGGCCCGCGCGCCAACAGCCGATTGTATGGATCGTCGGATTGCGGATTGACTGAAGAATCCTGTCGGTAAGTTGCAGAAGTGACAATCAACCAATGTATTTTCTTCATGCTCCATGCTTTCGATTGCGACTTCTTCCCGTCGTCCTTTCTACCTGTCATTCCTTCGCTCATTAACTCGACCGCCAGCCAATCCAGCAACTCAGGATGCGAGGGCGGCGAGCTTTGCGTGCCGAAATCTTCCGACGTTTCGACAATGCCGCGTCCGAAAAATTGTTCCCAGAAACGATTGACGGTCACACGCGCCGTCAACGGATTGCTTTCGTCCACCAACCATCGCGCCAGTCCCAACCGATTGGCCGGTGCGTTTTCCGGCAGCGGCGGCAATGACGCGGGTATTCCGGCATAGACCTTTTCGCCGTGACTGTAAAAGTTGCCGCGTTCGCGCACCCAGGTCGAAGGGCGGTCATAACCGGGTTTTTCCTGAAGAACTAGAGCCGTAACGATGCCAAGATTTCTGGAGGAATCCTGCAACTCTTTCAGCCGGTCGCGCTCGGCTTTCAACAGCGGAGTCGTATTGCGGAAATGCGCCGCCAAATCCCGTTTCTCTTTTTCTGTGCGGTTGGCTGCTGGTTTGGCCATCGCCAATTTCAATGCGGCAGGAACGTTGACCAGTTTCAGCGGCATTTCGCTGTCCGTTGCTGACAAACGCAAACGGCCTATGCTTTGGCACAAACCTCCGGCCAGAAACCGAAGTCGAATTGTCAATTCAACCGGCTTGCCGTCCTGGTTCGCCGAAAATGGTTTGTCGAGCGCGAACGCCGCCTGACGCATCATTCGCGTTTCGTCGTTCATGGCGTTGATCAGCCAACCGCGCGGACGGTCGCTGACGTTCAGCATCTCGTAATTGAAAAATGACTTTGCATCAATGCGGCTCAAACCATCGTCCCAGCCTCCATCTGTGAAGCGAAGCGGCTGGTCGTTGGCCGAAACTTCAATCGTCGAGAGAATGAAGTTGCCATACAGGTCGCGTCCCGGTCCGCCACGCGGCAAACTCTTGTCCGGCATCGCTTCGATTCTGAGCGCCGAAAGTTTCGCCAGTGGAAGCGGCAGTTTGGCCTTAATGACGTATTCGTCGAATTCAGGGTCTTTGCCGGAAGCGAGCAAGGATTTGTCATCCAGTTTGGTCAGCGTAGCCCCGCCAGCGGATTTGAATTCCGTCGGATCGAGCATTGTCCATTTGGCAGGCTCGGCCAGAATGTCCTTTTCCCATTCCGCCTGCGCCGAGTCCAGTTGCGGCGTTTGGGTTTTCAGCGTGGTTTCCAGTTTCGCAATCTGGTCGTTGAGTTCTTTTCGTTTGAGTTCCTGTTCAGGCGTTGGCAATTCCAACGTCGGTTCATACGCTACGCTGTCGAATGCCGCGCTGCCGCGAATCTGATATGTGGAATTGTCGAAGAAGGAATAGAGCTTGTAATAATCGCGCAGCGAAAACGGATCGTATTTATGGTTGTGGCATTGCGCGCAACCCAGCGTCGTTCCCAGCCAGACGGTCGCCGTCGTGTTGACGCGATCTACCATCACTTCGTAACGAGCGGCTTCGGGGTCAACGCCGCCTTCGGTGTTGAGTTGCGTATTGCGGTGAAAACCAGTGGCGATTTTTTGGTCAATGGTGGCATTCGGCAGCATGTCGCCCGCAATTTGTTCAATCGTGAATTGATCGAAGGGCAGGTCGGCGTTCAAGGCGTTGATGACCCAATCGCGGTATTTCCACATCACGCGCAGATTGTCTTTTTCGTAACCATTGGAATCGGCGTACCGCGCCAAATCCAGCCAAGGACGCGCCCAGCGTTCGCCGTAATGCGGGTTGCTGAGCAACCGATCCACGACCTTTTCGTAAGCGTCAGGCGATTTGTCGGCCAGGAATTCATCAATCTCCTTGACGCTCGGCGGCAAACCGATCAGGTCCAGATAAACGCGGCGCAGCAATGTTTCCTTCGAGGCTTCGGGCGAAGGCGTCAAGCCTTCTTTTTCCAATCGCGCCATCACAAATGCGTCAATCGGATTGCGAACCCAGGCAGAGTTTTTTATTTGCGGCAGAATTGGCCGAACCGGTTTCACATACGCCCAATGCTTCGGCAGTTCATTCGCCCCATCACTGTTTCGCCCCGTCACCCCATCGGTTTCAAGCCAAACTGCGCCTTGATCTATCCATTGGCGAATCAGTTCGATCTGTTCAGCGGTCAACGGATCAGCGCCCATTGGCATGCGAGCTTCGCCGCCTTCGCCCAGAATTCGTTTCAGCAGAATGCTTGCTTTGCTGTTGCCAGGCTGAATCACTGCGCCGCTGAAACCGCCTTTCATCGCGGCGGCTTTTCCATCCAGCCGTAATTGTCCGGCGGCTTTTTTCGCGCCGTGGCATTGGTAACAGCTTGCGGCGAAAATCGGTTCAATGTCGCGTTTGAAATCTATTTGTGTTTTGGCAGAGGCAAAAGGGAACAGAGAAATCAGGCTAACAACAGCCGCTGTCAGAAAAAGACTGGTGAAAAGAAGTTTGATGGCTCGACGCATAAGTGCCTCGATGGATATTCAATTGCTTGTTGATGAACTCGATCAGCGATTCTGACCGCGAAGAGAATTGGTCAATCCAAGTTGACGCGGCAAAAGATAACACAGCGATATGGTGATGGCGAGAGTTCGCCCGGCAATTCGGCTTGAAGGTGGGAATTCAGGGCGGAAGAGGCAGGTTGAGGGCTTAAATCTGTGGTTGGTGTCGGCTGTCTTTCAGTTTCCGTTGAGAGTGTTTCGATCAATCGGAATGGTTGCGGTGACGGTGGTTCCTCGTCCGGGAAAACCGGAAACAGTGACTTCGCCTCCGAAAATATGAGCGCGTTCGCGCATGCCCAGCAATCCAATCGAATGCGGATCGCTGATTTCCTTGTCTGTGATGCCTCGACCGTTGTCACGAACCTGCAGCACCAATGCTCCATTTTTCCTGGTCAGACTGGCTTTGACGGCGGTGGCGTTGGCGTGGCGCGCGACATTGGTCAGCGATTCCTGAAAGATGCGGAACAGGGCGGTTTCGCATTCCAGGCCGGGCAGTTTTTGCGGCAACTGTTCGTTGAATTCACATAGAATACCCGTGCGGTTGCTGAATTCTTCGGCTTGCCATTCGATTGCGGCAATCAATCCCAGCGTATCCAATATGCCCGGACGAAACTGTGTGGCGACGCGCCGCATGGCAATGATGGTTTCATCCACCAGTTCCAGAATCGAAGTCATCTTTTCTTTCAATAACCTGGAGTTTTCGGCGTCCTGCGGCAGGCGTTTTTCAAACCATTTCAGGTCAATTTTCAATCCGGTGAGCAATTGGCCGAGTTCGTCGTGGATTTCGCGTGCGATGAAGGCGCGTTCTTCTTCGCGCGCCTGTTGCAGTCGAGCGGCCAGTTCACGCATTTGCTCGCGCGATGTTTTCAACGCTTCTTCAGCCTGTTTGCGGTATGTGATGTCGTTGAATGTGACGATTCTTCGATCAAGAGTTCTGGCAATGCGGACTTCCATATCCAGATCGGTTCCGTCTTTGCGGCGTACATGCCATTCCGTGGGAATTCGGCGAATCTCTTCGTGAGAAATTGACACAGACGATGCTTTGGCCCAGCTATCGAGCGCCTGCTGTCGGGTCGCCGGGTCTGGAAAAGCCTGGCCGAACCAGGATTTGAGAAAGGCCAGGTCTTCAAAGGTGTAGCCCAAATCCCGGACAAACTGGTTGTTGAGTATCTTGATCGAATCCTGATTATCAAGCACCGCCATCGCAATCGGCATTGAACGCACGATTTTGTCGAGCAGTTTTTCGTTTAATCGGGACACGCGATACTGGTAAGCGCCAAAAAACGCCAATCCCAGAACCGACAAACACAACAGATAAAACCATGTTTTTTGGTAAAACAACTTTTGGACATGGATTGAAGTTGCAATACCGGCTTCATCCCATTGACCATCGGTGTTGGCGGCGGAAAGTCGAAAAGTGTAATCCCCGGGCGGCAGATTGGTGTAATAAGCCGTTCGTCGGTCAGCCACGTTGATCCAGTTTTTGTCCCAGCCGTCCAATCTGTATCGAAATTGAATTTTGGTCGGAGCAACCAGACTCAATCCTGTGTAATGAATTTCCAAACTCTGAAGTCCGGGCCCAACGGAGATATTGCCCTCCAAAGAAACAGGCTCTTGATTGGCGACGATTTGTTTGATCGTAACTTTGGGTGGCGACAATTCGTCGAGAATCAAATGCGGGTCGAATGTGACCAGTCCTTTGATGGTGGTGATGAGTACGCGGCCATCGCGTGTAATCCACGAAGAAGGCTGTGAGCCGCCATTGCATTCTTCGCTGCGAAGTCCATCGGGAGTTCCGTAATGAATCGGAGTCAGCCGGGAGATTTTACCCTGATCCAGATCGTCGAACTGTTGTTTGGCAATGCGAAATAGCCCGTGGTTGGATGTGAGCCAGAAGAACCCAAGCCCGTCTTCGACAGTGTCAAACACCTGATTTTCCAAAAGCCCCTGATCTGTGGAATAGGTCGTGATGGTTCCATCGGGACGCAATCGGCACAACCCGTTTTGATACGTTCCGATCCAGAAATGACCTTTGGCGTCTTCATAAATGGCGGTGGGTTGGTTCGACAGTTCTCGTTTTGTTTGGGAATAACTGATGACTTCCCGATTCTTGATTTGGAACACTCCATTCGGCATTCCGGCAAACCAGATGCTGCCGTCGCGCGCAACCATCAGGTCGCCGATCAGATTGCCGCCAAGTCCTTTCTGATTCCAGGAATTATCGAACTTTCCATCTTTGAAGCGACTGATTCCGTTGTATGTGCCAATCCATAAACTGCCGTCGCTGGTTTCGCCAATGGCTGTAACTTGATCGTTGATCAACCCGTTTTTCGTTGAATGACATTTGAAGCGGCCATTTATGAACTGGCAAAGCCCGCCGCCGGTTCCCAACCATAAATCGCCGTCTTTGGTTTCGTATAGCGCCAGGACTTCGCTGTCGGGCAATCCGTCTTTGATGGTCCAGGATTGCACCTTCCCGTCTTTCATTCTGGCCAGGCCGCCCCCGGCGCCAAGTCCCATCCAGATGCTGCCGTCGCGCGATTCCAGGACACACCAGATGTCGTCGCGCGGAATGTTTTCGGCTTCGCCGTAAACCTTGAACTTGGATTTTCGGAGTTTGTACAGCCCGTTGCTTTTGGTTCCGATCCATAAAATCCCTTCGTAATCCACCAACAGACAGTGAATCTGGTCGCGTAGCGATTTGGACGAAGGGGAGTAGTGTATTAGCTGTCCGTTCAGCATGTAATCCAGACCGGTTCCGGTGCCTATCCACAATGCTCCTTCGTTGTCTTCAGCAATCGAATACACACTGTTATTGGACAGTCCGTCTCGTATTGTCAGTCTGGAGATGCAGTCATTCTTGAGCCAATTCAAACCGCCGCCTTCCGTGCCAATCCACAACGTACCATCGCGGCTTTCAAACAATCGAGTGATTTTGTTGCTGCCCAGACCGGATTGTTCCGTGTAATTTTCAAAGTTACCGTCTTTGATTCTGGTCAGTCCTTTATCGGTGCCAACCCAGACGCTGCCATCACTGGTGGCGACAATGTTACGAATATCGTTATTGGCGAGGCCGTCTTTGACTGTAAGAATGGTTATCTGGTTTGCGGTGATTTTGGCGACCCCGTCGCGTGTGCCGACCCAGATCGTGCCTGCGCGATCTTCTGCCAAAGCCGTAATATATTTTCCGGGCAAACCGGAATTAACCGTATAGGTTCGGAACTGTTCGTTTTTGATTTGGTTCAGCCCTTCGCGTGTTCCCACCCAAAGGCTGTTATCGCTGGCGGCAAAAATAACATTCGTAAAAATGGCCTGTTCCGCCCAAACTTTAGGGTCTTTGAAGGTTTTGAAGCTGATGCCGTCAAACCGGGAAACGCCTTCCTGAGTTCCTATCCACAAATAACCATCCCTGGTGCGCGCCATATCAACGACGGAGTTTTGAGGCAGGCCATTGTCTGAATTCCAGTTATCCAACATGAACTGTAAATGATAGGACTTCTCCGAAGTTATGCTGGAAGATTTTGTCGTAGGATTCCTGGAAGATTTTTTGGCAGATGTGGGAAGTGGCGATCCTGAATGGGAAAGAGAGCGAGGATGTCCCAAAGAGACAAATAGAAGCGAAATTATGATGCTCAAGGCCGGGAGTTTTGTTTTCAAATAGGCCATAACGCTAATCCGACTAACTTTTTGATTCTATGTGGCCTGAAGGCCGACTCCTCGTCGCTGTTTTACCAGTCATCTTGAGGAGAATAAGACTGATGATTTTCTCAAATTCCTACTCTAAGTCGGGGAGTTTTAGAGTTACCGCACTTAAAGTATCACTTACAAATAAAACTCGCCATAAAAACTGTGCAAATTTCACGTTTTCAAAACTCTTTGAAGTTTCTTTCATGGAAAATTCAACTCACCTTTAAGACTTCACCCGGCAATCACCGATAAATTCCCGCTCGCAATGAGGAGGTGAACCGAATGAATCAACCAGAGCTTGTTTCCAAAACGATTTACACGGCAGTCACCGAAAAGCTGCCGCCAGCGACGGTTCCGCAAGCGAGCCAATCTTCGCTGAGTCGCACGTTATTGCACGTCGCCTGGATGGCGATTTTGCTGGGGCTGATTGTCGAAACACTGATTTTGATCGTCGCGGCCAGTTTCGGAAAAACGCTCGCCGCCAAACCGTTTTTGGCTGATCTGACGCAGAAAGTTTCCTGGTCGGTGATTGTCTGCATGGGATTGGCGTTGGCCAGAGGCGCGACAAGGTTGTTTGCCGCTACGGCGCAGACGGTGTTGGTCGGAGCGGCTGGATTGCTGACGGCTCCGGCGGCATTCGCCGTTGCGCGCAGTCTGCACGAAGGCGTGCAGGAAGCTTTGTTCATCAAGGTGTTTCAGGGCGGCGGCGGTTCGCCGGTGTTGCTGGCGTTGATCAAGGGCATCGAATACGGATGCCTGGGGGCATTGCTGATGTGGGTCGGCAAACAGGTTTGGGGAAAGGCGCTGGCTCACGCTGGCGCAGGCATGGTGGTTGGAATCGTATTTGGCGCTTTGTTGATCGGAGTAATGTCCTGGGGAGCGGTTTCGCCAATGTCAATTGGCACGATCATTTCGCGGGCGCTTAACGAAATCATCAATCCCGTCGGATGCGCATTGACGCTTTATTCGGCGGAGATTTTGGGACGAACGCAAACCGCCCGAACGGATGAAGACTAATTGATAAACGCAAGTAAGGAGAAAGAGGGAGAGTATTGAATCTCGCCGCTTGCATAACTCTCTGAAGCGGCGAACACAAACAAGTATGGTAACGGCTGATCGGCCTTTTCCGATCAAAAGGAGGCATTTCATGACTCGTAGAAATCGTTTGATCACCAGTTTGATGGTCGTACTCGCGCTGCTGGCACAGCCTCTGGCGGCAATTGCTCAAAGCAAAACCTTGAATTCCGGCGGAGCGAATTCACCCGTCGGGCAAAACGGAGCCAGCGTTGACATCACCAAACTTCGTCTTGCCGGAGGCGACGTTGCTGAAGTGAGTTGGAATGTCGAGATTCCGGCGGGCGTGGAAGTGCAAGGCTTTGACGTTCGCGTGGACGCCGAACTGAGCAACGGACTGGCTCAAACCGACAGCAAATCGTTTGGCGGAAACGTACGGTTTGGCAGTTTCAAATTCAATTTGCCGCTGGTTTCCAATGGCGGAGCAAAACCCGGCGGCGGAAGCACAGGAACCTTTGGACCGGCGACCAGTGTCAAAGCAGCCAAAGCCAACGACAAAGACTCTTCTTCACAGAAAAATGCTTCCAAATCGAGCGACAAAACGCCTCGCAAATTTGGCGAAGGAAATATCTCCGGCGGAAACAACAACGGCAGTGGTGGAAATAGCAATACAGGCGGAAACAATAACAATGGTAATGATAAAGGTGTTCGCCCGATTTTGCCCATTCCGGCTCCTACGCCAAAACCGCTGTCGCCCAATCCTACTAAAGAACAAGCGCGAATTACCTCGCTGCGAGCTTTCATCACTGCGCGATTTGCCTCCGGGAACGATCTGTTCGCATTCAGCGACTTCATTCAACCGACCGATGCCATCACTGGCGAAATGAAGTTGAAAGGTCTGCGCGGCAACACACTGCAAGCCAAAAAATTGATCCATCTGAATTCTGTCGCTCGGCTGGCGTCGGAATGCCCTTCAGGGCAGGAATGTTTCGACCTCGTGGCCGAAGCGCGCGGAGCCACCACTGGACAGTTCAAAGTGTCTGCCGAAGTCATCTTCGCCAACGGCGTTCGCCGCAACACCACGCGGACAGCCGGCAACCTGCTGCGACCGGTCAGACTGTCTGTGGACAAGATTGCCGGAACGCAAATCGCCAACGTGTTGGTGAACATCAATGGTGGCGGCAACCGCGAACAGTTCACCAAACAGGACACGCAGGGAGTGGCCATTCTGCAAGGCGCTGGCGGCGCAAAGAAATAACCATCAACCACAAAGCTGGCGGCAAAGCGCACGTTTTCTGACGACGCGCAATCAAGCGAAGAAGCGGCAAATCGGCTTCATCGCCTCATTGCAAATCCCGGTTGCGCGTGTGGCAGGGAAGCGTGCGCCTTGCCGCCAGCTTATCGTCGAGTTCGTTTCCCCCGACAACGCTTCAACAAACCAGGAGGACAAGTATGCAATACACGATTTCAAAAACTCGCAATCTGCTTCGGTTGGTTACTGTGGCTTTGATGACGTTGGCGGCGTTTGGCTGGTTGGCAGCCGAAGCCGGGAAACAACGCGATGCCAGCGGAACCATTACGTTGGAACTCTGCAAAAAAGGCGAAAACGGTCAGTGGCAGGTCATTGACCGGATCAAAAGCCCAGTCAATTTCACGGCCAGCGTCATGGATCTGGCCGCAGGCAAGGAAATCACCAGCAATTTCAATTGGCGCGGAACCAGCGAAAAAGGATTGCGCGCCGAAGGAAGAATGATGCGCGCAGGCAAGGTCAAACTGGATGTCATGCGCGGGATGCTGGAACTCGATCTACCTATGGAAGCCACGGTCAACGGCAAGAAAATTCCGCTCAACGTCAAATTGACTACGGAATCGCTTTCTTCTCCGACCGGACAGATCAGCGGCAAAAAAGCCAGCTTGAATAACGGCACACTGACCGGAGGCATTGTCGGATTTTCCGTCATCAAACAGCGCGATTTGGTGGATGAAATGGCGAAAGTCGGCGACAACAGCGGTTCTATGCTGGCGCGAAAAGTAGAACAGAAAAAAGAAATCCGCACCTCCGGCGTGGTCGGCGGCAGCGGAGGTCTTTCCGAAGAACTGATTGTCGTTATGCGCGGCGACGGAACCGTCCGCGCCAGGTAAAAAGAAAGTTTCAAACCAGGGAGGCACAAATGAAAACAGTTCACTTGCAATTCACTCGTTCATTCACGCTGGCGGTGATGATATTCGGTTTGGTGTTTACCCAGCCGATGCTGGTGTCACGAACCGCAGCAGCCAACGGACAAAAGACCGTCCCCGCTGGAATCAAAGAATCATCCGTGGTCGTCAACAAAACCGGAGTCATTGAAAATTACGGAAAATTGCCGCTGCGCTTTGAATCGAACCACGGCCAGATCAACCTGGCGGTGAAGTTCGTTTCGCGCGGCAGTGGATACACGTTGTTTCTGACTGGCAACAACGCCGTCATGGCGTTGCGCGGCGCTGACAATCAAACCAGTTCGTTGACTATGGCGCTGGTGGGCGCGAATGCTTCGCCGCAAGTCAGCGGGCAGGAGTTGTTCGCGGGCAAAAGCAACTATTACGTTGGCAACGACCAGTCGAAATGGCGCACAAACGTCCCGAATTACGGCAAAGTCCGATACAGCGAAATCTGGCCGGGCATAGACATGCTTTGGTACGGCAACCAGCGGATGCTGGAATACGATTTCATCGTCAAACCGGGCGTGAATCCCCAGCAAATCCGTCTGGCATTCGATGGCGCACAAAGTTTACGGCTGGACGCCGAAGGCAATCTGGTTCTGAAAACCCAGGCGGGCGAACTGATTCAAAAAGCGCCTGTGGTTTATCAGGACGGCGCGCAGGGAAGAGAATCCGTTTCGGGCAAATACGTTCTGTCGGCGGCGAACGAAGTCGGTTTTGAACTCGGCGCTTATGACATCACTCGTCCGCTGGTGATTGATCCTGTGTTGGCCATGGCCTCGTATTTGGGCGGCAGCTTGCTCGACAACATCCAGGATGTGGCGCTGGATTCTGCCGGTAATGTGTATTGCACAGGGTTGCTGAGGTCGAGTGAGTTTCCACCGGGAACCGGCGACAAAGACGGTGACGCCACTTACGTCGTCAAGTTCAGCGCTGATGGCACTTCGCTGATTTACGCAACCGTGCTGGATGGCAGTGACGATGATTTCGCGCAAGCGATTGCCGTCAACAGCAACGGTCAGGCAGTGATTGCCGGACATACATTTTCCGATGATTATCCGTTGCTGTTTCCGTTTGAAGGCACGCACAATCCGGGATTGGGCGGAGGTGGCGATGATGCCTTTGTCACCAAACTGGACGAAAACGGCCAACTCAACAGCGGATGCAACTGTTCCTTTTCGACGTATCTGGGCGGCAGCGGCAGCGATTTTGCGCGCGGCATTGCTTTCAGCAGCAACAATCGCGTTTATGTGGTTGGCGAAACCAGCTCGATCAACTTTCCCAAAGTGAATCAGTTTCAAGGCAATAGCGTTTTCAGTGGCACGGATGCTTTTCTGACGGTGTTTGCCGCCAATGGCCAGAGTCTGATTTATTCCACATATTTTCGCGGTGGCAGCGACAATCTGGAACGGGCACGTAACGTTGCGGTAGATACTTCAGGCAATGCCTACGTGATTGGCCAAACGGATGGCAATAATATCCAAACGCGCGGGGCGAACGGGACTTCCCCTGCTCAGGCAAACAACGCTGGAGGGATGGACGTTTTTGTGGCGAAGTTCAATCCGTCGCTTTCCGGCAACAGTTCGCTGATTTATGCCACCTATCTGGGCGGCTCCGGGACAGAGTTTGCGCAGGATATTGCCGTGGATTCACAGCAACGCGCGTATGTGACGGGTCAAACCGGCTCGTTCAATTTTCCGCTCAATGCCGTATCGGGCGCGACCGTGCTCGACACCACAAACCAGACCAACGAAGCGTTTGTGACCTGTTTCAATGCCAACGGATCGGGGCGAGTGTTTTCTACGTTTCTGGGCGGCAACGGACAAGACGTCGGTCAGTCCATTGCCGTGGACATCGCCAACAACATTTACGTCAACCTTTCCACGACTTCCAATCAGAATCTGCCGCTGATCAACCCGATTCAGGGAACGTTTGCCGGAAGTTGGGACGCTTATCTTGCCAAGATTTCGCCCGAAGGACGCAGCATTCTGTTTTCGACCTATCTGGGTGGCAGCAGCACCGAAACCAGTCTGGGAATGGCGGTGTCGCCTAACGGAGAAAGTCTGGCCGTCGGTGGCGTGACCTTGTCCACGAACTTTCCTGTCACGCCCGGGGCTGTGCAGTCACAGAAATCAGGCGACCGCGACGGTTTTGTCGCTCGGATCAAGTTTGAAAACCCCGATACCATAGGCGTTTATCGCCCATCCAACTCGAATTTCTTTCTGCGCAATACCAACACCACCGGGAATGCCGAAATCATCGTGGGGCTTGGCTCCGCAGGCGATATTCCGATTGCAGGCGATTGGGACGGAGACGGTGACGATGAACCAGGTGTGTTTCGTCCCAGCACGGGGCAATTCATTTTGCGCAAATCCAGCATTTCTTTTTGTTTATTCCCGCCATGCACCATCACATTGAACTTCGGTCAGTTCGGCGATCTGCCTGTGGTGGGAGATTGGAACGGTGATGGAATTGATACCGTAGGCGTGTACCGCATCATCAATGGCAGCGGAAACTGGTTGTTGAGCAACAGTCCGAATGTCAACGGCACGACACCAGTGGTGAATATCCCTGTCTTTGCGTTTGGCTTGCCTGGCCAGCTTCCGGTCGTCGGCGATTGGAATGGCGACGGACGGGACACCGTAGGCGTGTTTCAGGGACTGGGCCAATTCGCCATCACCAACCAATTGCTGAATTTCGATCCAAACGAAGCCTTTTTCTTCATTGTACAGGGCGCAGACGGATTGCCTTTGACCGGCGATTGGAATGACGACGGCATAGACACCGTGGGGCTTTTCAATGACGGAGTCGTGTTTTTGCGAAACACCAACTCTACCGGCCCGGCGGATTTGACCTTTGGTTTTGGTCAGGCCGGTGACCAGCCTGTTGCGGGCGACTGGAACGGGTTGCCGATTCCATAAGCGCTCTTTTGGCATCCGCTTCCTGCAGTTTTTAGCCTCCTTGAAATCTGCGGCGTGAACGCCGTCCTGCGGGAAGCGGTTTTTTTCTTCAATCACTTATAGCGATTTTCACTTGAATGCGACTTGGTAGAACAGGTTAATAAACTGTTCTACCAACGTTTGGTAAGCAAATTGACAGGTCGCGTGCAATTGCAACCCGCTATAACCCGATTCGTGAGCGCAGCCGGTCGGTTCGGAAGCTGATTCCAGACTGACTTCGAATGGTTGTCGGGCTGCTGTCCTGCTGCGTTCGGGCCGGCTGCGCTCCCGGATCCTTTGAAGAGACTTTCAACAGAATTTCAAATCCGCTTCAAGATTTCAGGTGGCGGATTTGGGTACTTTTCGTCGCGTTGAGAGAGCGCCGGAAACTATTTACGACCGGCAATGAATTGACTATTGATTGAACAAGGAGGCAAGCAATGCAGAGATCAAAATTTTTCGCCGCGATTCTTTTTTCCATCGCCATTCTTATTTCCTGTTTTGCCGAAGCGCAGGCTCAGGGCAAAAAGAAGAGTCAGGGCAAGGGGGCGCCTGCGCCGATTGGAATTCAAGTCGCTGAGCCGGTTGACCGCGACAAGGCCAAAGTGGCCGTCACTTCGGCCAATGTTCGCACGGCTGGCGCAAACGTTTTTGCCGAAGTGAAGTGGGATTTCTTCGCTCCACAAGGCAGTCGAGTCGAAACCGTGGATGTGGAAGTCATCGGTGAATTCGGCAATGGCACGGGCGTTTCGGAGAAAAAAAGTTTTGGCGCAGTAACCAGCGGATCGCTGTTTCTGGCCGAAGCCAGCAAACATCCAGCCAGCAAATTCACCAATATCAATGCCAAAGTTACGGTCAATTTCCGCGACCTCAACAACAACCAGCTTTTTGCCAAAGCCGCAGTGAAAAACTTCCCCGTGAGTGTGAAGCAGGTTCCGCCGGCGACGGCTGACCCGGTTCGATTGACCGTGAAACAAACCCAGCTCAATGGATTGAATACCTTTGTCTTCTGGGATGTGACGGGATTGTCCGCCAGTAGCAAGGTCGAAAGTTTTGACGTCACGATCACAGCCGATCTGGACAAAGTGCAGTCAATCGAAACCAGGTCGCAAGGCCGCACGCTGCAAAACCCGAATGACCGTTCGACGACTTTCAGCTTTGCGCAAATCGGAGTCGTCAACGCTGTTGCCATCTTGAAAACGCGCGTTGTGGTTGTGGCTTTCGTGCGAGATTTGAACACCAACTTTGTGGATCGCATCACGGAAGTCCGCGAAGACGTGTTTCCGCGTCCATCGCTGCCGGTTGTCAATCTGGCGGTCAGCGATTTCAAAGCCAGTTTGAACAATCTGTTGTCGGTCAACTGGACGATCAATGGCGACGGTGGAAGCCGTATCAAAGGATTTGAAATCAGTTTGACGACGATTTTTCCTGACAACACGCAAACGACCCAGGTGTTTCAGGCCAGTCCGCAATCGCGTAGCTTGACGCGTTCGATTTTGCCGTCCAACGGCGCGCCGAACGGATTCAAGCAGGCGTTGGTCACCGTCACCGCCAAAATGGAAACCACCGACGGTCGCAAATTCGATGTCGTCGCCAAACGCAAGCTCTTCTAAACGCATTCAAAAAACTTTCAAGAAACTTTCAGCCGCGCTTCAGGATTTCAGGCGAACGGATTGGCTAAAGTGCGCTCGAGGTTGAAAAAAACAGGAATTTGCGGCGAATAAAAGTCTTTGAGACCGATTTCGCCAAATGGAAAACAACAGTTCATAAAGGAGGTTCTTCGATGATTCGTACATTTGTTGCAACGTTGTTCTTGGCTGCTTTGATGTTGACGGCTGCCGCGGGGCAAGGGAACAAAGAGAAAGATGCGACTGCCAAGGAAACCGGGAGCCAGGTCAGCAAGGAAAAATCCACAGGGAAAACGACCTCTACGGAAAAGCAAAAGCTTGCGCCAGGCGGCAAACCCGGAGCTACCCCGTTACCGCGCCCCACGCCGCCTGCTGGATCTGGCGGAAAAGATGGCGGTGGGATGAAAGACAAGGGCGGCATGAAACCCGGCGACAAAGGCAATGGCGACGCTGGCAATGCGCAGCTTGGAGCCGACGTGATGATCCTGAACGTGATGAAAAACGATGCAGCGGCCAAACCGAATCCGAACGGTGCAGGCCGTCTGGTTCCGGTCAAAGTCGAATGGAAGGTCAAACTGTCGCCCGGCGCAAAACTGATGGAACTGGAAGCCATGTTGAAAACGACCAACACCGACAACTCTATGACCACTGTCAACAAGATGCTTTCGCTAACCGCCAACAGCGACACGATCATGTTGCCTATGCCTGAAGGCGTTTTCGCCAAAGAATTTGTGCTGAAG
Organism: uncultured Heliomicrobium sp.; assembly: GCA_964470555.1. Lineage (GTDB taxonomy): Bacteria > Acidobacteriota > Blastocatellia > RBC074 > RBC074 > RBC074. Next base: position 43,870 of record CAYYDG010000009.1, read on the forward strand.
ATCAATTCGAAATGCGCGACAGGAACCGGACGCACGGTTGCTTCCAGCCAGACTAAAACGGGTATGTTCCCGGTTGCCACCAAACAGTAAGGCAACTTTCCGAAACGAACGGAGCGTGGAAGGGGAAAAGGCCGCGCTCCGCTTTTCAAAAGACTTTCAAGAAAATTTCAACCGCTGCTCAAGATTTCAGTTGAGTGGGCTGGCTAAAGTGCGCTTATCGGCAGGAGAAAGAGGGAGTTTGAAAACTCAAAAGAGCGGGCGGTCAGGCATGAGCCTGAAACAGTCTGCCGATTGGCACAGAGGCGCTGGGCAAGCAGTCCGCTTGCCCCAATTGTTCAAGGAGGCAAAACAATGATTCGCAAACTGACTCAAATCGCTGTAATCGCAATGTTCGCCCTGTCGTTGCTGGCTTTGCCCGTGATGGCGCAGGGGAAGAAAAAAGAACCGCATCGGACGGTTGCCGCTCCCGTTGAAATTACAATCGTCAACGTCACCAAAAAAGACGCCATGGCCAAACCCTCGCCCGACGGAATGGGACGGGTGATTCCGGTTGATATGCAATGGAAAACCGCTGGCGACGCCAGGCTCGTCAATCTGGAAGCCATGCTGAAAACCAGCAACACCGACGGCACGACCACCGAAGTCAAAATGATGCTCAACGAAAAAATGACCTCCGGCACGTTGATGCTGAAAATGCCCAACGATGTCTTTGCCCGCGAATACACGCTGACGTTGACTGGCAAATGCGTTTGGGAAGGTGGCCAGGGGACTTCAAAAGCCAGCAAAAGCGGCTCATTTCCAATCCCGGCGAAGAAGTAAGGCGCTGTCTTTTTGAAGGAGAAACTGAAATGCGCGGATTTCTCAAAACCATCTTTGCTGGTTTGCCTGTCACGGCAATCGTTCTTTGCGTGGCGGCGGCGTTCTTGCTGGTTTCTGACGGCAAAAGCGTCAACGCCAACCGTGTTCAGGAGTTGACCGTCACGGCCAGTTTCGACGGCAAAACCATCGCGCCTGATGAAATTGTTCAATTGACTTTGAGTCGGCAGGTTTCGCCAGCCGAGGGCCGAATCGCCATTGTGGTCGGCCAGACCGATCTGACCGATTTGTTCATTGCCGATGGAACCAGTTTGAAACATTTTCCGAAACCGTTTCCATTGCCCGCAGGCGAAACCGACTTGACGATGTATCTGGTCACGCCGAATGGCGAATGGAAACTCGTCGTCAGTTTCAAACTGAAAGTCGCAGACAAGCCCGCAATCGCAGCGCCGGTCGTGGCGGAAGTAAATCAACCAGTGAACGGCGGACAGGCATCACAAAATCAAATTGCCGAAGCCGGGCAAGCCATTGCTCAAACTCCAACGACCGCCGAACCAGTCAAACGCCGATTCGGTTTCGATAAATTCGACCTCGCGCCTTCGCTGAACATAGGCTTCAAATCACAATTCGCCGAAACTCATTTTCCCGATTCCAACAAACCCGAACGTCCGACATTTGCCGATGCGACTTTGCAGGGAACGTGGAAAAGCGAAATGGCGCGCGGCGCGTTCAACATGCAGCACCAATTCGATCTTGTCGGTTCCAGCTTTCGCAACGAAGCTTTGCGGTTTGCCGAACAGGGCGCGAACGCTCGCCGCGTCGAATTGTCGTCTTACCTGATGCAGTTCCAGCACGGCACGCGCAAGTTCAATGTCGGGCATTCCAGCTTCGGCGCGCAACGGCATTTGATTAACAGTTTTTCCAGTCGCGGTTTTAACGTCGCCGTCCCGATCAGCGAACATCTGGACGTTTCGCTGGCGGCGATGAATTCGACGAACATCGTTGGCTTTGACAACTTTTTCGGCCTGGCGAACGAAAAGCATCGTCTGTTTGGCGGCATCGTCGGGTTGGAAGTTTTCTCCAAACGACCTGGTAGTTTGCGCTTTGAAACCGGAGCCGTTGACGCCTGGTTTTTGGCCAACCGGCAAAATTTCAATCAGGGAAACATCAACGACAGCGAACGCAGCAAAGGCGCCAGCTTTCGCATGCTGGCCAAAGACAAAACCGAACGGCTGAGATTCGACGGCGGATTCACGCGCAGCCAGTTTTTCAATCCGAACGATCCATTGCTGAATCAGGATGCGGCGAACGTGGTGCAATCCGAAATCTCCACTCGCAATGCCCGTTACGCTGAAGGCAGCATTGATCTGCTGAAAGAATTTTCCTTCGTCAAAGCGAAACCGGCTACTGGCGAAGCCGCAACTTCACAAACGGCTTCTCGACAAACAACTGACGCCCAATCCATCGCCTTGCCCGATCCGAAAAAGTTGAATCTGACGTTGAACGTCAAACACGAACGCGTAGACCCGTTGTTTCGGAGCATTGGCGCGGCGGCGCAACCGGATTTGAATCAGAACATAGTTGAATTCGTCGGGTCGTTCGGTGAACTGACGTTTACGGCTTCGCACACGCGGTTCAACGACAATCTGGCTGGCATTCAAACGATTCTGCGGACGAACACGCGACGCGATACCTTCGCCATCAACACGCCCACACAGAATCTGTTCAAGATTCGTCCGGCTGCCGTTCCGAACATTCTGTTGCCGCGCATCGGCTATACCTTTGAACGCACACGCGCGTTTGCCGACTTCATTCCGGCCGGCGGCGGGTTCGATCAACCCGGAGCGATTCCAGATCAGGCGAACATCAACCAGAGCATTACCGCCGAATGGCAGTTGACCGAAAAATATCGCATTTCGTATCAGTTGAATCACACGCTGCAAGACAATCGCGCGATTGGCCGCGAAATTGCCGATTTGCAGAATTTCGTTCACACGGCCAGTTTCGGTTTTACGCCAATGCCGACATTGGAATTGAGCTTCGACGTGAATTTTGAAGACGCCAACAACCGCGAACTGGCGAACACGAATCGCACATTGCGGCTGGGCTTCATCGCCAACTGGCAGGCGACGAATAGGCAATCGGTGAATCTGACTTATGCGACATTGGGCGCGGGCGATTTGCGGCGGACGACCAACAGCCGCAACGACGAATTCGATTTGCAATGGAATTACCGGCTGACGCGCGAAAGCGAAAACAAATTCAAAAAAGTGCAGATGATTTACTTCATTCGCTATTCAAACCGATTCGCGCGGATCAACAACTTCGTCGAAAACATCAACAACCGGACGGAGCTGAATACGTTTAACACCGGGCTGAATTTTATTTTCTTTTGAAAGCGAGCGTTCAGAATGAAAAGATTTATCGCAATTGTTCTTTTCTTTGTTTGTTCGACGGCGCAAGCGCTGGCGCAGAACGAAATCAAAGTGAATCCGACAAGCGTCAACGTGTACAGCCAGGGCGCGACGACCGTGTTTCTGACCTACGGCAATCTGGGGGCTTACGTGCCTGCGGAAACCACCTGGTGTGGAGACATTCAACCGGCAACACCCGCTATTGGCTTCACGTGTGTGCCGGGAACGATTTACGGAACCTTGCCGCGCCGCTTTGACGTGTCGCGTCGCAGTGGAACGAACGGCTATACCGATGTGGTCTCGGTTCCGGCTTCGGTCGCGCGCAAAGCGTATCAAGCCGCTGCCGCCGGACAGGATTCGCAATTCTTTTATGTCCGTCGGTTCACCAATCCCAATGGCGGCGTAGATCAGTTTGTCGCGGTCACCATGCGATTGACCGGAAACGGTATCGCTGCGCCGTTTTCGCTGACCGATGTGCAACTCGGTTTTGGCCAGAGCACAGGAATTTCCGCCAGCGGACAGGAGCCGCAAGTGTTGTTTGTCGAACCGGGCAAAAAACCTCCGGCGGTGCGCGCTGAAATCAAATACACAGGCTCAGGCCGATTGCGCGGTCGTTGGGAAGTTGTTCGTCCGGGCGAGCCTTTGCCGGACGAGCGCGATTTGTTGCCGGAAAGCTCGCTGCCGGTCGAAGAGCGAGGTTCGCAAGCGCGCTTTACACAGATCAGCCGGTTCAATGTCTTTTTGTCTTCGGGCGGGCGTTACACCTTGCAAGGGCCGGATGCGTCGAAATTGCCGACGCAGGTTCCTGGGCAATACTTGATCCTGCTTCGCATTGAAGCTTCGGACGATGGGTTGAATACGTCTGACCTGAGTGTCGTCGGCGCTGGCCGCAGCGCTGTCAGTAGCGGAGCCGCTGCCGGATTTCCGCTGCCTGTGTTGCGTTACGTCGTGGGCGGCGGCGACAACACGCAGGATGTCGCTGCGCCGGGGACGTTCTTGTCACTGCTGCCAAAAGACGGTACAACGCTGCCCGCATCCCAAATCGCAGAATTCGTGTGGTCGGAAAATCAGCAGGCCAGGTTGTACCGATTGGAAATCGAAGACGATAACGGCAAGCTGATTCATTCCGCCTTACTCAAAGCCTCTGTGCGAATTTATCGCGCGCCTTCGTGGTTAAAAGACAAAGCCGGGGATTCCAGTCTTCGCTGGCGAGTCATCGCCTTGGACGAAACCGGTAAAACCATTGGCGGCACTGCGCGGCGAAGCTTACGCTTTATTCGCTGAGCCGATGCAGCAACCGTAAGTTCAAGTTACCAAATCATGCAGATCAAACTCGACGATTTGTCCGGGCCGGAAATTCGCGCCTTGTTGGAAGAGCATTTGAAAAACATGCACGAGATTTCGCCGCCGGAAAGTGTGCATGCACTGGACATCGCCAAGTTGAGACAGCCGGACATCACGTTCTGGACAGTGTGGGAAGGCGAAGAGTTACTTGGTTGCGGCGCATTGAAAGAACTTGATTCGATGCACGGCGAAGTAAAATCCATGCGAACTTCGTCGGCTCATCGTCGCAAAGGGGTTGCGCGGGCCGTGCTGGAGCACATCATTGCCGAGGCGAAGTCTCGCAAATACGCGCGCCTCAGTCTGGAAACCGGTTCGCAGAAAGATTTTGAACCGGCGCAAAAGTTGTATGAACGATTTGGGTTTACGTACTGCCCGCCGTTTGCAGATTATGCGGAAGACCCACACAGCGTTTTCATGACCAAAGAGTTGTAGGAAGGCCACGACAGCTCACGAAACGAAAACCATCAAAATCAGGAGCGTTTATGAACGACATCATCATTGTGGGTGCTGGGACGGCTGGGAGTGTGCTTGCCGAACGGTTGACCAGCTCCGGCAAATTCCGTGTTGTGTTGATCGAAGCGGGCGGCAAGCCATCCAGCCCGTTTGTCAAAATCCCCGCTGGGTTTGCCAAGTTGTTCAAAAGCAAGCTGGACTGGAATTTTGAAAGCGAGCCGCAAAGTGCCGCCAACGGGCGCAAGGTTTTTACTCCGCGCGGAAAGATGCTCGGCGGTTCGTCGAACATGAACGCGCAGATTCATCAGTGGTGTCATCCGGCGGATTTTGACGAATGGGTTGCCGCGGGCGCTTCCGGTTGGGGATGGGAAGAAGTCGCGCCAACGTTTCGAGAACAGGAATGCTGGCTCGGCGAAGAATCAAACGGCGCGCGCGGACGCAGCGGCCCAATGCTGGTTTCGCCGAACAAAAACGCCCACCAATTGTCGAAAGCCTTTGTCGCAGCGGCGCGTGCAGCCGGGTTGGGCAATCAGCCGCATTACAACGGCGATGCTTTTGAAGGCGCGTGGCTGACCGAACTGGCTCACAAAGACGGTCAAAGATTCAGCGCTTTTGACGCGTACCTGAAACCGGCAATGCAACGCCCGAATCTGGAAGTCGTGCGCGAAGCTCAAGTGTTGCGCGTTGAAATAGCCAACGGACGCGCAACCGGAGTGACCGTTCGACAAGGCGCAGTTGAAAAAACATTCTCGGCGCGCGGAGTGATTTTGGCGGCGGGTGCGTTCGGTTCACCGCAAGTGTTGATGCTTTCCGGCATTGGTCCGGCGGACGCGCTGAAACGGTTGGGAATTCCGGTTTATTACGATGCACCCGAAGTCGGCGCGAATTTGCAGGATCATCCGATGGTCGCCACCATCTTTCGCACGCGCGGAACCGACACCTTCAAAAAAGCGGAATCGCCGCTGAGCCTGATTCGTTACCTGCTTTTCAAAAAAGGAATGCTGGCTTCGAATGCCGTCGAAGCGATGGCCTTTACCCAGTCGAATGGCGTGCGCGGAACTCCGCCAGATGTGGAATTGATTCTGGCTCCGTTTGAATGGCGCAATCAGGGATTGGAAAACCCGCAAGTGGACGCTCTCAGCATAGGCGTTGCCGTCGTCGCTCCGCGTTCGCGCGGCAGTTTGCGATTGCGAAGCGCCAATCCGCTGGATGCGCCGTTGATTGATTTCGGATTGCTGACCGACCCGGAAGGCAAAGACGCTGCGGCTACGGTGTTCGGAGCGCGGATGGCTCGGAAAATTGTGGCCACTTCGCCATTGGCTGAGTTTGTCGAAGCAGAAATCTTTCCCGGCCCGGAACTCACAGATGACGCTGAACTGTTAGCCAAGCTCGCGTCTGAAATTCAAACTGTTTACCATCCGACCAGCACTTGCCGAATGGGCGATGATCCTCGCGCAGTCGTCAATCCTCAATTGCAGGTTCGCGGCGTAGATGGATTGTGGGTGGCGGATGCTTCCGTCATGCCGGCGGTTCCCAGAGGCCATCCAAATGCCGTCGTCGCCATGATTGCGAATCGTGCGGCAGGAATGATTGCTTCCAGGATTGCGGCGTAGCCATCAGGTAAGCTCGTCTGATTGAAATTGCTGACGAACGTGACGTACGGTCAGTATGGCAATTTGCTTGGCTTCAATACGGTACAGGATTCTGTACTTTTTATGGATGATTTCGCGGATGGTTGAACGGCTGAGTTCGGGAATCACTCGCCCAGATTCAGGAAATTTTTCCAGCCGCTCGACCGCGCCGAAAAGTTCGATAGCCAGGCGCTCAGCGGCTTCAAGGTTTTCCTGAGCAATGTAATCCACAATGTCATTGACTCGTTCCAGAGCCAGAGGCGACCAGGTAATTTTCATCGCTTAAACCTTGCCAATACCTGCTTTTTTGCTTCGGCGTGACTGACGCCTTTGTTGTTATCCAGTTGTTTTTCCGCTTGAATCACATCTTCCAGCGTTTCAATGCGCTCCATCAACTTTTCGTATTCCAACACATCCATCAACACGGCGGCGCTGCGACCATTTTGGGTAATCACCAACGGACGACCGGTTTCCCGAACCTGCTGAACGAAACTGGCGGTTTTGGAGCGAAATTCCGAAAGTGGCCTGACATCCTGATCGAGTTGAATTCTTGGCATCTTGTTCCTTTCAAGTTGAGACGTTTTTCTGTCCGTTCAACTGTACGGAATCAAGTTCAATCCGGCAAGCTGGGGCCCGGCGGTTGAAGATGCTTTCTTGACTAACGCAAAGTCAAAACCTACCATCCCGTTTCGTTCGCACTGAGTTTCCAACGCCCCGCGAGCGGTTTTTTCTCGCGGGGCTTTTGCATGTTCAGTCGGAACGAAAATCTCAACCCAACTTCAGAAGGTATTGACGACAATGACAGCAAAAAGACGTGTAGGCATTTTGGGCGCGACCGGCACGGTCGGCCAACGACTGATTCACATGCTACGGAATCACCCGTATTTCGAGGTGACTGCCGTGGCGGCTTCCGACCGTTCGGAGGGAAAACGTTTTGCCGATGTGTGCAAATGGAAATTACCGTTTGAAATGCCTGAATCCGTCAAAGACCTGACTCTCTATCCGTCAAGAGTCGAACCCGGCAGGCCGCAAATTGATTGCGACATCATCATCGCCAGCTTGCCCGGAGACATCGCGCTGGAATCCGAAGGCTCATTTGCCGCCGCTGGCATTCCGGTCATCAGCAATTCGTCGGCGTTTCGCATGCACCCGGACGTTCCGCTGATTGTGCCGGAAATCAATCCCGATCATCTGGACATCATTCCGTATCAAAAGAAAAAACGCGGCTTCAAAACCGGCTACATCGTGACGAATCCGAACTGCACGACGATTGGATTGGTGATGGCGCTGGCTCCGCTGCAAAAGGCTTTCGGTCTGGAAGCCGTGATGATGACTTCGATGCAGGCGATTTCCGGCGCGGGTTATCCCGGCGTGGCTTCGATGGACATTCTGGATAACGTCATCCCGCACATCGGCGGCGAAGAAGAAAAAGTCGAAGAAGAGCCACAGAAGATTTTGGGCAAAGGCTCGAAAACCAAACTGACGCCTGCGCCGTTTCTGGTCAGCGCGCAATGCAACCGCGTCGCCGTTCACGACGGCCATTTGGAATCCGTCCGCGTCAAGTTGAAGAAAAAAGCTACGGTTGAAAAAGTTATCGAAGCGCTGGAATCCTTCACCGGATTGCCGCAGGAATTGAAACTGCCGACGGCTCCGGCTCGCCCGATCATCGTGCGCATGGAAAAAGACCGTCCACAACCTCGGCTGGATCGAGACGCCGAAAACGGCATGGCGACTGTGGTCGGACGCATTTCCAAAGACACCATCTTCGATTTCAAATTCACGCTGATCAGCCACAACACGATTCGAGGAGCGGCAGGCGCTGCGTTGCTGAATGCTGAATTGTTGGTAGCAAAAGGCTTGTTGTGAGAAGCTAACGCGCAGGAGGTAGTGATGGAAAATCAATACGTTGAATTTCACGATGAAGGGTACTGGATTCACGGCACCCGCATTTCGCTGGACTCAATCGTGTATGCGTTTCGAGAAGGCTTATCGCCTGAAACGATTGCCCGCGATTGTTTTCCTTCGCTCCGGCTGGAGCAGGTTTACGGCGCTATTGCCTACTATCTCGGCCATCAGGCAGACATAGATGAGTACTTGCTGCGGGTGGCGGAAATGGCTGAGCAATTACGCCAACAGTTGCGCGCTGCCGAGCCTGAGTACTACGCCAAAATCGCCAAGGCCCGGCAAGAGTTGGCGCAAGCGAGCCATGCATGAAAATCCGCTACCAAGCCGACAACGATCTGAACCGCGCGATTGTGGAGGCAATCTGGCGTCTTGAGCCACGGATTGATTTTCGATCCGCGCAGGCGGCCAAGCTTGACGGCGTGCCTGATGACATAATGTGTTGGCGCGTGCGGCAGCGGAACAACGCATCCTGGTTTCCCATGACATGAAAACCATGCCGCGTCATTTCGCCGAATTTTTGCAAACGTCCACCAGCTCGGGAGTCTTGATCGCTTCGCAAAGCCTTGCACGCGGGAAAGTCGTTGATGATTTGCTTTTGCTCTGGATGGTTGATAACGCGGAGGATTGGGTAAATCGCATTCGCATACTTCCACTTTGATTTTATGTTGATCGTAATGAAATTCGGCGGCACTTCCGTCGGGAATGCCGAACGCATCGCGCAAGCGGCAGAGCTTGCCGTCAAAAGCGCGAAAGAAGGTCACAAGGTTGTCGTTGTCACTTCGGCGATGAGCGGCGTGACGAACAAGCTGATCGCTGCAGCGCAAAACGCTGTTGCGGGTGAGTATCACAAAACAGTCAGCGATGAATTGCACGAACCGCATCGGCAGGCTGTGCATCAGTTGATGCCGACTGAAGCCGCGCGACGCCGCGAAGCTCTGGAATCGTTGCGGCAACGCTTTGAGCGGTTTGAAACCCTTTGCAAAGGGCTGACGATGGTGCGTGAACTGACGCCGCGCACGTTGGACGCGATTTCGGGAATGGGCGAAATGCTCTGCGCGCCGATTCTGGCCGGTGCAATTGCCGAACGCGGCGTGGTTTCGCGTTCGATTGAAGCCACGGAGTTGATTGTCACAGACGATCAATTCGGCCAGGCCGAACCGTTGATGGATGAAACTCGGCAGCAAACGCGCGACAAACTGTTGCCGCTGCTGGAAGCCGGAGAAATTCCGGTTGTCACGGGCTTCATTGCCGCAACCAAAGAAGGCGTGCAAACGACGCTCGGTCGCGGAGGTTCGGATTACACGGCTTCGATTTTGGGCGCGGCTTTGGATGCTGATGAAGTCTGGATTTGGACAGATGTCAACGGCGTCATGACGGCCAATCCCAACGAAGTTCCGGAAGCGCGCACGATGCGCGAAATCAGTTACAGCGAAGCTTCGGAACTGGCGTATTACGGCGCAAAGGTATTGCATCACAAAACCATCCTGCCTGCGTTCAAACAGAACATTCCGGTTTTGATTTTGAACAGCTTTCAACCAACGGACACAGGCACGCGAGTCAGCGTTACAGGCCATCCGTCGTCGCGTGGAGTCAAAGCCGTCACTTCGATTCGCAACGTCAGCTTGATCGCCATCAGCGGCAAAGGCATGCAGGGAATTCCAGGCATTGCGGCGAAAACCTTTGACGCCGTTGCCGCCGAACGCGCGAACATTCTGATGATTTCGCAGGCGTCGTCGGAAAATAATCTGTGTTTCGTCGTCAACAGTTCCGAAGCGGCTCGTGTGGTCAAAGCATTGCGCGCTTCGCTGGAACTCGACCTGCTGCAAAACCACATCGAAGACATCACGATTGACGATTCGATTGCGGTCGTTGCCGCCGTCGGCGACCGTATGCAAGGCGCTCCGGGCATTGCCGGAAAAGTCTTTGGCGCATTGGGCACGGTGGGCGTCAACGTCATTGCCATTTCGCAAGGTTCTTCGGAACGCAACATCTCGTTCATCGTCGGCGAAAAAGACGCCGCCGAAGCCGTCCGCGCCATTCATCGCGCGTTTGAATTGGATAAACCCGCTCAATAACAAAGTGCTGAGGACTGGGTGCTGAGGACTGAGCAGTTGCCTTGTTCTCATCACTCAGTCCTCAGCACTCAGCACTTCTACTTATGCCTTCTCTTCGCTGTCTCAATTGCCAAACCGAATTTCCGACCGCCTCGCGAATCTACACTTGTTCAAATTGCTCCGGCCTGCTGGATGTCGTTTACGAAGTGAACGAGTTTTCCGGGGAACGCCTGATGAGCGTTTGGGATTGGCGACGTGCGTCGCCCAAAGCCATTGACCAAAGCGGCGTCTGGCGATTCCGCGAACTGCTGCCCGAAGCCGACGACGCCGACATCATCACCTTGACCGAAGGCAACACGCAGATTTGGGACGCGCCGCGTTCGGCCAGCTTTGCCGGGATGAATCGGTTGGCGTTCAAACATCTGGGGATGAATCCGACCGGATCGTTCAAGGATTTGGGAATGACGACCGGCATTACCCAAGCCAAACGCTTGGGGGCAACCAGCGTCGCCTGCGCCAGTACGGGCAACACGTCGGCTTCGATGGCGGCGTATGCGGCGCGCGCGGGAATGAAATCATTCGTGTTTATTCCTTCGGGACAGATTGCGCTCGGCAAATTGTCGCAAGCGCTCGATTACGGTTCGCAGGTCTTGCAGCTTGAGGGCGATTTTGACGATGCCATGCGACTGGTCAGAGAAATTGCCAATGAAACTCCGATCTATTTGCTAAATTCGGTCAACCCGTTTCGACTGGAAGGGCAGAAGACAATTGCTTTTGAGTTGCTGCAACAGCGCGGTTGGCAAGCTCCGGATCGCATTGTTGTCCCGGGGGGAAATCTCGGCAATTCATCGGCAATTGCCAAAGGGCTGCACGAATTGCTGGAACGCGGTGTCATTGAAAAGATGCCTAAGATCACCATTATCCAGGCAGAAGGCGCGAATCCTCTTTACCGGCATTGGGGGCGGAGTCGTGAGCTTGAGGATGTGAATTTCGAACCGTTGCCAAATGCGTTTACGTTGGCCACGGCGATCAAAATTGGCAATCCGGTTTCCTGGCCGAAAGCCATGCGCGCGTTGCGTTGGTCAGGCGGCGAAGTCGAATCGGTCAACGAGCAGGAAATTGCCGACGCCAAAGCCGTCATTGGCAGCGACGGCATCGGTTGCGAACCGGCTTCCGCCGTCACGTTGGCCGGAATCAAAAAGCTGGTTGCCGCCGGAACGATTCAGCCTGAAGAAGACCTCGTTGCCATTTTGACCGGCCACGTGTTGAAAGACCCGGATTACACGGTCAATTATCATCGTGCATCGCTGAGTTACACGGACAAATCCGGCCAGAAAATCGAACTGCAATCCAACTACGCCAACGCTTTTACGCAAGTCCCTGCTCGCCGCGATGCCATCCTGAAAGCGTTGGGTTACTGAACCGTCAAAGAAAATCATCAATCTGTTGGCGCTGACCGTGCAGTTTTGCCGGTCAGCGTGTACGATGCGTTTACAGTTGGTAAAACCAAGCCGATCTGGCGAAAACTTCTGCGAAAGTAACGAAAACCATGACTCATTCTGAATTGTTGAAGATGTACGACTTCACGGGGCGTTCGGTGGTGATTACCGGAGGAACCGGCGTTCTGTGTCGCGCTATGGCAAAAGCGCTGGTTGGATGTGGCGCGAACGTTGCGATTCTGGCGCGTAACCCGGAAAAAGGCGAAGCGTTGTTGACCGACATCGAAGGGCCGGGACGCGCGATTATCGTTCCGGGCGATGTGCTTCAGACGGACACCTTGCAGGAAGCCGTCAAAACAGTTCTCGAAGAATTCGGTCGCATTGACGGATTGATCAACGGCGCGGGGGGCAACAGTCCCGAAGCCACAACGCGGCCTGATCTGACGTTTTTCAATTTGCCGGAACAGGCGTTGCGGTATGTGTTTGATCTGAACATGCTGGGAACGATTTTGCCTTGCCAGATTTTCGGTCGGCAGATGGCGGAACAAGGCGAAGGCGTCATCCTCAACGTTTCTTCGATGAGCGCCGTGCGCCCGTTGACTCGCGTGATCGGATATTCGGCGGCAAAGGCCGGAATCAACAACTTCACGCAGTGGTTGGCCGTGCATCTGGCGCAGCAGTATTCGCCGCGACTTCGCGTGAATGCCGTTGCGCCGGGCTTTTTCCTGACCGAACAAAACCGTTCATTGCTGACCAATCCGCCGACCGGCGAATTGACGGCGCGCGGGCAAAGCATCATTGCGCACACGCCTATGGGACGTTTTGGCGATCCCGAAGATTTGCTGGGCGCAGTGCTTTGGTTGATGTCGCCCGCTTCGGCGTTTGTCACGGGAATCGTCGTTCCGGTGGACGGCGGGTTTTCGGCATTTGGCGGCGTTTGAAAATTACGAGGTGATTCCATGCTGACTGGATTGATTGGCAGAGGCTACACAGACAAATTTCTTTCTGAAACTGAAACCCGCGATTTGATGGCGGCTGCGTTGTCGCAGGCAAAGCTCGACGGCAAACGTGTCATCATCATCATTCCCGACGGTACGCGAACTGCTCCCATTGGCCAGATGTTCCGGCTGTTTCACGAATTGCTGGGGGAAAACGTCGCCGCACTGGATTACTTGATCGCGCTTGGCACGCACCAACCAATGAGCGAAGAAGCGATCAACGAGCGAATCGGCGTTACCGCCGAAGAGCGCGCAACCAAATACGCCAAGGTCAAAATCTTCAATCACTATTGGGAATTGCCGGAAACCTTTGTTGAACTCGGCGTGATCTCGAAAGAAGAAATCGCCCAGATCAGCGATGGGCTGCTGAACGAAGCCGTCAATGTGAAGTTGAACAAGCTGGTCTTTGATTACGACCAGATCATCATTTGCGGCCCGACTTTTCCGCACGAAGTCGTAGGCTTTTCCGGCGGCAACAAATACTTTTTTCCGGGAATCAGCGCGGGTGAAGTCATCAACTTTTCGCACTGGCTGGGCGCGCTGGTCACCAGTTACGAAACCATCGGCAAGAAGTACACTGCGGTTCGCAAAGTGATTGATCGCGCCGCACAGTTCATCAACCATCCGAAACTGTGTTTCAGTTTGGTGGTCAAAGGCGAGAGCTTGGCTGGGCTGTACATTGGTTCGCCCGAAGAAGCGTGGGAAGCCGCCAGCGACTTGTCTTCCAAGCTGCATATCGTCTGGACAGATCGCCGATACAATCGCGTGCTTTCGGTGATGCCGAAACTGTACGACGACATCTGGACGGGTTCGAAAGGCATGTACAAGCTGGAGCCGGTTATTGCCGACGGAGGCGAAGTCATCATTTACGCGCCGCACATTGACGAAATCAGTTATTCGCACGGCAAGATTCTGGATGAACTCGGCTATCACGTGCTGGAGTATTTCACCAAACAGTGGGACAAATTCAAACATTATCCACTCGGCGTGGTCGCGCACAGCACGCATTTACGCGGCATTGGCACGTATGACGCCGAAACAGGCATCGAAAACCCGCGCATCAAAGTCACGCTGGCTACTGGAGTTGCCCGCGAACGCTGTGAAAAATTGCAGTTGGGTTATCTCGATCCGGCCAGCATCAATCTGGACGAATGGCGTGGCAGGGAAGAAGAAGGCATCTTGCTCGTTCCCAAAGCGGGCGAGATGTTGTATCGCCTGAAGCCGAAAGCGGCATCCGCCTGATTTGGGCAGCAGTAAAGAAACTCTGCCAGAAAATCAGGGACGGCCTCCCGCCCGTATGACCTTCCCGCCAATTGCTTCCCAGGCATCCATGCCGCCCAGCAGCGCGCCCGGAGCTTCATACCCTGCCAGTGAAAACAAGAATGCCGCACGGGCACTCGAATGTTCGGACGGTCAGGTGCAGTAACTGATCAATCGCTTATCGCGCGGCGGCTTAGGGTATTGCCCGGATTCGATTTGCTGAACCGACAGATTGATCGCGCCTTGTATGTGCGCCTGGGCGTATTCTTCGGCGGAGCGCACATCAACAATGACTGCTTTCCCAGCCGCCACAAGGCGTTTCAGTTCCTCCGCGCGAACGCGCGGCATCTTGTTTTCAAGCTCATGCGTGGCTTCATCGTGGCCGTGCGCTGCGTCGCTCGGCTGGCTGACCTGGCTCGATGGCGTGGGCTGCGACGTGCCGACTTGCACGGGAGGAGCCGCGTTGTCGCAGGCCAGAGTCAGGCAGACGGCAATCGCCAAAAAGATGAATTGTTTTCTCAGGTTTCCTTTGCTTTTCATTCGATTCTTGCTCTCCAATCGTTTCGTTAAAGATTGCAGCGGTTTTCTTGCTTGATGGGGACGCATTTTCTTTGCATTGTTCAACAGTTTCATTACCACGCCCGAACCCGCCTGACAACACCGGCAGCAAAAACTAGATAAGCAGTTTGACTTGGCCGGCAAGCTCAGCTTGCGCATTTTGGTCATAAATTTCGACAGGATTAACGAGATTTTTCAGGATGTTTTCGTTATCCTGACGGCCTTGTTAATCCTTTTCGTTTTTCAGGAGAAGTTATGTCCACAGATATATCTGCCAATGGATCCTCTCTCAAAGTCATTCGTGGCGCCTGTCCGCATGATTGCCCTGACACCTGTGCGCTGGTCACCACAGTCGAAAATGGCACAGCCATCAAGGTCAAAGGTGCAGAAGATCATCCGACAACCAATGGGTTTCTTTGCACGAAGGTCAATCGCTACCTGGAACGCACCTACAGCCCGCAGCGCGTGCTGTACCCGATGAAGCGCGTCGGCGAAAAAGGTAAAGGCATTTTCACGCGCATCAGTTGGGACGAGGCGCTGGACACCATCGCCGCCAGGTTCAAGGAAATCGCCGCCGACGATCCGCAAGCGATTCAACCGTACAGTTACGCCGGAACGATGGGCCTGGTGCAGGGCGAAAGCATGGATCGCCGCTTCTTTCATAAGCTCGGCGCTTCGCTGCTGGATCGAACCATCTGCGCTTCGGCGGGAGCCGCCGGTTACAAAGCCACCATCGGTTTGAGCATGGGAACCGACCCCGAACGCTTCAACGAAGCCAAGCTGATTTTGATCTGGGGATCGAACACGATCACGTCGAACGTTCACCTGTGGCCGAAGATTCTGGAAGCGCAACGCAATGGCGCACGCATCATCGCCATTGATCCTTATCGTAGTTTGACCGCCGAAAAATGCGATCAGCACATCGCACCACTGCCGGGAACCGATGGCGCGCTGGCGTTGGCAATGATGCACGTCATCATCAAAGAAAACCTGATTGACGCCGATTACATTGAAAAATATACGCTCGGTTTTGAACTGCTGCGCGAACGAGTGATGGAGTATCCGCCGTCAAAAGTCGCCAAAATCACGGGACTCGACGAAACGACAATCGTCAATCTGGCGCGCGAATATGCGACGACCAAACCTTCGATCATTCGGTTGAATTACGGCATGCAGCGTCACGCTGGTGGAGGCATGGCTGTTCGCACGGTCGCTTGTTTGCCTGCGCTGATTGGCGTTTGGCGAGACGCTGCCGGAGGAATGCTGCTTTCGACTTCCGGCACGTTCGGTATGAACACGACGGCGCTGGCTCGACCCGATTTGATCTGGAACAGTCCGCGCACAATCAATATGTCTGCCATCGGCGACGCCCTGACGGGCTTTCAGCGTGTGCAGAAATTCAATGCGCAAGGAGCGCCGACTGAAACTTTAGAACCGCTTGATCCGCCTGTGCGCGCGATTTACGTCTACAATTCCAATCCCGTAGCCGTCGCGCCCGATTCGCGCAAAGTCATTGCCGGATTCCAGCGCGAAGACCTTTTCACCGTCGTTCACGAAATTTTTCAAACCGATACGGCGGATTACGCGGACATCCTGTTGCCCGCAACGACGCAGCTTGAACAGTGGGATGTTCACAGAGCTTACGGGCACATGTACGTCGTGCTGAATCAACCCGCCATCGCGCCCATTGGCGAAGCCAAACCCAACAGCGAAGTCTTCCGTTTGTTGGCCGAACGGATGGGCTTCACCGACGATTGTTTCAAAGACTCTGACGAAGAGTTGATTCGCCAAGCCATCACCAGTCCGAACCCGCGTATGCAAGGCATCACGCTGGAAGAGTTGAAGGAAAAAGGTTGGCAACGGTTGAACGTGCCCGAACGCTTTGCGCCCTTTGCTGAAGGCAATTTCCCGACGCCTTCCGGCAAGTGCGAATTCTTCAGCGAAACCCTGGCCAGGCAGGGAATTGATCCGTTGCCGATGTACATTGCTCCGCGCGAAACCGTGCAGGATGCGCCGCAACTGGCGAAAAAATATCCGCTGGCCGTGATTTCTCCGCCCGCGCACAACTTCCTGAATTCGAGTTTTGCCAATTTGCCCAGCTTTGTGAAAGCCGAAAAAGAACCGTACCTGGACATTCATCCGAATGATGCCGGATTGCGCGGCATTAAAGACGGCGACCGCGTCCGCATCTTCAACGACCGTGGCGATTTCAAAGCCAAAGCCCGCGTCACCGACAAAGCCCGTTCCGGCGTCGTTGTCGCGCTTTCAGTCTGGTGGAAGAAGCTGACCTCTGACGGCTGCAATGCCAACGACGTGACTTCGCAAGGCCTGACCGATTTGGGAGCAGCGGCGACGTTTTATGATGCTTTGGTTGAAGTTGAGTCAGTAAGTTAAGCTAAATTGGAAAGGGGGATACTATGTTTGAGATTGTTGAAACAGTCGTCGAAAAAGAGACGCCTGAAATCAAGAAGTTCACGCACGAAGATTATGAAGAAGCGAGGAAGGCTTTGCTGAGATTGCGTGATCGCGCAGAGAACATGCCAGCGGTGGATGCTGTTGTCTTGATTCGGGAGATCAGGGACTCAGGCGAACGGAGTGACTTTGAATGATTGTCGTGGATGCGAACCTGATGGTGGTTTCGGCAGTCAAGGATGACCGTCGGGAAATGGTGTTTCAGCAGTTTGAACGTTGGGTGACGCAGGGTGTCGAATTGCACGCTCCTTATTTGGCCGTTTATGAAGTGACCAACAGTCTGACCAGGCTTGCTGTTGCCGGTACGATTACGATCAACGACGCGGCAGATTGCTGGAACGACATTTCACTGTTGCCAGTCATTTACCATCCAATCACCAATGGGCGTCGAGTCATTGAAATTTCCATCCAGTTAAAACGCCAAAGTGCTTATGACGCAGCCTATCTTTCTTTGGCCGAATCGCTTGGGGCAGAGTTGTGGACATTAGATGGGCCCCTTTATCGAAATGCCTCAGGATTAGGCTTGCCGGTAAGACTTCTGACTTAAGCTTTGCTTCGCAAATGAAATTCTTTATCCCAGCCCTTTTTATTTTGATTGCTCTGACTCTAGCCTGTCAGTCAGGCGAAACGAATTCAGCCACTTCTCAAGTCTCAACCAGAAATTCTACAGGCAACTCTTTCGACGATTTTCTTCAAACTGACATCGCTCCTGCCGACGGGTTCGACTTTCCGTTTGGCGATGCCGATGGCAAAGGCGCTTATACCGACAAGGCGACGGGGAAGACTCACAAGGGTTGGTACGCCGCGACGAAGTTTGGCGAAAGCTACAGTTTAGGCATTCACCCCGGCGAAGATTGGAATGGAAATGGCGGCGGCAATACTGACCTTGGCCAGCCGGTGTTTGCTGTGGCCAATGGGCGAGTCGTGTTTGCCGAACAAGCCGGGCAGCCGTGGGGAAATGTCGTCGTCATCGAACACGTCTTTTATGAAAACCATCAGCAGCGGCGGATTCGGTCATTGTACGCGCATCTGGAAACCTTGCGCGTGAAAGCAGGCGAAGTGGTTAAACGGCGGCAGCAAGTTGGAACCATCGGCCAGGACCCGCAGAAAACATTTGGCGCGCATCTGCATTTGGAATTGCGTTGGGATGAATCGCTTGCGCCAACGTATTGGCCTTCGTCGAACGGCAAGGATTTGAAATGGGTGCGCGAACATTACGCCGAACCGTCGAGCTTTATTGCCGCGCATCGCCAGTTGTTCGTGCCTCAGCAAGAAGCGACGCTGATTTTGGTGGATCAGCAAAGTTACAAGATGCGGCTTTACGAACGCGGTAAACTGAAAGGCGAATACGACATCAGCCTGGGACAGGGCAAAGGCCAGAAGCGTGTGCAGGGAGACAACAAAACTCCGAAGGGCATGTACTTCGTGTTGAACAAGCATCGGGGGAAATTCGACGGCGCTTACGGCGAGTTTTACGGCGGCCACTGGATCAAGGTGAATTATCCGAATCGTTACGACGCTGAACGCGGGCGCGCAGAAGGTTTGATTTCGGCACAACAACAATCTGCGATTGCCGCCAACTGGCAGCAACGCAAAGCCACGCTGGAAAACACTCGGCTGGGTGGCGGCATAGGCTTTCACGGTTGGGCGCAGGAATGGCCAAACGACGGCCCGCGCCATCTGTCCTGGGGCTGTGTGGTGATGCACATTTACGACATCCGCAAAGTTTTCGATCAGATTCCGCCGGGCGCTATGGTGGTGATATTCTGACATTGGCTCGACCGAGCAATTTCAATCAACAAGGAAGAATCAAGTGAGCAAACAAAACTCTGCTGGAATTCCGCTGCGTCCGTTGGGGCGCACGGGCGTGGACGTCACCGCGATTGGTTTGGGTGGCTATCATCTGGGAATCCTGAAAGACGACGAAGAAGCCGTTCGGCTGGTTCACGAAGCGATTGATGCAGGCATCACCTTCATGGACAACGCCTGGGAATATCACGACGGGCGCAGCGAAGAGTTGATGGGACGCGCCATCGCTGACCGTCGGCAAGACGTTTTTTTGATGTCCAAAGTTTGCACGCACGGGCGCGACCGTCACGAAGCGATGCGGCAGTTGGAAGATTCGCTGCGGCGTTTGAAAACCGATTACCTGGACCTGTGGCAGGTTCATGAAGTCGTTTACGAAAACGATCCTGAGTTGCATTTCGCGCCCGGCGGCGTGATCGAAGCGCTGGAGCAGGCCAAACAGCAAGGCAAAGTTCGCTACGTCGGTTTCACTGGGCACAAAAGCGCCGAAATCCATCTGAAGATGCTGGCGTATGAATATCCATTTGACGCTTGTCAGATGCCGTTGAACGCGCTGGACGGAACCTTTCGCAGCTTCGAACAGAAAGTCCTGCCGGAATTGGAACGGCAGTCCATTGCAGCCATCGGAATGAAAAGCATGGGCGGTTCGGGCGCGATGGTGAAAGCCGGGGTGCTGACTGCTGAAGAAGCGCTGCGCTACGCGATGAGCTTGCCGGTGGCGACGACGATCAGCGGCTTTTTGTCGTCGGCGACGTTGCAACAAAATCTGGCGGTTGCGCGCAACTTCCAGCCGATGACTGCTGACGAAATGCAGGCATTGCGAATGCGCTGCGCCAAAGCGGGCGGCGACGGAAGGTACGAACTTTACAAAGTCACAGCCAAACACGAAGGGCCGATTGGCCGCGCGCAACATGGATTTCCCACCTTTGAAGAAGTGAGAGGCTGATTTTACAAGGAGAAATTTCAATGGCTGAAACGCGCACTCGCGACCTGTGGGACAAGATAGACATTCTGGCCAAAATCATGACGCCAGTTGTGCTGTTTACATTTGGCACGCTGTACAACATGCACCAGACCAGGATTAACGAAGCACAAAAGGCTTCGGATCGTGTGGCGTCGCTGGTCAAAAGTCTGAGCAGTCAGAATATCGAAGAGAGAAAAACGGCGCTGGCATTGTTGAATTACGAAAAATCCAAACATCCCGGAGCCGTGCCGGACGATTTGCTGACGAACATTTTGCCTGCGCTGGTGCAACTGGCGAAGTCGGAAAAAGATGCCGATGTCGCCAGGACTGCCGAGAAGCTGGCGAAAGACGTGGTTTCAAATGTAGAGCCGGGATTGGTGGCTGCGGTTCAGAATCAGGTGGCTGATGATCCGGGGCGGATTTTCATGCACATTCTGGACGAAGGGCAACGCAGCGATGCGCGACGCATTGCCGGTCAGTTGGAAGACAAAGGCTACCATGTGCCGGTGTCAGAAAAAGTAACTGCGGTTCCGGCGCTCACTGAAGTGCGGTTTTTTCACGCCGAAGAAGCTCAAGAAGCGGCGGAACTGGCAATTGCATTGCAAAACCTAGGCGTGACCGAAGCCAAGGTGAGCGATCAATCCCGATCCAAAAACGCTTCGCGCGTGCGAAAACGAACCTTCGAGATCTGGTTCAGCGCGAAGTCGCTGCGTCAGCCTTTGACGAATACTTCATCGCCACGTACTGGTTCAGAATCTCAATGAATTCCGGCACGATGGATGCGCCTTTCAACGTCGTTCGCAGTTTGCCATCAACGTAGACCGGAGCGCGCGGTTCTTCGCCGGTTCCGGGCAGGCTGATGCCGATGTTGGCGTGTTTGGATTCGCCGGGGCCGTTGACCACGCAACCCATGACGGCAACTTTCATGTCTTCCACGCCTGCAAACTGGCCGCGCCAGACAGGCATTTGCGCACGCAGATAATTTCCAATGTCTTCGGCCATTTCCTGAAACAAAGTGCTGGTCGTTCGCCCGCAACCCGGACAGGCGGTGACTTGCGGCGTGAAGCTGCGGATGCTGAGCGATTGCAAAATCTGTTGAGCGACGATGACTTCTTCGGTGCGCGAGGCGTTTGGCGCGGGCGTCAAGCTGACGCGAATCGTGTCGCCGATGCCTTCTTGCAGCAAAATCGCCAGGGCGGCGGCGCTCGCCACAATTCCTTTCGATCCCATTCCTGCCTCGGTCAAACCCAGATGCAAGGCGTAATCACCACGTCGAGCCATTTCGCGGTACACGTCCACCAAATCCTGCACGTCGGAACATTTGGCGCTGAGAATGATGCGTTCGCGCGGCATGCCGTAGCTTTCGGCCATCTCTGCGGAATCAATCGCGCTGCGCACTATGGCTTCTTTCATGACGTCTTTGGCGTCGAGCGGCTGGGGCAACTTCGCGTTTTCATCCATCAACCGCGCCAGCAAGGCCTGATCCAGCGATCCCCAATTGACGCCGATGCGAACCGGTTTTTCGTTTTCCAGCGCGACATCAATCATCTGTTTGAAATTGTCGTCGTGTCGTTTGCCTGCGCCGACGTTGCCGGGATTGATGCGATATTTGGCCAGCGCGCGCGCGCAGTCTTTGAACTCGGTCAGCAGAATGTGGCCATTGTAGTGAAAGTCGCCAATGATCGGCGTGAGGTGTCCGGCGTCGCGCACGCGGGCGGCAATTTCCGGCACGGCTGCGGCAGCTTCTTTATTGTTGACGGTGATGCGAACCAGTTCCGAACCGGCTTCGGCAAGTTCGATGATCTGTTTGGCGGTGGCGACAGCGTCGGCAGTGTCGGTGTTGGTCATTGATTGCACGACGACGGCGTTGCAGCCGCCCAAGTGGACGCCGCCGACATTGACGGCAACAGAATTTCTGCGATTGATCTTGGCCATAAGAATTTTTGCTTGAATTTGATCGGTGCGAACGAAGCCGGATTTTAGGGGACTGAGTTTGGCTTCGCAAATTTGATTGCGTGTGGTTCCAGTCAGAAGAATTGGTTGACCCTGCGAAAGCGTGTCGGATAAACTCCCTGTCGAAAGTTCAAGGGCTGCGCCTCACTTTCTTGAAAAACACCTAGCCTCACTGAAGAATTGTTTTGTTTCAGATCGCGCGCCCATCTTTCATGCCCCTGCCAACCATACATTTCTCTGGCGCTTTTGACGGTGGCGCTTCGATGGTTGGGATTTCTGATTTTCGATGCGTGTCTTGCTTTTCATTTGTTCGCTGGTTGTGTTCGACAGTCTGCTGCGGTTCGTGTTGTTGTGTTTGCGCGCTGCGAAGAACCGCCCTGCGTCTGCCGTCAGCGACAATCCTCTTACCGGATGCATCGTGTTGATCGCAGCTCACGATGAAGCCGGAACCATTGGCTTAACAGTCGAATCCTTGAAAACTCATCTGGGCGAATGGTCGCACAGCGAGTTGTGGGTGGTTGCCGACCGTTGCAACGACACTACCTCTGCGGAAGCTGCCGCCGCAGGAGCCAACGTCGTTGTTCGCGCAGACGGGCAACTCGGCAAAGGCGCGGTCGTTGCGTGGTGGTTGCAGCATCACGAATCCGTTTGGCGAACGAAATCCGCCATTGTCATTTTGGACGCAGACACTCGCATTGCCCCAGGCACATTGGCTGCTCTTAAAGTCACGATGAGCGCCGGAGCCGATGCGGCTCAAGCTTTTGTCGCTCCTGACGCCACGACCAATGCCGGAAGGTTGGCGGGTTGGTCGGAAGTATTGATGCAATTGATTGACGACGACGCCCGACGACGTTGCGGATGGTCGGTTCCGTTGCGCGGAACTGGGATGGCGTTTCGATGTGAATTGCTGGCCGAACTTGCGCCGCGTTTGCACACTTATGCCGAAGATTTGGAACTGGATGTGATTCTGTCGGCGCGCCGTGCAAAAGTGGCTTTCGTGCCCGAAGCGACGATTTTCGATCCCAAACCGCAACAGGTCGAAGGCGCTTCGCGGCAACGCGCTCGCTGGTTGCAGGGACAGTTTCAGGTTTTGCGCGATTATCATCGTGAATTCGCTCAGGCGTTGTTGAGCGGCGGAATGGGCGCGTGGTTCTTATTGTGGTTGCTGATGCTGCGTCCGAAGATTTTGTTCATTGCAATGCGATTGCTGATGCTGGGAACGGCGTTGGTAATTTCATTCTGGCCTTTGGCCTGGCTGGCGCTGGCCGGACTGTTGATGGACGCTGTGTATTATCTGGCGGGCGCGGCGCTTGTGGACAATCCGCGCCGGTATTTGCTCGATTTGCTTTCCGTGCCGCGATACGCGCTGATGTGGTTTTACAGTTTTGGAACGGCCCTCATCCGGCGTCGAGTCTGGCTTCGCGCCGGTCGCTGATTTACAAAGACGATCAAGCGATGTTGTAAACATCAACTAGACACACAAAGTACCATGAAGATTCTTTTCCCATATCTAGCTCGATGGCGGTCGGCCAATCGCAGCCGTTACCATCAACTGTTGACCCATTTATGCGAATTTGGGCATCAGGTGTATGTGTTGACGGCGCCGCCTATGGCATTAAACGACATCAGCGCCAACGACCTGATTACCAGCGACGAGCGGTTGCCGCAGGGATTGACGATCAGTGAACTGGAAGCTCCGCAGGCGCTGCGTTCTTTCTGGCGCATGCCCGTTCGCCGCTCCAAGCTGTTGAAAAAAGGATTGGTTTCGATCACGTCGCTGAATCAGATTCGCCGGTTTGTGGACAAGGAACAGATTGACGTGTTGCTGCTTTACAACCTGCCGCAAGCGCCGTTGCTGCATCTGGTGGATTGTCACACGCATTTCGATCTGGCGGACGATCTGGTGGCGATGATGGAAGTCGAACTCGGTGTCATTGCCAAAATGGGAATGATGACTGCCGCCAACATTGTTCAGAATCACATGCTGGCCAATGCGGCGACCGTGACCGTCGCTTCCAGCGTGCTGGAAGAACAAATTGATCGCCGAGTGTTGATGTTGCCCAACGGCGCAGACATCGGAGAACTGGATCAGGTTGACGATTCTGCCTGGCGCGAACAACGCAACGGCCCGACCGTCGGTTTCGTCGGCGCGTTTGAATACTGGGTGAACTTCGAACTGGTTTTGAAAGCTGCCCAACGATTGCCGCATGTGACTTTTTTGCTGGTTGGTAGCGGTCGCCGGCTGGCCGATGTCAAACGCATGATTGCCGACCTGGATTTGGATAACGTGGTGTTGACCGGCGCGAAACCTTACCGCGAAGCCATGAGCTACGTTGCCGGAATGGACGTTTGCCTGTTGCCGTTTACCAAAGATGCCGTTTCAGACGGTTCCTGCCCGCTGAAATTATTCGAGTATGCCGCGCTGCGAAAACCTATTGTCAGCACCTACACGCGCGAAGTCGCACGCATAGGGCAAGGCTGGATTTCTTTTGCCGATGACGAAGCCGATTTTGCCGCCGCCATAGAATCGCTGCTGGCCGACCGGCGCGCTGCCTCGCATGCAGGCGAGGCCGGACGCGCAATGGTCGAACAGCTTTACAACTGGCAGAACCTGACGCGGCAATTCGAAGAGTTATTGGTCAAACGCACTGTGCCGAGTTTTGAACTTGCTCATGCGCGCCGCTCGGTGTTGGAAGCGCTGAACTCGAATCTTTAATCGCCAAATACCATTCCCAAAAAGCGAAAAGCGCCGGAAGAACTTTCAGGAATTCTTCCGGCGCTTTTAACGTTTGTACCGTTGCCAAAACTACTGTTTCGGATTTCGGCTGGACAAGCGTTTGTAGTATTCGTCCACCAGTTTTCGATACCCCGCCGGAGCAGCGCCTTCGTCGCCCAATCGCAAACGGTTGGTTCCCAACTTGGCCTGAACGCGTTTGCTCAGTTCCATTTCAATGCTGCGGAGCGGTTCGATGACCTGATCTTTCAGCATCAGCGCCGTCTGCATATCGTCGCGATTGATGGCGTCGTTGGCTTGGCGCAATCCCTGAATGGCTTGATCCAGGCCGCGCGCCAGGTCGCGGTCTTTGCCCAAATCGCGACGAATGGCTTCGGCGTCACGCAGAAATTCGCGCAACTCAGCGCCCAGTTGCCGTTGGCCGGAACTGCGAATGGGACCGCCACCGGATGTCGCCTGCTGGTTTTGCGAGCTTGGGGATCGTTGCCCTTGCGGGTCGCCGTTGCGATTTCCGCCCGATTGACCACCGCCTTGCTGTCCCTGTTGACCTTGTTGACCCTGTTGGCCTTGTTGACCTTGTTGACCTTGTTGGCCTTGTTGGCCTTGCTGGCCTTGCTGGCCCTGCTGACCTTGTTGGCCTTGCTGACCCTGCTGTTGGCCGCGTTGACCCTGCTGCCCTTGTTGTCCCTGCTGCCCTTGTTGTCCCTGCTGCCCTTGCTGTTGGCCACGTTGTCCTTGCTGACCTTGTTGCTGGCCTTGCTGGTTGCGATTGCCTTGCTGTCCTTGTTGGCCCTGCTGATTTTGCTGCTGGCCTTGTTGGCCTTGTTGATTCTGCTGTTGCCCCTGTTGTTGGCCACGTTGTCCCTGCTGGCCTTGCTGCTGATTGTTCTGGGCCAGTTTGCGGTTCAGCGATTCCAGATTGTCGGCAAGTTTTCGCGTGCGATCCAGGTTTTGTTCGGTTTCGTCGCCACCAGCGCCTTTGCGGTTGGCGTTGCGTTCGGCGTCGGAAAGTTGTTGGGCGACTTCGTCCAGTTTCTGCTGAGTGCTTTGTTCGTAAGCGCGCGCCGAATCGAAGGCATTCATATCGGTCAGCCGTTTGGTGAATCGAATGCCGTCCGCGACGCGGTTTTCGCGCAGATTGCGACCGGCTTCACGCAACTTGTTCGCGGCGGATTGTTGATCCTGCCCCATTTGCCGAGCCGCCTGGTCAATGTCGCGTTCCAATCCGGCGACCTCGTTGGCCAGCGAATCTTTCTTTTCCGCCAACCGTTGTTTGGCTTCGCTGGTGTTTTGACCAGCTTGCCCACTGCGGCTTTGGCGTGAGAGTTCTTCTGTGTCTTTGGAAATTTCCTGTTGCCGCGAAGCCGCATCGGATGCGCGTTTTTTCAAATCCTGAACCGATTGACCGCCCTGTTGTTTACGCAGCCGATCCATCTGGCGTTGGGCGTCCTGAATCTGTTGCAACGCGCGAGCCGTGCGGCTGGTCGCTTCGTCCTGTTTGCCATTGGACGCAGCGTTCTGTGCGCGCTGCATTTCGTCCGCAGCCTGATTCAGTTTGTTGGCCATTTCCTGCAACTGTGGATCGCGGCGTTCGCGCGAAAGTTTTTCCAATTCGCGCGCTGCTTTGCGCGCTTCTTCCATCATTTGTTGTTGCTGGCGACCGCCGCCGCCGCCGCCGCTCTGGTTGCGAGCCTGTTGTTGCTGGCGCTGTTGTTGCTGCTCCATTTCTTTCTGCATGCGGCGCGACAATTCTTCCAGCTTGTTTTTCGTTTCGTCATCCTGTTGCTGTTGTTGTTGCTGTTGTTCGCGGCGAACGGTTTCGTATTGGTTTTTCTGCTTATCCAGTTCCAGTTCGAACAGGTCTGCCAAATCCTGTGCGCTTTGCTGGCCTTGTCCTTGTTGGCTCTGGCTCATTGAAACCGTCACTTCGCGGAAAATGGCGTCGGCGCGTTGCAATTGCTGCAAAGCCTTTTGCTCAAACGGCAGCGCGTCTTTGCCTTTGCGACCGCGAAGTTCTTTTGCCGCAGGTTCCATTTCCTTCGACGCCTGTGTGATGTGCTCGATGATTTTCTGGAATTGCGGCTGCTGGTTGATCTGAGCGCCAAGCCGCCGTTTGATGCGTTCGACCAGGGCGATGGCGTCTTCGCGCAGCTTTTCCTGCCCCAGCGCTACGGTGTCGTAATTGTCCGCTTTTTCCTTGTCGCTGTAAGCTGGCTCTTCCTTGTTGACGCGGAACGTGGCGGCGATCAAATCGCGCTGACGTTTGGTCAACCCTTCCTGCTGCTCGCCCTGTCCGGGCTGGCCTTGTTGCTGCGACTGTTTGAATTCCTTCTCGAACGGTTTGATTTCGATGAAGTAGATGTCGCTGGTCGCTTCGCTTTTGGCGTCGCGCGCCTTGGCGTAATACGAAACCAGATCGCCGGGTTGCAGACCGTATTCTTCCAGGAAGAAA
Source organism: uncultured Heliomicrobium sp. (assembly GCA_964470555.1). Taxonomy (GTDB): domain Bacteria; phylum Acidobacteriota; class Blastocatellia; order RBC074; family RBC074; genus RBC074. The sequence continues at coordinate 71,123 of CAYYDG010000009.1, forward strand.
GTGTGCGCACCGCTCAACGTCTTGGCCGATTCGCCGCGCAATTTCTGCAAATCCACTTTCTTTTCTTCGCCGCCGTTGACCGAATAAAACAAATCCAGCGACAACACGCCGTAATCGTCTTCGGCTTTGGCTAGAGTCAGAATCTCTTCGACGCTGGTGGCTTTGGCGTCGCGTCCGGGTTTTTCAAAGCTGACCACAGGCGGTCGGTCGTCGAGCACGGAAATGTCGTATTCGTTCGATCCGTTGTACACATCGCCGTCCACGCTGGTGACTTCAATGTGATAGCTGGTGTTTTCGTTGACGACGATAGTTGCGGCGAAGCTGTTTTCGCCTGCGCTTTCCATGTCGAGTTTCTTGCCGTCTTTCAACACCAACCGAGCGGATTTGGCGCGACCGGAAAGTTGCGCCGTCAGTTTGACGGTCGTGCCGGCCAAGACGGCCACGTCTGGAGCGTCTTCAATCGTTTTCGGCGCTAGCCCAGTGTACGAAGGGAAGAACTGCGTTTGATCAATCTGTTTGACCAAGGGCAGATCGGCGACCGTCAGTTTGAATTCGCCGGAACGACAGCCCGAAGATTCGACGAAGTATTCTGTGTCGTCCTGAATGTTGAAAATGAAAAACTGAAACTCGCTTTGATTTTTGGTTGGTTCCATTGGCTGGCCAACCCATTGATCGTCACTGGCTCCGGCTTTGCGCGTGAAGATCGTCGCTTCTTCAGGATTGAAGTTGACCGTCGTGGCCAGAATCTTCTGGTCGGAATTTTTGGGAACGCGCGCAGTGCCGGGTTTGACGTTGATTTGCAGCGCGTTGGCGGCGGCAACTGGGCTGGCCGGAGCCGCCAATTGGAACAATCCGCTCTTCAGTTCGCGCGGCCCAAACACGATTGCCGAAACGAACAGCAGCACGCTGGCCAGCGCCGCGCCGCCCATTTGCCAGAATCGTTTGTTCGGAATCACTTCGCTCAGATTGACCTGATTGGCGTGTCGGTCGGCGCTTTCCATCAACCGGCGCAGAATTGCCGGCGAGCTGAGTTTTTGCTGACGTTCGTCGGAAAATTCCACTGCGGTGACAAAAAGTTCCTCGACGCCGGATTGTTTTTCTTCGATGAAGCGGGCGATTTGCGAATCGCTGATCTTCCGCCGCAAAGGACGAACAAGAAAGAAAAACACTGTGGCAATCAATCCGATCACCGCTGCCACGCGCAACGAAATCAACGCGCCTCCGCTGTACCGATACCGGTAAGCTGCATAACCCAGGGCCAGTAACAGCGCCGCCGCCACGGCCAGAGTAATGGCTGCGCCACGCAACGCCAGCAGCAAGGTGCGGCGTTTGCGAACCGCATTGATGATTCCAAACAGTTGATCGCTTTGATATGCCATAACTTCCTCCTCTTGCCGATTGCCAGTTCGATCAGATTCAAGCTGCCGCTGTGAATTCAATTACTGGCACGTTGATGCTGCGTTTTGGTTGAACTCGTTTGCTAATCAATAAAGACGTGATTTGTTGACCAACATCTGCTTTAACAACTTTTTCTCCACATTGAGAGCAAACACCGGCGGGAACGTTCTCAATGACAATCAGATTTTCTTTGACCCAGAACTCCTGATTCGTCAACCGCTCCGACATCTTGCCACCGCAAACGTGACAGTCGCCGTAATCGTAATTTTTATCACTCATAAATTTCCCAGGTTGTGATGAAAAGCAGTTTGCCAGTTTCTTTAATTCGGCAAATGACGGCGACTAATCTTCCATCAATTGCGTTTCCAATCACCTCATAACGAGTCCCGCGTTAAACATTCGCTTGATGTTTCCGCTGGCAATCACTTTTTCGATGTCAGCGAAAAGCAGGTTATCATTCACCATCTCCTCAAAGAAATGAGGCACAGTGAACTCGTATTCCTGATTTCTGATTTTCTCTCGAATCAGCTTGATGATTTTTTCAGGCTTAGCCATTTCATCCAATCACCCTTGCCATCCGAGTTCGACGCGACAAAATCGCTTCCGTCAAAAACAAAACCAGAGCAACCACCAGCAACCACCACCAGACTCGTTGCCGGGATTCGACTTCTTCGCTGCTCAACTTTTCCGTAGCAGTTGCTGCCGTTTGCGCTTTCGGATCGGCTCCGGTGACGGCGGCGACGAATTCTTCCAGATTCAATTTCGTCAAATCGGATTCTTTGCTGTCCACATTGACGGCGGCGAAATCGGATTTGTCCGGGAACCGCAATCGGTAAAAGCCCGGTTCCTGTGCCGCAACAATCAATTCACCGGTCGCGGTTTGTTTGCGTTCGGTCAGACGCTCGCCCGTGGGCAAATCCACGGCGGGAACCGTGCCGTCTTTGGCTGGCGAAACCGTGAACGATTGACCTAGCAAATGCCAGGCGCGTTCATCGCGTTCGCCCAAATGGCGAGTCATTTGTCGAACCAGCGGTAGATACAGCGGCGTCAGCGGCAAATCATTCCAACTGGCGTCGAACGTCGAAGTGAAAAGCAAAATCTTTCCGCTGCCGTGTGTGGCTTCGAGCAATGCCGGATTGCCGTCCTCGTAACGAGCCAGCACCGCCGCACCTTCGCGCGAAGTGGTGCGGTGATAACCGAACACACGCGCCGAAGACAAACGGCCGCTTTGGCGAAAGACTTCAAAAATCGGGTGATCGGTTTTGATCTCGCTCATTGTCACGTAATCGCCGCCGGAACCGCCTCGAAACAAGACCTTTTCTTCCAACCGGGCAGGCGCCACGTTTTGAAACGCCTGATTGAATGCTTCAGCTTCGGTGTGCAAACCGGCGGAAATAATCAATCCGCCGCCGCTTTCGACAAATTTGACCAAGCCAGCAGCCAGCGCCTGACTGATTGCCGCATCATTCAGAATGACCACGCGATAGCCGCTTAAATCCGTCGGGTTTACAGAACCGGCGGTTTTGGTTTCGACATCGAACGGCAGATTTTCGCCCGTCGTCATGGCGTTGCGGATGAAAAAGCTCTCGCTGCGTCCGCGCGAAGCGGTTTCGATCAGCAGGGCTTTCAACTGTGCGGTTCGGCGCAACGTGAAATAAAACTTGTTGTCGAATGGAAAATCGTCGCCTTCGACGCGAACCTCGCATTGGTTGATGCCTTCGTTCAGATTGAAGCCGGTGAATTCCACGGTTGCCGAATCGTGGGCGGCAATTTTCAGGTCGCGCTTTTCAACCGCGCGTTCGTTGAGCAGAAATTCGATGCGAACGCCGCTGCGCTCTTCGTCGCTGAAATTGGCAATGCGCGCGGTCAGCTTGTCTTCGTATTTCGGCTGGTAAATCAGGGCGCGCGCGCTGACATCGGTCACGGCCAGATTGGCGGCTTGCGCTTCGCCGACATCCATTGTTTGCAGTTTGATGTCCTGGCTGAGTTGAAATGCGCTTTCCGCCAGATTGCGCCCCGCAGCTTGAAAATCAGAAATCAGGACGATGCGCCGATCTTTCAAACCGATTTCTTTGAACAACTCTGCTGCGCCGCGCAAGGCTTGCGCGTAATCCGTTGCGCTGTTGCCAACTTTCACACCTTCGAGCGCCGCTCTGAGTTTGCTGCCGTCGGTCGTGAACCTGGCCACGGTTTCGTAGCTCTGGCCAAACGTGACCAGCGCCGTGCTTTCGCTGCCTGCAGTCTGATCCAGAATGGATTGCGCACGCGCTTTGGCCTGATCGAATCGTTTGCCGAATCGCATGCTGAAAGATGTGTCGAGCAGAATGACATTCGCTCGTTTGCCCTGGCCTTCGTTGGCTTCGCCGCTGCCAAAATACGGTCGCACGAATGCCAGAGCCAAAAGCAAAAACGCCAGACAACGCAAAGCCAGCAGCAACCAGTTTTGCACCATCCGTTTGCGAATCGTTTTTTGCGGAACTCGCCGAACGAACATCAGAGAAGGGAATTCGACGCGCGGCGCTTTGGTGCGTCGCACCAGATGCACGATGATCGGCGCGGCAATCGCGGCCAGGCCAAGTAAAAATAATGGGTTCAGGAATGACATTTAGAGTTTGTGCGTTACTGCTTTTGGTTTCTTTTCTTGAATGACTGCAAATCTGATTCGAGCATTTTTCTTACTTCTTCGTGCAAATCTGGTTCATTCAGTTTGGCAAGAATCGCGAGTTCGTAACACTGGGCGAAAACATCTTCTCCAAACTGTTTCTCAATGGCCGGCAACGCTACAGCGTTGTAGCCTTTGCGATAATTTGACTCCCAAATGGTGGGCGTGCAATAAGCCACACGATCTGCTTTTACGCCGAACTTGTCATCAAGCAAATTTGCATATTGCTCATCAGTGACATCGGCCATTCCGATTATTTTGATTCGATGGACTCCTCTCAATTGATCGAGTTGCGCAGCGAGCCAGCCTATCGGTTGGCCAGAAAACTCATAGCCCAGTAGTAGGCCGATCAATAGAACGGGAATTGACAGGAACGAGAAAAGGATTTTGTGTTTCCGGATGAAGAACTTCATTGTTAAATCTCATTTTGTAAACACACGCATATCCAAGATCAGATTTACGCCCACCGGGCCAGAAACAAAAAGTCGTGTAAGCCAGCAGCTTGTCCGTCGTCAGCGATTGACAATCAATCTTGCCGCTGGCTTATTTTACGCTACGGCAAAACCTGTCAGAGGTCGCACATCCGCCGGATGAAATCCAAGCACAATGTCTTCTTGCGGAATACCTGCCTCTAAAAATTCATCGGCTATTGGCCAATTGGTGCCGTCATGTTGAATCCAGACTTTTCCATCAATAATGTCCACGTGAATTGGGCAGCCGTGAATTCGCCGTTGGCCATCCCAGCCAACGTGGATGATTTCGTAATGATCGTTTGCAGAATCAATTACTGCTTCAGTTCTGACATCACCTTGGGACAGTTTGTAGCTGGCACGTTGAGTGATGATCTGTCGAACAATTTCACGATAACGGTCTAGCTTATCCATTTCACGATCCTTTCTTGAGCCGCATCGAACACAATCAATTTTAGACTGTCATGTCGCAAGATGATTTGCCCGACTTTGGCGTCGAAAATGCGCTCATACGCATGCCAGGGGATTGCCAAGTACAAAATTCTATCTGGCTGCAGTTCTTTCAGCATATTCAAGTAAAGCCGGTATTGTCCAAGAGCTTCTTCGAGGTTACGTGCAACGGAGCGACTCAGAAAACTTTTTATCTCAACGGCTATTTTCAGTCCCTCTTTTTCCGCTGCAATCGTATTTTGTTCAGCGCCTAAATCTACATATAAATCGAGGTCACCAACGGTCAGATGAAGCGGGTCATCAGTAATTGTCCAGCCATCGGCAATCAGGCCATTGACGACCGCTTCGTGGTAAGTGTCTCTTGCGGGCATATCACCTCACATCCTGGCTCGTTTGGCCAAAAACGAAAACAATGCGTGATCCAGTGGTTTGTCTGTCGTCAACAGTTCGTAATCAATCTTGTTACTGGTGCAGCCTTCGCGAACGGCTTCCAGATGTTTGCGGATTGTTTCGCGGTAACCATCGCCCAACACATCCGGCAGGACGTGAATCTGTTCTACGGTTTCGGAGTCTTCCAGCAAGACCGGTTCGTTGAACTCAAAATCCAGTTCGTTTTTGTCCATCACCTGGAAAACAATCACGTCGTTTCCCTTGAAACGCAGATGTTGCAAGGCCTCGGTGATGGCTTCCGGTTCGTCGTAAAAATCCGAAAGGACGACGATGATCCCGCGCCGCGAAATGCGTTCGGCAGCCAGATGCAGCATCTCTGACAACCGCGTTTCGTTGCCGGCTTCGATCTGTTCCATCCGCCCGAAGATCGTTCGCATGTGACCGGTGCGCGTATGCGCCGGAATGTGCGTGCGAACTTCCTGGTCGAAGGCGATCAAGCCCACAGCGTCCTGTTGTTTGTTGGCCAGATAAGCCAGCGACGAACCCAGAAATTGCGCATATTGCAGCTTGGTGATTTCGCCCGTTGTGTAACGCATCGAAGCGCTGGCATCTATCAGAATGTGGCATTGCGAATTGGTGTCGGCGCGGTACTTTTTGATGTAGTACCGATCCGTTCTGCCGAGCAGTTTCCAATCCAGATACCGTAAATCGTCGCCTGGCATGTATTGCCTATACTCGGCGAACTCTGTCGAAAAGCCCGTGAACGGAGATCGGTGCAAGCCGGAGATGAAGCCTTCGACGACGGTTCGCGCCAACAATTCCAGCGAAGTAATTCGCGCCAATACTTCCGGAGCTAAAAAACGCGGAATTACAGACGAAGTCGCCTGAGCTGACGAATCCGCCGCTTTCGATTTCGAGTTGTCGTTTTTCCACCACATCGTTTTTTAGCTCAACCCTGATTTGGGTTCGGGGACAACTTCGATCAATCGTTTGATGACTTGAGTCGTGTCTACGCGTTCGGATTCGGCCTGGAAGTTCAACAGAATGCGATGGCGCAGCACGGGTAGGGCTACAGCGCGAACGTCGTCAGTGGTCACCTGCTGCCGCCCATTAAAAATCGCGCGTGCCTTGGCGCCCAGCACCAGAAACTGCGATGCGCGAATCGAACCGCCCCACGTCACCCAGCGATTGACGAAATCAGGGGATTTGGGCGTTCCCGGACGGCTGGTATGAACAAGATTCACAGCGTATCGCGTGACCCCATCGTCAGCAGTAACATTTCTGACCAGTCGTTGAAACGCGATGATTTCTTCAGCGGACATCAAGCGTTCAAACTGCACATCCTGCGGCGAAGTAGTCAGCTTGACGACGGCGACTTCGTCTTCTTCCGGCAAATAGCCCATGTGAACGTTGAACATGAAACGATCCAACTGCGCTTCGGGCAGCGGATACGTGCCCTCCATTTCGATGGGGTTTTGCGTGGCCAGCACGAAAAACGGTTTTGGCAGTTGATAAGTCTCGCCCTGCACTGTGACGCTGCCTTCCTGCATGGCTTCGAGCAACGCTGCCTGGGTTTTCGGCGGTGTACGATTGATTTCGTCGGCCAGAATGATGTTGGCGAACACGGGACCGCGAATGAATTGCAAATCGCGTTTTCCGGTGACGCGGTCTTCTTCGATGATTTCCGTTCCGGTGATGTCCGCGGGCATCAGGTCGGGCGTGAACTGGATTCGTTTGAAGGAGAGATCGAGCACATTGGCGATGGTGCGCACCAGCAGGGTTTTGGCCAGACCGGGCACGCCGGTCAGAATCGAGTGTCCGCCGACGAACAACGAAAGCAGCACCTGTTCAACAGCTTCATCCTGGCCGAGCACCGCTTTGCGAATTTCCCGCAGGATGTTTTCGCGGGCGACGGCCAATTTGTCCAGCAACGCTTCGTCGCGGATCACTTGTGTGTCAACTGCCATTATTTTTAGAGTTCCTTTTTGAGTTGGTGGTCGGTAGTCGGTGGTTGGTGATCGGTGGTCAATTTCCCACCGACCACCGGTCACCAACCACCGACTACTTTTTATCAATGCGTTAATGCGTAAATGATGTAATTGACTCCGAACTTATACGCTTCGTTGGTTTCTTCAATCGGGCGGAACGGATTGTCTGAAAACTGCCAGAAATCGCTGACATCGTAGTTGTAGTTGATGATCATCATCAATCGCCCGGTTTCGTCTTCCAACCCCCAGAATTCCGGGTTGGCGGTTTCGCGCGTCCCGAATCCTCCGCCGTAGACCGGATTCAATTCCAGCGTCTTGATCGAAAAAAAGCAGTTGAAGATCGGATGCGAGATGTCGAGTTTTTTCAGTTGCAGTTCAGGAAATGCTCGCCGGACGTGTTCTTGCAAAACATAGAACTCCCTTGCAGAACGGAAATCGTCCACCAGCAGAAATCCGCCGCGCTTGAGGTATTCGCGCATGCCATTGATTTCGGCATCGCTCAAATTCATGAAACCGACTTCGCACAGATAGGCGAACGGGAATTTGAACAGCATAGGGTCGTCCAGCGACAGAATCGGTTCGTTGACATCCAGCGTCGCGTCAATCTTGGACAACTCGGCCATGATCTTCATCAGATGGCGACCGGCGACCGGGTAATCGTGCGACCAGGGAGGGCCGCCGTCGCCAAGCACGTTGTTGTAACCGTAATACTGCGCGTACTGGCTGGTGTCGAATCGAATACGAACGAAGGTGAATTTGCCCGACCAGTTCGGATCGGTTTTCGGAATGCCGTTTTCAAGTACTTCCGGCAAATCCATGCTGGGTTTTCGGCGTCCACCGCCTCGTCCGCGCTGAGCCAGCACCAGCGTGCAGAGCAAGCCGACAATAATGATGGCCGCGATGATGAACTTCTTTTTGGTCATAACTCACCTGGGAGCGCAGGCGTCCCGCCTGCGACATTGCTATTGCCCTCTGATCTTCAGCAACAGTTCCTGAGCCTTGTCGAAGCTAGGCGCGTTTTCCAGCGAGCGCAAAACGTAACGTCGCGCTTCCGGCTTTTTGCCGGCGGAGAAATAAGCTCGCGCCAGATTGTACTGGGCTTCGGCGACATTCGCCGGATTGGCCGCCAGCGCAATGTGAAATTCGCGGATGGCCTTTTCCGCGTTTGCCGGATCGAGTTCCAGCAACAATTCGCCGGTCGTAGTGTGCGCCGCCGTTTCAAACGGATTGACGTAAAAACTCATCTTCAACAATTCCAGCGCGCGCGCCTTGTCGCCCGATTCCAGTTTTAACTGCGCCAGTCGCTTCAGCGAGTCGTAATCGTTTTCATCCACCTTGACCAGCGCTTCCAGCGCAGCGGCTTCGGCGGCTTTGTCGCCTTGTTTTTTGTAAATTGCCGCCAGCGCTTCATACGCGCCGCCGCTGCCTTGCAACGGGAATAACTCGATCGAACGTTTCAGGAATTTGATGGCGGCTTCGTCATTTTTCAAATCGGCAGCCAGTTCCAATCCGGCGCGCAAATTCAAAATGAAATCGTCAGGATTGGCTTCAGCCTGTTTGATGGCTTCGTCTTTAGTCAGTCTGGCCAGGTCTTTGTTTTCCCAGCCGGGTTTCATCGCCTTGATGTAACCGCTGATTTTGCCGCTGACATAGGCGTTGAACTCGCGGTCGAAATCCGGCTCGGACAATTTCAGAACGGAAAGCAGGATTTCCGGTGTTTTCTTTTTCTCCTTGTACCCGCGCAGCATTTCAAGAATAGCGTCGAAGCCGTATTTCTCTTCGATGAAGTGGCAAATCTGCGAAGCCTGAAAATACGCCAGCCCAATGTCGTCCGGTCGTTTCGGACGCAAAAAGCCGTTGTCAATTTCAGCGATCTTGAACCAGCGCCCGTCGGCAAAGGCCTTGATATGGCCAATGCTCCAATCGTCACCCCAACCCGGACGCGCCTTGTGTTCTTCGTAAACCGACAAACCTTCGGAAAACCAGCGCGGAATCAAATGATCCGTGATTTGCAGTGTGATGACGTGTGCGTATTCATGCCACAAGGTGCTGCCCCAGTTGAACGGTTCGCCTGCGCGCGCGGTCGGCGAATCCTGTGCGATGACTTGCCCGAAACAAACTCCCAACGCTCCTAACCCCGGCAAACCCAACGCACGCACGGCAAAATCGTCGTGGTTGGGAAAGATTTCCACTGAAATCGGCCCGCGCGGCGTGAATTTGTATTTCGTCGTCAGCTTCGTGTGCGCTTCGGCCAACAGATCGGTGGCGTATCCGGCCAGCACGTCGTTTTCTTTGTCGGCAATCTTGACGATGAAATCGCCGCTCTTGGTGACCTTGTACTCGTTCATTGTGTCGAGCAGGTCGAGCGTGTTTTTCGCCCAGAGGTTGAACGGGTCGCCTTTGAAGGCGAGTTCGACTGCTTCGCGGCCTTCTTCAAATTCGCCAAGTCGCAACAACCCCATTCCCAGAGCCAGATGCGCCGAATACAGATTCGGCGACAATTTAACGGCTTCGCGCAGAAAGGCGACCGATTCGCGGTATCGCCGAGTCTGCGTGGCGAAATGCGCCAGCGTTTCGTACAACGAACCGTAACGCGGATTGATGGCCAGCGTGGTTCTGACTTCGGCGTCGTATTCGGCAGTTTTGTTTTGCAGCCAGAACATAGCCGCGCGCAAGCTGTGCGCTTCGAGCGAATTCGGATTGATCTTCAAAGCCGAATCCAGCAGCGTCGCCGCTGCGCCTTGCCGTTCGCCTTCCAAATCGAGCGACGCGGCGAAGATTTTCGCTTCGACGTAATTGGGATTGATCTTTTGCGCTTCGGCCAACGCCCGGTTCATGGCATCGCCGCCGCTGATGCGTTTGTTGGCCGCAACGGCCAGATGCAACCGTGCGTTGTTCGGATTGATCTTGGCGGCGTCTTCAAAAAACGTCGCCGCTTCTTCGTAGTTATATTTGCCAGTGAACAATTCGCCGCCGCCCAACTGCGCTTCGATGTAGGTGTCATCGGCGGCAATCGCTTCCAGATAAATGTCTTTCGAATCCTGATACTTTTCCAGGTAAATCAATGCGCGCGCGATGGCCGTCAATTCTTCCGCCGAATCCACATCGTTTTCTTCGTAATACTCCACCAGCTTTTCAAAGATTTCTTTGGCCGTTTCTTCCTTGCCGGTCAGATGCAGCAATTCGGCTCGGCGCAAATCGGCAGTCACCTTTTGCGCTTTTGGCGAAGGTATCGGTTCAGGTTTTTCTTCGGCATCGGCTTTCTTTTCCTGCTCTTCCTTTTCGGCTTTTTCGATGACCTTTTGAGCCGTCTGGCTGACTTTTTCAAATTCGGCGATGGCTGCCGCGTAACGTCCGGTAATGGCCATCACTTCGGCCAGCGCCAACCGCGCGGCAGACGATTCTCCGCGCGCGATAAACTTCTTCGCCTCCACTTCGGCTTCGGTGTATTTGCCGGTTTCCAGACAAGCTTTGAGCAATCCGGCCTGCGCGCGTTCATCTTTCGGCGCAGCTTGCAGCAGGGAATTGAACGAAGCGATGGCGGCGGAGTACTTGCCGCTTTTGAGTTCTTCTTCGGCGGATTCGATGGTTGCCTGTTGCGCCGACACGCACGCCAACAGGCAAAAGAACGACAGCAATCCGCAAGCGAAAACAGCCGCCAGGTTTCGGAAGCTAACAGATTGTTTTGAGTTCAAATTCAACATGGTCATCTTTCCTGTCTGCCGTTTTCATCGCCTGCGCGCATGATGTCTGCTTGAAGGTAGTAGTGCTCCAAACCGGGAAGTGCGGATTCTGCTCCGAGTTTGCCAAGTATCTCCTCAAGCAGTTGCTTGACCTTACCTCGATCCACCAGCCCCGGTTCACGAAGAAGCCACAACAAATCAAGAATATCTTTGCTGCGTCGTGCCAAGTACTTCAGTATGACCAGCCACTCAGGAGTAAGAATCGGCCAGCCTTCTTCAGTTATTCGCGCATCCCGAAGAGCTGCATCATAGTAATCACGGAAAAAATCATCACGAACGATGACGTCAGCAATAATTTTTTTAGCGCCAACTTCAATTGAATAGCTAAGCCCACCGAAAGGAAGCTTTTCTTCAGCGGGTAAATCAAGAGTCTTTTGTGCCAGAAAGTCTACGTCGTGGGTTGCTCGGTTATAGCCGTAAAGATGCATGGCAATGCCGCCAGCCAATGCACACACAATGCCTTCTTTTTCAGCTTGTTCAAAAATGATCTCGGCAACCATCAGCCCTTCTTCAGTCGTAATATTTTTCTTTTGAAGGGCAAGTGCCTGTCGTTTTCTGAGTTCTTCTTCGCTCATTACTTCTTGCTCGCTTTGATCGTTTGGTTGAGCGTCGCCAATTCCACCAACAGCTTTTCCAGTTCATTGTCGAACTCGTCTTCGCTCATCTGAGCTTTGCGGCTTTTCAACCTGCCGATTTCGCCTTCCAACCGCAGCCGTTCGGAATACAGTTTAGCCAGCGCCGGATCGCCGCCCGCCTGTTGTTGAGGCAGGGAATCGAAGTACACGAGTTTGGCCAATGCGCCGTCGCCTGTGTCTGGTTTGTCCGCACTTTTTTCCAGGCCTTTGCCATCGCCGTTGTCTTCCAGCAAGGAATGTTCAGTTGCCAGCACACCTTTTTGCTTGAAGCTGGCTTCGGTCATTTTGCTGGCATATTCAAAAGCTTCAAAGACCGAAACGCGCCCGTTTTTGTCGGCATCGGCTTCGGTGTTTCCCAGCGCGCCGATGAAAAATTCAGGGAAGCGAGTAGCGTTCTGTTCCATGCCGCTGCGCGTGGCGGTGATGACGATGCGGCCTTCGCCCGAAAGCGGTTTGACGAATTCGCCGCTGGCGCTGGCCATGTTGACGATGACCATGGTTTTGGCAGGCAAGGCGTTGAACAGCGCCGCGTATTCGTTGACTGACAAATCAGGCCCGACCAGATTGAACTTGGCGACTTTGTCCACAAAGCTGCCATGCCCGATGAAGAAGACGAACAACTGATTGTCGGCTTTGAGCGTATTTTTCAATTCCACGAACAACTGCCGAACGCCTTCGGCAGTGGCGCGACGTTCTTCGCCTTCGGGTTTTTCCGTCAGGACGAAAGTTTTTTCTTCGGCAAAACCGAGCTTGCTGGTCAACAAATCGCGGAGTTTGTTGGTCCATTCGGCAAATTTCTTCGTGTACGCTTCTTCGCCGCTGATGCCGGTGATGACGACGGCGAATTTGTTTTGATCGGGCGGCAGTTTCTGGGGCAGTTGCGCCGCGGACGAAGCAGGCTCGGACTGCGACGTTTTCTTTTGGACGACCGGAACTTCCTGCGCGCAGGCGACGGCAGCCAGAGAAACGACGAGCAAAATTGTGTTTATCAGTTGACGCATCAAAATCCTGATTGAAATTACTCGGCTGGTTTATTGGCTCTCACCCATTCGCGGAAACTTTTCAGCGTGGAAAGATTGTTTTCTGTTTTACTTCTTTCCAGCAACGCCGCCAGGTCGCCGGAGCGAATGAATGGAAAAGAAGGGCTGTGGTCAACTTCGACATATTCATCTTCATCCAGCGCAAAGATTTTGAAAGTTTGTCCGTTGTACTGCCAGAACTCCGGCACTCCCATTCGAGCATAGATTTCCTTCTTGCTGTAACGCGGGCGTGACACATCAATCTCAACTACCAGGTCAGGCGGTGGGTCTTCAAGCAAGTCATGAGTGTCTTTGCCGATCATGTAATCAGCGTGACGGATAAAAAAAGATGTGTCCGGCTCCACGCCGCTTTCTAAAGATTCCAGTTGAAGAGTCGTTGATCCGGCTGGCTGGATATTTATGTCCAATTCTTCCATCAAAATGCTGACAAAGCGAGAAATAGATTCTTTATAAAGTTCATGGCCGAGTGATAACGGCATAATTTCCAGCACCCCCTTCGAAAAAGAAACCAGCACGCTTCGATGTTCGCCGAGGTCATCAAGAAGTTTTTGGTATTCCGCCCACGTAACGCCGTACAAGATTCGTCGTTCATTTGCGGGCAGAGTTCCTATCTGCGCCATGATTGAAGTTGGTTTGGATGTCGCAACAGATAAAGACATATAACCCTCCTTGAGCTTTAAGCCAGTCCTTTTCGTTTTCGCAGAAACCATTCGGCGCTGGCCAGTCCGACCAGCAGCATGAAATTAATCGGCATATCCCAAAGGTCTTTGCTGACTCGCTCGGAATTTTTGCCTTCGAGCATGGTGATTTCGTCCAGCAGATCGTTGGCTTTGGCCAGCGAGTAATACTTGCCGCCGGTTTCGCTGGCGACTCGTTTGAGCAATTCGACGTTTTGCGCGGCGTCGAAAAATTCGCGCGAACGTTCCGTCACCAGAAAGCTGGATTGTGCCGTGCCCAAGGTTTCGTTGCCGCGTTTGGCCGTCATTTCCACTTTGTAAGTGCCGGTTTCGCTGGCGACCAATTCGCTGCGGTAATCGCTGGCGACTTCGGCCACCTGGTTGCCGGAACCTGAGTTGTAATTGATCTTCAACGGCAATTCGACCGTCGCGCCCGACGGTTTGGTGACGATGGCCGTCACTTGAGCATCGCGGATTGGCTCGAATTTCTTGTCGTGGACTTCGCCGCGCAAACTGATGGCGTCGCCGGGAACATAAACATCGCGTTCAGCGGCGACTTCAAACTGTCCCGGCGTGGTGCTGACCAGATACCGCAGCAATTGCCGCCAGAAAGTTTCGTGGTAGTTGTATTGCGACGAAACTTCCATGCGCCAGCGCCACGAATCGTTGGTGGTGAAGGCCAGCGTGCGACCGCGTCCATAGCGCTGTTCGGCCAGCAACGGCAGCACGCGATTTTTGTCTGTGATGTGGCGAGCTTCCAGAATGATCGAAGCGCCGGGTTTGGCCGATGTCAGCGCTTCGGGAACGGAAATCGGCGGCAGTTCGTCCCAGACTTTGGCGCTCTGGGCGCGGTCTTCGTTCAATCGCGTGACGGCGTGCGTGCGTCCGCGCTGCGTCAATGCCGCTTTGAAATTCTGCACGATCTGCATTTCCGGCTCTTCAATCGTGTCGTTCAGATAAAGCGGCATCAAATCGGCAATCGGCGTTTGCGCATATTTTCCGGCGTCGAACGAACGCGCGCCGCCGATGGCCATCACACCGCCGCCGCGCCGCGAAGCGAATTGTTCGATTTGCCGCAATTGGTCGTAGCTGAAAAAGTTGGCTTCGACACTGCCGATGACGATTCCCTGATAAGTGAACAATTCTTCCATCGTCGCCGGAAAGCCGGTTGTGAGTTCAGCGCCGGAATCCACGCCTTGCCGGTAAAACTTGCCATCGGCGGAACGCAGCGAAGACACCAGCGTCAGATTCTTTTCCGTCTTGGCAGTGGCGGCTTTGCGCATAAAACCGTATTCCCATCGCGGCTCGCCTTCGACATACAACACTTTGGGTTTGTCGTCTGTGACGGCAATCAGCGCGTCGAGCGCGTTGTTATCCAGCGTCGTTTCGCCGTCGAGCGGTTTCACTTCAAAAGTGTACACATGATTGCCGACTGAAGTCGGCGTGAATTCGATGGTCAGGCTTTGGGCTTCGCCGCTTTTGACATCGAAGGCCTGCGTCTTGAGGGCTTTTCCGTTTTCGCTGACGGCCAGCGAAATTTTCTGGTTGTCGTATCCGCTCAATCGTACCAGCGTTTCCGCGATGATGGCGGAACCGCTCAACACGCGGCGCGGCACGGTCAAACGAACGGTTTCAGCGTCCTTGAAGCGCGAAGGATTTCCGACGCCGATGGTAAAGACCGGTATGTTGCGCGCGCGAAGCTCGCGAAGCTCTGCCGACAAATCTTTGGGCGTATTCGCTCCGCCGTCGCTGACCAGGACAATGGCCGACAGCGGGGAACCGGTGGATTCGGCCACTGCACTGCGCAATGCTGAAACCACGTCGGTGGCAGCGCCATCCGCTTTCAATTCGGTGGCGTCTTTGATTTTTTCGGCGGTGTTGGAAAAGCCATAAATGCTGGTGCGAAATTTGTCGGCCAATCCTTGCGTGAATTTGCCATCGGCGGCCAACAAGGCTTTGGTTGCATCCAGACGGCTGAAATTGTTTTCGTCGGCCAGCGTCATGCTTTTCGAGTTATCGGCCAGAACGGCGACGCTGGTGCTCTTAGGAATGATTGATGGAACAACGACTACCGGACGCATCAGCATAATGAACAACAACGCCAGCAATCCGGCGCGCAATGCGATCAAGCCCCATCGGGATTGCGAATTGAGTTTGTAACCCGGTCGGATGTAAAGGAAATAAATCAGCGCGCCAAGCAGCAGCGCCAGCACCACGACAATCAACCATGAAGGCCGGTTGGCAAACCCCAGGTCGCCTTTGGCAAACGTAGACCATTTATGCTTGAAGAAAAACTGCACGAGACTATCCATTTGCACTGTCTCCGCGTGATTATTTTGCTCCGGGTGAGCCGCCGTCAGATAATTCTGCGGGTGTGTTGTTGAGGACTCGGATTATAAACAACCGGTTACGTTTGCGTAAAACTATTTGCGCCCGGCGCCCGGTAAATGATCGAATTGAACAACCGATTTAATGACGTTCAATAACTTTTGAAGGAGAACCACCTTATGAACGCTGCCGAGTCCGCCTCGTTGCAGTCTGCTGGTTCGCAGGCAGAGAGTTGGCTGAAAACGAATTTTCGCTGGTTGGCTCTGCTGCCGCTGGGCTTTTTTGTCGCGCGAGCCATTCAATACATTTCTGTCGCCAAGACTCCAGAACAGATTTTGTGGAGTTGCCACATCTCGAACCTGATGATGGCCGTCGGCATTTTTTTTCGCATTCCCTGGCTGATTCGCCTTTCGGCTTTCTGGCAGATTCTGGGATTGCCACCGTGGGTGATTGATATGTTCAACAGCGGCATCACGCCGATTTCGGTCATCACGCATCTGGGAGGTTGTACGGTGGCGATGCTGGCGTTGTGGGTGGTCGGCTCGAAACGTGGAAGCTGGTTGCCGTCGCTGATCTACTTTCTCATCCTTCAACAGATCACCAAATTGCTGACCGTGCCGGGACCTTACACCAACGTCAACGTCGCGCATTTTGCCTATGGCGGGATGAAAGACTGGTTCGGCAGTTACTGGACTTACTGGCTGGCGAACACCGCTGCTTTAGTCGTGTTGTTGTGGTTGATGGATTGGGCGCTGGCGAAGATTTTTCCGCAACGGCAAAACTGATGGCCGATTTCTAAAAACCCTTTGAAACAGGATTGCCAGGATTTCCGGCAGGATTTACAAAATCATCAAGGCCGGTGAAGTTCCGGTCAGGTTTGAATCTTGTTTTTCCTGAAAAAAATCCTGTTCATCCTGTTTCAAAGTTTTTCGTTGAAACTGAGGTTATTCCGGCGTCACGTAAGCCGCAGTGATGCCGCCGTCTACCAAAAAGTCAGTGCCGGTGATGTACGACGATTCATCCGATGCCAGAAACAGCGCGGCCTGAGCAATTTCTTTCGCTTCGCCAAAGCGTCCCATCGGAATGTGAACCAGACGACGCTGTTTCTTGGCGTCTGTGTTCAGATAACTCATCAACAATTCAGTTCGCAGCGGTCCCGGACACAGCGCGTTGACGCGAATGTTTTCGCGCGCGTGAATGATCGCCAGTTCGCGCGACATTGCCAGCACAGCGCCTTTGCTGGCGGTGTAGGCGATTTGCGGAGTCGCCGCTCCCAACACAGCCACAAACGAAGCCGTGTTGATGATCGAACCGCCGCCTGCGCGTTTGAGCGCTGGAATGCCGTATTTGCAGCCGAAGAAAACTCCTTTGGCGTTGATGTCCATCGTCAAATCCCAGATTGATTCTTCGGTCGTCACGGCGTTGTCATCGTTGTGATGCATGATCCCCGCGTTGTTGAACAACACGTTGAGCTTGCCGAATTCGTTTTCGGCGAAAGCGACCATCTGCTCGCAGTCGGCAGCGTTGGACACGTCGGCGTGAACGTAAGCCGCATTGCCGCGCGCCGCTTGAATCAGACTGACGGTTTCCTGGCCTTCGGTATCGTTGACGTCTACGCAAATGACCGCCGCGCCTTCTTTGGCAAATAACAGAGCCGCTTCGCGGCCAATGCCGCTCGAAGCTCCGGTGATGAGTGCAACTTTGTTTTTCAATCGCATTGATTGTGAGTCAAATCCTTTCAAAATAACGTTTGCGTTCCCAATCAGTCACGGCTGACTGAAACGCGGATTGTTCAGTGCGGAAAAAGTGCGTGTAATGTTCGACTACGTCATCGCCAAACGCGCGCTTGGCGAAGTCGCTGGCTTCGAATTTGTCTGTGGCTTCGGCCAGTGTGTAGGGAACTCGCGGCAGCGATTTAGCTGCGTAAATGTCGCCGGTGAAACATTCGGGCGGTTCGATCTTGTTGGCGATGCCATCCAATCCCGAAGCCAGCGAAGCCGCAAACGCCAGATACGGATTGGCGTCGGCTCCGGGAATGCGGCATTCGATGCGCAAACTGTTGCCACTGCCGACGACACGAAATCCTCCGGTGCGATTGTCGTAACTCCAGGCCAGCCGCGTCGGCGCCCACGAACCGTCCACAAAGCGTTTGTACGAATTGACGGTTGGCGCATAAAACGGCATCACGTCGTAAACGTGCGCCATCCATCCGCCCAGAAACCAACGAAACTCATCGGTACATTTGACCGGGCCGAACTGTTTGTCTCCGGCAAAGGCGTTTTTTCCATCGCGCCACAAACTGAAATGAATGTGACAACTGGAACCGGCGCGCAATTGATCGAACTTGGCCATAAACGTCACGCTCAAACCCATCGCATCGGCGATTTCCTTCAAACATTGTTTGTAAACAACATGGCGGTCGGCCATTTCCAGCGCTTCAGCGTAACGCACGTTGAGTTCGTGCTGGCCTAGGCCCCATTCGCCTTTTGAGTTTTCAACCGGCACGCCGGAATGTTTCAGATGGCGGCGCGCGGCGGCGGTGAAGGCTTCCGTTCGAGTGCCTTGCAGAATGTGGTAATCCTCCAGATACCAACCGGCGGGCGTCAGCATTTGAAACCCTTGTTCGTTGGCCTGGCGGTAACTGTTTTCAAACAGGTAATACTCCAACTCCGATGCGGCGAAACTTTCAAACCCCAGATTGCGCGCGGCGGCAATTTGTTTTTTCAGGATTGAACGCGGCGCGATGCCGACCAGCGAATGAGTCTTTTCGTTTTCAACATCGCATAAAACTATCGCGGTTTTGTCCAGCCAGCTTGCCACGCGCAACGTCGCCAGATCGGGAACCAGGTGAAAATCGCCGTAACCCAATTCCCAGTTGGCGAATTTGTAACCGGGCACAGGCTCCATTTCCATATCCACCGTCAGCAGGTAATCGCATCCGTGAGTGCCGTGTGTGATGGTGTCGTCCACAAACATTTCGGCGTCGTAACGTTTACCGACCAGTCGTCCGTAATGATCTGTGAAGCCGACAATCACGGTTTCAATCCGTTCGTCGGCGACCGCCTGTTGCAATTGTTCGAGAGTCAAAACACCGCGCAGTTCGTTGGAGGGCTGATTCAAAGGGGATCTCCTGTTGAGGTGAGTGTTTATTTCGCTTTGGTAAATTTGATTGAACGCACATTTCCGTTGCCGTCCATCATGGCAATCAAGTGTTGGCCGCCGGGCAATCTGCCGAAATCCAGAACTTGTTGTTTGTTGACGGTGCGTTTTTTGAATTTATCGCCAAAGGTGTTTTTCAAATCTTCGACCGACCAGGTGACAAGCAATTCCACGCCGGTCAGCAACCGATCCGGTTTGGCAAAGTTCATTGCCAGACCGGATCGAAAACTCAGATATTTGATCGTGAACTCTTCGGCTTCGTCGGAATCGCCGGTTTTGACCAGCGCAGCCGTGCGAGTCAGTTCGCCGATTTCCTTGAAGTTGATGAGGCCGATGCCGGCAACCAGACGATAAAACAATGCCAGCGCCTCATCGGGACGAACGAACACAGGCTCCTGCTCGGTCAATCCCAGCTTGCCGCGATTGGCTGTGACAATCTGGCTCTGAATCGGCTGGTCTGTGTTGTAAATGTCTTCGGTTTTGTTTTCCGGTTCGGGCTTCGGCGGTGGCTGCAATTTGGCCAGCGTAATCGTCGCCTGATCGCCGATCATGCCGCGCGAGTAATTGATCGGCACGGCGAAATTGATGTTTTGTCCACTTTTCAGCAAAGAGGTCACCACGCCTATGACTTCGCCGCTGGAATTGAACAGTGCGCCGCCGCTGCTGCCTCGGCTGATGGGCGCGGTGATTTGAAAGACGCGATGTGTTTCCAACCGGCGAACGCCGCTGATGACGCCCGTGGTCAGTGAATTGACCAGCCCTTCTGGACTGCTGATGGCGACGACGCTGTCGCCGGTTTCGGTTTTGTCGGAATCGCCTAGCGTCACGGTCGGCAACTTGAAGCCTTTGATTTTGATGATGGCGATGTCTTTGACATCGTCCACGTCCACCAGGTCGGCGGTTTTATAAACATCGCCATTGGCCAGCTTGACGCGCAACATCGCCGCGCCCTGTACGACATGAAGATTGCTGACGATGGCTCCGTTGGGCGTGACGATGAATCCGCTGCCTTGTCCGATGACGCTGCCGCGGTCGTCCAACGCCTCGACGATGACGACGGCCTGTCCTTGTTCGCGGGCAATTTCTCCGGGCGATTTGGCCGGAGTGACGGTTTGCGCCAATGCTGGCGCGACGAAAAACCACAGGACGATCAATATGGCTACGAACTTCATAATCTCCTTGCAGAAAACAGTGAATCATTGCGCCAACAATCTTGGCATTGTCGGCAACCAGGCTTCGCGGAGTTGTTCCAGGTAATTGGCCCTGGGGTTGAATTCGGGCGAAGCCTTGACCGAACTGTCGTAGGAAAACAGCGCGAAGCCTTGCGCGCCGAGTTCGCGCGAAACTTTGATTTTTTCGATGGAACTATCGGCAGATTGTTTGTAACCGCCGATGCCCGCCCAAATCTGTTTGCCGGAAGCCAGCTTGACGGCGTTGTTGATTTGCCTGCGAAAGGCTTCGGTGTCCGTCGTGTAGGCCATTGGGCAGGCGACATCCAACCAGCCCAGCCGCATCCATTGCCGCCAATCCTGAAATTTGGAACGAGCCGCATCTTCGTCGTTGGCGAACACAGCGGCGGAAATGATGGCGTGCGGTTTGACGGCTTTGACGCCCTTGTAAACACGTTCGACCAAATCCGTGACTTGCCGTCGCTGAAAATCGGCAAATTGATCCGGGAAGTTGACGGCGTAAACCATCGGATCAAGTTCGAATTGCGCGGCCAGTTCGGCGCGGGTTTCTTCGCTGAGCGTTCGTTCGACTTCGCTGCGGAAACTTTCCAGCGCTGTACGGCTGTAATCGAAATTGGTGTTGGGATAACGCACGTAATCGAAATGCAATCCGTCCACGGCATACCGTTCGGCAACGTCCAGCCAGATTTTGATCAGGTTTTCCTTGACCGCCGGATGTGCCGGAGACGTGTACAAACCTTCGAGTTCGGTTCGGTTGTTGCGGGTGAATTCGACCAGTCGTTTCAGGTATTCGGGCGATTTCGGATCAACCGTCAACAATTCCTTGGCGATTTCGCGCGGAACCATCAGCCAGTCAGGATGCTGGTAAATCAGATGCTCTTTCGATTCCGGCAGGGTTTCGATGTTGGCGACGACGTAAATGTTGATCCAGGCGTGGACGCGAATCCCTATGCGATGCGCTTCGTCCAGTGTCAACGCCAGCGGGTCGAATTCGGCGGGTTGGCCGAACAACTCATCGGCGCGCGGTTCGATGCGCGAATTGTAATAAGCATCGCCTCGGCCTCGAACCTGAACGATCAGGTCTGTGAAACCGTTGGTTTTGGCGCGCGCAACCATTTCCTTGACTGATTGAGGCGATGTCATGGTGTGACGCACCACCCACAGCGCGCGGACTTCGTAAGGCGAAATGTCCTGCACAGGCGCGGCGTTGACCAATCCGGTTTCGGTTCGTTGCGGAGGCGGCAACGTCGGTGTAGGCGCAGCCGTTTTCTGCGCCGGCAGCAATGCCGTCAACAGCAAAATCAGATAGGCGACAATGATGGATACGGCTCGTCTCATCGTAAGTTACGTGGTGGAACAGTCAGTTCTTTGTCGCCAGTTCCTCTACCCTGGCGCGCAATTCTTCGACATCGGCAAACTGATCCAGGTTGACGCAGAGTTGCTTCAATGCCTCCAGGTCACGAACGCAATCAATTTCCGCCTTGAGTTCGAGTCCCGGAAATTTCTTTTCAATCAGTCCGAGTAAAACTTCTTCAATTGCCTGGCGTCCTTTTTCTACGCCTTTTTCGATGCCTTTCTCGATGCCTTTTTCGATGCCTTCCTCGACCCCTTGGGCAAGAATGAATTGATAACCGGGAGAATCTTTCAGCTGTTGTAATGGAAACATACCGTACCTCTCAATCATTTCAAGAACGTAATCGGCAGGATACCGCAAAGCGCCGAGAACGAAAAAATGCAACGCCAGTTCGAGTCGTCGCGGGACATCGGCGATTTGCGACAATGCTTTTGAACTTTCAGTCAGCGCGGATTCGCCGCCTTTCATCAGCGAAACGAATGGCAGCAGGCTTTCGCTGTTCATTGCCAGCGCCCATTGCGCGTCAATTTCCCAAAGTCTGATGACGTGAAATCTGGCGGTCAATGTCAATCCGTCGGCTTCAACCGTGAATTCAGTCGGAACCGCGTCCGGCATTCCGCGGGGCGACAGAACCAATACGAAGCTGCGAACCGGCAACCCCGTATTGATCCAGATGATCGCCTCATATTTGACGACGCGCAAAGGTACGTCGTTGGCGTAAAACGTCTGCGCTTCCAGATGAGCGACAAAATGTTCCGTCTCGCTCGTCACTTCGTAAGGTTGATCGGCAAACAATGCCGGAGCCGTCATTTCGCGCGGCAACGGTTTGACGGTTGCGCCTTCCGGCAAAGCTCCGACCAACCGCAACAATGCTACAGGGTCTTCGTCGGCCAGGCCCTTGAAAGCCGTATCGTAAGGTTTTTTGTCGCCAGTTCCGCTCATCATCGCTTCAGTTCAAAGAACGTCAGTACATCAAATAACGTTGCCGGATGGCGCGGAATCCGTCCAGTTCCGTTTCCCATAGTTGCCGCAACGCGCGCGCGTCCGAACCCTGTCGAAATGCGTCGTAGATTTTTTGGCTGACCAGCAAGCGGTTGAACCGATCCACAGCGAAATCTTTTCCAAACAGTTTTTTCAACTGCACCGCCATTTCCATTCCCATCAACACCGGTTCGAAACTGGCGCGGTCGGTGATGACGATGTTCACGCCGCCGCATTCAGCGTCTTTGTGAACGCTGGCTTTCGGCGTGAAACGCACTGGCACAAATCGCACGCCGGGCAAGTTTGCGGCATTCAAGGCTTCGGCCAGTTTGCGCCCGTCAATCCACGGGGCGCCGACCAACTCAAACGGCGTGTCGGTTCCACGGCCTACGGAAACATTGGTCGGTTCCAGCAGGCAAACACCCGGATACAAAGTCGCCTGCGTCAGGCTGCGCATATTCGGTGAAGGATTGATCCAGGTCAGGCCGGTTTCGTCGAAGTATTGCGCGCGTCGCCAATCTTCGACGCGAACGATTTGCAGGTTCGCGTTGATGTTGCGCTCTTTGTTGAAAAGTTGCGCCAATTCGCCGACCGTCATTCCGTGTCGAACCGGAATCTGGTGATGCGCGATGAACGACAGTTTGTCGCCATCGGCCAGCGGGCCTTCGACGTTCACGCCGTTAATCGGATTGACGCGATCAAGCACGACGAAAGTCTTGCCGTTTTTGGCGGCTTCTTCCAACGCCAAACCCATCGTCGAAATGTAGGTGTAAAACCGCGCGCCGATGTCCTGAATGTCGAACACCAGCGCATCAATGTCTTTGAGCATTTCCGCCGTCGGTTTTCGAGTTTCGCCATACAAGCTGAAGACTGGCAAGCCCGTTTTTTCGTCGGTCGTGTTGGTGATCTTTTCCTGATCCAGCGCGCCACGAATGCCGTGTTCCGGCGAAAACAGCGCGACCAGTTTCACGTCAGGAGCTTTGAACAAAACATCAATCGTCGGATTGCCGTCGCGGTCTCGGCCAGTGTGGTTGGTGATCAGGCCGACGCGTTTGCCTTTGAGCAAGGCGAAGCCATCGCGTTTGAGCACGTCAATTCCATTCAAGGCTTCAGCCGATTGAGAGATGGAGGGACGGAGCGACGCAGCGCCTGAGTTGGTAGTCAATGTCGCAACAGGTCTATCGCCTGATTTACCTGATGATGGAGCGAGAATCGAAGCCGCAACCACAGAAGCAACTCGGCCACGCAACGAGCTGACATCAGCAGGTTTTTTGGAATCGAGTTTTGGATGAACGCGATTGCTCAGAAACACAACAAAGGTTTCGTTGGCGGGATCAAGCCACAAACCGGTTCCGGTGAATCCTGTGTGGCCGAAACTGCCAATCGGAAACAAATCGCCGCGATTCGCCGAAAAGCCGGAATACACATCCCAACCCAATCCGCGCGCGTTGCCGTCGCTGGCGTTTCCAGCCGAAGGGCGCGGTTCAGTCATTCGCTGAACTCCCATTGGGCTGAGAATCCGTCGGCTTTGATATTCGCCGCCGTTCAAAATCATCTGGCAATAAATCGCCAGATCGTCTGCCGAAGAAAACAATCCGGCATGACCGGCGACTCCGCCCAGCAAGTACGAACGCGGATCGTGAACTTCGCCGCGCATCCATCGTTCGCTTTCTTTCGCGACAACTTCACCTTCGCGTGCTGCGCCTTCGCGGCTGCGATTTTGATCCGCGCCGCCGCGCTTTTCGGTTGGAGCGATACGCGGTTTCAACGTCGCGCTCAGTCGTTCCAGCGGATTGAACCCGGTGTCTTTCATGCCCAACGGCTCAAAGATATTTTCGCGCGCGAACTGGTCAATCGGTTTACCGCTGATGCGTTTGACCAATTCGGCCAGCACGATGAAATTCACGTCGGAATAAATCATCTTCGATCCGACTTCGTTGAGCGGAGCCAGTCGCCAGATGTTTTCAATCGCTTTTTCCGGCCCTTGTTCGTAATCGCGTATGTCGTTGTCGGCGATCAATCCTGACCGATGCACCAGCAAATGTTCGACGGTGATGGCGCGTTTGCCGTTTTCGGCGAATTCGGGAATGTAACGCGCAACCGGATCGCCCAATCGAATCAAACCGCGTTCGACCAGAATCATGACCGAAGTCGCCGTGGCCACGACTTTGGTCAGCGAAGCCAGATCGAAAATCGTGTCGGTCGTCATCGGTTCGATTTGAGGTTCCAGCGCGCGATTGCCGTAAGCGCGTCGCCAGACGATCTTGCCTTGCCGACCGACCAGCACAACTGCGCCGGGCAATTGCTTTTTGGCGATTTCGGCTTCGACGATGGTGTCAATGTTGAACAACTGAGTCGGCGACATTCCCACAGCCGATGGTGAAGTCGTCGGCAAGGTCGCGTTGGAAGTTTGCGATTGGGAAAAGGCTGGTTGAAGCTCAATCGAAGAAAAAGCCAAAAGGCCAATCAGCATGGCGGAAACGGAACGGGAAAATTTGGTTCGCATGATCTGGAATCGAGTCAATGGTTGATTTTGAATGATGAAGGGGGCGCAGACAGTTCTAATGAAGCGCAGTTTTACCACAGCCGGACTGATTCGCGCACTGGAAATTTGACTTCCGGGTTCGCGGCCAGATAATGCCGACAACGGCTGTTCAATCGCAATCGAAGGAAACATACGAATCCAAAACCTTATGACCAATGACTTGCGGCACAATGCGCGCGAAGATGCGCAGGAACTAGGCAAACTTGGGTACGCCCAGGAACTGTTCCGCACTATGGGCGGCTTTTCCAACTTCGCCATTTCCTTTTCGATCATTTCCATTCTGACCGGAGCCGTGACGCTTTACGGTCATGGTTTGAAAATGGGCGGCCCGGCGCAAATGGCACTGGGTTGGCCGCTGGTGACGCTGTTTACGTTGGCGGTGGTGTGCAGCATGGCGGAACTGGCTTCGGCGTTGCCGACTTCTGGCGCGATGTATCACTGGTCGTGCAAACTCGGCGGCAAAGGTTGGGGTTGGTTCACGGCGTGGTTCAACATCGTCGGGCAAATCGCCGCCATTGCCGGCATTGATTACGGCTGCGCGACGTTTGTCACGCCGCTGCTCGGTTTGGAATCCACGACGAACAATTTGCTGCTGGTTTATGGAGCGATTCTGCTTTCGCACGCGCTGATCAATCATTTTGGCATTCGACTGGTTTCGTGGCTGAACGATTTCAGCGTCACGGTGCATATCATAGGCGTGATTGTCATCGTCGGTGCGCTGCTGCTGTTTGCGCCGAAACAACCCGCCAGCTTTTTCTTCGCGCGCATCACCAGCAATGAAAACGGCTGGCCTTACTGGTGGGCGTTCATCATCGGATTGTTGCAGGCCATGTGGACTTTCACCGGCTACGACGCTTCGGCCAGCGTGTCCGAAGAAACGGTTGACCCGCGCCGCCGCGCTCCGTGGGGAATGGTCATGGCGGTCGTGGTTTCCAGCATTGTCGGTTATTTGTTGCTGATCGCGTTGACGCTTTCGATCAAAGATATTCCATCTGTGTTGGGCAATCCGCCAGAAGTGGTGACGATTCTGGTGGGCGCTCTGGGCGAAAGGGCGGGCAGCGCGTTTTCGGCTCTGGCGGCAATGGCCATGTGGTTTTGCGGATTGTCGGCAGTGACGTGGTCTTCGCGGGTGATGTATGCCTTTGCCCGGGACGAAGGCATGCCGGTTTCCAACGTCTGGCGCCACGTCAGCCCGAAACACCTGACTCCGGCTCCGGCCATCTGGCTGTGCGCAATCGCGGCGTTTGCGGCGGCGGTTTACAGCGGAGCTTATGCCGTCGTCACCGCCATCAGCACGATTGGTTTGTACATCTCCTACATTCTGCCGGTCTGGTTGCATTGGCGCAGCGGATCGAAGCTGGAGCGCGGTCCCTGGCATCTGGGCAGGTACAGCCGCGCGTTGAACGTCGTGGCAATTCTGTGGGTCATCTTTCTGTGCGTCATTTTGTGTCTGGCGGATGCGCGCACCTGGAAATCAATTCTCGTCGTGACGCTGGCGCTGGCTTTGTGGTATGGCTTGCGCGAAAGAATCAGGTTCAAAGGCCCGGATTGGGCGAATCAATAGGAAAATCGCAATGCTTAAA
This sequence comes from uncultured Heliomicrobium sp., assembly GCA_964470555.1. Classification (GTDB taxonomy): domain Bacteria; phylum Acidobacteriota; class Blastocatellia; order RBC074; family RBC074; genus RBC074. The sequence goes on from CAYYDG010000009.1 coordinate 97,716, forward strand.
TCTCGCGTGTTCGTGATGTTCATTCTCGCCGTCGTGGCAGTCGTCGCCATTGTTTTTCCTGACCTGGTGGCTCAGGAAAAGAAACTGAACTGGTACAAAGGCAATACGCATACGCACACCGTCAACAGCGACGGTGATTCGACGCCCGACGAAGTCGTTCGCTGGTACAGGGAAAACAAATACAACTTTCTGGTCTTGTCCGATCACAACTTTCTGACGGATGTCAGCGGTTTGAATTCGGTGTTTGGCGCGACGGAAAAGTTTCTGTTGATTCCGGGCGAAGAAGTCACCGACAAATTTGAAAAGAAAGACATTCACATCAACGGATTGAATCTGCGCGAACTGGTCAAACCCACAGGCGGCGCCAGCGTTGCTGAAACCATACAAAACAACGTCAACGCCATTCGCAAAGTCGCTGGCGTTCCGCACGTCAATCATCCGAACTTCAACTGGTCAATTACCGCCGACGATCTGAAGCGGATCAAGAATCTGAAGCTGTTCGAGATTTATAACGGTCATCCGACGGTTAACAACATCGGCGGCGGCGGCCAGCCGGGATTGGAAGCGATGTGGGACGACATTCTTTCCAGCGGGTTGGCGCTGTATGGCATTGCCGTGGACGACGCTCACAATTTCAAAACGCCGGAAGACCGCACCAAAGCTCGCCCCGGATTCGGCTGGGTGATGGTGCGCGCCGAACAACTGACTGCGACGGACATTTTGCAGGCGATGGAACGCGGCGACTTTTACGCTTCGACCGGCGTCACTTTGCGCGATTATCAGGCCAGCAAAAAGGAAATCGTCGTCACCATTGCCGAACAGCCCGCAACCAGCAAATACGTTGTGCAATTCATCGGCCAATCGGGCAAGACGCTGAAAGAAGTGACGACCAATCCGGCGACTTATACTTTCAAAGGCGACGAAATGTATGTTCGCGCTCGTGTCATCGAATCGAACGGCAAAATGGCCTGGACGCAACCGGTGTTTCCGAACAAATCGTAACTGGCGGTTGGTCGGCGGCTTCTGTTACCATCCGCCGCGAATCCAAACCGGATCAATTCCTGAATCGAGGCCCTTATGAAATCAATTGTGAAGTCTCGGAAACTTGTGTGGTTGGCGGCTATTGCTCTGTCGTTTCTTGGCGGAATCTGGGTTGCCGGAATGGCGGCGGACACGCTCAGCGTCAAGCAGGCGCGTGAATTGTTGCAGCGTCTGGCCGGAGCCAATCTGTCAAAAGGTCAGGTTCAGATCAAAAAAGTCGAAGCTGGAATCGGTGGCGGCGCAATCGTCGAAGCGCAGATCGAAACCGCCTTTCGCGTCAACAAGGGAAAAGACGGATGGCAAATCGCCGAAGTCAGGTTGGGCGACCGGCAATGGGAATCGTTCGAGTTGATCGAAGAAGCCATCACGCGCGAAAAGGCTAGGCGAACCACGACCTTGCTCATGAAGTTGGCCGAAGGGCTGACGGCGTATCACAAAGAACGCGGACAGTTTGCCGATACCGATGAAATCGAAGAGTTGTTGGATTTTTTATCGCCGCGATATTTGTCTGCGGCTCCGCGATTCGATCTGTGGGGAAAAGAGTTTGAATACAAAGGGTCGTCGTCGAACTATCGCTTGAGTTCTGCCGGCCCCGACGGCAAAAGGCACACCAAAGACGATCTGGTGATCGAAAACGGAACCTTGAAAACACCTACTGAATGAGTTTCCGGTTTTACTATTCGAGACAGGCAATGCTCTGGGGCTTGAACTGGAAACTAAAGGCTGGAAACTGCTCTATGGAATATCTTTCAGTTGAAAATCAAAAAACGCTCGCTCAACGCTACAGGACAGCGGTGATTATCGTGATGGTGTTTGGCTTTTCAGTTCTGGTTTACATGCTGATTGCCAATTTCCTTACGCCGAGAGAAATCATGCCCGGCAGCGAGCGCTGGCAGCAGCCGGTTTATTCGGCGGCAATTGTGTTGGGTTTGGTGGTTGTCATCCTGAGACGATTTTTGTTGTCCAACATGATGATTCGCCCGGCGATTCATCGCGGAGTGCAGGCCACGTTGCAGCATTTGTTTATGGTGACGATGGTGATTTGCGCGTTGGCTGAAATCGCTGCGATTGGCGGATTGATGTTGTATCTGTTGACGGCGGATTACCAATACTGTTTGCGATTGGGAGCCGTCAGTTTGTTTTTGCTGGCGTACAACTTCCCGCGCCGCAAAGAATGGGAACGCGCCGTCGCATTCAGCGCAAATCTGCAAACCAGCGCTGCGGCGCAGGTTGCCAGATGAATTCATCGAATCTTTTTCGTTGGCTGGTCGAGGAGATGTTTTGAGTAACAAGATTGCCAGGTTGATGTTCTCGCAATTGAGTCTGGTGATTGTGCTTGGCTGTGGACTGGCAGTCCTGGCTCAACCGGCGACGTTGCCGCAAGTGGACGCGGTCTCGGAATCGAAACGACGGCAGGAAGCGCATTTCAAATACTTCGAAGCGCAACGTTTGAAAGGCGAAGCTCAGCGAACGCGCAGTCGTCAATTGCTGGAAGAATCCATCCGCGCGTTGCAGGAAACCATTCGATTGGACCCGACCGCCGCCGAACCTCACGTAGACCTCGGTGAACTGTATTTCTTTTATTTGTCACAGAATCTGCAAGCCGAGCGCGAAGCGCAGGAAGCAATCCGGCTCGATCCTGCCAATGTCAACGGTCACATATTGCTGGCACGGTTGAGAATTTTCGCCGTCAAAGGCGAAACCAGTCCCCGCGCCTTGTCGCTTGAACGAGCTGCCGCGGCGTATGAAAAAGTCGCCGAACTCGACCCGAAAAACGCCGAAGCCTGGGCGTTTCTGGCGGAGTTGTATGCGCTGCGAAACCAGCCCGAAAAACAGATTCACGCCTTGGAAAAATGGGCGGGCGCGCCTGTGCCCACGGATCAGTTTTTCTTCCAATCGTTGATGAGCGCCGAACTGTCGCCGGATCGAGCTTATTATCAGCTTTCACAGCTTTACCTGAGCCAGAACAAAAACCGTGAAGCCATCAACGCCGCACGGCGCGCTTATGAGATGAATCCGGACGATAACGATTACAGTCGCAATCTGGTTGGTATCTTGCGCGTGGCCGGAACCAATGACGATGAAGTGCGGATTCTGGGCCAGTTGTTCAAGTCGGCGAACAGTTCTGGATTGTTGCTCGGTTATGGCTCGGCGTTGATTCGCGCGGGGCGGTATGCCGAAGCAATTGACCGCATGCGCGAATACGCACAACTTGATCCGACCAATCTGAGCGCTTACGGATTGCTGGCCATTGCTCAGCGCAGAGCCGGACAGCGTGTTCCGGCTATCGAAACACTGAAAACCGCTTTGTCCAAAGTCGAGTCCGAACCCAGGACGGATTTGATATTGGAACTGGCGCAAACTTATGAAGAACTGGGACGCAACGACGACGCGATTGCGCAATACGAATCGGCCTTTGAACGTTATACCGCCAAAGGCGTGTTGACGCCGGCCAATACGCCTTTGTTCAACGAAATCGTTCATCGGCTGGCCAAAGTGTTTCGGCAGCTTGGCAGTCAGTCCAGGCTTCAGAGCCTGTTGACTCGCACGCGGCGGTTGATTGACGAACACAATCCGATTGTCGAACTGATTCTCATTGAAGGGTTGCGCGAAGACGGAAAAAATCGTGAAGCGCTGGAATTGGCGCGCGCGGCTGCCCGCCGTTACCCGGATGATCGTTCGTTGCAATTCACCGAAGCTTTGATCCTGAGCGATCTGAACCGCGTGACGGAAAGCGCCGAATTGCTGCGCAACATGACTAAAGGTCACGCCGACAATGATCCTGAAGATGCGGGAATCTATTTGTTGCTTGGCGGAGTGTATTTGCAACACGGCAAGCTGAAAGAAGCCGAAGAAGTTACGCGCAAATCCATCGCGTTGAACCCAGAAGACCCTGAAGCCGTCATTCAGTTGAGTTCGATTCTGGAAAAAGCCGGTCGGTTTGAAGCCGCTGAAAGTGGCTTGCGCGATTTGTTGAAACAATACCCGGACAATGCCACGGCGATGAACAATCTGGGATATTTTCTGCTGGAACGCACAGATCGCTACACTGAGGCTCTGCGGCTGATCGAACAGGCCATCGCCATCGAACCCGTAAATGGCAGTTTTCTCGACAGTCTGGGCTGGGCGCATTTCAAGCTCGGCAATGCCGAAAAAGCGCGCGAGGTTTTGGAAAAAGCACTGATCTATTCGCGCCGCAGCGCCACCATCCGCGAACACCTGGGCGACGTGCTGCAAAAACTCGGTCGCGTCGCAGAAGCCCGGCGTAACTGGGAAAAAGCTCTGGAGCTTTCGCTTGAAGACGACGAAATTGCGCGCATCAAGGTGAAACTGAAAGGCGAGCGATAAGCATTTACTCGAACATGAAGCTGGTTCTTCCTTCCTACGCCAAAATCAATTGGACTTTGGAGATTCTGGGCAGGCGCCCGGATGGCTATCACGAATTGCGTACACTGCTGCAAACGGTCAGCGTCGCCGATGAACTGATCTTTGAGCTGTTGGAGCAGGGAATTGAAATTGTTTGCGATCACCCGGATGTGCCATGCGACGAAACGAATCTGGTGCATCGGGCGGCGAAGATGTTCGCCGGTTTCACGGGCGTCACCAAAGGAATTCGCGTGACGATTCGCAAACACATTCCGACGGCTGCCGGATTGGGCGGAGGCAGCGGAAATGCTGCGGTGACGTTTCTGGCTTTGCAGAAGCTCTGGCAGATAAACCTGACGCCGCGCGATTTGTTTGAGCTCGGCGCAAAACTCGGCGCCGACGTGCCGTTTTTCTTTGTCGGCGGAACCTGTCTGGGCGTTGGACGCGGAGACGAAATTTATCCGCTGGCTGACATCCCTGCTGAGCATTTGCTGTTGGTGAATGCCGGAATTCTGGTTTCGACGCGAGAAGTTTACGACGCTTTGCCGCCTGAGTTGACAAACCACAATGCCATCCATAAGATGCCGACTTCTTTCGAGGCTGCCTACGCGGCCATAACACCTCAAGACGGGCAAATCAGGCTGAAAAATGATCTGGAAATTCCGGTTCTTGCTCGTCACGGACTGCTCGGCGAAATCAAGCAGCAGTTGCTGAGAGCAGGCGCAAGTGGGGTGTTGATGTCGGGGAGCGGCTCGACAATCTTTGCGATCTTTGACAGCGATGAGGCGCGCAACGGCGCGCAACGCGAATTGAGTCAACACGGCTGGTGGTGCGCTCCGGCGCGCACGCTGGGTCGTGATGAGTATCAAGCGGTTTACAGACAAGCGTTGGCGAATCTTCAGGCTTGAGCTATTGGGAAAGCTCGCCGTTCGCTGGCGGAAAAAATCCGATGCAGACATCGTGGGAGTTTCTCGCAAGGATTTCTTGCGCGACTCAATTCGTAATTTTTCAAGATCGCAATAACGAGTTTGCTGGGGAGTCGCCAAGTGGTAAGGCAGCGGCCTTTGGAGCCGCCATTCGTAGGTTCGAATCCTACCTCCCCAGCCACAATGCCAACGATGAGTGCTGGGGATTGAGTTAAAGAGCGACGAACCAAATCAATCACTCTGTCAATTCTCGGCACTCATTGTTATTTATAGAGAGCCGTGAAAAGCCTTCAAATCTTTTCGGGCAACGCCCATCGCTCGCTGGCCGAAGAAATCTGCCAGTATTTGGGAATCGAACTGGGCCGAGCCAACACAACACGCTTTCCTGACGGGGAATTCAATTTCCAGATTCTGGAAAATGTCCGTGGCGGAGACGTGTTCATCGTGCAATCCACCTGTCCGCCGGTTGATTCGCACCTGATGGAATTGCTGATAATGATTGACGCCTTTCGGCGTTCGTCGGCTGACCGGATTACGGCGGTGATTCCTTATTACGGTTACGCGCGCGGTGATAAAAAAGACCGCCCGCGCATTCCGATTTCGGCAAGGTTAGTGGCCAATCTGATCACCACCGCCGGAGCCAATCGAGTTTTGGCGGTTGATCTGCATGCGCCGCAGATTCAAGGTTTTTTTGACATCCCGGTGGATCATCTGTTTGCGGCTCCGGTCATGATTGATTATTTCGACAACAACCCGATTGAAGATTTGGTGGTTGTCGCTCCCGATCCTGGAGGAGCCGAACGCGCCAGAGCTTACGCAAAACGATTGAATGCCGATTTTGCGATTGTGGATAAGCGGCGCGACAAATCGCAGCCGGGACATTCCGAAGCGGAGGTCATGCATGTCGTAGGCAATGTCGAAGGACGTAATGCCTTGATCGTTGACGATATGGTGGATACCGCCGGAACGCTGACGAAAGTCGCCGAAGCCCTCCACAAAAAAGGCGCGCTGAAGATTTTGACAAGTTGTGTGCATGCGGTTCTTTCCGGCAATGCCATTGAGCGCATTTGCAATTCGCCATTGGAACGGGTGATTACGACCAATTCGATGCCGCCGAAAGAAGAATGCGCGCCGTCCAGGTTTGAATATCTGAGCATTGCGCCGCTGCTGGCCGAAGCAATCAAGTCAATTCACGAGGAAAGTTCGGTCAGCCGGTTGTTTATCTAGTTTTTTTGAGAGTTGAACTCATCTGAAGGAGAGTTATGAGCTTCGATAACAGTATTTCCCTGAGCGCTAAAAATCGCACGGAGCGTGGCAAAAACGCTTCTCGCCGGTTGCGGGCTGACAATCTGGTTCCGGTAACTGTGTATGGTGGCGGCCAGGAAGCCACCAGCGCGACGGTCACCAAGCGCGAGTTCGCAGCGCTGATTCGTCATCACGGACGCAATGTCATTTTCACGCTGGATGTCGAAGGCGTTGCTGGCCCAGTCAAAATCGCCGATGTGCAGATTGACCCGATCAAGGGCTTTCTGGTTCACGCCGATTTGATGCGTATTTCCCTGACCGAAAAAGCCAAGTTTGACGTGCCGATCAAAATCGTCGGCGAAGCCGACGGAGTCAAAAATTTCGGCGGCATTTTGGACGTTCCAACTCACACCCTGGAAATTCGTTGTCTGCCGACGGACATTCCGGCTGTCATCGAAGTGGACGTGACCAGTTTGGGACTTGGCGATCACCTGAGCGTGAAGGATTTGAAACTGGGCGATAAGATCGAATTGCTGGACGATCCTGAAACCGTTTTGGCGACCGTCGTTTCTCCGAAGGCGGAAGAGCCTGTTGAAGGCGCCGCAGCCGCCGAGCCTGAAGTCATCAAGAAGGGCAAAGGCGAAGACGAGAAGAAATAATTGGCGAATGCCGGTAACGAACGGCGCTTTGCGACTGTATGTGGTTGATCGTTGGCTTGGGCAATCCGGGCGCGAAATACGAATTGACGCGACACAATTGCGGATTCCTGGTCATTGACGAACTGGCGCGCAGAAACGGACGCATGGTCCGAACGCCTGAATGCCAGGCCTTGACGGCGAAAATCTCCGTCGGCGGCCAACAGGCTCTGATCGCCAAGCCGCAGACATTCATGAATTTGAGTGGTTCTGCCGTTGCGTCATTGAAGCAGAAATACGAGATTGCCGATCTTTCCAGGATTCTGTTGATTACCGATGATCTGGCATTGCCTTTTGGCAGCTTGCGAATTCGTCCCAAAGGAAGCGCAGGCGGGCAGAACGGGTTGAAATCCGTGATTGCCAAGCTGGGAACGCAGGAGTTCCCGCGACTGAGATTGGGCATTGCGCCGGATCACCCTATCGGAGATGCCTCGGAATTCGTTCTGGCTGAATTTCCGAAAAAAGATAGAGATACGCTCTCCAAAATGGTAGAGCTGGCGGCAGACGCCATCGAAGTTATTTTGACAAAAGGCATTGCAGAAGCGATGTCGAAATACAACCAACAGGCATAGGCTGAATGATGAAGGCTGAATGATAAGTTGCTGAAAGAGAAATTCATCGTTTAGATTTCTGCCTCTCCTTGCCTGTCGGCTATGGGCTGGCAGGCTATTAAATCCACAAGGAGGATTAACTTGAGAACATACGAACTCATGTTCATATCTTCGCCAAACTCCACCGACGAAGATATAAGCAAACTCACTTCCCAAATCGAACACGCCGTAACGGATCGCGGCGGCAAGGTCGTCAAGGTCGAACCCTGGGGCCGCCGCAAACTCGCCTATCGAATTGATAAGTTTGACGAAGGCATTTACACGCTGGTTCACATCGAAGGCAATGGTCACGAAATTGCCGAGGTCGAACGCCGTCTGCGTGTCAACGATTCCATCATTCGTTATATGTCCGTCCGCACCGACGAAGACCTCAAACGCGCTGCCAAAATGAAGGCGAAACGGAAACCTGTCGCAGCCCCCAGCGCGTTGGAGGTTGACGAAGAAAACGGTTTTGACGAAGGCGACGATCTGGATTCATAACCAGCAACCCCTGAAATCCGGCGCACGAAAAAGCGCCGCTTACGATTTGGAGAATTGTTATGGCTGAATTGGAAAACGACGATAGAGAAAGAACTGGCCGAATGGGGCGAAGCTCGCGCCCATCGCGTCGCCGTCGCGTTTCGCGTTTAACTTCGGAGCGCGTGGATTACATTGATTACAAAGACACCAAGTTGTTGCAGTCCTTCATTGCCGAAAATGGCAAAATTCTGCCGCGCCGCCTGACTGGCGTCAGCGCCTGGCAACAACGCAAATTGACTGAGGCGATCAAACGCGCGCGTAACCTCGCGTTGCTGCCTTACACGAAATACTAATCGGTTTGGAGTGCCGCCTTAAGACGGCTGCCGGCTGAAGCCGGTACTCTGAACGAAGGAGTTGACGCTATGCCATTGATGGAACTATTGCTCAAGGAAGATGTTGAACATCTCGGCGTGCGCGGAGATGTGGTCAAGGTTCGTCCGGGTTACGGGCGAAATTATCTGCTGCCGCGCGGACTGGCCATTCAGGCCACGCCGGGGAACGTCAAACAAATCGAATTACAGCGTCGCGCGCTTTTGAAAAAAGAAGCGACCGAACGCGACACAGCCACTCAACAGGCCGAACTGGTCAAGGAACTCACGCTCGAATTCGCCCGCAAGGTCGGCGAGCATGGATTGCTGTATGGGTCTGTCACCACCATGGATATTGCCGAAGCTTTTACCGCAAAAGGTTTCGAAATTGACCGTCGCAAAATCCAGCTCAAAGACCCGATCAAGGAACCGGGCGAATACGACGTTCCGGTCAAGTTGCATCGTGAAGTCACGACCAACGTCAAAGTCGTTGTCAAAAACGAAGAAGAAGCTGCTGCCTGAGCTTGATTGCCAGACATTTCGCATCGGCTGATTTTTGATAAACAGGGACGCAATCAAATGCGTCCCTGTCGCTATTTGAACCTGTAAACCTCTCCGCATCGCAAATCGTGGCCAGTGTGTCGCCTCCGCATTGGTTTTCAACTCAATCCCACTTAACCTTCTTTTGCTCACGGGCGACTCCCCGCCTGTGGCAAGATCAATTTTCTCAGCGACTAAATTCAAAAAAGGAGATTCGGTATGGCCAAAGACAAATCTAAAAAGAAACACAGCGCGCCACAAACGGCGGCTGAGCCTACGCAACCCCACAACCAGGAAGCAGCGGCAGAAACCACAGGGCGCTATCTGGTGTTGATGCGCGAAGGTTCGACCAAGAACAATGTCGAGGCATTGAAAAATGCCGCTGGCGTCAAAGTCGCCAGTTCATCCGATTTCAAAAAAAACGCAGTCAACATGGAAACCCTCGGCGGGGCGCAGGCGATGCTCTTTGAATCGTTGAACGTGGCCGTGGTGGACGCTCCACCGGAGCAAACAGAGGCTTTGAGCTTTGCCATACGAACGGACAATCCGATTCTGGCGATGGAACCCGAACGTGTGGTCTATGCCATTGCCGACGCGACGGCGGAATATCTGCGCGGGTATCGTGATGCGGTCAACCATTTGACAGATCAGGTGCTGGGACAGGCTAAAGAAGAAGTTTCTGCTGCGGGAATCAGCGAATCGAAACTGACCTGGGGATTGCAATTGACGAACGTCAACATTTCGCAATTCACCGGCAAGGGAATCAAAGTCGCAGTGCTCGACACCGGATTGGACCTGGGGCATCCGGATTACGCGGGGCGCAAAATTACATTTCAATCGTTCATTCCCGGCGAGACCGTTCAGGATGGTCACGGACACGGCACGCATTGCATCGGAACCGCCTGCGGATCGTTGAAGACGAAAAAACTGCCTCGTTACGGCGTTGCTTTTGAAGCAGAAATCTTTGCGGGCAAAGTGCTCAGCAATCGTGGCAGCGGCGCGGATGGAGGCATTCTGGCCGGTATTGACTGGGCGATTACCAACGGCTGCGAAGTGATTTCGATGTCGCTCGGCGCGCCGGTTGGTGTTGGCGAAGGTTATTCGCAGATTTATGAAAATGTCGCTCAACGCGCGTTGAGCGCCGGATCGTTGATCGTTGCCGCCGCGGGCAATGAAAGCTCTCGTCCCAGGCGTATTGCGCCGGTTGGGCATCCGGCCAACTGTCCTTCGATTCTGGCCGTCGCCGCGATTGATAAAAAGTTGCGGATCGCCTCATTTTCCTGTGGCGGGATCAATGCTGGTGGTGGTGGTGTGGACATTGCCGGGCCTGGTGTTGATGTTCATTCTTCGGTTCCACGCAATAAACTGTATCGGAAAATGAACGGAACCAGCATGGCTACGCCGCACGTGGCAGGAATTGCCGCGCTGATGGCGCAGTCCAATCCCGCATTGAGAGGGTTTGCGTTGTGGGCGGCATTGATTGCGCGCGCCAAACGATTGAATCTTCCTTCGCTCGACGTGGGAATGGGCCTGGTTCAGGCTCCGTGACTGTTTTGAGAGAGAACATCATGAGCAAAGTAAATGTTTCCGTCGCGGACGATCATCTGAAAAACTTTTCCGAGGTCGTCGCGCGCTGTCGCAAAGCCGGAATGAAGATCGAACACGAGATGAAATCCATTGGCGTGATTTCCGGTTCGATTGACGAGGACGCGCTGGACAAATTGAGTCGGGTCAAAGGCGTCTCGCATGTCGAACCCGAAGCTTCGTTTCAGATTGCGCCGCCTGACAGCGACGTGCAGTAGAAAGAGTCCGGGCAACCGGACTCTTCAAAACTTTCCCTGACTTTCCAAGACTCTTCAACATCAAGGACGCAACAAGTATGGCCGGAAATGGTTCGGGCGGAGATTTCACACTAGAAAAGTCGTTGCCCAGCAATGTGGATGCCGAGCGAATGATTCTGGGTGTCATCCTGCTGGACAACGTGACGATCAACCAGGCCGTCGAGCATTTGAAGCCCGACGATTTTTTTCTGCCCTCGCATCGCCGCATTTTCGACAAGATGGTCAAGCTCTACGAACAAGGGCAGGGCATTGATCCGCTGACCTTGCAGGAAGAGTTGCGTCGCGCAGGAGAACTCGATCAGATTGGCGGCCCGGCCTACATCGCGTCGTTGTTCGACGGAGTGCCGCGATTTTCCAACATCGAAAGTTACGTCAAGATCGTCAAGGGCAAAGGGATGCTCCGCAAATTGATCGGCGCGGGCAATCAAGTCATGCAGATGGCCTTTGATGACGAAGACGACCCGGAAGAAATTCTGGACCGCGCCGAACGTTTGATTCTGGCCATCGCCGAAGACCGCATCAAACAAGGCTTCACACACATCGGCGAAGTCGCCGAAAAACAACTCCACGTCATAGAAGAAGTCGCCGCTCACCAACAACTGGTGACGGGCATTGCGACGGGCTTCACCGATCTGGATTACATGACTTCGGGACTGCAACGCGGCGACCTGATTATCGTCGCGGCCAGACCGAGCATGGGGAAGACGGCCATGTGCCTCAACATCGCTCAGAACGCGGCGCTCGGCCAGGATTCATCGGGGCGAGTTCATGAAGATCGGCAAAAAGCCGTCGTTGGGATATTTTCGTTGGAAATGAGCAAGGAGCAGTTGGTTCAACGCCTGATGTGTTCGCAGGCGCAGGTGGACGCGCACAGGCTTCGCAGCGGTTTGCTTAACAAAGACGATTGGCGACGACTGGCTCTGGCTGTTGGCGAATTGTCTCAAGCCGACATTTTTCTGGATGACACGCCCGGCATCACCGTGCTGGAAGTTCGCGCCAAAGCCCGCCGATTGAAAAACGAGCAAAAGCGGCTGGACCTTTTGATTATTGATTACTTGCAGTTGATGAGCGGAAAAGGCCGCTCGGAGTCCCGCCAGCAGGAAGTGTCCCAGATTTCGCGCGAGTTGAAGATTCTAGCCAAAGAATTGAACGTCCCGCTGATCGCGCTTTCGCAGCTTTCCCGCGCGCCCGAAACGCGCACGGGCAATCACAAACCACAACTGTCTGATTTGAGAGAGTCAGGATGTTTGACCGGAGAGAGTTGGATTGTTTTGGCAGATTCTGGTGAACGAGTTCAGATTCGTGATTTGGTTAGTCGTTCGGATTTTGCAGTCATGGCTTTGAACGAAGATACGATGAAGCTGGAACGAGCCAACGTCAGTCGAGCTTTTTCAACAGGTAACAAACCGGTTTTCAAATTGACCACTCGGCTGGGACGTCAAATCAGAGCCACAGCCAATCACAAATTCAGGGTCTTTTCCGGATGGAAACGTCTGGACGAATTGTTCGTCGGCGAACGAGTGGCGTTACCGAGAATTTTGCCAACAAGTGCCGATAAAGAAATGACGAATGCTGAGTTGGCGTTGCTTGGTCATTTGATTGGTGACGGTTGCACGCTGCCGCGTCACTCAATTCAGTACACAACAAGAGAAAAAGATTTAGCAGAAATTGTTGTAGAGCTTGCCTCTGAAGTTTTCGGCGATCAGGTTGAGCCGAGAATCAAGCAGGAGCGCACCTGGTATCAGGTCTATTTATCTTCTTCCAGGCATCACACCCATAACGTTCGTAGTGCGGTTGCCGAGTGGTTGACTGAGTTAGATGTGTGGGGACTGCGGTCGCATGAAAAACGAGTTCCAGAAAAAGTTTTTCGTCAGCCTGCCGAATCCATAGCGTTTTTCCTCAGGCATTTGAGGGCTACGGACGGATGTATAAGGCCAAGCTTGGAAGGACGCGCTCCTGTTGTTTATTACGCATCAAGCAGTGAACAGCTTGCCAGAGATGTTCAATCGCTTTTACTGCGACTTGGGATCAACGCTTCGCTCAGAGCCATTGGTCAAGGGGAAAAAGGGCGAGATCAGTTTCACGTTGTTTTGAGCGGCAAGACTGATTTGAAATGTTTTGCCGAGCGGGTTGGAGCAGTTGGCGAGTACAAGGCGCTCAGTTTGCGGGGAGTGGTTGATTACTTGGATCAGCGTCAGGCAAACACCAACAGGGATGTCATACCGAACGATGTTTGGCGACAGATGGTGGTTCCGGCGATGCGATCTGCCGGGGTGACAACTCGGCAAATGATGGCTGGGATCAACACCGCATACTGTGGAACGACAATTTACCAGCAGAATGTCAGCCGCGAGCGCGCTTCACGAATTGCTCAGGTTGTTCAATCGGACAAAGTCGCACAACTGGCTCAAAGCGATGTTTATTGGGACGAAATTGTTTCAATCGAAGCTGATGGCACAAGTGACGTTTATGATCTGACCGTTGATCGCCATCACAATTTCATCGCCAACGACATCATTGTTCACAACTCTATCGAGCAGGATGCGGACGTGGTGATGTTCATTTATCGCGAAGAGGTCTACAAGCCGGAAACCGAAAAACAGAACATTGCCGAAATCATCATCGGCAAACAGCGTAACGGCCCGATTGGCAGCGTCGAATTGGTCTTTCGCAAGGCGCTTACTCGATTCCATGATTTGTCGCGCGAAGCGATGGAATAAATTCTCATGTCGGAACTCTCACTGCATCGTCCAACCTGGGCGGAAATCTCGCTTTCTGCATTGACCGGAAATTACCTAACGTTGAAACGCCAGTTGACCGGAAATGCGCAGTTGATGGCGGTGGTCAAAGCCGATGCCTACGGGCACGGAGCGGTTCAATGCGCCCGCGCGCTGGAATCCATCGGCGCGGATTGGTTTGGCGTCGCCCTGGTCGAAGAGGGAATTGAACTTCGCCAGGCAGGCATCACACGACCGGTGTTTTGCCTCGGCGGGTTTTGGCGAACTCAAGGCGAATTGATTCTGGCGCACGACCTGACCCCGGCGCTGTTCCGAATGGATCTGTCTGAAGAATTGAATGCGCGCGCTGTGGAAGCCGGACGCATCGTCAATTTTCACCTGAAAGTTGACACTGGGATGGGACGGCTTGGAGTCCCGATTTCCGAACTTGCTGAATTCGCTCTCGCCTTGAAGCGATTCGACCATTTGAAGCTGGACGGCGTGATGACTCATTTCGCTGACGCCGATGGCCTGGAAACCGGGTACACGGAACTTCAGATGCGGCGCTTTGAAGACGCTGTTACGACGTTACGCGAGCTTGGATTCGATCCAACCTGGCGACACGCTGCCAATAGCGCCGGGCTGCATGCGTATCCGCAGGCGCGCGGAAATCTGGCTCGCGCTGGCGCGGCAATGTACGGATTGACGCGCGACGTTCTGACGCCCAGATTGGAAGCTCCGCCGTTGCGTCCGGTGATGTCGTGGAAATCGCGCATAATCATGTTGAAAACCGTTCCCGCCGAAACTCCGCTTGGATACGGCTGTTCATTCATCACCTCCCGCGAAAGCCGTATCGCTACTTTGCCCGTAGGGTACGCCGACGGATTTCGTCGCGCGCTGTCGAACAAGGGCCAGGTTCTGGTTCGCGGGCGGTTTGTTCCAGTGGTCGGCAGAGTCAGCATGGATTTGACTTTGGTGGATGTCACTGATGTCCCTGGAGTTGAACTTGGCGACGAAGTCACACTGCTTGGGAAACAAGACAGCCTGAAAATCGTCGCCGAAGACTTAGCCGAACAAGTGGCAACAATTTCATATGAAATTGTAACTGGCATTTCTGCCAGAGTACCTCGGCAATACATATCCGCTTAACAGTTCGGCGGAAAAACCGGGATCGTAAAGCTGTTCGATGTTGACAAGGTTAGAGCGTGCAAGTTGTGGCCTTGATTGAATGCTCCGGCGCTGGTCACAGAGTTTGGGTTGAGGTTAATTGCCGCTCCGGTGATGCCAATATCAGTTGGCGATTGACTGTAAAGTTTCAGCCAGGCAGTTCTGCCTGCTGGAACGAATTGGTCAAAACGCGGCGTGATGCGTGGCAGGTTGTTGGTCAGGCTGGCACGAAATTGGCAGCCACCGGTAATCGAAAAACTCAACGCGTTTTCGGCGTCGTTGTAAAAAATTCCGAACAACGTTCCCAGCGTGTTTGCTCCTGTTCCCAGGTTGCCACCAATTCGGTTTACTATCAGCATCGTGTCGTTGCCGTCCGCCCGGCTGCCAATATTTGACAGTGCCAGCACACGCGGCAAGCGGTTGTAACTGATTCCATCGAAATTCATCGTCGCCGTCACCGAATTCCCATTACAGTCTGATAAACCTCCAGCCAGCGCTGAAAACGCTTGGGCTCCCAGATTGGCGGCGTGCCCAGATGCAAACTTCACGTATTCATCGCCGATCAAATAATTGAAGTTCACCGGACAACCATTTGCATCCACCGCTACAGCGACCAGATAGCCAGTAGTGCCAGGATCAAAATCTCCAGCTAAAAATGAAGCGGTTTGATTGGGCGTCAAACAGATGTAACTGTCAGCCACCGAACAACTGGCTCCGTCCACGAAAAACAGGTGCACTTTGGCTGATTGTTGAGGATGCGTATTGGTCAATGATAGCCGGGTGTTTTGAGTGTTACCCGAAGTGCTCCCGGAAGTGTAGATGTTGTAAATCAGCACCGAACCGGTTCGTTGATCGTCGGGAGCCGCTGCGGTGCTCAACGGATTGCCGGGACCCGTCGGCTGGCAATTCACAGTCGTGCAGGCAGAGGAAGTTGGGGTAGTACCTGGGCCGGGAATGATTGCATTGTAGTGGGCAGATGACTGAACACATATTGGAGTATTAGGCGAAGCTCCGGCAGCTACTTGAACCAGGTAACGAACCGTTGTGCGCTGATTGGGCGGAACTTGACCAATCCATTGGACGATGTTTGAAACAGGATCAATGGTGCAAGTGCCAGTTGGCGCAATGCAGGAATTAGGAATGGGAATCAGATAAGGTTTGGAGGTAGAAAAAAAAGAAATCGTATCCGCAAGTGTCCTTGTGCGTCCGGGGATGCTTATTTCAACTGGGATGATTGTTCCTTCGCCAATGCAAGTCGCTGGAGCGATAAGTCGGGTTGTAAATTCTTCGACGAAGATCGTGAATTGCTCTTCTGCGCTGCAGCCATTAGTGTCAACCGCTCGCAATGTGAAATTGAAAACCCCGGCAGCAGGCGGAGTTCCAACGATGAAATTGGTGTTGGGGCCTTGGCTGTCAACACTCAGCCAGTTTGCACCAGGGCCAATGATGCTGAACTGATAAGGAGCGACGCCTCCATTAATCTGAATGGGGTTACTGAGAACAACGTTTTTGACGGCGTAAAACTGGTTGGTGATGTGTAGGCTGAACGGTGCGCAAACGACGGTCAACGTATACTGTGATTCGTTGTCGCATTCGCCAATGGTTACAGCTCGAATGCGGAAATTGAATTGGCCGGACGTTGTCGGCGTGCCGATCAGGTTGCCGTTATCCAACAGCATTAGTCCGGGGGGCAAAGCTCCTGACGATACAGCGAAAGTCGCGGGAACAGTTGTGCCGCTAAGAACGAACGATTGGCTGTATAAAGTGCCGATGGTTGCCTGCGGCAAAATCGGAGAAGTTGGCGATAACTGAGTTTGCGGACAAGCGACAACCAGCCTGTAAAGCCTTTCTGCTTGGCAATTGAATTCTCCGACGACACGGGCCACAAATATAAATGTTCCATTGGTAGTGGGGATGCCAGAAATCACTCCTGATGAAGATATGGTCAGTCCCGGCGCAATAGGACCTGTTTCAAAGACAGGTTGATTGAGACCTACAACGCTCAAAGTTTGATTGTAAGGTTCGCCAAGCCTTGCTGTCGGCAAATCCGTAGACACGATAGCGCTCGGCAGGCAAACGATCAGTAACGGCAGGACGTTGGTTATTTCTATCCCTGTCGAAGGCGTAAACACTGACACTGGTATAGAACCGGCAAGCTGGATTTCGCTGGCCGCCACATCCACCTGCAATGTCGTTGAATTGACGAAAATGGTGGTGCGGTTTTGGTTGTTGAACCGCACGATGGAACTCGGTTGAAAATTCGAGCCGGAAATTTCGAGCCGGAATCCGGGGCCACCTCTCATCACCTGATTGGGAATCAGTTCGCTTAAAGTCGGAGTCGAGTCGCCGTTGATAGTCAGAGGCAAAGAGTTTGACGTTCCTCCGCCAGGCGAAGGATTAATGACAGAGATCGAAGCCATTCCAGCGGTAGTCAAAAACGCGACCGGAATTTGCGCCCTTAATTGAGTATTGCTGACAAAGTTCGTGGTGAGCGGGTTGGCGCCCAAACGAACAATCGAAGCCGGAGTAAAGCCGGAGCCGGAAAGCGTCATCAAAAACGGTTGCGAAACAAGCGCTGCATTGGGAAGCAACTGACTGATGACTGGTTGCGGATAATTTCCGGTGACGACAATCGTTCCGCTCTTTGTGCAGGTTGTCGGAACTGAGCCGATTCGTCGAACGCGGCGGTTCAGTGAATCGGCAAAGATGATTTCGTTGTTAACTCCCAGAACAATATTGGCTGTAGCCGTTGACGGAACCGCTACTGGTACAAATTGCGCATAGACGTTAGGCGGAGTCAGCGCCAGTTTGGCGTTCGATGCCGGGCCGCCGTCCCCGTCAAAACCGAGGTCTCCACCGGCGACAATCGTTACGGTTCCGTCGGTGGCAATCTTCAAAATGCGTTTTAGGTTGTTGGGGGGAAAGCTCCTGGAATTGCTTTGAGTCACATAAGCGTTTCCTGTTGAATCAACTGCCACATCGCGCGGAGAAAGCACGGGAGAGGAATTCATCTGAGCGAACACTCCGCTACCGGCGGCGGTTTCCCGTAAAACGCGCCCGGCATCTGTCTGCACCGACGGCCCGAAATCTGCCAGATAAAGTCGCCCGCTCGCGTCCATTCCAACTCCAGCGTAAAAAGACGCTGCCAAATTCAAACTGGAAACCACTCCGGTTGAACCGTTGATTTTTCGAACCGCTTTGTTGCCAGCATCCGTGATGAAAATATCGCCGGTTGTCGGGTTGACCACCAAATCAGTTGGCGCAAAAAAACGAGCGTTGAGGGCAAACCCGCCATTTCCCATGTCGGAATTGGTTCCGCCTCCGGCTATTGTGCGGATGAATCCCGGTGCTACGCTGATGGGGGTGGATGAGCCATTGAAAAACGTTACTGTCGCATTGCTTGTGTTGATGAATCGCAGCAAACCGCCGCGTTGCTTGGGCGATGAATTGCCGGTTGGAATTGGACCGCCTATGGCATCAATGACGAAAATCCCTTGAGCGTTGGCGAACAAACCTTGCGGAGTGTTGAAGCTGGCTTTGTTGGCCGTCACGTTGTCCGCAGCGTTGGGCGCAACATTGTTGTTGATGGTTGTGATTTGTCCCGGCAACACAGTTTGCTCTGCAGCGGTCCCCGCAAACAATGTGATTGCGTTGGAGCCTCGATTGACGAACCGGATTGAGTGGCGATAGGTATCGGCTACCCACAAATTTCCATTGGTATCAATTGTTACGCCAGATAAATCCGTCAACGCTGAAGCTGTCGCCAGAATTCCGTCGTAAGGCGAGTTCAAACCGATTCCGCCAATTGTGTCTCCGGTGTTGTTTGCAATCGTGGTTCCGGCCAATGTCACTGGTTGAGCGCTCACGTTCAAGTAGCGAACCCGTCCGCGTTTCTCATTGCCCTGATCTAAAACATACAATCCATTGGCGTCGGATTCCAATCCA
Organism: uncultured Heliomicrobium sp.; assembly: GCA_964470555.1. GTDB lineage: Bacteria > Acidobacteriota > Blastocatellia > RBC074 > RBC074 > RBC074. Next base: position 116,637 of record CAYYDG010000009.1, read on the forward strand.
ACAAAAGTATTTGGTGCGGAAAGTCTGGCCATGCCAAATCGCAAGTTGGCAATTGTGCCGCCATCGCCACAATTGTCCCCGTTGTAAATGCAGCCAACGCCTGAAGCGCCGGAGATCAAAACCGGCGAAGTCACTCCGGCGCCAGTCAAACGCCAGATTGTTTGATCGTTGCCGTTGGCCACATACATCGAGTCATTGATGCTTGCCAGACCCGCCGGGTATTGGTTGAAAGGCTGCAAAGAAAACTGCGCAACCAGCGACAACAACCCGCCTCCGTCCAGTTTAACAACGCGAGCATGCCCGCTGTCACAAATGAACAGATTGCCCGCCGCATCGAACGCCAGGTCTCGCAAGGCCAGCAAAGGCACATTGACCGCCGGAGTTGGCGAGTTCGGAAAAGCGTCTGTGGATTTGGTCAATGCTCCGTTGCCAGCCACAACCATGGATTGATCGAGTCCGGTGACTTTGTAAACGAAGCTTGGAGTTGAAACGTAAATTTCACCGGTTGGCTGATGTATGGCGATTCCGACCAAATTTCTCAATGGTTGAAATGAACCAGGCAGAAATAACTCTTCCCCAGGGGCCAGCGAATACCCAAATACGGTTTGCGGAATCGAAGAGACGTTCAGAGCGTACAAAACATCTCCGGCGACAAAGAGAACATTGCCATCGGCTCTGGCTTCCATTGCGTTGATTGAACCGATGGAAGTCCGGCCATCCAGCAAAACGCGGCTTGTACCTGGCGCTACGGTTTTGCCCAGCAATATCACAGGCGACGGACCTGTGTTGATAAAGCGCAGCAATTCAGGGGCTGTTGTTTGATCGAACACATAAATCCCGCGCCCCAGAGGATCGCGCGTAATAGCAACCGGTATTGTCAGAGGGGATCCTTTGATCGGAGCTCCTTCACCATAACCTCCGGCAATGGTTTCAATCGCCGCCGTTCCATTGTCGGCGCGCGCGGTCAATTGCCAGTTGTAAATTCCGGGTGCGGTGAAACTGTGACTGACACTGGCTCCGCTGGTTAGCGGGGTTCCGTCGCCAAAATTCCATTCATAGCTGACGCCGGAAGAGCAACCAGTGGCTGTTGATGTTGCCGCAAACGATACAGGAGAACCAGCCACTGCATTGGCAGGAACAGTAGCATTGCAATCTACCTGACAGGAGGTCTGGCCGTGAGTTGTTTTTTCAGACCGAAAGATAGCTAATAGGCTTAAGAGCGAAATCGCTACACAAAGAATTGCGCGAAACACAAATCTTGATTCAATTGATTGAGTGCGAAAGATTGAGGCGAAAATCTGGCAAGAGGGAGTTATAGCTTTCATTGGATTTCCTGTTTTGTGATTTATGACTACTTGGTTTTCAGATTGATTTTCAGGTCGCTTTGCTGCGAGTAATTCAGTCGTCTGAAAATCAAGTTTAATCAAGGGCATTTGAGCTGGGGTGGCGAGTCGGAGAGTAGCAAAACCGTTTCAGGCGACGCAATCATTTAATGTTAAATCCAAATGTTGTTAGGGCGCTGAAAGCCTAATCAAAATTTGACCGTTGGTTAGACTACGTGCTATAACGCGCCACGTCAGAGGAGGCAAAAGATGAAAAAAGCCTCTGGCATTGATTCGACTGCATTCCTTCCTTTTTCAAAACATAGAAGTAAAAAGACACAGACGACGCTTTGCTGGAAATTGACAGTCTCGTAATCTCAAAGAGCCGAGTTTACGAACGCCAACGTCGCGACCAACAGTCTTCAATCCTTGGGGATATGTTTGGTGCGGCAAAGACAAACCCGACAAGTTCCCAGCTTGTCCGACATTTACCTTCTTTGAGGATATCTGCCATGAAGAGCCGAATGAACGAAGCGATCAGGACATTGGCGGTCGTCACATTACTGGTTTGTTTAACAGGGATAACCGCTGCCCAGGTAACAACGGGAAGCATTCTCGGTACAGTGAAGGACAATTCCGGCGGCGCCGTCAAAGGCGCCAGAGTCACCATTACTGAAGTTGGCAAAAGCAATTCCACAACGTACACGACAGATAGTGAAGGCGCCTACACGGCTCCGTTTCTGATTCCCGGAACCTACAGTGTGTCGGTTGAAGCGGCTGGTTTCAAAAAAGCCGTGACCAATACCGTTGTTGTACAGATTGACCAGAAAGCGCGCATTGATTTCGCGCTGGAAATTGGCGCCGTGACGGAAACCGTCGAGATCGCTGCTTCAGCGACATTGGTGCGAACCGAATCGTCGGAGATTGGCGTGGTTATCGAAGAGCGTTCGGTCAAGGAATTGCCGCTCAACGGACGAAACTTCGCGCAACTGGTTTACCTGACTCCGGGCGTGACGCCGGGACAATCGGGCGAAAACCTCTCAGGCGCTTCTACTTTCAATCCTCGCGCTTCGTCGAATTTCAACTCGCTGGGACATCACGCCAACTCGAACGGCTGGCTGGTGGACGGCATTGACAACAACGAATACACGTTCAACACGGTCATCGTCCAACCGACGGTTGAATCCGTGCGCGAATTCAAAACTCTGACCGGAACATTTTCGGCAGAATTCGGTCGAGGCGCGGGCGTGGTTTCGGTTTCGACCAAATCCGGTTCGAATGATTATCACGGCGGACTGTTCGAGTTCCTGCGCAACGACAAACTGGACGCATTCCAGCATCAATTCGTCAATCCACGTCCATCTCAAAAACCGCCGTTCCGTCGCAATCAATTCGGCGGGTATTTCAGCGGCCCTGTGAAATTTCCGCGTTTCGGCGAAGGCGGCCCTGCGCTGTATGACGGCAGGAACAAGAGCTTTTTCTTTTTTGATTATGCTGGCACGCGCGAAATTCGCGGCACGACCTTCGTCAACACCGTGCCGACGGCCAGAGCGCGGACGGGGGATTTCAGCGAATACCTTGGCGCGAATCTTTGCACCAATTCCAGCGGCACAGCCGGGGCGTGCGGCGGCGCTTTTACCACGCCGCTGATGGTGACCGACACAAACGGACAGTCGCTGCAAGCTCGCGTCGGGATGATGTTCGATCCGCTGACGACGCGCGCCAACCCGGCCTTCAACGCCGCCAACCCAGTCAGTGCGGCCAATCCGCAACTGCTGCGGTCGGTGTTCGCCAACAACATCATTCCGGCCTCGCGCATCAATCCGGTCGGGTTGAACGTCGCCAGCATTTATCCGCTTCCGCAAAACAGCAGTTTGCAGAACAACTACACGTCTGTGGTCAACCGCGATGTCGGTAGCAACGCCTTTACCTTCCGTTTCGATCACAACTTCGGCGAAAAAGACAAGTTTTTCGCGCGTTATAGCTTTGAAAACTTCCGACTCGATGCTCCGCAAGGGCAGGCGCAATGCTGTTTGCCGACGCCGGATTTTGCCGCGGCCAGATTCGATCTCGGACCTTTTGTCGCGGGCATTCAAAACACCACGCTGCGCACGCAAGGTCTGGCGCTGAACCACACGCACACCTTTTCGCCGAGATTGTTGCTGGAATTGCGAGCCGGGTTTGCGCGCACCAATCCGCGAACGGTTCAGTCAGATTTTGGCCGCAATGCTGCGACTTCGCTCGGCATTCAAGGCATCAACATTTCGCAATTCACGACGGGTTTGCCCAACATCACCATCAATGAATTGACGGGGTTGAGCGGCGGGCCGAATTTCCTGCCGGTCAATCCGAAACAGACGCATTACCAGTTCACCGGGAACCTGTTTTACACGATGAACAAACAGACGTTGAAGTTCGGTTACCACATGGTCATTCGCAAACCGTCGCCGTTCACGCAATCCAACACGCGCGGCGCGTTGAATATCGGCAACGAATACACGCGATTGCCGTTTTCGGCGGGCGCGGCAGTCAACGGCACAGGCACGGGGCTGGCGACCTTGCTGCTCGGATATGTCGTCAGCGGATCGCGCGGCTTCCTGAACGAAAACTATTACCTGACGAACAAGGAATTCGCGGGCTTCATTCAGGACGACATCAGAGTCACCAGCCGACTGACCGTCAACGCCGGGTTGCGGTACGAGGTGTACACGCCCGATGTGGAAAACCGCGACCTGATCGTCAATTTCGATCCACAGGCGTTGCGGCTGATTTACGCAGGTGAAGAAGGTTATTCGCGGTCGGCTGGCAAAGAAACGCGGTACAGGAACTTCGGCCCGCGACTCGGTTTTGCCTACGATATTTTCGGTTCAGGCAAAACGGTTATGCGCGGCGGTTATGGCATTAGCTATTTCCCTGAACCGTATGCAGCGGGAAATCTGCTTGGACAGAACATTCCGCTGTCCGTGTCGCAGACCTTCGCCAACGAAGTTACGCCGTCCAATTTTGCCAACGTGACTTTGCTCAATCGTCCATTCCCGACACCGGTTTTGGCCAAACCGACGACGACCGCGGCATTGAATGCCGTGACGCCGACGCCGACGATCATTGGCCACGAGTTCTCGAATCTGACGCCTTATGCACAAAGTTATGGATTGAGCATTGAGCGCGCTTTGACCAACAGCATCGTGCTGGAAGTCGGTTACGCGGGCAGCCGTGGCATTCACATTCCTGTGTTTTTCAACGTCAACGAAGTGTTGCCGGGCGCAGGCAGCCAGGCTTCGCGGCGATTGATTCAGCCGCTCAACAACATTCCAAACATCAACATTGCGCAATTCCGAAATTCGTCCAGCTACAACGGATTGCTGGTCAAGGCGAACAAACGATTCAGCAGCGGATCGAATTTCCTGCTCAGTTACACATTCGGCAAATCGCTGGATTACGGCGGTTCTCCGGCCAGTGGCGGTGGCGCAGTGGGTGGAGCGCAAACCTACACGAACGTCAAAGCCGGACGCGGTCCGTCCGGTTATGATGTGAAACACCGCTTTGTATTCAGCAGTGTTTACGAATCCCCATTCGGCAAAGGCAAGAAATGGTTGAACAGTGGCGTTGGCGCGTGGGTGCTGGGCGGATGGCAAACCACCGGCATTGTCACCGCGACAACCGGACGCCCGTTCACGGTCTTTTTGCAGAACGGCGTCAACAACGGTGCGCCGAGTTGGCCGAACCGCATCGGCAGCGGCAAGCTCGACAATCCAACCACGGATCGTTGGTTCAACATTGACGATTTTGTCGCTCCGCCGCCAAACACGTATGGCAATTCATCGCGCGGAACGCTGTATTCGCCGGGACATTTCAACGTGGATGGGTCGTTGGCCAAAGCCTTCAACCTGACCGAAAGACTGCGATTCCAGTTCCGCTTCGAAGCGTACAACCTCTTCAACACTCCGTATTTCGGATTCCCGAACGCAAGCATCGGCAATCCGAACGCCGGCGTGATTCGTACCACGCTGGCTGACAATCGCAGCTTGCAAGGAGCGCTGAAGATTGAGTTTTAAGAACGAGGCGCAAGGAATGTACGGCAGGTTTTCCAACCTGCCGAGGTTCCGCAAGCGGTAAATTGCCGTTCAGGTCGAAAACCTGCAAAGGCTTTTAAGCCAAACAACGTTTGGCAAAAAGAGAGGGGCTGTTGAATTTCGATTCAACAGCCCCATTCAAGTTTTTGATGAAAGGAGGAGGTTTGCTCTACACGAACGAAGAAGAAGCTTCGGACAAGTTGTCCTCAATTTCTGTGGCAAATGTTTTGCGGATTGTTGCCATTGAGCAGGTCCAGGATTTTGGTCATTGCGATCTGATCCTGAACATTGTTGCTGAAAATGGACTGACGAGCTTCGCGGTACACATCCTTTAGAAGTGAATCAGGCGAAAGCACGAATCCATTGGACAATGTGATCGGATCGAATTGCAGGTTGTAACAGGTCAGCGGGCCTTCCAGCACGTAAAAGACTCTGGGCGAACCATCGCCGCCAGCATTCAGTAAATTCAATTGCGCCGCAACGAATTCCTGATTCAGTTGCTGCAACGGAGTGAAGCCGCCGCGCAGCGCCAGTTCGATTTTGCGTTTGTCAGTTGTGCTGATCGGGCGGTTGTAATTGACTCCGCCGATAATCACTGTGCCTCGCGGCAGGGAATTGAGGTTCAATTTGAAATACTGTGGCGAACGGTAACAGATGGTGTTGCATTCGCCGCCTTGTCCGCCGCCCGGATTTGGTTGCGGTGGCAACGGCGGTTCTTGAGCCGAAAACGGACAGTCTGGTTTGCAGGGGATGCCAGTTGGAAATCCGCCCAGAACGCTGCGCAACAACCCGACACCTTTCAGGTTTTCATCGCCCGGAACGGCATTGCGATTGACGACGATGTCAGTGACGACCACGGAAGTCATACCGGAAGTGTCAGCCCGTTCGATTTCCACGCCAACTCGAAAACAGCCTTCCAGTTCTGACATCTTCATCATTGGCCAGGCCAGGGTCAGCAGGCCTGTGCGCAGGCCGCTTTCTCCGGCAGCGGCGGAATAAGCGATCAAGCTGCCTTGCGGAGTGGCTGGCCCGGTCGCGTACCGATTGTCCACAAACAGCATCAGGTCTTTGTGAAGCTGAGTGACCACAACACCGTGCGGAGCCAAAGTAAACAGCGCGATTTCAGGGCCGGGTTTGCCATCGGTGGTTTGCAAAAACAACCGGACTTTGTCGCCCACCGTGCCTGACGTTCCGGCAATGACCAGGTTGCCGTCCCAGATGGATTCCGCGCAAGTCACCGCCGTGACTTTTTCACCGGGTGTGGACAGGGACAAGCCTTGTGGCGTGGTGTTTTGCAGCGCCCCAAACGTCAACGGATCAGCGCCGAATGTATTCACGTTGGGCGTAAACAATTCGGCTCCTTCGGGAGCTTCACTGATTGCCAGTTGCATTGGATTGGGCAGCAGATACAAATCGCCATCCGGCAACTGCGAACTTTTCTGGAATCCATGCACGACGGTGGGAATGTTGACGAGCATGATGTCTGCGGCACGCGCAGACGATGAGTGTTGGGGAACGTGGGGATAAACGAGCAAACCAACAATTGAGCTGAGTAAAATCAATGAAAGAACAAGCATGTACTTCGTCATACAAATAACCTCCTCCAAGCGCCCATCCGAAACTGCGGCAGTCAGTTGAGGGGGGGAGCTATGGTAATTGACACCATAGTTAATGAAGCAACTGATACTACTTACGCGACCAATTTGACGCGCATCATACGTGGTCGAGTTTTGCCTGAGCAAGATTTATGACTCGTGCCTGCCGTTTTTAATATTAATCTCGACCACAAGGTTGCCCGTTCCTGAAAACTTCAAAAACAGGCAGGAAATCTGCCTTATGTTTTCAATGTATCTGTCAATCGTCACGCATTGTCGAATCTTACAATCCTTTTGGTGACAGCTTTCGTTGAACGCTTCAGCAATGGCCGTGCCATTAAGGTATTTACAGTAAGTTCAACTGTTTCAGCACTTGCATTTTTAATTGTCGGGAAAGAATTACACCTTGCTATTACCGAGCATAGTATTTTGTTTACAGCGACAAACCCGACTCAACAGTTGGTGACACCGGGCTGAGTCACCGAAGAAGACTTTGGAGTTGCAAGAACGTCAGACTGGCAGTCATTGGCAGGTTGGGATATAAAAAGGCTGTCGCAAGTTTCAGTCTGAGAAAAATCACCAATTTGGATTATGAAATACCTTTACGCCTTTCTTGTGCTCACGTTTTGGTTGCTGAACTGCCAAACTTCGCCGCAGAAACCAGCTACGCCTGCGTCCCAATCGCAAGCGCAAACAGCCGCGCCAAAACCGCAAGAATCGGTTTACGAAACGCGAACCAATCACGATCCGAACGGCATCGGCAAGTTTTACATGGGGCGGGAAATCGCTCACGTCATGGGGCATCAGGGAGCCGATTGGTTGGAACGCGACGACCGCGAACAAACGGAATTGCCCAACGAAGTCGTCAAGCAAATGAAGCTGAAGCCGACTGACGTGGTCGCCGACATCGGAGCCGGTACAGGCTATTTCACCTTTCGCATTGCTCCGCTGGTCAAACAGGGCAAAGTCCTGGCCGTAGACATTCAACCTGAAATGCTTTCGATCATCGAAAGCCGCAAGAAACGATTCAACGCCGACAACGTCGTCACCATTCAAGGGACTGAAACCGATACGAAATTGCCCGCCAATTCAGTGGATGTGGTGTTGTTTGTGGACGCCTATCACGAATTTTCGTATCCGCGCGAAATGATGGAAAGCATCGTCAAGGGATTGAAACCCGGCGGACGTGTCATCCAGATCGAATATCGCGGCGAAGACCCGGACGTGCCGATCAAACGAGTTCACAAAATGACCGTCGCCCAGGCCAAAAAAGAAATGGCCGCCGTTGGGCTGGTCTGGAAAGAAACCAAAGACTTTTTGCCTCAACAACATTTCATCGTGTTTGAAAAACCGCGATGAGCCGAGGCTGCTTTGGTCTCGGTTTTCACGTAATTGGGAGGGATAGCCATGTCAGTCAAAATTCTCTCTGTCAGCCTTGTTTGGTTATTTGCCGGAGCTTCTGCTCTTTCACAAGCTCCAACCGAGCAGCAAAAGAAATATCAGCAGTTGGAAAAAGCCGTCAATGAAGCTCTGGTGAACACTGCGGCAGAAGTTCCCCAACTCAAAATGCCGGAAAACCGAATTTACCTGAGAACCGTGATTGCGGATTTGCAATGGCGGTTCGACGAAAAGAACGCGCGCGCAATGATTACCGAATCGCGCGAAGAGTTGCGGCAGTTGATGGCGAATTCCGAAGAAAACAGTCCGCAGTCATACGCCTTCAGCGTCAGGCAGCAATTACGAAAGGAAATCGTCAATTTGCTGGCCAAACGCGACGCCGATCTGGCGTTGGACTTTCTTCGCGCGACCAGGCCTGTTTTTCCCGCCAATGTGGATGCCAAACAAGCGGGCGATGCCGAAGCGCAATTGGAACAGGCGCTGGCGCGCGAAGTGGCGCGCACGAATCCACAACGCGCATTGGCGCTGGCAGAAGAGAGTCTGGAAAAGGGCTTTTCCTATGAACTGAACAATCTGGTCACGACGGTTCTGGAAAAAGACAATGAAGCAGGAAAGAAACTGGCTGCAAAAATCCACGACAAATTGAAGAAAACCGACCTGCTTGCCAACCAATCCGCCATGCAATTTGCCATCTGGTTTTTGACTTCCGAACAAAACGCGCGCAAGACGGAATTGTCCCCAGGCGAAAAAATGTACGGCATAAAGCATCGCGCTCCGGTTTTGACTGAACCAATGCTGCGTGAATTTTGCGAACTGCTCGGAAAAGCCGCGTTGACGGTGATGAACAAAGCCTTGCAAACACGCGATGGCGACAACCGGGATTTGTCGAATTGGTTGTCCAGTTTCTTCAGCGTGTTGCCGACGCTGGAATCATACAACCCGCCGCTGGCCGCCAGTGTGAAGCGGACATACGCAGAACTTCGTCCGTACCTAAACCATTGGGTCAGGGAAAACATCCAGTTCAACGAAGCAAGGCAAACTGGCAAGGTTGAAGACTTGCTGGCTTTGGCTGAAAAGGCGCAAGGCGAAAAACGAGATCAGACTCTATGGCTGGCAATACATCAGGCCATTGACGCTCACGCGGATTTTGAACTGGCACGAAAAATTGCGAATGAAATGGTCACTGACCCCGTCAAACGCAAAGAGCATATTGCTTTTATTGATTGGGTTTACCTGCAACATGCCGCCGGGCAGGGGAAGTTGGAAGAAGCTCTTGCTGCATTGTCGTCGTTGGCTTCCGACGAAGACCGTATTGAATCGTTGGCATCCTTGGCCGCCGATTTGTTGAAGAAAAAAGATCGCAAGCATGCCACTCAGGTAATGGAGCGGGCAGTTGCGTTGTTGCCCGCGCAAATTGAAACCGAGCGACATTTCCGAGCGGTTGCGCGGTTGTTGGCGCCTCTGGCCGAAACGGAATCGGAACGCAGCTTTGCCCTGTACGAACAGTTGGTGGTTCCGGTCAATGAGCTTCACGCGGCTTACATTCGCATCCAACGCTACAATGTCAGCAGTCGTTGGGGCTACATGGCGAACGGCGAGTTTGTGGTGTTTGGCCATTTTGGCTCGGTCAGCCAGGTCATTCAGCCGCCTTTGCAATTGGGGGCTTTGGCGAAAGTGGATTTTGAACGGGCGTTCGCGCTGGCTGAAAATTTCAAAGCGCCAGAGGTGCGATTGGCCATGAAAGTGACCGCATTGCAAAGCGTTTTATCGAAACCTTGACGGGCAGGAGGAACATTGCCGCAACAGACTCTCGATTACGGCGAATTTGCGCGAATGCTGTATGCCACGAACACGCTTTCCGATCCGTGGTTGCGCGGCAAGGAGCGGTTTCGTCTTCGGCCTGTTGTGCTCAGCCAGGAGCAAGCCGAACGGCTTTCAATCGCCGCCGAGCGCGTGGGAGCGCTGTTTAACGAAGTCAGCGAAATCGTTCTCGAACATCCTGAATTGCTGGATGAGTTTTTCGGACTGACGCCGTTTCAGAAAGCCATGTGGTTGGCTGCGGAAGGTCGTTGGCACGGCATTGCGCGCGTGGATTTATTTATTTGCACTGATGGCGTCATTCGATCATGCGAGATGAATTCCGATACTCCATCGGGCGAAGCCGAAGCCGTGTTGCTGAATCAATTGCTGCATCCCTTTCATCTAAACACGGCTGATCCCAACACCAACTTCCCTGAAGTTTTCTGGCAGATGCTTGTTGCGTCTCACCAGGCCAGGTTAGTTATGGATTCTTCCGCTCACCCCGTCACATCGTCACCCCGTCACCCCGTCACCCTTTCGTTTCCGCAATCAATCGCCATCATCTATCCCACAGACCTGCCCGAAGACCTGAGCATGATTGCCATTTACAAACGTTGGCTGGAAGATCGCGGTTGTCGCGTGACGCTGGGTTCGCCGTTCAATTTGGTATTGGACAAACAGCGGCGCGTGACGGTGATGGGCGAACCGGTGGATTTGATTTTGCGGCATTACAAAACTGATTGGTGGGGAGAACGGGAAATCGTCTGGACAACGCAGGCGGAATTTCTCGATCCCGATCCTCTAGACCGAGAATTGTTGTTGTTGCTCGAAGCCGAAAACGAAGGCCGCGTCACGGTCGTCAATCCGTTCGGTTCAGTTGTCACGCAAAACAAACTGGCGATGGCGTTGATGTGGGAGCGGCAGGAATTGTTTTCCGCCGAAGCGCGTGAATGGATTGCCGAATTGATTCCCGAAACCCGGCGCGCAACGGCGATGGATTTGCATCAACTCAAGCGAGAAGAGTGGGTGCTGAAATCGGTCTACGGCTGCGAAGGCGATACGGTCATTTGCGGAGCCTTTGCCAAACCGCAGGACTGGCAACTGGCGCTGGCGACCTTGATTCCTCAGCACTGGATCGCCCAGCGATTTTTTGAAGTCGCGCCTCTGCAAGATTCGCCTGCCGAGCCGATGCTGCCGAATTACGGCGTGTATTTGCTGGGCGGGCAAGCGGCAGGGTTTTACACGCGACTCTCCAGCAAGGCGACAGATTACTCCGCCGTCACCGCACCGACATTCATCTCAGCCGAATGATTATTCAAACCGGAATCGCAACCCTCCGCGCACCAGTCGCGGCATTCCCAACGTTTCAAATGGAGTTCGCGCGACGATGAATTTTTCGTCCAGCAGGTTTTGCACGGCGACAAAGATTTCGGCAAATCGCCAAAACGGTCGCGTCACCATCACATCCACCAACGCGAAACTCCCCAGTGGCAAACGATTTTGATCGTCATCGAACTGGCTGCCCGAAGCGCGAAATTGCATGGCTGCCGTCACAAAACGCGGATGCGAATACACCGTTTGCAGTGTGAATTGATGGCGAGGAACTTGCGGAATCTGATTGCCGACCAGCGCGGCGTCCTGCGGAGCGCGGCGCACCGTGGCGTCGGCGAACAAATACCCAGCGGTGAATTGCCAATGGCGAGCGAGGTTGAAATCGGCTTCGGCTTCGATGCCGGCGGAACGCGTGCGCCCCAGATTGCGGCGTTCGCGCGTAATCAGCGCAGGCGTCACCGACAGCGTGAAGTTGGAAACCGGATTGGTTGTTTCCGTCCAGTAGGTCGTCAATCGCGTGACGATGTTGCGCGTGGGAGTCCAACTTGCGCCAAGTTCGCCGCCGGTCAATCGTTCGGCAACCAATGTTTCATTGGCGTTGGTTTGCGTGTTGCCGACGCGGAATCCGCGATACAACTCGTTGAGCGTCGGCGCGCGAAATGCACGGTAAGCGGCTGCGCGTAACGACACGGTTTCTGTCGGACGATAAATCAACGACAAACGCGGGCTGAACGCATCCAGAGAACGAGCGGCAAAGAAACGCGGCGTGACGGCGCCAGTCGTCAGGTTGCGCGACACCGAAGCGGCTGATGAATCGCGCCACGTGTCATACCGTGCGTTGACCGACAATTGCCAGCGCGTCGAAAGATTCACCAAATCCTGCACAAAAAATCCAGCGCGACGTTGGCGACCGCCGGAACTGCTGAACGTCGTTGGGTTAGCATTAGCGATGGCGGTTTCGTCACTGGTTCCGCGCACTCCGCGCACGTCTGCTCCGGCCACCAGCAAGTGTTTTTCCAGCGTCCGCGACCAGCCGAATGACATGCCTGCATCGCGCGAAGGCACGAATTGCAAACGGTTCAAGGTTTCAGTCGCGCGGTTGGTGGCAATGGCCGAAAAGGTTTGATGATAGCGTTGCTGATTGGCAAACAGCGTCAGATTCCAATTGCTGCCGTCGCCTGTGCGAAACCGTCCGCCGACGACCAGCGATTCCGATCTGGTGTCATTGACTTGCTGAACGGTTCCATTGTTGCGGTCTTCTCTGAACAAGGCTCCGCGCGCGAAGATGGAATTTTCCGGTGTGAAGTCATAGCCAAGTCGCAAAAATCCCGAACTGTGATTCGAAGCTGCGCGGGCATCCGCTGCGCCGCGAAGTTCCGGCGCGACGATAAAATACCCGTCTGTTCCAAAGGATTCCTGTGCTAACGCGAAGGAAAACTTTTGCCGCTGGGTGGCCACAAAAGAGCTAAAGTCATAAGTGTCGCGCGTGCCGTAACTCGCCTCGGCGTTGAAAACGTTTTTGGATGAAGGTTTGGTCAATAGGTTGATGACGCCGCTCAGCGCGTCGGAGCCGTACAAATCCGACGAACCCCCGCGAACGACTTCGACGCGATCAATTGCCGCGCGCGGCACGCGATCCCAATACACCCAACCGCCAAAGGCATCATTCAATGGCACACCATCGGCCATCACCAGCGTGCGGCTTGCTCCTGTCGCTCCGGCTCCGCGCAAACTGACGCCTTGCGTTGTCGGGTTGGCGACCAGACTGCTTGACCGGCGAAAGATGCTGAAGCCCGGAATCTGGCGCAGCAAATCATCCACCGTTTGTGCCGCGGCGTTGCTCAAATCTTTGGAATCCAGCACCGACACGCTGGTCGGAGCGTCGCTCAACCGAATTTCCGCGCGTGCCGGAGTCACCGTTACCATATCCGCCAGCGAAGCCGGTTCCAGCGTGATGTTCAAACTGGTCGCCGCGCTGAAACTGAGTTGCTGTTTGTAAACGGCGAACCCGGCGGCACTCACGCGCAATTCATAAGTGCCGGGCAAAAGTTTCAGCGTGAACTGACCGTTGTCGTCCGTGGTTGTGGCATTCGCTCCGGCGACAATCCGCGCATTGCTGACAGCGGCTCCGCGCGAATCGGTAATGCGGCCAGTCAGTTCGGACTGACTCTGAGCATTGGCGCAAATACAGAAAAACAACAGTGCAACGGCAAGCGTCTTGATGCGGATGAGTGATTGGTTCATCGGTTCCGGCTCAATCGTGTGGGTGCGAGTGAGGCTTCTCCTTCTCGTTGGGATTCGGTTTCATAGGTTTGGTTTTGAAATCGAATCGTAACAACTCCGTCGCAGAATCACCAACATTCTCGAACTGTCGCTTTTCGCCGATGGGCAACCAGCCCGCCTTGCCGGTTTCCAGAGTCAGTTTTGTTGTTTTGCCTTTGGCGTTTTTGGCTTTCAACCTGGCCGGAGTCAGCGCGATCAGCAATGTCGGTTCGGTCGCCGTCGCCGAAACGTCGGCGGATTTGCCCGCTGCGACGATCAATCGCGTGATGCGAATTTGTTCATTGTCGAATTGGATTTTGGAAAAGTTTTCGCCTGCCGGTGTTTCTTCGCGGAAAAACTTGCCGCGAAGTTTGTTGTCGCCCAGCGGCTCGGTTTTGAATTCGACGCGCAGAAAATCGCTTGGCGTGTCGTTGGGGTTTTCAACCTCGTGAACTTCCTTGACGGATTTGTACACGCGGAAACTGCCCGCTTTGACCGCCGCGCGAGTGATTGCGCCGTAACTCAAATTGATGTGTTTGAAGATCACCGGTCCGCTGTCGCTCAAATACACATAAGCCGCCGCTGTCGGATTGTGATCGTGCGCGACGATTTTTTCGTTCGGCCCGTAATGCACGCGAACGACTTTCACCCAGTCGTTTTCAAATTCCAGTTTGTAGTTGTTCGGCGCGACTTTCAGTGGGTCTTGCGCCAACGCGGCACCAGTCAGCAAACAAATGGTCGCAACAAATGACAGTAAACGGTTCATATCTTTTTCTCCTTCTGACGTTATTTGTTGAGCGTAATCGCCCGTCATCTGTACTGACGAAAGCAGGTCGAAAAAGACGCAAACCGAGAGGCAAAATTTTTCAGCAATTGGTTTTTTTGCAGGTGGGAGAAAGAGAGACCGGTTTCCCTCGGCAGTCCAATTCAAGCTGACAGCAATCCAGCAGGACTTCTTTCAGCTTTGCGCGACCACGCTGGACGCGCGATTTCGCGCCGGACAGCGAGAGGTTCAATCGCTCAGCGACTTCTTTCAGCGGCATGCCATCCAGTTCGGACAATTGCACGGCATCGCGATACGATTCCGGCAGCCATTCGATCATCGGTCGCAAACAATCGGCCAGCTCATTCCACGCCTGATCGTCGTCTGTTGGTTGTTGCGGCAAAGTTTCGGCCAGATCATCGGGCAGCGGTTCGTGAGGTTTGCCTGTGCGGTAATGGTCAATGATTGAATTTTGCGCGATGCGATACAGCCATCCTTGCAAACGTTCGTCATCGGCCAGCGTGTCCAGCCGGGAATGAATTTTGACGAACACGTCCTGCAACAAATCTTCAGCCAGGTCGCGATTGCCTACGCGATGGCTGATGAAATTCAACAAGCCCGCGTGATAATCCAGCCAAAGCTGCTCGGAAGTTTTTGTGGTTGTGATGGAGTTTTTCATTTCAGGTGGAACCAAAATCAGATCATGAACATTAATTTGCGTGGCAAATCATCACTCTGGCGATTTATCTACTTTCATTGTGAATCCAAGCCGGGGCTTACGTTCGCGCCTGATGCGGTAATCGTGTTGGTACACTGCCCAACGATAGCCGCAGGTAGAACATTGATAGAAAAACCAATTGCATCTTTGTCTTTTCCTTTCAGATTTCCCTGGACAGCGAGGACAAAAAAACGTCAGGCAATACTCGTCTCCAGAAACAGGTGAAGGACCAAAGCCGAAGAACTTGACAATCGCTGCTCCCCAACGAGTCTCACCAAAGTCTTTAAAAATCCAACCAACGAGTTGCAGTGCAACGTGAAGGAGAAACAAGGCTACAGGATAGCC
The DNA here is from genome assembly GCA_964470555.1 of uncultured Heliomicrobium sp. Classification (GTDB taxonomy): domain Bacteria; phylum Acidobacteriota; class Blastocatellia; order RBC074; family RBC074; genus RBC074. Next base: position 132,245 of record CAYYDG010000009.1, read on the forward strand.
AATGACCCAAGCGAAAAACTCAAACAATACCTCTGTCATAAGAGTAGGTTCACGAGAACGATTTATTTCAATCGCAAAACTTATTTCAATCGAACACGATGAGGTTTGGAATTCGGAACGCGCTCAATCAGTTTGCGCGCTTCCAGGTCGAGTTTGACGACGGTTGTATACCACGAAATCGAGCCGTCGAACTTGCCTTTCAGAGTTTTGCGGACGGCGGCAAAAAGATCTTTCAGCGTCAATTCTTTTCCGTTGGCCAGCGCGGCAAGGATCGCACCACGAATGGAATCGTATTTGGCCTTGCTGATGTTGACGCCCTGTTTGGTGGGATCGGGATGGTTGGCAAAGAATTTTTCGTCCATCGGTTTGTCTCCTTTTGCAAAGATTTGGGTTTCAGCCGAAAAACGTTTCGCGGCAAGAGAAAGTTGCACGGTCGTTCAAAATGCGCTGCTTGAATGGGCTGACACGATACTTGATAATGCGCGAGCTTGTTCGAGTGATTCCCCGAAATTCGTGTTAGCCAAGGAAGTTATCAAGATGACGTTGACGAAAATGGTGGACATTCATTGCCACATCCTGCCGGAAACCGATGACGGCGCGATTTCACTGGATGAATCTGTGGCAATGTGCCGAGCGGCGGCGGCAGATGGAATCAAAACGATTGTGGCGACGCCACACATGTTCGATGGAGTTCACACCACGCCCGATGGAGAAACCATTCGGCGAAAGATCGCGGCGGTGATGCAAGCCGCAGACAATTGCGTGCAGATCGTCCCCGGCGGAGAAGTTCGTTACAGCTACGAAATTTTTCAGGAAGCCGAAAATCCCAACACGCGCATCAAGCTGAACGGCACGTCGTATATGTTGCTGGAATTTCCGTTTCAATCGGTGCCGCCGAACATCGAAATGACGATTTTCCAGATTCTGAACGCGGGCATCACCCCGGTCATTGCCCATCCCGAACGCAACAAACGCATCCAGCAAAATCCGAAAATCATCGCCGATTTGGTTGAACGCGGAGCCTTCGCGCAATTGGACGCAGGCAGTTTGACCAAAAGCTTTGGGCCGGAATCGTATCAATCGGCGAAAAAGATTCTGGAAGCCGGACTGGCTCATTTCATCGCCACCGACGCGCATCATCAGGAACGCAGGCGTCCGATTTTGTCCGCCGCAGTTGCCATCGCCGCCGAATTGGTCGGCGAAGATTACGCGCGCGCGATGGTCGAAGAGAACCCGGAAGCTCTGATCCGCGATCAGGCGATTCCTGTTCAGCCGGATGTGGATATGGACGCGCTGTTGGGGCGCAAAAAAAGCTGGTTTGCGTTTTGGAAATAACCCTTCGAATCAATACCGCGACCTTTGCGAACGTCGCCGGTATCAACTTTTAACCGGAGAATTTGATTCGTGATTATCAAACTTCGTTCTTTTGTCAGGGCAACCGTTGTGAGCGTGGTGGTGGCGTTGTTGCTGAGCGTTTCGCTCCCTTCAACCAGTGTGTCCGCCAAACCGCAATGGCAGTTGTTGAAGCTGAAAAACGGCATGGACATCATCGTCATCGAAAACCGTTCGGTGCCGCTGGTGACCGTCGAAGTCGCCGTCAAAAACGGCGCGTACACCGAACCGCCGGAATACAATGGCCTGTCGCATTTGTACGAGCACATGTTTTTCAAGTCGAACGAAAAGTCGAAGGCTGAAGGCTATCACGATCGCGCTTCGGAACTCGGCATGCTCAGCAACGCCCAGACGCAATATGAAGTCGTCAATTACTACACCACGACCATCAATTACGGTTTGCGCGAAGCTTTGGTCGTGATGAGCGATGCGTTGCGGTATCCCTTGTTCGACAAACAGGAACTCGATCAGGAAATCCAGGTCGTCATTGACGAACTGAACCAGCATCGCTCGAATCCGTTCCATTACCTGTTTGAAGCGACAGACAAGAGGCTCTGGTACAAATACCCTTCGCGCAAACGTCCGGGCGGCGATCCTGAAACCGTTGCCAAAGCCACGCCGGAAATGATGCGCGTCATTCAGAAGAAATTTTACATTCCGAATAATTCGGCGCTGGTCGTTGCAGGCGATGTCAGCGCACAGGAAGTCTTCAAGCTGGCCACGGAAATTTTCGGCGACTGGCCGCGCGGCGAAGACCCATTCATCAAAGACCCCATTCCGCGCCATCCGGCGCTGACCAAAGACGAAGCCGTCATCGTCAATCAACCCGTCAACGCGGCGACGATTCAGATTTCGTGGCACGGTCCTTCGACCGATCTCGACGCCCCGGCGACTTATGCCGCCGACGTGTTTTCCTTCATACTGCGGCAGCCTGATTCCAAGTTTTCGCGCGCGCTGGTGGATTCAGGGCTGACGACTGGAGTCGGGCTTGGTTATTTGACGCAAAAGAACGTCGGCCCTATCCAACTCACTGCGCAGACGACGGCGGAAAAACTGAAAGAAGCGCTGAAAGTCATCAATGAAGAACTGGCCAGGTTCGATTCGGACGATTATTACTCCGACGAAGAACTGACCAATGCCAAAACCTTGTTGGATGTGGACGAAATTTACGACCGCGAAAAACCGTCGCAATACGCCCACACACTGAGTTTCTGGTGGGCGAGTTCCGGGCTGGATTATTTTGCCGGGTACGGCGAAAACCTGAACAAAACAACGCGCGAAGACATCAAGCAATACGTTCGCAAATACATCAAACACAAACCGCGCGTGGTTGCCGTGCTGATGTCCGATGCCGATCAAAAACGAATCGGTCTGACCGAAAAAGATTTGCTGGCGCGGCTCGATCCGGTTGGCGCTGCTGCCGCTGAAACCAAACCCGCACCCAAAGCGACACCGAAACGCCCAAGCGGCAAGGGCGCAGCGACCAAAAAGCCCGTCACCAAATCGAAGCCGAAACCATAAAGCGATGGCCGCACATTCCTTGAACCATCCAATTGTCAAAACCAGAACAAGATGATGAAGACAAAATTTTTTCTTTCCAGCTTTACCTCGCGGATATTTTGCGCCGCGTGTTTCCTGTTGTTCAGCAGCGTTGCTGTTCTGGCCCAAGCGGCAGCTTCGTCTGCTTCGCCGGATTCGACTTCCGACTTTACCATCGCCAACGGAATGAAAACGATTCATCGCCGCATTACCGGCAATGAAGTCGTCGCCGTGCAGATTTATTTTCGCGGCGGAACCCGCAACATCACAGAAAAGAACGCGGGCATCGAAACTCTGCTATTCGAAGTCGCCACTCAGGGAACCAAAAATTTCAACAAAGGCCAGATCAACCGCGAACTGGCGCGAATGGGAACGATTGTTGACGCCGCCAGCGGTTACGATTTCAGCGTGATGGCCATGCGCTGCGTGCGAAAAAACTTCGACCGGTCGTGGGAACTGCTGACCGACATGATTTTGAATCCGTTGTTTGACGACAAAGAAGTCACTCTGGTCAAAGATCAAATCATCAACGGATTGCGGCAGCAGAACGACCAACCGGAAACATCCGTTGCCATTTTGAGCAACAAGCTGTTGTTCGCTTCGCATCCGTATTACAACTCGCCGGACGGCACGATTGAATCGGTCAGCGCGCTGACCGCCACCGACCTGAAAGCGCATCACGCCAAAATCCTGGGCGCAGGTCGCATGTTGGCCGTAGTGGTCGGCAACGTCACGCTGCCTGAAATCAGACAGAAGGTCGAAACCAGTTTCGGCAAACTGGCCAAAGGCGATTTCAAAAACGACGCGATTCAAACCTTTGCCAAAGCGGCGGAACCGGAATTTCAAATTATCAATCGTCCGGTGGCGACCAATTACATCCGCGCCACGTTCGCCGCGCCGCCGCTGGATCATCCCGATTACCCGGCGTTTTACATCGCAACAGACATTTTGAGTCAGTTGTTTTTTCAGGAAGTTCGCGTGCGCCGAAATCTGAGTTACGGCGCGGATGCGACGTTGTTGTCGAACCGAGCCAATTCCGGATTTTTGTCTGTCACCACGCCGAAGCCCAACGAAACCATTCGCGTCATGTTCGATCAGATTGATTTTTTGCAGCGGCAGGTGATTCGGGAAGAAGGGTTGCGTTCCATCGTCAGCGGCTTTTTGACGAAGTATTACACCAAGCTGGAAACCAACGACGCCCAAGCCGCCCGGTTGGCTGAATATGAATTGCTGGGCGGAGATTGGCGGCGATTGAACACCTGGATTGACGCCGTCAACAAAGTGACCCCCATGGACATCAACCGCGTTTGCCGGGCGTACCTGAAAAACTTTCACTTCGCCGTCGCAGGCGATCCCAGCCAGTTTAACCGGGATTTGTTCCTGAGTCGTTAAACTCGTGGCGTGAAGTGTTCAGAGTCGCTTTCGAGCGGTTCTGGATACTTCACACTTACTTCTTGCTCGGTTCGATTTTCAGAAAATCAATTCCCGCCGCTTGTTGCGCGACATCCACCGTCGCCACAGTTTTCAGCGTTTCCAGATCAATAATTTCCACCGTGCCGGGTTCTACGCCTATGCCTTCGACCGAAATGAACGCATAGCGATTATCTGGCGAAACCACTGCGCCGTGAACGACTTTGCGTTTGGTAGGAAGGCGCGCCAACTCCTTGCCGGATTTCACATCGTAAACCGAAACCGAAGGGCCGCGTTTGTTTGTGGCAATCAGTTTGCCGTCCTTTGTCACCGCCAAATTGTAAACTCCCGGCCCAGCGGCGATGCGCCGAGTCACTTTCCAGGTTCTGGCGTCTACTTCGACGATCTCTGACGATTTGTTGCACGCCACAAACACTTTCGAACCATCTGCCGAAGGTTGCGCCCAGGTCGGCGAACAACCGATATCGCCTGGCTTGGGAGGTTCCAAACCGTGACCGCCTGCGTCGTGACCGGCATGAGAACCGTTCACGTGCATTTGTGGAGAGCCGGTCATCCCAGCTTCTTTGCCTTTGGTCAGAATGAAATGCCGCGAAGCCTTCAACGTTGCGGTGTCAATTTCCACCAGCATGTCGTCCATCATGCAGGCTGAGTAATGTTTCGTCCCCTGCGGATTGAAGCGCGATCCGTGTGGCATGGTGCAAGTCGGGATACGAGCAATTTCTTGCATTTCATCCGTCAGCACCACAGACACCGATGAAGGAACCATGTCTCCGTGCAGGTTGAAATTGACGACGTACAGAAAACTGCCGTCCGGCGAAACATCCATTGTCGCGGGGAAGTTGCCGAGCGTGACTTTTTTCAGGACTTCATTATTGGCCGAATATTTCCAAACCGTGCCGAATGGTCGCCCGTGGCCGAGCGAAACGTAATAATTCAACTTGTCGGGCGAAACGGCTATGCCGTGTGGCCCGTCAATGTCCGGCTCCATTACGCCGGTGGTGAATTCGCGTTCGACTTTGGCTCCATTGGGGCCAAACCGAATCAACGCAATCTTGTCGGCGGATTCCGAAAGCACATACACCAGGTAATCCTGCGTTGGCGCTTTCTGAGCAAATGTAATCGAAACGAATGCCAACAGGCAGATGAAAGCGCCAGCCGTAGAAAACTTCATGAATACCTCACCTGTATTTGAATGACGGCAGTTATGTTGCCAACTCGCGCAGGCGAGGGCAAGTTGCTTGTGAGTTCAACAATCGAAGCATAGAATCCCTCGTAAAAACAGGAGCGAAATACTATGACCGCAGTTTCAATCACTACCGTTCTCGATGCCAGAGTCGTCGCCAGTGAATGGTTGATCGAACATCTGCCTGACCGTTTTGCGGCGGGAATTCCCGAACACGACCCTGCAATCTCAGCGTGGCGAGTGCCTGTCTGGCTGTCTTATCCGCAGCTTGAGCCGTTTGGACCGGTTGGCGAATTGGTGATTGATACGATGAACGGCGTTCGATCCCACACTCCTGTTGCTGAAATGAAAACAGCCGCTTGGAAACTTTACGAAAGCCATCGTGAACAAATCGAAGCCCCAATTCTTTAAGCAGGAAACTCGTTATTCGTGCGCTCCGGCTTGCCTGCGTATGGTGTTGAGCGGGTTTGGTATGAGTTTCGAAGAATCGCAGTTGCGTGAGCTATCTGATTGTTCGCCTCTCGGCACAGACGCTTTTCAATTGATTGAAGCCGCCCGCCAACTCGGTTATTCCAGCAGTCGAAAACACAACCTTTCCTCGTTGAATGAACTTTCACTGCTGATTGACGGAGGCTTCTTTCCGATTGTTTACGTTGATTTGTGGCCGATCAACGGCGGAGTCGCTGGCCAATATCACTCGCTGGTCGTGACTGCGGTTGAATCGGAAAAGGTTTTTGTGCTCGATCCCGCCTACGGTGAGCGAAACTTATCTCGAACGGAATTTTTACCCGCCTGGGCTGAAATGCGATTTCTGACAATTTTGATTGAGCCGTAATCGTCAGACTTACGGTTTCGCGTCCATCCAGTTTTCGCCGCTGCCCAGTTCCACAGGCAACGGCACGGCCAGTTTAACAGCACTTTCCATCGCCGCTTTGACGACTTCGCCGGTTTGCTTGAGTTCTTTTTTCGGGACTTCAAAGACCAGTTCGTCGTGAACTTGCAGAATCATTTTGGCGTGGAGCTTTTCTGTTTTCAGCGCTTCCCACACGCGCAACATCGCCAGCTTCACAATGTCTGACGCCGAACCTTGCATTGGCATGTTGACGGCTTCGCGTTCGGCGCGCGCACGAGCAGCGCCTTTGCTGGCCAGATCGTTCATTCGGCGCAAACGGCCATAAATCGAACGCACCACGTTGCCTGCCGAGCGCGCCTGTTCCGGCAATTCGTCCATGTATTTTTTGACGTTGGCGTAAGTGCGATACCAATCGTCAATCACCTTGCGAGCTTCGCTGCGGTTGATGCCGACGCGTTGCGCCAGACCGAACGGCCCGATGACGTACGCAATGCCGAAGTTGACGATCTTGGCGACGCGGCGTTTTTCCTTCAATTCTTCGGCAGTTTTTGCGCCGAAGACTTCACGCGCAGTGCGTTCGTGGATGTCTTCGTTTTTGCTGAACGCGTCCAGCATCACTGGGTCTTTGGTGATGTGCGCCAGCAATCGCAATTCGATTTGCGAATAATCCGCCGACATCAGCACGCAACCATCCGCCGGAATAAACGCTCGGCGAATGCGTTTGCCCATTTCGGTTCGCACGGGGATGTTTTGCAAATTCGGATCGGTCGAAGACAGCCGTCCCGTTGCCGCAATCGTCTGATTCAGAGTCGTGTGGATGCGACCATCCTTTGGATTGATAAGCGAAGGGAAAGCGTCAACGTACGTGCTTTTCAGCTTGGACAATTCGCGGTGGTCAATCACCAGTCGAGGCAGTTCGTATTTTTCGGCCAGTTCATCCAGCACGTCGCGGCTGGTGGAAATCTGTCCCGTCGCCGTGCGTTTGGAAACTTCGTAGTTCAGTTCTTCAAACACTTCGCCTAGCTGTTGCGGCGAAGCGATGTTGAATTCGCGCCCGGCCTGTTCGTAAATCTTCAGCGAAAGCTTTTCGATCTCTTCAGCCATTTCCACCGACAGCTTGGCCAGCACGTCTGTGTCCACGCGAAACCCCGCGTTTTCGATTTCGCAGAGCAGCGGAACCAGCGGCATTTCGATTTGCTGGTAGACGTAATCCAGCGTCTGTTCCTGGAAGTCGAATTGCAGTTTGTCGTCGGCGATTTTCGAATTCATCGCGTCGGCAAGCTGCAAATTCAAATCGGCGGCTTGCGCGGTCAATTCGCTATCTTTGGCCAGACCGAATCCGCCCAGATGTTCTTTTGCCAATTGTGTGACTTCAAATTTCGAACGATCCGAATCGAGCAAATATCCTTGCAACAAGGTGTCGTCCGTCGCGGTTTGGATTTCCACGCCAAGTTTGTTCAGCAAGTGGGTCGCGCGTTTCAAATCGAAGGTGACTTTTTCAATCAACCGATTGCCGAACAGCTTTTTCAGCGTTTTGACGGCTTCGTCACGGTCGTCGCATTCGCTCAAAGCAAAGTGCGTTGCCGCATTGGCTTCGCTGGAAAACGCCACGCCGGTCAATTCGCCTTCACCGTTTTCGCTCAAGCCGAAAGCGAAGCGTCCGACATCCGCCAGCATTTCGGCCAGTTTTTCCAATTCTGCCACCGTCGAAATTCGTTCGTAATTTGTGTCGGCTTTTTCGGCGACTTTGGTTTCGACCGCTTCGCCTTCCGCAGTGCCTTTGTTGGCAAATTCGCGCGTCAACGTGGCGAATTCCAATTCGGCAAACAATTCGTGAGCGGCTTTGGAATCCGGCTCTTCGTAAATCAGCGCTTTCAAGTCCAGCTTGACCGGCACATCGCAATCTACTGTTGCCAGTTCGCGCGACAAACGAATTTGTTCGACGTTGTCGCGCAACGATTCGCGGTAAGTTTTGCGTTTGACCTGTTCCCAACCCGCCAGCGCGTTTTCGATGTTGCCGAACTGTTCCAGCAATCCGACCGCGCCTTTTTCGCCAATGCCCGGAGCGCCGGGAATGCAATCTACCGGATCGCCCATCAGCCCCAACCAATCCACAATCTGATCGGCGCGTACGCCGAACTTGGCTTTGACTCCGGCTTCGTCCAGAAAGGTTTCGCCCATGTTCTTTTCCACGCGCAGCATGACCACGTCGGGATCGTGAACCAGTTGAGCCAAATCTTTGTCGTTGGTGACGATGACGGTTTGCAAGCCTTCGGCAGTGGCTTGTTTGGCCAGCGTGCCCAGAATGTCATCGGCTTCGTATTTTGGAATCTTGACCACCGGCACGCGCAACGCGGCGCAGACGCGATCAATGTACGGAAGCTGTTGCGCCAAATCTTCAGGCATTTCCGGGCGATTGGATTTGTAGGCTTCGAAGCGTTCCTGGCGAAAGGTTTTCTCTTTGGAATCGAGCACCACGCCGAGGTAATCGGGCTTGTGTTCGGCAATCATCTTTCGCAATGTCATCGTGAAGCCGTAAACCGCATTCGTCGCCAACCCTTTCGAGTTCGACAACCCGCGAATCGCGTAATACGAACGAAAGATGTTCGACATTCCATCAATCAGAAACAGGCGTTTTTTGTTTGGCATGGCACGGATTATGTGTGAGGCGCGGAGACAGGGTCAAGAATGGCCAGAGTGTGCAGCTTTAGTAATGGTGGAGACGCATGATTTTTGCGTCTCCACCATTTGACCGCAGCTTATTGTTTGCGTTGTTGTCTGCCGCCGGAGGACGCTGGCGCAACCGGCTGCTGTTCTTTGCGCTGGCCCCAGGTTGGCGGCGGAGGTTCGGTCGTCATGCGATTGACCGGTTTTTCCTTGAGCATCCGCAATGCTTCCTGAACGGCGCGTTCGAGTTGCGGGTCGCGTCCGGCAATCACGTCCTTCGGCCAGTTTTCGACATCAATGTCCGGCGCGGTTCCGACGTTTTCTACATCCCATTTGCCTTCGCGGGTGAAAAAGCCTCCGCGCGGAGCGATCATCGAACCGCCATCAATTAACGGCGGAGTGTCCGCCGTATGCACCAGACCTCCCCAGGTGCGTTTGCCGACCAGCGGGCCGATTTTGCGATGACGGAACATCCACGGCATCAAATCGCCGCCCGAACCAGCCATTTCGTTGATAATCATGACCTTCGGCCCCCAGATGCCAGCCGAAGGGCTGGTGAACGGATAACGGTCGCCCGCAACGTTGTTGAAATAACCATCGAAATCGCGCTGCAACACGTCAATGATGTAATCCGCCGCCGAGCCTCCGCCGTTGTAGCGTTCATCAATGATTGCGCCCAATTTGTCCTGTTGCGCGAAGTAGTATCGGTTAAAGCTGGTGTAGCCGGGTTGGCCTGTGTTCGGCAGATGAACGTAAGCCAGTTTGCCGTCGGACAGTTTGTCCACCAAACGGCGATTGGCTTCGACCCAGGCGCGGCTTCGCAATCCCTGTTCGTTCGCAGTGGGAACGACTGTAATTTGGCGCGCGCCTTCCATCGTTGGGCGGCCGTTGATGGTCAACACGGTTTGGCGATTCGCCGTGCCGTCCAGCAAACGATAAATGTTGTCCGGCGCTTTCAGCTCGACGCCGTTGATGGCCAGAATGTAATCGCCGACTGCAATCTCGACGCCGGGCGCGTGTAACGGAGCGCGCAATTCAGGATTCCAGCTTTCGTTGTCGTAAATGCGCGTGATTTTGTAACGCCCGCTTTCGATCACGAAATCCGCGCCGAGCAGTCCGCCTGCTTCGCGCGGAACCCCTGGCATGTCTCCGCCGCGAACGTAAGAATGACCCACCGCCAATTCCGCTCCCATGTTGTCCAGCAGGTAATTCAAATCCGCGCGATGATTCACGTATGGCAACAGCGCGCCGTACATTTCACGCATCTTCGGCCAGTCGCTGCCGTGCGCATTTTTGACGTAAAGGTAATCGCGTTGATTGCGCCAGCCCTCGTTGAAGATTTGTTTGAACTCTTCTTTCGGTTCCAGATACATACGCAAACTGACGTTCATACGGCCTTGACCCGGTTGAGGCGCTTGCCGGTCGGCGTCCACTATGAACAGCGCAGGTGCAGCCGGTGCGCCAAAGCCCGCTCCGCCGCGTCCGCCCCCACCGAAGCCTCCACCGCTGCGATAAACCAATTTGCGCCCATCAGCGCTGACATCATACGTCGCCACGCTGGCAACAAACGGCGCGCTTCGTCGGTCGCTCAACCGATAGCGTTGCAGCGTGCCTCCGCCACCTCCGCCGCCGCGTCCGCCGCCGCTGCCTGCCGGAGGTTCTATGTAAAAGACTGTTCCGGCGACGCCCGATTTGAGTTGAGTGTAAGGCCGTTCTGGAACTCCCGGAACGGAAATGATGCGTTGTTGAATGCCGTCAAAATCTATTTGCACGGCGATGGTTCGCGCCGCCCGCGGAGCCGCAGGCGATTGATCTGCTTGCGCGCCATCTCCACCGGGACGGCCAGCGCCGCGAACGCCACCGCCAGCAGTAGCGCCCGGCGTCGCAGGCGCGCTGCCAACGCCCTGATCTTCGTCGCTTTCGGGCAGCAACGGCGTCGGTTCGCCTTTTTTCAAAATCGCAAAATACAACCCGTAATTCGTTTCGTGGTTATAAGCCGTCATATCCAACCACTGCGACCGTAATCCAAAATCCGTCGAAGCCATAAACCACAAATACTTGCCGCTGGCGTCCCACGCAGGCCACACCGCGTCGGCCAATCCATCGGTCACTTGTTTGGATTCGCCGGTTTCTACGTTGGCGACGAAAATCGCGTGATACAGCGAACGCAACCGGCTGGAATACGCCACCCATTTTGAATCGGGACTCCACACCGGATTCAGCGTGCGTTGCGGAACCATCCATGGGTCATTGCCGATGACTTTGGCCTGACCGCTGGTAATGTCCATCACCCAAACTTTCAGATCGGTGTCGGTGTAAACCAGCTTTTGGGAATCTGGCGACCAAGAAGGCATGTAGTAATGCGTTGGATTCGGCAAGGCGATTTCGCGCGGAGCCGCCAATCCATCCTGAGATTCTAGAACCAGTTTGTATTCGCCGGATTTGTCGCTGAAATACGAAATCCATTTGCCGTCGGGCGACCACGCCGGATCACGTTCGGCTGAACCGCTGGAATTGGTCAGATTGCGAATGTCGCCTTTTTCCGCCGGGATGGTGAAGATTTCGCCGCGCGCTTCAACCACTGCGCGTTTGCCCGTAGGCGAAATGGCTATGTTGGTCATGCGGCTGGTCACGTCTTCCCAGCGAGCCATCATCCAGGGGAAATCGCCCGCCGCCGTGATGTTCAGTTGTTTGGTCTTGCCGGTTTTCGGATCGAGTTCGTGAATGTAACCCGCCTGTTCAAACACGACGACGGCTGCGCCTGAATCCCCATTGCCCGAGTCTAAAGACTTCACATCGAAATCCGTGAAGCGCGTGACCTGCGCCAGCTTCTTGCTCTTGGTTTCATAAGACCAGACGTTGCTGACGCCATCGCGGTCGGAAATGAAATACACAGTGTCGCCCACCCACACCGGGTCAATGTCTTTGGAATCCGTCCACGGCGGCGAAACCAGATCGTAGGTTTTCAAATCCACAATCCAGATCGGACGGTTCTGGCCGCCGCGATAATTGCGGCGTTCGTCGTCCCACGAATTGTTCATGCGATACGCGATGTGCGTGCCAGTCGGAGAAATTTTGCCTTGAAACCCTCGCGGCAAAGCCATTGGCTCTTCCACGCCGCCTTCTGCCGGAACCGTCCAGAATCGCGGAGCGGCGCTCGGCGCCCACGTAGCGCGACCTGACACAAACAGCACCGCTTTGCCGTCCGGCGTCCAACCTTGCACGGAATCTGCGCCCGGATGCCAGGTCAATCGTTTCGGTTCACCGCCAGTCGAAGGAACGACATACACGTCAGTGTTGCCTGCATATTCGGCGCTGAAGGCGATCCACTTTCCGTCCGGCGAAAAATGCGGGTTCGTCGTCTGGCCTTGAAAGCTGGTCAATCGCCGAGCCGTTCCGCCCGCGCGTTCAACCGTCCAGATGTTGTTGGCATACGCGAACGCAATTTGGGTCGCGCTGACTGTGGGCGTGCGAAGTAACCGGGTGGCTCCGCCATTGGCGTTGGTGACGGACGATCTGAATCCGCCAACCGACAGGAACGCGAGCAACAGCAATGTGACCGACAAAAAGCGTTTCGACATGAGTTTCTGACCTCCATTTGTGCGATTGAGTTGTAGAAATTGATGACAGACAGAATGTCTGTTGCTCATGACTGAAGGGAAGGGAAATGCGTTTCAACAATTCACCGAACCGGCACGATTAAGCGGCAAATCGTTGCGCCGAACGCGCTCGCGCTTTGGCGGCTTCTTCTTCGCGGTTTTTCGGCGGCGCATTGGTTTCCAGCGAAGAGAGCAACCGTTTGGAGACCGCCGCGACTTCTTCGACCGCTGCCAGAAAGGCGGCTTCGTTGGCTTTGGATGGTTTGTTGAACCCGCTCGGTTTGCGCACGAATTGCAGCGACGCCGCGTGAATTTCGTCGTCCGTAACCGGCGGTTCAAAATTGAAGAGCGTTTTGATATTTCGACACATCGGCTTTCCTCTCTATGCTGACAGCAAAATTGGGCGGAACGAGAACCTTTCGTCTCACCACAAAAACGCGCAAAAAACACAAAAGCATTCGAAGGTTTTTTTGTGTCTTCTGCGCTTTTTGTGGTTCGTCTTTTTCGACGCGAATCACGACAGCGTTGTCAGCAAGGCGATTTGCGCGGCGACTTCGCCTTCATACAGCGCCAGCACTCGTTGTTGCAACTGTGCGCGCAAATCAGCGCAATCCGTCGCTGAAAGCGGGAATCGCTCTTTGGCCTGTTTCGCCAGTTCGCCGAGTTCCTGCCAAATGGCGCGCACGTCTTCTGCCGGAGCGCCATCGTGCAACAACTCGCGCCGTTTCGTCAGCAGCTCTTTTGCCGAACGCATCAACGGCACGTCATCCGGCAAGGCCGCTTCGGCCAGTTCGCTCCATTGCCGACCGAGCGCCGCATACTGTTCGCTGAGCGCGGTCAATTTGGCGTCTTTCAACGCCGTGCCCGCTTCCTGCAAAAACTCCGCGAACATCGGACGGCACAAACCTCCGCCTGTGTTGTAATTTTCAACGCAATCGTAAATCCAGGTCAGCCCGCGCCACAGATTCGCGCCGGGTTTGAAAACCGTTTCCCACGATTCTTTGTCTTTGCTGTTATGCAGCCGTTGCGCCCAGGTTTTCAACGCATCCAGCTTGGCGTTGCTTTTCATGCCGGGCAGCGTGGGATGCAGCAAGACTTCATGGCAACGCTGCAATCCGGCTTGTACCAGCGATTTCATATCCAGTTTCACGTTGGAGGAAGTTTCAGGCAGTGACAAAAACCGATGTTTTTGCTTTTTGATGCGCACGCGGCTGCGCGCCAGATCGGCCAGTGAAATGCTGATTGGCGCATCCGTCAAATCGCCAATCAGCGCCGTGTTGTCGTCATTTATGCGATAGGCAACGACGACGTGATAACCGCCGCCGCTGTATTCCTTGGGCATCGCGCGGTGAGGCAGTTCGGCCATATCTACCCAAACCACGCACGGGCCGCTTTCCAACGCCGAACGCAATTGCTGTTCAGCAGCTTTGGCTCCGCCCGATTCCTGAATCACCGACTTGACGCCAAACCGCTGCAAGGCTTCGTCCAGATACGCCGCGTCGTCATGCCATTGATGCCGCCCGGCCAGGAAAAACGAAGCGTGATCTTCTTTCTGGTAATAAAACGCGAAGACGCCAATGCCTATGCCGCCCGCCAATCCGAACAGCATAGCTTCGGTAAACGGTTCGCCCGTGTGCGGCGCGCGCACGCCGTGATGCGTCAGCAAAATCCGCAGCGCAGTCGTCGCCGGAACATTGCCGGGAAAATGCCAACGTGTCGTCGGGTCTGTGTTTTGATTTTGGAAATTGCCGATCAGGTGGCGGCGGGCAGTGGCGTAACGCTCACCAGTTTTCTGCATGCGAGCGCGGATAAGCTGTTTCAGGTGTTTTTGCGCAGTCATTGTTGATGCTCCTCTTGGTGACAGGACAAACTCTCAGCCCCGCGCGCTGTAGGCTTCTCCTGCCAAATCATCGAGTCGCCAATCAACAAATTTCTGCCAAGCTCGAGGACATTCGATCCCCTTTACCTCCGCTACAGGACGGAACGCGCGGGCATCCGTTCAGAAGGTCAGGCGGGAGCAGCGCCGCCGCGCGCGTTTTACTGTGTAAAAGGACAATGCGTCAAGCCTATTCCTGATCGTAATACTTGCTCGGTTCTGTCGTGTTGCCGTCGGCCAGATCACAGAGGCGGCGAAATCCCGCCATCATAGTCAGCCAAGCACCTTCACCCGCCGTTTCAGTAACCTTTCGTTTCACCGTGGGACGATCAACCAGTGTTTTCTGTTTGAGGAGGAACACGATGTCGTCTAAATCTTTTTGCCGCCCGGCATTGAACTTTAGAATCACAAGCCACTCAGGAGTCACAATCCGCAAACCGTTTGGCAATTTGATCGCCTGTTTCAATGCGGCGCGGTAAAACATCTCATGGCCGTCGTTCCGCACAATCCAGTCAACCGGAATTTCATACTTGCCGACTTGCACCGTGTAACTGCTACCGCCAAAACTCAGCCGATGCTTTGCCGTCAGCGATAAGTCTTGGGAAGCGATGATGTCAACATCTTTTGTCAGCCGCTGACTGCCATACAAATGCATCGCCAACCCGCCCGCCAATGCCCAGCCAATTTGCTCTTGCTCCGCCAACTCCCCGAACTTCTGTGCGGCTTCAATGCCGGTGTCAGTGGCAATCATCGGATTGGAAGCGCTTTGGATGATGTGTTCAACGATTCGCTGATAATCACTTTCACTCATTGCTTTACTCCATGCTGAGGTTGTTACGTGGCTCCGTTAAAAGTCTTCGTCTAGCGCAACCAGTTGGTTCTGTGCAGTTCTCAGCATGGTTTTTACTTCGTCAATACTGTGAGCCGGCACGCGCCTATGAATCATGGCATGACAATTGGGACAGACCGGGCGTAAATCAGAGATGGGGTCGACTTCGTATGCTTTGCCAATTTCGGAGAGTGCCCGCAAGTGATGAACCTGTATGTAGCCATCACCGTGTTTGCCGTAAATTATTCCAAAGTCGAAGGCGCAGATTATGCAGCGGGAACCATAATGTGCGATACAACGCTTTCGTGCTTCAGGGTCTCTTTCATATGCGTTGATAAGTATCTGTCGCACTGCTCCCTCATATATTTTTTTTGCTTCTATTATTTCTTCGGGGAACAACACTTGGTCGGGATCACTAACGATTCCAAGGTCATCTGGATTGGCTGTCAACAAACCAAAATTATTCAAGTAGGAACTCACATCAACCCTTGGTTTTCCAGTTACCAGAATTTTATATGTACTACTAGACTCATAAATGTGAACTTTGTGCTCACCAGCTTTCGATGGACCAACATCACTAAGTAGATCAGATATTATTTTAGCGGGAATAACTACTATCTCTTCAATCCTGCCACAAACAAATAGGATAAATACATTTTTCACCCCTTGCTTTAGCAAATTCTGTTTGTGAACACCGTAAAAGAATTCCGTGTAATTTTCGCGCTCGAATGGCTTGGATGTTCTAAAGATTGCCACATTACCATTGCTCAGCCGATGTGTAGAAATATTTATTCTTCGACTATTAGAGTCTATGTTTTGAATGAGTTGTCCTAACCTATCGGCGTATTCTCTTTTGATCATTTATCTACTCATTTCAATATAAAGATTGTACGGAAGGACGATTTTGTTGCGACCTATTTTGCAAATCTCCGCTCGCAAGTGAGCCTTGAGGAGTTTTTCAGTTTGCGACAGCTTGCATGTCACCAACTATTCCGGTGCGCCCGTCCTCACGACTCCGCCGCCTTGGAGGTTGGGATCAATGACATGATCGGGGGCAAAATTACGTCAAGGAAACTGTTAATAAATAGCGCCATCAACCAGCATGCATCAAAGCGAGTATTCGCTTCTTTACTACGGGCGGGAAGTCAACGAAGAGGAAATAACTCTTGTGATACAGGTAATCTTCGCCGCTTTCGTCAACGATCCGCACAAAATCATCTTTCGCGGCTTTCGGATCAGGGATGATCTGGTAGACCTTGCCTGGAATGAGCGAGGCCTTGTAATCGGTGTTGTCTACGCATAGAGCAAATGGCTTGGTTGGTTGTTTCATATTCAGTCCAAATAGCTTTTGATTTTCATGTCTCGTTTTCCTATTCCGTGGGCTTCGTACCAGTGCAGTTCTGCTTTGCGTTTGACGCCGTTTGCCAAAAGTACGGTGGCAATTCCTTTGAGCTTTCGCCAGCGCCCGCGGCCGTACGCCTTACGCAGGTAAGCGCGAACGTCCATTCCAATGCCGCTCGCAATGACCTCTATTTCCAGAATCGGGCCGATAACCTCGAATTTCATCCAAACGAATAAAACAGCAAAGCTTCACCTCGTGCAAGCCTCCATTGAAAGGCAGACGGTCACGTTCGCAGGTGCGCCTTCAGGAACCGCCCCGTGTGCGACCGCTTGCACGCCGCAATCTCTTCCGGCGTGCCGGTCACGACGACTTCGCCGCCTGCGTGGCCGCTTCCTGCACTGCCTGTGTGAAGCGCCAGCCGCCGTCCCTGCAATGGTTGCGCCTGAATTCAGTTGGATGACTGTTTGAACAAACGGTGGCGCGCAAGCAAGGCTTCGATAATTTCAGGCAAAACATAAAAACTCGTTTGTTGTAATCGTGTCAGCGCCTCTTCCAGTTCAAGCAAGTTTCGTTTGGCGGCGGCTTCGAGAATGCCGAGCGTCTGGATGGTTTGGACATTCACGCGACGGGCTTCCAACACTGCGCCGCGATCATCCGCCAGCACGGCATCGGCTTTCATTTCGATGGCCAGGGCAATGGCGTGGCATTCGCCCTTCCCGATTTTCTTTTGCGGCTGAAAAAGCGACGTATCCGCTGTTCTGACTTCGATCCAGTCAGGCAGGTTTTGCACCCAGTCTTTCACTTTTTGCGGAGCCTTGGGATGTGACAACTCTTCGATGACGCCTTGCGGCAGGATGATCTGGCCGAATAGTTTCCTGAGCAAACATTGCTCTTCAATTTCGATCAGGTAATGCAACGGCGTAGTGTCAGAGATGATAATCATCGGCCGTTTGAGCTAAGTATGGATTCCAGGGCATTACTATTCTCGGCCAGTTCGCTTGGCGAAAGCCCTTGATGAATGCCTTTTTCCTTCAAAAAAGCATGCACGTCAAAGCGGGTTTCCAGCCCCAGCATCTCCTGCACCTGATGCTCGGTGAGTTCGCCAGCCTGATACCCTTGCGCAACCATCAGTTCGAGAGCTTCACGTGAATAAGTGGTTTTGGCGATGCGTTGCAGGTAAGCGTCTAGCGTTAGATTAAGTTGACGAGCGACGGCTTGCAGCATCGCGGCGGTGTCTGATTGAACTTCAATTTGTACCGTCATAAAAGCACCTCAGTCGGCAAATTACACAACAGCTTTGGCGAAACGAACCAAAGTTTACCTGACGATTCGCTGCAAACCAATCCGTTTTTCATCACCGTGGAACGCTTCAGGTTTCCAAATGTGCTTTCAAAAACCGCCCCGTATGCGAAAGCTTGCACGCCGCAATCTCTTCCGGTGTGCCGGTCACGACGACTTCGCCGCCCGCGTGGCCGCCTTCGGGGCCGAGGTCAATGACGTGGTCGGAGGTTTTGATGACATCGAGGTGATGTTCGATCAGCAACACGGAATGGCCTGCGTTGACTAGGCGGTTGAGCGATTCCAGCAGCTTTTCAATGTCGGCTAAATGCAGCCCGGTTGTCGGTTCGTCGAGGATGTAAACCGTATGTTTGGCGCGTTGTAGCTTGCTCAGTTCCGTAGCGATTTTGATGCGTTGGGCTTCGCCGCCGGAAAGGGTTGTCGCCGATTGCCCCAGCGTCAGGTAGCCTAGTCCCAGATCGTTAAGTACTTCAATTTTCTTGCCGATGGCGGGTTCGCTTTTGAAAAACTCTGTGCCTTCTTCAACAGACATATTCAAGATGTCGTCAATTGTCTTGCCGCGCAGCGTGACTTCGAGCGTTTCGGCGTTGAAGCGCGCGCCTTTGCAAGCGCCGCACAGAACTTCGACATCGGGCATGAAATAAAGCTGCGTCGTGATGACGCCTTCGCCCTGGCATTCTTCGCAGCGGCCACCTTTGACGTTGAAGGAAAACCGCCCCGGTTTGTAATCGCGTTCGACCGAGAGCGGTGCGCGCGTGAACAGGTCGCGGATGTTGTCGTAAAAGCCGATATACGTCGCCGGATTCGAGCGGCTGTTGCGGCCAATTGGCGATTGGTCAATGTTGACGACTTTGTGAGCGTGTTCGAGGCCTTCGACACTGTCATGCGCGCCGGGCAAGGTGCGCGTGTCTTCCAGCCGTTTCCAAAGGGCTTTGAACAGGATTTCGTTGATCAGCGTGCTTTTGCCGGAACCGGAAGCTCCGGTGATGGCGACCATCTGGCCGAGCGGAATCGTGACATCAATGTTTTTGAGATTGTTTTCGCTCGCGCCACGAATGACGAGTTGTTTACCGTTGCTTTGGCGACGTTGTTTCGGTGTGGTGATGGCGCGTTTGCCGGAAAGGTATTGCCCGGTGGGTGAGTCTTTGCACGCGAGCACATCTTTCAACGTGCCTTGTGCGACGACCGTGCCGCCGTGTATGCCTGCGCCGGGTCCCATTTCGATCAGGTGATCGGCGGCGCGGATGGTGTCTTCGTCGTGTTCGACGACGATGACCGTGTTGCCGATGTCGCGCAGCCGTTCGAGCGTGGCAATCATCTTCACGTTGTCTTTGGGATGCAGTCCGATGCTTGGTTCGTCGAGCACATACAACATCCCCATCAAGCCCGACCCGATTTGCGTCGAAAGCCGTATGCGTTGCGATTCGCCGCCTGACAACGTGCCCGAACGCCGATTGAAATTGAGATAATCCAGCCCAATGCCGAGCAGCAATTCCAGCCGTCCGCGAATTTCGTTGAGCACCTGACGGCCTGCATCGGCTCCGCGCCCTGTCGGTTTGAGCGTGCCGAGGAAGGCGTGCAATTCGTCAAAATTCATCTGGCCGAATTCAAAAATGTTCTTGCCCGCAATCGTGAACAGCAACCTCGTAGCCCGCAAACGCGCGCCGTTGCAGTCAGGGCAAACGTGTTCAACCATCACTTTGTCGAGCCACGCTTCCATGCCGGAACTGGCTTCGCCGCGCTGGCGGTAACGCCGGTAATGACGTTCGATGCGGCGGGCGATGCCGCCAAAGCCGATCTCTTTGCCTTCCCATTCAGCGCGTTTGGCAATGTCTTTGGCGTCGGGCGGCGTGAAGATTTTGATGCGCTTTTCGATCCCGTACAGTATGGCGAGGCGCGCTTTCTCCGGCAGCTTTTCCCACGGCGTATCGAGCGAAAATTTCAGCGCCTCGCCCAGACTGAACATCATGCGCCCGTCCCAGGTTTCAGGGTTGTATTTGTAGGCTTCACGCACAAAACAGCCGCCGCGAATCGAACGTTGCGGATCGGGGATGAGCAATTCGGGATGAGTGAGTTTGTTGACGCCCAGGCCGCCGCACGTGACGCAGGCGCTTTCGGGAAAGTTGAAGACAAAGAAATCAGGCTGAATGTCGCCGTAAATGAAATGATGCGTCGGGCTGCAATTCGCCTTGTAAAACGCGGCAGCTTGGGCATTGCTCGCGCCTTTCAAAATGTGAACCTGAATCAGTTTGTCACCGACCAGTAACGCCGCCGCGATGCCCGCCTTGATGGCTTTTTCGTGTTGGCGGTTGACGACGAAGCGATCCACGACGACGTCCATGTTTTTCACGGATGATTCGTCGAGTTCGATTTGTTGCGAAATGTCCACGTCTTTGCCGTCAACGATCAGGCGGCGGCAGCCTTTCTTGCGCAACTCGGTAAAGACGTAATCCAACTCTTCGCCGTACACCTTGAAGACCGGCGCGCGCAATTCGATCTCAGTACCTTCCGGCAATGACAAAATTGCTTCGAGAATTTGATTCGCTGAACGGCTCGGCACAGGTTCGTTGGTGCGCGGACAATGCGCTTCGGCAATCGTGGCGAAGAGCAGATTCAAATAGCTGGCAATGTCGGTCATCGTGCCGACCGTCGAGCGCGGATTGTTGCCGATGGTTTTCTGTTCAATCGAGATGACGGGCGAAAGGCCATAAATGAAATCCACGTCCGGCTTGGCGACCTGCGTGATGAAGCGTTTGGCGAAACTCGACAGCGATTCCATATAGCGCCGCTGCCCTTCGGCATAGACGGTGTCAAACGCCAGCGAAGACTTGCCCGAACCGCTCAAGCCTGTCACGACAACCAAACGATCGCGCGGGATTTCGAGCGAGACGTTTTTCAGGTTGTGGACGCGAGCGCCTTGCACGGCGATGGTAGTACGCGCTTTTGTTTTCGATTTGTTTGTCATTCAGAAGAAAAATGGTGGAACAGATTTGTAACCTGTTCCACTCCACACGCTGTTTCATTTGCCGCCGACGCGCTCAAAGGGCATATCGCGCATGCGCCCTGCGCCGACGTGCAATTTCGTGATTCGTCCGTTGGCATCGCGCGTTACCCAAATCACCTGGCCAAGTCCGATGCTGAAATGATCTTTGAATTGCGGTCGCAGTTGCAGTCGAGTGTTTGGACGTTGGACGAAAAACGCTTTGTCGTTTTCGACCGCAATCGTGAAAGTCGCATCGGATTCGTCGCTGTGCCAAACGCCGGCAAAGGATTTCAATTCATCCGGCGCAGGCGTCCATTGCGCTTCGGCAATATACCGATTGACGGCTTCGCCGGTGTCCACTTCGACGGAAATCGGTTTGCCATCCGTTCCCATCTGAAATCGAATTCGCGCTGATCCGCCCAGAAATGATCCATCACGCAACGGGCGCAACACAGTCTGGCCAGCCAACCGTAGCAGGCCGTTTTCGACGACAGTCCGTTCCGGCATGTGCGTTTTTTCGTTACGCCACAATCCTACATACTTTTGCAATTCTTCGGGTTTCAATTCGATGGTGTCAGGTGGCTTGGGCGCAGGAAACGGCCCGGCGATTTCGTTGAAGATGTCTCGCTCCAACGCGGCGGGACTTCTGGACGCGCCATTGCACATCACGGCGATGGAAAGTTTCAGGTCTGGATACCGCGACAGGAAGGTTTGATACCCCGCCGTCGAACCGCCGTGCGCGACTTTGCGAATGCCATTTTCATTGGTGACGACCACGCCCAGCGCGTAACTGATCTTTCGACCATCGTTCAACACGCCGGTGGTTTCCAGAGCTTCGACCAGCGGAGCGCCCATCGAACGCGAATCGAGCATGGCATTCCATTTCAGCCAATCGCCGACGGTGGTCAGCATTCCGCCGTTGCCGTACACATTCATAAACGGCATCAGCAATCGCCACGGCCCACCGAGCGGCCCTGTGTAAGCTTGCGCGCGACCGGGAATCAATCTCTGGTAATCATCGCGCCAACTTGTTTTCGTCATCCCCAGCGGTTTGAAAAATCGCTCTTCGGTGAACGCCGGAAAACCCTGTTTCGATACGCGCTCGACTATCGTTGCAGCCAACTGATAACCGCTGTTGGAATAGGAGTATTCCGCGCCAGGCGTGAAATCCAAACCTTTTTGCCGGGTGATGACATCCATTGCCAATGCTTGCGAAACCATGCGGTCGCCTCTGCCAAATCCCGTCAGCGCCAGCACCGATCCCCAATCGCGCAACCCGGCGGTGTGATTGAGCAACTGGCGAATAGTTACAGGAGCGCCGTAATCAGGGAGTTCCGGGATGTATTTTCTGACCGGATCGTCGAGGCCAAGTTTTCCTTCCAGCGAAAGCAAGATGACAGCAGCCGCAGTGAATTGTTTGGCGACAGAGCCGGATTCAAAAATGGTTTGCGGCGTGTTGGGAATGGCGTGTTCGATTTCGGCCATGCCAAAGGCTTTTTCGTAAACGGAGCGGCCAGCAAGCGAAACGCCAACCGCGCATCCGGGCGCCGTGGCGGGAGAAAGCTTGGCCGCTTTTTCGACCGCGCGATCCGCGCCAGCGACGACTTTGGCTTGTTCCGGAGCTTGCGCGAACAAGACAGACGACATCAGCGCGACTATCAACAAAACGTAGCTACCAAATTTGATTCGTGAGTTCATAACAGAAATCACCTCCTTTTGGGGTTGAGTTGTAAACGAGATTCATGACAACTTCACTTCGACGTTCACTGCGCCGATCAGATTGGCCAATCGTGCCAGCGCTTCATCCAACTGTTTTTTGCGGGCTTTGGTTACTTTGATTCCTGGTTCCCAAAACACTTTGCGGACTTTCAGCGTGCCGCGGTCACGCTGAAATTTGGGATCAATGCGCCCAATCAATTGTTCGCCTTCCAAAATGGGCAGCACGTAATACCCGTAACGCCGTTTCGTGGCGGGCACGAAGGCTTCAAAGCGGTAATCAAAACCGAACAATCTGGACACGCGGGCGCGATCTCGAATGACCGGGTCGAACGGCGACAACAACCGCATACGGTCGGGCGCAGCAGGAAGTTTGCGTAATCGCGTTTGCCAATCGTGCAGCGCATAGCTGGCGCGCGGCGCTTCGCCTTTATTGGATTCAACCATCACCGCCACAATCTCGCCAGTCTTGGCCGCTTGTTCGCACCATTGCCGCACCTGGGCAAGCGAGATGGCGTGCCAGAAATCAGCGATCTCTTTTGGTGTGGCAATCACCAATCGCTCAAGCGCCGTGCGGCAAGCCCATTCGATGTGTTCGGTTTCGGTGGGAGCGGTGAGTGTGGCGGCAGCGGGCAAGACGCGCTCGGTCAGATCATACACTTTCTGAAAACCTTCGCGCCGCGTCACCATCAGTTCGCCCGTGAACCACAAGTATTCAAGCGCGACTTTTTGCGGCTTCCAATCCCACCAACCGGCAGATGCGCCGTTGCGTTCGTGCTCGAAATCCTGCGAACGTAGCGGCCCGGCGTCCGTGATGCGCTGGCGCACGTGTGCCAGCACTTTGACGGCTTCCTTGCCCATCCGCTCACTCAACCAGCGCGGACGCAGATCGGTTTCATATCGCGCAAAACGTGGCTTCCAATGCGCAAACCATGCCGTAGGGATCGCCGAGGCATCGTGCGTCCAGTGTTCAAACAAATGGCGTTGGGTTTCGAGCAAATGCGTGAAGTGTTCGTGACGATAATCGTCCAAGCGGCTGCCGAGCGTGAGGTGGTGAGCGCGTTCGACGGTGTTGATCGAGTCGAGTTGCACGAAGCCCATCTGTTCGATGAGCCGCGCGAGCGTGGCGCGCGTCGCCTTGCGCGCAGGGTCGGCGAGCAAGCCCTGTGCGCCAAGGAAAAGACGGCGTGCGTATGCAGTTGGAATCAGTGTCAATGCGTCATTCGACCTTTGCCATTTTTTCTTTCGGCGCAATGTAACTGCGCCGCGAAACTACGACAAGTGGACCGGAGCGCTGCTGCACTGTGGGCGCGATTTCGAGCCTGAGCCGTCGCACCGTGCCGTCGCGTTTGGCATTTGACGAGACAAAACCCAGGCTGTAACGGGTGCGCAAACGTTCGAGCAAGCCGCGAAAGGCTACGTCAATCTGTTTGACGGGCGCGTCGAGAATTTCGCCGCCTGTGAGATTGACGAGCGTGCGCAGGTTGACCGTTCGGCGGCTCATCATCATCGCGATGTCTTCGTCAATCGGACGGTCGCCGGAATTGCCAAAGACTGAAAATTCGGCGTTGAGCCAGCACACGATACTGCCAGATTCGAGCAAGGCTTCGATGGCTGATTGCGAAGAAGCCCGCGCGCGCATCGTGCCTTGCGCCGAATTGGAATAGAGCACGATGACGCGGCGGCCTTCGGGATTGCTGGCGCGTTCCATCAAACGCGCGGCTTCGATGAACATCTCGTTGTAAGGAATTGCTTCGTCGTGCGCGCCGATGTGCAGCCGCGCGATGGCCTGCGCGATGTTGTTTTTGTTGCGGCTGAATTCACGCACCATTTTCAACCCCGTCAGCGCGTCTGAATCGGCCACAGCCAGTTCGTCTTCGGGTTTGAGTTTTTCGAGCGCGCTTTCGACCATCCACAACAATTCGCGGTGCATCAACGCGGGGCAATGATGCCAGTCCATCAGAAACAACACCGACAACGGACGCGCATCGCGGCGAAAGTTGGTCAGCGTTTGTTTGACGCCGTCTTCGTAAACGACGAAATCTTCGGCCTGCAAACCGTCGAGCGGACGCTTGGTTTTCTGCTGCATCACCTGGGCATCGAGCACGATCAGGTCGGTGGGAATGCGAATCGTGCCGCCCTGTTCCGGCACGGCCTGGCCATAAGCGGCATGTGCCAGCACGCACAACCACATCCAACAGACGAAAAGTTTCGGCTTCATCATTGCTCTCCTTCATTGGTTCCGCGGCAACGACGGCGCGGGCGGCAAACAATCCGCATCCGTCAGCTTCGCGTTGGCGGTGAATCGGTGTTTGGTGTAGGCAATGCGTTCAAAATCATCTACGCCCATCATAAAGAACCACGCCCAGATATCGCCTTCGGAATAGGTCGGCAGCCACACCTCGCCGCAGACGCGAGCCTGTTCACGAATGACGATTTTCGGCCAATAAATGAACGCTTCTTTCCCTGTCGTCAGTCGTACGCGGTCGGCACGATGGGCTTCCAGGCGCATGACGTGCAACGACACAGGATCAAGCCAGATCGTGCCGCCTGTGCGATTGACGAACTTGTCGGCCTGAACTTCCCGCAACGGCGGCGTGAAATCGAGCAGCCAGGCCTCGCGTCCCCGATACTCGCTGCGACGCAGGTTGCGAAATTGGGCGTGCTGCAACACGGCGAGCACTTCGCGTCCGAGCGCACCGTTTTTCATTTCGTCTTCGTCCGGTAATTGATCGGCGGTACTGTTTTTATTGGCTTTGCGGGCAATGCGTTCCTTGCGGCGGGCGATACGAGAGTCCTCTTTTCCTTGTACTTCCGGACTGAGCGTCATGCCGTGTTTGCTCACCAGCCGCTTGATACGCTCACCGTAATGAAAGCTGACTTCGTAAACCTTTTTATCCATTTGCTCGGTCAGTAACTCTGCGTCTGTCAGCACAGACTCTAACGACTCGCCCAATACGTCTCCCAGCGTAGAGGGATGAATGTAATGGCTTGCATCTACGGCTCTATGGGTTTCGAGAAATTCGTATTGGCCATAACGCTCCACCAGATGCTGTTGATGGCTGCGCGCCGCCGCAATCAGATCGTTCATCGCGGGCAGGTTCGCATTGTCCGGCGTAGGAAAATCGAAGCTAGCAGCATCCATCGGCTGATTGTGGGTCACGCGATCAACTCTGATTTCGTATTGCTCATCCCCTGAGTTCCAACGAATCAGATGCGGTTCGAGCAAGCCGTTGATGGTGCGGAAATCATCGTACTCATAAATTTCCTTTTCGCCGCCCGAATAGAATTCCTCTTTCACCAAACGCCCGCTCTCGTCGTCGAAATGCAACCGCAAACGGTGTGTGCCGTCGTAATCGTGGCCGATGGCCTGCGCCGGACGACCGTTGACTTCGGTGACGCCTGCGTAAACGGTCTTTTCATTGAATGGCAAAAAATGTACCCACACGAACATGCCCAGCGTCAGGGTGTGCAACGCGATCTTGCCCCATAAAGGCATGCCGCGTTGTTTGTCTTTTTGATACCAGAGGTCGTTGCGATAGTCGGCTTCGATTTTCAGCAACTGATATTGATCGTCGTTGATGTTGACGCCGCGCAGCCCTGCGCGCGGTGTTTCGATCCAACCCGAAAGGCCGTTGAACGCCGCGCTGATGCGGTCGTCGCCGAATTCCAGGCGGTAAAAGAAAAAGTCGGGACGAGCCGTCAATTGCGTGAACGTGCCGATTGCGCCGTCGCTTTGGCGTTTGGCCGTGCCGATGATTTCGCGGGAACCGAGCCGCTTGAGGTTGTCTTTGCCCCCCATCGTTTCCACGCCGCGCTGTATGATTTTTTTCGCTGATTGTGCGGCCACCGGCGGCGGCAGAGAGACTGTCAACAACACGCAAGCCAGGCCGTGTATGGCGAGACGGAAGCCAACGGAACGCAGAGTCGAACCAAACATAAGCCGCTCCTTGCTGGGTTGAGGGGGTCACATAAAAATCTGAAACTGTCTGTCAAAACGGCAACTGTTATGCCAGCTAATTGAAGAAAGAAACAATGGATTTTCAGTTACAACGCACAACGAGAGCGGGACGGAATGCGACACACTGAGACATTTTGAATCAAATGAAGGAAAGCAGCGGGCGACGAAATTGAGTGGATTCCTGGTGCGGAATAAAGTTTTTGCAACCGCGTCTTTGATCTCTGTTCTGCCGATGGTTACTCGTGCCTATACCATTGGAATAAGTGTCAGGAAGGATGAGGTCAGGCGGAATCAGGTAGTTTTTTGCCTGGCGCTGTCATTGCTCTCTTTCAACGGAAGTGGGCCGCCGCCCACTTCCGTCGAAACCATCAACGTCGTTGCTGGTCAATCAGCCGCAGCAATTCCGGCAAGCGATTCGGCTCGTTTTCTTGTTTCGCTTTCGCGATTGTTACTTGCTGCGCCGAATCGAATACAGACGGTGCTCCGTTCGCAGCAGCATTCGATCTCCAACCAATGCGGGAGTCGCCTGCGCCATATCGTCCAGATCATTCACGTGCAAGAGCTTGAATTCTTCGCCCGCCGCGATGACGAAGGTTTTGCCTTCTTCGCTCAGACAAAACAGTTTGCCGTTGTATGCCCAGGGCGAGGTCGTGAAGGCCGTGGCCGTCGGGTCAATGCGGGTCTTGTACGTTTGTTTGCCAGTTTTGGAGTCAAATCGCGTCAGGATGCCGGTTTCGGTCAGGGCGTAAATGCCTCCTTCGTAAGCCAGACAGGCAGGCAGGTAAGTTCCCGCGCGAGGCGCTGACCACGCGACGAATTCATTGGCGCTTTCGCCTTTGGGCAGGGAAATGTCGCCTTTGGCTCCGGGACGCACCGCGACGATCAACGATCCTCGCCCGCCGTTGACGTACAGCAATCCGTCATAAGCAAACGGCATCGGAATCGGAGCGCCGGACATTCCACCCATTCGCCACAACTCTTTGCCTGACAGGTCATAGCTGATGACGAATTCCGGGCCGACGGCGATCAGTTCCGTTCGCAGCGCGTGCCGCCACACATACGGAGTCACCCAGGCGGATTGGCGTCCTTTGGGGCCGAGGCTTCGATTGGTGCGCCAGATTTCCTTGCCGGTTTGTTTGTCGAAGGCCGCAATGAATTGCTGTTTTTCGTTGTCGTTCAAAATCACCAGCATGTTGTTGACCAACGCAGGCGAACTGCCGGTGCCGAAATCCAGGTAAACCGGATTGGATTCCAGCGGCGTGTGCCAGGCCTGTTTGCCTTTCAGATCGAACGCCCACAAACCCAGATTGCCTATGTACACGTAGACGAATTTGCCGTCGGTGACTGGGCTTTCAGAACTGAAACTGTTTTTGCGATGGCGGCCTCCGGGCGGACGGCCTTTATAAAATTCCCGCAGCCATTCGGTCTTGCCGGTTTTCAGGTTCAAGCAATAGACGAAGTAATGCAGCATCACTTCGTGTGGCATTTCAATATCGCGTTCGTTGACCTTCTCAATGATCTCTTTCATTGGCAGCCCCTGTTTTTGCAGTTCCGCGACATATTCATTGCTGTATTCGGTGCCGATTTGCGGCGGTTTGGATTTGCCTTCGGTGGTGACGGTGGTCAGAAAGACTTTGTCGCCCGCCACAATCGGCGAAGACCAGCCACGTCCGGGAAGTTCCGCCGCCCATTCGACGTTTTCGGTCTTTGACCAGCGGTCGGCCAGACGTGCGCTCGTTCCCACAGGATTCGAATCGGGGCCGCGAAACTGCGGCCAGTTGATGTTTTGGCTGTAAATAGTCCGTGACATCAGCAACACCGTGCAGGCCAAACAGACCAAGCGTGTGAGAAGTTGCCAGTGAATCATTTGGCAGATACTTTTCAATTCAGGACAAAGCGCCCTCATAATTTCGTTTTCTCCTATGGATAGTTTTGCCAGGCTTGGAAAGCCTGACGACATATTCACAATATCTTTTTAGTTTACCAAGTAAAGGGCAATGTCAATTTTTGAGATAGCGAAATCTGTCGTCAAGATAAGTTTAGTTTGTTGTTGCCAAATGAGTTGATTCGTATTCAATCGTTTGATTTTCTCCAGCAGGAAATCAAGCTCGGTGAACGGGCTGCGACCCTGCTTATCTATCTCAATCGTCGAATGTGGTTAGGGGGGCGGTCGCCTTCATTTCAGCAAGCGCTCCATCTTCTTTTTCATTTCAGCGAGCGCCGGAGCCGCGCTGGGATGCTGCATCAGATTCTTCATCTCATAAGGATCGGCTTTGAGATCATAGAGTTCATCCATCCCGTCTAGTTCGAGATAGTGAATGTATTTCCATATTGCCCATGTGCCACTTGCCAATGAAGGCGGTCGCATAACCGGCGTCATGCAGCAGGCGTGGAAAAGTCACGAGGTTATGACTGGCGGCGGAACGATCTACGTTGTCGGTGATGCCGTGCGCATGCGCGTATTGCCCGGTCAGAAAACTGGCGCGCGAAGGCGAACACAACGGTGTTGTCATAAACGCATTGCGAAAGCGCGCGCCTTCTTGTGCAATGCGATCAATGTGCGGCGTTTTGATGAACGGATGCCCGGCAATGCCCAATTCGTCCCAGCGCAAATCGTCAATCAGGATGAAGACAATGTTGGGTCGGGTTTGTTGGCGCGGCACAGTCTGCGCCAGACAAAGAGAAGCGGAAATCATTAGTGTAGCTGTGGCGATAGCGGCGAGATATTTTTTCACGCTGATTTTCCTCCATCCCAACTGGTCAAACCGACAAGCCAGTAACACGCTCCAGGCGTTATTTCACGCCAACCCGCTCGAAAGGCATGTCACGCATGCGCCCTGTTCCGACGTGTAATTTTGTGACTCGTCCGTTGGAATCGCGCGTTGCCCAAAGCACCTGACCTGGGCCCAGGCCGACACTGAAATGATCTTTGTATTGTGGGCGAAGCAGTTGCCGCGTGTCCGGGCGCTGAACCCAAAACACATTGCCGTTTTCGATGGCAATGGTGAATGTTGCGCCGGCTTCATCGCTGTTACCATACGCCCGCAAAGGATTTCAGTTCGTCCGGCGTGGGCGTCCACGGGGTTTCGGCGACGAATCGAAGGATGGCTTCTCCGGTGTCGGCTTCGATTTGAAGCTGGCTTGCCGTTCGCTCCCATCTGGAATCGAACCCGCGACGATCCGCTCAAAAACGATCCGTCACGCAACGGACGCAGCACTGCCTGCCCAGCCAATCGCAGCAAACCGTTTTCAACGATTGTTCGTTCCGGCATGTGCGTCTTTTCGTTTCGCCACAAACCCACATAATTTTGCAGTTCTTCGGGTTTCAGTGCGATGGTGTCTAGCGATTTTGGCGCAGGAAAAGGGCCAGCGATTTCGTTGAAAATCTCTCGCTCCAAACCGGCGGGATTTCTGGACGTGCCATTGCACATCACGGCGATGGAAAGTTTCAGGTCGGGGTAACGAGATAGGAAGGTTTGATAGCCCGCCGTCGAACCGCCGTGGGCGACTTTGCGCTGGCCGTTTTCGTTCGTGACGACCACGCCCAGCGCGTAAGTGATTTTCCGGCCACCGTTCAGCACGCCGGTGGTTTCCAGCGCTTCCACCAGCGGAGCGCCCATCGAACGCGAATCGAGCATGGCGTTCCACTTCAGCCAATCGCCGAACGTGGTCAGCATTCCACCTTGCCATACACATTCATAAACGGCATCAGCAATCGCCATGGCCCTGCGAGCGGCCCCGTGTAGGCTTGTGCGCGACCGGGAATCAGCCGCTGGTAATCGTCGCGCCAACTTGTTTTTGTCATTCCCAGCGGTTTGAAAAATCTCTCTTCGGTGAACGACGGAAAACTCTGTTTCGACACGCGCTCGACGATTGTCGCAGCCACCTGATACCCGCTGTTGGAATACGAGTATTCCGCGCCGGGCGTGAAATCCAAGCCTTTCTGATGGGTGATGACATCCATCGCCAGCGCCTGCGAAATGACGCGGTCGCCTCGGCCAAACCCCGTCAGCGCCATCACCGATCACCAATCGCGCAACCCGGCTGTATGGTTGAGCAAATGGCGAATCGTCAACGGTGCGCCATAATCTGGTAATTCCGGGATGTATTTTCTGACCGGATCATCCAGCCCAAGTTTTCCTTCCAGTGAAAGCAGGATGACTGCGGCGGCGGTGAACTGTTTGGCGACCGAACCGGATTCAAAAATGGTTTGTGGAGTATTGGGAATCGCGTGTTCGATTTCGGCCATGCCAAAGGCTTTTTCATAAACCGAACGGCCAGAAAGCGAAACGCCCACCGCACATCCGGGCGCAGCGGTCGGAGAAAGTTTGGCAGCTTTTTCGACGGCTCGATCCGCGCCTGCAACGACTTTGGTCTGATCCGGCGCTTGCGCAAACAAAGCAGGCGAAACTAACGCGAGCGTCAGGACAACGTAGCTACCAACATTGATTCGTGTGTTCATAGAGTATTCACCTCCGATTTGGGTTTGTGGTTATGGAACTTCCACGACAGGCAAATGAAAAACGATCCCGTTTGTGATTCTCAACCGATTACGATTGACCAACTGTAGAGGTTGCATTTCAAACGGTTGAGCCGGGTTTTGCGCGCACTCTCACCAGTAATTTGCGCGAACAGTGCCTGGGAAAACAGCCATTCCGGCGCGGGTGACGTTGGGTGATCCGCCAACAGTAATTTCGCGGAGCTTCGGCAAACTTGCCAACGCCGCCAAGCCCGCATTGGTGATCCCGCTGCATTCCCAAAACTCCAGAGTTTCCAACGAGCGCAAACGACTCAGTATCTCCAGACTGCGGTCGGTGATTTTGGTTTTACCTGCGTAATAGGTTCTGAGTTGGAATAAGTCCGCAAGGGGTTCCGTGGCGGCGTCTCCCGTGTCTCGGCAGTACATGCACCAGAGCTTTTCCAATTGCGTGCAGCGGCCGACATGACGAAATCCTTCGTCAGGAACATCCATTGGCATCAATTCGCGCAACGCGGGAAAGTGCGGCAGCGCGGCCAGGGCTTCGTCAGGAACATTCAGGCAACTGACTGACAATCCCTTCAGCGAAGGCATTTCTGCCAGTGCGGCAAAGCCGCGGCCCGTCAGTTCGTAACATTTGCGTCCCCAAATGTATTCGATGGTTTGTGAACGAGCCATAGCAATAAAACCATTGTCGGTCGCTTTGGTGTCCTGGCACATCAACATCCGCAGCTTTGGCATTGCGCCAATGTGTTGCATGGCTTCATCTGTCGGATCAACGCCCAGCCAGCCCAGATTAGGCAGTTGTCTGAGCGGCGCAAGTCCTTCCGCAGTGATTTGCACCGGGCCATCAATGTTCAGCCCGAACAAGCCTTCCAGGCCGATCAGCCGTTCCAGTCCTTGCTGGGTGAACGGTTCCGGTCGCAACAGCAAATAAGTCGGCGCTGCCTCGAACCCCATTAACTCATACGAAATGTCGCCGCCATGCCAGGTTTTGAATTGCGGAAATTGATGTAGCCATATCAATCCTTCAGCCGTTACCTGCGTGCCAGCTTTGAAATGCGCCAGCTTTGGTTTGCCCGCTAACGCCCGAATTGTGCCATCGCCCGTCGGCGTACCCATCAAATCCACGCGTTCCAGGTGAGCGCAGAGTTTCAAGTTTTCTATTCCGGCGTCAGTCACACGTTGCGGCCAGCACATCTGAAAGCTTCGCAACTCAGGCAGGTGGCGCAATACAGCCAGACCACGATCCGTGATTGTGCTGCCCCAGCCGCTCAAATTCAGTTCGCGTAATTGCGGCATCCGAACCAACTGCAACAGGCCGTCATCGGTGACCCGAGTGGCGCCGTCTAGGCTAAGTCGAGTCACAAATTCAAGCTGTGACAGACGATTCAGCACGTCGTCGGTCATCTGCCCATTTGCGTTGAGGCCGGTGATTTGCAACTCCTCCATTACGTCCAGCAGAAAGTCCCAGTCTTTGGCAGACATCAGCGGGCCGGGTTCAATCGTGTTGCTTTGCCAATCTACTTTGTAAAAAGGCGGCGTCGAACTCAGTCCAATCGGCGTTGCGCGCAAATCGTTGTGCGGTTGAGCAAAGCTCTCGGCAAACGCCGGCCAGGTGTCAAAGCCATGTTGTCGAGCGACAATTTGCCGGGCGTCGGCTAATTCAAAGATGGTTTCGGCATCAGTCGAACCCGACAGCATTTCGCGACGTTCCCGAATCAGTTCTTGCAATTGTTCCAACGTAAATGTCCGCGGGAAGAGTTCGTTGACGCGCGCCAGCGCTTCGGCGTCGCCCGCGTAAGCTGTCACGAGATCGCGAGCGAGTTGTTCGTAACGTTCAAACCGCACTTCTGCCATCCGTAAGGTGGTGACCTGAGTCACCAACGCAGCCCAGTTTTCAAATCCGTACTCGCGCGCCACGACAAACTGTGCGTCGGCCAGCGTCAGGTCGCCAGACTGCGTTGATGTCATGAACTGGGGCAAGATTGCGCCAATGCGGTCTGTAGCGGCGACATCTCTGGCACGAGAAGCTTTGAGCAGGTCTTTGGCTTGTTTGCGAAGTTGTTCGAGCGAAGGGCGTGCGGGCAGGCGCAAAGTGGAATCAGGCATGGGAATCTCCTTTCGAGTGTGCCCGTGTCCGCACACCGGGCTGAAAGAAGATTGAAACTGTGCTGGTCGAATGATGCAGGTGGGCTCGGCCCTTTCCGCGGACTGGATGCGTCCTGCACGCGAACTGCACCTTATCATCATGCTTGGCGGCGGGCAATGCGTGTCCCGCCGCTTCCCAATGTGCTTCGGTCGGCAAGCATGATTGCCAATCTTGCGGCAATGCGCCTGACTGATGACCGCGAGCAATCAGTCAGGGATTTTCCGTCGGGTTCGAGAGTTACCCCTTGCGACGAATTGAGTAAAGATGGCGTTCCGTGCGCAGCAACAGGCGCTCGCCCACCAGCGCGGGCGTTGCCTGCGCCATATCGTCCAGGTCGTTTACGTGCAGCAACTTGAATTCTTCGCCCGCTGCGATGACGAAGGTTTGTCCTTCTTCGCTCAGGCAGAACAGTTTGCCGTTGTACGCCCAGGGCGAAGTCGTAAAGGCCGTGGCCTTCGGGTCAATTCGGGTCTTGTACGACTGTTTGCCGGTTTTGGCGTCAAAGCGAGTCAGGATTCCGGTTTCGGTCAGTGTGTAGATGGCTCCTTCATAAGCGAGGGGCGAAGGCAAATACGTCCCAGCGCGCGGTTGCGACCAAGCAACATGTGTGTTGGAACTTTCCCCTTTGCCAAGCGAGATGTCGCCCGTTGCGCCGGGACGAACCGCGAACATGGATGAACCGCGTCCGCCGTCAATATACAGCAGTCCGTCATAAGCGAACGGCATCGGAATCGGTGCCGGGCACATTCCCGACAATCGCCACAGTTCTTTTCCTGTCAGGTCATAACTCACCGCGGCAGTTGGCCCGACGGTCACGATCTCAGTGCGCAGCGCGTGCCGCCAAACATACGGCGTCACCCAGCCGGATTGCATTCCCTTGTTGCCCAGACTTCGATTCGTGCGCCAGATTTGTTTGCCTGTTTGTTTGTCAAAAGCCGCGATGAATTGTTGTTTTTCGTTGTCGTTCACGATTACCAGCAAATTGTCCACCAGAGCGGGGGAACTTCCCGTGCCGAAATCCAGATAGATTGGATTGGCTTCGAGCGGCGTGTTCCACACTGGCTTGCCTTTCAGATCAAATGCCCACAAGCCCAGATTCGCCACGTACGCGTAAACGAACTTTCCATCGGTGACGGGGCTTTCGGAACTGAAGCTGTTTTTGCGATGTCGCCCGCCCGGAGGTTGCCCCGTGTAAAATTCCTTCTGCCATTCCACCTTGCCGCTCTTCAGGTTCAGGCAATACAGGAAGTAATGCAGCTTCACTTCGTTTGGCAATTCGATGTCGCGTTCGGTCACCTTTTCGATCACCTTGTCCATCGGCAATCCCTGCTTTTGCAGTTCCGCGACGTATTCGTTGCTGTATTCCGTGCCGATTTGCGGCGGTTTGGATTTCCCTTCGGTCGTGACGGTGGTCAGATAAATTTTGCCGCCCGTCACAATCGGCGAAGACCAACCGCGTCCGGGAATGGCCTGTGCCCATTCGACGTTTTCGGTCTTTGACCAGCGGTCGGCCAGCCGTGCGTTCGTTCCTACGGGATTCGACTCTGGCCCGCGAAACTGTGGCCAGGTGATGGTTTGGCTGTGAATGATTGGCGACGTCAGCAACACCATGCCTGCCAAACAGACCCAGCGTGTGAGAGAGTGACGGCTCATCATCTGGCAGATACTTTTCAGATCAGGACTAAGTGCCCTCATAATTTCGTTTTCTCCTCCTCAGAAGCCCCGTCTGCAGAGGGGCGGTGCAAAGTAAAGCTCACCTTAAGCCGCCCAAAAGCGGCTGGGTGATAGAGAAAAATTGAAATGAGCCGCGACCAACAGCAACTCAGACTTCAACGGTCTTTGGTGTCAGCGACACGTCGTAACCCAGTTTCTCCAGTCGTTTGACCAGTTGGTTTCGCGTCTTTTCTCCGTGCCGCTGGTCAAGGTAGTTACTTCCCAACTCCTTGTATTCCTCGCCCTTGCTCAACACGTGCCAAGCCGCTTCCAGAATCGTCCGCGCGATGGCGACGACCGCCCGTTTGCTGCCGCGTCGCGCTGCGATTCCACGATACATAGCTCCAAGGTAACCATCTTTCCGTCGCGCTGCATTCCACGAAGGTTCGATCAATGCTCGACGCAACCACGGATTACCTTTCGGCGTTTTTCCGCTACGATTCTTCTTCGCGGATTCTTCGCTACCAGGACACAGACCAGCCCAACTTACAAGATTCGCCGCGCTCGCAAAGAACGACATATCTGGGCCGATTTCCGCCAGCAGATGCTCAGCGTTTCGCCGACCCAGCAGGTCAATCGTCATCAACCGTTTCAGTTCCGGTTCGTAGTCGCTCATCCGCACACGAATCTCGTCGTCGTAACGCGCCATCTCCGCTTCCAGATGAGCCAACTGATCCCACAACTGTTTCAACACCCAGCGCTCCGATTCGCTCAAATGGCCTTCCAAAGCATCCACCAAGTCAGTGTGTTTGGCCTTCAAACGCCCTTGCGCCAAGCTCGCCAACCGCTCCGCATCACTTTCACCGTTCATCATCGCTTGCAGAATCGCGCGTCCGCTGACCCCCAACACCTGGCTCGCCACAGAAGACAATTTGTAATTCCCCTGTTGCAACACCTTGTGCAGCCGATTGACTACGCTCGTCCGCTGGTCGCTCAACTTCATCCGTTGCCGCGTCAACGTTCGCCAATGCCGCACCTGCTTGCTCGGCACGAAACTCGGCTTGAGCAAACCGCACTGCATCAACTGCGCGATCCATTCAGAGTCCACTACATCACGCTTGCGACCCGGAACACCCTTCAATTGCCGCGCATTGGCCAACAGCAACTTGAAATCCCCATCCAACACATTCCAGATCGGAACCCACAGCACTCCCGTAGATTCCATCGCCACATGCGTACAACCCCACGCCGACAACCACACCGACAACTGACGCAACTGCGCCGTAGTCGTACCAAACTCCTGCACCTCGACTTCCACCTGCCCGTCGCCCAACAGCCGGCGACGACAAGCCATCACCATCTTTTTGTGAACATCCAAACCTGCGGCACACGGATAAATCACTTCCATAACTTTGCGAATCATCTGCCTGTCCTTTCGAGATGAGACAGGCGGGAGTTAACACGATGGAGGCATTCTCCTCAGCGTCCTGCCAGCGCTTGCTGGCGCGACAATTTCGGGCACGTCTGTGAAACTCCAGTCAAACTCCTACACGAGTTGAAACTCAGTGAGATCACGACTTCTCTCCGCCGCTCATCCGACACCACCTTAGCGCATCTTCGCTTCATCATTTCTGCTTCATTATTTCAGGGCGTCGCTACGCGACATGGAAAACTCCTATAGCAGACAACGCCAGAGGGCCTTGCCTGCAAAATGAATGGTGAAAATGATATGGAGATGACGAATTGCCTTTAGCGAGTTTTGCGCGGTTCGCCGAGTTGTTTATCAAATTCGCGGTCAAGCGCTTCAAGCTGATCTTGCAATTCCGCCAGCTTGGTTTTTTCAACCTGAAGCGCCAATTCCGCCTGCTGCTGTCGTTCGCGATTTCGCTCAGCTTCCTGGCGCGCGTATTCCCGTTGACGCTCGATTGCTCGCTTCAGGCTGTTGTAGGACTGAAGCAGCGAGGCGCGTTGAATTGGATCGGCGGTCTCATTGATGGTCGCAAGCAGGTCTTTCAATTCGTTTTCATCCTGAGAATAGTCTTGCAATTGCTGCGCGACGGTTTTTAATTGAGTTATTTCTTCCGTCAGGCTGTCTATGCGAGCCTGCTGCCGCGCCATACGCTCAGTCAGCATTTGCGCCCGATAAGCATTGACGTACGTGCGTTGCAATGCAGCGCGCTGCACTCTCAACTCATCCAGAATCGCCCGCAGCAATTGAGCCTCAGGCGAAGAAGCGACTGATGACGAGGGAGGCCCCGGCGATGTTTGGTGCGGTGTTTGAGCGAATCCGACTTCCGTCAAACAAACCAGTAAACAGCCGAGCAAAACAATTGATTTCAGTTTCGGCATAACAATGGCTCCTTTCATACAAGCAGGAAAGAAAAAAGATGGGAGGCCGCAAGACTGCTGCCTCCACACCTCACTGACTTAAAGCAATTCATAAAACAGACGACGACCATTGACCGGCGAACCGCTGAAAATGGTGCCGTTGTATGCTTTTACTCTCTTCGGAACCTTAGGCTCTCCGTACAGACGCTCGTAACTGCGGTGAGTGTAGCTGACGACGATTTTGCCCGGAGCGCCATTGATGAACTGAATTTCAACTTTGGAAACGCCAAGCGAATAGGTAGAGGTGCCATTGAATTCCTGTGTTGCGCGGACATACCGGATAACCAAACGCTTGGTGGTGGCATTGACGTTGTACCATAGCGCGAGAGGAGCGTAAGAGCTGTGATTCGGGCTGTCAGCGTCATAATAGACCAAATGTCGTTTCAAACCGTTTGGCCCGCCGCTGTCCCCAGCCAATCCGATTGAAAGGCGGATCAGTTTGCCGTTTCTGATACTGCCGTGGACATACCCGCCTGCACTGCCGGTAAATGCGCGCCCGGTGGAAACATATCGAGTGTTGTTGTCGCTTTTGTAATCGTGAAAATCCATATCCGGCGGAGCACTCTGCGCCATGGCAGCCATTGCTCCCAACATCAGAACAGCCACCACACCAAGCAACCGCGAGAAGCGAAAGCTTTGACCAATGCGAGTGTGAGCATCTTTCAGAAAGTTCATTTCGAAAATCTCCTTTTTGAAAAGGCAAGCCTGAGAACTTGCAAGTAAACGGATCGGATGCGACGTACGCAGTCAAAAACCGAACGCCGCAACTACGAATTGACGACCACGCTTTTCTTTGCCGTCACCTGCTTAAGCGCAACGGTTTCTGAAAACGGCCCATTCAGTCTTAAAATTTTTATGCAGACGAGCTACCCTTTCGGCCGGACTCAAAATCGGTACAAACCACAAAGCAGTTGCAGATGGCCTTTTGCTGATAATTTTTTTGAAGAGCCAGTCTTTTTACTTAGAAATCTACGCTATTGAATCTGACAGCGGAGTTTATGGCAGCGGGCAAATCGCTGTTTCTGTGAGCAATGCATAAAAACATAAAGAATCGGGGCTTTGTTGATCGAATCCATCGCTGAATTGGGCAAGAAAATTTCTGATGATAGTGTGCTTCTATCCATGGAGGAAAAACTGTGAGCGAATCCCAAACAATCGAAATTACGAAATTGCTACAAGCTTGGAATGCAGGGGATCAACAGGCTTTAGAGCAATTGGTTCCATTGGTTGAAAAGGAATTACGCAAGATTGCCAAGGCGTATTTGCGGCGCGAATACAATGGCCGCCCGCTACAAACCACGGAACTGATTGACGGAGTGTTTTTGAGGCTTATCAAGGGGAAACCCGTAGAATGGCAAAGCAGGACGGATTTCTTTGCCATTTCAGCCGAAATTATGCGACGTATTCTGGTGGATGAAGCGCGCAAGCGAAACCGCGCCGTGCCGCAAATAACCTTGGCGGAAATGCCGGACGTTGGCGCTCCGCAACGACCGGATGTGATTGCGTTGGACGAAGCCTTGAAAGATTTGGCTCGGCTTGATCCGCTCAAAAGTCGCATTGTCGAAATGAGGTTTTTTGGTGGCCTGACGATGGAAGAAATCGCCGAGGTGTTGAAGCTGTCTTTGAAGAAGGTAAAAACCGAATGGAGCAATGCCAAACGGTGGCTTTATCGTGAACTTAGCCGCGAATCGAAGGAGAGCGGACAATGACGCCGGAAAATTGGGAACAGGTTGATCGGTTATTGCAAGCAGCACTCGAATTGGACGCGAGTGAGCGATCCGCTTTTTTGGATCAGGCTTGCGCCGAAGACAAAGATTTGCGTCGAGAAGTCGAATCGCTGCTGGCAGTGAACTTGCCGACGAATGATTTCCTAAGCCAACCGGTGGTTAATTTTCAGGATGCAGCGCTCTCGGTCACTACGCCAGAAAGAAGCGAACAGAGCAACGGCATCCTTGAATATGGAATGATATTGGATGATCGTTACCGGGTCGAAAGGGAGTTAGGGCGTGGTGGTATGGGGGTTGTCTATCTGGCTCAAGACCAAAAACTGCACAACAAACAAGTTGTCATCAAAGTTCTGCTCGTTGATTTTCCAGCGTCGAATGAATCAAGCCAACTAAGTGTCGGGGCTTGGCTGAAACAGAAATTCCGGGACGAAATCAAAGCATTGTCCCGCATAGATCATCCGGGTGTCATACACGCTCTAGATATGGGCGAGTTGCCAGAAGGCCAAACTTATCTGGTCATGAACTATGTTCCGGGCAAATCCTTGCGAACGGCCGTTTCGCCAAATGGAATGGAACTGTGGCGTGCTAGCAACTTGATTCATCAAATCGCCCAAGCCTTGTCCGCAGCGCACAAGGAAAATGTCATCCATCGTGATTTGAAACCGGAAAACATACTGTTGTTGGATGTAGACGGCGAGGAGCAAATCCGGCTGATTGATTTCGGCATAGCCGCTGTGCGCGATGCGATGTCCAGCAGTTTGCCGCACACAACACACATCGCCGGAACTCCGGCTTATATGGCACCGGAACAATTGGCCGGGCAAACCGTAGCCGCCAGTGACATTTACGCTCTTGGCGTCATTGCATATGAACTGGTAACGGGAAAGCGACCTTTCAACGCCGCCTCGCTGACGCATCTAGGTGATTTGCAGCGCGCAGGCATTCAGGTGAAGCCTCGCCAACTGCGCGCCGATTTGCCGGAAGCGGCGGAAGCGGTCATCCTGAAAGCTCTGGAGTTCGACCCGGCCAACCGGCATCCTAACGCGCGCGAATTCGGTAATCAGTTTCGACAGTCAGTCGAAGCAATAGACCCGTTTCAAACCAACATCGCCGCATTGCCGGCGGCTCAGTCTTACGCGGATGCCAAGTCCACGCAGGGGTTTCCCTCGCGTCGCCGCTTTTGGATTCCGGAAACGATGCTGGCTCTGTTGTTGCTGGGTGCATTGACTTGGCTCTGGTTGTATTTTGGCCCGGGAAGCAGTGGAAATATCCAACCCGTCAATCCTCCTGTGACTTTGCCAATCATGCCGGAGCGCACCGTCAGCTACTCACTTTGGCTGAAACGGGCTGGGCGTTCGCGCGATGTTCAACCTGTCTTGCCGCGCGATGTGATCGGCGGTGCAAAAGACGAATTCCGCATCAATGTCAGCAGCCCGCAAGCCGGATTTCTTTACCTGTTCAATGAAAGGCCGACGCAGCCGTCAAAATTTGACGTGATGTTTCCAACTGGCGGTTCAGCAGAAATGCGCGCTGCACATGTGCAGCAAATCCCGCCGCCCAGCGGACAACCCGAAAACGATTGGTTCGGTTTCGAGCGCGAAGGGGCCAACGACATAATCTGGCTGATCTGGTCTGCTGACAAAGTGCCGGAACTGGAGGAGGTACTGAAAGATGGCAAAATCTGGGCAAAGCCAGCGGGTGAAATCAAGAGCCCAGAACATGTCGAGGCCGCGCGCCGCTATCTCGCCAAACATGCGGCGAATGCGCCGACTATTGAAACTGACGAGACCACTAAACAAACGAAGCTCACCGGCAAAGGGTCGGTGCTAATTGGATTGATTACGTTGAAACACCGTTGAGGATAGTGCCGAAGCCTGTAAAAAAAAACCACAGCAACACTATTGCCATCCGACGGCGAAAGCCGCCACAAAAAGGAGGAATCATGACAACCCAAACCGATCCGCAAATTGATAGAAAAACAACTCTGTTGCGCTATGCACTGACGTTGCTACTTGCTCTGTGCAGCCTGATTTTTGCTGCTCCGCAACGAGCACAAGATGAAGGCGAAGAGGCGCGTCGCCTGCCCAACAACCAATTTCGGGATGCGCGACAAAAGGCCGCAAGGCCGGCTCCCCAACGTCGTCCCAACGCACCACCTGTGCCGACATCGGACGAAGCGGGAAGCGAAAGATTGATTGGCGTCACTTTTTGGCGGTTGGCTCAGGCAGCGGAAGAGAGTCGTAGCCTGTCTGCCACCAAAGACGCTCAGGCAGAGGCAAAGTTGATGATTCCGACGGCTGGTGGCAAGACTGCGCAATATCGCGGCACACGTGTCAGCGACGATATGACTTTTAACGATGGAGACTTGCTATGGCTGGGCATCGAAGTGCCGCGCATCGCAGGGGGTTACGTTTACGTGATTGACCGCGAAGAATACGCCGATGGCACGCTGAGCGATCCTTATCTAATTTTTCCCGGCACTAAAACGCCTCAGGGCGCAAACGTTGTCAGCGCGGGCAAGCTTGTCCAGGTTCCAGCGGAAGGCGACCCATTGCGTTATTTCAGGTTGGAGCGTAGCAGCGCGCAGCACATTGGCGAAAGGCTTACCATCATCGTCAGCCCTCGCCAACTCCCTTTGGGCGGGCGCATAGAGCGGCTACCGGGAGGCGTCGAGTTGCGCAAGCTGGATGCCTCGCAAGTCGAGACTTGGGAGCTGCAATGGGGCGGGAAGACGCGGCGACTGGATGCACGCAGCACTTCGGGCAAAGTAATGACTGTCGCCGAAAAAGAGTCAACTGCACAACGAGCGGAGCAGAAACGGCTGATCCCGTCCGACTTATTGCCACAGACCATCTATGATGTTGAAACCAAGCGAGGCAATCCAGTGCTGGTGACATTGCCGCTGAGGTTTGCGTCTCGGCAAGCACAACGCGGTGAGACAAGTGGCGAAGACAAGCCACAATTAGTCGTGCAACTGGGACATTCCGATGACATAAGGTCAATGGCACTAAGCGCAAACGGGCGATATTTGGTAACCACGAGCAAAGACCGATCTGCAATACTTTGGGATGTAGAAAGTGGGCTAGAGTTGAGACGTTTTACGCTTCGCACAGATTGGCGACCGCCTGTTGAAGGGCTCCCTGCTGATTCCTTTAGCATGAGTAACTCGGGGATTACAGTTGATCCCAAATATCGCGTTCAGTTTGATGAGATGATGGCACATCAAAGTCGGGATATGTTCGGAGAATCAGCTTCCTTTACTTCGGTTGTCCTGAGCAATGATGGGCGATATATCGCAACAGGCGGTGAAGACAAAGTAGCCCAATTGTGGGATGTGCATAGTGGGCGCGAGTTGCGCCGCTTCGAGGGGCACGCGGCATCAGTGAACTCGGTTGCACTTACTGCTGACGGACAATATTTGGTCACTGGAAGCAGCGATAGGACGGCACGCTTGTGGGAGGTGAGGAGCGGGCGCGAAATACGGCGGTTCACGGGTCACTCAGGAAAAATTCTCTCTGTATCATTAAGCGGGGATGGGCGGCTTTTGGTGGCTGGAAGCAGTGATGGAATGCTTTTTCTTTGGGACGTACAAAGTGGAAATGAGATAAACCGATTCGGCAAACATACATCAGGTGTCAAATTAGCATTATTAAGCTCTGATGGACGAAACATGGTTTCAGTGGGAGAAGATGGCGACTCTGCGCTTGTATGGGATTTGGTAAACAAAAACGCTCCGCGCCGTTTCAGTATTCAAAAGGCGAAGATTGAATCAGTTGCATTGAGCGCTGATGGCCGTTTCTTGGTAACGGGAAACTGGCTCGGTGGGGCAACCTTATGGGATGTAGCGAGCGGGGAAAAGCTTCGCAATTTTAATAGATTTAGCACTGTGACTTCAGTTGTATTGAGTCGGGATGGAAGTTTTCTGGTTACGGGGGGCAAGGAGGGCAGGGTTTGTTTATGGGATATAGCAAGTGGAAACGAGATTCGCCGTTTTGAGGGTAAAAGTGAAGGTGTTACTTCAATCGCAGTAAGTAAAGATGGGCAACGGATTGCCATTGGGAATTTTAGTGAGCATGCGTGGCTGTGGGAATTAAGAGATATGAAAGCTTCACGCAGCTTTGGAGAACAAACTGTCTTAACAGATGAATCGTCAACCCCATCTGATACTTCCGACGAGATTACAAAAACGTCCGACTTTTTCACGTTTGGTAACAATAGAAAAACTCTTGGCTCAACCGGAAGTCTTCCTTTAAGCTTTATTTCTTCAAGCTTTATGTGGTTGAACAAAATGAGCCCCGTCGCAATGAGTAATGATGGCCGATATTTGGTAACTGCAACCAGAGGTGGGACTGTGCGATTATGGAATGCGGAGAGCGGGCTTGAATTGCGTAGCTTTGACACTCGCTCAAACGAAATTTATTCAGTTGCGCTGAGCAATGACGGGAAATACGTGGTGACAGATGACGAATATGGGGTAAAGCTGTGGGATGTTGAGAGTGGAGA
Source organism: uncultured Heliomicrobium sp. (assembly GCA_964470555.1). Taxonomy (GTDB): domain Bacteria; phylum Acidobacteriota; class Blastocatellia; order RBC074; family RBC074; genus RBC074. Next base: position 175,815 of record CAYYDG010000009.1, read on the forward strand.
TAAATTAGGAGGGTTTGGCGGGTTCGCGGGTTCTGTTGCGCTTAGTGCTGATGGGCAATTGCTTGCAACCGGAGGCAAAGAGGGAACAGCGCGAGTGTGGGACACGAAGAGCAGGAGTGAATTACAGCGTTTCCCTAAGCACTCAAGTGAGATTAGCAGTGTCGCGTTAAGCCAGGATGGACATTACCTTGCAACCGGAGAGAGAAACAGGATTGCGAGGTTGTGGGATGTAAAGAGTGGACGTGAATTACGAAACTTTACAGGGCATACCGGTTGGGTGACCGCTGTGGCGCTGAGTAATACTGGGCGCTATTTGGTTACCGGAAGTACCGATAGGATCGTGCGATTGTGGGATATGCAGAGCTTGCGCGGAAGTCGCGACTTCGTGGGACATACGAACGATATAAATGCCGTTACATTCATCAATGATGAGCAATACCTACTGACAGCGAGTTCTGACGGAACATCCAGAATCTGGGAAGTTGCAACAGGCAAGGAACTTTGTCGGCTTATTTCTTTGGAGGGAAACGATTGGGCGGCCGTCTCACCAGATGGGCGCTTCGATACAAACAACCTGGATAATCTGTCAGGGCTTCATTGGACCGCATCGGATGATCCGTTTACCCCTCTTCCATTGGAAATTTTCATGCGCGATTACTATGAACCAAATCTTTTGGCCAGGCTTTTGGCTGGAGAAAAGATGAAACCGGTGCGCGATCTTAAATCGCTTAACCGAACACAACCGCAAATCTCGAATCTGCAAGTTGCTGCGCCGGACGCTGATGGGATGGTGACGGTCACTGTTGAAGTCGCCAATCAACGCAGCGCCACACAGCGTGACCGAAACGGCAAACCATTCGAATCCGGCGTTCATGATTTGCGTCTGTTCCGCGATGGGCAGCTTGTCGGGCACAAAGAAGGAGAAGTGGAACTGGTCAATGGCAAAAACCGGATTCCTTTTCGTGTTCGGTTGCCGCGCATCGCGGACAAACAGAGCGTGGTGTTTTCAGCCTACGCTTTTAATTCGGATCGGGTTAAAAGCAAGACTGTTCGCGTGCAACACAAGCTGTCGTCTACGTTACAGCCAGTCAAAGGTCGCGCCTATGTCATCACCTTCTCCGCCAATGCTTATGAGAATCCGGCGATAAAGGACTTGCGATATTCCGTGAACGACGGGCGTCAGGTGCAAAGCAATCTGGTTCGACAACTGGCCGCGAGCGGCGATTTTGCCGAAGTGGTAGGTGTGCCGCTCGTTTCCGATTACGTAATTCGTCTGGACGGGCGCGTCATTAGCGCGGCGGACGCCTCAAACGCCGTGCCTCAACATGGCCGCAAAGAGGTTACGGAGAAAAGTTTGATCAAAGCCAACGTCAAAGCCGTGTTCGACCTACTGGCCGGAAAAAGTGTGACAGCGGCGCAGCGGGCCGCAATTCCGAATGCCGACAAGTTGCGCCCCGCGCGCCCAGAAGATTTGATCATTATTCACATTTCCGGCCACGGTTACGCCGATAGAGACGGGCAGTTCTACCTCCCGACTTACGACATCGGCGCAAACAGCAGCTTTGATGAGATGTTGCGCCGCAGCGTTTCGAGCGACGAGCTTTCGCTATGGCTTAGCGATGTGGATGCGGGCGATATGACGTTGATCGTGGACGCCTGCCAGTCGGCGGCTTCGGTGACGGGTGGAGATTTCAAGCCGGGTCCGATGGGCAGTCGCGGTTTAGGACAGTTGGCTTACGACAAAGGTATGCGGGTGTTGGCCGCAACACAGGCCGACAATGTGGCATTGGGCCACGGCACGATCAAACAAGGACTGCTGACTTACGCGCTGATGCGTGAAGGCTTGGGGTTGGGTGAAGCTGATTTCAAGCCGAAAGATCAAACGATCACGCTGGACGAGTGGCTGGCTTATGGAGTTGAGCGCGTGCCCGGTTTATTCGCAGAGGTCAAGCTTGGTCGTGTACGCAGCTATCCCGGTGAAGAGACAAAAATCATCTTCAATGGCAGCGAACAGCGCCTTTTGTTACAAGGTAAACCACTGAGTTCCAACAAAACCTCTATCGCCGAAGAACAGGTTCAACGTCCGGCGGTTTTCGATTTCGCACGGAAAAGACGCGAAGTGATTTTGATGAAAGCGCCTTTGAGAAACGCGCCGGCTCTCAAGTCTTCATCTGAGCCTAAGACCTCGTCTGGGGCATCTACTCCCCCCGCCACCCCCAAGCCGACACCTGTGTCTAATTCCCCGACTCCGTTACGTACTCAAACTTTTGATTTTGAAACTGTCCTGTATGACAGCGTTAGCGGTGAAATTGATCGTCGCAAGTTGCAGGCTCGTTATTTTTCCGAAGACTTAGGCAACGGCGTTAAGTTGGAAATGGTGGAAATTCCAAGCGGCAAGTTTCAAATGGGTTGGCATGATGGAGCCGACGAAAAACCGATACATACGGTTAGTGTCCCTTCTTTTTGGATGGGCAAGTTTGAAATCACACAGCGGCAATGGCTGGCGGTAATGGACAAGTTCACGAATCCACCTGAATTTCGCGGCGACGACTTACCGGTTGAACGCGTTTCCTGGAACGACACACAAGAATTTCTGAAAAGATTGAATGCCAAATCAAACAGACATTACCGGCTGCCAACTGAAGCAGAGTGGGAATATGCAGCGCGTGCGGGGACAACGACACGTTTTGCCATCAGAATGGAATATATCAATAGTAGTGGCCGTCGCACTAGATCGGTTTTCAGGTCACTGTATGGAATACCCGCAAAACTTGAACCAAGC
>CAYYDG010000010.1:0-177292 GCA_964470555.1 uncultured Heliomicrobium sp.
ATCCACTCAGATGGCATTTTGAAAAACCCGCTCAAAAGTGAGCGAAACGTAAGATCAAGTTATAAATTCTCACTTTGTAAAAATGCTTGAAGAGCTGTTTGTTCAAAAAAACGTCTCGCTTGCGCCGTTCACAACCTTGGGCATCGGCGGAGCAGCCCGCTTTTTTGTCGAAGCTGCCAGCGAATCGGAGTTGATCGCTGCCACAGAGTTTGCCGAGCAGCGCGACCTGCCGGTGTTCATTCTCGGCGGCGGCAGCAACGTGCTCGTCAGCGACGAAGGGTTTCCGGGTTTGGTAGTTCGCGTGGCGATCAAGGGAATCGAGTGGCATGAAACAGTGACAGTTGGCGCTGGCGAAGATTGGGATGGCTTTGTTCGACAATGTGTCGAGCGCAATCTGGCGGGGGTGGAATGTTTGAGCGGAATTCCCGGTTTGGTCGGCGGCACGCCGGTGCAAAACGTAGGCGCGTACGGTCAGGAAGTCAGCGAGACCATAGTTCACGTTCGTGTCTTTGATCGGCAAACAAAACAGATTGTCGAACTCAGCAACGCCGAATGCGGATTCCGTTACCGAACCAGCATTTTCAATTCGACCGAGCGCAATCGCTACGTTGTGCTGGCGGTGACTTACTCGCTCAAACAAAACGGCGAACCGGCGTTGCGGTATCCCGATGTGAAAAACTTTTTCGCTGGTCGAAGCGGTGAACCTACGCTGGCCGAAGTTCGCAACGCCGTCATCGAAATCCGTTCGCGCAAAGGAATGGTCATTGTGCCGGATGATCCTGATTGCCGCAGCGCCGGATCGTTTTTCAAAAATCCCGTCATTTCCGCCGAAGCCTTTGCCAAGTTGGAAGCCGCCGCAGGCGAACGTCCGCCGAGCTTTCCCGCTGGTGATGGCTACGTCAAAGTTCCCGCCGCCTGGTTGATCGAACGCGCCGGATTCGCGCGCGGTTACGCCAAAGGCGGCGCTGGGATTTCTTCCAAGCACACCTTGGCCATTATCAATCGCGGAAATGCGACTGCTCAGGAAGTTCTGGATTTAGTCGCTGAAATTCAGGCAAGTGTGTTGGCTGAGTTTGACGTTGCGCTTTTGCCTGAGCCAGTTTTTGTCGGTTTCAACCCTTAACCCGCTCGATGTTTGCGCCGACTGCGCGCAGCTTTTCTTCGATCTTCTCGTAGCCGCGATCAATGTGGTAAACGCGGTCAATCCAGGTTTCGCCCGTCGCCGCCAATCCCGCCAGCACCAGCGACGCCGACGCTCGCAAATCCGAGGCGATCAATTGCGCTCCGGTCAGCGGAGTCGGGCCGTGAACGTATGCCGAATGGCCGTGAACGCGAATGCGCGCGCCCAGTCGTTGCAATTCGCTGGCGTGCATAAAGCGATTTTCGAAGATCATTTCGGTGACGACGGCGTCGCCTTCGGCCTGTGTCATCAACGCCATGTACTGCGCCTGCATATCGGTCGGAAAACCGGGATGCACTGCCGTGGTTACGTCTTTGGCGATGAGTTTGCCGCTGCTGGAAATGCGCAACGTGGTGTCGTCAGACTGTTCGATCTCGACGCCGACCGAACGCAACTTGTCCAGCACGGCCATCAAATGCGTCGGATCGCAGTTGGTGATTTCCAGTTCTCCGCCGGTAATGGCTGCGGCGACGATGAATGTGCCGGTTTCGATGCGGTCAGGAATGATCGTGTGATCGGCTCCGCCCAGCGCATCGACTCCGGTGATGGTCAGCGTAGGCGAATTGATGCCTTCGATCTTCGCGCCCATTTTAACCAGCAACTCGGCCAGGTCGGTGACTTCCGGTTCGCAGGCGGCGTTGAAAATGCGCGTGGTTCCTTTGGCCAAGACAGCGGCCATCAACAGGTTTTCAGTTCCGGTGACGGTGACGGTTTCAAAGGCGATGTCGGTTCCTTTCAACCGGTCAGCCGAAGCCACAATCACGCCGTTTTGCATTTCGACTTTCGCGCCGAGCTTTTCCAGCGCCATCAAATGCAAATCAATCGGGCGCGAACCGATGGCGCAACCTCCGGGCAAACTGACGCGCGCTTCGCCAAACCGCGCCACCAGCGGCCCCAAAGCCAACACAGAAGCGCGCATGGTTTTCACCAGTTCATACGGAGCTTCGAAGTGTTCGACGGTTCCGGCGTTGATGCGATGCGTGCGGAGTTCGGGAACCAGCACAGTCGCTCCCAAATCTTCCAGCAGCCGGCGCATCGTAATCAGGTCGCGGACGTAAGGGACGTTGCGCAGTGTCACGGTTTCCGGCGTCAGCAAAGCCGCAGCCAGACAAGGCAGCGCGGAATTTTTCGCTCCGCTGATGGCCACTGAGCCGCGCAAAGCGTTTCCACCGATGATTTTGAATTTGTCCATGAGCAGTATGGAGTGCGGCGACTCGTCGCCGTTTTTCGTTCTTGAAAGAACGTTTTCTGAACCAGAGTTATTTGAGGGAAAGAATTCGAACTGCTTCAACCAGATCGGAAATCTCGAACGGTTTTTCGATGAAGGCATCGGCGGCGTCTTTGATCAGCCGGGATTTTTCGCTGTTGTGTTGGCCGCTGACCGCCAGGACTTTGATGCCGGACAGTTGCGGGTGGGATTTGATCTGCCGCGTCGCTTCAACGCCGTCCATCACCGGCATGTCCAAATCCATGACTATGATGTCCGGCTGTTCAGTCTGAGCGACAGAAATCGCTTCCAATCCGTTGGCAGCCTGGCTGACGGTGTAATCGTCTTCCAACGCATAAACCAGCATGCGACGCACGCCTTCCAGATCGTCAACGATCAGGACTTTAGTCACTGGGCACCTCAAGTTTTCTGAAGAGTTCGTCACGAGATTATTCAACACACCTTTGTCGCTTGTCATCGCTTGCATTGCTTCGCGGAGGATTGAATTTGATCGAATCAGATTGTCTGCGCATCGAAAAACCGTTTGCGCCGGAAACCGACTGGTGTGGGCTGACCAGTGATCGAGTAGCTTAGCCGCGTTGCTTCCGGGGCAACTGAATGCAATTCCGCGTTTCTGCTTTGTGTGTTTTCTTCGCGGCAGGGCTGCCGCGTTCTGGTACGACGGGCGGGATTATAGCCATAGCCGGGAAATTCTGTACAGAGGCGTTGCGGAGAAGGGGTGATGGGGTGATGGGGTGAAGAGAAGCAGATGAAACGGTTCTCAATTGCTCAATCCTGCCTTCCCTCCCCTTTCCATCTTCTTCACACTTCATATTCAGCAAGGTCTTCGGCGGCATACGAATCCGGGAAAACGGTTCGCGCCTGGTCAACCAGCGGACGCACATCTGTGTAACGCGAACTGAAATGCGTCAACAACAGGTTTTTCGCGCCAGCTTCAGCGGCGATTTCGGCGGCCTGGATGGCGGTCGAATGGCCGAAATGATGCGCTTCTTCGATGTGATCGTCTGTAAATGTGCCTTCGTGAATCAGCCAGTCGGCGTTTTCCGCCAGACGAATGGCGTTCGGGCAAGGCCGCGTGTCCAGACAATAACTGACGATTTTGCCCGGACGAGGTTCGCCCAACACTTCTGACGGTTGAATGACGCGACCATCGGCCAGCGTCACCGGTTTGCCGGATTGCAGTTGGGAATAAAGCGGCCCGGAGGGAATGCCGAGTTCGCGCGCGCGTTCCAGATTGAAACGTCCAGGTTTGATTTTCTCCTCCAACCGGAAACCCAACGCAAAGATGCGATGATCCAGCGGGCGCGTGACCGCAGTGAATCGCGGCGATTCATACACCAGTTTTTCGGCTTTGTCGGCGAAAGAGCGTTCGTTGAATTCCAGCAGATTGAGCGGAAAATTGACGTAACAGATTTTCAGTCGAGCCGCTACGTCCAGAAATTCGCGCACGCCGACCGGAGCCACCAGCGTCAATTCTTTTTCGCGGTTGTCCAGCGCCATCGAAGACAGCAACCCCACCAGACCATTGAAATGATCTCCGTGCAGGTGCGAGATGAAAATGCCGACCAGTTTTTGCGGCGACAATCCGGCGCGGGCGATTTGCATTTGCGCGCCTTCGCCGCAATCGAACAGCCACCATTCGCCTTCGCCAACGACGGCCAGCGCGCTGACGTTTCGTCGTAACGTGGGTTTGCCGGAGCTTGTGCCGAGAGGAATTATTTTCATTCGATTACCAGCCGAGCACGCGTTTGCCAGGGCCGTCCCAACGACTCAACACGACTTTGTTGTGCGTGTAAAAGTGAAAGCCTTCGGTTCCCTGAATGTGCAAGTCGCCGAAAAACGATTGGTTCCAGCCAGTGAAAGGAAAGATCGCCATCGGAGCCGGAACGCCCACGTTGACACCGATCATTCCGCAATTGGCATAACGCGCAAACGTCCGCGCCGCGCCGCCGTCGCGCGTGAAAATCACCGCGCCGTTGCCGTATTGCGATTGGTTGGCCTGGGCGATGGCATCGCTCAAATCTTCCATGCGCATAACTGAAAGCACCGGACCGAAAATTTCGTCACGCGCAATCTGCATTTGCGGAGCTACGTGATCGAAAATCGTCGGCCCGACAAAAAAGCCATTGGCGGGTTCAATCGGCTGAATGCCTCGTCCGTCTGTGTTCAGCTTCGCGCCTTCCTTCACACCCAAATCAATGTAGCGGCGAATGCGTTCATAAGCCGCCGGATCAATCACCGGCCCCATATCCACAGTCGGATTGGTGTCAGTCGGGCCGACTTTCATTTTCGTCGCGGAATCGTGCAGTCGTTCCAGCAACGGATCACCTGCTTTGCCGACGGCAACGGCGATGCTGCCCGCCATACAGCGTTGTCCGCTGCACCCAAAAGCCGCGCCCATAATCTGATTCGTCGCCGCATCGAAATCGGCGTCGGGCATCACCAGCATGTAATTTTTGGCTCCGCCTGCGGCCTGTACTCGTTTGCCGTGCGCCGTGCCGGTTTCGTAAATGTACTTGGCCACCGTCGTCGAGCCGACAAAGCTGATGGCTGCCACATCAGGATGCGTCAACAGAGCGTCCACCGTTTGGTTGCCGCCGTGAACGACGTTGAACACGCCATTGGGCAATCCGGCTTCGGTCAGCAATTCGGCCAATCGCATTGGCGTCAGCGGGACTTTCGGCGAAGGTTTCAAGATGAACGTGTTGCCGCAGACAATAGCAATCGGGAACATCCACAGCGGAACCATCGCCGGAAAGTTGAACGGCGTGATGCCCACGCATACGCCCAGCGGATGGCGTTCGACGCGGCCATCAATGCCGCGCGCGACCTGATCCAGCGATTGACCCATCAACATCGTCGGCGCGTGGCAAGCCAATTCCACCATCTCTATGCCGCGCCGAATGTCGCCTTTGGCTTCTTCGTGCGTTTTGCCGTGTTCGCGCGTCACCAACCGCGCGAGTTCTTCAAAATGCTGTTCCAGCAAATTCACAAAGCGAAACATGACGCGCGCGCGTTCGACCACCGGCGTGTCAGCCCAATCTGGAAACGCCGCTTTGGCAGCTTGCACGGCTTGATCAACCGTCGTCGCATCGCTGTCCGGCGTTTGCGCAATCAATTCTCCGCGCGAAGGGTTGTAAACCGGCGTGAAGTTGGCGGCGTTGGCAGCGACCAAATCGCCGCCGATGTAATTCTGACAAATCGTGCTCATAACGAACTCCTATGGTTTCCTGGCAAGAAATTTAGTTATCGTCTATTTCGTTTATGGAAGAAGGAGGCAACAGGCGACTGAACTTGAGGAGTTGGTTTTCAGTTTTCAATTGGAACTTTTCGCGTTCGTCGGCTTCGTGTTGAGTCGTGTGACGAAACTCGTCGCGCAACCGCTGAATTTCATAAGCCAGGCGTTCGATTGCATTTTCATTGCGCCGATGACGTTCGTCCATTGCCTGAGCGAGTTCACGAACTTCTTTCTGCAATTCTTTCAGCGTGGCTTGGTTGCGCTGCAATGTTTCAGTCAGTAGCAAGGCTTGTCGAAGTGCGTCAAAAAGCGATTTCCACATAAGGACGCTCCTTCAGTCGAGTGATGATTTCGCGCGTTTCTGCCTGTAGAACTTCAATCTCGATTTGGTCACGTGCGATTTGTTCGTTGGCTTTACGCATTGCTACCAGTATTTTCTCTAATTCAGTGGCTTCTTCATTAGTCAGTTCAAGTCTCAGAGTTTCGTTCATTTCTTTTCCTCCTCTGAAAATGTCCGACAAGCTGCCAGCTTGTCGTGGTCTCGATTTGACGCTTGTTAGGGTCAACGACAAGCTGGCAGCTTGTCGGACAGTCGGGCGCAGCCGTTTTCATCGTTTCAGGGCGTTGTCGCAAACGACATGTCAGACTCCTTTCCGAAAATCACGCTTGCTGGCGTGGATCATACAGTTGATTTTAGCTGATTCAGAAATGCCTCCAGCAAATTCGCCGCCACTCGCCAACGATATTCCGCCGTTGAGCGCACGTCGTCAATTGGCGTCAGTTCGTTCAGCAACTCCGCTTGCGCGGCTTGGATCGTCGCCGAATCCAGCTTGCAGCCTTTCAGCGCGGCTTCGGTTTTCCAGGCTCTGATTGGTGTCGGAGCCACACTGCCGTAAGCCAGTCGAATGTCGTTGATCGTGACGCCGTCCAGTTTGGCCATCGCGGCGATGCAGACTTTCGAAATTGCCTGCGCTTTGCGCGTGCCGACTTTACGCGAATGTTGTTGCCAGCCAGCGGTGGTGCGGGGAAGGCGAATTGCGCGAATCAGTTCGTCTTCGCGCATCAATGTCGTCTTGTAACCAGTGTGAAACCCGACGTACGGCACAACGCGCGAGCCAGCAGAGGAAATCAGTTCCAACTCGGCTTCGTAAACCAGTAAAGCGGGCAACGAATCCGCCGCCGGAGAAGCGTTGGCGATGTTGCCGCCGAGCGTTCCGCGATTCTGAATGGCGACGGCTCCGGTCAAGCTGGCGGCTTCGCCAAGCAGCGGGAATTCCGCGCGCAATACATCGTGCCGCTGAATCTGTGAATAAGTTGTCATTGCTCCGATGGTGACGTGGCTGTCGCTGGTTTCAATTCCGCGCAATTCCGGCAAACTCCACAAGCTGACAAAGCGTTTGTGCGCGAGTTTGCCTGCTTCCAGCAAAACCATCAGGTCGGTGCCGCCTGCGAACGGACGCCAAATGCCCGGCTCGTCGTTGAGCAGCCGCAACGCTTCGCCCACGTTCGCCGGAATTTTCAGTTCGTAATCGGGAAGATATGAACGCATTGTCTTGGGATAAAGAGTTCAGCAAATTTCAGTTGTAAGCCAAATTTGTTTTATCGCCCTTTCAATATCGGCGTCAGGCCAGCCTCTGGTTTTCGCAAGCCAATCGTTGATCGTTGCGAGAAAGTTAGCTATTGCATCTTTCTGGTTGGGGGTGAATTGGGAAAAATAATTCTGGGCGAATCGCTCAATTCCAGTTTTCGAGGGCGTTAACTGGCCAAGCCAATCCATTTGCCAACTTTGGAGATCATCGGCCTCAATTGATTCGAGTACGGCCAACAAAATTCCCGGAACGAAATAGTGATACGCCAACGGATGAAGCGAACCGAACTCAAAAGGGTCGAACAGACCGCTGGACAACTCCTTTTTGAATTCAATCCAACTGTGGTGGCGATACCAATCAAAGTCCTTTTCGTGTTCGTCACAACACCCCAACGGATTGATTAAATCCAGGTTTGGGCGAGGCGTTGCGGCAAATGCCTCAACAATCTTATTCCTGATTGAGTTCCAGTCTGTTACTGACACGCTTTCACCACCGAATCAAAAATTTTCATGTAGCCTGTGCAGCGGCACAGATTGCCTGCCAATCCATTGCGAATGTCGGCTTCCGTCGGTTGTGGAATTTTTTCCAGCAAACTGACCGCCGCCAGCACCATTCCCGGTGTGCAAATGCCGCATTGTGCGCCGCCGTGTTCGATGAAGGATTGCTGCACTGCATTCAATCTTTCGCCGTCGGCCCCAGCAGTGACGCCTTCGATGGTCGTCACGCTTGCGCCCGCGATTTGCGCCGCCGGAATCAAACAACTGTTGACCAGTTCGCCGTCCACAATCACCGAACACGCGCCGCATTCGCCTTCGCCGCAACCTTCTTTCGTGCCTGTCAGTTGCAACTCTTCGCGCAACACGTCCAGCAGCCGAGCCATAGGCCAGACGCGAGCTGTTTTGCTTTCGCCATTGACGGTGAAGCTTACAGACACTTTGTCAGTCATTGCCGCCTCCCGCCGTCATCGCTTTCATCAGAGTTTCGGGCATCAACGGAATTTGCCCTAAAAAAGTCTGAATGCTCGGTTGGCCAATCGCGTCTTCGATGGCATTCAGAATGGCTGGAGCCGGGCCGTCCATCGGCAATTCGCCAATGCCTTTTGCTCCTGACGGGCCGTAAGCATAAGGCAGTTCTTCAAAGTAAACGCGAATCGGCGGCACATCCGCCGACGTTGGCATGATGTAATTCGTCATCTGGTTGTTGACCATTCGCCCTTCGCGCCAGACAACGTGTTCATACAGCGCGTACCCGATGGCTTGCGCCACGCCGCCTTCGATCTGCCCGGCGGCCAGCACAGGATTGATGACTTTGCCGACTTCCTGCAAGGCGATGAAATCGTCAACGCGCGTTTCGTAAGTCGTCAGATCAACGGTGACTTCGGCGACATACACCGCCCAGGCGTAAGCGCCGTAAGCTTCGCCTTGATACTTTTCGTCGTCCCAATGAACGCCCGGCGGCGGTTCGTATTTGCTGAAGGATTTCAATTCGCCGTACTTGGCAATGTGTTGGCGACAAGCTTCGGCGAATTCCGCCGCCGAATACCGCTCGCCGAGCAAACCGCTGTTCACCAATGTTTGCCGCAAACCGAGCGCAGCGGATTCGACCAGCTTGCCGACGATCATCGTCGTGCGCGAAGCGACCGTCGGGCCGCTGTTCGGTACGTTGGCCGTGTCCGGTTGAGCGATTTCAATTTGATCGAGAGTGATTCCCAACGCATCAGCCGCAATCTGCGAAAAGATGGTGAACGATCCTTGCCCGATTTCCGTGTTGGAAGTCAGCACGCGCACGTTTCCGGTTTCAGTCGCTTCGATGCCGACGACCGATGACAGATAAACTTCGCCGGAACCGGTAAAGCCTGCGCCGTGCATAAACGTCGCAAAGCCAATTCCCTTTTTTTCAATCGCGCTTGTCGCGTTGAATTCGGCAAATCGTTTCTTCTTCACGTGGTAATCGCTGAGCTTCAAGGCGCGTGTCAGCAAAGAATCAAGGTCAATCTTTTCGTTGATGACCTGACCGGTGGAAGTCGTTTCGCCCGATTTCAAAAAGTTGCGGCGGCGTAATTCTTCAGGCGACAAACCGACGGTTTGCGCGACTTTGTTCAGGTGGCGTTCCATCGCAAAGATGCTTTGCGGAGCGCCGAAGCCGCGAAAGGCTCCGTGCGGCGGATGATTGGTGGCGACGGCTCGGCTGCGCACGCGCACGTTCGGCCAGTTGTAAGGCCCGGCGGCGTGAATCGTCCCGCGCGACAACACTACGGAAGAAAGCGTTGCGTAAGCTCCGCCGTCAATCGTGAAATCAATTTCCGTCGCCAGCAATTTGCCGTCTTTGCCGACCGCCGTGCGGATGCGAGTTTTTGACGGATGGCGTTTGGTCGTCGCAGCCATATCTTCGGCGCGGTCGTAAATCAGCTTGACCGGTTTGCCCGCTTTCCAGGCCAGCAAAGCCGCGTGCCCGGCAATCATCGAAGGATATTCTTCCTTGCCGCCGAAACCTCCGCCGGTCACGGCCTGCACCACGCGCACTTTTTCCGGCGACAAGTCGAAAAGTTTGATCAACGCCTTGTGAACGTAATACGGGCATTGCATCGAACCCCAAACGGTCACGCCGTCCGTCGGATTGGCAATGGCGATCATGCCGTTCGGTTCGATGTACAACTGCTCCTGAGCGCCGGTTTCGTATTCGCCTTCGACGATGAAATCCGCTTGCGCCCAGGCGGCATCCACATAGCCTTTTTCGATCAAAAATGTTTTGAAGGTGTTGTCTTCGCCCCAGATGGTTTCGGTTTGGTTGAGCGAATCTTCGATGCTGAAAATGGCGGGCAGTGGTTCAATCTCGAATGTGATCGCGCGCCGCGCTTCTTCGAGCAGGTATTTGTCCTTGTGCGCCAGCAACAGAATTGGCTCTTCTGGATGGTTGATGGTTTCGTGCGCCAGGTAAGGCTGGTCTTCCAGAATCAGCGCCACGCAATTTGCGCCTGGAATGTCTTTAATGTCTTGGGCGGTGACGATGGTGAATTCGTGCCAGGGAATGCCGTCGCCGAACTGAACGCCGCGCAACCGTCCGCGCGCAATCGGTGACCGCACGGTCACGCCGTGCAGCATGTCAGGAAAGGTCAGATCGTCAACATACCGAGCGCGCCCGGTGACTTTGTCCGTGCCTTCTTTGCGAAAAATGGATTGGCCAACATGAACTTCAGACATAACAAGCGACGACAAGATGGGTTACTGCTTTTCCTGGTCGTCATTGGCAAGCGGGAGTTGGCGACCGGCTTCGAGCAGTTGGTTTTCAACAGCGTTCAACTCCCGCCAGACTTTAGCATAAGTCCCGGAAAAATTCGGTTTGATGGTTGCCCACTAGGGCTTATTCATTCTCAGCCACAGAGTCATAGAGACACAGAGTTCTTGATTCGGGCAGCAAACAGTTATTACGTTTTGGCGCTCCATCTTTGATATTTTTCTCTGTGCCTCGGTGTCTCTGTGGCAAATCAATCTGAGAATGAATAGCCCCTGGTTGCCCACAAGATGTTCACTGCAGGAAAGCCATGGGAATCATCGTTTCAACTCACAAGCCGAGTCAGGTAAGCGAGCTGACCGAACTGGACTGGGCGGATGGCGTAACCTATGCTTCACCGACTTTCATTCCCAATCACAACAGCAAGGAGAAGAGTTGATGAGTTATTACGAACCCAAAGACCTGGCCCGTTTCGGCGAGATCGGTAAATTCCGCAGCGAATTGGCCGAAAAATTTTTCGAGTATTACAACGCGGTCACAGGCACGGATGGCGCATTGACCAAACGCGAAAAGGCGTTGATTGCATTGGCGGTCGCGCATTCCGAAAAGTGTCCGTATTGCATTGACGCTTACACCACGGCTTGCCTGGAAGCGGGCGCAAACCCTGAAGAAATGACAGAAGCCGTTCATGTCGCCGCGACGATGAAAGCCGGCATCACGCTGGTTCACGGAGTGCAGATGCACAACGGACTGGAAAAACTTGGGGCGATGTAGGCGGAAAATCAAAGGGCAAATATGGAGACGGCGGTTTTACCAGCTTTTGAAGAAACTGTGACTCGCAACGGATTGACTCTTTCCCCGATTGGGATCGAGACGTTGCAAGTGAATGTCACGCGGTTGTGCAATCAGGCCTGCCACCATTGCCACGTGGATGCTTCGCCGAAACGCACAGAGCAAATGGATCGCGCGACTGTTGACAGGTGTCTGGAAATTCTCGCTCGTCACCCAACCATTGCGAAACTGGATTTGACGGGCGGCGCGCCGGAACTCAATCCGCATTTCGATCATTTCGTCGTCGAAGCCCGACGTTTGGGCAAACATGTCATGGTTCGGCACAATTTGACTGTGACTATTGACGGCCACCCGCAAACCGGGGAAAGCAAACGCCATCTGCCGGAATTTTTCGCTCGACACCAGGTCGAAGTCATTTCGTCATTGCCCTATTACCAGCAGTTTTTCACCGACAAGCAGCGCGGCAACGGCGTTTTCGCCAAAAGCATTGAAGCGATGAAGATGCTGAATGCCGTTGGTTACGGCCAGCCGGAAAACGGACTTGAATTGAATCTGGTGTACAACCCGGTCGGCGCGTTTTTGCCCGCGGCGCAGAAAAGCCTGGAAGAGCAATACAAACGCGAGTTGGCGAACAGGTTCGGCGTCACGTTCAACCGTTTGTTCACAATCACCAACATGCCCATCAACCGGTTCAGGAAAGATTTGATACGGTTGGAACGTTACGACGATTACCTGACCAGGCTCATCAATTCATTCAATCCCGCCGCCGCCGAAGGCGTGATGTGTCGTTCGTTAATCAGCGTCGGATACGATGGGCGACTGTTCGATTGCGATTTCAACCAGATGCTCGACCTGAGTTTGCCGCCGGAAAGTGGAGCGACGATTTTCGATTTCGACCTTGAAAAGCTGACTCGACGCCAGATCATCTTCGACCAGCATTGTTATGGCTGCACAGCCGGAACAGGCAGCAGTTGCGGCGGCGAGACGGCGGTTTGACAAGCATTTTCGTCAACCGTCGCGTTTCCTCCAGACGACGAAACACGTACAGAGAAGCAAAGCGATTCCCAACAACAAACAGCCTCTCAACAGTATGATCAAACGATACGACTTGGCTGGATTCAGAATAATTGGTTGCGGTTCAGCATAATCACGCAAATCCACAGTTCGCACGTCGGAAACGTCAGGCGGTTTTTCAAACCACCAGCGTTCGGGTTTGGGCCACTGTTCCGCTTGCGAAAAGAAACGGCTCTGCAACAGTTTGAAATTGAATTGCGGATGGTTGAATCGCGGATCGTTGAGAAAATTTTCCAACGTTGACTGCCCGGCATCGCTCGCTGCCCGATGCAACATGCCGTAATAAAACAGGCTGCCGAGACAGGAAATCGCCAAGCCTATCGTCGCCGCCGCAACCAATGTCGTTTTCTCCAGCAAACCCGGCTTGACGGCGCGCAACGCAGCAGCCAGACATAAAATCAACGGCGCGACAGCCGAATGCAGATAACGCGGCCCCCAGACCTCATCCTGCCAGGGAACCAGCAACGACAAACTCCCCGCCGAACCGGCCAGAACCAGCCACGAAAAAATCGTCAATTGCGGAGCAACACGAAACGCCGTTCGGCTGACCAGCAAGCCGATCATTGCCAGCGGAGCGAAAAAAACCAGCCCTTTGTTTCTGGAAAAAAACTGCCCCCATAGATTCAACGCAAAGGTGAACGGAGATTCGATCAACACATTGCGATAGACGTAATCCATCAATGAACCATACCTTTGCCAATACAACGCGCGCGAATAACTGCCGATCCAGTAAAACGCCAGAATCAACAGAACCAGGCAGAGCGTTTTGGCCCATTCCTGTTTCAGAACGCCGAACAAGGCGCGGTAATCACGCCAGTCTCGCCACAAATAAGCGCAGACCAGAAAGCCCAGTGCGGGCAATAAAAACAGGCCATTGGATTTGGCGCTGGCGGCGATTCCGGCGGCCAATCCCAAAGCAATGGTTCGCGGCCAGGTTGCAGGCTTTTCGTAATTCAATGCCAGAAATCCGGCGAGCAGCAGAAAGAAGGATTGCGTGGTTTCCAGTCCAATGTAAGCGTAAGGCCACAACATAGTGGCGAAGCTCGCCGCCAACGTGACGGCAATCGCCGGTTTCCAATCGCCAGTCAATCGCCGACTCCATTTCAAGATAATCGCGCTGGTCAACGCGGTCAGTAAAATCGGTTGAAACGACATGAGACGATCCGCCAGGTCGGAGCTTTTGACGGGCAACAACGGCTGAAGCAGCAACAACGGAACTTCAAACAACATTTCGACCGCGCCATGCCTGGGCCAGTTGACGACAAATTGGCTGAAATTCCCATTGAGCAATTGCCACAAATTGGCGGTGATTTGTTGAGCCGCTTCGATGTTTTCGCCCATGTAACCCATGCCGGAAATCGCCAGCGGAGAAAACGACAGGTAGACCAGAAACACGGCCACGAACCAGAACAAGGCAATTCTGTATTCGACAAAGGCATTCACTTGCGAAAGCTTCGCCCGCGCAGACAACTCCGATAAAGACATTGGTGTACAACCTCAGTTCTCAAAAATGGATTTGGCCGATCATCGTTCGCTGCAATGGCAGAGGTCAGCGACAACGAGTGTGAGCAAGGCCGGAATCTGAAAATCAACAGTTATGTTTGACTGAACTTTTTGGCGCTTTCTTGTGAACGCCTGCTTCTTTGCGTGGGCAACATAAGTTTACAGCTTGTGAGAGTCGTCAATGTGAGAAAAGTTGAGAAAAATTTCAACCCTG
Organism: uncultured Heliomicrobium sp.; assembly: GCA_964470555.1. Lineage (GTDB taxonomy): Bacteria > Acidobacteriota > Blastocatellia > RBC074 > RBC074 > RBC074. The sequence continues at coordinate 14,050 of CAYYDG010000010.1, forward strand.
TCTTAATTCATTCACCTGGAAGATCGGGATTTTATCGCTGAAAGTTGAAACATCACTTTTCTCATAAGATACTGCGCACGATTTCCAAATCATCATTTCCACATACAGATTTTCAAAAGGAAGGTGGCGCGATGGCTGACCCGATCTTGATTGCCAAAGACAGCGAAAAAATCTACCTGCTGCCCAAAATGGCGAACCGACATGGCTTGATTGCCGGAGCGACCGGCACGGGCAAGAGCGTGACTTTGCGCGTGATGGCCGAATCCTTTGCCAAACTCGGCATCCCGGTGTTTATGGCCGACGTGAAAGGCGATCTGGCCGGAATTTGTCAGCCCGGCGGCGACAATAAGAAAGTGTCTGAGCGCGCCACGGTATTCGGCTTCGACAATTTCGACTACACGGCTTTTCCCGTCATGTTCTGGGATGTGTTCGGCGAACAGGGACATCCGCTGCGAACTACGATTTCCGAGATGGGGCCGGTCTTGCTGACACGCATTTTGAACCTGAACGACACTCAGGGCGGCGTGCTGTCTCTGGTCTTCAAAGTTGCCGATGACAATGGTCTGCTCTTGCTCGATCTGAAAGATTTGCGGGCGATGCTGCAATTCGTCGCCGAAAACGCCAAATCGCTGACCACCGAATACGGCAACGTTTCCGCCGCCAGCGTCGGAGCCATTCAACGCCGCTTGCTGGAACTGGAACAACAGGGCGGAGACAAATTCCTGGGCGAACCGGCGCTGAACATGGACGACATGATGCAGACCGGCGACAACGGCTACGGGTACATCAACATTCTGGCCGCTGATAAATTGATGCAGGCGCCCAAACTGTACGCGACTTTTCTGTTGTGGATGTTGTCGGAGCTTTACGAAAACCTGCCCGAAGTCGGCGATCTGGAAAAACCGAAGATGGTCTTTTTCTTCGACGAAGCGCATTTGCTGTTTGACGACGCGCCAGACGCCTTGTTGCAAAAGATAGAACAAGTCGTCCGCCTGATTCGCTCGAAAGGCATTGGCGTGTATTTCGTCAGCCAAAACCCGCTGGACATTCCAGACGTGGTGTTGGGGCAATTGGGCAATCGCGTTCAACACGCCTTGCGCGCCTTCACCCCGCGCGACCAGAAAGCAGTCAAGGCCGCCGCGACGACTTTTCGCCCAAACCCTGACGTGAACGTAGAAGCCGCGATCACCGAACTCGGCGTCGGGGAAGCGCTGGTTTCAATGCTGGATGAAAAAGGAACGCCGGGAATCGTTCGCCGCGCCCTTGTCGCTCCGCCACACAGCAAACTTGGCGCAATCACGCCCGCTGAACGCCAATCCGTCATCAACGCTTCGATCATCGCCGGGCATTATGAAAACTTCGTGGATCGGGAATCGGCTTACGAAATGTTGAAAGCGCGCGCCGAACAAACCGCGGCACAGTTGCAACAACAGGCGGCTCCACAAAAACAGGAGGCTTCGCCGTTGATGGACACTGCGGGCGATATGCTGGGCGCATTTGCCAGAAGCGCCGCCCGGTCGTTGGGCACGACGGTCGGGCGTCAGATTCTTCGAGGTGTGTTGGGTTCTATTTTCGGCGGCTCTGGAACGAGAAAAAGATAAAACTTCAAACATGACCTGATTGATTCTGGCGTTGGCCGTGTCGGAGATTTTGCCGTCCACCGGCACAACGATTTCAATTTCAGTGAGTAGAGCGTTTAAGACGCGCACTTACAATTTCTTCAGCAACCAATTTTTGACTGCCTGCCGCGACGCAGATAGAATCCGATTGATTCTCTATCCCACTGCGATCTGTGGACACCAAACGGCATGGCAAACATTCCTATGACTCCCGAAAATTTCGAGCGTCTATTGCTCTGTCTCAACTCCAACCGTGAAAAAGCCGGAGAGGAATATCTCCTACTTTGGCAGAAAATGCGGGAGTATTTTGCTGCGCGAGGTTCTGTTCATCCCGAAGAACTGGCTGATGAAACCGTCAGCAGGTTGGCAAAAAAAATCGCCGATGGCGAAGAGATTCGCAACATCTACAAATACAGTTATGGACTCGCGCGATTGATCTGGATGGAATCTTTGAGAAAGCACGAAAATAGCCACGTCTCGTTCGAAGACGCTCCCGTGTTGCCGTTCGCTCTGCAAGATTTTCTGCTTTTGAAAGAGGAAAACGCCTGCTATCTGCATTGCCTACACCAACTCACAAACGAAGAAAAAAACTGATTGTCGAATACTGGGAACAGGAAAATGACGATCTGCATTATGAAGCGCGCAAGCATCAGGCTGAAAAAATGGGAATTTCATCAACCGCGCTGAGAATTCGTGTCTTTAGAATCAGAAAGAAGCTCGAAGATTGTCTGATGAATTGTCGTAAGAACGGGCCACCAAAGACGAAATGATTTTACGAATCCTGTCACATACTACTGAAGGATGATTTTTAATGAGCGATTTTCCCTACAATTCTGAACGATTAACCAATTACTTGCTTGGCAAATTGCCTGAACCAGAACGAGAACGGCTGGAAGAAGACTATTTCTGGGATAACGAAGTTTTTCTGGCGTTGATTGACGCCAAAGATCAATTGATCAGCGATTATTTGAATGACAAGCTTCAACCAGAAGACCGAAAACGATTTGAACAGCATTTTCTGACCTCGCCGGGCCGCAAACAGGAAGTAGAGCTTGCCGCTTCCTTTCGGCATTCTTCACTAAAATCCAAACGAAAACCTGCCGTCTTTTCATCAATAACAACGCCTTCCCAGCCATTAAAGGCTCATGGTGTTTGGCAGGCGCATAAACCACTGATTTGTGTGGGAATAGTGATTCTCCTCTTCATTTCAGGTTTTATGGCGATCTGGCTTCGATCAAACTCTTTGGTGTTGCCTCAACCTGTTGAACAACCAGTGTCAGCGTTATCAGGTTTGACCACCGTGTCACTTTCTCTGAGACCGACCTCATTGCGAAGTTCAAAGCGAAATACAACCGCAGAAGTCGGCCCAGAAACAGAAACTGTTGAACTGTATTTGGAAGTGAGCAAAGAAATTTTCCCGACCTACCAGGGAAGCCTCTTCATCAGAGACAGCGAAAAAGAAGAGGAAGTTCTTTCAAACGACTCTCTGTATGCCACAAAAAGTGAAAGCGGCCCGCCAACGGTCATTTGGAAGTTGCCCGCTGATAAACTCCAAGTCAATGACTACAGGGCCAGATTAAACGGCATCGCTCAAGACTCTGCTCCGATTCATATCGGCAATTACGATTTTGAAGTTCGCCCGCCTTCTCCAGAAAATTCTTCGCAAGGTAAATAAATGACGAAACATTTTTTCGTTTATCCGCACTTGTCAATGGAAAGCTTTTGACAACGTATTCTAGTGACGTCCCAGCCATCGCCGTTAGATTGTTTTCTAATGGTCGCCTGAGCTAAAGCGGCTTTTCGGCAAAGGCATTAGCCAATCACGAAAAGCGGTTTTAGTCTCAGGAGTATTTTTACATTCGGTTAGTTGAGTAGGGGATTCCAGCCTTTTAAGTTCTTAGCCAGCTCGACTAACTGAACCTTTTTTTTCTGCCAGGTCAAATCCCAAACACGCCGCCACAGAGCCATCTAAACTCGCAGAATCGGAAACGCAGACCACGCTGAAAAGCCGAATTTGTCAGTCATTCCAGGCGTCGGCTAAAATCCGAAATTCATCACAAAACAATTTTTTGCCGTCGCAACATAGAACAGGCGCAACAGCGAGGGCTGAGGTTTTCATGACCAATCACGAAACGATCACCGTGCGCGGCGCGCGCGTCAACAACCTGAAAAACATCACGTTTTCGATTCCACTGAACAAATTGACTGTCGTGACAGGAGTCAGCGGCAGCGGCAAATCTTCCCTGGCGTTCGACACCATTTACGCCGAAGGCCAGCGCCGATATGTCGAATCGCTATCGGCTTACGCTCGCCAATTTCTGGAACGTATGGACAAGCCGGACATAGACGAAGCGACAGGAATTTGCCCTGCCATTGCCATCAACCAGAAAAATTCCACCCGCAATCCGCGTTCGACCGTCGCCACCCAAACCGAAATTTACGATTACCTGCGTTTGCTGTTTGCGCGCACAGGCGTGACTCGTTGCCGAAGCTGTAACCGCGAAGTCAAACGCGATACGCCGGAATCAATCGCCGACGAAATCCTGCAATTGCCAGAAGGGACGCGCTTTTTCATTTTGTTTCCGGCATCAGCCGGGACTGAGTTCAGCGAATCTGCGGAACCCAGCACCGAGCGAAAATCCACCAAAGCCAAACCGCGCGCGGGAAAAGCCAAATCTTCGGTCAACGTCAAAGCCCACTTGATGAGCTTGATGCAGCGCGGCTTCACACGGCTTTTCTTCGCCGAGAAAAACGAAACCATTGAATTGCAAACACCTGACAGTTTCACTGGCAAAAGTTTCGACAACGTTTTTGTGCTGGTTGACCGCCTGGTTGCACGCCCGGATTCACGCAACCGACTGACCGATTCCATAGAAACCTGTTACCGCGAAGGACACGGCCAGGCCGTCATTCAAACTGTTGGGCAAACCGTTGGAGACAAACCGGAGCGGTTTTTCTTTTCCGAACAGTTTCAGTGCAAACAATGCCGGATTCAGTACGTGCTGCCCGAACCACAGTTGTTCAGCTTCAACAATCCCTTTGGCGCGTGTCCGACCTGCCAGGGATTCGGCAACACAATCGGATTGGACATGAATCTGGTGATTCCGAATCGAGAATTATCGTTGGCCGATGGAGCGATTGAACCGTTCACCAAGCCACAATTCAAAGATTGGCAGACCGAGTTGGCGAAGTTTGCCAAACGCGAAGGCATTTCCACGACGACGCCGTTCTCGGCCTTGTCGCCGGAACATCAGCGCGCTGTGGTTGAAGGCGACGGCAATTACGAAGGCGTCAAAGGCTTGTTCGATTATCTGGAAACGAAAAAATACAAGCTGCACATTCGCGTGCTGATTTCGAAATATCGTGGCTACACGCGCTGCCCTGATTGCCGTGGCGGAAGGTTGCGACGCGAGGCGCAAGACGTGTTTGTCGGCGATAAAAACCTGCCGGAAATCGTCGGGCTTTCGATCAAAGACGCTCGCGCGTTTTTCGACAACTTGAAACTGACCGCAGAGCAAACCGCAATTGCCGACCGCTTGCTGAAAGAAATTCGTTCGCGGCTGCGCTTTCTGGATGAGGTCGGTTTGGATTACCTGACGCTGGATCGGTTGGCGGCGACGCTTTCCGGCGGCGAGGCCCAGCGCATTCAATTGGCCACGCATCTGGGTTCCTCGCTGGTTGGGGCAATGTACGTGTTGGATGAACCTTCGATTGGTTTGCATCCGCGAGACAGCGCCCGGTTGATCGGCTTGTTGGAAAATTTGCGCGACATCGGCAACACGGTGCTGGTTGTCGAACACGAAGCCGAAATGATGCGCTCGGCAGATTACATTCTGGATATTGGCCCAGGCGCTGGCGAATTGGGCGGCGAAATCATTTACCAGGGCAATTTCAACAATCTTCTGAAAAGCGAATCTTCGCTGACCGGAAAATACCTGCGCGGCGAAGCTCAAATCAAAACGCCGAAAGAACATCGCCAACCGGACAAACACAGCATTACCATTCGCGGCGCCCGCGCTCACAATCTGAAAAACATTGACGTGACAATTCCGCTTGGCCAGTTGGTGTGCATCACAGGCGTCAGCGGCAGCGGCAAATCCACGCTGGTTCACGAATGCCTGTTTGCCGGATTGAAAAAACAGCGCGGCGATTGGACCGGCCAGATTGGCGATTTCGGCTCCATCGAAGGCGGCAAATTCGTGGACGAAATCATTCTGGTTGACCAATCGCCGATTGGCCGCACGCCGCGTTCGAACCCTGTCACATACATCAAAGTTTACGACCAGATCCGCGAAGTTTTCGCCCAGACGCGCGAAGCTCAGATGCGCGGATTCAATCCCAGTCATTTTTCGTTCAACGTTCCCGGCGGGCGTTGCGACGTGTGCGAAGGTGACGGAACCGTCACGGTCGAAATGCAGTTTCTGGCCGATGTCGAACTGGTTTGCGAAGAGTGCAACGGCAAACGATTCAAAAACTCCGTGCTGGAAGTGCTTTATCGCGGCAAGAACATTCACGAAGTTTTGCAATTGACCGTGCGCGAAGCCATAGCGTTTTTTTCGCAGGCTCCGCGCATTGCCAACAAGCTGAAGGTGCTGGACGACGTGGGATTGGGATATTTGCGGCTGGGACAATCGGCTACGACGCTTTCCGGCGGCGAAGCGCAACGTGTCAAACTGGCTTCGTATTTGTCCAAAGCGTCGGGCGACCGTTCGTTGTATATCTTCGATGAACCGACGACCGGGTTGCATTTTGACGACATCAATAAACTGCTGAAATCGTTTCGGCGATTGCTGGAAACCGGAGCGTCGTTGATCGTCATTGAACACAATCTGGATGTGATAAAAACCGCCGACTGGATCATTGATCTTGGGCCGGAAGGCGGCGTTGGCGGAGGCCAGATCGTCGCCGTTGGCACGCCGGAAGAAATCGCCAAGGTCGAAGCTTCGCACACTGGCCGGTTTTTGAAAGCGCACTTGGCCGGTCACAACGCCTGAAGCTGAATCGTGGAAACGTTGCTATAATTCGCCGGTCTCGGAGGAAAGAGAATATGACGACTATTGCAATTGACGCAGTATACGAGAACGGAGTTTTGAAATTGCCTCAACCGCTGTCTGGATTGAGAGACCAAACCAAGGTTCACCTTATTATTGAAGCGGCAGACGAGCCGACTCAACCTGAGAAGAATCAACTGGCAGATATTTTGGAACGCATTGATCGTCGGCGGGCTGCCATCTACCTCCGTTGTGGCGAATTGGAGGACAGCGCCGCGTTGATACGCGAAGGACGTGAAAAGGAGCTTGAGTGAGTCTTTACGTTCTTGATGCCGGAGTTGCTGTCAAATGGTTCATTCAGGAAGCAGACACTGATCTGGCGCGGCAATTACTGGAACGATACAACCGTGGTGACGATCAGTTGATCGCTCCAGATTTACTTGTCCCTGAATGTGCGAACGTTTTCTGGAAACGCGCCGTGCGCGGTGATCTGACTATCCCTGAGGCTGAAGATAGTTTGTATGATTTACTGGCGATGAATTTGACTTTGATATCCTCCTCAATTTTGGCGCCGAAAGCGCTTTATTTGGCGCGAACGCATCACAGGGCGGTTTACGATTGCCTTTATCTGTCGCTCGCCATTGCTTACAGTTGTGAATTGCTGACTACGGATGAACGGTTTTTCAATTCTATTTCTTCAGCCTTTCCACAAGTTCGGCTTCTTCGTAACAAAATTTTCTGATTCAAAAAATGCCGCCGAAGCCTTCGCAGACACCGCAAACAGAGAACAAGAGAAGAGTGATGCCTGCACGGCCTCGCTGCTTCTTGTCCAACTCCTCTCTGTTCGCGGCGCCTGCGAAGACCGCGGCGGCGTCAAGTTTGGGACTGGAGATTGTAGAGGTAATCCAATTTCGGTCAGTAAAGCGTGAAGTTGTATTCGATCTGCATGCGAACGCTGACCGCCCGCCCCTTGTTCGCCGCCGGAATAAAACGAATCTTCTGCGCTGCCTGAACGGCTTCTTCAGTCAATCCGTGCGACAACGGGCGAACGACTCGAATATCGAACACGCGCCCGTCGGCTCCTAAAATCAGGCTGAGGATGACTGTGCCTTGAATTCTGTTTTGCCGGGCGTCTTCGGTGTATTTGGCTCGTTCCTTGTAGGTGATGGTTGGCCGCAAACTGCGTGTGGCCGTATAAATTTCACTGCCTGTGCCTGAAGGCTTGTCGCCAGTAAAACGCGGATCGTTGCCGCCAACGCCAAACTTGTTGCCGTCGCTGTATCCGTCTCCTCCCCCATTGCCGATTCCGTTTCTGCCGCCGTTGCCTAAAGAATCGTCATTGTCCCTGCTCCGCCAGTCGCCAATCGGCCCACGCAATTTCAAAAACGCATTCGGATCGGCAACGACCGTCATCGGCGTCACCAAAGTCGGATTGATCCGTGGCGGATCCAAATCAGGCGGACGCAATTGAAGCAAGGACGCTTGCGTAGGGACTCCCGCACGCGCGGGTGATTGGTCGTTGGCGCCACCTCCGCCGCCAGAATCCTGCTGGCGATTAAAACTGCCGCCAAGTTTTCCGGCACTGGCTTTGAGCGATTGCCCGACTTCATCCAGCTTTGGTTTCAAAATCGGCACAATCTCGAAAAACGGACCTGGGTTTTTGATTAATTCCGGCTCTTTGGCTTCGATCAATTGAGCAGGCGACGTGAACAGTCCAATCAAGACTCCGGCCATCATCACTGCCGCATAGGCAATCACTGCGGAAGCCATTCCGGCCTGCAGCAATTGTTTTCGGCGACGGCTGCTGGTTTCGCCGCGCATCAATCCGGCGAGAAAACTTTTCGGATTGTGTTTGAAGTCATCAACGGCGTCGGCGAATTCGCGCGCCAACCGTTGCAGGAATGATTCCTCTTCAAGCAGGAATTGAAATTCGTTCTGTTTCAGTTGTGCTCGCAGATCGTATTTGACCAACTCGGCTGCGTCCTGCGGGCAGAATTGAAATCCTTCAGCAAAGCTACGGACACACTTCGGGCAGACTTTCATAAATTTGCTCCTGATGTTGCGTGTTTGAAAGTATCGTGAGCCTGCCGACGGGATGTCGTCAGCAGACGTAATGGATGCCAGCGATTTCGGAGTTGGTGACGGATGAACGGCAGGTTTGAAAAATTCTTGCAGCGCTATTTTTCAAAATCTTCACGAAGTTTGGCGACGATGCGACTGCCCTTTTCGATGACCTTTTCTTCAAAGCCGAAGCCTTCCAGCCAGAACGTATTTTGCTGAGCGCGCCACCAAGTCCATTGGCGTTTGGCATAATGCCGCGTATCGAGCTTCATCTGCTCGACGGCGCTTTCCAACGTTCGCTCGCCGAGCAGGTATTCGACAAAACGTTTGTATCCGTGCGCATTGAAGGCTTTGGCAGTCGGCGGAACGCCGGAGGCAATCAGGTTTTGAATTTCCGCCAGCAAACCGCGTTCGACCATCAAATCGGTTCGCTGGTTGATGCGGTCATACAATTCTTCGCGCGGCGGTTGCAGCACCAGATAAAACATTCGCGCGGCTTCTTCGGTCGGCTGTTCGGGCGCGGCGGCTTGCCATTCGGAAAGTGGTTTGCCGGAAGAAAAAAACACCTCCAACGCGCGAATCACGCGCGACCAATCATTCGGCGCGAACTTCGCGGCCAGCGGTGGATCCACTCGCGCCAGCATTCGGTGTAAATGTTCGGCTCCGCGACGTTCCAAAATTCGCTGAAATCGTGGCCGCAGCCGTTCGTCAATTTCCGGCGAATCAAAAAACTTCGTCGTCAACGCGCGCAGATAAAATCCCGTTCCGCCAACCAGCAACGCCTGTTTGCCACGCGCTTCGATGTCGGCGATGACGGCGCGCGCACGTTCCGCCCATTCCACAGCGGTCAAATTGTACGTCGGTTCGACGATGTCAATCAGATGATGCGGGATGCCCTGCTGCTCTTCGGGCGGGACTTTGGCTGTGGCGACGTAAATTCCACGATAGGTTTGCACCGAATCGCAATTGATGATTTCGCCGTCGAAGCGGTGCGCGAGCGCAATTCCCAGATCGCTTTTGCCCGAAGCGGTCGGCCCCACGACGGCAATCAGAGGTTGTTTCTTTGCGGCGGTCATTCAGATAAGTTCAGCCAGCGATACGCGGCAATCGCCAGCAACGCGGTCAGCAGCAACCAGACGCCGAGTTGTTGTTTTCGAGTCATGATTTTCTCAACAGCAAATCCGCCCAGGTGGCTTCGGATGGCAGACGAAAAAGCTGTATCAACACATACACCGACATGGCTATGTTGCCCAGACACATCACCAACACGAACCAAACGACGCGCGACAGCCAACCGGTTTCCTTGTAAAACACCCAAACGTAAAACGTGACGAAACCGCAATAGGCATCCCACAGTGTCGCCACCCACCACGGCTCCGGCCAGACGCGCGGGCCGACGTTAAAGACGCTTTCGACCAAACTGGCCTTGATCGTCACCCACAGCATGCCGGTCAAAATGGCGACGAACAAAACGATCAAAATGGTTCGGGGCAATCGCTGGTTCATACTCTCACCTCGCAACATTCAAACTGTTGAGCACGGCCTCAGTCGTCGTGAATTCGATTCCGGCGGCGCGCATTTCGACAAAGGTCTGCTCAGTGGTTTCCCTCGCCACGCCGCGAATCGCGTCTTCGACCACCTGGACGTGAGCGCCTGCCTCGATCAAACCAAGCACGCAACAACGCACGCAGTAATCAGTCGCCACGCCAAACACTACACACTGCTCTCCGCGAAACGCTCCACGTTGCCGCAATCCATCCAGCCATTTGCTGGAAAACATATCGAAGACGATTTTTTTGACGACGTAATGCTTCCCTGCTTCAAGCTGCGTCTGAGAGTCGGCAACGGCATCCACGGCGATTTCCTGACGAGGGAGTTGTGGCAAATCGGCCAACACGCGCTCGGCTCCTGCCGTACCTTCCAGACAGTGCGGCGGAAACATTTGAAACTCCGGATCGCCTGGTTGATGAGCGCACCGCGAAGAAATCGTCGTCACGCCCAATTCACCTGCCGCGCGCAGCAACCGTTCCATGTTTGGTTTGACAGTTTCCGCCTGCGGCACGTACAGAGCGCCGCCTGGCTCCATAAAATCGAATTGCGTGTCTACGTCAAAAAAAATCATTTCTTCCTCACTGGTTGAATCTTTCAAAGACGGCGAAATCATCCTGCGTGAACAAAACGAAAACGACCAACTCAATCGAACTATCAGGATTCGCCGCCGCGTAATCGCGCGTAGCGCCGATCATCGTTTCGGCGCATTCATCCACCGGAAAGCCCGCCACGCCGGTCGCCAAAGCGGGAAAGGCGATGGAGCGCAACTTCAATTCTTCGGCGCGAGATAAGCTGTTTAATGTCGCGTTGCGAATGATGTCGGCGCTGGAATCGGTTCCGGGCTTTTTCGGCAGCAGATCATCTTCGGCGCGGTAACCCATTGCCGCGGCGTGAATCACAAATTTATTCGGCAGACTTCCGGCGGTCGTCACAGCAGCTTCGCCCAAACGGATAGGCGCTTGTCGCTTGCCTTCTTCGTCAATGATGTTGCCGCCTTTTCGTCGAATCGCTCCGGCGACGCCAGCGCCCAACACCAGATCAGTGTTCGCAGCGTTGACGATGGCGTCTACGTCAGGCTGGTCAGTAATGTCGCCTTGTCGAATTTCGATTCGCATAATTCCTCCGTTACCTGCCTTCGAGCTGGTTCATTAACTTCGTACGCCGTCGAAACAGTTCATCGCTGAATCGCACAGGGAAAGTTTCGGCGGCGCTGATTCGTTTGAACTGTTGCGGCAAACGCGCCAGTTGATGTTTTGCGTGCTGCTGGTTTTGCGCCAGGTTTGGCAGCGGTTCCGTCAACGCGCCGTTTCGCATGACGCATTTCAACAAGGCTTCGCCGGAATGACCAGTTTCGTCGGCCATCGCAATCACATCGCGGCTGAAATTCCCTTCGCCATCGGATTCGCGCCAAACCTGTTTGCGATGCGGGTATGTGGCCTTTTCGCGGCTCAACTTCATTTTCGGTTCAACGCGATCCGCAAATTCGACTTCGACCAGTTTGTACACGCCGCCGAGCGCAGGGGCATCACGCGAAGTCGAAAGTTCCGTGCCGACGCCGAACAAATCCACTGGAGCATCGGCGGCCAGCAACGCAGCGATTTTGAATTCATCAAGATCGTTGCTGGCCAGAATGCGCGTCTCTTTCATTCCGGCTGCGTCCAGAATCGCGCGCACTTGTTTGGCCAGTTCACCGATGTCGCCGCTGTCCAACCGAACTCCGCGCAATTGCAAACCGAATTCCGTCGCCAGTCGCGCCGCTTGCAGCGTGTCGTAAGTGTCCAACAGCAACGTAGTGCTTTCAGGAAAAACCTTGTGATAAGCGCGAAAGGCGTCCATCTCTTTTTCAAACGCCAGCGTCCACGAATGCCCGGCGGTTCCGTACACCGGCAAACCGAACCGGTATCCGGCTTCGACGTTCGACGTGCCTACACAACCTCCGATGAACGCGGCGCGCGCCGCATAAATCGCGGCGTCGAATCCATGACAACGTCGCGCGCCGAATTCGATCACGCCGCGCCCTTCCGCAGCTTCGACAATTCGCGCCGCTTTGGTGGCAATCAAGGTTTGAAAATTGATGGTGGACAACAGGAATGTTTCGACAATCTGCGCTTCGATCAGCGGCGCAGTCACGCGCAACAAAGGTTCGCCCGGAAAGGCGATGGTTCCTTCCGGCATGGCCCAAACTTCGCCGCTGAATCGAAACTCCGACAGGTAATCGAAAAACTCCGGCGCGACGTGCGCAAACACCGGCAATCGGCGCAGGTAATCAATCTCTTCGCCGTTGAAACTGACCGTGCTGAGAAAATCCAGCGCCTGTTCCAGTCCCGCTGCCACCAGATAAGAACGATTCGCAGGCAATCGCCGGATGAACATTTCAAAACTGGCGCGTTCGTGCCGATGATTCGCTTGATAACCCGCCGCCATCGTCAATTGATAGAGATCGGTTGCCAAACCGGACATTCGTGGCGCTTTGTGTTCAGAATTCAAGTTCGTTTTCCTCGCCTGACTTAGTGTATAAAGTACACGAAGCATACGCGCCCGGTCGAAAATCTGTCAACCGGAATTTTCAGCAACTCTATCTGGCCGCGGCGCTGCGGCGCATGATTTTCACCAACGGTTGCGCTTGTTTGACTTCGCGCAAACGTGTCACGTCCTGCTGCGCTTCCGGCGAATCCGCGCAACAGGAATTGACGCATTCAACCAATCGAGTGGCGTGGGAGGCCAGCGAATCCGACAATCTGTAATAGACCCACAAACTGTCTTTGCGGTCGCTGACCAATCCGGCTCGTTTCAAATACGCCAAATGACGCGACACTTTCGGCTGGTTCGTCCCCAACACATCTACCAGATGGCAAACGCAAACCTCGCCTTCCGCCGCCAGCAGATTCAACAACCGCAATCGGGTTTGATCCGAGCAGGCTTTCAACAGTTCGGACATCTGCGTCAGCAATTTCTTCTCTTCAGGTTTCTTTTTTCGCTTGGATGTTTTTTCTGCCATGACCCGGATTATAGCCAAAGATTTTTTTCTTGGCGAAAAACTATATTCGCCTTGACGAATATGATTCGAGAGGGTATCTTCCGCGCCGCATACGGATAAGCGTATGTAGTTTTTCAATCAATCATACCGGCTAGGCGCGGAAGCCCGTTTCCTGGCTGGTTGTGGAACAAATATCGTTTAGGAGGGAGAAAGTTATGACACCAAAAATTCATGTCGCATTGAACGTCAACAATCTGGAAGAATCACTGAAGTTTTACCGCGCCTTGTGGGGCATCGAACCGGCGAAAGTTCGCACCGGTTACGCCAAATTCGACGTTGCCGAACCGCCGGTCAATCTGACGCTCAACGAATATCCGTCGAAGCTGGAACACGGTTCGGGTGGGATCAACCATATGGGAGTTCAGGTTGCCAGCACTGAAACCGTCCTGGCCATGCGCGACCGATTGGTTGAACGCGGATTGCCGATTGCGCTGGAAGAAAAAGAAACCGCCTGCTGTTACGCCGTGCAGGACAAAGTCTGGGTGGTCGATCCGAACGGCTATCGCTGGGAAGTGTTTGTCGTGCTGGAAGACAATCTGCCGGAAATCGCCAAAGGGGTTTCGCAAACGGCTGGCTGTTGCACTACGGGGCAGCCAGATATGGTGCAAATCGCCGGAGCCTGCAAATGAGCCTGACGGCCTCAACGGTCACCATCACGCGCGCGGCAGCAAGCGAACTCGCTGAAGTTCTGGCGTTGCTCGGCGAAGTAAATCTGCCGACGGAAGGAGTAGCCGAGCATTTCGGCGACTTCCTGGTCGCGCGCGTTGGTGAGAGGTTGGTTGGTTGCGTCGGACAGGAACGTTACGGCGACGTGACATTGTTGCGTTCGCTGGCGGTTTTGCCGGAAATGCAAGGCAGCGGATTGGGCAAATCGCTCACTGCGCGGTTGCTCGATGAAGCCTTGTCAGCGGGCGTCAGCGAAGTCGTGTTGCTGACCACCACGGCCAAAGAATTCTTCGCGCGGCAATTCGGGTTTGCCGAAACCGAGCGAAGCAAATTCGATCAGGCGCTCGAGGTTTCGTCAGAATGGAATTTGCCCAGATGTTCTTCGGCAGTTTGCATGTGTTTGCGGCCTGGCTGACTCAAATCAACCAATTTGTTCTTTCAACAATCGAGCCAGCGATTCGGCTTGATGCCGAATGGATTGTTCATCTGCGCCTTCGATCATTACGCGCGCCAGATTTTCCGTTCCCGAATATCGAAGCAGCAATCTTCCCTTCCCGGCCAACTCAGATTCGACCCGCGCGCTGGCTTCCTGAAGCGGTGCAATCGAATCAAGCGGCGGTTTGCTGGCAACGCGCACATTGATCGTCACTTGCGGATAGCGCGTGAAACCGCTCGCCAGTTGACTCAGCGGTTTTTGCACTTCCGTCATCACGCGCAGCATTTCCAGCGCCGTAATCATTCCGTCGCCAGCCAGACTGATTTCAGGAAAGATGATGTGGCCGGATTGTTCACCGCCGATGCTGCCGCCGTTTTTCAGCAATTCATCCAGCACGTTTTTATCGCCCACCGAAGTGCGAACCAGTTCTATGCCGCGTTCGCGCAATGCCACTTCCAAACCCATGTTGCTCATGACGGTCGCCACAACGCGGTTGCCGACAAGTTTGCCGCGTTCGGCCAGATACTCCGCCATCACGAACAACATCTGATCGCCATCCACCAATTGACCGCGTTCATCCACCATCAACAAACGGTCTGCGTCACCGTCAAACGCCAATCCTGCGTTGGCTTTTGCGTCCAACACTGCCGCTTGCAGCTTTTCGGGATGCAGTGAACCGCTGTTCAAATTGATGTTGCGACCGGTCGGATCGGCGTTGATGACCGTCAAATCAGCGCCAAGCGCCGCGAACAATTTCGGCGCCAGTTCATACGAAGCTCCGTTTGCGCAATCCAAGACCAGTTTCTGTCCTGCCAGATTCAAACCTGCGCCAATTTCGTCGCGCAGAAATGCCAGGTACTTTTCTGCCAATTTGGCGTCGGAATGAAGCGGCTCTTCCCGCATTGTGGCAAAGCCTGCGGCGTCGGATTCGATGCTGCTCTCGATGGCCCACTCGGCTTCGTCATCCAGCTTTTTGCCGGAAGGCGCAAACACTTTGATGCCATTGTCCTGATATGGATTATGCGAAGCGGAAATGACGATTCCGGCGTCGGCGTCGAGCGTCCGCGTCAGGTAAGCGACTCCGGGCGTGGTGATGATTCCAGCGGACTGAATTTTGCCGCCCGCAGTGAACGCTCCGCGAGCGATGGCCGATTCCATCCAATCTCCTGATTCGCGCGTGTCGCAACCGATGATGATTTGTGGCGGGCGTTTCAAACGTGTGGCCAGGACTTTTGCCAGCGCATACCCTATGCGTTCGATGGTGAGTTCGTCGAGCGGAAATTGCCCCGCTTCGCCGCGAATGCCGTCAGTGCCAAAAAACTTTCCCATTACTTTTTCAACTTGACCTCGTTTGGAATGATGCTGCGGATTCCGATTCGGGGATCGGCATTGGCGGGCAAAATGATTTTGGGAACAGCCATTGTCGAGTCTTGATCGGCAGCGATTTCAGCCCGCAGGTCTTTTTCCTGAATCGCATCCACCGCCGAATTCGGCCCATAAAGTTCGACTGCAACCGTTTTGGTCAACAGCGTTCTGCCCGGCGACGGATTCAACCATTGAACCGTAACATTGGCAAACCTTTTGAAACTTCGTCGCTCGCCGATTTCTACAAACAACTTGACCGGATCGGGCGTCAGCACGCGCAACGACGGATGAGGCGTTTCGACATCCACCTCCACGCTGAATGAACTATTGCGTCCGCTCAGACTCACGGTTTCGGTCAACACACGGGTGATTTTTTCCAGATGCGATTGCGCGCCTTCGATTTCCACTACGGGCGGTTGAAGTCGAGCGGAATAAAACTCTACGCCATCGGCAAGCTGCCCGGAATACTGAGCCTCGACGGTGGCCTGTTTTTTGATCTTCGGTTCCAACACCAAACGCAAGCTGGCCGGGTCAACCTGAATCACCTGAATTCCATTGTCCGGCAAAGACACATCGCCCGGACGAAGTTGCACCACACGTTCGCCCGCTTCTTTGTTGGTCAGATCGGCAATGACGGAAAGTTGTGTCGGCGTCAAACCGCGCACCAGATCGCGCGGTCCCCGCAGGCGAACGCTGACTGTTTGCGTGATTTCGCCGCTGATTTCCACATCCGGTCGCTGGCCGCGATATTCCAGCGGCACATTGAACAGCTTCACGTCGCTGATCGGCTGGCGCGAAACCGCGAACAGCACAACGGCCAATAAAATCGCCATCAGCATCAAGCCTTTGTTTTCAACTTCGACGTGGCGCAGCCGATTCCACAATCGGTCAAACGACAACCAGCGCAACCAGGAAAGATTCATAAGGTTGATCCCTCCTGCGCTTCTTCTGTTTTGGTGCGATGCGATGCCTGCCGTTCGCGTTTGCGAGCCGTCACTAATTCGTCAATTTCGCGTTCACGTTCGCGCTCTTCCAATTCCAGTTCTTCCGATTCCTTGTCGCTGCGCCAGGGTTCCATTGCCTGCTGAATTCGTCGTCGCAATCCGGGTCCGTCCAGATTGCGTTTCAAACGTCCGTCTATGGCAAACGAAATCGCGCCGGTTTCTTCAGAAACGATCACGGCAAAAGCATCGCTGTCTTCCGTAGCGCCGATGGCCGACCGATGACGGGTTCCCAATTCGCGCGAAATCATGGGATTCTGCGTCAGCGGCAAAAAACAACAGGCCGCCGCCACGCGGTTGTTGCTGATGATGACCGCTCCGTCGTGCAGCGTGGTGTTTTTGTTGAAGATCGTCACCAGCAAATCGTAACTGATTCGCGCGTCGAGCCGGATGCCGCTTTCAATCAATGTCTTCAAACCGACTTCGCGTTCGAACACGATCAACGCGCCGAGCTTTTCCGAAGCCAGCGTCGTCGCCGCCAACACGACTTCGTCATACCATTCCTGGCCAAACGGATTTCGTGAGCGTTTTTTCTGCCACGAAAACGGCAATCGAATGTTGTTGCCCAATCGTGTCAGCACAGCGCGAATTTCCTGCTGGAACAGGACAATCACCCCGAACCCGACATACACGGCAACGTTTCGCAAAACCCATTGCAAAGTGCTCAAGCCCAAATAGCTGGAAACCGCATACAACAACCCGACCAGCAGTAATCCGGCTCCCATTTGAACCGCACGAGTGCCGTGCGCCAACCTGAGCAATTCGTATATCAGGAAAGCTACCAGCAGAATATCCATGACGTGTCGTAGTTCGACGATTTGCCAAGCCCACAACACATAAGACCATAACTCGTGCATAAACGATTCGTTCGGGTTAAAGATTGCCCTGACACAGACAATCTGCCCACATAAAAACTGCTTTTCGATGAAACTGTCGCGGGTCGAAACCGCTCAGCCGATTCTGGCCCCCAAGCATACCATACGATCCGGGCGCATATCGTTTTCTGTTGCGGGATTCGACATTCAGACAGGCTTTGGGGGATTGGGTTGGTTGGTGAAAGAACTTCTCTTCTCGCTCATCCACTGGAACAGAATTTTGATTGAATAAAGGTTGGGCTGAAGACAACCTCCACCAACGAAGAATTGGCCGAACATCTGGCCATCGAAGAACGCGGCCAGCGCTAACAAGCCAAAGCTCATAACCCCATCGCCGAAGCCATGCCAGAACCGCTTCAACCGATTGGCGCAGACTGAGACGAGTTTCTGATTCTGTTCTCGATTGAAGAAGTGGTCAGCAGTCAGCTTCCAGCGGCAGCGAGTTCACCTTTTCGCTGCCCGTCAACCGCGAAGCGACTTTCAAGCGCGAAAGCATTACGCCAGCAACGATCAAAACTGCGCCGACGCCGCGCCAGAAACTCAGCTTTTCGCCAAACATGTAATACGCAAACACCGCCGCCGTCGCCGGTTCCAGCGCGTACAAAATTACGGCGTGTGTGGGATTGACGCGGCTCTGCGCCCAGGTTTGCAGCAACGCGGCAACGAACGTCACCATCACGGCCATATAGCCGATCTGCCACAGAAATTGACGATCCACCGGATTTGGTTGAGTTTCCATTCCCAACATACGCAAGACAAACAACACCATCAACGCCAGCACGGCGACGGTCATCACCTGAAACGCGGCCAACGTCCGCACGTCGCCAGCAGCGGCAAAGGCGCTCGTCGCCGCAATATGCGAAGCCCAGGCCACAGCCGCCAGCAATACCAGCACGTCGCCCCAATTGACGGCTTCGCCGCTGCGCGGAAAACTGAGCAGCGTGAATCCGCCAATTGCCACCGCCAAACCGGTCAAATGATCCCGCGTCGGTTTGGTTTTGAACAACATAAACCCGATCAACGGCGTGAAGACCAGATACAACCCGGTGATGAATCCGGCTTTGGACGCCTGAGTAAAATTCAGCCCAAGCACGTAAAACGCTATGCCGGTGAAACTCAGTAAACCGAGCAGCGTGCCTTGTCTGAGTTGCCGCCAATTCGCCCGGCGCAAATGCCCGGCAAAGACCAGCGCAAAACAGATGGCCGCAATGCCAAATCGCGTGCTGGTGTAAAACGCCGGTGAATGCGTCGCCAGAATTTCTTTGGTGATGACGTGCGACGTTCCCCACATCAACGCAAGCCCGACCAGGGCGCCATCCGACAACCAACCTGCGGATGGCTTTGTATTTGAATCGCTCATGCTGAAAACCTGCCTATACAGATAACTTTTATTGCATCGCCGCCTGCCCGTCGTTTTTGAAATACGGCTGCACGGCGATGGGTTTCCCCACCGAACTCAGCGCCGATTCCAACAATTGGCGGACGGAAGCGATGGCGTGTTCTTTCGCTGTTTTGATGATTTCCGGCGAATTGCCCAGCTTTTCCAATTCGGGACGCACCATTTGTTCGGTCGTGTCTTCCAGTTGATTGCCCGTCATGGATTCCGTTCGCAGAAAATCCAGGTTGCGAATGATTTCCGCCTTACTCAGATCGGGATCAATCGAAAGGATTTTGACATCCGGCAACGGCACGAGGAGCTGTTGTTTTTGTTCGTCATACGTCATTCGCCCCGAATCAATGTCTTTCAAACTGATCGAATAATAAATCGTCGCCGGAACTATGCGAATGACTTCGGCGTTGCCATACCATTGTTCGTCGCGTTGGCGAACGACGGCTTGCACATAAGCGCGCGTCGTCACCAGACTGGTGTCGCGCTCTAAACGGAGCAGCGTCGTTTTGGCCGTCGAGAGGACTTTCTCGCCCGGCCAGAAAAAATCACCGACACCTTTGCGCATGTAAAGCGCCCCGGCCAACAACAACGCCGCCAACGCAACGACGAAGCTGGCAATCGCCGTCAGCTTCCACAGTTTTCCGGATGATGTCGTTTCAGTCATCGTCATCTCCCACGCTTATCCCAACTGCCCCAGTTCGTGCGCAAACGGATTGCTGTTTTGCCAACCGGTGCGTCCCGTTTGCCGAAATTGTTCCAACCGGCGAATGGTGATTTCGCAAAAGACCGGATCAATATCCATCGTCAGGCATTGGCGTCCGGCCAGTTCCGCCGCCAGCAACGTCGTTCCCGAATGCGAAAAGAAATCCTGCACGACATCGCCCGGCGAAGAACTGGCGGCGATGATTCGCTGGATCGCTTTCAACGGCTTTTGCGCGTAACAGCCGTTGACGTTTTCTTCCATGCGATAAAACACCTGCTGCACATCAATCCAGACGTTGCCGGCGCGTAAAGTATCAGCCCGGCCTCGGGCAGAATTTTCCGTCAATTCGCCGCCGATTTCCTTGTAATAACCTTTGACGGCTTTGGGAATGTCCGTGTATTGCGGCGTGAATTTCGGATCGCCTTTGGCGTAACAGAGCAGTTCCTGCCGCACGCTCATCCAGTTTTTCTGCGTTCCGTATCCGCGCTGGTTTCGCAGCGTGATGAAGCTGCGCGACCGAAATCCTGTCTCGCGCATCATCAGCATCAACTCAGGCAACGGAGCGAATCCTGAGCGCTGGTCGGCTCCGATCCACAAATACAAACTGCTGTCGGCGGCCAAAACCGCTTCGGTGTTTTCAACGACTTCCCTGCACCAGGCGATGAATTCGTCCACCTGACGTTGCTGAAACGCGACGAAGTTGTACGGCAGATCGTGAATTGCCAGCGTGGCTTTTTCCGTTCCGCAAAGCTTCAAAACGTCGTTCGCTTCGGCGGCATCCAGACAACCGACGCGATGGCCGCTGAGCGAATCACGCCAGATTTCGCCGGGCTTCAACCGGCAAAACGGCAACAACCTTTGTCGAAGGTCTTCATCACGATCCAGCCTCGCCAAAGGATGTTTGAGCATAAACAAGACTGAATTTTTACAGACAGGATTGACAAGATTTTTCAGGATAAGCAAGACAAGTCCAAACTGTTACTGACCAATTCTCGTCAACCACCTCGTAAATCCTGAAACGATCCTGCCCATCCTGTCTAAAAATTTCAGGCTTACTTGTCTTGTGTGAATTTGGAAGCTTTTTTGCGATAACCGCGCGAAGCCAGATCGGCCAGATGCTGCGTCGAAAATCGTTCGCGCGACCGTTCTTCGCGTTCGCGCAACGCCACCCAACCCAGCGCATACGGCAACATGAAGTAATGCAGCTTGCCGCCGGCGGCTTCGAAGATGTGCGACAACAGCATGACTATGATTTGCGCTCCGGCTCCGGCGGCAACTGGTTCGGCGATTGTCGGTTCGCCGATGTAGCGCGCTCCCAGCAAATGCATCGGCTCGTAATTCAAAAAGACGAACAACAGCAATCCGGCAAAATAACTGGCCAGCGAGGAAATATCATCCTTGCGCCAGGCGATCATCAAACTGACAAAAATAATCACCGTGATGCCCAGCACCAGATACGGCGCAAAAATCGAACGCGACCAGGTGACGGCGTGTCCGCGCGATGCAAAACCGACGACAAACGACATTGCCAGTACAACGCCGCACAGGGCGTAAAATAATTTCCATTCGTCGCGTTGCGCACGCGCAGAACGCAGATCGGCATACCAGAAAGCGAAGACGCCGGCGATGCCGCCTTCAAACACTCCCTGACAAATCAGGGACGGAAACACAGACAAAGTCAGATTGAAAATCGTCACCGGAGCGACGCTGTTCAATTCAGTTCCGGTGGCGAGAAATTTCCCCAGCACGCTCAGGCCGACGCCCATTCCGAACATCATCAGAAACCGGCGATCCTGCTTGTAATAAAGAAAGTACGAGGCAACGGCCAGGCTGACAATCATCAGAATCAAACGGGTTTCGTAATATCCCGTCTGATCGAAATTCCTGAGCATCAAATAGTCCATAGTGAGTTTCCGCGAGCCAAGTTTTGGGGGCAACCAGGTTGCGAACGATGCTTGTAACTTATGTGCGAAACGCGATTCTACTCGCTCAGCCCGCGAGGGCAAATCAGTTTCCAGTCATCTACTCATCAGCGCATCAGCTTTCGGCGATGTTCCGCTTGAGGCGAGCCGGAACAGTAATCGCCAAAATCAACACCAGGGCGCCGATGAGCGTTCCGGCGACTGCCCACGCCATGGCCTGCGCGCCATGCGATTCAAAAAACTGGCCGATCAATCGCGGCCAGAACATTCCGCCCGCCGAAGCTCCAACCAGAAACAATCCAGTGACTTTGCCGGACAAATGCAACCGATTTTGAGCGAAGCCGAACATACTGGGAAAAACCGGCGCGACCGAAACGCCAAAACCAAGCGCGCAAATCCAGACCAACGTCGCTGAAATCGGAAATATCAGCAATCCCACTACAAACAACGTCGCCATTCCCATAAACAGTAGAGCCAGCGGTAAGGCGGCAAAGCGCATGGAAAGCCAGATTGTCGCCAATCGCCCCACCGTGAACGCCGCCCAGAATCCCGAATTGATCTTGTAGGCTTCAGGAATGGCAATGCCCTGTTGAACTGCGTAACTGAAAATCCATCCCATCACGCTGGCTTCTGCGCCGACTTCCAGAAAGAAATAAACCGCCAGCAGACCAGGCAACAATCCCGGCGTTGCCGCTTTTGCGTCATCGTGATGAGCAACGCATAGCGGCGGGCTGGTGGAAATCAACACCATGACCATCGGCGGCAGACTCAGCAAAGCCAAAACCCAGTAAGTCAATCGCAACCCATCGGAACGGTCGGCAAAAAGCGAAACGAACATAGGAGCCAGAAATCCGCCCAAGCCAAAGGCGAAATGCATCACGCCCATAAACGGACGAACGCGGTCGCCGTGTTCCATGACGATCAAGGCGTTGCCGCCCACGTTGATCGAAGCGGACGCCAATCCAATGCATGCCGACAGAACTATCGCCATCAAAAGCTGGCCGGACATGGGCAACAACGCCATGGCCAATGCCGACGCCAACAACGATGCGGCCAGCACCGGATGTCCTCTGACTTTGTCATATACGCGCCCGATCAACCACGACCCGACCATCGTTCCCAACGCGCGCGCGACAAACAGATTGCTGATCTGCCTCATTTCTACGTGAGTTTGCGCCGCCAACGCAGGCAACGTCGGGCCAATGGAACCAGAAATCAAACCAAGAGCGATAAATGCCAGCGAGTACAAAAAGGTTTTGGACATTGAGTGCGTAAACAACAAAAGCTGGAATGCTGATAAAACAAAATACGGAACAAACCAGAATAACCAAAAAGACGAAAAATGGGTTTTCCGTTCATTCCGTTATTTCCGTTTGTTCCGTCATCTCTGCCAATCGGCCTTCAGATATTTGGAGCCGGTCAAAGAACAGCCCGCGCCATTTCGGCGACGCTCTTTCCAATCGAAAGACAGGCGGTCAATCCGGGAGATTCGATGCCGATCAAATGAATCACCTGCGGCCAGCGCGGATCGTGTTCGATCACCCAGTCGGCAATCGTGTGAACGTGTTCCGGCGTCAAACGTGGCCGGATGCCGGTGTAACTCAGCCGCAAATCTTCCAGCCGCAAACTCGGACACATGATTTTGGCCAGTTCGTAATGCTCTTCCAACGGCGTGCGGTCGCTTTCGTAATCGTCTTTGCTCTGGCGGTAACGAGCATTCGGCCCAATCTGCAAAGTTCCGCCGGTCGTGCGCGTGAAATGCACTCCCAAACCGTGCCCGGTCGGCAACGGCAGCGGATAAACCAAACCATTGACGATGTGACTGCGGCTGGGAATGATTTCGGCGTATTCACCGCGACAAGGATAAACAGTGTGCTTGTCGTAACCGAACATTCGCGCAACGTCGTCAGAAAATAATCCGGCGGAGTTGATGACCACGCGCGCCTGCACTTCTTCGCGTTCGGTGCGAATGGTCGTCAATCCATTGTTGATTTCGGCTCCGATGACTTTGGTGTTCGTCAAAATGTGTGCGCCGTTCGATTGCGCCACGCGCGCCAGCGTTTTGACCAGTTCTTCGGCTTCGACAATGCCCGTGTTCGGCGAATGAATGGCAATCGGCGAAGCGATGTTCGGTTCAATCCTCTGAATTTCCTTGCTGTCAATGATTCGCAAATCATCCACGCCGTTCAGTTCGGCGCGACGAATCAAATCTTCCAGTTGCGGCAAATGATCTTCGCTGTCGGCGACAATCAGCTTGCCGATGCGCTGGTGAGGCACGCCGTGTTTAGCGCAAAACTCGTACAACATCGGCACGCCGCGCACGCAATGAACCGCTTTCAACGAACCGGCCTTGTAATAAATTCCGCGATGAATGACTCCGCTGTTGCGCGTCGAAGTCCCCAGACCGAGTCGCGGCAAGGCTTCGAGCAAAAACACGTCTTCGGCAAAGCGCGACAGTTCCGCGGCGATTGCTGCCCCGACGACTCCGCCGCCGATGACGACTACATTTACGGTTTCAGCCATAACTTATTTGTGATTCAAACTTATTCGCTCGACTTGAAGCGCCTTTCCGGTTTCTTCGTCCACATCCACGATCAAGCCGTTCAGCTTGATGTTGCCTTCGCTCGGCTCAAACCGTGGAGCGATGCCTTTCAGAAAGCGTTCGATGACGATGCCGGTTTGCATACCGATGACTCCATCGTGCGGACCGGTCATTCCCAGATCGGTCAAATACCCTGTGCCACCGGGAAAAATTTGTTCGTCGGCGGTTTGCACGTGCGTGTGGGTGCCGACGACGGCGGAAACTCTGCCGTCCAGGTAACGTCCCATTGCCATTTTTTCGGCTGTGGTTTCGGCGTGCATGTCCACCAGAATGATTTTTACTGAAGGTTCCAGCGCGGCCAGTTGCGCGTCCACACAACGGAACGGATCGTCCGAAGGCGGCATAAACGCGCGGCCTTGCAGATTGATGACGGCGATGGGGATGCCTTTGACCTTGCCTACCCAGCGGCCTTTGCCCGGAACGCCCGGAGCGTAATTGGCCGGACGCAACAAGCGCGGTTCGCGTTCGATGTATTCCAGAATCTCTTTCTTGTCGAAGATGTGGTTGCCGGAAGTCATGACGTCAACCCCGGCGGCAAAGAGGTCTTCGGCGATGCGCGGCGTGATGGAAAAACCTCCGGCGGCGTTTTCGACATTCGAGACGACGAAATCAATTTCGCGTTGGGAACGAAGATCGAACAATCGTTCTTCCAACACACGACGACCGGCGCGCGCCATGGTGTCGCCGGTCAACAAAACTCTGAACATTGGGATTGAAAGGCCTTTCTAAGTCGGCATCGCAGCTTGTCGGAATTGAAAGATGCCGGACGTGACATTATGCGAGATCAAAAGTTCAAGGACTTCCACTTGGCCGTGTCAGAAGCCTCATTTGAACCTGTTCAAAAACAGGTGGGTGACCTTAGCTCCGCGGCGACGGAGTCTCGCGCTGTGGCGAGCGTTCCAGCCAACAGATAGTTGCATCGGCCCCCGATCAAATGAATAGGAACAAATTGAAGTGCTCCCGCCACTAACTTTGCAGAAGTCCTATGACGTTTTGAATACTATGCCCGTCATCACGAAACCGTCAATACCCGCAAACGAAGATTTTCGTTAAAACGATGCCATCGCATTGCTTGACCGCTCTGAAGCCGTTGGCTATTCTCTCGCCTTTTCAAACCAGCAATTTTTTGGACAGCAAGGAGATTTTCCAATGGGTATTCCCGCAACGCAGATTCGCAAAGGCATGGTCATTTTGCACAATGGTGTGCTGCACCGCATCGTCGAATTTCATCACCACACTCCCGGCAACCTGCGCGCCATGGTGCAGGCAAAAATGCGCAACCTGAAAACCGGCACGACGACTGAAAACCGTTTCCGCTCCAACGAAGACGTGGAGCGCGTGGTGTTGGACGATCAGGAAATGACTTACCTTTACAATGATTCCGCCGGTTATCATTTTATGAATACGGAATCGTACGAGCAGGTCTCGCTCAGCGCTGATGACCTGGGAGATATGGCCGGGTATCTGTTGCCCGAAACAATCATCAACGTGCAGTTTTACGAAGGTTCGCCCATTGGCATTGATATTCCCGCCGTCGTCGAACTGACTGTCGTCGAAACCGAACCAGAAGTGAAAGGCGCGACGGTCAGCAACGTCGGCAAACCGGCGAAACTCGACACCGGCATTACCATTCAGGTTCCCGCTTTCATCAAGGAAGGCGACAAAATCCGCGTGGACACCACTGAAGGCCGGTATATGGAACGCGCCAAATAATCAGGTGGCAGGTCGTAGGTTGCAGGTGACAGCTTTTCTGCCTGCAACCTGTAACCCACCACCTACCACCTGCCATGCTTTACAGCCTTCTTTACACGCTGGCCTTTTTCGCGCTCCTGCCTTACTTCGCTTATCAAGCCGTTTTCAATCGAAAGTATCTGGGCAATCTTCGCGGACGATTGTGGATGTCGCCGTTGCCGGTTACCCCTGAAGAGCAGCGACCAACAATCTGGCTGCATGCGGTTTCGGTCGGAGAAACGCTGGCGGCAAAATCGCTGATCGTCGCGTTGCGTCAGCAGTTTCCCAATCATCGAATGGTGATTTCCACAACGACCATCACGGGGCAGGCCGTCGCCCGGCAGCAAATCGCCGAAGCCGACGCTGTTTGTTATTTTCCGTTCGATTGGCGTTTCACCGTGCGTCGCGCGCTCGATGCCGTTCAGCCGGAAATCATAGTTTTGATGGAATCGGAATTGTGGATGAATTTTCTGACCGAATGCAGGCACAGGCGAATTCCGACCATGGTCGTCAATGGCAGAATCTCGGATCGTTCGTTTCCGCGTTCGCAAAAGTTCGGATTTTTTATCCGCAAACTCTATTGCCTGGTGACGCAATTTTTGATGCAGAGCCGATTGGACGCTGAACGCGCTATCCGTCTTGGCGCACCCGCTGAGCGCGTTGTGGTCAGTGGCAATTTGAAATACGACATTCGGGACACCAGCGAATCGCCCAACCTGGCCGAAACCGCGCGCCAATTGAACGAAATTTTCGCGCTTGACCGCGCTCCGCTGATCGTAGCGGGCAGCACAGGCGAAGGCGAAGAGAAAATTTTGCTGGCGGCTTTCGACCAACTGCGAATGCTGAAACAACTGCCAGCCGTTCGGTTGTTGATTGCGCCGCGTCACCCAGAACGGTTCAATTCTGTCGCGGAACTGATTGAAACAACCACCGACAGGTTTGCGCGCCGCTCGAATGCTCAAACAGCGACAGACGCCGACATCATTCTGCTGGATTCGATTGGCGAACTGGCTGCCTTGTATCGGTTCGCTTCGTTGGTGTTCGTAGGCGGCAGTCTGGTTCCCGTCGGTGGCCACAACATTCTGGAACCGGCGCTGTTTGCCAAACCGATCATGGTCGGTCCGCACATGCAAAATTTCCGCGAAATCACCGGCGAGTTCTTGCGTCGTGAAGCTGTAATTCAACTGAACGCGACCAGAGCCGACGAACAGGCGCGCGAGCTTTGCCGGACATTCGCCGAATTGCTCAACGATAAAAATCTTGCCGAGCGGCTTGGCGCAAACGCGCGCCTGGCGATTGAAGACAATCGTGGGGCGACGGCGCGAACCGTCGCCGCAATCGCCATCTTGATAGAACATCCGCCGATACGATAAATCGGAGATAACCCGTTATGGAGACAAGCGAAATTTCTTCGCCGGAAACCACCAAAGAGTTTGCTCACAATTTATTCCGCGAACTTCATCAGGCAATTCTTCAACACGAAGCGGGCGTGTTGTCCGGCAATGTCGAATCCGTTCACGACATGCGAGTCGGCATTCGCCGGTTGCGAGTGGCGCTGAACAACTTCGCGGTTTGTCTTCGCAAAAAAGAGCGAAGGCTATGGCGCAGCCGACTGGAAAATCTGGCCCAAGCGCTTGGCGGAGTGCGTGATCTGGACGTGATGATCGAAGCATTGAAAGCCCGGGCAATCATCCGGCCAGAGCCGGATCGGCGGGCGATTCTGGCGTTTGTCAGCCGTTTGCGCGCTCGACGAAGACGCGCGTTACTGAGATTGAAAACATATCTTGCCAGCCAAGAATTCGCAGAATTCAAACTCGGCTTTCCCGCCATCCCGAACCTTTCTCATCCCCATCAAAAAGAGAGCACACAATGAGCAAACCTCTGAAAGTCAAAGCAGTGTCCGAAGACGATCCGATTCCAACAACCGCCGTCAAAATCCTGCGCACCCGGCTGGACGAGTTTTATTCGCACTGGGAAGACACGCAACGAATTCCATCGGCGCAGGAACTTCATAATTTGAGAATTTCCGGCAAACGATTGCGCTACAGCGCCGAACAATTACGCGAACTGTTTCCTGACCGGCTGGCTTTGCTGATTGATCTGCTCAAACGCGGCCAGGATTTGCTGGGCGAAATTCAAGACTGTGTCACCAGACACGAAACGATACAGACCGAGTTAACACGATTGCAGAAACAAAAAAGTCCGGATGGAAACATCTTAAAAAACCTGATCGAGGCTGACCACCAGCGACAATCGCTGCTCTTCAACCAATTCAGGGAAATTTGGATGGGATTGTCCGCGCCGAAATTCCAAGCAGGGTTGAAAGCCATGGTCAGTCAGGCGTGCATGGAAAAAGCGTCTATGAGCGGCGCACCGAAACGATTAAATCAATGATTGACTTGGCCGGAAAGCCTGTGCTACTAACCCCGTCAGCTTGCACTTGGGATTGATCTTTATCAATCCTTGCTATCAGGGTCTTCCCGTTCAGACTCGGCGCAAGTTTTTTTGCCGGATTGATTTAATTATCAGTCTCCTGTGTTCGTTGTCTTACGCTTGGACCTTTTTCGATCTAACTGTCGCTCACGTTATTTTCCGTTGCCTTTATTCGTTGAATCACTAAAGCATCCCGGGGAGAAATGTCACGGTGCGAAGCACAATCATTCTTTCAGCCTTTTTTTTGCTGGTCGTCGGAGTTGGTTCCGCGAAAGCTCAACCTGAAAAGCCGGATTCGAACCGGACGAGTTCGCCATCCGCCCAGTCATCGCCACAATCTCCTGCTCAAACCAAACCTGCTGAAACTGTCGCTCCTGATGTTCTGATTCCGCAGGACAAACCGCTGGGCGCGGCAGGCGCTTCGCGCGACAAACGCAAACCTTCGGCAGAAGACGCCGAGTTCATGGTGATTCGCGATCGCTGGCGCATTGGAGTTCCCGACGATCCGCGCTTCACCAAAGGCGATATTTTGAATCCTTATCGTCAGAACGTGCTGAAAGGCGATTATCCGATCATCGGCAACAGCATATTCATGAATATCTCGCTGGCCAGCGAGAGCGATTTCACCATGCGCCGCATTCCAGTGCCGCAGGATGTCAGTTCCGAACGGCCTGGCAGTTTTGAGTTTTTCGGACGCGGACGTCAGGAACTATTCAATCAAAACTTCATTTTTTCGCTGGACTTGTTTCAGGGCGATACTTCGTACAAACCGGCGGATTGGCGTTTCAAGGTCACAGGCATCGCCAATTTCAATCTGCTCAACGTGCGCGAACGCGGCATCACCAACATTGACGTACGACGCGGCACGTTGCGCCGAGACGGATTCAATTCCATCGAAGAAGTCTTTTTTGAATACCGGCTGGGCGATACGACCAAAATACTTCCCTTCCTGCGCGGCAAAGGCAGCCAGAAAGGCCGTTCGCCGGAATTCGACACAACTTCGGTGCGCGTGGGCATTCAACCGTTCACCAGCGATTTTCGCGGCTTCATTTTCAGCGATTCAAATCTTGGCGCCCGGCTGTTTGGCAATTTCAAAAACAATCGTTGGCAATACAATCTGGCGTATTTCAACATGCTGGAAAAAGAGACCAACAGCGGATTGAATACCATCAATTTCGCCGAAACGGATTTCCGCAACCAGCAGGTATACATCGCCAACATCTATCGCCAGGACACTTTTGTGCTGGGTTACACCACGCAATTCAGTTTGCATTACAGCGACGACCGCGCAACCACCGAATATGACCAGAACGGATTTCTGGTTCGTCCGGCGCGCATTGGCCGGGTCACTCCGCACAGAGTCCGATCAGGATATTTCGGCTGGACTGGCGACGGGCATTTCGGTCGCATGAACATCACCCACGCCGCTTATCAGGTGATTGGCCGCGACACATTCAATCAAATCGCCAATCGCGCCACGCGCATCAACGCGCAAATGGCCGCCGCCGAACTTTCCATTGATTACGACTGGCTGCGATATCGCGTCGGCGTGTTTTACAGTTCGGGCGATTCCAAACCTCTGGACGACACCGCGCGCGGTTTCGACGCCATTCTGGACAACACCAGTTTTGCAGGCGGCAAATTCAGTTTCTGGAATTCGCAGGCTCTGAGATTGACGCAAACCGGCGTCGCGCTGGTCGAACCGCGCAGCCTGGTTCCTTCGCTTCGCAGCAGCAAAATTCAGGGACAGGCCAATTTCGTCAATCCGGGTTTGACCTTGTACAACGCCGGAATTGACGTGGAGGTGACTCCCAAACTGCGCAGTTTTTTGAACTACAACTACCTGAGATTCAATCGCACCGAACCTTTGGAATTGGCGCTGTTTCAACCGGCGGTTCGTCACGAAATCGGGCACGATCTGGGCGTCGGTTTCATTTACCGTCCGCTGTTGAACGAAAACATCGTCATCGTCGGCGGCGCGTCGGGATTGCGTCCCGGAGTCGGATTCACGGACATCTTCAGTTCGAATTGCAACGGTTTGCCGCGAGGCTGCGGCGCAGGCGCGCCAACGTTGTGGGCGACGTTTGTCACAGTCAAGTTCGTGTACTGAATCCAACGGCGGCTGCCAGACCGTACACACGGCAGACCGCGCCACACGGCGATTCAAGCATCCCTGTCCCAACTCAAACTTCTCACTGGAGGAATTTCCATGTCACCCGAAGCAGTCACCGAAGTCGTCAACGAGTATTTCGATGCGATCTGCAATCTGGATTGCGAAGCCTGGATCGCCACTTTCGCCGCTGACGCCGTCAGTCACGAACCCGGAAATCCGCTGGTCGGACACGACGCACTGCGAGCATTTTTCAACGGAGTCGCTGCCGGATTTGAAACCATAGAAATGCGTCCGGATCGGATTTTCGTTGTCGGCAATGAAGCCGGCGTCAAATGGTCGGCCAGCGGCACAGGAAAAACCGGGCGCACCGTCAAGTTTGAAGGCGTGGATGTGTTCACGCTCAATGACGACGGCAAGATTCAAACGATGAAAGGTTTCTGGGACCCGGCGGCAATGATGTCTCAATTGATGTCTTAAGTTTGTGTTCTGATGAACTGATTTGCCGCCAATTTGGTTTGGTAGTTTATGCCGGTTATTTCCAAATTTTATGGAATCATGATTCGGATGTATTTCGATGATCACGCTCCACCACATTTCCATGCAGTTTATGGCGGCAAGGAAATACAAGTTGGAATTTCTCCGATAAAGATTCTTGAAGGCGATGCCCCAAAGCGCGTGCAATCCATGGTGTTGGAATGGGCGGCATTGCATCAGGACGAGCTACTTGCTGATTGGGAGCGATGCCATAACGCACAGGCTCCGCTTCCGATTGAGCCATTGGATTAACAAAGAGTATGTACACCATAGAGCAAATCAAACCTTTACCGGACTTCCTCCTGGAACTGAAGTACAGCGATGGTGGAGTCGTCATCGCTGACTTTAAGCCTGTCATCGCCAAAGGTGGCGTTTTTGCCGGTTTGGCCGATCCATTGTTTTTCAATCAGGTCAGGCTAGGCGAGCGAGGGCGATCCGTCGAATGGCCTGATGAGTTGGATTTCTGCGCTGATTCGTTTCGGGTTGGCCTGACAGTTGAAAGCAACAAAGTCATAGAAACCGCTTTCGCAAAAGCATACTGATGTTTTTCTTCCCCCTTGATTGATTGACCGTCGGAGCGCAACCGCGCCTGACTTTAGCCGTGAAGTTTTATGAACCAAGCCAAAACCATCAAGCGCGTCAAACTTCTGTTCTTATTGTGCCTCTTCATTACTCTGGCAATCGGATTTTCACTGGCCAATCGCGGCACGACTGAAGCCGTATCGCGTATCGCCATCGGCCATAAAGCAGGCAATTCCGACGAAACCGATCAACAAGCTTCCGCCACACAGCGCGCCAAGAAGATCAATCCGCGAAGCGCCGGTTGCATCGTTTGCCACACCGGCACGGAATCCATGCACGTTGACGGCGACGACGATCTGGATATCGGCTGCGCCGATTGTCACGGAGGCAATCCGGCGGAAACACAGGACAAACTGAAAGCGCATGTCCAGCCGCGTTTCCCGGAAATCTGGAAATCCACGGCCAACCCGGAACGGCTGGCGACGACGTGGTTGAAAGAAAGCGCCGAGTTCGTGCGCTTCGTCAATCCGGGAGATTTTCGCGCGGCTGATCTGGCTTGCGGCAAATGCCACGAACGCCAGGTCGCCTGGTCGAAGAAAAACATGATGACGCACGGCGGAATGCTGTGGGGAGCCGCGCTTTACAACAACGGAGCCTATCCGTTGAAAGACGCGCGTTTCGGCGAAAGTTACAGCCGCGAAGGCGAACCACAGGCCATGTTCACCGTTCCTGCGCCAACCGCCGAAGAGACGCTGAAAAAAGGCGTTTTGCCTTACTTGTTGCCGTTGCCGCGTTGGGAAGTCATGCAACCCGGCAATATCCTGCGCGTGTTTGAACGCGGCGGCGAATTGAAAGGCCTGCCTTCGGACATTGGCAGTCCGTTCATCTTTGAACTGCCCGGCAAACCCGAAGTGAAATTGAGCGACCGCGGGCTTGGCACTAGATTGCGAACCGATCCGGTGTTTCTGGGATTGCAGAAAACGCGATTGCTCGATCCGCTGCTTTCGATGCCGGGCACGAATGACAATCCGGGCGATTACCGCCAATCCGGCTGCACGGCCTGTCACGTGGTGTACGCCAACGACCGCGATCCGAAACATTCGGCGCAATTCGCCAAATTCGGCAATCGCGGCTTTTCGCAAACCGCCGATCCGACCATTCCCAAAAACGAGCCGGGCCATCCGATCAAACACCAAATGGTTTTGGGCGCGCCGTCCAGCGCTTGCATGACCTGCCACATACATCCGGGCGGAAACATGCTGACCAGTTATTACGGAATGACCTGGTGGGACAACGAAACCGACGGCAATCTGATGTATCCGCCTCGCCAACCGAAGCTGAGTTCGGAACAGAAAGACGAGATTCAAAATCGCAATCCCGAAGGGTCGGCGTTGCGCGGATTGTGGGGACAGGACAAGGAATTTTTGGCGAACATCTGGACCGACGTGAATCCGAAAGCCCAACGCACGCAGTTCGGCGATTTTCACGGACACGGCTGGGTCTTCCGAAACGTTTACAAAACCGACCGCAAAGGAAACATGGTGTCTTCGCGCGGAACCAAGATCGCGCCGGACGATCCTGACAAATTCAAGAAAGCCGTTCACCTGGAAGACGTGCATCAAAAAGTCGGCATGCAATGCGCCGATTGCCACGTCAGCCAGGATGTTCACGGCAACGGCAACATCTACAACGAACCTCGCGCGGCGGTGCAGATTGACTGCATTGATTGTCACGGAACGATCAATGCTCCGGCCAGTTTGGTCGCTTCGGGACCGTCGGCGGGCACGGCTCGGTTCAAAGGCAAAATCATCACCGTTCCCAAAGACCTGACGCGCATCAAAACTCGCAACGAACGCGGACGCAGCGTGTCAATGTTCCAGCGCATCACCACTGAAACCAAACGCAACGTCATCGGCGACGACGGCCAGCCGGAACTCGATAAAGACGGCAAGCCGCGCGAAATCACTCTGCGCCCCGGCGATATTGTGCAGAATTCGCTGGTCACGCCGGGCAAATGGTGGCGTGTGGTGCAAACGGTGGACACCGTCCAGCAAAATCGCACCATCAAGATCAACAACCAGGACGTGCAATATCGCAGCCGCGATTACAACGATTCGTCGGCGTGGGCCAAGACCGTTCAGCGCGACGGCAAAACCTGGGCGGACGCTTCCGTCGCTGAAAATAAATTGGCGCACGCCAACAGCAATATGACTTGTTACGCCTGCCACACGTCGTGGACGACCAGTTGTTTCGGCTGCCATCTGCCGATGACGGCCAACAAACAAAAGCCGATGTTGCACAACGAAGGCACGGACAATCTGCGCAATTACACGCAATACAATTTCCAGACCTTGCGCGACGACATTTACATGCTCGGCAAAGACGGAACCGTCACCGGCCATCGAGTCGCTCCGACTCGTTCAACTTGCGCCGTGCTGGTCGGTTCGCAAAACCAGAACCGCGAATGGATCTATTCGCAACAGCAAACCATTTCGTCCGAAGGTTACAGCGGCCACGCCTTCAGCAGCTTTGTTCCGCACACGGTCAGCACATCGGAAACCAAGGTCTGCACCGATTGTCACGTTTCCAAAGCCAACGACAACAACGCGATCATGGCGCAGTTGCTGATGCAGGGGACGAATTTCGTCAACTTCATCGGGCGATATGCCTGGGTGGCGGCGGGCAAACACGGCATTCACGCCATCGCCGTCACCGAACGCGACGAACCGCAGGCCGTCATCGGCTCCGGTTTGCACAGCCTGGCCTATCCCGATGAGTACGAAAAACACGTCAAACGCGGCGGCGTGCTCAAAGAAGCCTACGAACACCCCGCGCCAGAAGCCTTGGGCATTCAGGTGCGCGGCGAATACGCTTACGTCGCCAACGGGCCCGGCGGGTTGCGCGTTTACGACATCGCCAACATTGACAACAAAGGCTTCAGCGAACGCATCACCACTGCTCCGGCGTCGCCGTTGGGGCAGCGGTTTTACGTCAGAACCAAATACGCCACCGGAGTCGCTTCGCCTTCGACGCTGGCGGTTGACCCGACGCGCAAACATCTCCCTGAAAATCAGGAAGCCGAATACCGCGACGACAAACAACCGATTCATCCGATTTACGCCTTCCTGTATGTCAGCGACAAACACGAAGGTCTGGTCGTCGTCGGCGACAAGAAAAAAGGCGTGGCCACCTTGCTCGACGGCAATCCGTCGAACAACTTCCTGAAACGCGCGCTGGCCTTCAATCCTAATGGCGCGCTCAACGGAGCATCGTCCATCACGATTGCCGGCGTTTACGCCTACATCACCTGCGACAAGGGGCTGGCGGTTGTGAATTTGAACAATCCGCTGGAACCGCGTCTGGTCGCAGAAATCGGCGGGCTTCGCCATCCGAAAGGCGTGCAGATTCAATTCCGCTACGCCTTCGTCACCGACGAAGAAGGCTTGAAAGTAGTGGACATCACCAACCCCGAACAGCCGCGTCTGGTGGAAACGGCGACGATCAAAATCGAAGACGCCCACAATCTGTATCTGGCGCGAACTTACGCTTACGTCGCGGCGGGCAAAAACGGTCTGGCCATCGTGGACATTGAAAAACCGGACAAACCGAAGCTCGATCAGATGTTCAATGGCAACGGCAAAATCAACGACGCGCACGACGTGAAACTGGGAATGACGGCCAATTCGTTGTTCGCGTACATCGCCGACGGCATAAACGGTTTGCAAGTCGTGCAGATGATGTCGCCGGAAGAAAACGCGAACATTTACGGTTTTTCTCCCAAACCGACGCCGAAATGGATCGCCACGTTTCCGATGAAAGGCGAGGCGCTGGCCATTTCCAAAGGCATTGACCGCGACCGCGCCGTTGACGAATCGGGCAATCAGATTTCGGTTTTCAATCGGCGAGGCGCGCGGCCATTCAATCTGGAAGAAATGCGGCGAATGTACATCCGCGACGGCGAACTTTACACCGTCACCGACGACGTTCCGCCGCGCCCGCGTCGCCAACAACCGGCAGCCGAGACCGCAAGCTGGCGCATCAAATTACCCGGATTGACTTCGTTATTCTGGCTGCCGATTTTCGTCGGCGGAATCGTGTTGATCGGCGGAATTCGCCTCTTTCGCCGAAAAAAATAAATTCAAAGTCTGACAAGCTGGCGGCTGGTCAGACATATTTCACCGGAGAATTCATTCGTGAAAAAACCATTGTTGATGATCGTCTCGTTCGCCCTGTTCATCTTGCTGACCGTTACCGCTGCGGCTCAGGAAAAACCCAAAATTGACAAGGCTTCCGCCACCAAGATCGTGCAGATGTTGGAAGATTCCGGCCACACCTACGGCAAATCCGCCGACAATGTCTGGGTAGTCAAATTTCGTGGCAATACGCTTGACGACATTGGCGTCATCACTATCGGCCACGAAAACATGCTGATCATGGTTGCGGTGATCGCCGAAAAGAAAGATTTCAAAGCCACGCCGGAATTGATGATGAAACTGTTGCGGCTGAATGACGATTACGATCGGCTCAAAGTCGGCATTGATAAAGACGGCGACATGTTCGTCCGCATTGATCTGAGCTTGCGCGTCACCGATTCGGAAGAATTCAAACTCAACGTCGAACAGATTTCCGCCGCTGCGGATGAAATCGCCACGGCTATCAAACCATTTATGGTCGCGGCTCCAATCAAAAAACCGGTCAAATAATCGGAGTTACTCTTATGAAACAAATTTCGTTCGCCCTGTTGTTTACCTTGATGTTGAGTTCGGCAGCGCTGGCACAGGTTCGCGTCCTGCCCGGCACGGTCAAGGAAACCCGCCGAACCGACGGTTTTTTCAACCGGCTGGAAATAGAAATGCGTCTGGTTGGAGATGCGCTGGATCAGGTCAAAGGACTTCGCGTTCTGGTCACCAAAGCCGTTGACGAAACCGGCAAAAACCTGATTGAAGAAGGAAAACGAGAGGACGATTTCAAGGAACTGGATTCGGACGGGCAAAACGCGAAGGTGGACATCGAATTGAAAAATGCCGCCCGACGCGCCGAAGTCATTTCGGAAATTTCAGGCATGCTGGAAATCTTCACGCCTCAAAAAGACCCGCGCTCGATAGTTGTACTGCCGGGAATTATGAAAACGACAGGCAAACCACTGGTCAATGCTTCGCTCAAGGCTTCAGGTCTGGAAATCATCGTCTGGACCAGGGAAGAATACGAAGCCCGTCGAAAAACGGAAGAAGAAAGAATCAAAAAAGAGTTTGAAGAACGCCGCAAAAAAGCCAGCAAGGAAGAGCAGGCCGAACTAGGTGATGCGCTGGCTGATGGATTGATGAAAATTTTCGGCGGCTTGTTCAGTTCCTTTACTGAAATCGGCGAAAACGGAATCGCGCTGCAAATCAACGATCCGCAATCGAAACTGATAAGCATCGAATTTGAAACCGCCGACGGCAAAGCCATCAAACGCCAGAGCCGAATGACCATGGGATCCAAGCCGCAGACTCAAATCTATGAGTTCGCGGAAAAACTGCCCGCCAACGCACGAATCAAGGTATATCAATTGACGCCCAAAGCCTTGACCAAGGTTCCGTTCAAATTGACCAACGTGCCCTTGCCTTAACATCGCCAAGGCTCTGTAAACTTGAAAGGCTCGCCATTGCATAACGGCGAGCCTTTTCCGTGCCTGAAGCTTCGACAGACAATCAGTCTGTGGTTTTCTTTGAGTTGTTCACTTCTTCATTGGCCGTTGCAGGTTTGGCTTTCTCTCCAACAGTCTCTTTTACCCGGTCAAACAGTCTTTTCAAATTGATCTGCTCAACGTTTTTGCCGCAGATGGAATCAATGACAGCTTCGCCCAAAGTGCGATAACTCTCGAACTGGGATTCGCTGTACATCTGATCGCCAGTGGTTTCGTGCGGGAACGTCGGATTGGCTTTGGCGTAATTCAGCACGTCAGGAGGCTCGGAACCGCGAATCGTCGGTTTCAAGTACAACAGCCAGCCATTTTCGGCCTTGTCGCCGTCCACCGCTTTGTAATTGATTTCGGCCAGCGAGAAATATTGTCCTCCGTCATCTTTGCCGTCTTTGGTGAACAAGGTCTCGGCTTTCAGGCGCGGTCGTATTTTCACCCCCTGCTTGAACTCGATCGGCACGCCCAGATCAATCTGGATTTTCCGCACCGCGCTGCCTAAATCCTCGAAGGCAAAATCGCCATCGGCACTGGCATCACTGAGAACGATCAGGTGACAGCGGCGCATGATCATTTCGCACAACGCCAGGTTTTCAAAATGCCCACCGTCCGACAGGTACACATAAGCGTGATTAGCGTTGGTTCTGCCAAAGGTTTCGGCAATCAGCGAATATGGAGCAAACGTGGGGCTTGGCATTTGATAAGTCTTGTTCCCGGCTTTGCCCGGATTGCCCAGCCACCAGCCCAGTCGGACGTTAAACAGTGCCAGAAGAAACGTAACCACCGATGACGAGTGATACCCCATGTTTGGGCTGGCCGCCGCGCCGGAAATGGCCACTGAAGTGCCCAAGCTGATGGCGCTGATCGGGCGATCCGACATCAATTGGCGAATCTTTTTGTTGTTTAACGCATATTCGTGAGAATGGCGGTACCCCAGGTTGAAGCTGCCGGAATGCAGCGGCGAAATCGTGAAACTCTGAGCTTTGCGATCCTGCCAGGCCAGTTCTTCGCCGCCGACCAGATTCAAGGCGATGTTGACGATATGCAGTGGACGTGGATGTTTCATGCTCGCTTGCAGGTTTTCGATTTCGTCTTCAAAGGCTTGGTCCAGGATCATCCGGTTCAATTGCAAGCGCTTCAACTGCTTCATCAGTTCTTCCGAACCTTCGTCGCAACCAACCGATTCCATGAAATCCTGGCGCACCTGATCGAAAACACGCGCAAACTTGGCTCGTTCTTCGGGCGAAAAAGCCGGGTTGGCAGACAGCGGAGCCCCTTGCACCAACCGGTTGAAACCGTCGGCCAGCGATTGTTTGGCCAACGATTCCAGTCGCTTTCGTTCATCGGCGGTGGTTTCGTCGGCAACATACGCCTGCAACAATTTCTTGGTCGGTTCTGGAAACTGATCCCAAACCAGCGCCGAAATGTCGTGATATTTACCGCCCGCTTCGGTGCCCGTCAGCTTGCCAATCAGCGCCCCCAGCTTTTCCTGCTTGAAACTGTCGCTGTAATACAAATCGGTGACGAGTTCATGCATTTGCAGGTTGTCGCGTTCGTCCAATCCCGTGAAGGGATTCGGAAACCGCTCGCGGCTGCTACGCGAAGCGCCGAGGTAAGCGCGCACCAGCCGATCCCTGTAAGCCGCATGTAGAGAAAAACCATTGATGTTGATGAAAAATCCCATCAACACTCCTACTCCGACAACCGCCAGCGTACTCCAGAAAACGACTCGCGAAGGCGTGTAGAAAAGCACGCGCCAATGGTACAGAGATTGGTCGGCAAACAGGTTTTGCCACAGATTGTTTGATCCAAGCTGGGTGAAAAATTTTTTCGCTTCGTCGCCAAACGAAAAGAACACACTCTGCCAACTGCCTGACGAACCGATTGTAGCCAGTTTTGTGCAAAGCCCTGCAATGCCCAACGTGGAAATCAACGACAGCGTCACCAGAATGAATGCCGCAAACAAGGGCGCAGCCAGCGACAACCCGATGTCAACGGATTTGGCCATCGGCCCTTTTTCTTCCTTTTTCTTGGCTTCTTTCTTGTTGGCGTCAGTTTCTTCGCTTTTGCCGCCGAACAAAGTCAACGCGCCGGAACCTATGCCCAGCGAAGTCAGCAGCGATTTCATTTTCGCGCCCCAGTATTCATTTTCGGACAACAATGCTTGGGGAGCCAGAATGACCAGTGCGCAAATCACCGCCCAAACCAAAATGGCAATCAGCATCCATCCACCTGCGCGCGCCAACCATTCCCGGTCGGCATCGCTGGTGATGTAACTGGCCAGACCAGTGTACAGCGTCCCTATCATCAGAAAGGTCAACAGAAACGCTGGCGCGGCAAAACAGGTAAACATCGCCGCGGAGGAAGCCGCAGACGAACTGGCTTTGATCGGAGAGGTAAAGCAACTCATCGTTACCAGATACAGACAAGCGCCGCCCAGAAATCCCGTAATCAGGCTGAAGGCCAAATCCCACCCGCCGACTCGTACCCAGATACGCGAAATCACGAACCCCAGCAGATGGAACAGCGTGCCGAACAAGGCAAAACACAGCCACATCGGCAACTGCCGGATCGAATTCAAAAACCCGGCCCGATCCGTCCACCATTCCAGCCCTTTGGCGACAGCCGCCGCCATGTTGTTCTGATTGGCAACATCGTTCAGGTTCAAACTCCAAACCCAAAATGCGCTGGCTGTTATCGCCGACAGCCATAGCGGCAACAAGCACAGAATCAGAAACCAACCTTCTTTGCGATAGGGTGACGCCGCTCCGCGTCTTCCTTTCAAACTTCCGGTCAGGCTTGGCCGATTGGTGATGATGTATCCCGTCGCCCATCCGCCACACGCCAGGCTGACCAGCAAGGCTACGCCCGGCAACCACCCCGGCGGGTTTTCCCAGGCGGCCATCGCCATCGTCAGACGCGGAATCGCCAACACGCCCAGCATCAATGGAATCAGCACGGACCAGTTCAGCAACAAATTTCGCAGGTAAATGCCCACCAGCGTCCAGGTGTCGGCGGAAAGGAGACTGAAACTGGGACTCATGTACCGGCTGTAGCTGCGAAGGTGTCGAATGGTTTCCGGTTCGGGATTGACAGCAGAAACGCCGCCGCGTTTGCGCGCTTGGCCGAGTTGGCTTGGGTTGGCTTGGTCGCCGCCGCCATCTTCTTCGGTGATGCCGGACAATCCTTCCTGCACGCGCGCCATGCCTTGCCGGTGAATCCACGCTGACAGCCAACTGCCGATGTATCCTCCGCCAGACACCGTCGAAAGAAAATGAAACTGGCCGAGCTGGATGCCGTTCCGCGCCAACCCTTGCAACACCCCCAGCGCAAACGTCGCGCTGCGAATGCCACCGCCGGAAAAACAAATCGCCGCGCGTTTGTCGCCTTCCGTATGCAGCCATTTGTAAAAATCGGTCACCAATTCTTTGTCTATTCGTTCGCCCCGTACGGATTCGTCCAGGTGGGCAAACTGCGCAGCGTACTGTTCGCGCCTGCGCTGAAAATGAGCTTCAACCTTTTCGTCGAAAGGCTTATTGACGGTCTGATGCTTGTATTCTTCGGTCAGCACGTCGAACAGTGACAGGAGTGATTTGTTCATTGGTGAGCCTCTGCCCTCAGCAAAACTCCGAGGGCCATAAAACTACGGTTGATGAGGTGCGTTCGAACAACCCGAAAAAAGTCTTTCGATTGGGTAAAGCTGCGCGGAGACAACTTGCTTACAACAATAAAGCTGATTAGCTGAGACGGCGGGAATCTAGCTCAAGCGTTTTGCAGCGTCAATCAAAGTTTGGACCGTCGGCAATTTTCTTCCCGGATTGAATTTTCGACTTGTGCGAAAGCCGCTTTGCTGTTTTCGCGTTTCCATTTACAGTCCAACTCATCAAGGTGTTACCGATCAAACAAAACGATTATTGAAGGGATCAAAATGAAAAGAGTTCTTCTTTCCATGTTTGCATTGTCTTTGGTGTGGCTGATGTCGTCGCCGAATTTGACTCTTAAGCCGGTTGCGGCTCAGGCTCAGCAACCCGCCGAAAACAAAGGCGCTGCTGCCGCGTGGCAGGCGTTGCTCAGATTGCGTTCGACGGCGACCGTGTTGCACACAACCGCTCACCCGGACGATGAAGACGGCGCGATGCTGACCTGGCTGACTCGTCACGAAGGCATTCGCACAGGGTTGTTGTCGCTCAATCGCGGCGAAGGCGGAGCCAATCTGGTCGGCCCGGAGTTGTACGACGCGCTGGGAATTTTGCGAACCGAAGAACTGCTGGCCGCCAGCCGGTTTTATGGTGTTGATCTGATGTTCACGCGCGTAACGGATTTCGGTTTTTCCAAACGGCTGGACGAAACCATCGAACACTGGGGCAAAGACCTTGTTCTGAAAGACGTGGTGCATGCCATTCGGCTGTATCGCCCGGATGTCATCCTTTCACGATTCCATGGCAAACCGCGTGACGGTCACGGCAACCACCAGGCCGCAGGATTGCTGAGCGCCGAAGCCTTCAAAGCCGCCGCCGATCCCAATGCCTTTCCCGAACATTTCAAAGAAGGGTTGCGCCCGTGGCAGGTCAAAAAGCTCTATCGCAGTGTGCGCGACAACGAAGCTTCGACCATGAAAGTGGATGTCGGCGCGTATGATCCGTTGCTAGGTCGGTCGTACCGCGAAATCGCGCGCGACGGTTTGAGCCATCAACGTTCGCAAGGCGCAGGCGCTGCGCGCGTCGCGCCAGGATCGGCCAATTCTTCGTGGTTGCTGGAAGAAAGCCTGATTGGCAAGAGCGAAAAAGAAACGAGCATTTTCGACGGTTTGGATACGACAATCTTGGGAATGGCGAAGCTCGCCGGTTCAACGAACATCACCGCTGAACTGACCGTGCTGAACAACAGCGTCGAAGCTGCCATCAAAAAGTTCGACGCTCGACAACCATGGCTGGTCGCCAGCGATCTGGCCGCAGCAGCCAAAACCGTTTTGGATTTAACCGCCAAGATCAAAACCGCAAACATAGAAGCTGCCAACAAAGATCAATTGTTGTTTTTGCTCAGCAACAAAGAACGCGAACTCAACGACGCGATGAACAAGGCTTTGGGCTTGGCGATGGAAGTGCTGGTTGACCCGGCACAAAGAGCCGAAGGGCAAGGCGGCGGAGGATTTGGCCAGCCGCGCGAAACCTTCAACGTGGCAATTCCCGGTCAACAGTTTTCACTGACAGTCAGTGTTTTCAATCGCAGCCCGGTGAAAACAGACAACAACAATCTCAGTGTCACCGCCCCCCAAGGTTGGCAGACCGACATTAAAGGTGGCGGAATTGAACAGCGGGCAGGCAGTTCGATGCTGAAAGAACAATATCAAGTCTACGTCCCAAACAACGCTGAATACTCGCGGCCTTACTGGTCGCGCGCCAGTGAACTGCGCGATCACATCTACCAGATCAACAAGCCGGAATTGCTGCATCTGCCGTTCGCTCCGCCGGATGTGGTTGGAGTTTTCAATTACGAAGTCGAAGGCGTGCGCTTCACGCTGACCCAACCCGCGCAGACTGTTTACATTGATCGTCCGTGGGGAGAGCAGCGCCGTTTGCTGACTGTCGCTCCAGCCATCGGAGTTGGCTTGTCGCCGCGCGTGGGAATCGTACCGGTCGGCGCGGCGCAAACTTCGTTTAACATCAACGTCAATGTGTTGAACAACGTCAAAGGCAACGCCACCGGCAAAGTTCGATTGAAACTGCCGACTGGCTGGACGGCGACGCCAGCCGAGCAAACCTTTAACTTCACGCACGAAGGCGAAGTCAGCAATTTCAGTTTCAAGGTGTCTGTGCCGCGCGTTTCGGCGGGCGATGCTGATTTCAAGATTCAGGCCGTCGCCGAATACGCCGGGCGCGAATACACCGAAGGTTACGAAGTCATCGCTCACCGCGACAACGAACCGCGTCATTTGTATCGTCCGGCGACGATGGCCGTGCGCGGCGTGGATGTGAAAGTCGCGCCGAACTTGAGCGTTGGATACGTGATGGGCGTTGGCGACGAAATTCCGAAGGCGTTGGAACAAATCGGCGTCAAAGTGACGATGCTCGGCGCAAACGATTTGGCCAGCGGCAATTTGGATCAATTCGACGCCGTGCTGATTGGCATTCGCGCCACGGCGGTGCGAGAGGATTTGAAGGCGTACAGCAAACGATTGCTGGAATACTGCGAACGCGGCGGCAATCTGGTTTACCAATATCAAACGCAGGAATTCGACGCCGCGCCTTATGGACCTTATCCGTACAAGCTGGGCGCGCGCGCCGAAGAAGTCTCCGAAGAAGATTCAAAAGTGACGATTCTCGATCCGGCCAATCCCATCTTCAACTGGCCGAACAAAATCACGCAGGCGGATTTTGACGGCTGGGTCGAAGAGCGCGGCTCGAAATGGATGAGCACCTGGGACGAACGCTACAAACCCCTGTTGGAATGCCACGACCGCGAACAACCTCCGCAAAAAGGCGGCTTGATGTTCGCGCAATATGGCAAAGGCACTTTCGTTTACGCAGCCTATGCGTTTTATCGCCAGTTGCCAGCGGGTGTGCAGGGCGGTTACAGGTTGTTTGCCAATATCGTCAGTCTGAAAAAGCAACCACGCTAGAGTTTGGCAATTCGATACACTGGCCTTCCCTGTCAAGACATTGGTTTGATTCCGCTCAACAGCAAACGCACTGACAACGACATGGGCGGCAAATGGAAATTCAGCGGCTTTTCAGGAACCTGGGAAGCCGAGAAGAAAAAATAGCCCTTTAGTTGTTCAAGCAGGCCGGTGGCATCGCAAGAAATCACCGGCCTTTTGATTTTCAGTGCATCATTCATTGCTACCTATTGGTCAAACTAAGCGATCTTAGCGATTGATCTTTGCCCATTCGCGCCAATACGTTAGGTAACGCTGCTCATTGGCCGAGTAAACGTCATAAGCTGGCGCCCATTCCCAGTGTTTGGTAATTGTTGCCAATCCCATTACTCCTTGATACCGAACTTCCCGATCACTGTCCATTAGCGCCGTTATTAAAGCTGAGGAGGCTTGCCTATCGCCAGTATTACGTAATGCCATTGACGCATTTCGGCGGGTTTGTAAGTCTCCGCTGCTAATAAGCTTTGAAAGGAATGGTATTGCTGCTGGATCCTTTACCCTAACCAAAGAACTGGATAGCTTTTGGATCATAGGTATCGGAACATTTTTTGGCGGAGTCAATAACAAACCTTCTGCAATGTTCATTTGGGAGACATCATTTAGCCCAAATAGAGCTGCACAGGCAGCAATTTGTAGAGAAATGTTATTTCCGTTTGAGATGCGATGAAGTGCTTGCTTGGAAGCGACCGTGTCAATACTGCCCAAAGCCTTTATTGCAGTGCTCTTATCAGCTTCAGAAACGTTTGGATGCTCCAACGCCTGAGCAATCTCTCCTATAGCGCGATCAAGCTCTGTGTTCTCGACTTTTGGCGGGATAGAAATGGCGGCGAGAAAAGGGTAGTAAGGTTCAACAGGTCTAAATCGTTTTTCAGCCACCTTTCGAAGAAAAAACAGAGCAATTCTGCCTCGATTCGGAATGACGTAAGACCGTACCGGAGTTGATAGAAATTCAACAATGATTGAAGA
Organism: uncultured Heliomicrobium sp.; assembly: GCA_964470555.1. GTDB lineage: Bacteria > Acidobacteriota > Blastocatellia > RBC074 > RBC074 > RBC074. The sequence goes on from CAYYDG010000010.1 coordinate 58,900, forward strand.
GTCATTAGTTTTTCCCTTAACCAGCCTACTCACATTGAGCTTAGAAACATAGTGAATCACTTCAAACGACTGCCCCTGCTCAGTCACGTTTTCGCGTCTTTCCTCATCAAAGGTAGCTACCTGTCCAACAACAACTAAGTCTGACTCTGAGGTAAGTTGCGCCAGGAACAAACCAGGAATTATTTCTGAGGTAGACCTATAGAAGTAAGATGGCATACCATATCTGCTAACTTGCAACAATGCAAAGCAAGCTAGTAAAACAATACAACTAATGATGTAACGCATATTTAACCTCCTCGTAAAAATAGCTACGATTCACAGCATAGCCAGTCAGTATGACAACTGACTGGCTATAGGAATTCTTTTTCCTTTAATTCACAGGCGACGTTATGCTCTCGTGCGTCCCGTGATCAATGTACTTGCGCAACTGATCCGTTTGCACAACTCGCCCTGAACCAGGGGCTTGGTGACCGATCAAATGCGACTGATTCGCATATTGGATCAACTGATTGCTTAGTGGGTTTTGAGGTGAAGTTGGGTTTGGAGAGTAAAGTCCAGATACCGACGAAAATCCAATACTATCTGTATAGTCTGCCGGGTTAGCATTGTTTGTGCCATTAGCCGTGAACGCCGGCCAATTATTTGAGGTCGCGGACATTGTCTCGCTTGTAAAGTATTCATTTGCAGGTATTGCGGCTGGAAGCAATCGTCCAAATTGGTCAAGTATCTGGTAATGCCAGACGCTGTTAAACCCCACTAAAGGAAAACCGGCTTCTTGATCGTCTATGGACTGTAAAGACAACCTGTGGGGTACGACGTTGGTAATACTATGAGCATTACTTGTTTGTCCAGAAACAGTGACTGTCACGCCGCAGTCATTTTGCAGAGAGCTTCGTAGTCCCAAACTCTTTATTGTGACCTGATTGGATGAGGTCGTTATTGTTGTGCCGTTGTTGTCTGCGAACCTGATTTTGTCTGTGCCATTCGTTATGGTCCAAGCATAACTCGCAGCATTGCTTGGCTGAGCTGTCAAAGTAATTTGAATCGGGTAATTGCTGTTGGGGCTTCCAACGTTTGTAAAGTTCCAGACTTCCGATGGGCCACTGATTGTTGGTTTGACTGCCGCATCGCCCGGTGCATAGTAAGGAAACCAGACGGGGTAGCAGTCCATCCCATCATTGTTGTAGTAAACCTCCATCGTATCGGCTTCCATCTCTGATGTTCCCGCCGTCAGGCCGCCGACGTTGTATTGATTGCCTGATTGATGAGCGATGGAAATTACAGACGTGTTTTCGCACCACCAATCAACGCCGTACGGATAGCCGAACGGCCCGACGATGTTGTTGTAACAGTCCAGCCATATCCCATCAACGTAGGTCGCCGTAGAGCCGCCAGTCGGCAGGAAAAGCGTGTTTGGGCTGAGCATCAGTTCGCCGAATGAGTCAGGGCAACAGACCGGGCAGCTATAACTGCTGCTGGCTTTCTTTGACGCGCTGACCATCTCTCCGCGCCCGATCAGGCGGACATCGTCGCTGCCGCGCAGTACGCTCCAATGGAACTGGCCGAGAGTCGCTTTGCGGGGCAGGGTTTTGCCGTCTTTGTCGGGAATCTGTTCGCCGTGGATTTTGTTTAGATCGAAGACGGCGGTTTCGCCCACAGCCAGGGTGCGCATTGGCGGCAGATATTCTCCGCCTTCATACCGGATGGTGGCGATAAAGGCGGCTGGCTGCGAGCCGATGTTGGTGATCGAAACCAGGGTCGAATAATCGTCATCCACTCGCCAGGGATAGCTGCCCGCCGCATTGCGTAACGGCCCGGAATCGCGCAGTGGCACGTCGTAATTGACGCCCGTGGTGTTGTTGGCGCTGTAGACAGCGCCGATCAGGCTACCAGGCGCGCCACCATTGATAACTTTGACGCTGACCGCCTCCAAGTCATTTCTGCCCTGGGCGGCTTTCATCAACGGATCAAGGTCAACTTCGACGATTTGCTGTGGCCTTAAGGTAATGGCCGGTAACGTGATTGGGGTTCCGGCAGCCCCGTTTCCTGCCGGGCTGAATTCAGGCGTGGCGGTGATGGGCGCGGACGAAGTGTTTTTCAACAGCATGTGTGGAGTCACGCCGGCCAACCGCAAACCGTTGGCGAAAAGGTGTGGCTGCCTGGCCGCCCTTGTGTCATAAAATCGTATGACACTGTTGAATGATCCGTTTTTCGTAGCAATAAGGCCCGTCGGAATGACGCTGCCTGCGGCTCCGGTGGTCTGGATTGTGACGGCTGCGCCGCCTGCTCGAAAGTTCGGCGTGTATCTGATGATTTCCGTTGCGTGGGGCGGCAGGTTGACAGTTTTGCTTTGTCCGTCGCCAAAGCTGACTGTGGCGCTGGTGGCCGCGTCCGTGATGTTGCCAAGCGCAATAATGGCCAGGCTTTGCGGCGGCGCCCACCAGATGGCTTGCTGCGCTTCGGAGCGGGCTTCTTGGGGAACAGTGAAAAACTCATCTACGCCGCCGCCACCGTTGATGCCTGTCAGCCTGAGCTGCGCCCACAGTTCACGCGTCCCTCCGGTAAAAGCGAGCGTCATTCCGCCCCAATCCTGATCATTTCGATATTGTCCTGGGATAAGCTTTTTGAGATCAACGTATCGAATTTCTACCGGCTTCAGACGCACTGAGTTGCCCACGATGGCCGTGCCGTCCAGTTTGTAGAAAGTCGGCGTTACATCAACTTCCTGTGGGCTGCGCGAATTAAAAACCAGTTCTGTGCCTTCGGCTTCCGGCAGGCCAATAAGTGGCGCGTAGATGAATTGAGCCGTTCGCTCGGAACAGGATGGGCACGACGGTTTGCGGGCACTTTTATTGTTTTGCCGTTCACTTCTTTTTTGACTGTTCTGCTGTGCGCTGGAAGAAGACGGCGATAAAAGCTGAATGCCGCCTATGACGAGAAGCAGTAAGGCAGCCGTTATCAGCGCAGAATGTAAAAACGTTCTGGAAACTCGATTGTTGAGAATGGGTTGATGCAGCTTGAACTTCATACGAGTTGCTCCTTATCAGGTTGAATAAGGCCGCCTGCGGAGCTAGGATGCGCGCTGTTCACGGCAGTGCATCCTGAAAGCTGCCCGCAAGAGCAGCCGAAGGTTGTGTTGCTGACATAAGCCCTATCGCCATCGCCAAAATGGACGATAGGGCTTTCGTATTGATTATTGGGTGCAAAGAGCAAACACCAATGCACCGACGCCTTTTCAGAAATGGATCAAATGACAGTCAGCAGGGGTGGCAAAATGCTGACGAGTTTCAGATTCAGGGAATTGATTTCAACGACCGTAAAAGAGGAAATGGCAAATTGTCGCGCTGGCAGTTCGCCGGGGCAAAAGATTGTTTTCAATTGTTGTTGGGTTGGCGTGGGATATTTACCCCCCCCCAACATTTAGTCAAGCTTTTTAATTTTGCGCTTTCTTTGCGCGCCTCTGCGGCTGAAGGCTAGTGTCATCATCTCGCGTTCTCACGGCAAAGCGCGTGTCGCCTGTTCGCTACGATTTGAAGGCTTACAACAAACGCCTGCTGGAATACTGCGAACGCGGCGGCAATCTGATTTACCAGTATCAAACTCAGGATTTCGACGCCGCGCCCTACGGCTCTTACCCATACAAGCTAACCGTGCGAGCCGAAGAGGATTCCAAAATCACTATCCTCTTCAAGCGGTCGCGGCGACGGCGTTCGACTTCCGCACGAGGGGAGCTTTGCAAAGCCGATTACGCCAACGGGCTTATGCACTGCGCGGCATATTGAATTGTTCAATATGCCGCGCCGAGCAACACGGCATTGATGAACAAAAACTCCGTCGCTTCGGCATAAGCGCGATAGTTCGGGTCTTCGGCGAAGGCGATGATGTGGCCTTGTCCCATCGGTTGGTGAATCAGAAAAGCCTTTTGCTGGATCAACGCCAACGAATCCGGCCACGCGAATCCGCTGGCTAGCAAGTTGTCGCGTTTGGCGTAAATGCCTACGTTGCGGCCTCGATCCAGTTTGATTGGCGAAAAGACACGAGTGCCTTCCGTCAAAACCTGAATCTCACCGTCCGTGCCCGAACTCAACCAGTGATCTTCGTCCAGCCGCACGCGCAAAATCGCGCCGGGAATCAATTCGGGCTGTTCGCGCAGCGGTTGAATGGCTTGATCGAAATCCGCCGGTTTGGCCGCAGAGGTTCGCGCCGCCGGTTGATCGCTTTCGGCAGAACCGTCGCGCAACTCAGTTCGAGTTTCCAGCAAGCCCGTGTTTTCGCGCGCAGCCCAACGGGAAGCTTCAGCCAAAGTGATTAAGGTTCCTCCAGCCGAAACCCAGTCTTTGATTCGCCGCAAGTTTTCTCCGCTCAGCGTCGCCGAATAATTTCCGCTCGGCAAAATCAACACGTCGTATCGGCGCAAATCCACTCGGCCAAGCGAAGCAGTTCTGACCGCCGTCACCGATTGGCCATAGCGCCTTTCCAGCACGAACCGCGCCCAGCCTGCGGACAAACTGCTGGTCGGCGAATCCCACGCCAGCAGGACTTTCGGCGCTTTCAACGTCACGACCTGGTTGCTGCCAAGCGAAGCGCCTTCGCTGACAAATGCGCTATCCAGTTTGATGATTTCGGCGTTGTGTTTGGCGGCGATAGCGGCCAGCCTGGTTTTCAAATCCGCGCCGTTGTCCGCATTGCGAAAGAACACTGTGCCGCGTTCGAACTTTCTGCCGCCGATGGCGAACGACGAAGCCAGAAACCGCGCCTGCAAACCGTTTTGCAAAGCTTCGATCACAGCCGCTGCTGAAGTCGCTCCCCACGGCAAGGCGTATCCGACCACGGCATCTGGCAAATTCGCCGCAGCCGCTTTCAATGATTCGGCGGTAATCGGGGAAGATTTCACAGTGATGGCGCTGGCCGCCGCCAGACATTCCACGTCGTAAAGCAGCGCCTGATTCCAGGCGGTCGTATCGTAAATCTGATCGGGTTGGCGACGCTTGCGGCGTTCTTCCTGACGTTTGATGAACTCGTCATTCATCGGAACATTTTGATCCAGCAAATTGCGAACGATCATTCCTGCCGGTTGCGGCAGCGGCACGATGAAGGTTCCCGCAGGCAAGGCGCGGCCATTGAAATTGAATGCTTCGTTGGCGCGCTCGACCGTCACGCCATTGGCAATCAGCATTCTTACCAATCGTTGCGTTTGTCCGGCGTCTTTTCCCGGCGGCAGCAAATAAGCCTTGGTTTCGCCTGCTCCGGCGTTGCGGCGGAAGTCGGTGTAATCGCGCAACATCTTTTCGCGGTTGCGAGCGGCGGTCGCCGCCGTCGAAATCGCCGCCGTGAAATGTTCGACCGCTCCATCACGGTAAGTCAGCAGAGTTTCATTCGACCGGCGAAGCACAAGTCCGCGCGCCGAACCTTTTTCAAACGTCATGCCAATCGCGCCTTGCGCCATTGGCCACGACACGCCGTAACCGGGATAAAACGCATCGAAGACTTCGCGGTTGAAATACTCGAACCCGCGTTCGTCAAACCGCGCCGCATTCGCCTGGCCGAAAATGTTCAGCCATTCCCCTTGAGTTTTTGTTTGATGCGGATTGGCGGGATCGGCAGCGGGCGGAAAGTAATAGGTCGAATTGCCGCCCATCTCGTGCAAATCCACTACGACTTGCGGCGACCATTCCAGCAGCAGTTTTACGCGGCCTTGTGATTCGGGATGATTCTGCGCGAACCAATCGCGGTTCAAATCGAACAGATAATGATTGCTGCGTCCGCCCGGCCAGGGTTCGTCGTGTTCGGCGGCGGCAGGTTCGGCGTCGGGCGTCATCGCCTGCCCCAACAGGTTTTGAAAGACGAACCGCGCGCGGCCATCGGGATTTTGCATCGGATCAATGATGACGATGGCTTCGCGGCGAATCAGATCAACGGTCGCGTCACCTTGCGCGGCCAGCAAGTGATAACTTTCGGCCAATGCCGCTTCGCCCGAAGAAATTTCGTTGCCGTGAACTCCGTGCGTCAAGACAACAACCACGGGCAGTTCGCGCGCCAATCGCGCAACATCGGTCGAAGCCGTAGGATTCGACAGTTGCCGCAATCCGGCTTTGATCTGATCCAGTTGTCGAATGCGTTCCGGCGAAGCAACGATCAGCGCCCACAATTCGCGCTTTTCCCAAGTTTCGGCATATTTGACCAGTTTCGTTCGATCCGGCGCGGCTTCGTGCAAGGCTTTCAGGTAACGAATGATGTCTTCGGGCGACGTGACGCGCTCGGCAAAATCGTAGCCGGTCACTTGTTTGAGCGAAGGAATCTTCGCGTCATAGCGCACGCCGGGAGCGAACTCCGGCTTTTGCGCATTAGTCGTCAACGGCAATAACAGCAATAAGACGAGTAGCCTTTTGAACATATTCATTCACCTCGTGATTCGATTTTTACAAAACCATCTCAAGAAAAGATGTTCCGGCAATCGGGTTGTGGCGGTAAGCCGGAATTTCACGAAAACCCAGCGATTGGTAAAGCGCACGTGCGCTTTTCATCATCGGCAACGTGTCCAACCGCATTCGTTCGTAGCCAAGCCGGCGCGCTTCAGCGATAACGGATTCGGCCAGCTTGCGGCCAAGATGCAAACCGCGAAATTGCTGGCGAACGTAGAGTCGCTTCATTTCGCAAACACCAGGTTCGAGTTTTCGCAGCGCAATACAACCGGCGGCAACGCCATCTTCCGTAGCCAGAAGCAAACAACCGTCTGGCGGCACGTAATCACCTGGCAAAGCCGCAAGTTCTTCGTTGAAATTCTGGAAGCTCAGGTCAACGCCGAGCGAGTCAGCGTATTCGGCAAACAACGCGCGCGCTTCATTCAATTCGTTTTCGGTTGTAACTTGCGTGATGGTCATTTGCTTCTTTCGCGTTTCAAAACAATCATTCCAATGCCGGAAAGAATCGCCGCGCTTCCCAGCGCCAGTCGCCACGACACGGCTTCGCCGCGCACCAGCCAGCCGATCAGCAACGCCACGACCGGCGTCACCAACGAAATGAGCATGGTTTTGGTGACGGCAATTTTTTTGACCAGCCAGTAATACAACAACAAGGCGATGACCGAACCAACGACTGCCAGATAAATCAGCGAAACGACGGCTTGCGGAGTCCGTCGCAAATCGAGCGGATTGCCTTCAATAAAAAATCCAAGCGCCAGCAGCGGAACAAAACCGAAAGTGACCTGTCCGGCCACCAGCGGAACAACCTGCAAATGGCCGCAGCGAAGTTTGACCACCACGTTGGTGTATGCGACGAGAAACGCGCTGACGACGATTGCCGCGCTGCCAGCCGCTGCCGCAGCTCCGCCAATTTTTACCTGGTCAGCGAAAATCACGACGATTCCGGCAATGCCCAGCGCGACTCCCAACAATTTGGCGACGGTGATACGTTCGCTCGGCAAATAATGATGCGCCAGCAGCAACCCGAACGCCGGAATCACCGATTGCAACACGGCGGTCAATCCGGAAGAAATTCGATTTTCGCCCCAGAACACCAGACCGAAACTCAGCCCAAAGGAAATCAGTCCCAACCAGGCGATCAACAACCAGTCCCGGCGAGAGTTGGGCAACTTGTCTCCGCGCAAGAAAACGATTACCCAGAGAATGATCGCCGCCAACAGAAACCGCAGTCCGGCAAATGTGAACGGGGGCCAATGATCCAATCCGAGCTTGATGAAAATCCAGGTTGATCCCCAGATCAAACACAGCAACAACCAGACGGCGAGATGTAAATTCATTGGCGATCAAGATAAAGAAGAGAAAAGGAAGCTTCGCGCTTTTTTTACAGCGGACGAGGACGTCCGCGTTCCAGTTATTTTTTGGAAAGCAGGTACAAACCAACCAGACAGCAGCCAATGCCTGCCGCGTGACGCAGCGTCAGGCGCTCGCGAAACACCAACAGACCAATCGGAATCAACAACAGCGCGACCGAGATATTGCAGACCACCGATGCCGCATTGATGTTCCATCCGTGCCGATACGCCAGCAGAAACCCGATTTCGATGATGACTGCGCCCAGACCTACGCCAACCACAGACCAGTTCAATTCCTTGAACGAAGCGGAAAAAGAACGTCCGGCAGGATCGAGGTAAAGCGCGACAAGGCACAGCAGAATGCCTACGGAATAAGCGACAGTGACGGCGACAAACGGATGCACCGTTGAAGGAATCGCTTTTTGCCCGACGTGATAGAGCACTCCGCCGCCGATGGCCATCAGTATGGGAAGGTAAAAGGAATTCATTGATGTCAAAGTTCGCGTTCCATCAGCCAATCCATTTGAGGATCGTCGCCCATCTGGAAAATGTGGCTGCCGACGACGCGAAAGTTCCAACGAAAATAAAACGATTGCGCGCGATGATTGTGCTCCCACACGCCAAGGTAAATTGAACGGTGGCCCAGATTGCGCGCTTCGTCCATGCAGGCCTGCATCAGATCGTTGCCGATGCCCGAACCGAGAAACTTTCGATCCACATAGAGCCGCACCAATTCAATCGGATTTGGTCCAGTTACGCTGGCAGGAACATTGCCCGACGACAGTTTGGCGTATCCGGCGGCAACGCCATCCACTTCGGCAATCAGAAATTTCGCTTGCGGGTCGCTGATTTCGGCAGTCAGTTGCGCCACGGTGAAGGCCTTGGACATATAAGCCTGCATGTTCTGCGGCGTGTTCATGTCTGCAAACGCATCGTAAAACGTTCGAGCCGCCAGATCGGTCAGCATTTCAGCGTCGGCTACGGTGGCCGCGCGTATTTGGGGGGTGATCCTCATTGTTTCGGAATTTGGGTCAGATTTATTGCACGCGGACAGTCAGGTCGTTTAGCAAAGCAGATTGCCGCGCAGAACGGTGACAGCTTCGCCAGCCAGAAAGACTCTGTCGCCCGCCAATCGGACGCGGAGTTCGCCGCCGCGCGCGGAAGCTTGATAAACGCTCATTTCAGTTTTGCCCAGCTTGGCCGCCCAATACGGCGTCAACATGCAATGCGCCGAACCGGTGACAGGGTCTTCGTCAATTCCGGCGTAACAGGCAAAGTAGCGCGACACGAAATCGTAATTGGAATCGCCGCGCGCCGAAATGATGAATCCGGCATTGGCGGCTTTGCTCAGTGCATAAAAGTTCGGTTTCACGTTGCGAACGTCGGTTTCGGATTCCAGCTCAATCAGGAAGTTTCCGTCCGAACCGTCTTTGCGACGATGGCAAACGACGTTGACCGGCTTAATGTCCAGAGCTTCAACAGCGGCGGCGGGCAAGGTCGCCGGTTCGGCGATCAGGGCCGGAAAATCCATTTCGATCAGTTTGCCCTGGCGACGGCAGATCAATTCGCCGCTCATCGTGTAAAAGTGAGCTTCCTGCGTTTCGGGCAATCTGCCGGTTTCCCACAAGGCATGCGCGCTGGCCAGCGTGGCGTGACCGCACAAGGGGATTTCAATCGCCGGAGTAAACCAGCGCAAATCGTAATGCCCTTGTTCATGACGCGGGACGACAAACGCAGTTTCCGCCAGATTCATTTCAGCGCCGACATTTTGCATCCAATCGGCAGGTTTCGCCTTGTCCAGCAAACAAACAGCGGCAGGATTGCCTTTGAAAGCCTGTGAAGTAAAAGCGTCAATTTGCAGCAGTGGGATTTCCAATTTGTTTCTCCTGACGTGATTGTACCCAAACGAGCTTGACTGGCAATGCGCTGCGTGACAAGAAGCTTTTCCAGAAGCCAGGCTGTTTTTTGGGCGCGTTGACCGCCAGTTGTCGGGCACTTAGAATCGCTCCGTTTTTGCAATCATCGCGCGATATTTCGCGCATTCCATCAACTCAAGAGGTCACAATGAACAAGAACGAAAGCCGAGTTTCGCAATCAGGCTTGTCGCGTCGCCAGTTGTTGCTGGGCGCGGCCAGAACCGGGGCGGCCATCACGCTAAGTCAGATTTTGCCCAATGAATTCGCCGAAGCCTTTGCCCAGAACGTCGTCAAAGGCAAAGAGAAATTGATCGTTCGCAGTTTGCGCCCGGAAGATTTGGAAACGCCGGTCGGATTGTTGAACACCTGGATCACGCCAAACGATCTGTTTTACGTTCGCCATCACGCTTACGCCGCCAAGGTCAACGCCAGCGAATGGAAACTGGTCGTAGATGGTGAAGTGAACTCGTCGCTTTCGTTGACGCTGGATGATTTGAAAAAAATGCCGAAAGCCAGTGTCACCGTCACGCTGGAATGCGCGGGCAATGGCCGCGCGTTTTTCGATCCGCCTATGCCGGGGATTCAGTGGGAAAAGGGCGCTGTGGGAACAGCCAAATTCACCGGAGCTCGATTGGCCGATGTGCTGAAAAAAGCCGGCGTCAAACCGGCGGGCAGATACGTCGCGCTGAACGGCGCGGACAAACCCGTTGGCAAACAGCCGGATTTCATCCGCAACCTGCCGATGGCCAAAGCCGTTCATCCCGACACGATTCTGGCTTATGAAATGAACGGCGAACCATTGCCGCAAATTCATGGCTTTCCGTTGCGCGCGATTGCGCCGGGTTGGGAAGGCGCATACGCCGTCAAATGGCTGGCTCACGTGCAGGTGATTGACAAGGAACACGAAGGATTTTTCGTCAAAACCGCTTACCGCTATCCGAAAACTCAAGTCGCTCCGGGCGCGGCGGTTCCGCCCGAAAACATGGAGCCGTTGACCGGATTGGTCGTCAAATCTTTCATCAACGCTCCGGCAGAAGGCGCGAGCTTCAAACCGGGCAAGGTGAAAATCGGCGGTTTTGCGTGGGCTGGCGAATCATTCATCACCAAAGTCGAAGTTTCCAGCGACAATGGCAGCACCTGGAAATTGGCCAAACTTGGCAAAGAGCGCGAACGATACGCCTGGCAATCGTTCGAATACGAATTCACGATCACCAAACCGGGATCGTATTTGTTGATGGCTCGCGCGACGGATGACAAAGGCAATGTCCAACCGGTCGCTCCGCACTGGAATCCGTCGGGTTATCTGTGGAACGTGATTGATAAAGTGAGGATCAATGTCGAAGCGTAATTCAACACTCTTGAAACTGGCGCTGGTGGCAATGATTTTCGCCGCTGGCGTTTCCCTGAACTGGCAATCGTCGTTCGCTTCACAGGATTTGCCGCCGGGCAAAGGCGTCGAACTCGCCAACGCAAAATGCGTGACCTGTCACGAAGCCGATTTGATTATTGCGCAACGATTGACGCGACAAGGCTGGACGCGCGAAGTCGAAAAAATGGTTCGCTGGGGCGCTTCGGTGAATGATGCCGAAAAAGCGATTCTGGTGGATTATTTTTCCGAACACTTCGCTCCGCACAAAGCCGCGCAACCGGTTGCTCTGACCAACGTCGAACGCGGCAAGCAAATCTTCGAGGACAAATGCCTGGTCTGTCACGAAGTGGATTTGACCGAACAACAACGCCTGACCAAACAAGGCTGGACGCGCGAAGTCGAAAAAATGGTTCGCTGGGGCGCAACCGTTACCGAAGCCGAAAAAGAACCGCTGGTGGAATATCTGGTGAGCACCTACGGCCCCAGACAGATCAATGCAGCCAAATAAACAACCTTTACGGATGTCAGCAATGGTCAAATTCTTATTTTGGAATATCGGTAAAAAACCTCTTGAAGCGATTATTACTAATCTCGCGCTGGCTCATGAGATTGACGTATTGATATTGGCAGAGTGCGACATTTCGGTAGCTTCTATGTTGAAAATGCTCAATCGAGAAAGTGTCCTATATGAATTTGCCCACAATAGCCAATGCCCCAAATTGGCTATCTACACCCGCTTTCCAAATCAATTCATACAACCACTATTTGAAACTGGTCGCTGGTCAATACGAAGGCTATCCCTACCACTGCGAACAGATATTCTCGTTGCTGCGGCTCACCTGCCGGACAAGCAAAGTCACTCAGCAGAAAGCCAAGCTTATGAATCTGCCGAGCTGGCCAGAAGTATCAAAAGCGTTGAAGAGCAAGTTGGGCATGCCAGAACGATTGTTATTGGCGACTTCAACATGGATCCGTTTGAGGGTGGAGTTTATGCAGCAGCCGGGTTGAACGCTGCCATGACCAAAGAAATTGCTCGACGTGAAAGTCGAACAGTGCAAGGACGCCAATACGATTTTTTCTACAATCCAATGTGGGGGCATTTTGGAGATCAGACAGTTGGGCCGCCTGGAACTTACTATTACCATCGAGCGGAACATACAACTCTGTTCTGGCACATGTTCGATCAGGTTTTATTACGCCCGGAATTGGTTGATCACTTCCGTGACAACGAGCTTGAAATTTTGACCAGCGACGGAAACATCTCTTTCCTTTCTGCAAAAGGATTGCCTGATGCTAAAATCGCGTCGGATCATTTACCGTTATTGTTTTCGCTGAATTTGTAATTGAGGTAAATAACTATGGGAACTCAAATACGCGATCTTTGGCCAAGTGATATAGGTGTAGCAACCCTTGTGACGCCGGTCAGTATTCTTCGAGAGCAGGCCGCGCTTCTAGGTGAGAAGACCGGAAATCTTGTACAAGCAGAAGTTAAAACCAGTTCAAATGGGCAGATAGTGACGCATTCGTTTAATTTAGTTGCGCCAGCAATGGGTAACTACCGTTATCGCTTACTATCTGCTACCCATAATGTGGAAGTTTACCCATTGACACTCAATTTCGACCCTACCAACTCAGGGATGACCGTTAAAACTGAACAAGAATTTATTGAAAAACTTAGTAACTTCCTTTCCTCTGAAAAAGCTGTGAACATCGTTAAGTCATTAATTGCTCAAAGCCAGCAATAGTTTTATGCAAAGACAGTTCATTGCCACACTTTTTCAGGCAGGAAAATGAAGTTTGATTTTCCACTCTGCTGAAAATTAGCGACTAGCAGGAACTTCCAGCTTCTTGCGAGCGACACCAGCATCATTGCTTTTTGGATAACGCCTTATCAGTTCCCTATACGCTTCGCCGTCGTACACAATGCGATCAGCCGATGCGTCAAACTCAAACAGCACGCCGATGCGGTTATACCGATCCAGACCAACGAAATTCAAAAAGTAATCGCGTTTACTCAATCCAACGCTCGGTTCTTCGTTGCCGATGCGGCGTTTGGCGTCGCGCGTCAATCGGTCAGCGACGCGTTCAGCGGTTTCGCCGAGTTTGAGCAAACATCGTGGAGCCGCCACTGTCGCGCGAAATTCGTTGGCGCATAACCGAGCCAGTCGCGCTTTGACAAAATCGTCGTCGGAATCTTCGATCAAGTTCAACAATCGTTCAGCCTCTGCGGCGTTGCCAGCTTTGACGACGGCTTCGGCCAACACCCAACCGCGCGTGTTGCGCGTCACTGAAACGCGCAAAAAAGATTCGCCGTCTTTGGATTTCCTTGCACTCAGAATTCCTACGACGCGACCTCGCCGCAATCTTTGTACAAGCGAGGCTTTGATGTCGGGCTGTGCGCGCAAAGCCGACAATCGCTCATCAACAACGATGGCTCGTTGACCGGGCGTAATGGTTTTGCGACGAGTTTGCGCTTCGGCAGTGAGTGAAATGGCGATGACAAACACGATTCCCCAAAAGGCTGTGCGAGCAGACATAGGCTGATCTCCTTCAGGGGTGGCCGAATTGTGATTGGTAAAACGCTCGACTGGCTGTCGAGCGGTGGTTTTCTTGAAATTTGCGATTCACAGTTCGCGGTTGAGAAGGTGCTGTGAACCGCGAACTATGAACCAGAATTATTCCAATGCGGAATCATCCATCTCGAAGTTGGCGTAAACGCTTTGCACGTCGTCGTGGTCGTCCAGCGCTTCGTACAGCTTCAACATCTTCGCCGCGTCCGCGCCTTCCAGCTTGATAGTGTTTTGCGGAATCATCGCCAACTCCGCCGACATCGGTTCGATGCCTTTGGCCTTGATCGCTTCCAGCACGGCGTGGAAATCTTCCGGCGCGGTGAAAATCTGGTGGGTGTCCGCATCGCTCGTCACGTCATCGGCTCCGGCTTCTAGCGCGATTTCCATCATTTCGTCTTCGCTTTTCAACGCCGCGTCAATCACTATCTGGCCTTTGCGATTGAACATCCACGAAACGGAATTCGATTCGCCCAGGTTGCCGCCGTTTTTTGAAAACACGTGGCGGATTTCAGCCACCGTGCGATTGCGATTGTCGGTCGTCGTGTTGACCAGCACAGCCACGCCGCCGGGTCCGTAACCTTCGTAAGTGATTTCGTCGTAATTGACGCCTTCCAATTCGCCGGTGCCGCGTTTGATCGCCTTGTCAATCGTGTCGTTAGGCATGTTGGCGGCCTTGGCGTCGCTGACGGCTTTTCGCAATCGCGCGTTGATGCTGATGTCACCGCTGCCGCCGGAACGCGCGGCAATGGTCAATTCCTTGATGAGCTTGGTGAACAACTTGCCGCGCTTGGCATCCAGCGCGCCTTTTTTATGCTTGATCGTATGCCACTTCGAATGTCCCGACATTGGACAATCACCTCGATTAGTATGGAAAAAGTTAGGAAAGCAGGCTGGGAATATACCACGCGATTTCCTCTGGCGTAAAACCGCCGCAGGCTTGACGAAGTCTGTTGTTCGGCGTCAGGATTCCGCGTGGATGGCTGCTACACCTTATGAAAAAACGATGGAACGCGCGTTGAAACTGCTGTCGTTCAAACCTCGCAGCATCGCCGAATTGCGCGAACGGTTGCTGGAAAAAGAATGGGCGGATGCCGCCGTCGTGGAGCAGGTCATCACTAGGCTGATCGAGCTTCGGTATTTGGACGATGAACAGTTTGCGGCCAGTTACGCCAGTTCGCGGTTGACGGTCAGGCCGCTCGGGCGAACACGGTTGCGCCGCGATTTGCAGCGCAAAAAATTGCCCAATGAAGTCACCGAACAAACGCTGGATCAGATTTATGACGGCGATGCGGAAACGGAATTGATTGATCGCGCCATCGCCAAACGATTGCGGTTGAAAGGCACGCCGAACACGCCCGAAGCGACCAAAAAGCTGTTCGATTATTTGATGCGGCGTGGATTCAATTACGATCTGGTGCGGCGAAAAATCCGCGAAGCCGCCAAAGCAGTTGATTCGTCCGAAGAAGAGGGATTCGGCGAAGCCTGAGCAATTTGCAAGTCACCTCTTCAGGCTTCGTTCAAACCACGCTGTTCGTTTTATTCGACACCATTGAAAGAGGGGGGAAATTGAGATGAAAAAATTTACGTTCGCTTTGCTGCTGACCTTCGCGTTGACGGCTTCGTTGTGGCCGGCATCGGCTCAACAACAATCCGCCACGCCTGCTCAAAAATCGTCACAACAACTTTCGCCGGAAGAACTCATCAAACGATTCACCGCCAAAGAAAGCGAGTTGAGTGAAATCTGGAAAGAGTACCAATACATTCAGGAATCGAAGATTCAAACAATCGGCCAGGCCAACACCGTCACGGGCGAGTTTTACCAGGTTTCGGAATACGTGTTTAACGACGCCGGAAAACGGTTGCAGCGCATCATCAAAGCACCGCCGTCCATCCTGGAACAACAAGGCGTCATGACCCAGGAAGACAAAAACGCGCTGACCAATTTGCAACCGTTTGCGCTGACGACGCGGGATTTACCGCTTTACAACGTCACGTATGTCGGCAAGGAAAAGATTGACGATCTGAACACCTACGTGTTCGACGTGACGCCGAAAGTCATGACGAACGAACGCGAATTGAAAAAGCTGAAGGATCAAAAAATCGAAGGCAAATACTTTCAAGGTCGCATCTGGGTGGATGACGAAGACCTGCAAGTCGTCAAAAGCGCAGGCAAGGTGGTTCCCGAATTCAAACAACGATTTCCGAGGTTTGAAACCTATCGCGAAAACATTGATGGCCGATACTGGTTTCCGACCTACACCTACGGCGACGACAAGCTGTATTTCGACAAAGGCGGCATGCTGCACGTGCGCATGGTCATCAAATACAAAAACTATCGCCGGTTCCAATCCGACATCAAATTCATTGACGGCACGGAAGTCGTGGACGATCCCAAAACCGACGACGTGAAACCCGGCGAAGCCAAAAAAGAAGAGCCGAAGAAAGAAGACCCGAAAGCTAAACCGACGCCGACTCCGCGTCCGCGTCCTTAATGCGACGGCGTTCCCAAATAAAAATCAGCAACAATCCCAGAGCGGTCATCACACTGATGACCGCTCCTTTTGTCAGCGAATCCGGCCAATACCGCAATTCGACAATGTGTTTGCCCGCCTGAACCTGCACGCCGCGCAAGTTGTAATTGACCCTCAGTAATTCAGCTTCGACGCCGTCAACCGTCCCAGTCCAGCCCGGATAAGACATTTCGCTGAACACCAGCATGGCCGCTTTGTCGGCATTCGTTTCCACGACCATTTCGGTCGGCGAACGGCGAAGAATCGAAGTCGCGTTTGTAGTTCCGCCTTCAGGCGGCAGCGCGACTTTAGCCGCCGTGTCAGGATCAACCAACGCCACACGGCGCGGGTCGAATTCCGTATCAAGAATCTGTCCGCGAATCAGTTTCAACTGGTCGCCTTCCCAAGCCGTTTTGGTTTTGTCCGCCAACCAGACACGCGGCAACGCGCGCAGGTTTTCAAAAATGCGGTAATCGGCGTAAGGCTTTTTGGCGTCGCGCGGAATGACAACTTCGCGCCAGCGCGTTGGATCGTTCAAGTGGTCGGTGACCAAACCGGGCGGCACAAACACGTATCGCACATTCAAGACATCCAGCGTGCGGTCTTGCGGTTCCAGCATGGTCAGATTGAACGCGCGTCCG
This sequence comes from uncultured Heliomicrobium sp., assembly GCA_964470555.1. Taxonomy (GTDB): domain Bacteria; phylum Acidobacteriota; class Blastocatellia; order RBC074; family RBC074; genus RBC074. The sequence goes on from CAYYDG010000010.1 coordinate 75,680, forward strand.
GCTTCGTCCAAACCGCTGAAGATTTTTTGCCGCTCGGTCAGCACGGGATCGTAACCGGCCATCATTTCGTGGCCATAGAACCAATATGGACTGAATTCGCCGGTCACGGCGTTCAGCATGATGTGATAACGAATCGGTTGCAGCGGATTTTGCGCGGCGGCGAGTTCAGGGGGCATCGCTCGGCCAATCAGAGTTTCCAGCTTCGCCGGATTGTTGATCGGAGCAAAGGCTGCGTAGAGGTTGAAATCGGCCAACAACAAAACACACGCCGCGATCGGCAACCAGCGCGTTCGGCAAAAGACGATCAACACCAAGCCGGAACCCAACGCTGCAATCATCGGCAACAGAAACTCCCACTTTGCCAACTGCAAAAAACTGACAGGCAAATGCTGCAAATCCGGCAATGAACGCAGCAGATTTTCAAACGCGGCTGTTTTCCAAACTGCGATTGCGCCGACGCCACAAACCAGCGAGGCAATCGTCGCAATTGAAACAAGCAGACAACGACGTAGGAAACCAGCATCTTGTTCTGCGCGAATCAGCCGATCAACGGCATATCCGGCCAGCACGGCGACGGCAAAAACCACGACCATCCAGTAACGATTTGGGCTGCGGAAATGGCTGACCAGCGGAACGTGATAAAGCAGTTTGGCCACAAAGCCGGAGTATTTGCCCATCGCCAGCACAGTTCCGACAACGGCGACGATGCTCCAAAACCTGCCAACGCTATACCGAAATTTCCAAGCCGCAATCGTTCCCGCAACCGCCAAAGAAAGCGCCGTCGCGCTCAGGTAAATCTGCGCTTCGTTGTGATGCCAATAAGTTCCCCAATACGGCAGCGAATAAATCGTTTTGCCTGATCCGTGAAAAAACGGAAACACCGTCACCAGCAACGAAGCCGGATGCAGCGAATGCAAGGTGAACAATTCAAACGGCCATTCCTGACGAACGGATTTCGTGGCGAATTCGACGGCAGGCAGAAGCTGGATTGCCGAGAGGGCAATGGCGGCAACAAACATCAGCGAGAACTTCAGCAGGAAACCGAGCGAGCTTTTCCAATCTGAAATTTGAAATTTGAAAAGCGCGTAGGCGCAGGCCAGCAGCGAGGAATACATCAGCGGTTGCGGATGCGCGGCGAAGATTTGCCACGCGATGACCAGTGCGCCGAACACCATATCGCGCCAACGTGAACGTTGGCTCAGGCGTTCGGTAAAACAAAGCACCAGCGGCATCAAAGCAACAATGCGAACAAAGCCGGGATACAAGGTTCGGCCAACCAGAAATCCGCTGAGACCGAAAATGACGGCGGCGATCACGCTGGCTCGGCGCGTAAAGCCAATGCAACGCGCGTAACTGAACATCGCCAGCAATGCCACGGCAAAGCTCAGTTCCAGCGAAAGCGTCAAACTGCGCGACGTTGCGCCCAACCAGTGAATCCAGTTCAACGGATCGAGCACGCCGGATTGCCATTCGGCGAAAAACGGAATGCCGCCATATTGATAAGGGTTCCAGAGCGGAAACGAACCAGAAGCGATTTGTTCAGCCGCGAATTGATAGGCGGGAAAAAACCAGAAGACGGCGTCCTGATCGCCGAGCGTCGTCCAACCCAATGTTTCGCGCCAGAAAAACATCAGTGGCAAAACGATCAACAACCCACGCGCCAGCCAGTCTTTCGCGCGCGGCGAAAGAGATTGTCCGAAGCCAGGTTTTCGATTGGAAAAATCGGCGCTCACTTCAGGGTATCAATTTTGATCGAACCGCCGGTTGTGCCGAATGACCGCCACGGCAAACGATTTTCCGGGCGTCCTAAATCCATGATGCGCAATTTCAATGGCCCCTGCGACCGATAGGCTTGTTGAAACCGCCCTTCATCCAATCCTGGATCGGCAATCGGGTAAACGGACAGATAAGCCATGTAACGCACGTTGAGCCGTTTCCAGTTTTCCCAATTGCCTTCAGGGTTGCCGCCCGCGACGCTTTTGCGCCCGGTGTAGAGGTAAATCAGCGCCGGATTCATCGAACAGAACACGGCGTCCTGTGGCGACTTGTCACGAATCCAGTCCAGCGCTTCCTTGTTTTCATTGAAAAGCGCTCGCCAGGGCAGATACTCCGCGCGGGACAGATCGGAACGTTTGACCAGATACGCGCTATGGTCGAACAGAAACAATGCCAGAAACAAACCAACAAAAATCGCCATCGCCCGCCAGGGTTCAGGCGAAGCCTTGGCTTCCAGTTTGACGCGCGTGAATTCGCGCACGCCGCGCAACGCTTCCAACAGATACGCGAACAGAAACGGCGTCAGCGGCAACAAAAACCGAAAGGTTTCCCAAGGCCAGAGACAGGTAATTCCCAGTGAAAACACAACTGTGATTTCCGCCATACCCAATCTTCGTCTGACCGCCAAGGCAAAGCCGAACAACAACACCAGGCTGAGCACATACGAAAGCCCATGCGAAGCCAGCCCGGATTCCAGCGTTTCTTCGCCGCTGAGTTTAGGCGAACGATGCAACGTGGGAGTAAAAATCATGGCTGTGTTGTTGCTGATGATTTTCATGGCGTTCGACCACATTCGTTCCGGCAATCTGTCCAAACCGACCTTTGCCGAAAGCGCGTCGCCCGCGCGCGTTTGCCAGAATTGCTGAGAATAATCCTGAACGATCATGCCGCCTTGTTCGCGGCGCTGTTCTTCAGTCGGTTGATATGTGCGCGAATACAACATCCACGGAGTCGCAAAAATCGCCACGGCAGCGACAAACACCGCTGCGGAACGCCAACGTCGTTCTTTCAACAAAAACACCAACCCGGCGACGATGACCGCCAAGCCTATTGAGCGCGTCAGGAATGCAATCGCCGCCAACGCTCCACCCAACGCGGCATTGCGCAGTTCCGCCTTGCCGGTTTCGGCGCGCGCCGCCGATTCAATCACCACCACCGCCAGCAACTGGAACATCGTGAACACGCATTCGGACATGGTCGAAGACGTGGCCAGAAACACCAGCGACGGCGTCAATGTCACGGTCAATGCTGAAAGTAAGGAAAGCAGATGCGGCCATTCGCGGTCGCGTTTGAAATGTTTGTAACTGGCCCAGCCGACCACCAGCATCGCCACGACCGACACCGATTTCAGCAACAGAACGTTGTTCGGAAAACTCGGCCACAGCCGGTACGCCAACGAAAGCAGAAAAGGATAGGCGGGCGGATAAACCGGCAAGATTCCCGGCGAAGGCGAATTGATGAGTTGGTAGCCCTGCCCTGTCGCCAGCGATTGCGCCAGCAACGCATACCATGCGTCGTCCACAAACAATCCCACGATTGAATCGAGCCGCCACAGATACACCACCAGAAACACGATCACGGCAACCGCAACGCTGACGCTGACAAATTTCCGATTCGACAATTTCGGGACAGATTCGTTTTCAACCAACGGATCAGCCAGTTTTGTTTTTGTGGATTGATCTTTCGTTCGCATGGTTTTTCTTTCGATGAGGATTGGATTCGCTTCCCTGCTACGGCGCTTACCAATTTGGGCGTGTTTCTGCCGGCCCCAGATCAACGACGCGGAAATTGACTCTGCCGCGCGCGCGATACACCACCTTGAACTTCTGCTCCGCCGGATCGGGCGGTTCGGCATAAACCGAAGCATTCACCAGATACCGCACTCCCAGCCGTTTCCAGTTTTCCCAATTTTTGGGCGGATCATCCGAAGCTATGGTTTTGCGGTCGGTCAGCATATAAACCAATGGCGGATTGAGCGAAGCGACAGCGTCGGTCGGCGGCACATTGTCCTTGACCCATTTCAACATGGCTTCCGCTTCGTCATAAGTTTGCAGCCATTGTGGGCGATCCAGCATGTCGTTCATTTTCAGAATGTAGCTGACGTTGCCATACAGATTCACGACAAAAATCAGCGCGCCCACCGCCAAAGCGATTTTCCATTGCGTAACGGCGCTCGACGATTTTTGAACGAGCTGAACCAGAGCGCGAACGCCCATCAGGAAGTAAAAGATGACAAACGGAATCAGCGGCAAAACGAAACGGAAAGTTTCCCACGGCCACAAAAACGTCACAGCCAGCGAAAGCGGTACGGCAAATTCCGCCATCGTCATTCGTTCGCGCGCCACGGCAATCAATCCAATGACGGCGAACAAGCTCAACACAAACGACAGGTTCCAGTTTTCACCTCTGCCGCCTTGTTTGACGCTCATTCTTTGCGCTTCCTGATACGGATCGCGCAAAGCTTCAAAGACGGGCGTGACGATGATGCGGCCAATGTCTCTGCCTGTGACTTCGATGAAGTTGTTGAAGACGCGCTCCGGCAATTCGGCGGCGGTGATGGTTCCCGAAAATCCAAAGCCCGCGCGTTTCTGCCAGAACTGTTGCGTGTAAGGCAAGACGATGTGTCCGCCTTGTTCGGTTTGTTGCGCGGGTGTCGGCGCGTGCAAGCGCGTATACACGACCCAGGGACTGCACAACGCGGCGACAATCACCGCAAACAGGATTGCAGGTTTCAGCAAGCGAGCTTTAAGCAAATACAAAAATCCGGCAGCGATGACGCTGATGGCGATTGAACGAGTCAGAAACGCCATGGACGCCAGCGCTCCACCAACGGCAGCCAGTTTCAATTGCGCCGCAGTGGTTTCCGCGCGGCGACATTTTTCCATCACCACCACCGTCGCCAGAAAAATCAGCGCAAAAACGCATTCCGACATGACGGTCGAAGTCGCCATAAACACCAGCGGCGGGCTGAGCACGGCAGCCAGGCAAATGGTCAGCGCAAGCATCGGCGGCAGATTGCGCTCTTTCACAAAATATCGGTACGCGATGATTCCCAGCGCCATCATCGCCGCCACCGAAACCGATTTCAGCAACCACACATTGTCGGGAAAGTTCGGCGAGAGGCGGTAAACCAGCGACAACAGAAACGGAAACGCAGGCGGATACAACGGTAAAATCCCAGAACTCGGCGAATTGATGAGCGAATACCCCTGCCCGGTCGCCAGAGATTTGGCCAGCAACACATACCAGCCGTCATCCACAAACAGACCGACGACTCTGTCCATTCGCAAAAGATAAATCAACAAACATCCAACCAGGCTGATTGCGCCGATCAGTTTCAACCGCCCGGATTGCAGCAGGTTGTCGCCAGAACCGTTTTCGGTCGGCGATTCGGTCGAGGAAATTTCGTTGGCAGGCTCAGACATAACAACTCGATTCTGTTGCGGTCAAAACTGTAAACAATGACCTCAAGAAAAAACGAAGCAAGGTAGCTTCCGCGCACGTTGTTTTGGCAAGGGACAAAGCGTGTCGGCGACGATTTCGCCGTCAACGATTGTTCTGTAGCTGAGAGGAAGTTTCCAGGTAAGGAACGGCAAAAACCGGGGCACGATTGCTCCCGGTTTTTGCTTTCGATCTGGTCACTGTTGGCTGGTTTATTCGGCGCCGCCAGCAGCGGCTTTTGCAGCTTTGGCGGCTTTGCCAGCGGCCTTGTTGGCAGCCGTCACGCGAGTATCGCGTTCGCGGATACGAGCCGCTTTGCCGCGCAGCGCGCGCAGGTAATAGAGTTTGGCGCGGCGGACGCGACCGCGTTTGACGACTTCAATGTGGCTGATGATCGTCGCGTTCAACGGGAATATGCGCTCGACGCCGATGCCCATGGAGGTCTTGCGAACCGTGATTGTTTCGCGGACGCCGCTGCCGCCGCGAGCGATGACGACGCCTTCAAAGGCCTGCAAACGTTCCTTGTTTTCGCCTTCCTTGATCCGCACGTGAACGCGGATCGTGTCTCCGGGAATGAACTCAGGAATATCAGTTCTCAAATATGCACTTTCAACATTACTCAAAGCATTCATTGCTATCACCTCTCAAACTCAGGATTTCAAAAACTAAAATTACAAATTTTCTTTGCCGATTTCGACCAGCCAGCGCCGTTCGTCTTCGGTCAACGCGGCTTTTTCCAACAACTCCGGTCTTCGTTGCAGAGTTTTCAGCAAAGCTGCCCGGCGTCGCCATTTCGCCACTTCGGCGTGATGGCCGCCAATCAAGACTTCGGGAACCTGCCAACCGCGAAATTCCGCCGGACGAGTGTAATGCGGATAATCCAACAAGCCGCCGGTTTCGGCGCTGAACGAATCGTGAACCGCAGACGTTTCGCTGCCAAGCACGTTCGGCAACAATCGCGTCACCGCATCCACCACCACCATCGCCGGAATTTCGCCGCCGGTCAGCACGTAATCGCCAATGGAAATTTCGTCCGTCACCAGATGTTCAATCACCCGTTCGTCAACGCCTTCGTAACGACCGCACAGCAAAATCATCCGCGAACATTCCCTGGCCAATCGTTCGGCTTCGGCCTGACAGAACACGCGACCTTGAGGAGTCATCAGCACAATTGCTGTTCGCTTTTGCTCGTCGCCGGGTTCGGCGTCGGGCTGCTCTTCGACCAGCAAGGTTTCAATGGCGCGGAAAATCGGTTCCGGTTTCAGCACCATTCCATCGCCTCCGCCAAACGGACGGTCGTCTACGACGTGGTGTTTATCGTCTGTAAAAGAGCGAAGATCGTGAATGTAAATCTCGATCTGGTTCTGCTGACGCGCCCGGCGAATGATGCCGTGTTCAAACGGTCCGGCAAAAAATTCCGGGAAGATGGTCAGCAGATCGAAACGCATAAGCTGGTGGTTGGTTGATGGTAGTCGGTGGCCGGTTGGAATTGCATCACCAACCACTAACCACCAGCCACTAACCACCGAATCTACAAATCTAAAAGACCTTCCGGCGGATCAACAACGATTCGTTTTTGCTCGACATTCACGTCGGTGCAGATGCTGGATGCGAGCGGAATCAGATGCTCACGATCACCTTCATTCACCACCAGCAATGGAGCTGCGCCGAATCGCTGCACGCCTGTGACTTTGCCAATCAACTGCCCATCGGCAGCAACGACTTCACAATCTACCAGGTCGAAATCGTAAAAACTGTCTTTCGGCAGTTTGACCAGTTGATCGGCGGTTATCAGCACGCGAGCGCCTCGTAACATTTCCGCCGAGTTCATGTCGTCAATGCCGGAAAATTTCAAAACCACGCGGCCTTTGTGCAAACGGGACTGTTGTAGTTGCAACTTCACCAGTTCACCGTTGGCTTTTCTGACCGTCACCGCGCCAAGTTTGGAAAACCGTTCGGGAAAATCGGTGAGCAAATCTGCGATGACTTCGCCGCGTATGCCTTGGGGGCGAGCGATATGCGCCACGCTGATCAAATCGTCATCCATCGTTACCACAGGTGTCAGCAGACTTTCGGGCTTATTCCAGAATTTCCAACACAAAGCGTTTTTTCAACTTCGTGCCTGAAGCGTTCAAGACCGCGCGAATCGCGCGCGCTGTGCGTCCCTGTTTGCCGATGACTTTGCCCAAATCGCCGTCACCGACGCGCAATTCCAGCACGGTCGCCTGATGCCCCTCGATTTCCTTGACTTTGACTTCGTCGGGGCGATCCACCAATGCTTGGGCGATCAACTCAACCAATTCCTTCATTACGATTTCTCCGAATCAACCTGTGCCGAACGCGAACCTGCAACTTTCATCAAACACAAAACCTTCAAACAGGATTGACACGATTTTTCTCAGGATGAACAGGATTCAAACTCAACCGAAATCCTGCCGTGATTGATAATCCCGAAAATCCTGCCAGAAATCTTGTGCATCCTGTCAAAAAACAGTCTCAATGTCGTTTGCTTTGATTTAGTTACCGGCTTCGCTGATAGCGGGTTGTTGCTGTTCACTTTTGCGAATCAAGTTGCGAACCGTGTCCGTCGGCTGCGCCCCGCATTTCAGCCAGTAGCTGATGCGTTCGTGATCCAGTTTCAATTCCACTGGCTCGCGGCAGGGATTGTAATAACCGACGATTTCAACAAATCTGCCGTCGCGCTTGCTGCGTTTTTCGGCCACTATGACACGATAAAACGGCTTCTTTTTCGCGCCTTGCCTGGTCAGTCTGATTGCTAACAAAGCGATTACCTCCAAAACATAGTTAAAAAGCTTGTGGATTATAGATGACGGGTTTCCGGTTGTCAGTCGCCGCAACGACCATTTCGAAATTACCGGTTATCGCCTCTTCTTCTTTCGTTTGTCTTTCTTCTTGCGCGAACCGACGCCTGTCAGTTTACGCACAACCTTTCCGCGCAACCCGCCCATCATTCCTTCGCCGCCCATCAACTGTTGCATCATCCGTTTCATTTCGACGTATTGCTTGAGCAGGTTATCCACGTCTTTGACCTTGGTGCCGCTGCCCATTGCGATTCGGCGTCGGCGCGAAGGGCCAAGAATCAAATGATCTTCGCGCTCTTTCGTCGTCATCGAATTGATGATCGCTTCGGTGCGCTTCATTTCGGATTCCATTTGCGCCGTCATTTCCGGCGTCATTTTCGGCATTCCGGCAAACATATCGCCGGGCAACATGCCCAGCAGGCTTTCCAGCGAACCGAGTTTTTTCATCTGCGAAAGCTGGTCGCGGAAATCTTCCAATGTAAAAGCGTTCCGCTCCATCTTTTCCTGAAGCGCCAGCGCTTTTTCTTCGTCAACTTCCTGCTGGACTTTTTCAATCAGCGAAAGAACGTCGCCCATTCCCAGAATGCGCGACACGATGCGGTCAGGATAAAACGGTTCCAGCGCGTCGTATTTTTCGCCGACGCCGACGAATTTGATCGGTTGACCGATGACTTCGTTGATCGAAAGCGCCGCGCCTCCGCGAGCATCGCCATCCATCTTGGTCAGGATGACGCCGGTGATGCCAATCCGGTCGTGAAATTCTTTAGCGCTTTTGACCGCGTCCTGCCCGGTCATGGCATCGGCGACAAACAGCGTTTCGACCGGCTGCATTTCCGCCTTGATGCGTTGCAATTCCGCCATCAGCTCGTCGTCAATGTGCAGACGACCAGCCGTGTCAATCATCAACGTGTCGAAGCCTACCTGTTCGCAATGCAACCGCGCGGCCTTGACCAGTTCGAGCGGATCGTTCAGCCCTTCGCCTTCAAAAACCGGTATGTTGATGGCGTTGCCGATAACCGACAATTGATTGCGCGCCGCCGGGCGATAAACGTCCACCGAAACCAACAGCGGATTACGGTTTTGATTCTTGGACAGCCATTTCGACAGCTTGCCGGTCGAAGTCGTTTTTCCCGATCCCTGCAATCCGACGATCATCACCGAATTCGGTCGCCGCGATGTAAACAGCAACCGGCTAGACGTTCCGCCAAGCATGGCAATCATTTCGTCATTGACGATCTTGATGACTTGCTGTCCGGGCGAAAGCTGCTGCATGACTTCCTGTCCGACAGCTTTGCTTTTGACTCGCTCGACAAAATCTTTGACGACTTTGAAATTGACGTCGGCTTCCAAAAGAGCGATGCGAATTTCGCGCATTGCCAAATCCAGATGTTCGGGCGTCAAACGACTTTCGCCGCGCAGGTCTTTCAAAACCTTTTTCAGTTTGTCTGATAGTGAATCGAACATAAGATTTGAACCGATTTTTGCTGCTTGCAGGCAATCTTCCGGTAAACGCAAAACGCAGAGGGTACAGACCGACCGAAAATGTGTCAAGGCAAGCCCCTCGCAGTCCGAAAACTATTTTTGGCCTGTTGACTTTGTTGGCCACGAAGATAAATTGCCGCCATGTCATTCGCCAGACTGATTGGAAACGAACGCAACAAACAAATCCTGCAACGATTGCTCGGCAACGGGCGCGTGACGGCAACGCTGATCTTCGCCGGACCGGATGGCGTAGGCAAGCGGCAATTCGCGCTGACCTTTGCCAAAGCCGCCAATTGCCAGAAAGCTCCCGACAATTCTTTTGCTACGGACAGTTGCGACGAATGCCAGACTTGTCGTCGCATTGACGAAGGAACTTACGGCGATGTGACGACCATTCAACCCGACGGTCAGTTCATCAAAATCGCTCAAACGCGCGCCTTGGCCGAAGAGGTTTATTACCGTCCGCGCGAAGGACGCCAACGATTTTTCCTGATTGACGAAGCTGACCGCTTGCGTGAAGAAGCCGCCAATTCGCTGCTGAAAACCCTGGAAGAGCCTCCGCCGACTTCGACCTTGATCTTGCTGACTTCGCGTCCGAATTCGTTGCTGCAAACCATTCGTTCGCGTTCGCAACGATTGAACTTCGCGCCGCTGACCATTGCCGAAATGGAAACATTCCTGACCCAGCATTATCCGCGCCCCGCTGCCGACACGGAGTTGCTGGCGCGCGTCACCGGAGGACGCATCGGCCAGGCAACGGCGTTTGATCTGTCTGTGTATCGGCAGGAACGCCGCACATTGATCGAATTGCTGGAACTGATGGCCGCAGGACAAAACCGCGTTCGGTTGTTGAAAGCGGCGGAATACATTGGCAAAAAAGAACGCGAAGAGTTTGAAAAAGAACTCGACCTGATGACTTCGCTGCTGCGCGATGTGTTCTTGCTGGCTGGCGGCGGTTCGCAAACCGAAATCGTCAATGTGGACGTGGCCGACAAACTGCGACAACTGGCCGAGAAAATCGGCTTGGCCAAATCAATAAGTTGGAGCGAAAAACTCCGCGAAGTTCGTCGTGGTTTGCGCGTCAACATCAACCGCCAGATCGCAATGGAAGCTGCTCTGCTGGGACTGGCCGAAGAACGAGTTTAACGCTTGATTGCCGGTCGTTTGCCCGTCTCTGTCGTTTGACTTTGCCGGTCAAACGAAGCTTAATAACCGCCTGTTTCCTCCCTAATTTCCCGAGTTTTCGCGGTCAACAGGAATCTTATGAACTACAATTTTGAACTCATTAAACGTTACGGCAAGGTGCTGACGGGAGGCGTGACTTCGCCTGTCATTCTGAACATTTTGATCACCTCAGTGTGCGACATGCGCTGCGTGCATTGTTTCTTCACCGAAGAACTGGACGACAAACCGCGCAAAAAACTGCAAATGACGACGGAGAATCTGGTTCGCATCAGCGAAACCCTCGGCGGCCAATTGCCGATTCTGATTATCGCCGGCGGCGAACCGTTCACACGCAAAGACCTGCCCGAAGTCGTTCGCGCCTTTTACGAAAACAACAAACTTGAATCGGTATACCTGATGTCGAACGGCGGCATTCAGCAACGCATCATGCCCGATGTGCAGCGCATTTTGGACGAATGCCCGAATCTGAACGTGACTGTGGCGTTGGGCATTGACGGGCTGAAAGAAGATCACGAAAAGATTCGCGGCAAAGCCGGAAGTTGGGACAAAGCCATTGGAACGGCTCGACAACTGCAAGACATTCAAAAACAGATTCCGCGTCTGGACGTGCAAACCTGCACCTGTTTTATGAACTCGAATCAGGATCGCATTTTCGATTGGTACGACTTTCTGCGCTACGAATTGAAACCCGACAAGATCAACGTCAATTACATTCGCCCGCCTTCTGCGAAAGCCGAAGAGTTGAACATTGACTTGAGCCGGTATCGCAAACTTTCGCAGATGATTGATTCCGATTCGCAGCGCGGCGTCATCAAGAATCATTACAAGGGCAAAGGCGGGTATTTCAAAGCGGCGGTAGACATTTACATGCACGAATTGATCGCCCGCACCGAAGAACAGCAGAAAGCTCAGCTTCGTTGTTTTGCCGGGACCACGGGCGGCGTGATTTACGACGAAGGCACTGTTTCAAGCTGCGAAAACCTCGATCCGATTGGCAACTTGCGCGATTACAACTGGGATTTCAACGCCCTGTGGCATTCGCCAGAAATGAAAGTGCGCCGCGAGCATGTCAAAAACGGTTGTTACTGCACGCACGAATCGAACTGTTATTACCCGTCGCTGGCGTTCAATCCCAAGCATCTGATCCAGATCAAAAAGCTGGAACGGCAGTTGAAAAAATCGCACATATCCGATGGCGCGGGAGTTCTCGAACCTCGCACGGCTTGAAAACCATGACAGTCTTAATTTTGTCTTCAAGGCATTGAGTTTGAATGGGACGAAGACAAAGCCGCCGCCAATCTCGAAAAACATGGGGTTACCTTTGAAGAAGCGGCAGAGGCTTTCTTTGACCCATTCCATCAAACGGGCGATGCGACAGTTGACGAAGAACCACGTGAGTTCATCATCGGATACACATTTGATTGGCATTTGTTGTTGGTGATAAGTGTGGAACGCGGCATTCGCACAAGAATAATTTTGGCGAGACCGGTTACACGACAAGAAAGGAAACTCTATGAACAAGCCTGATGAATCTGTCATAACGCAAGAAGGCTTTGAACTTAAGTTGCGACCGCGCCCTGCCACTATGGTTACAGTTCAAATACCTGATGATGTTATAGCTTCGATGAAGAAGGTCGCTGCTGGCCGCGATATGTCAATTGAAGCGTTGATGAAGATGTATGTTGGGCAAGGACTGCGTCAGGACTTGGCAAAAATCTTTGCCGATCATGTTCTTGAAACCACCGAACAAGTGCTCACGCGCCACATTCAATCAGAAGAAGAAGTATCCAGAATCATCCGGGAAATCCGGTTTCAAACAGCCGCCTGATCTTTCTCTATCGAAATGCTCGAAGAATCTTCAAAAAAATTCCTGATCATCACATCTGAAACCGGCGGCGGCCACACCAGTGCCGCTGCTGCCATTGCCGACGGGCTGAAACGCTTCGGCGCCGCAGATTGTCTGGTCAACATCGCTCGTGCGATTGAAGAATCGCATTACCTGGCTCAGAAAGGCGCTGATTTTTATAACTATCTGCTGCGGCATCACCAGCATTTGATGAAGTATTACTACTGGGCGATTGAGCGATTTCGCCCCAACGAATCGAATCTGTTTTATCGCATAACCTCGCGGTATGTGAAGCAATTGTTTGAAAAGTACTGCCCGCAAATCGTCGTCTCTGTGCATCCGATGGTGCAACATTTCTTTGCCAGAGCTTTGCGTGAACTCGGGCTGCTGGACCGCATTCCGCTGGTGACAGTGGTCACCGATCCTTGTTACGGGTTTTGGCGCGGCTGGGCTTGCGACGAAGTCAGTTTGTATCTGGTGGCGACCGAAGAAGCTCGGCAGCAATTGTTGGATTACGGCGTTGACGAGGAAAAAATCAAAATCTGCGGCATTCCGATTCATCCGAAGTTCCAGTTTCAAAGCGAAGACCAAAAACTGGCGGCGCGCGCCGAACTGGGACTGGAGCCGGAACGCTTCACGATGTTCATCAACGCCGGTTGGGTGGGCGGCGGAAACATACCGCGCATCTTCGAGCAGATGGTCAATCACGGCGAACAATTGAAAACTTCGCAGGCGATTTTCCTGGCTGGTCGCAATGACAAGTTGCTTCAACAAGCGAACGAACTTGCGCGGCGCGCGCCGTTCCCTACAAAAGTCATCGGCTACACCAGCGCGATGGAAAAATTGATGGGCGCTGCGGACGTCATGATTTCCAAGCTCGGCGGTTTGACGACTTTTGAAGCTCTGGCGTCGCGATTGCCGATCATTGCCGACACAATCACACCTCCAATGCCGCAGGAATCGCAAACTGCAACATTGATTTCCCGGTACAAGGCAGGCGTATTGCTGGAACGTGCCACCGATGTTGTGCCCATTATGCGACGCCTGATTCACGAACCGGCGCAACTGGCTTCCATGCAAACTGCGGCTTCGCGTCTGGCAATTCCCGACGCCACCAAACGAATCGTGGATGAATTGATGCGGAAAATCGAAGACCGAGTCTCTGTCACCCGACAAGTCGGCTGAACCGGAATCCGCCGCCATCACACGATGATTCCCTGATCCGAACATTTATCTCAACCAACTTATGGGACTGTTAGAAGGCAAGAAAGCAATCATTACTGGAGGCTCGCGCGGCATCGGTCGCGCGCTCTGCGAAGTCTTTGCCCGCGAAGGCGCGGACATCGCATTCAATTACCATTCGCGCGACGATGCGGCGCAGGAGGTTGTGGAAAAGATTCGGTCGTTTGGCCGCAAAGCTCTGGCCTACAAAGTTTCGATCACTGACCGCCCTGCCATCAACAAGATGGTGCGCGAGATTCATCACGAATTCGGTCGCATTGACATTCTGGTCAACAACGCCGCCATCAACCGAGCCGATAATTTCGCCACGATGACAGAAAAAGCCTGGCATCACGTGATTGACACAAATGTCCACAGCCTGTTCAACGTCACCAAACCGATTTACAAACAGATGATTCGCCAGCGCGCAGGAAACATCCTGAACATCACCAGCATCGGCGCGATTCGATCCATGCCTACCGCAGTGCATTACGCCACATCCAAAGCTGCCGTCATCGGTTTCACCAAATGCCTGGCGCGCGAAGGAGCGCAATTTAACGTCGTCGTCAACGCCATTGCCGCAGGCATTTTTGACACCGAACTGGCGGAAATGCTCCCGGATCGGTTGCTGGAAATGCACAACTTCTGGGTCGCCAAATCGCGTAGCGGCAAACCTGAAGAACTGGCCGAGTTCGCGGCATTCATGGTATCGGAAAAAAACTCTTACATGATTGGCGAAGTCGTCACGGTGGATGGCGGTAGCATTACTTGATGGAAACTTGTTCGCTTTTCCTGCTGGCGAGAGAACTGTTCAATAAAAAGGCCGCTTCAGTGTTGCTACTGAAGCGGCCTTTGATATTTCCCGAAGGAAAAATCGGTTAGAAGCTATAGCGCAGGAGGAACTGCATAAAGCGCGGTTCGCCCTGAATTGCGGTATAGCGGCTGAAATTGACCGGCGGATTCTTCGTGGACGGATCGAGCGGAAGTCCGTATCCGCTACGGCTGCCGTCGAAAGCGCCCATCGGTTGATAATTGAACAGGTTGAACACTTCCCAGCGGAATTGCAGGTTGTGTTTTTCGCTGTACGGCATCTTGAAGGATTTGCCCAAGCCGGAATCAAATCCGAAGAACCCGACATTTCGGAAAATGTTGCGTTCGCCGGTTTCGCCAGGCATGGCGTTGCGGAAGCTTTGGAATGCCTGAGTCGCATTGCATCCAAAGAAAGCGCCGCCGCGCGTCGGACAAGGTTCAACGGCTCTGGTTCGCGTGGTATTACTCTGCACGTTCCAGTTGGTCGCCCAGCGAGCGTCGTCATACGGAGCCGACACCGGCAGCCCGGAGTTGTAGCGAAGAATCCCTGAGTATTGCCAACCGCCGAACAACACGTCTGCGATTTTGTTGTAGCTCAGGAATTTCCGGCCTGTGCCGAACGGAAGCTGCCACACGAAATTCGAGTTGATGATGTGTCGAGCATCGAAATCCGAAATGGCGTAATTGTCGCGTTGGCGAAGCGGATTCAGAATGAACGCAGAACCGCCTGTGACGCCTGCGGTCATCAACCCGGAAGCATCGTCCATGGATTTCGAATAGGTGTAGTTGAAGTCCATGGTCAACGAATTCTTGTACCGCTGGCGAGCGGAGAAGGTGAATCCGTAATAATCGGAGTTGGCAATCGAACTCCACGCGCCCAACGTTCCCCATTGCGGTTGGAAAAACATGTGGCAGGCAGAAGAGTACGGATTTGCCGGGCTGCACGTCGCATTGCCCAATGTGGAAAGTTCGATCAGGACGCTCGTCCAGTCGTTGCCGTAGTTGTAGAAGCTGCTGTTGCCTCCCAACGCAGTCGGAACGGTCAATGCATAAATCGCCTGGGTTTGGTTGAAAGCAGGGTTCAAGCCCAGAATGTCCGCCAAATCCGCCGGGAACAAATTGGCGAAATACGGAATTTGCTGAACTGCCGAAGCAGCCGTGCCGCGAGCACGGAGCGTTTCCAGCATACCGGCAGCGGTGTACCAGTCGGTATTCGACCGCGGATCGGTCAAGTTGTTGGCCGACATAATGTCGCGCGTGGCCAGCAGGTTTCTGGCTTTACGTCCGATGTAGGAAAGCTGGACGATTGTGCCAGTCGAAAGCTCGCGCTCGAAAGTGAAGTTCCAGTTGTAATGCGTCGGAGCGATGATCGAATCGTCCAAACTGCCTTCGATATTGCCGGGGAACAGGCGTCTCACGGGAGTGCGAGGGAAGCTGATGTTGCCCGGAACCACGACGCCCGGCAATCCGCGAACTGCCTGACCGTAACCAGTAAACAAAGGACCAGGGTTGCTGGTCAGGTTAAACGTGTTGGCGGCGGTCACAGAACTGGACGAAAAACCGACCGTGTTGTTCAGGTCAAACCCCACAGCCAATGCCTGTCCGTAATAATCATTGAACATCGCAAACCCGCCACGGAAGACCGATTTGCCCGTGTCACCAAATACCTTGTGCAGGAATCCGGATTTGAAATCCGGCGACCACGACGCCGAAACGCGCGGTTGGAAATTGTTAGTGTCGAACCGGTAAGCGCCGCTCCTACCATTGGCAGGGCCGGACAAATCCAGCGAAATCAGTTCATTGTAAGGTCTGCCTGAATTCATTCCGGCAATTCGGCGTTCGAAGTATTCACCCAAGCTGATGTTCGGCTTCACTTCAAATCCGAATTTTTCATAGACAGGTTTGCTGATGCCGTAGCGCAACCCGTAAGTCACTGTCAAATTCGGGCGAATCTTCCAGGAATCCTGCGCATACAGGTCATATTCTTCCGTGGCGAAGGTGCGCGCGCTGGGCGAACCGGCAGAAGTCAGCGAACCATCTTTGTTGAAAATGAAGTTGGCCGCGAACTGGCTGAAACGTCCCACAACGGCAGTCACGGCGTTTTGCACGTTGGAAATATCCGATCCGGCAATGTTGAATCCGGCAGCCAGAATCGGCGATGTGATCGAAGTTCCGCCGCCCGGATAGAACGACGGGTTGGTGATGGCGTTATCGAACGAGTTAGCGAAAGATTCGCGTTGATTGCGGATGAGACGGATGTTCGTGCCAAATCCGAAGGTGTGCGAACCTTTATTCCACGACACGTCATCGGTGAAGTTATAAACCGGAGTCGTCCGGTTCAAGGTGCGCGAGAACAGGAACGGGCTGAAAATGAAACGGAACGAAATGGCGTTGGCGCCGGAGTCTCCCTGCACGCTGAACGCATCACGCGTCTGCCCGAAACGGAAGTTGTTCACCAAACTGTTGGTGATCGTCCAGGTATGACCGACCATCAAACCGGTCGGATGGCTCCAGGTCGAAGGTTGCGGAGTATCCGGAAAATTCTGGACGTTTCCGAGGTTGTCCCAAATGTAATTACCACGCGCAAAGACCTGATGTTTTTCGTGCAGACTGAAGTCCAGACGCAGGATGTGCGAATTGCGGTCTTCAGTGACAGGTGCGTTGAATCGGTAACCGGCGGTGTTCAGCAATCTGCCGGGCGCGCTGTCGCCCGCGTTGAAATCGTTGGCCGGATATTTGGCAGCAGCGGCTCCCAAAGCGGCAATCGCTGCCGGATTGGTTCCGGCATTCGGGAAGATAGTCGCGATTTGGGCCGCAGTAAGTTGGGAAATCGCGCCCGTGCTCGCATCGCGGTATCGGACAATTCCCTGCCCCAAGGTAGCCAACGGCACGGTACGAGTAACGGGAACGCCGCGTTTTTCCTGCAAGCCTTCGTAACTATAGAAGAAAAACACTTTGTTCGGAACGATCGGGCCACCAATACCGCCACCGTAAAAGTGACGTCTTCTGGCTGGTCTCGGAACTGATTTGCCATCTGCACCGATGGTGCGGTTGTTGAAGAAATCGTTCGCGCCGAAAAAGTCATTTCGGTTGCCGTAAAAGGCCGCGCCATGGAAGTTGTTGGTTCCGGCTTTGGTCACCAACGAAATCTGCGCACCCGCGGAACGTCCCTGATTGGCGTTGGCGTTCGAAGTGGTAACGCGGAATTCTTCAATGGCTTCAGAGTTCAAACGCAGAACCGGAGCGGACAAGGAATTGGACTGGGCTTCGTTGATATCCACACCGTCCAGCGTGATATTCGACTGGTCGCTGCGAGCGCCTGCCACATATCCTTCACGAGTCACACCGGCTTGAAGCGTCAACAGAACTGCCGGGTTGCGGTCAGGCAACGGCAATTGAATGATCTGCTGGTTGGCAATCACGTTGCCAAGCGAAGCATCCTGGGTGTTGACGGTCACCTCGCTGCTGGCGGTGACTGAAACCACTTCGTTGACCGAACCGACTTCAAGCGTCACGTTGACCGTTGACGCAGTATCAACCAGGGTTTTCACCTCGGTCGAAACGGATTTTTTGAAACCTTGCGCTTCGACTTCCAGAACATAAACGCCGGGCGGAATGGCGGTGAAGGTGTACACGCCATTGCCTTCGGTAGTTGTCACACGCGAAAAGTTTTTCGCATCGTTTTTGATCGTCACCGTCGCGCCAGTTACCACCTGGCCCTGCACGTCCGAAACCGTACCTCTGACGGTGGACGTGCCGGTCTGAGCAATGGCGACAGTGACCGATGCGACGAGAAACATCAAACTCGCCAACAGCCAGCCTATACTTCGGAAAGACTTGTGTCTCATTTCAGATCCTCCTGATTGAGTGTTTTGAATGGTGGATGATTCTTAAACGTCACGCCAGATTTAACTTGATTGCCAAATTCAGCTCAGGGTTGAAGAAAACGACCAAGCTCTGAATTTTTAAGAAGGGAAATCCGAACAACTTCGATCAAATCTGGCAATTACTGTTGAGGTACGTAAGAAAACAACGAACAAAAGATAAGTTGGAAGGCTTTCAAAAGGCAAGGGCTATTCCGGTTTCTGAGAGTCATCATAATTGTTCGCCATCAATACTTTTTGCGACGATAACCTTATGAACGCAAAACGTTTTACGACAAATAGAAAAAGCGACAAAAGTGTCTGATGAACATCGCAGGTTTATAGCAGGCTATGAATTTTCGGATGAAATTCATTTTTTTGCATTAAACGTTGGGTTGAGTTTCTGCTTTTTGGAAGACGAGTGGAATTGAAGCTATGGCTGAAAATCAAAACGCCGCGCGACAAACGCTGAAAGACGATTCTTCCAGCCCCCTTTACATTTGTCGCGCGGCGCTTATTTCCCACATCAACCTGCGAGTTGGTTGTCGGGAAAAATTACGGACGCGCTTTCGGAAAATTTCAAAGTCACGCAGACCGTCTGCGGCTCCGAAATACCCCCTTGCTCTCCTTGGCGCGCCGATCTTGTAAAGAACTTGCGGTGGTTGGGGACGAAATCTGTGCCGCTTTCTGTGACGGCGTTTAACAAAATCTCCCTCTGCTTTTCTCCTGCTAACCCCATCCAGCTTTCACGCCTGAAGCTATAACAAGGCTTGTGCCAGAGCGAAAAGCCATCCAGCGAACTCTGGCTAACGCATTGAATAAACAAGACTTGAGCCTTTGACACAACAAGCGTCGTGGGCAATCAGACAAACAGAAAACTGTGTTTGCTCATACCAATCGGTGGGAAGACATAAACGATATGGTGCGGTGAATGGCGAGAAGTAAAAAAAGTCTGGCAGGCAAGGCTCAATCGGAAACTTTGAGCACGATAAACGTCGCCAGAGTTTTGGCGATCAACCGTCCAGAGCCGGTTTTGATGTCGGTTTCGATGACAATGCTGGTGCGGCCACGATGTATGACACGCGAATCGGCCAGGCAATCTTCGTTGTGAAGCGCGGCAATGTAATTGATCTTCATTTCGAGCGTCGCGCAGCGTTCGTTGGCTTCGAGCGTGGAATACGCCGCCCATCCTGAAGCATGATCGGCCAGACTGAAAATCGCTCCACCGTGAACTCTACCAAGCGATTGCAACAGTGTTTCTGAAAACGGCAATCGCAACACAACGCGCCCAGATTCCTGTTCAACCGGTTCAACGCCTAACAATTCGGCAAAAGGCGAACCTACTCCGCGTTTCTCCAGACTTTCATACTTCGACTCGGACAATCGGCTCTCCATCAATCAAAGACTTCCTTCAGTTTGTTGACGCCGCTGATCCATTGGGCGCGCAGTTCCGCCCTTAGCGCAGCCCAGGTGGTTGGGTGTTCGGGTTGCCCTTCGTAATGAAACGGGCAAGGAGCAGGAGCGACTTCGCGCTGAACTTCAGCCAAATCCATGGGATCGAACGGGAAGGCCACACAAGCAGCCGGAAAATGCTTTTCAGAGGTATAAATCAAACAAGCGGTCGTTTCGCCTTCTTCGTAAAAGAAAGGGCAGCGATAGACGATTTTGCAGCATAGCCCGCAACGATTGCAGCCGCCGCGTTGATAGGGTTTCCAGCGATGCAGCACCTTGTCCGGCAAAACGTTGGACAACAGCCAGCGCCGCGTCGCGCCCCATGAGTGTTTGGTGTAAAACAGTCCCGTGATCTTGCGAAACCCGATGTAGGTCTTCTTGCGGAAGATTTGCCCTTCGGTCAATTTCGGCAAATTCATTTCAACCGTGGGCTTTTTCAACGGTTCGATCTGCACCAATCGCACAGGGGTAGAAGTATCTTGCTGCATCAACAATCTCCGAGTTAGTTAAGCCAATAGCATTTTCCAGTCACAGAAATCCCATTGATTTAAGGAAATCCGATTCGTCACAAAGTGTCTTGGTTAGAAGAACATCAGGCGAGAACGCGCGCGATCTTAGCATTCGGAAAATGGACTGACAATCTCCGGCTGCCGCCAAATGGCAGTCAGTTTTCCAGTCGCAGCGACGTTCATAAGTCGTCGAATCCGGCCTTCCGCATCCAATTCGCAAAGCATCACGATGCGTTTTGCGTATTGCGGCGGAGCTTGTGGGTACTCTGCCAGCAGCGCAGGCAACCCATTCAACATTCGCCAACCGAACTGCACTTCAGTCAGCTTGGCCAACCGGGCGATGCGCAAATTGAACAGCGCGACTTTTTCGCGTCCGATGACCGGCAGACGCGCAGTGATGAACTCGCCGCCGCCATCGCTCAATTGGCGAACGTCGCGGGCCAGCAGATTTTCGATTCCGGCGACATCGTTGTTGGTCAGAAAGCCGAGAAACTGTTCCATGGTTTGCCGTGTTCGCTGTTGCAATTCCGGCGTCGGAATCTGGCGCGAACAGTCGTATTCGCTCATTGCCCGCCGCGCGCGATGCAATGTCGTTTTGACGTTCGGTTCGGACATGGCCAATGCGGCAGCGGTTTCAGCGACCGAATAATCGAACACATCGCGCAGCAGCAACACCGCACGCTGGGATGGCGTCAATGCTTCAAGCGCCAGCAAAAAGGCGAACGAAACGCTTTCCAGCAAATCATAACGCGCGCCGGGATTGTCATTGGTCGCAACCGCCAATTGATCGTCAAAATTATTCGACCCGGTTTCAATCGGCGAAGGCAGCCAGATGCCTTCGTAAGCCTGCCGCTTTCTGCGCCGCAGCAAATCGCGGCTGAGATTGATCGCCACTTGAACCAGCCACGGACGCAACGGCTCATAGAGTTTTGCCGGAGGGCTGTTGATCGCGCGAATAAAAGTTTCCTGCACCAGATCATCGGCGTCTGCGGCGTTGCCGGTCATGCGGTAACAAACGCCCCACAAAAACCGCTCGTGTTCGCGGAACAGATGTTCGATCAAACTTGTAGTCGCTTTTGTCGTCACGGATGTTTTCCAGACCTCAACCGAGCCAATCTTGCGGAGTGAAATAAGTCCAGGCTTCTGCTTCCGGCGAATCAGGTTCAGGCCGGTAATCGTAAACCCAGCTTGCCAGCGGCGGCAGCGACATCAAAATGGATTCCGTTCTGCCGCGCGTTTCCAGACCGAAAACAGTTCCACGGTCATAAACCAGATTGAATTCGGCGTACCGGCCTCGGCGAATCAGTTGAAACTGTCGTTCGCGTTCGCCAAATGAATTGTTTCGGCGCTTTTCGATGATCGGCAAATACGCAGGCAAAAACGCTTCGCCGACATCGCGCACAAACGCAAAACGCGCCTCCGATTCGTCCGCCAGATAATCGAAAAAAATGCCGCCGACGCCTCGCGTTTCGTTGCGATGACGAATGAAAAAGTATTCGTCGCACCAGCTTTTGAATCGCGTATACAACTCAGCGCCGTGCCGGTCGCAAGCTGTCTTCAACGTTTGATGAAAATGAACCACGTCTTCGCGAAACGGGTAAAACGGCGTCAAATCAGCGCCCCCGCCAAACCAAGCGGCGGCGCCTTTTTCCAGATACCGAAAGTTGGCGTGAACGGTCGGCACATAAGGATTGCGCGGATGCAGCACCAGCGAAATGCCTGTGGCGAAAAATTCGCGGCCAGCGGCATTTGGAACTTCCTGACCGATTTTGGCGGCAAACTCTTCCGGCAGAGTTCCGGCAACGGCGGAAAAATTGACGCCGCCTTTTTCAAAAACGGCGCCGTTTTCGATGACGCGGGTTCGTCCGCCTCCGCCGCCTTCGCGTTGCCAGTTGTCTTCGCGGAATCGCGCTTGCCCGTCAGCTTCTTCCAGCGCCCGGCAAATCTGATCCTGTAAGCCGGAAAAAAACTCCTGAGCGCGGTGTTTGAGCAGTTGATTGTCTTGCATGGCAGGGATTTTGACGCAGTTTGGAAAATCGCGCCACTGCGGGCTACGATACGCCGCCTATGAATGAACCCAGAAGAGATCAACCTTGCGACATCGGCGACCTGGCCATTCGAGTTTCCATGTTGCCGCGCGATACCAACCCCGGTGGAACCATTTTCGGCGGAGTCATCCTGAGCCAGTTGGACCAGGCCGGTGGCATCGAAGCGCGCAAACACGCCGACAAACTGTTTGTCACCGTGGCCATGCGCGGCATTGAATTCATCGCGCCGGTTTTTGTCGGTGACGTGGTCAGCTTTTATACGCGCACGATCAAAGTGGGACGCACGTCCGTCACCGTCAGCATCATCGTCGAAGCCATGCGATACCGCGACAGCGACAACATTGCCCGCGTTATGGAAGCCGAAGCCGTTTACGTCGCCGTGGACGAAAATCGAAAACCGATTCCAATCAAAGATGAGTAATCGGGAGTCAGGAGTCGGGAGTCAGTGACTGAAGATCGCTTGCACTACCGGCCACCGAATCCCGACTACCGACTACTCGCCATGAAAGTTTGTTACTCCGACCGTTACGCCGTTCCGCTGCCTGAAGCGCACCCGTTCCCGATGGGGAAATATCGGCTGGTGCGCGACCGTTTGCTGGCCGAAGGCGCAATCACACACTGGCATTTGACCGAACCTCCGCTGGCCAGCGACGAAGATATTTTGCTGGTTCATACAGAAGAGTATTGGTTTCGCTGCGTGCGCGGCGAATTGACCACGCACGAAGTCCGGCGCATCGGATTTCCCTGGTCGGAAGCGCTGGTGCGGCGGTCGCGCGCTTCAACGCAAGGGACGATTCTGGCCGCCAAAGCCGCGTTGAAAGACGGCGTGGCGTCGAATCTGGCTGGCGGCACTCATCACGCCTACCCCGATCACGGCGAAGGTTATTGCGTGCTGAACGACATTGCGATTGCCGCGCGCGTGTTGCAACGCGATGGATTGGCGGAACGCATCGCCGTGATTGATTGCGACGTGCATCAGGGCAACGGCACGGCGGCGATTTTTCATGACGATCCACGCGTGTTCACGTTTTCGATTCACGGCGAAAAAAACTTCCCTGCCCGCAAAGAACGAAGCCACAGAGACGTTCATTTGCCCAACGGCGTCAGCGACCAAAACTATCTGACGATCTTGCGACAACACGTCGGCGAGATTCTGGACAATTTCAAACCCGATTTTGTGTTTTACCAGGCGGGCGTTGATCCGTTTGAACGCGACCGGCTGGGCAAGTTGAAACTGACGATTGACGGGCTGAAACGACGCGACGAATTCGTCATCGGCGCGTGCCGCGAGCGCACTTTGCCGGTCGTCACCACGATGGGCGGCGGATACGCGAAAGATGTCAACGACACGGTCGAAGCGCATTGCAACACCGTCCGGACGGCATTGCAGATGGTTTGAGCCAAATTGCAAAAGTGTCATTCGTCGCTGGTTTTTGTTCGCGAAGTGCGTTTGCTAAGATGCGCGCTCAATTCCACATCTCATTCGTCACCGAAATTCATTACATGCGTGTTTGCGTTCTTGGCAGTGGCAGTTCCGGCAATGCGACTTTGTTGGTCGCTGGCGAAACTCGCGTCCTGATTGATTGCGGATTGAGCGCGCGCGAAACCGTTCGCCGCATTCAAGCCGTCGGCGAAGACCCGGCTCGACTCGACGCCATTGTCATCACGCACGAACACGGCGACCACGCCCGCGGGCTGGGCATGCTTTGCAAACAACTCGGCGTGCCGGTGTATGTTTCAACGGCGACGCTCAACGCCTGCAATCTGACGGACAAGGCCAAACACGTTCGTCAGGCCGAAGCCATCCGGGATTCGCAAGATTTCCAGGTCGGGGCGTTCCGCTTCAGCCCGTTCAAGATTCCGCACGACGCCGCCGACCCAATGGCATTTACGGTCGAATCCGCTGGCGTCAAAATGGGAATCGCCGTTGATCTGGGTTACATCAACAATCTGGCGGCTGAGCGATTTCGGGGCTGCGATCTGCTGATTATCGAAGCCAATTACGAAACCGAAATGCTGCGCGCTTGCACGTATTACCCTTGGGCGTTGAAGCAGCGAATCATGAGTCGGCATGGACACACGTCGAATGACGAAATGGCACGTTTTCTGAAGGAAGATTTCGACGGCAAAGCCGACCACATCGTACTGGCGCATTTGTCGCAAAACACCAATCACCCTGATGTCGCGCGGCTGGCCGCGATTCAGGCATTGCAGGCGCGTGCGCCATTGTTTTCCGCCAACGCGGAACAGCGTGTGAAAGTCGCTCCTTACGACCGACCGGCGGGATGGATCGAGTTATGAAAATCAAAAGGCAAAAAGCAAAAGGCAAAAGGCAAAAATGGAGCGCGGAAATTCGACCGTCCGCATTTTTGACTTTTGACATTTGCCTTTTGCCTTTTGCCTTGTTGTTGCTGCTTTTACCTCTGACTGCAACTGCGCAATCCGGTCGCCGTCCACAGCAAAAACCCGGCGAGCCGCCAACCAAACCCGGCGAAGCTCCGCCGCTCAGAATTGAAACGCGCGAAGTCGTCTTGCCGTTGATGGCCTATGACGCCGATGGCAAGTTCGTGGACGATTTGGAAACCAAAGACGTGATCGTGCTGGAAGAAGGCGAAGGCCGTCAGGTGACCCGCGTCAAACGCGAACCGGCGAACATAGTGTTGGTGATGGATTGCAGCAACGAATTCGGCACATACAAAAACGCCACGACGGAAGTTTACGGAAAAGGCGAACGCCCGATGTGGGAAAAAGGCCCCGACTATCAGGTCATCACCAATCCGACGACGCGACAGTTTGCCAATATGTTCGTTTCCATGCTCTCGCCGGAAGACCAGATTGCCATCATTCAATACCACGACCGCGTGCAATTGATTCAGGATTGGACGAACGACCGCCAGCAGGCGCTCAATTCGCTGGCGTCGAAATATCGCGTCGGCATCAAAGCCAGTTATCACGACGCGCTGAAACTGGCCGCCGACAAATTGCAATCGCAACCGAACGGTCGCCGCATCGTCGTGCTGATTACCGACGGACTGGATTCAAACAGCAAAACCGGAAAGTCAAAAGCGATGCTGGCGCTGGAAAAATCACGCGCGTCGGTGTTCGTCGTCGGCTGGGCGGATGCGCTGCAACGCGAACTGGAACTGGCCATTGGCTGGAAATCCCGTCACGAACCGGGCGGAATGAACGCCGCCAAACGTATTGCCGAATTGCGGCGATATGCTTCGATGCTGGAAGGCGCGACGGCGGAATTGCGGGTATTGGCTGAAGTCAGCGGCGGCGAGTTTTTATTGCCAGCAAGTCACAACGATCTGATTCTTGCGCATCGGCAGGTCTCGCGTGAAATCGGCGCGCAATACAGTTTGTCATTCCTGACCGAACGCACGCCGACGCTGGAAGACAAGCGTTCGATCCAGGTGATTGCCGCACGAAAAGGCATCAGCTTGCGTTCGCGAAGCAGCTATTACATCCCTGACGAACTGAACGACAATCGAAAAACGATGACTCGATGACCGAAGAACGGAAAGAATTGACAAGCGCATACCGCCGAGCCGGATTCGGTCTGGCCATCGCCGCCATTGGCTGGACGCTGGCGTTGCTATTTGCCAAAGGAGAACGTGAGACATGGCACTGGCTGGTTCCAATTGCGGCGGCGGCCATCAGCGTGATGTGCTTTTCTCGCTCACGACAATCGTAAAGTAAAGCCAGGTAAATTTTGACAGAATGAACAAGATTATTCAGGATTTGGTCGAACGGGCTTGGTTTAATCCTTCATCCTGAGAAATCCTGAAAATCCTGTCTAAAATTTCCGAAAAAAAAATGATTAAACGTTACACCTTGCCCGAAATGGGCGCGATCTGGACCGAAGAAAACAAGTTTCGCAAATGGCTGGATGTGGAATTGGCCGCTTGCCAGGCCAACGCCGAAGCTGGAAACATTCCCGCCGATGTGGTCGAACCCATTCGCCAACGCGCGGCTTTTTCCGTCGAGCGCATTCACGAACTGGAAAAGACGCTCGACCACGATGTCATTGCCTTCACGACGAACCTTGCCGAAAACATCGGCCCCGAAGCGCGCTGGGTGCATTTTGGCCTGACATCGTCAGACGTGGTGGACACGGCAAATGCCTTGTTGCTGGTTGAAGCGGGCGATTTGTTGCTGGCGAAGCTGCAAACCTTCAGTGACGTGTTGAAACGCCGCGCGCTGGAATTCAAAGACACGCCGATGATCGGTCGCACGCATGGCATTCACGCCGAACCGACTACGCTGGGGCTGACCTTCGCGCTGTGGTTTGAGGAAAACCGTCGCAACATTGACCGCATGACGCGCGCTCGCGCGGGCGTCAGTTACGGCAAATTGTCTGGCGCGGTCGGAGCCTTCGCGCACCTCGATCCCGACATCGAAGAGCGCGTTTGTTTCCTGCTTGGATTACGACCGGCCAGCGTTTCGACGCAAGTCATTCAGCGCGACCGATACAGTGAATTTGTCTGCACGCTGGCGATCATCGCTTCATCGTTGGAAAAAATCGCGCTGCAGGTTCGCCACTGGCAGCGCACCGAAGTCCGCGAAGCGCACGAATTTTTCAAACCCGGCCAAAAAGGTTCGTCGGCGATGCCGCACAAACGCAACCCGATTTTGTCCGAACGGATATGCGGCTTGGCGCGCGTGGTTCGCGGCTACGCGGTGACGGCGCTGGAAAACAACGCGCTCTGGCATGAACGCGACATCTCGCATTCGGGAGCCGAACGCGTCATCCTGCCCGACGCCTGCATTTCGACCGATTACCTGATCGCCAAAACGACTTCACTTCTCGACACGCTGGTCGTCAAACCCGAACGCATGATGGAAAACCTGAACGCGACGCGCGGGTTGGTGTTTTCCGGTCAGTTGTTGCTGGAATTGGCGGCGGGCGGCGCTCAACGCGAAGAAGCCTATTACTGGGTGCAGCGCAACGCGCTGAAATCCTGGGACGAAGGCCTGGATTTCCGCGAACTGGTCAAACAAGACCCGGACATTTCGCGCACGATCACAGCGGAACAAATCGAACGCGCGTTTGACGTGCGCACTCAACTCAAGAACGTGGATCGAATCTTTGAACGCGTTTTTACCGGCATTGATAAATACAGCGGTGCATTGCCGTTGGAACAATCGAAATAATTTTGGGAAGGAATCAATCTATGCTCGCAAAAGTTTACGTCACGCTGAAAAACGGAGTCCTCGACCCGCAAGGCAAAGCTGTTCACCACGCCGCCGAAACCATCGGATTTGCCGGAATCGCCGATGTGCGACAAGGCAAATACTTCGAGATCAAACTCGACGCCTCGCTGGATCAGGCGCAAGCCCGCGCACAGGTCGAAAAGTTCGCTCACGATGTGCTCTCGAATCCGGTGATTGAAGATTACAAGGTGGAAATTGCGGCAAACTGATTTGGCTCAGACGGTCTTTCCGGCTTTTTTGCCCGCCGCCTTTGAAGGAGCCAGAGCACAACTGATGTGGCGGCAAGGAGAACTGCGACAGACTGGATCGCCATGCCGAGAAAAATCCATTCAATTCCGATCCAATCAAAGTCGCTCATTGGAGCGCGACGTTCAGGCGGGATTTTGTTGATTTCGTGTTGAACACCAAAAATGCAGGTAGCGAAGGAAGCAGCTATGAGCAGTAAGGAAAGAGTGGCCAAGAATCTAAACAGTTTCTTCACATTCTAACTCCTGCCGGAACCAGTCTAAATCAATCTCGAATCCAAAACTCATCCGGCAACGGCTCATCAAAATCTTCGCTCATCTGAATTGCCCCGGCATGTAACCCAGGCCTGCGCGGCTTGGCGGTTGTTTTGAGAGATGTCAGTCTGGCCAGCGGCTCGCTATTTTCAGTCAAAACAACATCGGCTCCGGATGCCACTACCGAAAGCAAATCATTAAGAGAAGGCTGAGCTTGCAAATCTATTGTTTTCGTTTCCATGGACTATTCACCTATTGCTTCACCGGCGGATGCCAGCCTTTGTACCGCAGCTTGAGCGTGGCGTCGGTGGTTGTCAGCAACAGCAAGCGTTTGTTGATGGCGTTGATGCCGTCGGGAAAGTAAGTCAGTTGATAACGGTCGTTGCGGAGTTCGTCGCAGATTTCCTTGACCGATTGTTTGACGTCGTCTTCGATCTTGAAAATTCTGCCGCCCGTGCCGTCGGTCAACAGCCTCAGCGCGTCCCCGGCTTTGGGAGCGTCTTTACGCAGAGCGCCTCGCGTGCGGTCGCGCACCTGTATGGCGTACACGGTGATGTTTTCGTTTTGCAGCTTGGACAGAATTTCGTCGAATTTAATCACGCTGTCGCGATCCAGCCCATCGCCGACAATCACAATCACACGTTTGGAAAAACCGACTTCCGGGCGCAGCACGTCTTCCATCACCACATTCAGCGCATCGAACAATTTCGGCTGGTCGGTTTTGCGAAGCAGGTCTTTGGTGTTTTGCAGGTCTTTGGGAACGTCTGTGAAATCCGTGATGATTTCCGGCTTCAGGTCGTAACCGATGACCATCACTTTATCGCCTTCGTAAATTTCCGGCGCAAAGGCCGCCGGAACTGCTGCCAACTTGGCGACATCGGCTTGCAGCGTCAGCGAATTGTCCATCAGCACGACAATGCGCGCCGGAGTCGGGTCGGGCGAAAAGGCTTCGATCTTTTGCTGCACGCCGCCGTCGAACAGTTCCAGCACGCCTCGTTGAACGATTTTTTCCTGCTCTTCATTTTGATTGCCGCTGCCCGCCAACAGCGGTTTGGGCTTGTTCGGGTCTTCCGTTCGTTGCGCCAGCACGTGCAACACCGTCGTCCGCCGACCGGACACCGGAGTGCGTCCGGATTGCGCCAGTGTGTTGACGGCGAAAATCAGCAACCACAGAAGCCCCAGACAGAAAGACAGAGAGACGGAGAGACGGAGAGACGGAGCCTCTCCGACGAAAGAGTTGGTCATTTGAGCTTCTGTGGTTTTCATAGCGTTACCTCACTGAAAGTTCACTCACAAGCAGCGCACGCGCCGCGCATTCGCATTCAAGCGCTGGTGGCCGCTGCCGCAGTTTCTTTCTTTTCGCTCTTGTCGGCTTTATCTGGTTTATCAGCTTTGTCGGCCTTATCGGATTTTTCCGATTTGCCTTTGTTGACGTAATCACTGACATACCAGCCCGAACCTTTCAGTTGAAAACTGGTTTGCGAAAAGATTTTTTCGAGCTTGCCTTTGCATTCGGGACATTTGCTCAGCGGCTTGTCGCTCATCTTCTGCATGATTTCCAGATGGTGACCGCATTTCTGACAAACGTACTCGTAAATTGGCATAACTTGTTTTTTCTACCTCCTTGAACGTTCTGAAGTTGAATTTCTTGAACTGACGCCAAAAATTTAGCACAGCCGCGCAGCCTTGTGCGAGTCTGCGGGTTTGGGGGAAGATGACCGTCCAAACCAAGCTCGAATCCCGGAGAAATACCATGACATCACGATTGCTGGTCAGACTGTCTGTCATCGCGTTTGCGATTTCGATGATCGTTCCAAGTTTCGCTCAAACCTTGACCTATCGCCCGACAGTGCGCGGCACGCGCGCCATTGTCGCTGGTGGCCATCCGCTGGTGGCCGAAGCCGGAATGCGTATGTTGCACAAAGGCGGCAACGCCATAGACGCCGGAGTGGCGGCGACGCTGGCCGCTTCGGTGATCGAATTTTCGCACTTTGCCTTTGGCGGAGAAGTCCCTGTCATCATCAAAATGGCGGGTAAGCCGCAGCCAATCACGATCAACGGACAAGGGCAGGCTCCGAAGCTGGCGACCATCGAATTTTTCGAGCAGCAGCGCAAAGATCCGTCCAAGCCTGCTGTGATTCCTTCGACCGGGCCGACAGCGGCGACCGTGCCCGGCGTGCTGGATGCGATGATCGTCGCTTTGCAAAATTACGGCACCATGAAGCTGGCCGATGTCATGCAACCGGCGATTGATCTGGCCGACGGATTCCCGATTGACGAACTGCGCGTGCAATACATCAAAAACACCCGCCCGGCTTATGAAAAGTGGAAAGACACGACCGACATCTTTTTGCCAAACGGCGAAATTCCCAAAGTCGGCGATATTTTCGTCCAAAAGAATCTGGCGCGAACCTTGCGCGAACTTATCGCCGTCGAAAAGAAAAACGTTCGGCGTGGACGCGTCGCTGCGCTGGAAGCCGTGCGCGATTATTTTTACCGCGGCCCGTTGGCCAAACGCTATTGCGACGCCATTGAAAAAGCTGGCGGTTTGTTGCGCACGGGCGATATGGCCGCGTTCCGAGCCGACATTGACCAGCCAACCAAAGTCAGTTTTCACGGGTACGAGGTTTACAAGGTCGGATTCTGGTCGCAGGGGCCTGCCATGTTGCAGGCGCTGAACCTGCTGGAACCTTATGACCTGAAAGCGATGGGGCACAATTCGCCTGATTACGTCCACACCATCACCGAAGCCATCAAGCTCGCTTTTGCCGACCGCGACCGATATTACGCCGATCCGCGTTTCGTAAAAGTTCCCGGCGCGGAATTGCTGTCGCGGGAATATGCCGACGTGCGCCGCACGCTGATTGATCCGAAATCGGCTTCGCTGGAACAGCGTCCGGGCGATCCGCTGAACAAAAAAGCCCTTGCGCAATTGATCGGCTTCAATCTGCCGCA
This sequence comes from uncultured Heliomicrobium sp., assembly GCA_964470555.1. Lineage (GTDB taxonomy): Bacteria > Acidobacteriota > Blastocatellia > RBC074 > RBC074 > RBC074. The sequence goes on from CAYYDG010000010.1 coordinate 106,807, forward strand.
AGTTGACATCCCCGAAGCCGAACGCGCTCACGACACGACTTGTGTCAATGTGATTGACGCGGCAGGCAACGTCTTTTCAGCGACTCCCAGCGGGGCCTGGCTTCCGGCGTTCGTTGCCGGAGACACAGGCATTCCGATTTCGTCGCGGTTGCAGAGCGCGCTGCTCGAACGCGGCCATCCGAACGAATTGAAAGGGGGCAAACGTCCGCGCATCACATTGTCGCCGACATTGGTGATGAAAGAAGGCCAGCCGTTCGCCGCGCTTTCGACTCCGGGCGGTGACAATCAGGATCAAGCCTTGATGCAGGTGTTGTTCAACATCACCGAATTCGGCATGAACCCGCAACAGGCTGTCGAAGCTGCACGATTCGAGACGCGGCATTTTGTCAGCTCGTTCAGCGATCACACGTTCAGCCCGGGCAGCATGACGCTGGAAAAACGCATGGGCGAAGCTCTGGCGGCGGAAATGAAACGGCGCGGTCACAAAGTCGAAATCAGCGACGATTTTGCTCCATCTGCTGCTCCGACCATTGTCATCTTCGACGCGAAAACCAAACTGATTCAGGCGGGCGCAGATGTGCGGCGCGGACGGTATGCGATGGGTTGGTAAACCTGCTCAGGTTAGGAGGCTGTATGTCCGAAACTTACTCTGCTGTTTTGCAAGGCGACCATATCGAATGGAAAGGCGAATCGCCATATCAGGCCAAAACCAACCAGAGAGTCGAGGTTCTCGTCACGATTGCGGACGATTCGTTAGTGGCATCAGGGAAAACGAACGGATTCGCCAATGCCATCAGTCTTGAAGTGCGCTTTCAGCAATTGGCTGAGCAATGGAAAAAAGAAACGAAATATATTTCTTCTTTATCAAAAATGGCGCTGCATCCTGCTTACCAGAAAATCATTGGCTTGGGACAACCGGCAGTAGCTCTGATTCTGGCTGAATTACAGAAAAACCCCGATCATTGGTTGTGGGCTTTGCATGCGATCACTGGGGAAGACCCAGCTCAGCCAAACGCAACATTCCAAGAAGCTGTCGAAGCCTGGATTGAATGGGGTAGGTCGAAAGGATATCTGACATAAATGCCGAAGGAAGACATCGAACAAGATTTTCCTCAATTGGTGAGTAATCAGTGGCGGGCGACCAGTGAAATTGATCCTGCTTATAACTGCGTTGCCTTTGCCCTTCGGGATACGAAGCAATTTTGGGATCCGGGCTGTATAGGAGTTCGCGGATATTACTGGCCTCCGGGAGTTCCCCGCGAAGATACGATTCAAGCCTGGACGAAAATCTTTATCATTCATGGCTTCGAGCATTGCGAAACCGGCGAGCTTGAACCGAGTTTGAAAAGCTGGCTATTTACACTGATGGCAGCGGTATTCCCAATCATGTGGCCAGACAACTGCCAACCGGAAAATGGATCAGCAAGCTCGGCAAATTCGAAGACATAGAACACGATTTACTTTCAGGTTTGGAAGGTGAGACTTATGGCAAAGCCTCTGTTTTTCTGAAACGGCCAATCAGACAACCCTGATTCATTTCGGTAAAAACACAAAAAGCCCTGCCAGGCGGTGATGCTCGACAGGGCTTTTCGTTGTTCAGGGTACAGTGGGGACTAAAATCGTTTGGTCAGTTCCAGATAAGCAAATCGCAAATTTTTTCCTGCCGTATAAATACCTTCGGCGACATTGCCGCCACGCACGCCAGCCAGATAAAACGTCATCACAGTGGTTGGAGTAATCGTCACGTCTGCGCTGACATCCACAAACGTTCCCAGCGTTTTGGTGTTGTTGACGGCTCGCCCGACAAAACCGAAAGTTTGTTTCTGAAAAGCTCCGCCGCCGACAAACCACAAATCGCGTTTGCTGCTCAGTCGCAAATAATGCGCGTCGGTTCGTAGGGTCACTCTGGCATGCGGTTTCAGCCGCAACTGAACGAAGCTGTCTTCGTTGTTCATCATGTTGAAAAACGGAGTTCGCGCGTAAATGCGCGGCGTCGGCAAAGCCTGGAAAAATGTTCCGTGCGTTGTGTCGTTCGGATCGCCGTCGCCTGTGCTGCGGAAATAACCGGCGCGAATCCATATTGTTTTTAGGGGGTTGATCTTGTCGGCGGTTTTGTTGCCGCCGAACTGATACCCGGCTTCGGCAGCAATGGCAGCCGCGCGATGATTCAGCTTTCCCCAATCGCCGAATTGGCCCGCTCCCCAAAACAATACGTCAGCTTTGCCCATGCCTGCTTTCGTTACGCCGATGTAATGCCCGCCAAACGTGTTGACGCGAATGTTTTCAGTGTCGGCGGCGCGCACGGCTTGCGGACGGTTGTCGGTTTTCAACACGCGCCGGCCATCGTGGTAATGCAGCGCGAACACGCGGAAATCGCTTTCCGAAGTTTTGGTCTTGAAACTTTTGTTGAATGAACCGTAGTAAAAATCCACGTCCAGTTGATTCCAGCCGCGCAGTTGGAACACGCCTTCGGTTGGCCGTGCGCCGACAAAGGTGAAGTTGCCGACTTTGGCGTTACGGAAAAAATGCACGCCGTCGAAGCTGCGTCCGACGTGCGTGAAGCCGAAGGGGCCGATCAATCGTTGCGAAATATGATCGCGTTTGATCGTCGCCAGCGAAGCGTCGGAAGGGGTGGTTTCCAACCCATCGCTGAATTCAAAGCGTCCGAGTTTCAAGCTACTGGCTTTGTCGCCGCCAAGACCTTTGAACCGAATAAAGCCTTGTTTGATGAAAATACTGCCGTCTTGCCGACCGTTGGCGGCGTAATAAGCCGCGCCCAATCCCAGTTGGCCTTGCGGAGCCGGAGCAATGGCATTGTTCGGCAACCCAATCATCAGCGGAGCGGCGGCTTCCACCTGCCACTCGAATTTTTCCAACTGCTGGCTGAGCGCCACGCGCAATGTGGCCGCGCCGAAGTTGTAGTTGTTTTCGGCGGTGTTCGATTCAAACCAATACCAGCTTTCCATTCGCAGTCGCAAACTGCCGCTCAAAGTCAGACTGCCGATTTTGATTGGAGTTGGAGATGGCGCAGGTTTGACGGTTTCTTTTGCGACATTCGTTGCGGCCAATTGCGCAGATTGCTCACTGCCGGTCTGAGTTTGTGCGTCAATTTCCACACCCAGACACAACGCCAGAATCATTCCAGCCCATAAACTCTTTGATTTGATGAAAAACATAAGTCCATCCCTCCAGGACATCTGCTTGCAGTGCAATCAGCTTGCCTGACCAGGCCAAAATCTCGCCGCAAGCAAAAAAAGAGCGCGATTCGTTCTCTCAACAAATCGCGCTCTTGTGAATCAGTCGGCAGCGTCGCGGCAATCTATTTGGCCTTCAGGGCGACTTTCTGCGCTTGTGGCGTAGCGGCGGGCACAGCGCCGCGCAGCGAATTCTGCCCTTGCCGCGAGAAATTGATGGATTCGCCCAGAATGCGCGCGGCTTCCTGCGGCGCGTGGAATCCGGTGGAGTTTTCCGCTTCGACGAAATCCAGATAAAACTGCGCTTTGCGCTGGAAGTTTTGCGCGGCGGCCATTCCGGCGTCGCTGCGATTGGCCAGCTTGGCGGCTTTCAAATCGGCGATCAAATCCATCAACGCATCCATGGCGATGTTGCGCAGTTTGAAATGCCGTTCCTGAATGGTCTCGACGCGCGCCTTTAATTCCTCTTCCGGCCATTTGTGACAGGTCTGGCACGAACGGTTGAGTTTCAGCAGCGGACTGTTGACGTGATGGTCGCTGATTTTCATCGCGCCTTCGCGTTTGTAAGGCATGTGGCAATCGGCGCAGGAAACGCCCGAACGCGCGTGAATGCCCTGCTGGTACAACTCGAATTCAGGGTGTTGCGCTTTCAACGCTGGCGCTCCGGTATCGGCGTGAGTCCAATCCTTGAAACCGACTTCTTCGTAATAGGCCATGATTTCGTCCACCTTCAGCCCTTTCGCCCAAGGATAGACCAACCGTTTTTCAGGCCCCTTGAAGTAATACTCGACGTGGCACTGGCCGCAAACGAACGAGCGCATTTCCTGCCGCGTGGCCATCGCATTCACATCGTAATTTTGCACGCCCTGCGACGCCTTGTAAGCGCGCATGCCTTCGATGAAGCCAGGGCGGGTGATGCGCAACTGCAATGTCGCTGAATCGTGGCAATCAATGCAGGTGACTGGATGCGAAACCTTGGTGCGCGCTTCGGTGTACGGCATCTGGTTCATGATCTCGAAGCCTTTGATCAAATCGCCGCCGCCGAGTTTTTTGTAAGGCACATACACCGAAGCGTGGCAATGCATGCAGGTTCCGGGTTGTTTAACCACCAGTTGGCGCTCGGTGAAGGTCTGATCGTCGAGCATAAAAGCGTGGCCGCGCTCTTCGCGAAAATCTTTGGAAAAAGCGTAGCCCGCCCACATTGTTTTCAGTCTGGGGTCTTCTTCTATCTTGGACTGCGCGACGATGTGGCGCGGATCGAAGCTGGTCGGCGTGCGCGGTTCGGCTTCGCTGCCGCCGAATCGCGTGCGCACCATGTCTACCGTGCGTTTGTAATCATCGTATTGAAGCGGAAAGTTCTTGCCCCAGATGGCCGGGTCTTCGGTTTCGTCGTTCAAATCAACAACGCGATAAAACGGATTCTTGCCTTCCTGTCTGTGCTCGAAGATATTGATGAGCAGAGCGACGCCGCCGATGGTGGCCAGCGTGGCGATCAACGCCGTCAGCAAGACGAATCGTCGTCGGCTCCAAATGGTTTCGTTGGGTGCTTGAGTTTTGTCAGTCATGATTTTCTCGTTTGTCATGTTCGCAGTTCCGCCTTCAGGCGGTTTGCGCAAATGAACGCTCCCGCCTGAAGGCGGAACTACGAACGCGCGTTTAGTGCATGTGTCCAACCGAACGATGGCAACGCACGCAGGAAACACCTTCATCGCTTTTTGCCGAATGCGCCGAAATTCCCTGCGTCAGATCGGCATGGCATTTCATGCAGGATTGTTCAGTGATTTCCAGATTGCGTTTGCCAATTTGAATCGGTTCGTGAAACCCGCCAGTGGTGAAGTAAAACGAATGCCAGAAACCGTTGGAAGCTTTGGTCGCATATTTGCCGATGACGCCCGGCGGCGTGTGGCAATCGTTGCATGTCGCCACCGCGCGATGCGAAGACTTCATCCATCCATCGTATTGTTCGTTCATCACATGGCAATTGGCGCAGGATTGCGGATCGTTGGTCATATAGGAATAACCTTTGGCGTATACAAAAGTGTAAACACCAACGCCGACAGCCATGCCCACCAATCCGGCAAGAATGATTCGTCTCAATGTTCGGATTTTCATTTCTATTTTCGTCAGCAAGTGAGGGCTTTTCCCCACAAAGTCAATTTTGAACCAGGTGACAGCAACAGGTATGCCTTTGATTGTTTTACTGAAATCAGGTGAATGCAAGAAAATTTCGACAAGGCTGAGAAAACGAATCAGGAGCGGGTGTGTAGAACTCCGCATTTTGATCGTCACAAATCAAACTTCCGCGCAGGCAAACTCCGTCTCCTCATCGGCAACCAGAATTGGCAGATTGTGTCCGGGCGATTGAGCACGTTTCGGACCAACGCGCGCCAGCAAGGCTTTTCCCGCCAACGCCAGATATTCGATGCCGGAATGTTCCAGCGAAGCGGTGAGCGGTTCTGCCATCGCCGAAAGATGTTCGTTGATGAATCGCTCTGCGGCTCCGCGCGTGATGGCGGCGTGTTCGTCATCGCCGCGGGATTCGGCGTAGGCTTCTTTCAATTTCAAATACGCGATGAAACCTGTTTCGACCGAAACGTGATCCGGCGCTTCGACAATTTTCGATTGATAAGCAAAGGCGTCGTAGTAGCTGGTCAATTCCGACAGCAAATATCCCGGTTGCGCCCAATCGCGATAACTGATTTCGCGTCCCGGCGCGGGGCCGCCAGGACCGAAAATCGAATGATACAGACCTTCGCTCGCTTCGCGCTGCGCGGCTTGGGCGGCGGCGCGCAAGCCGGCGTCGGAAATTTCCGTTGCCAACGCCGCGACCTGTTCGCGCCATGTTGGCGAAGGGCATTCAAACAGCAAACCCAGCAAACGCCATTCGGCGGCTTCGCGCAGCAATCGAGTTTGCGCTGTGGCTGTTGCGGTGGTCATTTTGCTTCCGCTCCTTTCATCGGCTTCATCAACAGTGGAACCCAGCCAGTGCGCATTTTGCGCGAGCCGGTTTCGTTGTGTCCGCCTTCCCAGACGGCGAAAGCGACTTGCGTGCGTCCGCCCGGAGTCAAGCCATTCGGCAGCTTGCGCGTAATGACGACCGACCAACCTTTGTCGGATTTCACGCCTTTGCCTTTTGAGCCAGCCGCCCCGTTCGCTGTTGGCGCAGGTGAAAGCGAGCCGGGTCCGTCAGCGATCAAATCTTCGACCGGCGTTTCGCGCAGGCCTGTGCGGCGATTGCCCAACGCGCGCGCCGGGGCATAACGAGTCGCCATTTCCTGTTGCGCGGCGGAGCCTTTTTCCAGCGATTGTGCTTCAAACGGATACCCATCCACGCTGGCGTTCGGATACATCTCTTTCAGCGAATCCGGGCGGCCATCCACCGAAGCCTGCCAATCGGCGCGCCAATACGTGATTTCGACCGTCTTGCCTTCCCCACCCATTTGCGGGTCTGGCACGTTGGATTCCAGCTTGACCGGAACCTGCACAGCACAGGCGTCCAGAAAACGCGCCGGGCCTGGCAAATCGTTTTTCGATTTGTCATCCCATTCCAAACGGAACCCGACTTCACTGCCGTTGGTGATGGCGCGCACGCGGACTTCGGCGGTTGAAGCCTGCATCAAGCGCGGTTCGACCAAATCCTGCAACAACAATCTGGCCGGATGTTCAGGAACCTCATCCCAAGCCGCGTCAGTTGGCGCAACGGGAACTGTGCTCGATTGAACAGCGACAACTTCGGTCGTAGTGGCGACGGCGCTGCGACAACCTGAAACCGTCAAACTAAACAAAGCCAGCGCAATAAAAAATCGAATGGTGTTATTCATACGCTTGCCTCCTTACGGACAATTCGTGCGAGTGATTTGATAGAGCCGGTCATAAGGTTGTCGCACGTGAACAGGCTCTTTGATCGGCACGCGCACGACTTCGCTGCCGTCATCTCTCATACCGCTGACAAACTCCCCTTGCCGCCGCCAGCGCGTCATCATCTGCTCCGACGAACCGAACAGTGCCAGCAGCCCTTGCAAATCAGGATCGTTCGGTGCGTTGCGATACGTCTTGACCGCATCGTCTACGCCGGGACCAAACATCTGTTTTGTGAACGAATGCGGCACGTGAATCGGCGGGATGTAATACACATTCGGTTCCAGACCGAGTTGCGGAAACAGCGGCAACGCGACTTTGCGAATGTGAACCAGGTAATCAATTGGATTGTCCGCCTGCGCTTTGTCGGGTGTGTTGATGAATCCCGCGAGGCGGATTTTGCCGATGCAATTTTCAAAACACTGCGGCTGAATGCCTTGTTCGATCTTCGGAAAACAGGCGATGCACTTTTCCGAAGTGCCTGTCATTGCGTTGTAAAAGACTTTTTTGTACGGACAGCCTTTGACACATTCCTGATAACCGCGACAGCGGCCTTGATCCACCAGCACGATGCCGTCTTCGGGGCGTTTGTAAATCGAACCTCGCGGGCACGAAGCCAGACACGCCGGATAGGTGCAGTGATTGCAGATGCGCGCCAGGTAATAAAACCAGGCCATGTGCTGCGCCATGTGTTGTAGCGAAAAACTCGCGCCGCCATCCACCTGCCCGGCGCAATCGTCTTCGCCGACGTTCGGGTAAGCGTAATCAATGTCTTCCGGTCGCCAACCCAACACGCGTTCGCCCGCCGGAGCGGATTCGAAAATCGTCTGGCCTTCGTAAGTGTGCAGCTTCTGGCCTTCGTATTCCTGCTCGCTCCATTTCTGGCCGTCGAGCATTTCCAGCAGCTTCAAATCCCACGCCAGCGGATAAAAGCCGTAAGGTTTGGTTTCGACGTTGTTCCAGAGCATGTATTCCTGCCCCAGACCGGAAGTCCACGTCGTTTTGCAAGCCAGCGTGCAGGTCTGGCAGGCAATGCATTTGTTGGTGTCGAAGACCGCCGCGAATTGTTTGTTCGGACGGCTTTCGGGATACCAGTACGACATCTCTCTGCCAAGTTGCCAATTGTGTACACGAGCCATAATCGTCTCCTAAAAATGTCCGACAAGCTGCCAGCTTGTCGTGGCTTCATAAAGCGCGAGTTAAGGGAGAGGCGCGTCTCTCGCAAGTCCTCCGACAAGCTGGCAGCTTGTCGAACATTGCTATTCAACAACAAAGCCGCCAGCCAGATATTTCTGCATCGCTTCGGATTCGTACTTCGGTCGAATGCCGATTTCCGCCGGACGCCAGAGTTCGTGGCCTTCGATGCCACCGGGTTCGGCTTTCGTGATTTTGACGAAGGATTCGCGCGGCGCGCCGGTCGGGCAATGCACGTCAGGCATAAAGCCTTTTCCGATGCCTTGTCCGAATGTCCCTTTGCGCACCAGCGAATCGGTCATCAGCGTGGGCTTCAACCAGCCGCGTGTCGCAGATTGATGCGAACCGGAACGGAACATCGCCTGATAATTCGTGCGCGGGTTTTTGGCCAAACCGTCGGCGCGCTCTTTCTGTCCCTGCACCGAGCCGGGCGTGGCGGCGTACATGTTGAACCACATGCGCGTCACGCCTCGCGGAGTGCCGGGGTAATACCGCGCGCGACAAAGCAGGCGCGAAAATTCGTAATCCTTCTTGTTTTCTTTCCAACCACGGAATGGACGGTCTTCAGGGTCTGGATCAATCCAAACGTAATCACCATCCGCCACGCCCAGTTCGCGCGCGTCGGTCGGATTGATGTCCACGTAACCTTCCGTCACAAATGGCATGCGTTTATCGCGCCGATGCAAATCGCCGAACGGCCCGAACAGCACGGCGATCATGTCCACATCCACAGGCGTGGTGTGCGAACCATGGCGATATTTCGGCGTGTGGAAGATGAACTTGAAGCCGTCTTTCATCAGCGGATGCGCGGTCTTTTTGGCTTCCGCCCACGAATACACCACGTTGCGCCCGCAGCGCGTTTCGCACGACAGATCGTCGCGTTTGACGCCGTATTTTTCAGGCCCGTCCGGGCGCAAAGCTTCGTGTTTGGGCGCAACGATGATGTTCGGTTCGTAAAATGTCGAATCCACAGGCTCGCGATGCACGGGCAGGTTTTCACCGGCTTCGATGAATTCGTTTTCTTCGCGGTACATTTCCAGCCGACCGCTCTTGGTGTACCACGGCGTCGAATCCGTCAGTTGATCGAAGCCAACGGCTTTTGGGGTGGTGCGGCTATTCATCAAGGCGGGCACGCCTTCCAAAGCTTTCGCTTCGAGGTCAGTGAACTTGTAGCCCTTGGTGTTGGTCGAATGATCGAGCACTCGTTGCAGGTAAACATCGGTGCGATTTTCGCGGACGAATTTCCAGTAATCGTTGAAGCGGTTGTCGCCCGTCAGCTTCGCCATTTCCGCGCCGACCAGCGCCAACACCTCAATATCGCCAAGCGTGTTGAAGATGCGCGGGATCGGCGTGCGCGGAAAGACCGATAAAAACGGATTCGTCACCGAAGCCGTCATATCGGGATGCTTCAATTCCGCCCACGAATCCACGCCGAAAACCACGTCCGCCCATTCACACGAAGCCGTCCACCACCATTCATTCACCGCAATCATTTCGATGCGCGGCAGCACATTGACCACCGTGTTGTAATGCCATTTGACGTTGCCCAGAATCGAGTTCGCGTTGGCGAACCACATGGATTTGGTGGGCGTCGGCATGTGCGTTGAACCGGTCAGCAGCTTGTTGCCGACGCGCAGCGGATGGTCTTCGTGGTTGTAATAATGCGCCGATTCAGCACGCCAGTATTGTTTCGGGCGCGCGGGCTTTGCCGGATCGAGTTCGATGTCGAAGGGATTTTCGTTGATGTATTGCGGGCAGCCGTTGAACAGCGCCACGCGATAATTGCCCGCATAAGAACCGACGTTGCCGCCGACTTTGCCGACGTTGCCGGTCAACGCGGCCAGTAAGAAGATGTCGCGGTCTTTGTTGTCGTTATTGAAAAACTGATTCGGCCCCATCCCGGTGGCAAAGAGCGTCGTGCCGGGATTTTGCGCAAAATGGCGGGCAAGCGATTCCACCGCTGCCGCGGGTGCCCAGGTGATTTCTTCCGTCGTCTTCGGATCGAAATGCGCGGCGTATTCTTTGACCAGATCAAAGACCGGACGGCAGCGAACTTTCTTGCCGTCGGCCAGTGTGACTTCGATGGAACCTTCCAGCAGCGCATCGCCGATTTTGGAATTTTTGCCGACTTCGTCGCGCGTCATCATTTTCGGCGCGTTCGTTGCGCGATCCCACCAAACGTAATCGCCCCATTCGCTGCGCAGTTTTTCGGTCGTGTAATTCTGCGAAGTTTGCGCCGCCGGAGCCGGCTCCTTGTCTTCCGGTTTCAGCACGACCGTGTTTTTCAGTGCAGCCAGGTTTTGGCCGAACACATCCTGTGCGCGCAGATATTTCAATGAATCCATCCGCACCAACACCGGCAGGTCCGTCCACTGCCGCACGTATTCTTTGTCCCACAACCCTTCGCGCAGAATGACGTTCGCAAAGCCCAGCGCCAAAGCGGGTGTCGTGCCGGGGCGAACCACAAGCACATCATCGCCTTTGCTGGACGTGGACGAATACTCGCAAGCGATGACGACCACGCGCGTGCCTTTCAATCGCGCTTCGGTCAGCCAATGCGCGTCAGGCATTTTCGTGGAAATCCAGTTCATGCCCCACACGACAACAGTCTTGGCGTGTTCAACAGCGGAAAGATCGAACTCAACCGTTTGCTGTCCCGTCACCATCGGATGGCCGGGCGGCAGATCGGTGTGCCACGAATAATTGTCGAAGCCTTTGCCGCCGACGGCTTTGTCCGGCCCGACTTTGCGAATGTGCGCGTCGAGCAGCGCCATCGAATTCGCCATGCGGTACAACCCGAACACGCGCGTCACGCCCAAAAGCGGCATACCGCCGCGAAACTTCAGCACCTGAGTGCCAATACCGCCGGTCGCTTCAATTGTGGCTTCGTCGTAATGCTGCGCTTTCAGGCGCTGCTTGCCCGCTTCGCCGGTGTAAGTTTCGGCGATGTTTTTCAGTGCGGCGGCGACGATCTTTGCGGCTTCGGCGTGCGGCAGTCGCACCCATTCGTCGCGCGCTCGTTGGAAGTATTCGGCATCCGGGCGGCCATCTTTGCCGCGCGGGAAACCGGCTTCGTACCAACGTTTGAACCCTGCGCGCACCATCGTCTGATTGACGCGCCGGTCGCCGTAAAAGCGCCGCGTCAACGCCAGTCCTTTCTGGCAAACGCGCGGATCCCAACGATTGGTCGCGCCTTTGCCGTTCAGGTCTTTGGCCTGACCATATTTCATCGTCGGGCCGATGCGCGTGATGACGCCTTGGCGCACATAAGCGTTCAGCAAACAGTTGTGCGTGTCGTTGGGCGCGCAAGTGAAGGTGTATTTGGAATCGTATTTCCACAGATCGCGGTACACGCGCTCCCATCCGCGATCGGGGTACACGGCCAGTGGATTGGTCACCGCGCCCAGTTCCCAGGCATTGGCCGCCGAAGCCGCCAGCGCGCCGAATCCGGCGGCAGCGACCGTTTGCAGAAAATCTCGTCGGGATAGTTCTTTCTTCATAAACTCTCCGTGAATTGGTAGTGAATGCTCCGTAACCTTGCCGCCGCGTCGCGCCGTGCTACAATCGCCAACCGTAAAGGAGGAAACCGATGGAAAACGAACTCACCATCAGCGCCAGACTCAGCGAGTTGGAAAAACAGGTTGCCGAACTCAAAGGCCATCAAACTCAGAGTGACCACGCCATCACACAAGGCAACCGGCTGACAATCTGGCAATTCATCAGCTTCACGCTTGTAATGGCAGGCACACTCTTCGGCACGCTTACCTGGATTTCGATCTCATTGCGTGAAGAACTGCGGGCAAATCGAGATTATCTTCAGAGCGAGATCAAGCAAACGCGCGACCTGATTGGGCAAACTGAGCGCAACATGAACAATCGCTTTGAAGACCTACGCCAGGTCGTCCTATCCCAACAAAAGCAAGCACCCAAAAAATAGCGCTTCACTTTTTCTCCCACGAACGCAGAAACGTCACGATCGCTTCGATCTCCGCCTGCGTCAGCGCACGCCGCACCGGCGATGGTTCGAGAAAGCCTTTCATCGCCGTGCCGCGACGGCCTTTGCCGATGGTTTCGACAAAGAAGCGGTCGTTGGCAGTTGAAAGCAAAACTTTGTTGTTGAGAGCCGGACCTTCGCCGCCTTCGCCTTTTGCGCCGTGACAGCCGGAACAATTCGCCGCAAACAGCTTCGCGCCCATTGCCGCATTGCCTTTGACCCAGCGCGAAGGATTCGTATCGGGCGTCACCGCAGTGTTGCCGCCCAGTTGCCGCAGATAAGCCACGACGCGCGTAATCTCTTCCGGCTTCAATCCTGCTTCGTTTGACCCTGCTGACAACCATGCTGGCATCTTGCGACCGGGGCGACCTTGCTTGATGGTTTCGGTGATGAATTCGTCCGAGGCCACTTGCAGAAAGTCCGGCCCGGCAATGTTCGGAAAAGGCGGAATGCCCGGATAGCGCGCACCTTTGCCGTCTGCTCCGTGACAGCCCGCGCAAATGGCACTAAAAATCGTTGCGCCGTCGGTGGCGAATTCGCGCGCGCCGAAGCGCAGGGCGCTGACACGGTCTTTCGGCAAAAACGCGCCGGGCAGTTCACGACGCCGCAGCGACAGCACGTACATCGTCAACAGATCAATCTGCCGTTCATTCAAGCCCATCATCGGCATTTGCGAACCCGGCACGATGCCCAGCGGCGAGCGGAAATGTTCGGCCAGCCAGTTCGACAAAATCGGCTGTCCGGGCACGTGTGTGAAATTCAATTGGCCGGGGTCACGTTCGCCCGAGCGCGAAAGATCGGGACCGGCATCGCCGCCTACGCCGCTGACTTTGTGGCAACCCAGACAGCCCAGCGAGTTGAATTGCGCTTTGGCTTCGATCAGTTTCGATGCGCCAATGCGCGTCGCCAGATAATCGCCAAGCGCCACGCGGTCGGCTTCGCTGATGGCGTCGAAGGATTGTTTCCAGACAGGTTCGCTGGACTTTTCGCGCCATCGCAGATGCGCTTCATACCAATTGGCGGCGTAACCACGAACGCCGATGTGCGACAAATCCGGCCCTTCCATGCCGCCGCCGCCGGGGCGAATCGTGCCGCCGCGACCTTCGACGCGATGGCAAGCCAGACAATCCAACCGCTCGAACGCGCTGCGGCCTTTTTCCAAACCGGCCAGATTCGGCACGTTCAGCGCGCTGTGGCAGGTTCCGCATCCGGCCTGGCTGTATTTCATCGGCAACATCGGCTGCGGCCAGAAATGCACCGTGCCGTGCGCGTCGGCTTTTTCCGTCGCGCGGCCTTGTCCGCCGTGACAGGTCGTACAGCCATAATCCGAAATTTGATGCACCACGTTTTTATGCGCGGCGGTCACTGCCGGGCCGGTGATGCCTGTTTCGCCCGGCGCCATGCCTACGTGACAGGAAACACAGCGGTCGGAAATGCCCAGCGTCGGATTGACGATCTGCCGTAAGCGCACGTCCAGCGCGCCTTCCGCCGAACGCGACGCTTTTTGAATCGAGCGCCATTCCTTGCCGAAGTTTTCCTGTCCGGCGGCGACAAACAGCAGCAGGAACACGCCCAGGCTCGACCAAAGCAACAGATGTTTGTTCTTGTTCATGTCTTTAGCCTCAATGCTTCGGCCAGTCGGCTGGCGACCAGAAAAATTCCCAATTCGGCCCGCGGAAATATGTGCCGATGATCGTCAGCACGATGAAACCGCACAGAAACACCGTGAATAGTCCCAATGCTCCGGCGCGCGTGGAGTTGTATCGCCGCACCAGCCAGACCGAATACAACGCATAAACCAGCGTCAGCACTGTTCCCGGATTGATGAGCGTGATGACCAGTTGCGGCACGTGCGGGAACCATTCGCGCAACCATCCGAAACGAATGACGAATGCTTCGATCAGAATTGAAGCGCCGAAACCGACGACCATCGCTTGTTTGACCAGCGGCCAACCGCCCGCGCCGCCGAACCACTCGCCGGTTCCTTGCTCTTCGCGATCCAAAAACGGAATCAGCCCCAGGCCGATGATGACGATGGAGGGAATGCCGATGCCGCCCATAAACGCTGAGAACGCAACCATCTCTTGCAAGCCCAGGAAGTACCATGGGGCTTTGGCGGGGTTTTCCGGCACTGCCGGGTTGGCCAGTTCTTTCAGTGGCGCGTCGGAAAGCAGCGACAGCCCGATGCAAATCAACGTGGTCAGCATCAGCACGGCCAGTTCGGCGTAAAACAAATGCGGCATGGAAGGCACAGTGTTTTCCGGCCCACGTCCGACGACAGGTGTTTTGCCTTTGACGATGGCGGCCAGTTGATAGGTCTTTTTCGGAGCTTCGGTGAAGACCGGATAGGTTTCTTCCTTGCTCGATTCCAGCCGCGCGTCGGCATCCACCGGGCGAACCAACCCGCCGTCTTTGCGGATGCGCCAGAAATGCACGGCCATCAGCGCGACCAAAGCCAGCGGCAAAATCATGACGTGCAGCAGGTAAAACCGGATCAGGGCTTCGTCGCCAACAACGTCCGAACCAAGCAACAACAGTTTTTGAAATCCGCCGGGGTCAAACCAGTCAGTAATGTTCAGCGCGTCGGTGACTTCGCGCGGCGATTGCGCGATGTTTGCGCCGATGGTGATGGCCCAATACGCCAGTTGATCCCACGGCAACAGATAGCCGGTGAACGACAGCCCCAATGTGATGACGAACAATCCCATGCCGATCAGCCAGTTGAATTCGCGCGGGCGCCGATAAGCAGCGGTGTAAAAGGTTCTGGCCATGTGCAGGATCACGGCGACGACCATGACGTTGGCCGCCCAACGATGAATGTTGCGAATGAAGCGTCCGGTGGGAACGACGAAGTGAATGTCTTTGATCGAATCGTAAGCGGCGTCGGGATAAGGTTTGTAATAAAACATCAGCAGCACGCCAGTCACCAACGTAATCAAAAACGCCGCCGTTGTAGCGATGCCCAATCCCATCGTCGTCGTCCAACGCAAATTCCAGCGATGCGTCCGCACCGAATGCAGGTGCAAAAAGACGTTGCCGAACACAAAGGTCGAGCGCGTGCGGTCAGTCGTCGGTTTGCCGCTGCGAAACATTGCGTCCAGCAAACGACGCGGAGCCGCCAACAAATTGTTGCGGAAAATCTGCAACGCCGAACGTGGTTCAATGATTGGAGTGCTCATGCTTTCTCCTCTTTGTTTGTAACACTGCCAATGACGTTAAGTTGAATGCCAGGCATTAACCATTAAGCATTGAGCATTACCCATTAACGGTCAGGGTAAATGGCCTTTCTACCTGTCGGATAATGGTTAATGGCGAATGGTTAATGGTTAATTCGTCATTGGCTCAAAGGCAGTGCCACGAGCCTTATGCTTTCTCTTTCGTGCCCGCCGGAACCTTCGTTTCTTCGTCCACCACCCACGCGCCGCCTTTGTTGCTGACTTTCAACCAGGCCAGCGCTTTGGGCGCGGGGCCGCGCGTGACTTCACCGTCCACCGCGAAGCGCGAACCGTGGCAGGGGCATTCAAAGCCTTCTGTCGTAGGCTTCACCACGCAGCCCAGATGCGTGCAGATGGTTGAAACGGCGTGAACGCCTTCGCTGTCGCGGAATATCGCCACGGCGCGCCCCGCAGGCACAAAGGCTTCTCCGGCAGCCAGCGTTTCGGGCAAGGTCACAGTGAATTTTTTCGACGGCGACGACAGCACCGCCGCTTTGGGCAGTTTCAACATCCCAAATACTGAAAAGAGCAACGCGCCCGCCATCGTCCACAGCGCCGACAGCCCCAGAAAATCGCGGCGCGGCATTGGGTCGGGATCGAGGCGGGATTGCGGTTTACCGGCTTTGACAGTCATACCGTCCTCCAGAAGGTTGAAAAGCTGATGCGTTCCATCGTGATCGCATCGGCAGGACAACGCTGCGCGCACAGGGCGCAGCGAATGCAGCGGTCTTCGTCTTTCAAAATGGCGGAGTTTTCTTTTAGGTCGGCATCGGTTCCGAGTGAATGTTCGATAGCGGCAGTGAGGTCGCCATTCAGCGCCAGACTGTCCAGTGAAACCAGCTTCAAACATTCGGTTGGACAAACGTCGGCGCAACCGCCACACAGCACGCAACGTTCGCCGTCAAACACTGGCGTCACGCCGCAATCCAGGCAACGCGAAGCCTCGCGCATGGCTTCGGCGCGGGTGTAGCCGGTTTCGACCACGACTTCAGGATGATGGAGCCGCTCTTCAGGATGAATGACTGGGACAGCCGTGCGACGCAAAGATTCGTAGCCGCGTTCGCGCCGATAGTGTTCCAGAATGTTGTGCGCCGAAATGGAATCGCTGGTGAGCGTGCGCCCGGTCACGAATTGATAAATCGAACGCGCCGCCGCTTTGCCCGAAGCCACGGCGTCAATCAACAACCGCGTGCCGTGCGCCAGATCGCCCGCAACAAACACGCCTTTGCCAGTGGTGGTCAACGATGCCGGATCAACTTTCGGCCAGCCGGGTCGCATCATTTCAATGTCCGCGCCGCCGTCTTCCAGAAATTTCAGCGCAGGCGCCTGGCCGACCGAAAGCAGCACGGTGTCGCAAGGAATCACGTCCGTGGTTTGATCTTCATAAACCGGCGCGAAGCGTTTTTGCTCGTCGTAAACGTGCAGACATTTGCGAAACCGCACGCCGGTTACTTTGCCTTCGCCGTCGCGCAAAATTTCGACCGGCCCCCAACCGTTGTGACGTTCAACGCCTTCTTCGTCGCCTTCCATGATTTCAACCGTGTCGGCGGGCATTTCTTCCAGGCTTTCCAGCGAAACCAGATGCACGCGCGCCGTTCCCGCCAAGCGCGCCGCCGTACGCGCAGTGTCGTAAGCAATCTGCCGCACGACGGTGCGCGCTACGTCATAAGCAACATTGCCGCCGCCGATGACGACGATGTTGCGGCCAATGTCCAGCCGTTCGCCCAGAGAAATAGCGCGCAGCAAATCCACACCGCCAAATACGCGCGGGCCGTTTTCACCCGGCAGCCCAAGTGCGCGCGAAGCTTTCGCGCCGACGGCGATCAGCACGGCGGCGAAATCGCGTCGCAAATCGGCGAAGGAAATGTCTTTGCCAATGGTCACGCCGCAACGAATCTCCACGCCGAGCGCCTGGATTACCGCGATTTCTTTTTGAATCAGTTCGCGCGGCAAACGATAAGCAGGCACACCAACGGCGAGCATGCCCGCTGCGACGGGTTCGATTTCAAACACGACAGGCGCAAATCCCAGCAAAGCCAGATCGTGCGCGGCAGATAGTCCGGCAGGCCCCGCGCCAATGATGGCAATCCGTTCGCCATCGGCTTTGGCGATGCGACCGTTCATGCACGAATGCAACAACGCCGCGATTTCTTCGGCGTTGGCCGCGACAGAGGGAATGTAAGATTGAACAGCTTCCAGAACTTCGGCGGTGGGGCGGGCTTCGGGGCCTGCCTGTTCGCAGGCGAAACGTTTCAAAGCGCGAATCGAAATCGGACGGTCGTTGGCGACGAAACATCCGTCGTCGTCCACGCGAGGAACTTTGCCGCGACGGCAGGCGGCTTCGCACGGAGCGCCGCAAATCCGCCCGCAGATCGAAGCGAAGGGATTGGGGCCGCGCGCAATCAGGTAAGCTTCTTCAAAGCGGCCTTCGGCAATGGCGCGAACGTATCCGCGCGCGTCGGTGTGGACGGGGCAGGCCACCTGACAAGAGATCAATCCTTGATGATAGTTTTCGCCCGGAACTTGAACATTCAGCTTTTCCATCCTGACCTCTCACGCTCGGCATTGCGGCGATAAGCAAAGAAATCCCTTCACATCGCCCTGAACGGCGATGTGGAAATCTGCTCAGTCAGTTGTGTTGAATTGCGTTAGGTTACTCAGTTATTGCGAAAAACCAGCGACTTTTCTTGCTCGATTCGGCTTTTCACTCGGCAACTGGCAAAACTCGTTCCAGGCGGATGGAAGGAGCAAATTCAATTATCCCGTTGAAAATACGCAGGCAAATTGGTTTTCGTTTGGCGGAGAATTTCCAAAATTGCTTTGCGCTCTTCTGGCGCGATGGCCAGAAGCTCTTTGTCTTTGGTTTGGCCGGTCAATGCCAGCCAAAGCTGTTTGTGCAAATGATCGAGCGCCGGTTTGGGCAACGCATCGAACGCTTCGGAATAAATCAGGAAACTGCATGGATACCGAAACAACTTTTGCCGCAAATCCAGATCGCGCAGCGAACGCTTCTGCTTGTCGCGCGGGCCGACGGCGGCAAATTCTTTGGCAAAAGCGGTCGTCCCGCTGATCGGCGACGGCCAGCGAGTTTCGCCTACGAACAGCATGTACCGCAGCAAATCGTCCGCTGCACGTTCGATGCGCCGTCGCGTGCTGTCGGACAATTCATCGCCCGTGCGTTGCAACGCTTCGTCCATGATTTTTTGGTGATGCAGCGCCAGCTTGGTTTCGTAATTCAGCCGCGTCATCAGATTGTGCATCTGCGTCTGATGCTCCAACACCATCAAAGCCACGATGTCGCTGTGCGCGGACAGATAACTCGACGGCGTGAATTTTTTGTCCAGACTGGTCAGATTCGTGCCAGTCAATTGCTCAGGCTTTTCGGGATTGCTGGATTCGGTAAACAGCAGATTGCCAGCGTGTCGCGCTTCGCCGTGCGTTCCGGTGACATACCAACCTCCCCAACGTTCCATCAGCGGACTGGCGTGATTGGTGATGTGCGAACCGAGCGGCGCAATCGGATAACCGCGTTCGTCGGGATACACAGACCGCACAACGAACCCCGGCACGTTCTGCGTCGCATTTGAGGTGTGGCATTGCAAACATTCGTCATTGCGCACAAAACGCGGCTTGTCGGTTTTGGTTTGCTCCAGCATGTAAAACACACCGCCCAAATTGGGATCCACCGCCGCCAGTTCCAGCAAGTCTCCGCCGCGAACCCAGCCGACATACACTTCGTCGTTGAAAAAGATCGAACGCGGATTTGATGGCGAAATGCGATGCAATTGAAAACTGGTTTTGGAAAACACCAGCCCCTGCGAAGAAACCGGCACGCGCAAGGCTTTGAGCACAGATTCCAGGTAACCGTTTTTTTCCGAATGTTCCAGCTTCACTTCGCCGCTGTTGATTTGCCGCTGCAATCGCGCAATGGCATCGTTGCTGCCTGCGTTGCGATACCCAATGATCTGTGCATCCTGAAGCTGATCCTGGCTATGAACCAACGGCAACGCCCACAACAGCGCCATCAATCCGGCAAACACCACTACGATGTGAAGTCTTTTATTCATCATTTGTCTGTAAATCTGGTGACCAGCACTGACACCGCTGGCAATGCGTCAATTGCATGCACAAGGTTCGGTTCCAGAGTGAATAACGCTCCAGGAACCAGTTCCACAGATTCTTTCTGTTCCCCAAGATATAAAATTCCTTTGCCTGCTACGCATTGAATTGTAATCGGTTCAGCAGCCTGATGCGCTGCCAGCACGGCATTGTTGCGCAAGGTGATTTGTTGAATCTTTCGTTTGGTTCCCTCGAACAACAGTTCTACTTGTTTGTCTTTTCCTTCGCCAATCGTGGTTTGTAATTTCAGTGATTTGAACATTGGGCTGGTCGTTGTTTTCTGTTGAGTCTCTTCTGGTGTCAGTGGCGTCGTTTTACAAACAAGGGAGAACAACGCCAACACACTACAGAGGAATATTGTTCTGGTCATTGCGTTCATTGCGTGTTGAATACAATCCTTTACGAAAGTTGTGTGCCTGATCGCCACACGGTCAGAACCAGCAACAAAAGGCGGATGGCCGGAGACATCGGCCACCCCCTCTTGTAATTTGAGCTACGCGGTTTCAGGCAAAGCGTGGAGAGCGGCCTTTTGTGATTTCGGGCGTCTGAAGATCAGATCAAGAGCGAAATAAACAAACGCCACAGCTCCGATGGCAAAGACAGTGTCGCCGACGATTCGCATCCAGCGGAGGAACTGCATCAAATCGGTTTGCATAAATTCAGGGCTGCGCGCCGACCAGTACCCCACTGAAACCGACTGCTGGGTTTGCAGCAACCCAATCGGCAACAAGCTCAGCACGATTTCCATCAGCATGCCGATGTTGATCGTCCAGAATGCAAATTTGATCAACGATTCTTTCCACAACAATTCCGGCTTCATCGCACGCAGGCAGAACAGCGTCAGCGCAAGCCCCAGCGTTCCGTATACGCCGTACAGCGCTCCGTGTGCGTGGACAGCGGTCGTGTTCAAACCTTGCATGTAGTAAAGCGCAATCGGCGGGTTAATCATAAAGCCGAAAATCCCTGCTCCAACCATGTTCCAAAATGCGACGGCCACGAAAAAGTAGACCACCCATTTGTATTGTTGCAGCCACGGACGCACTTTTGTGTGATTGATGTTTTCCCAGGCTTCGAAACCGACCAGCGTCAGCGGCACGATTTCCAGAGCGCTGAACACTGAGCCAAAAGCCAAAGCCACGGTTGGCGTTCCGGCGAAATACAAATGGTGCAGCGTGCCGATGATGCCGCCGGACATATACACCGCGCCGGATAATAGCGATGCTTTGGCCGCGCGCTCAGCGTTGATGACGCCCAACTTGGCAAACAGGAACGCGATGACGACTGTGGCAAAAACTTCAAAGAAACCTTCCACCCAAAGATGCACCACCCACCAGCGCCAATACTCGACGACGGAAATGTGCGATTTCATTCCCCAGAACAATCCGGGACTGTAAAACAGCGCAATGCCCGCTGTGGTAATCAGGTACAACACCAGCAGCGATTTTCGATTGTCATTTTTTCGCAGCGCCGGAATCGCCGTGCGAGCCACCAGAAACAGCCACAACAACAATCCGACAAACAACGCCGCTTGCCAGACCCGTCCAAGGTCAACGTATTCATATCCCTGATGACCGAAGTAAAACGCCGACGCACCCGTCAATTTATTGGCGACGCTCAGCCACTGACCGGCCATCGAACCCAGCACGACAACCAGCAATGCGCCAAACAACAAATCCACGCCCAGCTTTTGCCCTTTCGGTTCATAACCGCAAATAACCGGGCCGATGAACAGTCCGGATGCCAACCAGGCAGTGGCGATCCAGAAAATCCCCAATTGCGTGTGCCAGGTACGCGTGACGACGTAAGGCAGATAATCTGCCAGCGGGAAGCCATAAAATCCGCCGCCTTCGACTCCGTAATGCGCCGTCAGGATTCCCATGAAAATCTGCAGCAGAAAGAGCAGTGAAACGACCAAAAAGTATTTGACCGTCGCCTTTTGTGATGGTGTCAGTGTTGATCCGATCAACGGGTCGCTGTTGGGAACCTCGTGGTCTTCTTCGGGTTTTCGTCTGGCCAGCAACCAGACCATGGCCCCGATTCCTGCCAGCAACATAATTACGCTAACGCCTGTCCAGACGATGGCGCTGCTGGTTGGCACGTTGGCGACCAACGGTTCCGACGGAAAGTTGCTGGTGTAAGAAATGGATTGGTTCGGGCGATTGGTCACGGATGCCCAGGAAGTCCAGAAAAAGAACGATGTCAATTGGCGCAGCTTGGTCGGGTCTGGCTGGGCGTTGCGTTGAATGGCATACGCCTTGTTGCCGTTGGTGAAAACGTCCGAGTAATGCTTCAGACTGCTTTCAAAAGCTTCGGCGCGGATTGGTTCAATTGTGATGCTGCCGGTTTGCGGGTTGTAATTGTTTTTCCGAACTGTGTCTTGCAACCGCTGCCGCAGCACGGCTTGTTGTTCGGAATTCAGTGCGCCGTAATCCCGGGAAAATTCCGCTTTGGCCCATTTGTCCAGAATGAAGACTGCTTCGCGGTGCAGATAATCGGCTGTCCAGTCGGGAGCAACGTAACTGCCATGCCCCCAAATGGAACCGACCTGCATTCCGCCCATTGCCTGCCAAACGTTTTGCCCGTTGGAAATCTCGCCTTCGGCAATTAACACCTGCCCATCGGTGGTTACAACTTCGCGTGGAATTGGCGGTGCCTGCCGAAAAATCTCAGTCCCCACCCATCCGAGGACGGCAAACGAAAAGACAAAAATTGCGATAAAAACAACCCACAACCGTTTCACGGGGTCTCCTTAAAGGTTTGAGTGAATTCGTATTTTGAATTTGCGAAGCAGGAAACAGTGAAAGCCTTAATGCACAAAGCAACCGGAATGAACGGCCATGCTGGCCCGGCTTCCTTCTGCCTGCGCTTCCATTTCGACTGCTCGCGGAAACAGGATGTTGTTTTCCAGATGAATATGTTGGTGCAGATCGGCTTCAAATTCGGCCAACGCCTGATAGAGCGTCTGGTAGCTGATGCAAGCGTCAGCCGGTGGAACGTAGTTGCCGGCAATCGAACGCATCTGGCGCAACAGGTCGCCCGCCGCATCATGTTCGCTCATCATCATGCGTACGGGGTTTTGCACGGTGGCAAAAAACGGCGTCGGGATATTGCTGTGGTTCGTGATCGCCGCTTCCATCAGGTTGATGTATGGAAACAGCACCTGCTCTTCCTTCAGCATATGCGGGAGCAAATCCTGCTTGAGCGCTAAAAACAGGGTTTGGAGTTGCGCCAGTTCGGGATGGTTTTCGCCGTGCCGCGAACATACCTTGTCGAGCAATTTTTCCAGCCGTTCGAGTTCCTGGCGAGTGAAAACGTGATGTTTGTCCACTATGTAAGAGCAAAGATCGGTCAGGGATTCTGTTTGCCAATCCAATGAATTGACACCCGACGGAGTTGTGTGCCCGGCTTCTTCCAGCGAGCGCACGACTTCTTCGATTGGCACATGAAACGTGGCGCAAGCATCGGCCAGCGTGCGTCCGCCGCCGCAGCAATAATCAATTCCCATACGTTCAAACACGCGTGTCGCGCCCGGCATGGTGACGGCTAGTTCTCTGACCGTGTGAGTCGCAGTTACAGACATAATTCCTCCCATTGATTTCGCCCACAGGCGGTTGCCAAATTTGAGACGTAAACGCGAAGACACCTTACCGGTTGACGAACCCCGAAGCAGTGACTTAAGTCATCGTGACGAAAAAATCGGCATGGTTTTATGCTGCCAATCATCCAGGAGAAGAAACCGATGAAACTTCGATCCGCTTTGAAACTGCCCAAAGAGCATGGCGCCTGGGCGATGTTTTACATTCCGTTCGTGCTGGGATTGCTGGTGGCTGGGAACTTCAATGTGCCTTCATTGCTGTTGCTGATTGCAGCAACAGCAGCGTTCATTTCCCGCGAATCATTGCTGATCTGGTGGCGTGCGCGAACACGCGGACGACAAACTCCCTCCTCCATCGAAGCTGGCCGTTTGTTGCTGGTGTATTTGCTGATTGCAGTGACGACGGGCGCTCCGCTGATTTTTGCGTACAAACTCTATTGGCTGATTCCGCTGGCGCTGGCTGGAGCTGTGCTGTTGCTGGTCAACGGATGGCAGGCGACCGAATTTGAAGACCGCACTGTGCAAAGCGAAATTCTGGCCATTACCGGATTGACGATGACGGCTCCGGCGGCGTTTTACACGGCCAATGGAATCTGGACGGCAACCGCATGGTGGTTATGGGCGCTAAGCGCGGCATATTTCGCCAGCAGCGTCTTTTACGTCAAATTGCGCGTGACCCGGTTGCACGCCAAACAGGCCGAAGACAAACGCCGCGCCCAACGGCAATGTGTCGTCTATCATTCCTTTCTGCTTTGTTCGCTGTTGGCGCTGGCCGTCACACGCAGCCTGCCGTTGTTTGCGCTGATCGCCTTTGCGCCAGTGCTGGCGAGAACTCTGCGCAGCCTGCTCAGCCCGGAACCGCACCTGAATCTGAAGCAAATCGGCATCGCCGAAATCGTCTATTCCGTCATTTTCCTGATTTTCACCACCCTGACCTTTCGCTTGGCAATCTGACGCCGCGACATTGAATCGAATCCGACTCGGCGCGAAAATGCCAGGCCATGACTACCGACAAAATTGCTGCTTTGCGCCGGACGACGCTTTTCGGAGAACTGAGTGAAACGGAATTGCGTGCGTTGGCCGAACGCGCCGTCGAACGTCGTTTGAACCGCAACGAAGTTCTGTTCGTTGCGGGCGACGAAGCCGCCGGATTGTTCGTCATTGTCACAGGCGCGTTGCGCGCATTCCGCGAAGGCGTGGATGGGCGCGAACAGGTCATTCACGTCGAACGCGCCGGTGCGACCATCGCCGAATTGCCGGTGTTTGACGACAAACCTTACCCTTCCACGGTTGCCGCCGAAGAAGATTCGACAGTTCTGTTCCTTTCCAAACGCGAAGTGAAATCGTTGTGCCTGACTCACCCTGAAATCGCGTTGTCCGCCTTGAAACTGTTGGCCGGACGTTTGCGAAAGTGCGCTGAACTGGTCGAAGCCTTGTCGTTGCGCGAAGTGGATCAAAGGCTGGCTCGCTGGTTGTTGACGGAAGCGCGCGCGCGTGGCAAACGAACCAGCGACGGGTTGGAACTGGATTTGGTGCTGACCAATCAACAAATCGCGGCCCGTATCGGTTCGGTGCGCGAAGTCGTGTCTCGCGCGCTGACTCGCTTGCAACAAAACGGATTGATTTCCGTCGAAGGTCGCCGCGTCGTAATTCAACAGGAAGCAACGCTCAGCATTTTTGCTGAAAATTGATCTTTCGAGCCGGTTTTGTCGTATTTGTCGGGCGTGTGTTAAATTCAAATTCGTCGGACAGTTCGGGAATTCAGATGTAACGAGGCTTAAGCACTTTTGATTACCGCCACTTCAAATCGCATCAGCGAATTACAGCAAACCATCGAAAGCGTCATTCGCGGCAAATCGGAAGCCGTGCATTTGGCGATTGTCACGCTGCTGGCCGGAGGCCATCTGCTGGTCGAAGATGTTCCCGGCGTTGGCAAAACCACGCTGGCGCAAACCATCGCGCGGTCTCTGGATTGCAACTTTCAGCGAATTCAATTCACCAGCGATCTGCTGCCGTCTGACATCGTCGGTGTTTCGGTTTACAACCAGCATCTGGGCGAATTTGAATTCAAGCCCGGCCCGATTTTCGCCAACGTCATCCTGGCGGATGAAATCAATCGCACGACGCCCAAAACCCAGAGCAGTTTGCTGGAAGCCATGGCTGAAGGGCGCGCGACGATTGAAAATCAAACCTACGATTTGCCTCGCCCGTTTCTGGTGCTGGCCACACAAAACCCGATTGAACACCACGGCACGTATCCGCTGCCCGAATCCCAACTTGACCGGTTTCTGATGCGTGTGCGCATGGGTTACCCGTCCGCGGCGGAAGAAAAAGAAATTCTCCGCCAGCATGCTGCCGCGACCGCTCGGCATCCGCTGGAACGCATTCGTCCGGTCATGTCCGGCGAAGACGTGCTGGATTTGCAGGAAGAAATCAAAAATGTCCGCGTGGATGAATCGCTGCTGGATTACCTGATGGAAATAGTCGTCGCCACGCGCAAATCGGAAATGCTGGAATTGGGCGTCAGCCCGCGCGGTTCGCTGGCGCTGCATCGCGCGGCGCAGGCGCTGGCATTTACAGAAGACCGCGCGTATTGCATCGCCGACGACATCAAACGACTGGTCGTTCCGGTGTTTGCGCATCGCGTCGCCGTCAACATGCGATATTCCAATCGGCAGCGCGGCCACGATGTCGCCGAAATCGCCCTGACCGAAATTCTCAAAAGCGTACCCGTCCCTCTTTGAACCAGTTCGACAAGCTGCCAGCTTGTCGAACGCCTGACTGACAATAAATCCCCCAATCGAACCTGTCCGCGACAAACTGGCAGCTTGTCGGATTCAAGAAAGATGCTGGCTTTTCTTCGTCAAAAACAATTGCGTCGTTTTGTCATAGTGACGGCATCGTTGACCGGCGCAGCGTTGCTTACAGCGCTGCTTGCCGGTCTGGCCAGTCAGTTCGGCAAATACGAACTGGCCGCGCACAGTTCCCGCGTCGCGCTTCTGCTGGCGTTGATTGTGTTGCTGTATGCCCTGCCCAAACTGGCGCGCAGCCTCAACTGGCGGTCAAGTTATGCCATGCACGTGCCCAATGCCGGATTGATTTTCGGCGCGGCAATTTTGATGGTCACGGTGCTGGCGCTCAGCAGCGGCAACAACCTGCTGTATCTGGTGCTGGCGGCGTTGCTGGCGACGATGATCGTTTCGATGATTTCGACGCGGTTGAACATCCGACGCTTGACGCCGTCGGTTCGGTATCCAGACAACATTTTTGCCGGGGAATCGGTTCCGTTTGAAATCACGCTGCAAAATCAAAAACGGCTCATGCCGTCGTTTTCCATTTCGATTGACCTGGTCGAGGAACATCAGACGCCCAACAACGAATCGAAACCGGTCGAACAACACGCGGTGGCGCTGGCTTACTTCCCGTTGGTTCCGGCTCGGTCGCACGCGCGTTCGCGGATCGAACGCATGTTCGCCCGTCGGGGCGTTTACCCCGTAACAGGGTTTATTCTCAATTCGGGATTTCCCTTCGGTTTTGTCGAACAACGTCGCCTGATCGAATGGCACAGCGAAATCGTCGTGTATCCTCAACCGCAACCGCTGAAGGAGTTTGAAGGATTGTTGCCGATGGTCGCCGGCAGAATTGAAAATCGCGCCAAAGGCAGCGGCGGCGATTTGTACGCAATCCGCCAGTATCTGGCCAGCGATCATCACCATCACATTGATTGGAAAGCGACGGCCAAAACCGATCAATTGATGGTTCGGGAATTCACGCGCGAAGACGATTGGCGCATCACCCTGCGGTTCGATTCCCGCAAAGGCGATCCAGACCTGGCCGAAGCGGAATTTGCCGAACAGTTTGAACGCGCGGTGACGTTTGCCGCCAGTTTGCTGACGCATTACATCGAACTGGACGCGGAAGTTCGGCTGGTGATGGCCGATCTGGATACGGGATTCGGCTCCGGCCAGAGACATCGCCTGGATTTGCTGCGACATCTGGCGCAGGTCGCTCCCGGCGAAAAAGAACTCCCCGACGACGACCGCCCGCAATCGGGCATCGAAATTTTGCTGACCGCAAACAGAAACGGGTTGGCTGCATCGTCTCATCCGTCTGCAACTCGCGTCATCAGCTTTGAAGAAATGCCATGAATCTTGACCGTTACTTCATTGCTTCCTCTTATGGCTTGCTGGTCGCCAGCTTTTGGATTCTGTCGTCAACGCGGCAGATAGACGGCGTGTCGCTGGCGTTGTTTTTCGCGGCATTGATCGCGGGCTGTTTGATTGACCTGGGTTATCTGCGATGGAACGTGTCGCGTCGGTTGGCCAATGGTTTGATGATCGGCTGGCTGGGAATCGCAGTTGTCGAATGGCAGATGTTCAGAGCGTCGCCGGTCGTCGTCATTACGCATTTCGTGCTGTTCGCTTCGGCGCTGAAACTGCTGAAACGCAAAGACACGCGAGACTGGTTGTGGCTGTATGTCATTTCATTCTGCATTGTGCTGATGTCGGCGGGAATGACGATGGGAACGACGTTCCTGTTGTTGCTGATGTTTTATCTGCTGGCGGCGATTTCCAGCTTTGTCGTTTATGAAATTCGACGAACGCAGCAGAGTTTTCTGGACGAAGTAAAAAACCAGAAAATCGTCATTGAATTGTGGCGCGAAGTGAATGACGTTCGCCGTCCGCTGGGCAAACCGGGACTCGCCGGAGTGTTGGGATTTTCGGTGTTGGCGTTGGCGATGATTTTGATTCTGGCTGGGCCGCTGTTTTTGCTGGTGCCCAGAGTCTCGCGCAATGCCGGTCGCAGCGGCCCCAGCGGTCTGATGCAGGGCGAAACGCTTTCTGGATTTTCCGACACTGTGCGTCTGGGCGAAGTGGCGCAGGTCAAATTGAATCCGCAAGTGGTCATGCGCGTCCGCGTGACATATCCGCGCGGAATGGCTGAGCAGCAAGCCCGCAACAACCTGCGTTGGCGCGGTGTCACGCTGGATCGGTACGACGGCCAGGGTTGGAACAACGTCGGCCCCGATCCGACTCCGATTCGGCGAAGAGGCGATAATTTCCAGGTTGAAGACCCGAACTGGAAACACGGTTTCACCGAACAGCAGTTTTTCATGGAGCCGCTGAACATACACACTGTGTTCGCTGCTCCCCGCCCGGTGTTTGTCAGCGGATTGCCCGAATTGTCGCGCGACCTGGGCGACGGGTTGTGGACGGAAGCGCCGGGTTACGAGAAGCTCAGTTATTCAGTGTATTCCGACACCTTCACGCCGAACGACGCGGAATTGGCCGAAGACAATTCCCGCGATTATCCGCGCAGCATCAGCCAGCGTTATCTGCAACTGCCCGAAGATCACGACGAACGAATTAACCAGTTGGCGGCGAAAGTTACTGAAGGAGCCAGAACTCCTATCGAAACCATCAGACACATCGAACTGCATCTGAAAACGCAATACGATTATTCGCTCGATCTGCGGCGCGTTGAACAAGGCGATCCAGTCGCGGATTTTTTGTTCAATACGCGCGCCGGGCATTGCGAATACTTTGCGTCGGCAATGGTGCTGATGTTGCGAGCGCGCCGGATTCCCGCCCGCATCGTCAATGGATTCCAGACCGGCGAATACAATTCCAGAGCCGACGTCTTCACCGTGCGACAATCGGACGCGCATTCCTGGGTGGAAGCTTATTTCCCGCAACACAAATGGATAGCTTTCGATCCGACTCCGCCCGCGGGATTGAGCGAATACGACGAAGGATTCATGGCGTGGCTGCGACAATACAGCGAAGCCTTTGAAATGTTCTGGCTGGAAGAAATCGTCAGCTTCAATACGTCCAAACAGATTTCGATGCTGGCGACGGCTCAGAATCTGGCGTCAACGTTTCAGTTCAACGCTTCTCAGCAATGGATGCAGTGGGCGCGCAAATTCGGTTCGTGGCTGGACGCCCCGCCTTCGACCAATGACACGGCAACTGGCGTCGCCAAACCTGAAACGCCCGTTACGGCGCGGCCAGCAACTGATTATCGCCCGTTGACGGCTGTTCTGATCGGGTTGGCGGTGATTGGACTGGCGTTCCTGTTTAATCACCGATTGCGCGGACGGTTCCGGTCGGCGAAACCGACTTCGGTTCAGCAAAGCATCAGGTTTTACGAGGAAATGCTGCGGGCGCTGGAACGTTCCGGCCATCGTCGCCAACCGCATCAAACTCCGCTGGAGTTTGCGACTGCGGTCAAGCTGACCGCAGTCGCCGAAATCACGCAACTGTATCAGCGCGCGCGGTTCGGCCAGAACGCCCTGACCGACGAAGAATCATCGCGCGTTGAATCGTTGCTGCGCGAATTGAAACGCAAAAATCAATGACGACAACATCAACAGAATGATTGAATCCACACTGGCGCGCGCGCTGTTGTACTTTCCCGCCAAACTGTATGAACTGGGCGTTCGCGCGCGCATTGCCGCTTATCACCATCATCTGTTCAAAACCTTTCGCCTGAATGCGCCGGTCATCAGCGTCGGCAATTTGACGGTTGGAGGCACTGGCAAAACTCCCTGTGTGGCGTTTATCGCCACCACGCTGCGCGACGCCGGCCATCGAACGGCAATTCTCAGTCGAGGTTACAAACGCCAGACCAAAGAGCGGGTCGAAGTTTCCAATGGCGCGGACATTCTCTGCACCTCAACCGAATCTGGCGACGAACCGTTTTTGCTCGCGCACAGTTGTCCAGGGGTTCGTGTGGTGGTTGATCGGGATCGAGTTGCCGCCGGTCTTTGGCTGGAATCGCGCGCGCCTGTTTCAGCGTACGTGCTGGATGACGCTTACCAGCACTTACGGCTGGCGCGCGATTTGAATTTGCTGCTGATTGACGCCACTGAACCGCTCAGCAAAGCCGCGATAATTCCCTTTGGCCGATTGCGCGAACCGCTGACGGAAATTCGCCGCGCCGACGCGATCATCATCACGCGTAGTGACCGACTGACAGATCCAACCGCCAGAGCCGAGTTGCTCAAAATGCTCAACCGATTGTCGCGCCCCGAAACGCCGATTTTTTCCGCCTGGCATCGGATGACCCAACTGCGAAATTTGCAGAGTCAGGAAACTGCCTTGCTTGCGGATTTTTCAGGAAAAGCCGTCGCCGCAGTTTCCGGCATCGCCCGGCCAGAACGGTTCATTGACGATTTGACCAAGGTCGGCATGCAGATTGTGCTGAGGCGCGATTTTGCCGATCATCATCGCTATTCCGAGACGGAATTCGCCTCCATCATTGCGGACGCTCAGTCAGCCCACGCCGAAGCCATTATCATCACCGAAAAAGACGCCGCCAATTTGCCGCTGGAAACGGTTCACAACTCGTTGCTGCCGATTTTCGCTGCACAGATCGAATTCGACTGCGAAGACAAAGCCGCGCTGCAAAACCTGCTGCTGGCGGTTGCCCAAAAAACATAACGCGGCATCGGGGAACTGCGCCCTGATGCCGCGTTTGTGTTGTAAAGCCGAATTTAGTTTCCGGCTTATTGATTCATGGAAGACAGGAATTCGGCGTTCGTCTTCGATCTGTCCAGACGATCCAGCACAAGTTCCATCTGTTCGACGGGCGACAGCGGATTCAGCACGCGCCGCAAAACCCAGATGCGATCCAAGTCCTGTTTCTGAATCAGCAACTCTTCCTTGCGCGTGCCGGATTTTTGCAGGTCAATCGCCGGGAAGACGCGTTTGTCGGAAAGTTTGCGATCGAGGTGAATTTCCATGTTGCCCGTGCCTTTGAACTCTTCAAAGATCACGTCGTCCATGCGGCTTCCGGTTTCGACCAGTGCCGTGGCAATGATCGTCAAACTGCCGCCTTCTTCGATGTTG
Organism: uncultured Heliomicrobium sp.; assembly: GCA_964470555.1. Taxonomy (GTDB): domain Bacteria; phylum Acidobacteriota; class Blastocatellia; order RBC074; family RBC074; genus RBC074. The sequence continues at coordinate 137,826 of CAYYDG010000010.1, forward strand.
CGCGCCGCGCCGAAAAATCGTTTCGGACGTTGCAATGCGTTGGAATCAACGCCGCCCGAAAGAATCTTGCCCGAAGGCGGAACTACGGCGTTGTGCGCACGCGCTAGGCGTGTGATCGAATCCAGCAGAATCACCACGTCGCGTTTGTGTTCAACCAGTCGTTTGGCTTTTTCGATGACCATGTCGGCCACTTGCACGTGGCGCGAAGCCGGTTCGTCAAAGGTCGAAGAAATGACTTCGCCATTGACCGAACGCTGCATGTCCGTGACTTCTTCGGGACGTTCGTCAATCAGCAACACGATCAACGTCACTTCAGGATGATTTTCAGTGATCGAATTGGCAATGGTTTGCAGCAGCATGGTTTTGCCGGTGCGCGGCGGAGCGACGATCAACCCGCGCTGGCCTTTGCCAATCGGCGTAAACAAATCAATCACTCGGCCAGAAACATTTTCCGTATTGGTTTCGGCTTTCAACTGTTCGTTCGGATACAGCGGCGTCAGGTTGTCGAAGAAAATCTTGTCGCGCGCAATTTCGGGCTGCTCGAAGTTTATGGCTTCGACCTTGATCAACGCGAAATATCGTTCGCCTTCTTTTGGCGGGCGAATCTGACCGGAAATCGTGTCGCCTGTGCGCAGGTCGAATTTCCGAATCTGTGACGGGCTGACGTAAATGTCGTCCGGTCCCGGCAGATAGTTGTATTCCGGCGCGCGCAAAAAGCCGAATCCGTCCGGCAGGGTTTCCAGAACGCCCTCGGAAAAGATCAAGCCGGATTTTTCGGTCTGCGCCTGCAGGATTTTGAAGATCAACTCCTGTTTGCGCATGCCGGTTGCGCCGGGCACGTCCAAATCCTTGGCGATCTGCGTCAGCTTGGAGATGTTCATCTCCTTCAAATCGGCGATGTCGAGAAAAGAGCCACCTTCGTAACTCTCGTCAATTTCATCGTAATCGTCGTAATCTTTCGACCTGTTATTTCTGTCTGCCATAGCTCATTTTGTTTTCTCGACACCAAACGAAGCGCACAACACAGGCGCCGCATCTATTGCGATGCGAGAAAATCTCCTTGGTTAATCGGGATTGTTAGTCATTCGACGGCGCGCAAGGCGAATTGCGCACGTACAGTTAGTTTGCGGCTGTATTCGAGGCAGCCTGAGCAAAAAACCCTCGCCGGCCTGGAACTGGTATCACCTGCCGACATTGTTTGTTCGATAAAAAAGCCTGCTGAAAGCCTGTTTGAAATCAGTCGGGATTCTTTGAAATGCCAACGTCAAATATCGCTGCGGCTAAAGATCAGGCGCTGAACTGACCGCTTTCGGCCAGCGAATCTACCTGAGTCGTCCTAACAGTTATCTCTGCCTCATTCACTTGTCAAACGTTATGAAAATTGTGAAAGGGGGTTTTCGGCAAATGACGAGTGATGATAACGACGGACGATTGAATATGAGCAAGTGGGATTAACTTTTCGCTGTGATGCTGCTGCCGATTACATTCCAAATGTCTTTGGCGCCTTCGCGCGTGACTGACGAATATTGAACGATACGTTCCGTACCAAGAACCTTCTTTGCCCGTTGCAAAGATTTGCGTTGTTCATTCGACGATAACTTATCAGCTTTCGTTGAGACCACCAAATAGGGAAGCTCGAAATGCTGGAGCCAAGATTTCATCTGAAGGTCTAACGGGGAAGGTTCGTGTCTAGCATCAACGATCAAGATAGATAGCACAAGCTGCTGACGTTCCGCAAGGTATTTCTCGATCAACTGTCCCCACTCCTGCCTCTTGTCTTTCGAGACCTTGGCGTATCCGTAACCCGGCAGGTCAACAAAATAAAAAGCATCGTTGATCAAAAAGAAATTCAGCGATTGTGTGCGCCCGGGAGTCGAACTGGTGCGCGCCAACCCTGTCACTCTCAACAGACTGTTCATCAGGCTCGATTTGCCGACATTCGACCGTCCCAGAAAAGCTATCTCCGGCTTGTTGTCCTTCCACATTGAAGCCAGACTGGTGACCGCGGCGACGAATTTGGCGCTGGTAACTTTCATTTCAAGCCTGCATCAACTGCTGATCGTACTTTCGGCAACGCCTGTCATCGCCGAAGCCTGTTGCCAAACCGGGGCCGTCATTTCCAGGTTCGCCCCGGATTCGGAATACGGCAATCGCTCAAGCGCGATCCGCAGCACTTCGTCCACCGTTTCCACAGTATGCACCTGCAACTCTTCCAGAATGTCTGCGGGCACTTCGCTCAAATCCTTTTCGTTGTCTTTTGGAATGATGACCGTGGTCACTCCGGCGCGATGAGCTGCCAACAGCTTTTCCTTTATTCCGCCAATAGGCAACACTTTTCCGCGCAGCGTAATTTCGCCGGTCATCGCCACTTCCCTGCGAATGGCAATGCGCGTCAGAGCCGAAGCCATCGCTGTTGCCATGGTGATTCCCGCCGAAGGTCCGTCTTTCGGAATCGCCCCTTCGGGCACGTGGATGTGCAAATCGTGGCTCTTGTGAAATTCCTTCGGAATGCCAAGCTCGGCGGCGCGCGAACGAATGTAGGTAATTGCCGCCTGAGCCGATTCCTGCATCACATCGCCTAGCTTGCCGGTCAACGTTACCTTGCCCGAACCTTCGAGCAAGGTGGCTTCGACCTGCATTACATCGCCACCGACTTCAGTCACGGCCAACCCATTGACCAACCCGATTTCGCTGCGTTCGGTGACTCGAATCGGACGGAATTTGATGGGGCCAAGCAATTGCCGAACGGAAACCGCATCCACCACAAAGCTGAACGGTTCGGTGGCTTCCTTCTTTTGCTGAACGAATTGGCGAGCGACCTTGCGACAGATCGAACCGATTTCACGTTCCAGATTCCGAACGCCTGCTTCGCGGGCGTAATACTCAATCAGCGTTTTCAGTCCATCTTCAGTAAACGCAATCTGCTCCGGGTTCAACCCGTTCGCTTCACATTGTTTGACCACCAGATGGCGCTTGGCGATTTCCATCTTCTCGCGTTCTGTGTACCCGGCCAGTCGAATGATTTCCAGCCTGTCCTGCAAAGCCGGAGGAATCGTGTGCAGCACGTTGGCCGTGGCGATGAACATGACCTGCGAAAGATCGTATTCGACGTCCAGGTAATGATCGTGAAACGTATGGTTCTGTTCCGGGTCCAGCACTTCCAGCAGAGCCGCCGCCGGGTCGCCGCGAAAATCCCGCCCCAGTTTGTCCACTTCGTCCAGCAATATCAGCGGATTGACGGTTCCGGCTTTTTTCATCAACTGTATGATCTGCCCCGGCAGGGCGCTGATGTATGTTCGCCGATGGCCGCGAATTTCGGCTTCATCGCGGACGCCGCCCAGGCTCAGCCGCACGAATTTACGACCGGTGGCTTTGGCGATGGAACGTCCCAGGCTGGTTTTGCCAACGCCGGGCGGGCCGACAAAACACAAAATCGAACCGCGCGGAGTTTCCACCAGTTGGCGAACCGCCAGATATTCCAGAATTCGCTCTTTGATTTTTTCCAGCCCGTAATGATCCGCGTCCAGCACTTCCTGAGCCAATGTGATGTCGCGCTTTTCATCGCTCGATTCTTTCCAGGGAACCGTCAGCAACCAATCCAGGTAATTCCGCGACACCGTCGTTTCGGGCGACATCGGCGGCATCTGTTCCAGCCGCTGCAATTCGGCGAGAGCTTTTTCCCTGGCTTCGACGCTCATTCCCGCCTGTTCGATTTTTTCTTTTAGTTCTTCAAGTTCTGCGCGGTCGTCTTTACGCCCAAGCTCTTTGTGAATGGCTTTGATTTTTTCGTTCAGGAAATACTCGCGTTGCTGTTTTTCCATCTGACGTTTGACGCGCGTCTGGATGGTGCGATCCAGATTGAGCTTTTCAATTTCAACTTCCAGGATTTCCACCATCTTCAACAATCGCGCCTGAGTCGGGTAAATTTCCAACAAGGCCTGTTTGTCAGCCAGGTCAATCTTCAATTTGTCGGCCAGTTGATCCACCATCTGCCCCGGATCAGGCGCACGCAAGGCCGCCTGAATCTGATCGAAATTTCCTTCCTGAGCGATTTTCAGATATTGCTCGACCAGACTGACGACGCGGGAAATCAGTGACGCATTGCGTTTGTGATTTTCCGCCACGATCGGAGCGCGCCGAACCGTCGCCACAGAAAATCCGCCGACTTCGTCGAACCGAACTGCGCGAGCGCGTTCGCGGCCTTCAACCAGAACCTTGATCGTGTCTTCTTCGGGTTTGCGCGTGCAGTTGGCGATGTGAGCAATGGTGCCGACTTGATAAATTTGATCTTCCGAAGGGTCTTCAACCGTCGCATCGTGCTGGGTGGCCAGAAAGATCAACCGGTGAGTAGCCATAGCCTCTTCCAGAGCGCGCACAGAAGCCGGACGGCCAATCACAAAGGCAGCTTTGGTGTGAGGAAACACGACCACATCACGAATCGGAACCATAGGGTAACTGGCGACATCGTCTGGCGTTCCATCGTGAAACTCTTTCATTTTAGTAACCTCTCAGGGCAAACGAATCTCCGGCGTGGAATCAGGCAATGCCGGGTAACGTCACAAAACAAAATGTCATTGCGGGGCTTCGCCAAAAACGCGACTCCGCCGGTTGCATCCCGCAAGCGTCATCTTGTTGGGGAAATCCTTACAGTCCGCCGACTGCAATCATTAGGTGGTTGGAAAAGTGCCGATCATTCGTCGCTTCGTTCAAACGCCCAGTAATGAGCAGCGAACCGGCTGTGCATGACAGATAGGGATTGTCGTCGAGCCAACTAATCAACCGGCCTTTTCAAGTGGGAAGACCGTCTGGCGATTTTCGACCATCTCGTCCGTCACAACGAATTCTTTGATTCTCTTCTGGCTGGGCAGTTCGTACATTGCTTCGAGCATCAGCTCTTCCAGAATCATTCGCAAACCACGCGCGCCGACTTTGCGCTGGCAAGCGTGACGCGCCACTGCCCGCAACGCCTCATCCGTAAATCGCAACTTGACCCCATCCCATTCAAACTGCCGCTGGTATTGTTTGGCCAGCGCGTTTTTCGGCTGGGTCAAAATTTCGATCATTGCCGACTCATCAAGTTCGTGCAGAGTGCCTGTGACCGGCAAACGACCGACAAATTCCGGAATCAATCCATACCGAATCAGGTCTTCGGGTTGAACCTGTGCCAGCAAATCCGCCGACGACATTTTGCTGACGGGATTGGCCAATGGGCGGATGTTCGCGCCAAAGCCCATGGCTTTTTGCCCGATGCGCCGTTGAATGACCTTGTCAAGGCCGACAAACGCACCACCGCAAATGAACAGAATGTTGGTCGTATCCACGACAAAAAATTCCTGGTGCGGATGCTTACGGCCTCCTTGCGGAGGGACGTTGGCCACCGTGCCTTCCAGAATTTTCAGCAGCGCTTGTTGCACACCTTCGCCGGAAACGTCGCGCGTGATGGACGGGTTTTCGTCCTTGCGGCAAATCTTGTCAATTTCGTCAATGTAGATGATTCCCTGCTGAGCGCGTTCGACGTCGCCGTTGGCGGCTTGCAGCAATTTCAGGATGATGTTTTCCACGTCTTCGCCGACGTATCCGGCTTCGGTCAGCGTTGTCGCATCCACAATCGTGAATGGAACCTTGAGCATTCGCGCCAGCGTTTGCGCCAACAGGGTTTTTCCAGTCCCGGTCGGGCCGATCAACAGGATGTTCGATTTCTGGATTTCGACATCCGAACGGCGCTTCATCATTTCGATGCGCTTGTAATGCTGATAAACGGCGACGGCGAGTTTCTTTTTGGTCTCTTCCTGACCAATGACGTATTCATCCAAAAAGGATTTGATTTCCAGCGGCTTTGGCAACGGCGGGCGCGCGGCGGCGGCTTCCTGTTGAGCGTCATCGCTGATGATCTCGATGCAGATGTCTATACACTCATTACAAATGTAAACGGTGGGGCCGGCGATCAGCTTTTTGACCTCGTTCTGGCTTTTGCCACAGAAGCTGCAACGTAACGTGTCATCACCTCTTCGCATCACCTTGTGGCCTCCAGTTCAATTTGAGTGTTAGACATTGTTCGGTGAACTCCGATTCCTTTTTCGATCCCGTCAAAGCGGCGCAATCATAATCAACGTGCCAAACCCGCGCAAGCAAACCACACATTTACGACCGGACCATCAATCGCCCAACACCAGAGTGGATTTCAGCACTTCGCAGGCGCGAACGCACTTGTCGCAGATTTGCGCGTTGATTCCGGGGAAAACCCTGTCGCCTTGCGGATTTCCCCGGTCATGAACGTTGAAGCTGCAGAATGCCACTTCGCTGGCTTCGTCATTGAACAGTTTTTTGTACCACGGCTGAGTCGGCTTTGGAGGCTTTATCCCCAATTCACGGTAATCGTAAAGCAACTGTACACATACATCCACGCATTCGTCGCAGATGAAACCGGAAGTGCCTTCAAACAAGCGGGCGACTTCGCCTTCGCCCAACCCGCAAAAAGAACAGCGCAAAACCGGACGCAATGGTTGCCGGTCTAAGGCTCCGCTGCCCCTCGAGCCAGACGTGACTGGGTGGTTATTACTGTTCATATCCATGGCGTGTAAAAATGCAGGGCAAAATTGAGGAATGCGACATTACTCACGCTGCTTGATGACCTGATCCACGATTCCGTATTCGTAAGCCTGCATCGCGCTCATAATGCGGTCACGGTCAACGTCTTTAGAGATTTGATCCACCGGCTTGCCGGTGTGTTCCGCCAGAATTTCGTTGAGCCGTTGACGCATGCGGATGATTTCTTCGGCAGCAATCTGAATGTCGCTGGCCTGACCGGAAATTCCGCCCGCATGAGGTTGGTGAATCAGAATACGGGAATTCGGCAAGGCAAACCGACGGCCTTTGGTTCCTGCCGCCAGCAACACAGCCGCCATCGAAGCGCATTGGCCGACGCAGAAGGTCGAGACCGGACAGCGCACAAATTGCATCGTGTCGTAAATCGCCAATCCGGCAGTCACCGATCCGCCGGGCGAATTGATGTAAAGAGAAATTTCCCGATCCGGGTCTTCGGATTGCAGGAACAACAATTGAGCGACGACCAGATTGGCGACGGTATCGTCAATCGGAGTGCCAATGAAAATGATGTTGTCTTTGAGCAGCCGCGAATAGATGTCATAGGCGCGTTCACCGCGCGGCGTCTGTTCGATGACTGTCGGTGGATAATAACTTGCAGATAGATTGTTCATAACGCTTACTCTACTTCTTCGGGACAGATGATCTGTCGGCCAGATTACATCGGAAAATTTTCCACAACCTCGTGTCGTTTTATTCGGCAGCGGCTTGAGCTTCGGAATGTTCCTGTTTCGCTTCAGCCAGCGATTCTCGACTGACTTCTTCAATGGTGATTTCGGCATTGCTGACGACAACATCAAGCACCTTACGATAACGCAACTTGGTTTTGATACTAGAAATCGCCTCATCCCTTGTCAAGCGAGCTTTTACCTCTTCTGCAGTAAGCCCAATTGACTGCGCCATGGACTCGATTTCCGCATCAATTTCCCCTTCTTCAACTCTGACATTTTCAACCAGACCGATCTCTCCAACCAACAATGCCAAGCGAACGTGACGCCTGGCGGAATCTACAGCTTCATTGAACCGCTCTTCCCAATTGATATTTTGGATCATTTCGGCAGGCATCCCCATCTGCTTGAGCCTGTGACTGAAATCGTGCAATCGGCTTTCGGCTTGCTGATGCACCAGCACATTCGGAACTTCAAACTCGTGGGAATCGAGCAATTGCGAGAGCAGGTTATCGCGCAACAGGTCGTCGGCCTCCTGTTCGGCATTTTTGACCAGATTTTCCCGAATCTTGTCGCGCATTTCCTGAAGCGATTCGTACCCGCCGATGTTCTTGGCGAATTCGTCATTCACTTCGGGCAATTCCCTTTGACGAATCGCCAGCACGGTTGCCGTGAAATCAATCGTCTTGCCAGCCAAACCTTTTGAGCCGAAATCTTCGGGATAAACAACGCGGAATTCCTTCACGTCATCCGGCTTCGCGCCGCGCAAATTCTCCGTAAATTCGGGCAACGAAGCTTTGCCGCCAATTTCGATCTCCATCGAGTCGGCTTTCAAGTCTTCTTTTTCGTGCTCTTCCTGTGGGTCCAGGAATTTGCCGACCAGATTGACGGAAACAATGTCGCCATCCTGCGAAGGGCGATCTTCAACCGGAACCAAATCGGTTTCGTTTTCGCGCCAGTTTTCAATCACGCGCTCTACGTCTTCGTCCGTGACTTTGACCACACGCTTGGTGGCTTTCAATCCTTTGTATTGCTTGATCTCGATTTCCGGCAGGACTTCGATGCTGACCTTGAGTTTGAGCGGTTCGCCTTCTTCCAGCGACAGTTCCTGAATCCGCGGGTCGCTAATGATTTTCAGGCTGTGATCCTTCACCGCGTGCTCCATGGCGTGCGGCACCAGATGGTTGATGACTTCGTCTTTGATCTCTTTGCTGAATCGCTGTTTGACCACTCCGCGCGGCACACGCCCCGGACGAAATCCCGGAACTTTCACATACCGCATATAGGCATCGTAGGTTTTCTCAAACTCCTTCGTAACCTCTTCCGCCGCGACTTCAATCGCCAAGTCTTTCTGACATTGAGAGACGTCAGTAATGACTACTTCCTGTTTCAACACGTAATCTACCTTCCTTTGGCAAAACTTTGGGGCTGCGCTTCTGTTTTTTTTATAGAAACGCACAACCAGAGAGCTGACTGCAAATTGACTTTTGTTCCTGGAGAGAAGACTGCACAGATCAAAAGCTTGATGGCTCGGGTGGGACTCGAACCCACACGCTTTTAGGCACAGCATCCTAAGTGCTGCGTGTCTGCCAATTTCACCACCGAGCCTTACAAGAGGCAGAGACTAACAAATTTACCTAGCGGCGCGCAACACAGCCATTGACGCGCGTTTGACAGCGTCAAGCCCTGAACACTATAACTAACGGCGTCTTATCCGAACGCCATCACAAGGAGATTCACCATGAGCTTCATCGCACGCATCAACCAGGACATCACCGCCGCCATGAAAAACAAGGAAGCTGAAAAGCTCTCGACGTTGCGGATGGTCAAAACCGCGTTGATGAATTTCGAGATTGAAAAGAAAGGCAAAGCCAACGACGCCGAGGCGACCATTGACGATGCCGAAGCCCTGAAGGTGCTGCAATCGCTGGTCAAACAACGCCGCGACAGCGTCGAACAATACACCCAGGGCGGACGAATCGAATTGGCCGAAAAAGAAGCCGCCGAAATCAAATTCATCGAAGCGTATCTGCCAGCCGCTGCCGACGAAGCCACCATTGCCAAATTCGTGGATGAAGCCATCGCCGAAACCGGAGCCAGCTCGATGAAAGAACTCGGCAATGTCATGAAAGCCGTCATGGCCAAGCTGGCCGGACAAACTGTGGATGGAAAAATCGTCAATCAACTCGTCAGAGCAAAATTGGGCGGTTGAAACATAAGTGTTTATTGAGGAACAGTCAGCCAACCAGACTCGTAAGGCTGATTGTTCAACAGACGATGGCGAGGCGCAAAATGACCTCGCCACGCAAACCAAAGTAAAAGTGAGGATGGAAACATGGGTACGTTATTGTGGGTGATCGCCGCTGTCCTGGATATTTTTGCCATTTACGATGTGATGAATTCACGGCGCGATTGGGCGACCAAAGCCGTATTGCTGGTCATCATTCTGCTGATCCCTTTTATCGGATCGGGACTTTATCTGCTGGTTTTTCGCGACAAGAGTTACGCTTGATCGCATTCCATATCGGAATCAGTTATTTCTTTAGGGCGGATGGTCTGTGTCGCAACACAGCGCCTGAACGTTCGCCCGTCACTTTCCCTTCCGCTACCACCAATTTCCCGTTCACCCAAACATACTGAACGCCTACAGGCTCGATGCCGGGTTGCGTCATCGTTGACCGGTCAATTACCTGTTTGGGGTCAAACACAATCACATCGGCTTTCATGCCAGCTTTGATCGCGCCACGATCTTTCAGGCCCAACCGCCAGGCCGGAAACGAACTCATTTTGCGAATCGCTTCTTCCAGGCTGAGCCATTTCTGTTCGCGCACATAACGGCCAAGCACGCGCGGAAAAGTTCCGGCTCCGCGCGGATGCCGCATGCCTATGCCGCCATCACTGGAAACCATGACCCAGCGTTGCTGGTAAAACGTCTTGATGTCGGGTTCGATCATGGACTTGCAAACGACGCCAGCTCCACCGTCTTTGACAATCTGGATGTAAACATCCACTGCCGACTTGCCGTTCATCTTCGCAATTTCGTCCAGCGTTCTGCCTTCGTAATTGCGATGAGCCGGGCAATTGGTCACCAACACATTGCCGCCTCCGCCGACATCGTCCAATCCTTTTTTGACTGCTGCCGGATCGTCGTGACGGCGCGAAGGCACCAGCACTGTAATCGTCGAAGCCCACGCTTCATACGGATAACAATCCGCCGTGATGTCCTGCCCCGTGCGTCGTGCCGCTTCGATCAGTTTTACGACATCGGCGGCTTTGTTCCAGACGCCGACCGTGCCGAGTTTGATGTGCGAAATCTGCACCGGCAAACCGGCTTCGCGCCCGATCCGAATGGCTTCGCGGAAGGCGTCAAACGCCAGATCGGCTTCATCGCGGACGTGGCTCATGTAAATGCCGCCATACCGAGCGGCGGCTTTTGACAACGCAATCACTTCTTCCGTCGTCGCCGGATTTCCCACGTCGTATTCCAATCCGCTGGAAAGTCCGACCGCGCCTTCGCGCATGGCCTGTTCGACAAGTTCAGCCATTTTGGCAATTTCGGCTTCAGTCGCCGTGCGCTTGAAATCCTGCCCCATCACTTTCTGGCGAACCGTCGCGTGCCCGACAAAGGCGATCACATTCGTCGCCAAGCGCTGCGTTTCACACCACGTCAAATAATCGGCAATCGGAAACGGAGAACCTCCGTCCGGGCCGACGGCAATGGTCGTGATGCCTTGCAAGGTTTGTGTTCGAGCTGTCGGATCGTTGGCGAATCCGCGCTCGGAATGGTTGTGAATGTCCACAAATCCAGGCGCAACGATCAACCCTTTGGCGTCAATGACCTGTTCGCCGGGCTGCGCTTTCAGCTTGCCTGTCTCCTTGATCGTATCGCCGACGATGCGCACGTCTGCGACACGCCGAGCCGCTCCCGTTCCGTCAATCAACGTCCCACCTGAAATCAACACCTGAGTTTTGCCGCTTTGTTGCTGCGCCGACGCTGACAACACAAAGATCGTCAGAAAAATCAGAACCATTCGTTTCATGTTTCGCTCCCGATGTTTTGGAAATTTGAATTGCTGGCTGGATTTGTGTGGACGGTTTATAACACGCGCCTTAAACCAAGCGCCACGTCATCGGCGCAACCTAAAACTGATTCGATGAATGGAGCGTCACAATGAAAGAATCTCGTAGATCGTTTTTGCTGGAACCACCTGAACAACCGCTCTCCGCCGGCAAAGCCTTTGTTCGACACGCACGGTTTCGCTTGCGCGAAGATTACCCGGTCAAAATCAATGGCGCGTTGGCCGAACTGACCGACGAACAACTCTGGTGGCGTCCGAATGAAGCCAGCAACAGCATTGGCAATCTGATCCTGCATCTGTGCGGCAACGTGCGGCAATGGCTGATTGCCGGAGTCGGCGGCGCAAACGACGTTCGCAATCGCTCCGGCGAATTCGATGAGCGAAGTCAACTCAGCAAAAAAGACTTGTTGACCAGGCTGCAAATTACGCTCGAAGAAGCTGACGCGGCGCTGGCTCAACAGGAACGCGATTTGGACAACAACGAATCGCCGCTTCAGCGGGAAATTGTGCCGCAAGGCTTTTCGCAAACCGTGTTCGATTCGATCTTTCACGCAGTCGAACATTTCAGCTATCACACTGGCCAGATTGTCTTCATTGCCAAACTGCTGGTCGCTGACCGCATTCGCTTTTATGACGACCGGCAACTGGAGGTGAAACGGTAAGCGCCGTCGCTTGCCTGCCTGCGGATGATCGCGTAAATTACGCCGCGTTGCTCCCGTAGCTCAGTGGATAGAGCATCTGCCTTCAACTAGGAGCCTATACGGAGAATCGTAATCCGTATAGTGGAGGGTGCTATATCGGTGAATCTCTAAGGAAGCCGAAAGGCTTTTATGACAACACCGAGGAAACCTTGTGAAGATCGTCTTGAGGATTGATGCGATGGGAATTGGAATCAAAGCTCATCACACAAAGAACAAAGGCGATTTAGGAGTGGCAAAGGCTTTCTGTGACTTGGTTGAACAAGGATATGTAGTTTTATTTCCATCAACCGAGCACGCTCCTTTTGATCTGGTGGCTTATGACGGCGAAAGCTTCATCAGGATTCAGGTCAAATATCGCAGTGCCGTTAAAGGAGTCCTGCAAGTTAATTTAATTAGCTGGTGGGCGGATAAAAACGGTTCTCACGGAAAACCAGTAGATAAAAGCTAGGTTGATGTTTTCTGCATTTACTGTCCAGAAACGGATAAGTGCTATTACGTGAAAGCGGAAGAAGTTAACGTTGGGCTGACTCTTAGAATTGCTGCTCCGAAAAATAACCAGCAAAAAAATATAAGATTTGCTGATAGCTACACAAGGGTTCCGTAGAGGCCATACGCATCCAGGCTGAAATGCCTAAGATATGGTCCAGACCACAACTCGCAAGAGGCCGGGGAAATCCGGAGTGGTAGGCTAAGCAGAGGGCCGCAGGTTCGAGTCCTGCCGGGGGCGTTGCAAATGCGCGCTGTAACGGGCATCGGTTGATGCCCGTTACAATTTTGCGGTTCGTCCCAATTTCCAACCGAACGCTACAACCCACGTTTTCCAAAGGTACGCGATGAGATTCATCATCCATGGAGCAGGAGCAGTCGGCAGTCTGGTCGGTGGTTGGTTGGCCGATAGCGGAGCTGAAGTCGTCCTGATTGCTCGTGATGCCCACGCCGACGCCGTCAACCAGCACGGATTGCACATCAAATCAGTCAAAGGTGATCGCGTGGTCAAATTCTCTGCCGTCGCGTCGCCACACCAGATCACTCCGCGCGCCGACGATGTGCTGTTCCTGACCGTCAAAAGCTCGCAAACTGCCGCTTCGGTGCAGTCGCTCCGCGAAGTATTCCCCGAAGAAACGCCAATCTTCTGCCTGCAAAATGGCGTGCGAAACGAAGAACTCGCCGCACGGCGGTTTCTGACCGTTTATGGAGCCATGGCCGGAGTCAGCGTGACGATGATTTCACCGGGTGTCATTTCGCATACCCTGAATCATCTCATCTCCTTGGGCAATTACCCGCTCGGTTGCGATGAATTCGGTTTGGACATTGCCGCGCAATTGGAAAAAGCCGGATTTCGTGTGACGACGCACGAATCCATCATGGCTGTCAAATGGAGCAAGCTGATTCTGAATCTGCACAACGCGACGTTTTCGATCATCAACAAGCATTTGCAGTATGGTTTGGCATCGCCTGCCATCAGCCGTTTTATGGCCGATGTCGAAGAAGAAGGGTTGCACGCGCTGGAAGTCGCCGGAATTTCCCTTGCCGATACAAACAATCCGATTGACTTTGCCAAACGATTGGCAGATTTGCGCAACACGACCGAAGACACTGAAAAAATCGCCCTGGCTGAAGAGATGCCTTTCGAGCTTCGCACTTATCCATCAACCTGGACGGACCTGAAACGAAAGCGCGGCGAAACCGAAGCCGGTTATTTCAATGGCGAAATCATTTTGTTGGGCGAAAAATACGGCGTGCCGACTCCGTACAATTCCACGTTGTTGAACATTGTCGAAACCATGGCGGTTGAAGGCACGGAACCGGGGTTGTACACCATTGAAGAACTCATTGACCAGGTGGAACAGCGTCGCTTGATGATTTACCACAGCTAACACCTTCCCTTTTTCATACCCTGCCAAAACCGAAGCAGAGCGCGAATGGCAATGTCCATGTGCGAAACATCTGCGGTATCTCGCACAATCGAAACTTGCGCATACGCGCTCTGCGGCGTGGGGTATTTCAGCGACTAAAGTGCCACCTCGCGTCGCTTCTGCCCCGAACCTGGGCTGCGTGAGAAAAACTTGTCAGAAGAAATTATGTTGTAGCGGCTGTTTTGCTGAATCAGCAAAAAATGGAAAGTTGTGTGGGAATCTGGCGCCAATGTTTTCAAAAATAAGGATCAAGAGGGAAGCCCCACAACCTCCCTCTCGATCTGGCCACCCGAATTGCATTTTTTGCAACATTTTGGGGGAGGCCAAAGCGTGTATTGATGCCGTATCTGCCCCGAAACCCGCTTTGGTGTGCTGCAACAGCAACAGGCGACCGTTGGGCAATCCAGAATTTCATTCACCGCGCAATTCCACAATTCAGGCACCAGTCGGAATCGCGTTTCCACAATCTTTGCTGCTCTTTGACGGGCAGACTTTCGCACGGACGCAGAATGCGCGCTATACGTAGTTTTACCTGTTTTCAGATTGGAGAGTTTAGGAGCTTCCGAGGGCAGCCAGCGCCGAGAGGATTTCCGGTTCCGCGTTTGGGGCGACGGTTCGCAGGTCAAGAACGAGGCAATCGTCCTGAATGCGGGCAATGATCGGCGGCTGATGCAATCTCAACTTCTCTTCGAATTCGTCCGGGCTGAGTTGCGAAGAGATCACACTGATGAGCGTTGTCGGCAGTTGCGTTTCCGGCGCGGAGCCTCCGCCGATAACTGAATGACCATCCACCAACTTGAAGGTCAAATTGCCGGTCATTTTTTTAGCGCGACGAACGAAAGCGCGCGCGCGATTCGTGACGCTCTCTTTTGTGGCATGCATGGCGGCCTGCACTGGGATTTCGATCATGGCGCGCCCGGACAGATACGTTGCCACGGTCGCTTCCAGCGCGGCAAAGGTCAGTTTGTCCACTCTCAGCGCGCGCATCAACGGATTGGACTTGATGCGTTTGATGAGTTCCGCTTGGCCAAGAATGATGCCGGCTTGCGGCCCGCCCAGCAGTTTGTCGCCGCTGAACGCTACCACCGAAGCTCCGGCTTTCAGGGCTTGGGCAACCGTCGGTTCGTCGTGAATGCCCAGCGGATTCAAATCCACCAGACAACCGCTGCCCAAATCTTCAAACAACGGCAAACCGCGTTCGCGCGCGAGTTTGGCTAATTCTTCAAGCGAGGGTTTTTCTGTAAATCCGATGACGCGATAGTTCGACGGATGCGCGCGCAAAATGACTTTGGTGTGTTCGTTGATCGCGTTTTCGTAATCGCCAAGCCGGGTTCGATTGGTCGTGCCGACTTCGCGGATGCGCGCGCCGGATTTGGCAATCACGTCCGGAATGCGGAAGCTGCCGCCGATTTCGATCAATTCGCCGCGCGATACAATGACTTCGCCGCCTTCGGCCAAAGTGTTCAGCGTAATCAACACCGCCGCCGCACAATTGTTGACGACTGCCGCCGCTTCGCAACCGAGCAATTCGCGCAAACTGGCTTCCAGTCCGGTTCCACGTTTGCCGCGTTTGCCCGAAGCCAGGTCGTATTCCAGATTGCTGTAATCGCGGGCGACTTCGTGAATGGCGGCAATGGCAGCTTCGCTGAGCGGTGCGCGGCCAAGATTGGTGTGCAGCACAACGCCTGTGGCGTTGATGACTCGCTGAGTTTGAAATTGGCGGCGACTGGCAAACCGCGCCGCCAATCGCTGTTCGATCTCTTTCTCCAGCGTAGCCACATCGGTCAACGAACCTGTTTTGCCGTTCGAGCCGACTAATTCTCCTCGAAACTCTTCCAGAACTTCGCGCAGCCGGTCGCGCACGGTGTCGCGCCCCGCAGCAGTAATCAGCGATTGCAACGCATCGCGCCGCAGTAATTGGTCAATCGAAGGAAGATTTCTAAGGACGTTGGTACTCATAATCAATGTGCGCCGGAGCATAATTCATCAATTGCCGAGCGGCAAATTCACCTTAAGCTGATAAAAAAATCCGGCCAACCGACCGTTGAGTCTGTCAAAGTTTCATTCGCAAAAGTCAGGAGTCCAAATGATGCAATCGTTCAAAAAATTCATCGTGCTTTCGTTTGTCGTCGCGCTGTTCGGACATTGCTGGTTCGCCGAACGCGCACAGGCCAAAATCAGTCCGGGGCCGCCGCTAGGCTTCACAGGCGCGCCCGGCGAAGGAACCTGCACCGGATGCCATTACACATTCCCGCTAAATTCCGGCGCGGGCAAAGTCGAAATTCTGGGATTGCCTGCCACTTACACCGTCGGCCAGAGCTACTCCGTAACGGTGACGGTTTCGCATCCAACAGCACGTGCCTGGGGATTTGAATTGACAGCGTTAGATTCAAGCGGAACGTCGTCCACCGTCGGAACACTGACCGTTGCCAACCCGACTACGACGCTCAAACGCGATTCCAACGCCTCCGGCCAACAGCGAACCTACCTGTCGCACAGCGAAGACGGCATCGCACAGGGCAAACCCAATTCGAATAGTTGGTCGTTCACCTGGACGGCTCCGGCCAGCGCAGTCGGCGACATCACGTTTTACGCGGTCGGCAATGCCGCCAACAATCAAGTCACTCCCGAAGACGATTACATTTACACCGCGTCGGTCAAAGTTTCGTCGTCCGGTGGCGTAAACCGTCCGCCGACTTTCGCCGCAACACCAGACCGTTTTTTAGCCGTCGGCGACCGAATCAGTTTCACGATTCAGGCCAGCGACCCGGACGACAATTCGCTGACCATCACCGCCGGAACACTGGCCAACGCGACGTTCGATCCAACCAGCAAACGATTTACGTTCACGCCTGCTGCCAATCAACTCGGCAATCAACAAGTCACATTCACCGCCAGCGATGGCCAGTTGCAAACTCAGCAAACCGTCAAATTCCAGGTCGTCAGCGAAACCTCGCAAGCCTTGACCGGCCTGGCCAAAACCAGCGGTCCGTCGGCCTTTCTGGATTTCAGCGGAGCGACAACGGTTGAATTGACCGCGCTCGGATCGTTCGGCGCGAACGCGACAATTCTGTTCAATGGATTGCCGCTCGATTCTCAAACTGTGACCGGAGGATTATCGGCGATGAGTCCCGGCAGCGAACTCAACAACGCGGGAGCGTTTGTGGTTCGAGTGCGATTGGCCAACAACACATTGACCAATGCACGCGCGTTGGCGCTGACTTCGGCTTTCGCTCCGATGACGGCGGCAACGGTCGAAGCCGCTAGTTATTCTGCAACGGTCGCGCCAGGCGAAATTGTTGCGCTGTTCGGCACGGAATTGATTGCGGGCGACGGCATCGCCGTTGCCAACTCGTTGCCATTGCCACGTTCGTTGCAAGCCACTTCGGTTTACATCAATGGCGTCGCCTCGCCTCTGTACTTCACGTCAAAAAATCAGATCAACTTTCAAATTCCTTATGCGACTGCGGCTGGGTTGGCTTCAGTCGTCGTGCTGCGGGACGACGGCGTGGCGTCGTATGGTTCGGTAACGGTCGCCGATGCAGCTCCTGCGTTTTTTACCGCCGACGCTTCCGGCAAAGGGCAGGCCGCCGCGCAAAACTCCGATTTTTCGCCGAACGGCGATCCGATGACTTCGCCGCAAACCAAACGTGCGCGCAAAGGCGATTACGTCGTGTTGTATGGCACGGGCGCAGGCGCTCAATTCGTCAATGCCAGCAACAATCAACCGCTGACAGTCAAAGACGGCGAAGCCGCTTCGAGCAGTCCCCTGGCGGCGACAACAACTTTGCCAACAGCGACGGTCGGCGGAAAACCGGCGACGGTGTATTTCAGCGGTTTGGCTCCGGGCTTTGTGGGTTTGTGGCAATTGAACGTGCAGGTTCCGGCAGATGCTCCCAGCGGAGCAAGCGTCGAAATCGTCATCAGTTTTGGCGGGAAAACAGCTAATCGAGTGACAATTGCTGTAGAGTAAAAAAAGCATTGGCCATTGACCATTACGCATTAGCCATTATTGGTCAGGTAGGTTGTGTTCCCTACCCTGTTGGTTAATGGTCAATGTGCAATGGCTAATGGCTAATTTTCGAGCATCGCCAGAATCTGTTTGGCCGCACGTTCGGAAGCGTTCGCTTCGCCAAGTTTATCGCGGACTTCGGCCAAGTCGCTTCGCGCCTGAGCCAGCCGAGCAGGGTCATTCAAAAACGCCACGATTTCTTTCGACAACCGGTCAGCGTTCAATTCGTTTTGCAACAGTTCCGTCGCGATTTCCCTACCGGCAATCAGATTCGGCATGCCGACAAATTCCGTGTTGATCAGCGGCCAGAAAATGCGCCAGTTCAACGACGAAGCTCTGTACACGACAATCAGCGGAGTTCCGATAATCGCCGTTTCCAGCGTAGCCGTTCCGCTGGCAACAACGGCCAAATCTGCTGCGGCGACTGCGTTGTACGTGTCATGTTCGATCAGCGTCAGGTTGTTGAGCGATTGAATTTCAGCCGCGATTTCCGCTCGGTTGAAGGTGCGCGCCAGCGGCAGAATCAGTTGAATGTGTGGATGCGTTTGGTTGAGCTTGGCCGCCGTTTCCAGCATTGGCGGCAAAATGTGTTTCAATTCCGAATGGCGACTGCCGGGCAGCAGGGCGACAATTGGCTTTGTTTGGTCAAGATTGTGCTGCGAACAAAACTCTTCGCGGGTGGCGGTGACGTGAACGCTGTCGAGCAACGGGTGGCCAACGTATTCGACTTCGACGCCGCGCTGGCGGTAATAATCTTGCTCGAAGGGAAGAATGACCAGCATCTTTTCCACATCGCGCCGAATGCCGCGAATGCGGTAACTGCGCCAAGCCCAAATCTGCGGGCTGATGTAATAAGCGATGCGATGGCCGTCTTGTCGCAAGCGTTTGGCCAGCCGCAAATTGAACTCCGGCCAATCAATCAGCACGATCAGATCAGGCTTTCGCTCACTAGCCGCTTCACGCAATCGGCGGAAAACGCGCAGGAATTTCGGCAAGGCTTTGGCGACTTCCAGCGCGCCCATAATCGCCACTTCGCGCGCGTCCACCAGAGTCTCGACTTCCACCGAACGCATTTCATCACCGCCCGCGCCAAAGAATTCAAACGACAAATCCGGTCGCAATGCTCTGAGCGCCGCCGCCAACTTCGCGCCGTGTTTATCGCCGGAAGCTTCGCCTGCAACGATCATCAACTTCATCAGTAAAGCTCCGGCTCGCCCACAGGCCGGGTGCGCCAGCGGCGATGAATCCACAACCATTGATCGGGATAACGGCGGACGATGGATTCGATGACTTTGGTGTAATTGGCTGTGTTGACTTGCACGTCTTCGTCGCGGTTGCCGGTGGATACGGTTTCGATCGGCAGTTCAAAATGCAGCCGGTGAATCTTCGCAGCCTCGTCCCAGACGATGTAACCCGGCACGACGACCGCACCGGTTCTGAGCGCCAGCGTTGCCACTCCGGCAGTCGTGCAAGCCGGAATGCCGAA
This sequence comes from uncultured Heliomicrobium sp., assembly GCA_964470555.1. GTDB lineage: Bacteria > Acidobacteriota > Blastocatellia > RBC074 > RBC074 > RBC074. Next base: position 157,291 of record CAYYDG010000010.1, read on the forward strand.
GAAATCGCAAAAAACGCCTTCTTCGCGTGAAGCATTCAGATCAGCCAGAATGCCTACGACACCGCCGGATTTCAGCGTCTTCAAAACTTCGCGGACGGAATTCTTTTTATCAATGCTGCGATTGCCGAAGCGCGTGCGATTCGATTCGGCCAATTGTTCGACCAGCGGATTGTCCACGCGCCTGGCCAGAAACGACATCGGGTGCCCGTAAATCGAATGTGCAAACACAGACAATTCCCAGGCTCCGATGTGCCCGGTCAACAAAATCACTCCGCGCCCGGCGGCCACGGCGTTCAGGTAATTTTCCAAGCCAACATAACTGACGACGGATTCAATGTTTTGCCGATTGAGTTTGGGAAACTGGCTGACTTCGCCCAGCAAGCGGCCAAGATTGCGGAACGTGCCGCGTTTGATTCGCTGGCGTTCGGTTTCGGGAAGCTCAGGAAATGCCAGTTGCAGATTGGCTTCGGCGTGGCGGCGCAGATGCGGCAACACAGCGTGAGCAATTACTCCAACCAGCAAACCGCCTTTGATTGCCAACCAGCGCGGCAGCAACCGAACGCCGTGCAATATGACCCAGGCGATGGCGAATTCAATATAAGTCCGCGCCACACCGCGCCGACGAATCGCAGCTTTTGCCGCTTCCTTCACAGCTTCGGGATCAGTTTGATTGTTTTCCAATGCCACTTGATGCAAGCATTGCGAAGCTAACACGCGCTGCAAAAAGCTGTCAATTTGCGCTGGCTTCGGCGTTGCGGGCACAATGCGCGCTCATTCTTATTCATTCACAAAGGCATTTTTTCGATGACCAAAGCTGTAATCTGGGATTTGGACGGAACACTGATTAACTCGGTTGACCACCACTGGGAAGCCTGGCGCGAAGTCATGGCTGCCGAAAACATCACGTTGACGTTTGATGATTTCGTCGCCGATTTCGGCAAACGCAACGACGAAATTTTGCGCGGACGCATTGATCCAACCATGTCCGACGCCGAAGTCGCGCGCATTGCGCTGGCGAAAGAAGAAGCTTATCGCCACTTCGTTCGTACCAAAGGTTTGGTTTTGTTGCCGGGAGCAGAACGCTGGCTGCGGCAATTGAAAGCAGACAATTGGCGACAAGCGTTGGGAACGTCGGCTCCGCAAGGAAACATTGACGCCGTGTTTGACGCGCTCGCCATTGCAGAATTTTTCGACGCTGTCATGTCTTCGGAACAGGTCAAAGCCGGAAAACCTTCGCCGGATGTGTTTCTGGCAGCGGCAGAACGGATGAACATCGCGCCGGAACATTGCATAGTCGTCGAAGACGCGCCCGCCGGCATCGAAGCCGCTCGGCGCGCCGGGATGAAATCGGTCGGCGTGTTGACGACGCACGACGAACTGAAAGGCGATTGGGTCTTCAAGACGCTGGAAGATTTGCCGAAAGACTTTTTTGCGCGGCTCTGAAGCAAACAGATGAATCGCACAGACAGATTGCTGGCCATCGTTCTAGAGTTGCAGCGCCACGGAGCGCGGCGCGCCGAAGATTTGGCCGCCACTTTTGAAACCAGCAAACGAACGATTTACCGCGACATTCAGGCGTTGTGCGAATCCGGCGTGCCGGTCATCGCTCAAGCTGGCGTGGGTTATTCGCTGGTCGAAGGTTATTTTCTGCCGCCGCTGAGTTTCAGCACGGACGAAGCGACAATGTTGCTGTTGGGCAACGAACTGTTGGCCGGTCATTTCGACGATCAATACGGCGAAGTGTCGAAATCCGCCAGCCGCAAGATCGAGGCCGTGCTTTCGGAAAAGCTGCGCGGCGAAGTGAATTTCCTGCGCGAAAGCATCGTGCTGGTTGCGCCGCAAACGCTGGCCAGCGGAGTTTCAGCGACATTCCTGCCTGCGATTCGCCGCGCCATCATCGAACGACGAACCATCCGCTTTCATTACCACACACGTTATTCGATGGATCGGTCGCAAGCCAAAAAGACTCGCGACGCCGATCCATACAGTCTGGTGCATTACGGCGACGCCTGGTATCTGAATGCGTTTTGCCATCTGCGAAACGAGATTCGCCAGTTCCGACTCGACCGAATTTCCGACCTGAAATTACTGGACAAAAGTTTCGTCCGCCCAGCCGGCTACAAACTCGAAGCTCCTGACGAAGACGACCGCAATGTGATTGTGCGAGCGCTGTTTCATCCCGATGCTGCGCCCTGGGTGCGGGAATCGCGTTCGTATTACGTCACTGACATGCAGGACAACCCCGAAGGCCATCCGGGCTGTTTGCTGGTGACGTTGAAGGCTCATTTTGAAACCGAAGTGATTTCCTGGCTGCTGAGTTGGGGAGGAAAAGTCGAAGTTCTGGAGCCGGAATCGCTGAAACGTCGTTTGGCCAACATCGCCAAAGAAATTTACGAAAAATATTCCGACTGAAAATCCTGCTGACATACTGTTGTCACTCGGCTGATTTACATTGTTGCTCGTTGACAAGAACCGAGAGCGAAAGATTGAAACCACAAAACGCTCAGAAGACACAAAATTGATTTTGATAATTTTGCGCCTTTTGCGTTTTTTGTGGTTGCCGAATCTTCGTTCAAATCCAAACCACATTTTCTTCAGGGAGGAATGCAACAATGAATAAACAAGCTCTATTAGGACAACGCGAGTATTTCAAAATGATTCACGGCGTGACGCTGCGGCTGATAGCCAGTTTCGGCGACGACGGACTGGATTTTCGTCCGAAGCCGGAAATGCGTTCGGCTCGCGAATTGTTCGCTCACATGTACGGAATGGAAAAAGTCTGGGCGGAAGACATTCGCAAAGGCAAAATCACGCAGCAATCGGAAAACCGCGCCATTCCGGAATCTGCCGAAGGCAAGGCTGAAGTGGCCAAGCTGAAAACCGTCGCCGATTTGCAAGCTTTTGCTCGCGCCGCACATCAGGCGCTGGATGATGCGCTGAACGCCATCACCGACGAAGAACTGGCAAACAATGTCGAAACTCCGTTCGGAACTTATCCCGCCTGGCAAATGTTCGCGTTCGCGTATGACGAACACTGGCATCATCGCGGCCAGCTTTACACCTACGCACGACTGGCAGGCAAAGACGCGCCTATGCTTTACGATTACGAACATGACATCAGCGCCGCTGCCTGATGCCATCTTTTCAGGCGGAATGTCGGACCAAGCCCCTTATTCCGCCTGAAGTTTTGCCCCCCTGCTTTTTTCCAACTCAACAGTTACCTGAAAGGATGAATATGAACCTTACAGCTTTGATCGCTGATTATGCGGCTTACAATCTGTGGGCGAACAAACAACTTGTGGATTGGCTAAAAGCGAAACCGGCAGAAGCATTGGAACGCGAAATCCCTTCCAGTTTTTCCAGCGTCAAACAAACGCTGGTGCATATTTGGGACACAGAAACCTGGTGGTTGGGAACGCTTCGGCAAACGAATCCTGAATCCAATTACGGCCGCGTATTTGAAGGCGCGCCGGAAGAAGTGTTTGAAGGCCTGCTAAAACAGTCCGAAGATTTTGCCGCGTATGCGCAATCGCTTACTGAAACATCGTTGCAGGAGCAATGCCCGTTCAGCATCCCTTACGTCGGAGATTTCGTGCGCTCGCGGTTTGAATTGATCCAGCACTGCCTGAATCACAGCACGTACCATCGTGGCCAAGTGGTAACCATCGGGCGGAATGTGGGGCTGACTGATGCCCCGATGACGGATTTCATGTTTTATCTGCTGATGGCCAAACAGCAGCAGGCGAGTTAAGCCGAAAGAAAATGGCGGCGTTATTAATCCGCCGCCATTTGCATCGGGCGATCCAGCGCCTGCGCCAACGCGCCGCCCCAAATCCCTTCCAACCCTGTCACCGAATCACTCACCAAAGTTTCGCCGTTCACGACAATTGCCAGATTGTCACTGCCGACTTCGCCGATGATGGAGATGGCAGCGCCCGCTTCGGCGGCAATTTCTTTCACTCGACCCACGTTTTCCGGTTTGACGCTGAGCACAATGCGCGAAGGCGATTCGGCAAATAACAAAGCAGCAGAATCTGTCAGACCGCTCAAACGAGCGTGTTCGGTCAAATCAATTTTTGCTCCAATGGCGGAGCGTCCATAGCTGGAAAAACAGCTTTCGGCCAACGCAACTGCCAACCCGCCTTCGGCGCAATCGTGCGCCGAACTGACCAATCCGGCTTGAATGACCTTCAGACAGGTTTCCTGAACGTTCTTTTCTTCATCCAGATCAAGTTTCGGGACTGCTCCTGCGGCTTCGCCGGTCAGGATCGAAAGCAATTCGCTGGCTCCCAGATCATTGCGCGTTACGCCGAGCAGCAAAATCACATCGCCCGCTTCTTTGAACCATTGCGTGGTGATGTGTTTGGCGTCTTCGATCACGCCCAGCATGCCAATGGTCGGCGTTGGGAAAATGCCGCGCCTTTCGGTCTCGTTGTAAAAACTGACATTGCCTCCGGTGACCGGAACGCCGAACGCGCGACAGGCTTCGGCCATGCCGTCAATCACTTCGCTGAACGACCACATGACTTCGGGGCGTTCGGGGCTGGCGAAATTCAAACAATTGGTGACAGCCAAAGGGCGAGCGCCGCTGCATACGACATTGCGGGCGGATTCGGCCACAGCCATTTTTGCGCCTTCGCGCGGATTGAGTTGGACATACCGCGAATTGCAATCCAGCGACATGGCCAAACTGCGACGAGTTTCCTTGACGCGAATCACGGCCGCATCCGAGCCCGGCAACACGACTGTGTTCGTCCGCACCATGTGGTCGTACTGGCGATAAACCCACTGTTTGGACGCGATGTTCGGCGAAGCCAGCAAGCGGCGAAGCAATTCAGTATTTGGGTTGGGAGTTGGGAATTGGGAGTTGATTGCCGCCGCAATTTTCGGCGAAACGTCTTCGCTGGCGACGGCGAATTCTTTCATCGGGCGATTGTATTTCGGAGCTTCGTCGGTCAACGCCAGATTGGGAATGTCGGCGACCAATTCGCCGTTGTGCGTCACGCGCAACCGTTGTTCCCCAATCACTTTGCCGATAATGACGGCGTCCAAATCCCAGCGATGAAAAATTTCCAGCACCTGGCGTTCGTGGCCGCGAGCGGCGACGATCAGCATCCGCTCCTGAGATTCCGACAGCATCATTTCGTAGGCCGTCATGCCGGTTTCGCGTTGCGGAACCAGATCGAGATTGATTTCGACGCCGTTGCCCGCGCGCGCGCCCATTTCGCACGACGACGAAGTCAGCCCGGCAGCGCCCATATCCTGAATGCCGACAATCGCGCCGGAGCGCATGGCTTCCAGACAGGCTTCGAGCAACAGCTTTTCTGAAAACGGATCGCCGACTTGCACCGTCGGACGTTTTTCCATCGCGGCTTCGTCGAATTCAGCGGAAGCCATTGTCGCGCCGTGAATGCCGTCGCGTCCGGTTTTGGCTCCAGCGTAAATCACCGAATTGCCGATGCCTTCGGCCTTGCCGTAAAAAATCTGTTCGCGCCGCACCAACCCCAATGCAAAGGCATTGACCAGCGGATTGAGCGAATAACAACCGTCGAAATAGACTTCGCCGCCGACAGTTGGCACTCCGAAGGCATTGCCGTAATCGCCGAGACCTTTGACTACGCCGGCCATGATTCGCCGATTGCGCGCGATGGATTTTGCCGAAATCTGTTCTTTCGATTCATCGCCTTCTTCGTCGCGGATCGGGCCGAAACGCAAACTGTCCATCGCTGCCACAGGCCGCGCGCCCATCGTGAAAATGTCGCGCAGAATGCCGCCGATGCCTGTGGCCGCGCCTTGATATGGTTCGATGAACGACGGGTGGTTGTGCGATTCGATTTTGAATGCGGCGCACCAACCATCGCCGATGTCCACGATGCCAGCGTTTTCGCCCGGCCCTTGCACCAGACAATCGCCCGTGATTGGCAACCGGCGCAAATGAACTTTGGACGATTTATACGAACAGTGTTCCGACCACATGACCGAAAAGATGCCTAATTCAGTGAAGTTCGGTTCGCGCCCCATCAACTGTTTGATGCGTTCGTATTCGTCAATCGTGATGTTGTGCTGATCCAGTATTTCGCTCGTAATAGTCATAAGCCGTGTTTGATTTGGAAATCAAAAGGCAAATGTCAAAAGGCAAAAATCAAAAAGTCAGAAGGTCTTCTTTTCATTTTTAACTTTTGATATTTGCCTTTTGCCTTTTGCTTTTTTTAAGCGCGCGCTTTCAACAATTGAACCAGCGCGTCGGCCATCGAAAGAAACATCGCGCGCCCATCCTTGCAGCCGAGCATGCTTTCGGCGGCGCGTTCAGGGTGCGGCATCAATCCCAGCACATTGCGCTCCCGATTGCAGATGCCTGCGATGTTTCGCAGCGACCCGTTCGGATTGGCTTCGTTTGTGATCTGACCGTCGGCGGCGCTGTACCGAAACATCACGCGCCCTTCGCTTTCCAATTCGGCCAACGTCGTTTCGTCACAGAAATAATTTCCTTCGCCGTGGGCAATGGGCAGGCTCAATACCTGGCCGGGTTGATAGCCGGCGGTGAAAATCGTGTTGGTTTGCTCGACGCGCACATTGACGTGTTCGCAGATGAATTTCAGATCGCGATTCCGCAATAAAGCACCCGGCAGTAAACCGGATTCGCAGAGAATCTGAAAGCCGTTGCAGATGCCAAGCACATACCCGCCGTCATTGGCGAATTCCACCACCGATTTCATGACCGGCGAAAAACGCGCAATCGCTCCGCTGCGCAGATAATCGCCGTAGGAAAATCCTCCGGGCAGAATGATCGCGTCGAAACGGTCAACGTCGGTTTCCTTGTGCCAGATGAAGTCAACGGGTTGGCCAATCACCTTGCTGATGACGTGGTAAGTATCGTGGTCGCAATTCGAGCCGGGAAAGATGACAACGCCAAATTTCATTGATGCGAAGTCCTTTGTGGCTTTAAGGTAAGAACTAAGTCGCGTTGTACAACATCACCTGCGGATTGTCTAGGCGATTGCCCAGGCTACAGAAATGGATCAGTCTCGGCGAGTTCGCCAAACCGGCTCCTTGCTCGACGCTTTTTTGATGCGCCGGTTTGTGTCAGGCCGCTTTGGTTCCGCCAATCCGACCGACCATCATGCGCAGCAAATTGTGCCGCGAGACAATGCCGACAGGAACATCGCCGCGCACAACCGGCAACCGGTGTATGTCGTGACGCAGCATCTGTTCGATGACGTCCTGAGCAGACTGATCTTCGGTGACAGTCACCACTTGCTTGACCATGATTTCCTGAGCGGTCATTTTGCGCGCGGTTTCGTAGATGCGCTCCACCGTCCCTTTGTCCATCCACTGACCGAGCAATTGCGGCGCGCGAAATGTCGAAAATGGAATGCCTTTTTCCTTCGCGGCAAAATCCGATTCGGTGATGATGCCGCGCAATTTTCCCGCCGCATCCACCACCGGAACGCACCCTATGTTTTGATCTAGCATTGTGCGCGCAACTTCCTCCAGCGGCGTTTGCTCGTGGACAACGGTAACCGGTTGCGACATGAATTCGCTGATTTTCATAAGCGTCCTCTCTCCTCTGAAAATGTCCGACAAGCTGCCAGCTTGTCGTGGTCTCGATTTGACGCTTGTTAGGGTCAACGACAAGCTGGCAGCTTGTCGGACAGTCGGGCGCAGCCGTTTTCATCGTTTCAGGGCGTTGTCGCAAACGACATGTCAGACTCCTTTTGGCGTCAACGCAATGTGTACAACACATAAGTGGCAACGACGTAAACCGCCAATATGCCAACTGAGTCCCAGGCAATGAAGTAATACTTTCTGCTCGCCCGATAAGTCAGCCCGACGACGGCAATGGCCGTCATGACAATTGCCGCACTGGCTGTGATCGCGTGACCGCCAGTGATATGCGAAAGCAATGGGCCTTTTGTGTAAAAGATGTCGTCTATCGCCAGAATGCCTATATTGAAAAGATTGCTGCCGAACAGATTGCCCAACGCCAGATCAACCGCGCCCATTCTCAACGCCGCAAACGAAACCACGACTTCGGGCAAGGACGTGGAAACAGCGATAAAGACGCTGCCGACAAAGGTTCCGCCCAATCCGGTCATTTCCGCTATGGCATCCCCCAAATGCGGCAGCCAGGTCGCGGCTCCGATCACCAGGGCAGCGTTCAGCGCGTACATCGCGTAAGCCCGCTGTTTGGAAATGTGCGCGTACTGGATTTCTTCTTCAATCGCCTCAGGCGTTTCCAGCAATCTGCGCTTTTCATAAAGAAAGACCATGCGCATCGCGCCCAGATAAATCAACAGGAAAAACACGCTATACAACCCGACCCAGCCGAAGACTGGAATCTTAGCTCCGGCGACAAGTGCGATGCTCACCAACCCCAGCAGCAGTATGCCGTAAGCCGCCGTCAACGTCTGCCCCTGATGCGCCTGAGATGAGATCGGCGTGTCGCCTCGCCTGAAATCGAGCAGCGCGATAATCAGCATGTTGAACATGCAACTGCCCAGCACATCGCCCACCGCAATGTTCGGCAGATCAAAGAGCCTGACTGAGCTGACGCCTGTAATCAGTTCCGGCAACGAAGTGACCGAGGCCATCAGCACGACGCCGATCCACGTTCTCCCCAGCCCTGTTTTTTCGGCAATGATGTCGCCATATTTCGACAGCTTCACGCCCGCGAACAGAATGACGGCGGTGCAGCCAATAAATTGTAGCCAGATGAGCATCGGTTACCATTTCCTTCCGGTTCGGATCAATGTTGAATGTTCGATGCGGATGCCTCGCGCTGGTGTCCGCTCGCCCAGACAACGCGGCTGAAGATTTCAGCGACCAGCCAACTGATGAACACGCCGCCTGCCATCCAGAGCAACAGCGGCAGCGGCGGCGTTTCCAGTCCGAGCAGCACGCGCAAACCCGGTACCCCAATCGCCAGCACTTGCAAACCCACACCGAACAGCACGGCCAGATGCAGCCAGCCGTTCGGCAACGGCGCCACGTTGACGCGACGTGACGGATAGGCAAAAGCCAGTTGCGCGATGGATTCGTAAAGAAAAACGGCGGTGCGGGTGAGCGCAAGGCTGAAGCCGTAACGCGGCAACAGCACCAGTAATGTTCCGCCCGTGAGCGCCTTGGCGACGCCGGTGACGACGATGAAACGCAACGAAGCCCGGTCGAGCAACGGCGCTTGCGGATCGCGCGGAGGCCGGTGCATCACGTTCTCGTTGCGATCCAGTCCCATCGCCAGCGCCGGCGCGCCGTTGCCGATGACGTTGATCCACAACAACTGAATCGCCGTCAGCGGCAACAACAATCCGCCGCCCACATCCTGCATCCCCAGCAGATAAGAGCCGACCGCGCCGCCGACCACCAGCAACACCAGCGACAGATTGGTCGAGAACAGAAAGCGATTGAATTTCTGAATGTTTTCGTAAATGCCGCGCCCTTCCTCGATCGCGGCGACAATCGTGGCGAAGTTGTCATCGAGCAAAACCAGATGCGCGACTTCGCGCGAAACGTCGCTGCCGCGTTGTCCCATCGCCACGCCTACGTCAGCGCGTTTGAGCGCAGGCGCGTCGTTGACGCCGTCGCCGGTCATGGCGACGACCTCGCCGCTGGCTTTTAACGCTTCGACCAGTCGCAGCTTGTGTTCCGGCGCAACGCGCGCAAAGACGTTGGTGTCTTTCACCGCTCGACTGAGTTCTTCCGTTGACAACTCTTCCAGATCGAGTCCGGTCAACACGCGGCTCGGCGGAATGCCGACTTCCATCGCCACAGAAAGCGCCGTCGCCGGATGATCGCCCGTAATCATCACCACGCGGATGCCTGCGTCCTGCGCGCGACGAATCGCTTCTGGAACTTCGGGACGCGGAGGATCCCACAACAGCGCCAGCCCCAGAAAATTCAATTGCTCGTCGCCTTCGCCAGCGCGCCACGCCAGCGCCAGCACGCGAAAACCTTCGCGCGCGTAACCTTCCGCTTTCTCTTCCCAATTGCGCCGCTCGGCTTCGGTCAACTGGCTGCGCGCGATCACGACCTCCGGCGCGCCTTTCAGATAGCTGGTCAGTTCGTCGCCTTCCGTCACCGTTACGCGCATGTACTTATGCCCGCTGTCGAACGGCAGCAAACTGTGACGCGGGTTAGTCACATGAATTTGCATCGCGTCCAAACCTTGTTGCCGCGCGTATTCAAGCAGCGCCAGTTCGAGCGGATCGCCGGCTCCTGTGCTGAGTTCGGCGTCATTGGCCAGCACCATCGCGCGCCAGGCTCGCGCTGTGTCAGGCGTATCCACGTCTTTCACGAACATGCGGTTTTCCGTCAGTGTGCCGGTTTTATCCGTGGCAATTACCGTGACCGAACCTAACGCTTCGACGGCGGAGAGCCGCCGCACAACGGCTTTGCGTTTCGCCATCCGTTCGACGCCCAGCGAGAGCGTGAGCGTCAACACGGCGGGCAAGCCTTCCGGCACAGCGGCGACGGCGAGCGCGACGGCGAAAAGCAATACGTGGCCGATGCGCTCCCAGCCTTCGATATACAAACCGGCGAGCGCGAGGACGAGGGAAAGCGCCAGAATCACTTTTGCAATCTGGTTGCCGAAAACTTCGAGCCGTTGTTCGAGCGGCGTCTTGCCCGCTTCGATGCCGCCGATCATCGTCGCCAGTTTGCCCATGGCGCTTTGCGCGCCAGTGCGCGTGATTTCCAGATACCCCTTGCCGCGCACGAACAAAGTTCCGCTGAAGGCTTCGCCATCGAGTTCCTTATCCACCGGAACGGATTCGCCTGTCAGTATGGATTCGTCCACCATGACGCCTTGCGCTTCGCGCAACAAACCGTCAGCGGGAATGCGGTCGCCGGCTTCGACGCGCACCACATCGCCGGGAACCAGTTCCGTCGCGGGCAGATGCGCCAGCTTGCCGTCGCGCATCACCCAGACCAAAGCCGCCGCCAGCGCTTTCAAACGCTGCAAAGCCGCTTCGGCTTTGCCTTCCTGATAAATTCCCAGACCGGCATTGAGCAACAAGATGAATGCAATGGCTATGGATTCGGCAGGAAAGCCTTTCGCTCCCTCAATGATCCAGATCATCAGATCAATGACGAGCGCGGCAAGCAGAATGTAAATCAGCGGGCTTTTGAACTGTTGCAGGAAACGTTGCCAGAGCGTCTTCGGCGGTTTTTCCGGCAGCGAATTGGGACCATATTGTTGTAAACGTCGGCGGACTTCTTCGCTGGATAATCCAGCCTGCAATTGGGGTGTCTGGTTTAATGGCATAACTCCGATTCACAAGCTTAAAAGGTTGGCGTTCGTTTGTTTGGCGGTAACCTCGATCGCTGCGCGCAACTCATCAGTTCCGCGCGCGGCAATGGTATCACCCGCCGCCGGATCGCCAAACACTTTCCAAATCAAACATCTTTGATTCATCGCGGCTCCGCGTTTAATTGTTGCGGCAATCGCTTTTCTGCTGAATGAACTCTGCGTGACTTTCCCGGTCATTTCCTTATGATTGCCGCGTTTAGCCAGTTCATGGCGATTGCATGCAGTGACAAGTTTATCAACCCAGCGTGTGCAATTAGTTGCCGCGCGTTTTTTTGGCAAAGGAGTCTTGTTTATGTCTTCACGGATTTTCACTCTGTTGTTTGTTTGCCTGCTCTTGGGTTTCTCTGCCGCAGTTGATGCGCAGACACCGACAGCTTCCATCGTCGTCAACGGCGCGGTGGAAAAACCTCTGCAACTCAACCAGGAGGCGCTCGCCAAAATGCCGCGCCGCACAGTGCAGGCCAACAATCACGACGGCAAACCGTCCAGTTATGAAGGCGTCGAATTGCGCGAAATTTTGCTGCGCGCAGGCGTGCCTTCTGGCAAGGAGTTGAAAGGCAAATGGCTGGCCAGTTATGTGCTGGTCGAAGCGGCGGACAATTATCAAGTGGTCTTTGCATTGCCGGAACTGGATTCGCTTTTTACCGACCGCGTGATCTTGCTGGCGGACGTTTGTGACGGCAAACCGCTGCCGGAAAAAAACGGGACGTTTCAGATTATCGTGCCCAATGAAAACCGGCACGCCCGCTGGGTGCGACAGGTCAAATCGCTGATCATCGTTCACGCAGGCAGGAAAGCCGACTAAAGCTGTTCAATTCAAACTTCATTTCTCAGCGCTAAACCAACCAATGGAAAAAATTCAACCGCCGGAAACGATGACTTCTCGCTTCCATCTTGGCATTCGTTTTGATCGAAATGAATTCGCGGGCGCTTTTGGCGACCTCGGCACGGATTTGCCGTTGATTGTCGGAATGGCGTTGGCGGCGAAGCTGGACGGCGCGAGCGTGCTGGTGATGTTCGGCGTGATGCAGATTCTGACCGCGTTGCGCTATCGGATGCCAATGCCCGTGCAACCGCTCAAAGCGATGGCTGCCATAGTCATTGCGCAGAAGCTCGGCGGCGACGTGCTTTACGGCGCAGGACTGGCAATCGGCTTGAGCATGCTGGTGCTGTCGCTGACCGGCTTGATTGACTGGCTGGCGCGCGTCATTCCTAAAAGCGTTGTGCGCGGCATACAGTTCGGATTGGGGCTGCAACTGGCCTTGCTGGCGTTGAAGGATTACGTCAAAGCCGACGGCGCGCAGGGATATTGGCTGGCGTCAGTCGCGTTTGTCGTGACTGTGTTTCTGATCGGCAATCGGCGCTTTCCGGCAGCATTGTTCGTGATTGCGTTGGGGTTGATTTACGCCTTCGTCTTCAAACTCAACACGGCTTCCATTGCGCAAGGCGTCGGATTCAATCTGCCGCAGCTTCATCTGCCGACATGGAGCAACGTATTGACGGGCTTTGTCGTGCTGGCCTTGCCGCAGATTCCACTTTCGCTCGGCAATTCGGTGCTGGCGACGCGACAGATTGCCGAAGACCTCTTTCCCGAAAAACCGCTCACTGTGCGCGGCATCAGCCTGACTTATTCGTTGATGAATCTGATCAATCCGTTTTTTGGCGGCATCCCGACCTGTCATGGTTCGGGCGGGATGGCCGGGCATTACGCTTTCGGCGGACGCACTGGCGGATCGGTCGTGATTTACGGCTTGATGTATCTGGCGCTCGGATTATTTTTCGGCGGCGTCTTCGATCAGGTCGTAGGCGTCTTTCCCTTGCCGATTCTTGGCGTGCTGCTGCTGTTTGAAGGGCTGACGCTGTTGCTGCTGGTGCGCGATATGGCGGCTTCGAAAACCGATTTTCCAGTAGTATTGATCGTCGGGCTGATCGCCAACGGCTTGCCTTATGGTTATCTGATCGGTGTGCTGGTCGGAACCGCGCTGGCCTGGTTGATTCGCAAAAAAGCGACTGAACTGGCCTGATTGCCCTGCGCTTCTTCGATGGCGGGGGAATGCGAATTCACAGTCTTCAACGGTTGGCGTTGGGTTGCCTGACATTGACTTTGGTTGCGGCGCGCAACTCGTCGGTTCCGCGCGCAGCGATGGCATCGCCTGGCGCCAGATCGCCAAACACTTCCACCAGATCAACTCCCTTTTGATTCATCGAAGCGCCGCGTTTGACATCCACCCACTCGGTCAGACTTTCAGAACCGTCGGATTTAATCCGAATGACAAAGCTGCGTTCAGTCGTGGTGGCAATCGCCGCGGGCGGAACGAACAAGGACGGTTGAAGTCGTCGCGTCGGCCATTGCACTTCGGGAAACATGCCCGGAGCGAGTTTGCCGCCGGCATTCGCCACATCCAGTTCAATCGGCATCGTGCGCGTTTTGGCGTCCAGCGAACGGCTGTTACGGCTAATCGTTCCGCTGAAGGTTTCGCCGGGAAAGGCAGGAAGCGTGAAGTTGAGTTTCGCGCCCGTCGAAACGCCCGCGACTTCGGTTTCGGGAACGGCGACCACCAACCGCAACCGCGACACTTGTTGCAAACGCAACATAGGCGTTCCAGACGGCGAAGCCAAACTGCCGGGATGCGCGTTGCGTTCAGTGATGACTCCGTCGAATGGCGCAGTGATGCGCAGATACGATTCGATGTTCGACGCCGAACGTGCGGCTTCTTTCAATGCACGTTCGTTTTCATCCAGCGTTTTGATTTGAGCCTGTGCAGCGCGTTCGGTTTCATTCAGAGCTTGCACGCGAGCCTGTCCCGATTCGACAGATCGTTCGGCAATTTCGACATCGTTGCCCGCGACAACTCCGGGCGTGGCCGAAGCGGCTTTCAACCGTTTGAACGTTGCCTCCTCGGCGGCAAGTTTGGCTTCGGCTTCGACGCGCTGCGCGCGAATGGAAGCGACGCGCGCCTGCGCTTCGACTTTTTGCGACTGAATACTGCTGACGCGAGCTTCGGCTTCGCTGCGTTGCGCGTCGAGTTCCGGCGCGCGGAGCCGCGCCAGCAACTGCCCGCGCTTCACCACAGAGCCGCGATCCACCGTGATCTGTTCGACGAAACTTTGCATTTTGGCGTAAATCGCCACGTCTTCGAACGGCAACAACTCGCCGGGCAATCGCAACTGGCGATTGAGTTCGTGCGATTCGACCGTGACGACATTAACCGTCGGCGTTTGCGGCGCAGGCGAAGGCGATGTTTGCGGTTGCGATTTCGGCGCTCCGCCGCAAGCAGCCAAAGACAAAATCAAAGAGCAGATTGAAAATAAAAATATCAAAAGCTTTTTCAACCGCAGAGGCGCAAAGAACGCAGAGGTATCGCAGAGAGACTGATTAACACTCTGCGCTTCCTCTGCGGAACTCTGCGCCTCTGCGGTGAAATGGTTGCTTTGTTTCCAAACCGTTCCTGAGTTAAGCAGTAATCTTTTCATCGTTCGTTTACTCGTTGTTTGTCAGAATTTCCGGGTGCAGCGAAGCCGATATGCGCGAAGCTTTGCGTTGAACAATGGCAAACACCAACGGCAAGACGACCAAGACGGCGACGGTCGAAGCCGCCAACCCGCCAATTACGGCGCGACCGAGCGGCGCGGTTTGATCGCCGCCTTCGCCCAAAGCCAGCGCCAGCGGAATCATTCCGGCAATCATCGCAAAGCTGGTCATCAAAATCGGACGCAAACGGCTTTTCGCTCCGTCAACAGCGGCGGCGGCGGCTTCCAAACCTTCGCGGCGACTTTGTTCGGCAAACGTCGTCAGCAAAATCGCGTTCGCCACCGAAACGCCTATGGCCATGATCGCGCCCATAAACGATTGCACGTTGAGCGTCGTGCCGGTCAACCACAACGCTATGGCCACGCCCGCGACCACCGCCGGAACCATCGCCAGAATCGCCAGCGCCACGCGCAATGATTGGAAATTCGCCGTCAACAGCAAAAAGATCACCGCCACGGCCAGCAACAATCCAGTTTGCAATCCGGTTTGTGTTTGCTGCAGTGGTGGAACCTGGCCGCGAACGGCAACCGAGACGCCGCGCGGAATCTCGCCAGCGCGTTGGATGGCGGCATCAATTTCTTTGCTGACGCTGCCCAAATCCTTTCCGGCGATGTTGCCGATGATCGTCACCATGCGCTGTTGGTTGTAACGGTCGTACTGACCGACGGTCGTGCCGTAACTGATTTCGGCGACATCGCCCGCCAACGTTTGCGCGCCACCCGACGTGTTCACCGGCACACTTTGCACGTCTTCGATGGAAGCCATGCGGGCTTGCGGAATTTCGACTTGAACCTGATAAGCCGTGCCGCTGGCAGGGTCGCGCCAGTAAACCGGCTGCGTAAATCGGCTGGACGAAGTCGCCGCAACCAAACTGCGCCCGACTTGTTCGACAGTCACGCCCAACTGCCCTGCGCGTTTGCGATCCACTTTGATGTCCACACTGGGATAATCCAGCGCTTGATCGAATTGCAGATCGCGCAAGGCCGAAATCTTTTTCATCTCTATCAGTAGCTTGTCGGCGAAGCCGCGATTGGCTTGCAGATTTGGGCCACTGACGGCGACTTCAATCGGCGTCGGCGCTCCGAAGTTCATGATCTTGGTCACCACATCGCCCGCTTCAAACGACAACTGCGTGCCGGGGATGACTTCGGGCAGCTTTTTTCGCAACCGTTCTTTCAATTCTTCGACGCGAATGCCGGAACCGGATTTCAGCGCAAAAGTGATGACGGCTTCGTGCGAACCGCTCATCCACAAATGAATTGTGTTGATCGGATAGCTGGCGGGTTGTGTGCCGACATACCCCAGCGAAATGTCCACATTGTCGCCGGTTTCGGCTTTGATGGCGTCCAGCGCTTTTAGCGCAACGACTTCCGTTCGTTCGACGCGCGTGCCAACCGGGGCGCGCAAACGAAGCTGGAACATTCCCGTGTCCACATTCGGAAACACGTCCGTGCCCAACCTGCCGCCAAGCAGAAAGATGATTCCGAAAGCTACGATCAAGTAGATGGCGAAAATCGGCCAGCGAAGCTTCATCAACCCGGAAAGAAAGCTTTCATAGCCAGAACGCAGTCGGTCGAAAGCGTTCAGAGTCCCGCCTTCAGGCGGCTGCGGGCTGGACTCAGAATCCTCGCTGCCTGAAGGCGGGACTACATGCGAACGCAGCAACCAGGCTGAAAGCACAGGAACCAATGTGCTCGACAACAGGTACGACGCCAGCATCGCAAACCCGACCGACAGCGTCAGCGGAATGAACAACGACTTGGCAACTCCGGTCAGGAAAAACGACGGAACGAACACGGCCAGCACCGAAAGCATGGCCAGCAATCGCGGCGTGATGGTTTCGCGCGTCGCGTCAAAAATGGCGCGTTTCAGGAGTTCGCCGCGCGCCAGATGCGTGTGAATGTTTTCAATGGCCACAGTGGATTCGTCCACCAGAATGCCAATCGCCAACGCCAATCCGCCCAGAGTCATGACGTTGATCGTTTGCCCGGTCAGCCACAGCCCGACGACTCCGGCCAAAACCGCAAATGGAATCGTCGTCACCACAATCAACGCGCTGCGCCAATCACGCAAAAACAGCAACACCATCAAACCCGTGAGCGCCGCACCGAGCAAACCTTCGAAGATCAGCCCGCGAATTGAATTTTTGACGATGGTGGATTGATCGAACTCGAAGCTGACCTGAATGTCTTCGGGGATCAGCGATTGAAAACGCGGCAATGCGGCTTTGACGTTGTTGACCACGTCCACGGTCGAAGCGTCCGAACGTTTCGTGACAGGGATGTAAACCGTTCGCCGTCCGTTGACCAAACCGTAACCGGTCAGAATGTCGCTGCCGTTTTCGACCCGGCCAATGTCTTTGACATAAACATTCGTTCCGGCTCCGTTGCGAATGGGCACGTCGGCAAGTTCCTGAATATTGCTCACGACGCCATTCATCGGCGCAATGCGATTCAGGTCGCTGGTGCGAACGTTTCCCGAAGGCAGAATCACGTTGTTCGCGGCAATGGCTTTGGCAACTTCTTCCGGCGACATTGAAAACGCGCGCAACTTTTCAGGCTCGGCGCGAATGATGACTGTGCGCTGATTGCCGCCAAACGGCGGCGGCGCGCTGACACCGGGCAAGGTGGAAAACTGCGGTCGCACACGAAACAGCGCCAAGTCGGCGATTTCCGCCACGCCGCGCGTTTCGCTGGAAAACACCAGTTGGCCGACCGGAACGCTTCCGGCGTCAAATCGCATGACAAACGGGTTGACGGTTCCAGGCGGCATGAAGCCTTTCGACCGTTCGACATACGCGATGACCTGCGCCAGCGCCTGACTCATGTCCGTGCCGGGATGAAAGAACAGTTTGACCAGACCTACGTTTTGAATCGAGCGCGATTCGACGTGTTCGATCCCGGCGACGTACAGAAAGTGGTATTCGTAATAGGAAACCAGAAAACTTTCCATCTGCGCAGGGTCCATCCCGCCGTAAGGTTGCGCGACATAAATCACAGGCAGATTCAGATTCGGGAAAATATCCACCGGCATCTGCTTGATGGCCAGCACCGACCCCAGCGCAATACCGATGACCAGAACCAGAATCGTGAACGGGCGACGGAGCGCCGTATTGATGAGCCACATAAATTGTTTGGAGTACCGGCTTCAGCCGGAAGATTTAGGTAATGAAACTTTTCCGCCTGAAGGCGGGACTCCCTGCTTCATGCTTACTTCGCTTGCCATTGTTTGGAGTACCGGCTTCAGCCGGAAGATTCAGGTAATGAAACTTTTCCGCCTGAAGGCGGGACTCCCTGCTTTATGCTTACTTCGCTTGCCATTGTTTGGAGTACCGGCTTCAGCCGGAAGATTCAGGTAATGAAACTTTTCCGCCTGAAGGCGGGACTCCCTGCTTTATGCTTACTTCGCTTGCTATTGTTTGGAGTACCGGCTTCAGCCGGAAGATTCAGGTAATGAAACTTTGCCGCCTGAAAGCGGGACTCCATGCTTACTTCGCTTGCTGTAGAAATGGTTTCAGATCGCCTTGCAGCTTTGCGCCTGCCAGCATCGCTCGCCAAATAGCCAGTCGAGCGACGGCGGCTTCGATTTCCGCCTGAGCCACCAACCGTTGCGCATCGGCGACTTCAACGATGTTGGTCAGCCCGTATTCGTATCGAATGTTGGCGCGCGTCAGAGTCTCCTGCGCAGCCTTGACCTGCACTTCGTTGTTGGCGGCAATCTTGCGAGCGGATTCGATCAGGATTCGCGCGCGCGTATCCTGTGTTTTCAGCGTGTTGACGACTTGATCGTACCGAGCTTGTTCGGCCAGCGTGTTGTTCGCTTCGGCTTTGCGGCGAGCACGAACGCCGAAAAAATCCATCACCGGAAACGTCAGTGTGATTCCCGAAGCCCAATTGAACGTGTCGGGATACAACCCGCGACTGTTGTTGAACGTACCATCCAACAGCGCGCCGCTGCCTCGCCCGTAAATAGCCGATTGCCAATTGAAGCGCGGAACCCACGTATGCTCCAGCACTTTTTCGCGCGCTTTGGCGATGTCAATTGCAGCGGTTTGCGCCAGCGCCCAAGGATGCAGAGAAAAATTCAAACTCGGCGACGACAACGCAGGCGGCACTTCCAGTAACTTGCCAGATTCAATGGAAAGGTTCGCTCCGGGTTGGCCAATGGCTTCGGCCAGATTGGCGCGGGCGAGTTCGGCGGTTTGTTCGGCCTGGATCAATTGATTTCTGGCGGCGGCCAGTTCGGCTTCTGCGCGCGAAGAATCCACTCCGGGTCGAAGCTGATTCGTGACCAGCACAGCAACCGATTTGGCCAATGTTTCCGTGCGTTCGACGTTGGCTTGCGCCGCGCGCACGGTCTGTTCCGCAGCCAGCAAGGTCAAAAACGCATCGGCGGCGGCGGCGCTGACATCCAGTTGGGTCAGAGCTTCAGCAGCGGCGGCTTGTTTATGTTGCGCTTTTGCCAGTTCGATTTGTGATTTTCGCAATCCGAAATCGAACGGTTCCCACGACACCAACAATCCTGCGGCGCTGCCCCACGCGGTTTCGAGCGATGTGGTGTCAAGCTGCGGGCCGGAAATCGAAGGCAAGGTCGCTTGCGGCAACAACAATCCGAACAGATTGTTTCGCGTGGCGCGGTTTTGCTGCCACAGCAAATCGGCACGCGGCAGCAAAACAGTTTTCGCCGATTCAATGCCAGCTTCGGCAGATTGCGCTTGCGCTTTGGCGGCACGAATCGCCGGATAATTTTTCAGCGCCAGTTCGACAGCGTCCCCAAGTTTCAGCTTGGGAGGTTGCGGTTCTTGCGCCCGGACGACTGCCACCCAAACACACAGAATCACCGACAAGAAAAAAGGCGAAAGCCTTGGGGTCGTTTTCATGTTCGCGTTCGGTTCTCTAAACAAATTTGCTCACAGATTGGTTTTCTTTTCGTACTCATCAAAAGTTTTGATCAAGCTTTTGACAACTTCCGCCGATGTTTCCAGCATGGCTTGCGCTTTGGGGTCTTGAACCTCTTTCAACCCACTCCGCAATTGGGTGACGAGTTCTTTCATCAGTTCTATGGCTCCGGCGGATTCGCGCAACGGACTGTTTTCCGAGTGTGTGTCTTCCAGCTTACGTTTCGCTCACTTTTGAGCGGGTTTTTCAAAATGCCATCTGAGTGGA
>CAYYDG010000011.1:0-98362 GCA_964470555.1 uncultured Heliomicrobium sp.
GGTTGTGCCCCAAACCCCGGAATGTTTCAAAACACCTATCACTCCACGGTTGTTTGTGGAGCTACCCAACTTGGTGTGCCGGAAATCTGGCGGTGCGATGAGCGGCAAATCCTGTTTTATCTTTTGACAGAAACCGGATATGTCGAAGCCCCGACAAGTCGGGTTTTCCCGGTTCTTACCAGCCAGATATTGATGCAGTACCTTGAGCATTGCAGGGAAGATGGCCAGAGCGCGGCGTTGCGGTAATTTCGCCAATGGGCAAAGTCACAGTTGAAGTGAATTGGCGACGTCAGGATTCAAGAGTTTTCTGTTCTTTCAACGGCAAGGCTTCCGGCGGCAGCGCCGAGGCGATGATGGATTGCAATCGTTCGGCTTCGTCCTGTTGATACTGTTTCAGTTGGGAATGATCGGCGGGCGGCGTCAGATGAATCGGTTCGTGATAAACGATGCGGACTTTGAACGGGCGAGGAATGTAATGGTGCGGCGAAAAGGCTCGATAACCGCCGAGAATCGTTACCGGAACAATGGGCGCTCCGGTTTCCAGCGCCAGCCGGATGACGCCAGGTTTGAATTCTTCCAAGCGACCTGATTTGGTGCGCGCGCCTTCGGGAAAAATCATCAACCCGCCTCCGGCGCGCAACTGTTCCAACGAAGCTTTCAATGCCGCACGGTCGCCTTTGGTGACATCTACGGGAAACGCGCCATAAGCCATAATCAGCGGCCCCAAAATCGGGAGCCGCGTCATCCGATCCCAGGTCATGTATCGCAACGGACGATCAATCGGAATCGAAACCCAAAACGGATCGAAGTAACTGACGTGATTCGGCGCGACGATCATCGCGCCGGATGTTGGCACGCGCTCGACTCCTTCAAATTCGATGCGGAAATACAGCCGCGAAATCACCCGAACCAGCCAGCGCGAAATGTTGAACAACCAGAGTTTATTCATTTCTGAAAGTAGACAGTAGACAGCATACAGTAGACATTAGCTTGGGCAGTTGCGCCTACCGACTACTGTCTACTGTCCACTGACTACTTTTCAAAGAGTTCCTTTCTTCATTTCTTCGGCCAGGTAATCAGTCGCACGCCAGGCGATGGCCAAAATCGTCAGGGTCGGATTCTTTTCCGTCGCCGAAGGGAATGAACTGCCATCCACAACGAACAGGTTTTTAACGGCGTGCATTTGGTTGAAGCTGTTCAACGCCGAAGTTTTTGGATCGCTGCCCATACGACAGGTTCCGTGTTCGTGAATGGCCGTGCCGGGAATGTCGTAGCTGCCGCGGTTGAAGTGAACGATTTCGGCTTTGGCCGCGCGCAGGATTTGTTCAGTCGTGTCGTACATTTCCTGCATCATTTTCATTTCGTTGTCGCCGTATTTCATCACCAGTTTTGGCAACGGCACGCCATATTTATCGAGTTTGGTTTCGTCAACTTCGACGCGATTTTCGGCCCGCGGAGGAACTTCGCCATACGGATGCAGTTCGATCCACGATGGATAACGTCGCCGAACATCGGCTTTGAAATCAGCGCCGAATCCCGACAAGTTCTTTGCCCAACCTGCGCCCGCCTGACAACCGATTCCCCAGAACTGCATTCCGTATCCGCGCGCGTAATCGCGTTTGCGGCCGTCGCGGTGATTGAACCGAGGCATGTAAATATGTTCGCCACCAATGCCGTCGTCGTTGGAACTTTCCTGTCCGAACAATTGCGGCAGAAAACCGCGCGCGTGAAAGCGGAATTGTTCGCAGAGGTATTTGCCAATCACGCCCGAAGTGTTGCCGATGCCGTTTGGATAAATCGCCGATTTGGAATTCAGCAAAATGCGCGTCGAATCAATCGCCGAAGCTCCGAGCACAACGACGCGAGCGCGAACCTGGCGCTCGGCTTTGGTGTGGCGGTCGAAGTATTGAACGCCGCTCGCCTTTCCTTCCTTGTCGGTCAAAATGCGGGCGACGACTGCGTTGGTGCGAATTTCCAGCCGACCGGTTTTTGCGGCGACGGGCAGCAGGTGGTCGGCTGAATTGAAAAAGCTGCCCGTGTCGCAACCTGCGCCGCAACGTCCGCAATAATGACA
Source organism: uncultured Heliomicrobium sp. (assembly GCA_964470555.1). Classification (GTDB taxonomy): domain Bacteria; phylum Acidobacteriota; class Blastocatellia; order RBC074; family RBC074; genus RBC074. The sequence goes on from CAYYDG010000011.1 coordinate 2,075, forward strand.
GGCCGGCCAACCATTGTGATTTCGCGTCAACACGGCGCGGCGACCGGGAACGATTTGAATGCCTATGCTGGCGGCGGATTTTTTCAAGATCATTTCACCGCAACGTGGACGCGGCGGAGGCATGTGGAATTTGCTGCCGGGCAGCACGTCCAAATCTTCATCGCCGCCGTTGACGCCAATCAGTTGATCAACTTTGTCGTAATACGATTTGAGGTCTTTGTATTCAATCGGCCAGGGAATGCCGAACCCGTCGTTGGTTTTGAAATCCACGTCGGAATAACGCAATGAAACACGTCCCCAAACATTGGTTTTGCCGCCAATTCCCCAAACGCGAATCAAGTCGAACGGCTGGTTGGGCGGAGTCAGCACAGGCTGTTCGGTTTTGCTCAGATAAAATTGCGGCGGATGTTCGCCGCGAGCGCGTCGTTCGCGCGCTTCGTATGGAAGCACGTGCGTCCAGAACTGTGAGCGGTCAAAACGTCCGCCAGCATCCAGCAACAGCACGTTGACGCCTTGTCGCGTCAGATTCCAGGCGGCCATTCCACCCGAAGCGCCGGAGCCAATGACGACCACATCGTAAACTTTCGCCTGCTTTTTGACTTGCATCGTTTTCTCCACGAACGTTGAGTTGGATGAGTGAGAACTGCGTCGGCAACGCGCGAATACTAACAGGGCTTACGCCGATTCCAGAACGACAAAGGCGACGGCATGTTCAGGCGCATGGGACAATGACACGTGAGCGCGCGTGATGTTCAATTGAGCAATCAATTCGGCGGCGCGGGCATGAAACCGAAGCTGCGGCGCGCCTTCGGAGGATGATATGATCTCGACTTCCTGCCACGACAACGCTCGCAACGGAACGGCTGCGCCCAGCGCTTTTCGCGCAGCTTCCTTGGCGGCAAAACGCGCGGCGTAACGCTCTACTTTTGCCGGTTCGTGCGTGAACTGTTCGCAATAGGCGATTTCGGCGGCGGTGAACACCCGTTGGCGAAACCGTTCGCCAAATTCGTCCAGCGAATGTTTGATCCGATTGATGTCTGCGATGTCTACTCCAATTCCGACAACCATAAACGCAATGACCAACTTTTCTTTCCGCCAACATGGCGAACTTCAATTGTTAGTATGCGAGCCACTGGAACGGCTCGGATTCAAAAACGCCTTCAGCACACGGCTTGGCGGCGTCAGCCCTTTGCCCGCAAACGCATTGAGCCTGGGCAATTTCAGTCATGACGAACGCGCCAACGTCATCGAAAATCGGCGACGGTTTCTGGCCGCGCTCGATGCCGAAGGCTGGCCGATGGTGACGGCGAAACAGATTCATTCCGCCGATGTCCGTTCGGTGAAAGATACCGCGGATGCTTTGACCGAAGCGCAACCGGGCGACGCGTTGACGGCCAATGTCGAACGAATTTTGCTGGCGATTCAAACCGCCGATTGCATGCCGATTTTGATTGCCGATGAGCGCACGCGAGCCTTTGCGGCTGTTCACGCTGGCTGGCGAGGCACGCTGGGGGGCATCGTCGCACGGACGGTTGAGCGCATGCAACACGAGTATGGCTCCCGCCCGGAAGACCTGCACGCAGCGCTTGGGCCGGCCATCTGCGCCGAAATGTTTGAAGTCGGCGCGGAAGTGCTCGACGCATTTCGCCGCGAATACGGTTATGCCGAAGAGTTGTTTTCCAATCTTCAGCCGAATGGCAAAGGCCACATCAATTTGAATCTGGCCAACATCCGCCAACTGACGGACGCCGGATTGAACGCCGACCGAATTTACGACAGCAGGCTTTGCACCTGGCTGAGAAACGATCTGTTTTTCAGTTATCGGCTGGAACGCGGAGCCGAAAAGCCCGTCGGCAGGTTGATGGGCGTAATTGGTCGCGCAAAATAGTTTTGGACCCGATTGTTTCGCGTTTGCCAAAAACGGACTCGGTCAGTAAGATTCCCGCTTCGCAAATGAGCCTGAAAGACAGCAATGAGCACGGCGAAGACGAAAATCGCGCGGTCGAGCGGCGGTTGGAACGCAATACTTACGTTTATATCTTGGTTGCGTCAATTGCCGGTTTGTATTGGTCGGGATGGCGTATGGCGTTGGGTGTTCTGGTGGGCAGCGCGCTGAGTTTGTTCAACAAACGCTGGTTGCGCGGCAGTTTGCAGGTGATGTTGGATCGTGCCGCCGAAGAAGGAACCGGGCAAATTCCGTCATTCACTGCTTTCAAGTTCGTGTTGCGCTACGTTGTCATCGCTTTGGTGATTGGCGCGGCGGTTTGGCTGGGGCGAGCGCATCCGTTGGGAATTGGAGTCGGATTCGCCGCCATCGTGGGTGGAGCGATGATCGAAACGGTGTATCAGCTTTATCTGGGATTCAAAACGAATCCGAATTCATCTCAGGAATAATCGAACATATATGTTTCTACTGAACATTCTGCAAGAACACGGAGAACAAGGCGCGGCTGCGGCTCAACACGGAACTGAAGCTGCCAGTCACGGCGGAGGCCATCACGTCCCCTGGCTGGCTGAACAGGTCAACCACCTGCTTGGCCCGGCGGTCTTTGAAATGCAAAAGACGATCATGCCGCCGATTTACAAGGCGCTGAAAATCTTTGGGCCGCAATGGCCGGGCGAAGGCAAAACCTACGAACAGTATATCGCTTCAGGCGAATTGCCGATTCCGACCCAGATTGTGATGTTTTCCGTGGTGGTGATTGTCGCCGTGGTTGTGTTGCGGATTTTGCGCGGAAAGCTTTCGACCGAATCGCCGACCAGTCGTCAACAGACGTTTGAAGTCGCCGTCGAAGCCATTCGCAGCTTTTTGGCCGATCTGGTTGGGCCACGCGGACTGAAGCATTTTCCGGTGGTCATGACTTTCGCCACTTTGATTTTACTGTCTAATCTGTTGGGAATGTTGCCTGACATGATCTCGCCGACGGCCAATTTCAATGTCACGTTGGCTCTGGCCATTACTTCCTTCGGTTATTACAACTGGATCGGCATCAAGGAAAACGGACTTTGGGGGCACATCAAACACTTCGCCGGCCCTATCTGGTGGCTGATTCCGTTGATGTTCCCGATTGAAGTCATCAGCAACCTGGCGCGCATTTTGAGCCTGAGCATTCGTTTGTTCGGCAACATTTACGGCGAAGAACAGGTCAGCGGCGCGGTGGCGGGAATGGTGCAATGGGGATTGCCCGTTTTGCTGATGCCGCTGGGATTGCTGACAGCTTTTTTGCAAACCTTTATTTTTGTGCTGCTTTCGATGGTGTATCTGGGCGAAGTTTCGCACCACGACGATCATCACGGCGACGCGCATGGGCACGAACCGGCGGCAGCGCACTAAAAGTTCTTACCTTGACAAGTCGGGCGGCTTGTCTTCTTTGAACCTGATGCAGTGATTGGCGTTGATCTGAAACGGCTTCAAGTTACACCGAAGCGAAAAACGCTGTGAGGCGCTTGCAGTCTCCCAAGGCATGCAATGCAGACCCGGCGGCGCATTCATCCCGAAGCCGTTCACCGAAAAAACGCTCACACGCATCAACCGATCAGCAATTTCAGGCAAGGGATTTCATACTGCTGTTCATACAAAGCCCTTTTGCCGAAAGATTGCCGATTCATTCCAATTCAACTTTTTGAGGAGAAAAACAATGACTCGTAATGTGATTCGTTTGATGACCGTCGTCATGACGATGGCGTTTTTGGCGGTTTCGGCCTTCGCGGCTGAACCGGAAGCGGCTGGCGGAAGCGGAAGCGGTCTGGCCAAAGGCTTGGGTTACATCGGCGCAGTGGTCGGATTCGGTATCGCCGCCGGTTTGTGCGGACTCGGCCAGGGCCGCGTCGGCGCAGCCGCTTGCGAAGGTTTGGCTCGCAACCCTGGCGCGTTCAAAGGCGTTCCGCTGCCGATGATTCTCGGTCTGGTGTTCATCGAAACGCTGGTGATCTTCACGCTGGTCGTGGTGCTGTTGATCGTTCCGCAGGCCGGCAGCTAAACCGGGTTGGGAGTGATAAATAGCCTCTCTTTTTCCAGTTGCGTTCGCAACAAACACATTGAGCCTGGTTCGACAATCAATTGCCGAACCAGGCTCAAATTTTTTCCTGCGGCTTGACAGAGCATGCGATCTCACACTCGTCGGCTGCGAAGGGGTTAAGGTTTGGTGGCCGTGCCTTCGGCAATCCAGTTAAACTGGTCCAGTTTGAATTGGAATTGCGTCGGCACATCTTTCGAGATCAGATTGCGCATCGTGAAGTTGGGAGCGAAAAACAGCGAAGGCTGTCCATCCAGAATAATCCTTTCCACGCTTTGATCACAGATAAACCAGCTTGCTGCTGTGCCGTTGGGGTTGAAAACAAACACACTGTTGGCGATCGGACCATCTGCATCAAATGGATTGACGTCTCCCACTAAACCAACACCAACCGACCTGAAATCTGTTGGAGACAGAATAGGGAAGTTCACTGTTGTATAAGCCGGTGTGATCAGAGCGGCTGTTATCTGGTTATCCGAATTCACCGTGCCTCTGATGCGTACGATATCGGTGCCTGCCACCAACCCAGGAATCGGCGCGGCAAGAGGGAAGGTGATCTTGTTCACCGTAAACGAACTGGGAGTGACTTCGCTCACTACTCCAGTAATTTCAAAGGGACGGGATGCGGTTGCCGAGAGGGGCAAAACTGAGAAAGCGCCGGATATGTTATTCGTGCCCAATTGCAATCGAATGCGTCCTTCCGGGTCGAGATAGGCGTTCAAAGTTCTTGAACTTGTCGGCAGATTATTTAATTTATTCCCCATAACTTGCCAAAGCTCAGAGGTGGCAGCGACCAAAACAATCTGGCCGGGAAGCCCAAAGAACGAGCCTTCAGAGGTCATGATGTCGCGAAACGTTACTGTGGCTCCCGCGGCAATGACGATCTTCACCGCATTGGCTCCGCTGCCAAAAGTAATCGAACCGGCTTTTCCGCAATCTGCTGGTTGGAAGTCCGTAACCACGCCACTGATTCGGATTGGCGTGTATGCCTGAGCCTGAACTGTGACTGAAACCAACATAGCCAATGCGACGGCAAAGGCGAATCTGAAAATCAAGGTTTGCTGTTTCATGGGAGATTCCTTTCCTTACTGAGAAGCTTTGTTTTGGCTTTGGAAATTTCCTTGGGAAGGCACCATTGACAACTGTGACTGGCCACACCTCAAGCTGCACTGCTGCCATAACCGAAAGAATTTTCCCATCAGATATGTTTTCAGTTGCATGATTGACAGAGTTCTAACCTGCTCAGGTTTTTAGCATTTGCGGAAATCTCAGCAGGATGGAAACACTGCCGAACATCCATCTGAAAACAGACTTCCTGATGCCAGGCTAACGAGTGTTCTGATCAACCCGGCAACTTGCATTTGGAATTGTGTAAAGACAGCCGCTTACGTTTTTAATTGTCGGAATCTCACTGAGTGTTACAAAAATGTTTGAGGGAAATTGGCTCATTTTGTAGTTGTCGTTAGAGTCACATTTTTCGTGTAGCTGTTTGTGGGAAGGTGGGAGCTTTTCCGAGAAGGCAAGAAGCTGGTTCTATCGCGTCAGGCTGTATTGCTTGCCTTCTTCTGCTTCAGATGAAATGCCATATTGACGTGATTCCGGCGTTGTCAGCCCAATGCCATTTCACTATACTGACCGCCCGGTAAGCAAGAAATTCGCTCGTCTAGTAGTTCACACAGCACAATCTGAAACTCACTTTTCGGTAAAACAAACCGTCCGGTTTTGTCATCCTTTCCGAACAGGAGCGGCTATGAACGAAAAGAAAAAAGCTCAGGAAGTTTCTCGCAGAAAGTTCATCACCAAAGCAGCCGTCGGAGTCGGAGCCACTGCGGCCTCCGCGTTCGGCGAATCCGAACCGCAACCAGCCGCAGAAAATCCAATCAAAATTCCTGCTGAATTCACCCAAGCCGCACAGGCGCAACCGGTCAAAGCCGCCTTTCCGATGACCGGCGCACAGGTGTTTGCTCGCGTGTGCAAGGAAGAAGGATTGGCCGCTCTGTTTTCCTGTCCGGGAAATTACAGCGTCGTCAATGCCATCGCCATCGAAGGCATTCCGACCTATTCCGGTCGTCACGAAGGAACGATGGCGCACGCCGCCGACGCCTTTTGCCGCATTACCGGCGAAATCGCCGCTGCTTCGGGAACTGAAGGACCTGGGTTCACCGATATGATTTGCGCGATTGCCGCCGCCAATGCAGCGCGTTCGCCTGTGCTGGTGTTGGCGTCGAACATGTCGCTGTACACCGAAGACACCGAAGCGGGTATTCAGCTTGGTTATCAACAACCGACCACCGAAGGGTTGAGAAAATACGGCAAACGATTGATTACTCCGGCGCGCGTTCACGAATACGCTGCGTATGCGTTTCGCCAGTTGCGGTCGGGAATTCCTCGCCCGGTGCATATTGATTTCCCCAGCGAAGTGTATCGCGCACAGTTCAAGACGGCGGGTGATCTGGCGTATTTCCACGACAAGTCGAAATATCGCACGACGGCCAAACCGCATCCCGGAGCAAAGGACGTGGCTGCCGCGATTGATCTGTTGAAGCAGGCCGAGCGCCCGATCATCGTTTCCAGCAATGGGGTCTTTTACAGTCGCGCCTGGGACGCGCTGAAACGGTTGGCTGAAAAAGCGCAGATTCCAGTGGTCGAATCCGGCGCAATGAAAGGACAGTTTTCCGATGCTTCGCCGCTGTCGGCCAATGCCGCTCCCAGCGCGCTGGCCAGCGCCGACGTCGTGGCGCTGGTTGGGCAATACTGCATGCCCACGGTGGGCGAATTCGCGTTTGGCCCCGACGCCAAATACATTCGCATTGATCCTTGCGCCGAAGACATTGGCCGCAACCTGCCGATTGATGTCGGCATGGTCAGTTGTGAAAAAGCCGCGCTCGAAGCTCTGGCCGACGCCATTCCTGCGATGAAGCACGACGCCTGGATCGCCGAAATCGCCGCCGCGCGCAAAAAGTTCGAAGACGAAAACGAATCGTTTTACCAGCAAGGTTTCAGTTACAAAGACGCTGTTCATCCGGCGGTGATTGCCAAAGAGTTGGCCGATTTCATGTATCGCGGCAAGCTGCCGAAAGAACAAACGACCTTTGTTTCCGGCGGTTATGGCATTGCGCGGTACGTTCGGCGCTGGCTGCGTGGCTATCGTCCCGGCCAGATCATGAATGGCGCGTATCAATACGGAGCCATCGGCCCCGACGTTGGTTATGCTTTCGGGGTCAGCGCCGCCGTGCAACTCGGCGTCAGCGTGCAATCGGCCTACAAAGGCGCTCCGGTGATTGCTGTCACCGGCGACGCAGGATTTGGTTACACGGCGATGGAACTGGAAACGGCGTCGAAATATCGCATGCCGATGATCGTCATCGTTTACAACAACAATGCCTGGGGAACGTGGTCGGGCAACGCGCGCAATCCTGTCACCGGAGCGTTGCACTTGTTTCAGGAAAACGTACGCTACGACAAAGTCGGCGAAGCCCTCGGCGCTCACGGCGAATACGTCACCAAACCCGAAGACTTCCGCCCGGCGCTGGATCGCTGTTACCAAATCGCCGTCAAGGAAAGCCGCCCGTCGGTCATTAATTGCCAGGCGAAAAAAGAATTCTGGGTGAGGTCGCAATACGCGCCAGGATTTCTGGGCACAGTCGAACCGGGCTGTATGTCGTACAACCATTGAACGGACAATTTAGTGACAAGGTGATTGGTGTAATATGCCCAGGAAAATCAGGGAATTGATTCAGGCGCTTGAAGCCGCAGGATTTGTGAGCCGAGGCGGAAAAGGAAGCCATCGAAATTTCGTACATCCCAAAGTTGCCAAGCCCGTAACCATCTCTGGCAAAACCGGAGATGATGCAAAGCAATATCAAGAAAAGGCTGTTGAGGCCGCAATCGAGGAGTCGAAGAAATGAAAGAAAGTAGTCGCTATATCAAAATCGTCGAATGGTCTGATGAAGATCAGTGCTTTGTTGGAAGCTGTCCGGGACTGTTTTACGGTGGTTGCCACGGCGATGATGAGCAAGAAGTCTTTGTGGAGCTATGTGAGATGGTGGAAGAAGTCATAGAGCTTTACAAAGCTGACGCAAAGCAATTACCGCCGCCGACCTCTGGCAGGGATTATGCCAACTGGATTCAGAAAGCTGCCTAACTTTTGTATGAAGGAGAGTTCAATGCAGTTTGGAGCTACGATTTTCATCACAGAGTATTCGATCCGGCCTGATGAGCTTGGCCGCGAGATGGAAGCGCGCAGCTTTGAATCGTTGTGGATTCCCGAACACACGCACATTCCGGCCAGTCGTCGCACGCCGTATCCTGCGGGCGGAGACCTGCCCAAAGAATACTGGCACACCTACGATCCGTTTTTGGCGTTGACGGCGGCGGCAATGACAACGACGAAATTGAAACTGGCGACGGGAATTTGTCTGGTCATCGAACGCGATCCGATTGTCACCGCCAAAGAAGTCGCCACGCTCGATCGGTTGTCGAACGGCAGAGCGATTTTCGGCATCGGCGGCGGATGGAACGCCGAAGAAATGGAAAATCACGGAACCGAATACAAATCGCGCTGGCGGTTGTTGCGCGAACGTGTGTTGGCGATGAAGGAAATATGGACGAAGGACGAAGCGGAGTTTCACGGCGAATTCGTCAATTTCGATCCGATCTGGTCGTATCCGAAACCTGTGCAGAAACCGCATCCGCCTATTTTGATGGGAGGCAGCGGCGCGACGACCTTTGATCGCGTCGTCGAATACTGCGACGGTTGGATGCCGATAGCCATGCGACCGAGCGAGCTTCAGGAAAAGATTCCTGTGCTGAAACGACAGGCCGAAGCCGCCGGACGCGATCCCAATTCGATTTCGGTTTCGATCTTCGCCGCCAAACCCGACCGCTCCGTGATCGAAAAAATGGAGGCCGCCGGAGTCAGCCGCGTAGTCTTTCTGTTGCCGCCTGCGGATCGAGAAACGATTTTGCCTTTGCTGGATCAGTACGCCGAATTGATGAAATGAGCAGCAAGTCTTTGCAAATTGTTCGGGACGTTTTGCAGGCGTATGCCGATCGAGGCGTGTTTCGTGGATTCAGCGAACTTAAACCGGGCAGATTCCAATTCGTCTGGATGATTCATCACCAGATGGAATTGGTGGTGGACACGGCCAGACACGAATTGCGGTTCAAACAGTTGCTGCCCGGAGTTCCGGCGAAATCGGAGTTGTATGCTGACCTGAAACATTTCGTCGCCGAACGGCATGACCGACAATTGCCCGAACATCGCCGCGTGGATCGTCGCCGAGCCGAAGTAGGTTGTTTCAATCGTGGCGGCGTGGTTTCGATTTCGCTGAAGGTCAAAAACAATCAGTACGCGTACGGCGCGAATCGCATCGTCAATCTGGTGCATGAATTGTTCGTGCATTTGCGCCAGACGCATCCTGACTATCTGGTGGAGAATTTTGATGTTCCTCAAGAATAAGTTCGCCGTTCGCGGTTCACTGTTCGCAGCCAATCGGTTCATTGGCGCGAGTTTCGCTATCGTCGCGCTTTTGTTTGGGCTGGGAGGCGGGATTGGCTCAGCCAGGTTCACGCAAGAACCCAAACGCAACGTAGAAGCCCAGAAGCTGAAGAACCCCGAACCGGCCAACGACGAATCGGTGGAGACCGGTAAGAAACTGTATCAGCGTCATTGCGCTTCGTGTCACGGCCCGCAAGGCAAAGGCGATGGCAGTCTGGCGCTGGCTGGTGGAACGCCTTCGGATTTGACCGACGAGACGTGGGATTTCGGTTCGACGGACGGAGAAATCTTCGTCGTCATTCGCGACGGCGTGTCCACGGACATGCTGGCGTACAAAGACAAGATGACCGACAAACAGATTTGGCAGATCGTTCATTACCTGCGCAGCATCGGTCCCAAAAAGTAAACCAGCCAACCAGCTTGTTTTGCCTCAAAAGAACGTTTGATACAGGTCAAGGACTTCATAATCGTCGCTGACCACCGGCAACACTCGCCATTTGTCGAATGCCAGGCACGGATGCGAAATTCCGCAGCAAACCAGATCGCCCACCTGCAACTGCTCTTCGCCGCTCAAATCCAGGTAAGCGTGTTGATCGTTCAGATTGACGATTTTGGCATTCGGCAAAGGTCGCGCCGCGCTGAGCGGGGCGCCTTCGGAAAGCGCAAGCAACGGCACGGGCATGCCGGAACAATACGAAGCGTCGCGTTTGCCGAAGGACAAATACGCGCGTCGGGCTTCGGGAATGGAAAGCACATACGACCACAACTCCATCGCCGGTTTGAACGCGGGAATCGAATGTTCGGATCGCGCCAACGCCGCAGCTTGTTTGCGGTCGTACATGCCGTGATCGTGCGTGACGTAACAGCCACTGCGAATGACAACGCGGAAGTTTTCAGTCAGCGGCGCGGCCACGCGCTGCACACGATCCAGAAAGGCGCTGCCGCCAACGCTGAACAACGGCAATTCGTTGCCGGAAAAATTCTGTCGCACAACTCCCGCCAACGAAGCCAAACCATTCAGAAATTCATCCACGATTTGCGCCTCTTCGTCGCCAGTAGCCGCGCTGGCCAATCCTTCAAACGCTTCGACGCCGCAAACTTTCAACAGCGGATGTTTGGCCGCTTCGGCAAACACGGCCAAACCGTCGGCTTGCGACCGCACGCCGGTGCGCCATCCGTTGCGCCCCCATTCGACCAAGACGTTGATCGAACGTCCCGCGCCGTATCGCTTCAAACCATCGGCCAGATGTCTGACGCTGGCGACGCTGTCCACCAGACAATAAAACTCCACGAAGCCGTAGCTGTTGATGGCCTCCGCCAGTGAACGCAGGTTCGACGCCCCGGCAATCTGGTTGGCAATCACTATTCGTTTGACGCCGGCGTTCAGACAAACCATCGCCTGCGACACCGAAGCGACGGTCATCGCCCAGGCTCCGTGCTGAAACTGCCGCGCGAAAATCTGCGGACACATGGTCGTTTTGCCGTGCGGAGCCAACAGGAAATTGTTCGCCGCGCACCAATCGGCCATCGCCTGCAAGTTGTGGGCGAGCGCCGATTCTTTCAGCGTCATCAACGGAAACGGCAAATCTCCGTTGAGCAGATTCCATCGTTTAGCGGCGATGTCGGCGGACGAAACTTGCGCGCCATACGGCAAGCCTTTGGTCGTGTGATCGAGTGAGAGTGATTTAGGTTGAATCATGGAAGTTCCTTTTGATGAAAGTAAACGATAGGCTGAGTTGCGCAAACTGTCCAGTTTGCGGTTTTCAGCGGTCGGCGAATTTGGGAACTCAGCCTTTGCGAAGGCGTGACCAAGGGCAACGCAAACTGGACAGTTTGCGCAACTTCGGTGTAAATCACTTTCACAAGTCCAACTCAACCCGAAACCGAATCGAAGAAAAGGAGAACCGCATGAAGATCGCAACCAAACTGTTAGTTGGCGTTGTGCTGGCGCTTTCGGCGTTGATTTACGGCCACGCTCAAACCCAAAAAAATTCGCCACCCGAAGAAGAACGCTGGCAATCCATTTTTGACGGCAAGACGCTGAACGGTTGGAAACCATCCGCTCCGGGATTTTTCACCGTCGAAGACGGAGCCATCACCGGCAGAGCTTCGCGCGAACAAACCCAATCGCCAGTGTTCATCGTTTGGGAAGGCGGCAAGGTCAAAGATTTCCGGCTGCGCTTTCGGTGTCGGTTAGGCGGAACATTGAATCATGCCAAGATTCATTTTCGCGCTCAGGTAAGCGCTAAAGCTATCACTGATAGTTATCAGGCTGATTTTTCAGATTTCTTTGAAGGGCTGAACGAAACTCGTCAGCCAGGCAAATACCCACACGGAAAATTGGCTGGTTCTGGCGAAAGTAATCTGCTGAAAGATGGTAGTGACAAGATCGAAACTCACTTGGGCGACAAATTGTTTGAGTGGAATAAAGTCAAGTACTGGACAGAGTACGAGCTTCGAGCTATTGGTGGACACATCATTATTGAAGTCGGTGGCGTCAAAGTTTCCGAATTTATTGACCAACGGAAAGAAAGGCGCTCTCAGCCGGGAGCCATCGCTATTTCTCTCCATGCTTTCGGCGACATGGAATTTCAGATCAAAGACATTGAGCTGAAAACGCTGCATTCGCAACCAGAAGATCATGAAACAATATTGGCCAACAGCAGGATTGCGACGATTGAAGCAATCAATAAGGAGTTAAGTTCTGGCTCCGCTGAAAAGGCGCTTGAACTGCTCAAACAAAATCCTTCGCTGGTAAATTCTCAGAATGGATCGAAACAAACGCCGCTGCACGTTGCAGCCTTGAACGGGCATAAAGATGTCGTCGCCTGGCTGGTTGCCAATGGCGCGGAGTTGAATCCGGTTGCTTACAATGGTTTTACTCCGCTGCATCTTGTCAAGACCGCAGATGTTGCTCGCATTCTTATCAAAGCAGGCGGCAGCCTGGATGCTCTGGATTACGATCAAAAGACCCCATTGCGTTCTGCTGCACGAAACAAGAACCTTGAGGTGATGAAAGCGATTCTCGAATCCGGTTACAAGATGGATTTGATCTCGGCTATTTATCTTGGTGACTACGAGTTGATTGCCAAGCTGATTCAAGAAGACCCGAATTCCGTCAACCGATTGGCTTATCCATCTCAAGACCGTTCTGCGCGTCTTTCTGGCAACTGGTCACCATTGATGATTGCGGTTTGGCAAAAGGACAAAAAGATTGTGCAAATGCTGCTGGATGCGGGGGCTGACGTGAATGACAAAAGCAGCTTGGGGTTTTCCAGCGGCCCTCCGCGTTGCATGACAATCACTGCATTGACCAATGCGTTGACTTTTAGAGATACGGAAATGCTTGAGTTGCTGCTTCGCCACGGGGCAAGCAAAGATATTGATTGCGGTGGCGGCGAAACTTTGATGCAGCACCTAAAAGATCGTTATGCCGCGTACCCGCCTGAAATCATCGCCTTACTAGAAAAGGAATGGCCGAAGAAAAACTGAACGGGATGAATCGAAAATGAAGAATCTGTTGATTGCTCTTTTGTTTGGGTTGTTGCCGGTTGCGGCTCTGGCGCAAACGCGCCCAATCACTGTTTCGTTGAATACACCTGTTCAGCGGAAAACTCCGCGCCCACCGAATTATTTGTTCATCGCTGTTGACGATTTGAACGATTGGGTCGAGCCGCTGGCCGGGCATCCGCAAGTCAAAACGCCGAACTTCACGCGGTTGGCCAAACGCGGCGTGACGTTTACCAACGCGCACACACAATCGCCGCTGTGCAATCCTTCGCGGGCGAGTTTGTTGTCGGGATTGCGGCCTTCGACGACGGGGTTGTACACCTTGCAACCCGGAGTTCGCGCCGTTCCAGCGCTGAAAGACCAAGTCATGCTGCCGCAGTATCTGATGACGAATGGCTACGTCACTTTCAACGCCGGAAAGATTTTTCACGATGGTTCGGTCAAACCGGAAGAACGCGAACGCGAATTCAATGTGTGGGGAGAACGCGGGCCGATGCCGTATCCGGCGGCAAAATTCGTCAACACGCCGGACACAATCAAAGCGATGGATTGGGGCGTGTTTCCCGAACGCGACGAAGATCAGGCCGATTGGAAAATTGCCGATTCCGCCATCGCGTTTTTGAAATCGGCTTCGACCGACAAGCCATTTTTCGTTGGTGCAGGATTTCGATTGCCGCACGTGCCGTGTTTCGCTTCGCAAAAATGGTTCGATCTATATCCCGACGCGACGTTGCAGATGCCTCCGGTCAAAGCCGACGACCGAAACGACGTGCCGGAATTCGCCTGGAACTTGCACTGGAAATTGCCGGAACCGCGTTTGTCATGGCTCGAAGCCAACAACCAATGGCGTCCGTTGGTGCGAGCGTACCTGGCTTCGATCAGCTTTATGGATTCGCAAGTCGGGCGGTTGCTGGATGCGCTCGACGCCAGTCCGCACGCTGACAACACGATCATCATATTGTGGTCGGATCACGGCTGGCATCTGGGCGAAAAAGGAATCACCGGCAAAAATTCGCTATGGGAACGTTCGACGCGCGTGCCGCTGATGATTGCCGGGCCAGGCATTGCCAAAGGCGCGAAAACCAATCGTCCGGTGGAGTTGCTGGATTTGTATCCGACGTTGATTGAGTTGAGCGGTTTGCCCGCGCGAAAGGAACTGGAGGGGCACAGTCTGGTTTCGCTGCTGAAAAATCCCAAAACCGCACGTGCTTGGCCAGCAATTACGACGCATAACGTAGGCAATCATTCCGTGCGTTCGGAACGTTGGCGGTACATTCGGTACGCAGATGGTTCCGAAGAGCTTTATGATTGCCAGACAGATCCGAACGAATGGACGAATCTGGCCGGGAATTCACGCTTCGCCAAAATCAAAGCCGATCACGCGCGCTGGTTGCCGAAAACGAATTTGCCGCCGGTGGCAGGCAGCGCCGCGCGATTGCTGGTCAACGAAAACGGCGTCTGGATGTGGGAAGGCAAACCAATTCGCAAGGAAGAGCTTGAACGGTGATGGTTATGCCGTTCGATTGGCGCGATACCAATCAATCGTTTGTCGCAAACCTTCGTCAAACCCGATGCGGGCGCGGAATCCGAACTCACGCTCGGCGCGTGAAGTGTCCAAACAGCGACGCGGCTGGCCGTCCGGCTTCGTCGCGTCCCATTCGATATGGCCAGTGAAGCCGGTCAAGCCGACAATCTTTTCCGTCAAATCCTTGATCGAAATTTCAAAGCCTGCGCCTAAGTTGACCGGTTCGGATTTGTCATAAAGTTCCGCCGCCAGCGCCAAACCTTCAGCGCAATCTTCAGCGTGCAAAAATTCGCGCGTCGCCACGCCGGTTCCCCAGCAAGTGATGTGGTCGTCGTTGCGGTCAATGGCTTCGACGCATTTGCGAATCAGCGCCGGAATGACGTGCGAACTTTCCGGGTCGAAATTGTCGCGCGGCCCGTACAGGTTCACCGGCAGCAGAAAAATCGAATTGAAACCATATTGCTGCCGATAAGCCTGCGACTGAACAAGCATCATCTTTTTTGCCAGTCCATAAGGCGCGTTGGTTTCTTCCGGGTAACCGTTCCACAACTCGTCTTCGCTGAAGGGCACGGGCGTGAATTTTGGATACGCGCAGATGGTTCCCGTGGCGACAAACTTCTTCAAACCGCGCAACCGGCCTTCTTCCATCAACTGCACGCCCATCATCAAATTGTCGTAAAAGTATTTGCCGGGATTGACGCGATTGGCTCCGATGCCGCCGACTACTGCGGCCAGATGAATGACCAAATCCGGCTGCGCGTCGTCATACAAACGGCGCACATCTTCGATGTTGACCAGATCGTAATTGCGACTGCGCGGAATGAAGATGTTTTTGACTCCGCGCTGGCGCAGCTTTTCGACGACGTACGAGCCAAGAAACCCCGCCCCGCCCGTCACTACTACTCGTTCGTAAGGAAACTTATCAGTCATAAATGATGAAATCGGAATGATGAATGATGAATGATGAAGCCGGAATGTAGATGGAATTTCATCCTTCATCATTCCGCCTTCATCCTCTTCACAAATTGTGTCTCT
This sequence comes from uncultured Heliomicrobium sp., assembly GCA_964470555.1. Classification (GTDB taxonomy): domain Bacteria; phylum Acidobacteriota; class Blastocatellia; order RBC074; family RBC074; genus RBC074. The sequence continues at coordinate 17,661 of CAYYDG010000011.1, forward strand.
TCTTTAATTCGGCAAGATCCGCGTCAACCATCGTCGTCACCAATTCCTTGAACGTGATTTCCGGTTGCCAGCCGAGTTTCGTTTTCGCTTTGGTCGCATCGCCAATCAACAAATCCACTTCCGCCGGGCGGAAATAGCGCGGATCAATTTCAACATATTGTTGCCAGTCCAATCCCAGGTGACTGAAGGCAACATCCAGCAGTTCGCGCACCGAATGCGTTTCGCCTGTCGCAATGACGTAATCGTCGGGTTCGTCCTGTTGCAACATCATCCACATGGCTCGAACGTAATCTTTGGCATGTCCCCAATCGCGTTTGGCGTCCAGGTTCCCCAAAAAGAGTTTGTCCTGTAATCCGAGTTTGATCGCCGCAGCCGCGTGCGTGACTTTGCGTGTGACAAAGGTCGCGCCGCGCCGCTCGCTTTCGTGATTGAACAAAATGCCGTTGCAGGCAAACAAACCGTAACTTTCGCGGTAATTGACCGTGATCCAGTAAGCGTAGAGTTTGGCGACACCATACGGGCTGCGCGGATAAAACGGAGTGGTTTCGCGCTGCGGAATTTCCTGCACCTTGCCGTAAAGCTCCGACGACGACGCCTGGTAAAACCGCGTCTTGTTCAATCCGGTTTCACGAATCGCTTCCAGCAAACGCAATGTGCCGAGTCCGCCGACTTCTGCCGTGTATTCTGGAATGTCGAAACTGACGCGGACGTGCGATTGTGCGCCAAGGTTGTAAATCTCGTCCGGCTGCACATCGCGCAAAATCTTGTTCAGCGAACTGGCGTCATTCAAATCGCCGTAAACCAGTTTCAAACGACGACCGGCTTCGTGCGGGTCCTGGTAAATGTGGTCAATGCGTTCGGTGTTGAAGGTGCTGGCGCGGCGGATGATGCCGTAAACTTCATAACCTTTGCTGAGCAGCAGTTCGGTCAAATAACTGCCGTCCTGCCCGGTGATGCCTGTGATGAGCGCTTTTTTCATAAAACTGATGATTCCGATCTGTCAGGCATTAACCATTATCCATTACGCATTGCCCATTAACAGTCAGGGTAAAAAAGTTTTCTACCTGACCGGATAATTGCTAATGGTCAATGGATAATGGTCAATTCTGAAAGTTTCAATTGATTGAGTGTAACGCGAATACTACAAGCTGGTTCAATGAGGCGGCAACCGGCAAAATTTGAAAATCGCCAATGCCGATGCTAGATTCCATTTGCTTTATGCCGTTCAAACTTATAGCGCTAGACATTGACGGAACCTTGCTGACCACGCGCGGAGAAATCACGCCGCGCACTTCCCAAGCGTTGAATCAAGCTCGCCAACTCGGCATTCAAATCGTGCTGGTCACCGGTCGCCGGTTTAATTCGGCCCGCGAATTGGTGCTGCGATTAGAATTGGATGTGCCGCTGGTGGCGCACAATGGCGCGTTGACTAAAAACATCGAAACGCTGGAAGTCGTGGATTTTCATCCGCTGGATGATGTCATCGCCCGCGAAGTCATTCATTTCGGACGCCGACACGGCGTAGACATGATTTGCAATGACGATCCGCACGGACTTGGCACGATGGTCATCGAAGGCATTTCGCCCGACAACAAAGCTCTTCATAGGTATTTGAACCTCTATCGCAGTTCGGTGGTCGAGGTGCCGGATTTGGTCGAATACGTCCAAACGCCACCGATTCAATTGACGGTTTCGGGGCGTTGCGACCCTACGGATGAGTTTGAACTGAAGCTGCGCGAAGTGATGGGCGACAGCGTGCAGATTTTTAAAACCCGTTACCGCAGTTATGACCTGACGATTCTGGATGTGCTCAGCGCGTCGGCTTCCAAAGGCGAAAGTCTGGCTGCGGTTGCGGCTCGGCACGGCGTCGCGCGCGAAGAAATCATGGCCATCGGCGACAATCACAACGATTTGACTATGCTGCGTTACGCCGGTTTGGGCGTGGTAATGGGGAACGCCGAAGAGGAATTGAAACAAATGGGATTCGCCCAAACCGCTTCGAACGAAGAAGACGGCGTGGCATTGGCAATTGAAAGGTTCATTCTTGAAACTTGAAGGCAAAACTCTCGGCTTAAAAGCCAATCAACTCCAGCGGCTGGAAAAAATGTACCAGCGCCGCATTCCTCCGACGGAAATCGTCACGCAGGAATTCGCGCGTCAGTTGACTGAACTTTCGCACGAAATTGGCCGTCAGGTCGGCGTGCTGGTCAATCGCAAAGGCCACGTCGAAACCGTGGTCGTCGGCGATGCCAGCCAGATTGTCTTGCCCGCGCAGGATCGTTCGCGTCTTGGTAAATCGCGCTTTTACGGTTTGCGTTGTTTGCACACGCATATTCGCGGTGAAGCCAGATTGACGCACGACGATTTGACCGACCTTGCCTTGTTGCGGCTGGATTTGATGGCGGCGATTGATGTTGATCCGAAAACCGGGTTGCCGGGAATGGTTCGCGCTGCACACTTGTTGCCCGCCACAGCCAAGTCCCGCGAAGAAGAAAACGGAGAACAAAAAGCGTTTCAATTTCTCGATCCGCATTTGCCCGGCCAACTCAATCTGGACTTTCTGGAATTGATCGAATCGCTGGAAGCCGAAATGGCGCGCAATCGCGGCGCTCGCAAAGCGTCAGACACACGCGACCGCGCGATTCTGGTTGGCGTGACCACCGAAACCACAGCCGAAGCCAAAGATTCGATTGACGAATTGCGCGAACTGGCGACTTCAGGCGGTTTGGTCGTATTGGACGAAATCATTCAGCGGCGTCAATCGCTCGATCCGAAAACGCTGGTGGGCAAAGGCAAGTTGGACGAAATCATCATTCGCAGTTTGCAACTTGGCGCGGATATGATCGTTTTTGACCGTGAGTTGTCGCCTGCGCAAGTCCGCGCCATCAACGAAATCGCCGATCTGAAAATTGTGGATCGTTCGCAATTGATTCTGGACATCTTTGCTCAACGCGCGCAAACCGCCGAAGGTCGCATTCAGGTCGAACTGGCTCAGTTGAAATACCTGTTGCCGCGTTTGACCGGCAGCGGCACTGCGATGTCACGGTTGATGGGCGGCATTGGCGGACGTGGTCCCGGCGAAACCAAGCTGGAAGTGGATCGCCGCCGCGTGCGCGACCGCATCAGCCATCTGGAATCGCAGCTTGATAAAATCCGCGCCAGTCGAAATCAACGTCGCGCCCAACGCACTCGCCGCGAAATGCCAGTCGTTTCCATTGTCGGATACACCAACGCAGGCAAAAGCACCTTGCTCAATGCGCTGACCAACAGCGATGTGTTGGCCGAACAACGCATGTTTGCCACGCTCGATCCCACCAGCCGCCGCTTAAGATTGCCGCAAGAACAGGAAATCATCATCAACGACACCGTAGGTTTCATCCGCGACCTGCCCAAAGATTTGCTCGCCGCTTTCAAAGCCACACTGGAAGAGATGGAACAATCCGACCTGCTGATTCACCTGGTGGACGCCGCCAGCCCGCAACTGGAAAGCCAGATCACATCGGTCAACCGCATCCTCGGCGATTTGCAACTCGATGCGATTCCGCGCCTGTTGGTGTTTAACAAAATGGATTTGGCTGATTCTGAGGAATTGGAAAACCAATGCGAGGTTTACAACGGCATCGCCATTTCCGCCATTAACCGACGCTCGTTGGACAAACTGGTCAACGAAATCAGCGCGCGACTAAATCCTGAATCGGCTGAATAAGACCGCTTATCGCCACATTGCCAAGCCATCGAAAACACAGAAGTTGACTTGGTGAATAATACCCAGCATCGCCAACTTCAGATTCAACTGACTGACGAAGCCCTAACTACAGGACAAAAGCTTGATAGCCTTCCGCCAGCCAACAAGATCGAAGTGCTCAAGGTTGGTCACTAATCGGCGCAATATATTGAGTCCGAGGCGAAAGATGCTTTTGGTGGATAACCATGCTTTTTGAGTTTTAGTTCTTTGATAGCAGCTTGCCACTGGCCAACTACAAAAGCCCAGGTGAAAGCTATTGCAAGTAATGCCAGCAGCCGAGAGAGCCGTTCGGGTTCTTTCAAGTGTGTGTCTTCCAGGTTAAAGCCGCGCGATTTCAACGCTCCGAACAAGGTTTCAATTCCCCAGCGTTTTTTGTATTCCGCAGTTGGCTCTGACGAGAAGTCCGCCGAAACCAGAATCAGGTATTCACCTTCGCCCAGGTAACAACCGCTCAGGAACAATTCCATTCCCCACATTTGGCGGGCTTCGGGAATGATTAACATCCGGTTGACTCTGGTTGACGCAAACAAGCGCCAGGCGTGAACGAGCTTCCCGCGAGCGTTTCGCACCAACGTATCTTTCTTCAAACGCATCTGGAATTTGATCCGATGCTGCCTCAGAAAACGGAACCAGGCTTTGCCGACAAACTCGCGATCACCCAGTAAACATTGGATATTTTGTGCGCCGATGAGGTCAATGAAAATCTCGATGACGGTTTCTCGCTCCGTCGTGTCGGAGTTGCCGGTCTTGGGCAAAGCCAGCCAGACGACCGGAAAGCCGATCCCGCGATAAACAATTGAGAGCATCAGAATGTTGACATCAGCGGCACCGACTTTCCAATTCGTCCGATCCAGTGCCAGCGTGTACGGCCCTTCGATACCGAGTAGTTTGACCACAAACGCTGAGATTTGCGCATAAGGCATCTCGAAATTGCGCAAAAAACGTTGGAGCCGTTTGTAGTTCGACTCCTCTTTGGCGCGCCCGGAAAAGACCGTCGCCAACTTCGAGAGGTTGACAGTCTGAGCGGTGAAAAGTGCCAAAAGAAAGCGCGTCACAAATTTGAGACGGGCTTTATTCCAAGGTAAATTTTCAATCAACGTTTGCTCAATTGAGCAAACGTCTGGGGTCATCGTGCGATCTCCTCTGAAAATGTCCGACAAGCTGCCAGCTTGTCGTGGTCTCGATTTGACGCTTGTTAGGGTCAACGACAAGCTGGCAGCTTGTCGGACAGTCGGGCGCAGCCGTTTTCATCGTTTCAGGGCGTTGTCGCAAACGACATGTCAGACTCCTTTCAGTTTTGGTAGACCGAAAGTCTAATCGCTCGATGGCCTTAGCCGTCAAGACCACAAATCAGGCTCATTTTTTGTCCTGTAGAGAAATCAATGGCATTGAGCATTGGGGGGGCGTATTCTTTTTACCCGGCAGCAGGTAAGAAACCCGAGCGATGCCAGTGACACGCGCTCTGAGCATCCAAACAATAGATAACTAAAACGCAACAGTCGTTTTCGATCCGCAGTCTTGGCAATCTGCGCCAAGAGCGTCTGCAAAAAGAAAGTCCAGAGGGCAATGAGAAAGCTTCTCTTGAAGACACCTCTTGTCCGCTCTCAACCAGTTCGGAGTTCTTCGTAAATAAAATCGGCGCACCGCGAAGCCAGAGCCATCACGGTCAACGTCGGATTCTTTTCGGAATAATCAATGAAGCCGCTGCCGTCGGCGACGAACAGATTTTGAACATCGTGCGATTGCAGGTACGGCGTCAGCACGGACGTTTTCGCGTCGTTTCCCATTTTGCAGGTTCCCACCCAATGAACGCTGTCCACGCCGGGTTGCGGATTGGTATTGGTGATGACGCCGCCCGAAGCTTCGATGATTTCGGAAATCTTTTCGGTCGCGTCTTTGAAAATGGCGCGGTCTTCGGTGGTCAGGTTGTAATGAATTTTCGGCACAGCCAAGCCGTAAACGTCTTTCACCTTCGGATCGAGTTCCATGAATCGTTCCGGCGAAGCAATCATTCCATTTTGCGAATACAGGCTGATGAGCGACGGCGCGCGTTCGCGGACTTTGCGTTTGAAATCCAGGCCGAAGCCCGGCACGTTCTGGCCGAACGAAGGATTGGACGTGCTGACGCGCGAACCGGAATCCACGATGATGTGATAGCCCTTCGGAAAATCCGGATGCGGCTTTTCCCAGTAAAACGACGCGATATAAGCGTGGCTGCTTTCCGTGCCGTCGTCGTTGAAAACCGGCGCGTCGGTCAGTTGTTTCAAGTACCCTTGCGCGCCAGCGGTGGTGTGCGTAATCAGATTTTTGCCAACCAAGCCGCTGGAATTCGCCAAGCCATTGGGAAAGTGCGCCGACTTCGACAACAACAACAACCTCGCCGATTCAATCGGGCCGCAAGCCAGCACGATCTTCTTCGCGCGGACTTCGTAACTTTTGCGGGTGCGCGCGTCGAAGTAACGAACACCAGTTGCCGTCTTGCCGTCTTTGCTCATCGTCACTTCGGCGGCGTTGGCATAAAGAATCAGTTTGCACTTGCCGGTTTTCAGCGCGCGCGGCATCGCGGTGTTGGCCGAAGTGTATTTGGCATCAACGTCGCAACCGCGCATGCAATGGCCGCAGTAATGACAAATCGGACGCTTGGATTCGTGGGGTTCGGTCAGCAAGGCTTTTCGCGCGGCAATCATCCGAAACTTTTTCGGGTCGAGTTTGTCGCAGCCTTTTTTGATCTGGTGCGCCGCGCACAGCCACGGCAAAGGCTTTTGAAAGATTCCGTCCGGCACATTCGGATGATGATCGTAATTGCCCGTCACGCCCATCAACCGTTCCATGCGGTCGTAATACGGCGCAAGCTCTTCGTAACTGACCGGCCACGTAGCGAAATCAAACGGGCTGTTGCGCCAGCTCAAGCCCGCCCACAGCAGCGATTTGCCGCCGACGGCTTTGGTCAAAAAATGATCGAAGCGTTGATATTCGCCCGCTTTGGTGAACGGTTCTTTAGTGCGGTCAACTGTCAGATGCTTGCGCGGGTCCCAGCCTCTGCCGTTTTTGGGCAATTCGTAAGGCATCGTATGCGAGTAAAAATCCTTCGCCGGATCAACCCATTTGCCTGCTTCCAGCACGACGACCGACGCGCCCTGTTCGGCCAATTGCATCGCCACTACGCCGCCCGCCGAACCGGAGCCGACGACACAGACATCGTATATTTCAGAGCGTTGACTCATTGCCAGAATCTCCATTTATGGTTTCGGTGCAGTGACCATCGGAAAATCATCTGTGCGGAATGGTGTTGCGGGCAATCCGGCTTTATTCCAGAAATTCAATACCGGCCAGTTTTCCCAACCAAAACGAACAGCAACAGGCTGATCCACAGCAGAACTGGACACAATGACTTTCTTGCCTTTGATGACCGCCTCGGCAGGAACGAATCTCTGATCGGCTCCGGCGATGGTGAACCCGGCCAGCTTCTCGCCTTTCACCACCAACCCACCACCAACATGATTGAAGCTCAATTCGATGCTGTTGCCTTTGACTTTCATCGCCGAATAAACCGGACCGGAATAATCAATCTTTTCGCCGTAAGCAATCGCGCGCGCCGCCAATGCCAGGCGTTCGCCGACTGGTTGTTTCTTTTTCGGGTGAATGTCTTTTTCTTCGCCGACATCGGTGATGACAGCCATGCCTGTTTTCGGCAGTTTCAATGTCAGCAATTGGGCTTCGCGCAATTCGGCATAAGTATTCGCGGGCGGCGGAGCGTAAGGTGCAAGTTGCACAAACAAGAAAGTCATTTCGCTGTTCCAGGCCTTGCGCCAATCCTGAATCATCGCCGGAAAAATCGAACGGTATTCATAAGCGCGCGTGGCATTGGATTCGCCCTGATACCAGATGGCTCCGCGCAGCGCGTAAGGAACGAGCGGCGCAATCATTGCGTTGTACAAACCCGACGGGCTGTTTTGATGGCCTGGTCCCATCGGTCTTGCGGGTGCAGCCGGAGCCGGTTTGCCTTCTTCTTTGGCTTTGGCGACGGCTTCCTTGTGTTTTTCCATCGCGGCTTCCCATTTGGCGTTCGCTTCGGGGAAAGCTTCCAAAGCTTTGGCGTAACGTTCACGGATTGCGGCAAAGCTCGGATCGTTTTTGACGACGCCGTCGCTCGTCCAGGCTTCGGAAGGCGTGCCGCCGTAAGACGAATTGATTAATCCGATGGGAATGCCTTGCCGCGCCATCTGCAAAGCGCGACCGAAAAAGTAACCGACTGCCGAAAAGTCCTTGACCGATTCTGGCGAACATTCTTTCCACTGCCCTTTGACATCGGTTTGAGGCGTGTCTTTGGAAAGACGCGGCACACTAAACAAACGAATCTTCGGATGATTGGCGGCAGCGATGTTTTCCTGTGCGTTGGCGGATTGCGCCATTGTCCATTGCATGTTCGATTGGCCGCTGCACAACCAGACTTCGCCGACCAGAATGTTTTTGATCGTTACTGTGTTCGCTCCGCTGATGGTCATTTCAAACGGCCCACCGGCTTTCAATTCTTTCAGCGTGACCATCCATTTGCCGGCGGTTGTCGTGGCCGTGACTTTCTGGCCTTGAAACTCGACTGTGATTTGTTCGCCTTCGTCCGCCCAGCCCCAAACCGGCACAGGCATTCCTTGTTGCAAAACACAGCCATCAGAAAACAGAGCATTGGGTTTGACGGCGGCCAACGCAGTTTGCGCGGCGACAAGGCCAAACGCCAGACAACAAGCCAAAGAGAATTTGTGAAGCAATTGACGCATGAAGTTGGTCTCCAAGAAGAGTTGTATACGCTGCTGACCTGTCAAAGCCAGCCGCCTGATCGTTCCAGATTTTGAAATTGATACGGAAAGAATTGCCGGAAAAGTAACCCGATTGCCGTTGTGGCATCAAAGCGATAAAGCTCAAACAATTGCTTCATCGCGCATACGGGCGCATTGTTCTTGTGGAGTTCAACGGTGTCAATGCTATGACTGAAATGCAGAGAAAAAAATTGACTGGATAACCCATTGGTCAGGTCCACGAAAAAAAGGGAGCCTTGCGGCTCCCTTTCAGGCTGGAATGTAAGCAAGGCAGTTGTCCCCACTGCCACCTAAACACCGAAACTCACGCCCCAGCCTGTCATCATCACAAGCCCGAACAAACAAGTGATGATGAGAAAAGACAATCTACCGAAACATAGTAGATTTGAAATCTGCGTGCTTGCTGTCATTTCCTTTTGCAATGAGTATGCCAGCAAGATCACCTTTCCATTCAAAGGATTTAGCGTCTTCGCTCGCCATCCAGAGAGGAAGTTTGCCTCACCAGCGAGACAGTTTGTAACACCCAAACGATGTTACTTACGATTACTCCAAGGTACCTCAAGTGTGCGAAGTTACGTGGCTGGCATCTCCGAGTTTATAAACTCCCTTGAACCCAACGAGGTCTACGGAAATGTCTTTGTCTTTCGATCCCAGACTGACGAAGTCCCGAATCAGTTCAATCACATCGTGGTCAATGTAAGCAGAATTGGAGGCATTGATCACCACTTTGCTGTTTTCCGGCAGATGTGCCAGCGTTTGTTTGATCGCGGCCTTGTTCAGGAACGACACCTCCTGAGCCAGATTGATATGTATCGTTTCTCCTGCGTGGTGCTCTTCCTTCTTGAAGAAATAAGCCAGTTTCATGTTGGCTCGAAGAATGAAGAAGATACTGACGGCCAGTCCGATGGCGACTCCCTTCAACAAGTCGGTAAAGACGATGGCAACAACCGTTATGATGAACGGAGCGAATTGCAGTTTTCCGTTTTGCCACATGTGTTTGAACACTGTGGGGTGCGCCAGTTTCCATCCGGTCATCAACAAGACCGCCGCCAGACAAGCCAAAGGAATTTTGTTCAGGATGGTGGGAATCGCGATAACCGACACCAACAACAAAACGCCATGTGAAATTGTCGAGATTTTTGTTTTGGCTCCGGAATTGACGTTTGCCGAAGTGCGAACAATAACTGAGGTCATCGGCAATCCGCCGATCAATCCGCTCAGCATGTTTCCGACGCCTTGAGCTTTCAACTCAGTATTCGTATTGGTGAATCGTTTCAGCGGATCCATTTTGTCCGCCGCTTCGATACACAGCAGGGTTTCGATACTGGCGACAGCAGTCAGGGTCGCGGCGACAATCCACACTTGCGGATTTCCAATGGCGGAAAAGTCCGGTGTGGAAAACTGGCCGACAAAATCCGAAAACGAAGCAGGCACGGGCAAGCTGACCAGGTGTTCCTGTGAAATGGCAAAACTCGATCCGGTAGCTTTGAAAACTTCATTCAGTATGATTCCGACCACCACTGCGACCAATGCTCCTGGAATGATGCTGATCTTTTTCAGAGCCGGGACTTTCACCCAGGAAATCAGAATGGCCATTGACACCAGCGTTACGGTCAACGCGCCGAAGTGCGTGTAATTCACCGCGTCAATCAAGGCGGAAAAAGTGTTATGTCCAGTTCCTTTTTCAATGAAGAAAAAGTCGCCTTCATTGTCCTTGTCGTAACCAATGGCGTGTGGAAGTTGTTTGAGAATGATGATGATGCCGATGGCTGCCAGCATTCCTTCGATGACGTTTGAAGGAAAGTAATTGGAAATGGTTCCGGCCTTGGCCAAGCCCAGCAGAAATTGCATCACACCCGCCAGAGCCACTGACAGCAAAAACACGTTGAAAGAGCCAAGATCGGAAATGGCCACCAAAACGATTGCAGTCAATCCTGCCGCTGGACCGGAAACACTCAGTTCGGAGTTACTCAAAAATCCAATGACAATGCCGCCGATGATTCCGGCAATAATGCCTGCAAACAGCGGCGCTCCGCTCGCCAGGGCTATCCCCAGACATAACGGCAACGCCACCAGAAATACTACAACTCCCGATAAAATGTCCGTTTTGAAGTACGCAAACCTAGATTTCATAAATTTACTTTAGATTCGGTTTTTCCTGATTTTTCAGATTTTGAGAGATTTAAGACCTGCAAACGTCTGTAATCAGCAAGGGGTATGCCAAGAAGATTCCCGGTGTTTCAAGGCCAACTGGCTGATCTTTAAGACAAATGTGCGGCAAATCGCCTCTCATCTGAGGCAAGACAGCACAAGAAATTGGCGATCAACTCACCAGCTTGTAGGTTTAAGCCGGTTTAAGTTGTTCCCATCCTTTTTGAATCTGTTTGTCTTTGATGGTTGAGACTTGTTTTAATCGCCCGCCGCATTGACCACAACCAACCCGGATTGGCCTGATGATTCGGGAGCGGCAGCAGTCTCTTGATCCCGATTGCGAAGCCGCAAATCTTCCCAGGGAACATAAACATGACCATCGCGAGCGATGTGCTGTTTGCACCAATTGGCAATCAAGTCCAAACAGGCGTGGTCAATATAATGCAACCGATTGACATTCAAGCTGACAGTAGTTCCTGCGGGAACCGATTCCAACGCCGCCGCCAGTTGGGGCAATCGCACAAACGTTGCCGCTCCATCAAGCGTGACTGTGATGTCGTCAAAATCCAGTTCGTTCTGAATCCGCACGTCCAGATGCGAAAACGTGTACAGCAGCTTCAGCAATGCCAATCCCAACCCGATCAACACGCCAATCAACAGGTTGGTGACGACAATGCCAATCAGCGTGGCGAAGTAAATTCCGACTTCCTGCCAGCCAAAAGGTTTCAATTCGCGGACGGCTTTAGGGGAGAGCAGTTTGAAACCGGTGTAAACCAGAATAGCGGCCAGCGCCGTTGTCGGAATCTTGTTGAGAATCCCCGGAGCCAAGACCACCAATCCAAAAATCCAGATTCCGTGCAGGATGGTCGAAACGCGGGTTTTCCCCCCCGCCGTGATGTTGGCGGTGCTGCGCACAATGACTCCGGTCATGGGCAATGCCCCAAACACTCCGCAAATGGAATTTCCGACACCTTGTGCAAGCAACTCTTTGTTGTACTGAGTTCTTTCCCCGCTGTGCAAACGATCCACCGCCGTGGCGCACAACAGGGTTTCAGCGCTGGCAATAAAACAGAGTGCGACCGCCGAACCGATCACAGACAGATTCAGCCAGTTCCCCAAAGATTCAATCGTGGGAAGATTGACCGCATTCAAGAGATTGGCGGGAACACTGACATATTTGACCGGAGCGTCAACCATCGCCGCCCCGATTGTCACAACGATAATCGCCACCAATGGCGCGGGAACGAGTTGCAACTTTTCGGGTGCATAACTCCAGAGGAAGATCAGCCCCATTGTCAGCAAACCGATGATTACGACAATATGATGAGAAGACCCATCCAGCGGCATCAGCCCCTTGTAAACCGCCTCTGGGATCGAAAGCAGGTTGGTCAATCCGCTGCCTTTTGGACTGTCGTCCACCATCACATGAATTTGCGAGGCGATAATCAACACACCGATTCCACCCAGCATTCCCTGAATCACCGATGGAGAAATGGCGCGAAACCATTGCCCCATTCTCAACGCTCCCATAGTCAATTGCATCAATCCGGCCAGCAGAACAATCGCGCCGAGCATGCCCAGTCCGTGCTGCTGGATGATTTCCCAAATCAACACGGTCAATCCTGCTGCGGGGCCGCTTACCTGCAGGGGACTGCCTGAAATCGCCCCCACGATCAAGCCTCCGACAATACCGGTAATCAATCCCAACGCAGGCGGCACGCCCGACGCGATAGCTATGCCCATGCACAAAGGCAGAGCCACCAGAAAAACCACTATTGAAGCGAGAAAATCCCTGGTCAGATTCTCGCGGACACTTTCATTCAAGATGGTTTTTCGCTGATTCATAAGTTCCCTTCTCCACGCACGCACTTCACTGACTGACTCTAAACAGAGGCACGCCGCGCAGTTTCAGGTTTGGATTCGGTGATCGCATTCTTGGACACTGCCGGCGCCATGCCCACATCCGCAATCGGCGCAAACCGCGATTGTGTCGAATCGTAAGCCAGAATCTGTCCGCTTTCGATGTGATACACCCAGGCATGCAACGTCAAACTACCTTTCACCAATCCTGCCGCAACTGACGGGTAAGTGCGGATGTTGTCGAGCTGCATCAACGCGTTTTCCTTGATCGTGGCATTTAAGAGGTCGTCGTCAGTCAAATCCTGATAATTGTCCATCATCACCTGCCGAGTGGCTTCAGCGTGTCGCAGCCAGTTGGCCACCAGTGGCATCGAAGTCAGACTTTCCGGTTTCAGCAAACCCTTCATCGCTCCGCAATGTGAATGCCCCATAATCACAATGTGGCTGACTTTCAGCGCGCTGACGGCGAATTCAATGGTCGCGCCTTCGCCGCCATTGGCCGCGCCGTAAGGCGGCACGATGTTTCCGGCGTTACGAATCACGAATAATTCACCCGGTTGAGTCTGCGTCAGCAAATCCGGCACGATGCGCGAGTCGGAGCAGGTAATCATCAGCGTTTCCGGTTGTTGCCCCTTGGACAATCGCGCGAATAAATCCTGGTGTTCGCTGAAGTGCGTGGTTTGAAATTCGTGAATTCCGCGTACGAGTTTTTCCATGGTTCCTCCAAAGTGGATTGGTTAAGAGCCAAAGTGAGCGGTCTTCACTCACAGTAAATGCCCTTTTAGTACAACGATGATTTTTCGCCAGCAGTGAAATTCACCACTGGCTGACAGACTCGGCAGTTGGCAACGTGCGTGCCAATTACCGAGTCCCCGTTATTTACTGTGAAAAAAGGGAGATACAGGAGTTTCAACGTGTAAGATCGTCCCAGCACTGGGGCAAGATGGAACACATTTGCTGAGAAACGAATGGCCTGACTTATAAAAACACCCTGACCAGAGTGCCCACAGCGTGGACATCACCTGGGCGCTGAATGCCGTCCTGTTGTCTAAGGTAAAAGAACTCGGCATTCAATCTTTCACCAAACTGTTTGATGATGCCGGCGGAAATGCGATTGCGAAACCAGCCCTGCCGCCCGGAGCTACCTTGCTGAGTTGAATAAAAAACTTCGTCCGCGACAAAAGGCTTGAATTCAAAGGAACCGATTTTCAACGGATGATCTATCTGCAAACGGTTGCGATACATGGTGAAATCGCGGCTGTCGTGGCGAACTCGTCGTTCGTATAAGTTTCGGTCGGTGAACAGAAATTTGCCTAGATTGAATTTCCCAGTGACGTTCATGATCAAACGATGCTCGTTGATCCGGCGTCCAGGGAATGGCTGTTGATCCACATAGATATATGTGGGCATCAACGTCAGATATTTGTTCGGTTTGAACGCCCAACCGGCGCCGATTCGTTCATCCACAGGGCGTTTGAGGTGCTGCCCGATTCGCAACACCCCGATGATGATTAAATCGTGTTTCTTATCCAGAGCTTTTATAAGCTGCACTTCGCCCCATAACTGATTGTCGTCCTCCGGCGGCGGCGTTTGCGCCGTTGCCAATGTATATCCGCTCAACGATCCCGATAACACAAACAGAAAACGTAACCACACCAATCTATTAATCACTACTATTTATCTCCTTGATTTGTACCCACCAGCAATTTTATTGCCAGGCTTACATCAAATTCGCCTCAGAGGCGTTGAAAATTGTCCCGCGTTTTTCAATCCCACAATCACTAAATTCTTGAAAACAAAGCTTTGGCAATCTGGCACAGTCGTTGCCATATCTGTTGGCGTCAATACCGCAAGCGCGGTGAAACCAAAGAACATTTAGCAAGATTCAAAAGATAGCAGAAGGAGGGAGAAGAAAAGATGAAAAAAATGGGATTCAATTTGTTAATCGCTTTGGCAATTTGCATCGGCTTAATGGGAACGGCTCTGGCCAATGGCAAGAACCTGAGAAAGACTGTTACTCTCGACAAAGATGTCATGGTCAACGGTACATTGGTCAAGAAGGGAACCTATCAGGTCAAATTCGATGCTTCCCAAAGTTTACTGACAATTGAAAATGGCAAAAACGCGGTGGCGACTGCGAAAGTGAACGTCAAGCAAGCCGCTAAAAAAGCTCAGTATCATTCGCTGAGTTATACGACAACCGAAAATGGTCAATTACTGAAGTCGGTCACATTCTCTGGCGACGACCGCGTGTTACACCTCGGTGAGCTTCAAAACGAAAATTCGGACGAATAGTTTTTTTCCTGTCAACAAAACGAAACTGAGGGGATGACTCGGCTTCGGCGATTTGATCGCCGAAGCCATTTTTTTTTGTTTCCGATCACAATTCAAAGTTCGGATCGTTGGCTCGATATTCGTCCAGCTTGCGATGCAATGTTCGCCGGTCGCAGCCCAGCAATTCCGCCGCGCGCGATTTATTGCCCCCCGTGAAGCGCAGTGTTTCAACGATGTAGGCGCGTTCCAATTCATTCAAAGTCATGCGTTGTTGACGGGCTTGCGCCAGTAACTGCGAAGTTTGCGCGCTGTTGCGAATGCGTTCCGGCAAATCTTCAGGCGTCAAATTTTGTCCTTCGGCCAAAGCGACGGCCCGTTCAATGGCGTTTTCAAGTTCGCGCGCATTGCCCGGCCACGAATACGCTGTCAGTGTCGCCAAAGCCTCCGGCGTGACATTCATGGACGTGCGTCCGGCAATTTCGGCGGCTTTGTTCAGAAAGTGTTCGACCAGCAATGGAATGTCGAATGGACGTTCGCGCAACGGCGGAATGTTCAAATGAATGACGTTCAAACGCCAGTACAGGTCTTCGCGAAACCTACCGTTTTGCACTTCTGTTTCCAGATTGCGATTGGTGGCGGCAACGACCCGCACGTTGACGGCTTTTTCCTGATCCGCGCCAACGCGACGAATCGTTCCTTCCTGCAAGACGCGCAGCAGTTTGGGCTGCATGACCAATGGCAGTTCGCCCACTTCATCCAGAAAAATCGTCCCGCCATCGGCGGCTTCGAACAATCCAGCGCGAGCTTGTCTGGCGCCGGTAAACGCCTGGCCGGTGTGACCGAACAATTCCGATTCAATCAGTTCAGTCGGAATGGCGGCGCAATTGACCGGCACGAATTCGCCTTTGCGTTCAGACATTTCGTGAATCGAACGCGCAACCAGTTCTTTTCCGGTTCCGGATTCGCCTGTAATCAACACCGTGCTGGAACTTCGAGCGGCGCGAGCGATCATTTTGAAAAGTTCCTGCATCGGCTTGGAAGCTCCGACGATTCTGGCCGGAGCCGCAGGCATCTGGCGACGCAGCCTGGCCTGTTCACGCTGTGGAGCGCTTTCCTTCAAGGCCTTGTCCACCACGCGCAACAATTCGTCGGTCTGAAAAGGTTTCGTCAGATATTGAAACGCCCCTGACTTGACCATTTCGACCGCGTGTTCAACCGAGCCAAATGCGGTCATGACCACCACCGGAGTTTCCGGGCGCAATTCGCGCGTGCGCGCCAGCAATTGATCGCCGGTAATGCCGGGCATACGAACATCGGTCAGCAGCAAATCAATCAATTCCTGCTGACGTTCCAAATGCGCCAGAGCCGAGCGACCATCAATGGCAACGTTCGTTTCATATCCGTTGGCTTCCAGGTCGTCCTGCAACAAATCGCGCAAATCGGCTTCGTCTTCTGCAATCAAAATTCGTGCTTTCAAGATGCTCCCCTTATTTCCCTTCATTTTTTTCCGAATCGGGAATCGGCAGAAACACAATAAACGTGGCTCCGCCGTTGTCATTGTTGCCGGCTTCAATCCAACCACCATGTTCTTCGACAATGCGCGTGGAAACTGCCAGCCCCAGCCCGGTTCCGTGTCCGACTTCTTTAGTTGTAAAAAAAGGATCGAAGATATTCGGCAAATGTTCTGGTGGAATTCCAACGCCGGTGTCGGCGATACGAATGGTGGCAAACGCTTGCTCATCGCGTCTGGTTTCCGATCCTTCAACCTGGATTCGCCCGCCCTGAGGCATGGCTTGAATGGCGTTGGTGCAGATGTTCAGAAACACCTGCTGCAACAAACTGGGATCGGCGTTGATCTGGCGAAGCCCATTGTACTTTTTTTCGATCTTGATGCCGTCGCGTTCGGCGTTCGGCTGAATCAGTTCAATCGTTTCGTTGAGCAGTTTTGGCAAATTGACAGGACGCCGACGAAGATCATACGTCCGCGACAAATTCAACAAGTTGCGGACGATTTTGGCAATTCGTTCCGACTGATTGCGAATGATAGTCAGATTCCGTTGATGCGGTTCGGCGGGCGTGTCGGCGTGATTCATCAACTGTTTGGCCCGTCCGTCAATGACCTGAAGCGGAGCGCCCATTTCGTGCGCTACTCCGGCAGCCAGATGCCCTACTGCGGCCAGTCGCTCGTTGTGACGTAGCTTGCGTTCCAGCGCCAACCGCTCTTCGGCTTCGAGTTCCGCCTGGCGACGCTGTTTGGCCAGACTGTCGGCCATTCGATTGAAATTGCTTGCCAGCAGCGCCAGTTCGCCCCCGCCACGCGGCACGGCCACACGGTGCGACAATTCGCCTCGCCCCATTGCCGCTGCTCCGCCCAACAACCCCTGAATCGGGCGGGTCAGGCTGTAATTCGTCACCACCGAGACCACCAGAAAAATCGTCGCACCCAACAACAGAGCGATCAACACGATCTCGCCGCGCATTCGCGCTATTTCTGTCTGCACGAAAGAAATGGATTGAGCAATTTCCAGCGCGCCAACCGGCTGAGCATTGACCTTCAACGGCATGATGATCGAAAAAACATCCTCGCTGCCGATCCGCCGCTTGATTTCGACTTCCTTGCCGGTGGCAATGACCTGCCGGGCTTCTTTCAAATACCTGATCTCTTCGGGAATATCCGGATGCGAAGCCAGTTCGACATTGCCGGACAAATTGAACAGCAATACGCTGTAAATGCCCGCGTTTTCGCGCAAACGGTTGATCAATCGCTGCGCATCCAGAACGTGATTGGCAGCGTAATTTTCTTCCAGAGCGATCTGCAAAGTGACGGCGTGAGCGCGGACTTCGCCTTCAGCGGCGGTTCTCAAACTGCGTTCGCGTTGTTTGAGCAACAACAAGCTCGCGGCGATCAACACCGCGCTGACCACCACCGTTAAATGCAAAATCAATCTGGTACTGATCTTCATCTGCTTCCCCTTTCAGCTAAACCAGCAATTCGTTTGCCAGAATCATAAGCTACATCGTTTTCGATGTAGAGGAAGCAGCCGCCCGACTAAATCGCCGCATAAAACTTTGAAACAGGATGGGCAGGATTTTTCTCAGGATGAACAAGATTCAGGATTGGCTGGATCACTTCAATCGCTGTTGGTCATGTAAATCCTGCCGAAAATCTTGTTCATCCTGTTTTGAAAAAAGTGTCTCAAAATTTAGACCGCACAAAAAAAATAGCGGCGAGTCTTGGCGACCCGCCGCGTTAAAGAGTCCATCAACTAAGCACCAGCTACGGAAGTAACTTGTAAGAAATTGTTTTCTGCGCGACCGATTACGGTTCGCGGTTGGTGAAAAAGTAGCTCACGCCGAAGGTGAAGGTGTTCTGATTGCTTTTTGCGATTCCAGCGTCGTTCGTGAAGAACTTCTGGTTTGAAAAATCGCGCCGGTATTCAAACCGCGTAATCAGATTGTTGACCAACTTCACTTCCTGCGTCAGCGTGATGTCTTTGACGGTTTGCGCCGTTCCGGTCCTCAGCCCGTCCTTGTCATTGAACACTTCAAAGCGCGGCGAAAACGCCAGCTTGTTCGTGAAGGCGTATTTGAAATAAGCCGCGCCGCCAGACCATTTGCCGCGGTTGCCGAAATTGTCGCCGTCCGAACCAAAGACGAAATTGCCCAGCAACGTCAGTTTGTCATTGACGTAAACCGTGGCCACCGTGTCGGCGACGTGCCGCCAATTGTCTTGCGCCGAAATATCCGGCACGTTGGCCAGTGGAGCTTCCGGCCCAGCCAGATAGGTTTGCGTCAAGGCGAATTTCTTCGTCGGCGTCAGCCCAAGCTGGAAGCCAACGGTTTTGCCGGCGTTTCCGCCAACGTTGTTTTCAAACAGATTGTCCCAACCGTTGAACAGAAAACCGGACAAGGCGACTTTGTCATTGAAGGCATACTTGGCGCGAAGCCCGGCGTGGTAATACGGGCCAAAGGCAAACAGCCAGCCGCGCGTATAATTGAAGTTGTCTTTGGTCTCGATGACTTCGGCTCCAACCGGCGTGTAAAACTTGCCGAAATCAACCGTCAGCCCGCTGCCGATGGGGGCGACGTAACTGGCATAAGCTTGCAGCACGTGTTTGGTTGCGTCATTGCGACCGGAATCACTGACGGAAATGATGCGGTCAACCGTTTCCCCCAGTCCCAGATCAACACGAAAGCCAAGCGGATCATCTTTCGAATTCGCCTTGTTCAACGTCAGCTTGGCCAATTGCAAACTGAACGCATTGTGGCGAACATCGAACGCGCGGCCTTGCGTGAACATATCCACCTTGTTGTTGTTGTAGGTGTAATACCCGTCCACGATGCCGCTGACTTCAACGTCGCGGAAAAATTTCAACACCCCTTCGTTCTTCTTGGCATCGTCCTGAATGGCGGCGATTTCTTTTTTGATTTCGGCGACTTCGACGGCTTTGGCAACGGCAACGTTGTCATTCGCGGGTTTGGCCGGCTCGTCCAACCTGGCCAATCGAGCTTCCAACTGGCGAATGCGCTCTTCCAGCGCTTCGATGGTTTTGGCCAATTCGTCCGCAGCGGATTTGGCGACGGCCTTTGTCGCCGCTTTGGATGTCGAATCGTTGGTCGTCCCCGAATCGTTTAATCCGGTTTGGCTGCCAGTTTGGCTGAAAGCCACGACGGTCAAACTCATTGTCAGCATCATGGCCAACATCGCCAGGTGTGCCCGCATGCGGGTCAATAAAAAAGGTTTTGAGAGCATTGCTTTTCTCCTAGAGTGTTGATCTGGTCTGCGAAGGCCATCAACAGAGCAATGCTTGCACGCGCATCATCGCGCGACTTAAACTCCGTTTACGGCCACGCAGTCTCTTTCACAGGTGGTTGCGTGGTTCGAATCGGGCTGTAGCGCAGACGATGTTGCAGCATCGTCACAACCGCGTTACAGCCCCCATGTTTTTTCAAATCTCAGACAGCGTTGACGCCGTGTTCGCCAGTGCGAATGCGAATCGCTTCTTCAACCGGGAAGACGAAAATTTTGCCGTCGCCGAATTTGCCGGTTCGCGCGGCTTTGATAATTGCCTCAATCGCGCCTTCGACGATTTCGTCATCCACAATGACTTCGACTTTGAGCTTGGGAACGAATTCAACTTTGTACTCGCTGCCTCTGTACACTTCGGTGTGACCTTTCTGGCGTCCGAAGCCGCGAATCTCGCTGAGCGTCATTCCCTGAACTCCCAACGCCTGCAAGGAATCCTTGACGGCTTCCAGCAGATGCGGACGAATGATTGCTTCTATCTTTTTCATAGGTGTGTTTCCTTTTTTATGCAGGTTGCGGAAAGTGGCACGGCCTGACCGTCGCCACAATTCCGCAAGCGGATTATTTTTCCAGCGCTTCGGCGGCCATCAAGATGGAATCGTTGAACGAATTGCCGCTCATGCCGAAACCGCCAGCCGAAACCAGATCGGCGTCCAGATTGTACCCTTCTTCGCCGTGCTGGGTGATGTCCAATCCCTGCATTTCGTCTTCGCCGCTGACACGAACTCCGACAACCAGATCAACGACTTTCAGAATGATGTATGACCCCACGCAACCGAGCACGATTGCGATGGCAGCGCCGATCAATTGATTCAGCACCTGACCTGGATTGCCTTCCAGCAAACCGCTGGGAGTGACCGCGCCACTCGCGTCCTTGAACACGGCATTGACTGCGCTGTTGGCGAAAACTCCGGTCAACAGAGCGCCGGTCAATCCGCCGATGCCGTGAACGCCAAAAGCGTCGAGCGAATCGTCATAACCGAGTCGCTTCTTCAATTCCGTCACCGCGAAGTAACACACCACACCCGCGATGAATCCAACCGCCAACGCCGACATCGGCGTGACAAATCCCGCCGCTGGAGTGATACCGACCAAACCGGCCACTGCGCCCGAAATGCCGCCGAGTGCAGTCGGTTTGCCTTGTCGCAGCCATTCAATCACCAGCCAGCCAATCGCCGCTGCCGCCGCGCCGAAATGAGTGGTGACGAATGCGTTCGACGCCAGCGAACCGGCAGCCAGAGCGCTGCCCGCATTGAAGCCGAACCAGCCGACCCACAGCAGACAAGCTCCGACCACGCTCAACACCAGATTGTGCGGAGCGAAAGGCGTTTTCGGATAACCGGCGCGTTTGCCCAGATACAGCGCGCAAATCAAGGCTGAAAAACCGGATGA
Source organism: uncultured Heliomicrobium sp. (assembly GCA_964470555.1). GTDB lineage: Bacteria > Acidobacteriota > Blastocatellia > RBC074 > RBC074 > RBC074. The sequence continues at coordinate 38,704 of CAYYDG010000011.1, forward strand.
AATGTGAACGACCGTGCCGCCGGCGAAATCCAGCGCCGGAACCGTGCCGCCCAGAAAGGCATTCAGAAATCCTCCGTCGCCCCAAACCATGTGCGCCAGCGGGAAATACACGATCACAGCCCACAGCGAGCAAAACAGCAGCATCGCTGAAAACTTCATGCGTTCGGCAAAAGCTCCGGTGATGAGCGCCGGAGTGATGATGGCGAACATCAACTGGAACACCATGAACGTCTGCGCGGGAACGGTCCCGGCATAAGCCGACGGTTCGGCGCCGACGCCCTTCAAAAACAGAAAGTCGAATCCGCCGATGAATGGCGAGCCTTTGGCAAAAGCCAGGCTGTATCCGAACACAGCCCAGATGACTGTAATGACGGCCATCATGATGAAGCTCTGCATAATCGTGGACAGCACGTTCTTCCTGCGAACCAGTCCTCCGTAAAACAGCGCCAGACCGGGACCGGTCATCATCAAAACCAGCGCCGCGCAAACCAGCAACCAGGCATTGTCGCCTGCGGTTTGAGCAGCTTTGACGGCGGTTTCGGCGGCGGCCAGTCGTTCTTCGACCGTGGGCGTTTGAGCCAAAGCCGATAACGTCATTGCAATTAAGCCGAACGGCAAGACCGCGAGTTTTGTGAGCAAACTTCCCAGTTTCTGTAGTGGTGTCATGATCTTGTTTCTTCCTTCGCGTTTTGATCGTTGAGAGCAAGACGAAGCGCGTCTTCGACAACCGGCAAACCATCGTCTGCCAATTTTTCTCCCGCCGCGTTCGTCACGTAAAAAATATCCAGCGCAAGATGCTTTTCAGTCGCCACCTTTGCGAACACTATGTCCAGGTTGAGAGCCGCCAACGTCCCGGCGATTTTGTAAGCCAGTCCGGGACGATCTTCGGCCATCACTTCCAGAATCGTGCTCTTGTTTGATGAATAATTATCCCAGCTAAAGCGTGTTGGCGCGGCTTTGAGCATCTTGCGCCTTGAGGAAAACTTCGAGCTTGTTTGTGCGCGCAACCGTTTTTCAACAGCAGCGGCAACATCAACGTCGCCGCTCAGCGCGCGTTTCAACGCCAGATCAATCTGTTCCCAGCGAGCCGGATCGTTGATCGGTTCGCCCGCTGAATCGCGGACTTTGAATGTGTCAATCGCTACGCCATCGGCGCGCGTGTTCAATTGCACGCTCAGAATATTGACTCCCTGAGCCGTCAGGGTTCCGGCAACGGCGGCGAACAATCCGCGACGATTGCGCGCGGCCAGGTGTAAATCCGTGCAGCGCGTTTGCGTGTTCACACGCCAACCGGTTTTGATCAGCCGCGAATTCAACGACGCAGCCAATCGAACGTGTTCGATGATCGTCGGCGGCGGCGTGACGCGCGCGTAATCGTCGGGCATCAATTTGAAATGGCGCCGAACTTCATCCGAATCCACTTCGCTGCTGAGCATGCGCGCGATGCGCTGGCGCAACGGTTCGGCTTCGTTTTCTCCCTCTTCTTCAGGCAGCAAAACGGCGCGCGCCTTGGTGTAAAGCTCCCAGATCAACGTGTCTTTCCATTCGTTCCACACGCCAGGCCCCACGCCATGAATGTCGCCGTAAGTCAGCAGACAAAGCAGATTCAGATTTTCAACAGTCCCCATTTGCGCGGCGAAATCATGAATGACTTTTTCGTCGCTTAAATCGCGGCGCTGCGCAATGTGAGACATTGTCAAATGATGGCGAACCAGAAACACCACCTGTTCGGCCATCTTGTCTTCAAACTGCAACCGCGAACAGAGCCGTTTGGCGATTTCAATTCCCTTTTCGGTATGTCCGCCGCCCAGCCCCTTGCCTATGTCGTGCATCAGCAAGCCCAGATGCAAAACCGCAAGATCAGAAATCTGGTCGTACACATTGCGATACCGTTCCAGCAATTTGCCACGCGAATTGGCCAGTTCATCCAACGCTTCAATCGTTCGCAGCGTGTGTTCGTCCACGGTGAAGCGGTGATACAAATCGTGCTGCACCAGACAGGTCACGCGGGCGATTTCCGGCAGATATTTGCCGAGAAAATCCAGGTCGTGCATCAACCGCAATCCGGCTGCGACTCGCCCCTTTGCGCGAAGCATTTTCAAAAAACTGTCTCGGGCTTCGGGCGACGTTCGGAACGCCTTGTTCACATTGGGCAGCGATTCCTGCACTACTTCCTGCAACTGCGAACTGAGCCGTGCGCCTGTCGCCTGCGAATAACTGAACGCCAGCATCATTCGCTGCCCGTCCAGCTTGTCGCCGGTTTCCGCCAGATCAATTTCGCCGTCGCGCATGACAAACCCGCCCGTGGCCGCAGCGGATTTGACCGCTGAACGTGCGCGCGAAAACCAGCTTTTCTTTTGCTGTTTCTGGGCAGCGCGTTGCAGATAACTTTCCGTCAACCGATGCAGTCTGCGCGCATGAAGGTAATAATCCCGCATGAATAATTCCGACGCGCGCTGTTGAGCCGTGTCCGTGTATCGCAAATTGAGCGCGACCTGTTGTTGCAAATCCAGCGACAGCAAATCGCTTTTGCGATTGGTCAGAAAATGAATCTCGTTCCGAACACGGAGCAAAAAATCGTAGGCGGCATTGATCGCCTTGGCGTCGCGCTCCGTGACCACTTCGCGTTCCGTCAGCCCCGTGACCGTAATCACTCCAAAGGCCGTGCGCGAAGCCCAAATCAATTCGTGCAAATCGCGCAAACCGCCCGCCGTTTCCTTGACGTTAGGTTCCTGAACGCAAACCGCATCGCCGAATTTGCCGTACCTCGTCAGCCGCTCCACCAGCAATTCATCCAGTAATTCCCGTTTTTTTTTATCGAAAATTTCGTCATCCAATCGATCGGACAATTCTTCAAACAACTCTTCGTTGCCCCACAACAACCGCGCTTCGATCATCGAATTGCGCGAAACGACATCGTCTTTGGCGGTGGACAAACATTCGGCCATCGAACGCACGCTGTGACCGACGTTGAATCCAACATCCCACAGCGAATACAGAATCGCTTCGCTGAGTTTGGCTGCGCGGTCGGCGTCGCGACGACCTTTGTGCAAAAACATCACGTCAATGTCGGATTGCGGCGAAAGCTCCTGCCGCCCGTAACCGCCCAGCGCGATGACGGCAAAACTTTCGGCATCCACTTCGCCGTTCAACCGCTCTTCAATCGCCAGCCGGACAATCCGCTGAATCAGCAAATCCACCACCAGCGAACGCGCGGCAACAATCTGCGAACCGCTGATTCCGTACCGATGCCGCAACTGCAATCGCTGCGTTTCACTTTTCAAAAACTTTTTCAACGCGCTCAACCGATCAACCGAAGTGGGCTGCTTCTCAATTCGCCGCAACTTTTCCGTTGCGTGCTGTTCGATTGTCGCAAGGTTGATCAACATTTCGTTTGGACTCGCCGCCAGATAGTGCAATGACGATGCCAGACCTCCGAGAAGTCAGGGCAAGCGATCTTAACTGGCGTGTTTATTGGAGATTCTCTGTTTGAGAGATTTCAGACGGGAAACTTGGTCTAACCAGAAAGATAACAATTCTGTCGGACGGGGCATTCGTAAAAACAATTTTGTAGAGTCGTGAATTGCGACTCGATGGCAGCAACCGCCTGTCGCAGTGAATTGAGCAAGCCTGATACAACAAAAGTTTTCTTCAAGGTTGATTTACCCAGGCTTTAGATGGTTCGCGCCCTCCAGCGCCCATTCATAAGACTGTTTTTCTTCCATACCCCGCTTCTTTCGGGGCAATCAAGAGCAACATTTTTGTCATCACATCAAAGCGCGCCAACATTTATGTCTGGCAAAACAAAACCAGATTCTGATGGGGAATTGCTTATGCCCAATTGCCAAGAGCTTTTCGCATCTGAACAATCTGGCCATGGTGGTAGGCATTGTGATCGGCAACCAGCAGAATTTCGCGCAAATACGTGTGCCCGTTTTCGCCGTGCGGAATTTCCGCAGTCAAATCCACGTTCGGGTTTTGCACCAGTTGAATGACTTCTTCGAGGTCGGCAAAAAATGCGGCGACCGACGCATTCCACATTTCTTCCGTCAAGACTTCTGTCGCCTTGGGCCAATAGCCTTCAGGAAACGGCGGCGAAACCCAGTTCGGATCGAGCGTGTACCGCAAAATGTCTTCCTGCGCCAATCGCATGTGTTCGAACTCTTCCCAGATGGAATGCTCGATCCCCACTGGTCGCACATTTCGCAATTCTGGCTTCAGACCATCCAGGGCTTGCTTTGCTGTAGCGTGCGCTTGGCCGCCTCGCAACAGATTGACCAATTGTTCTCGCAAAACTAAATCGTCCACCTCTCTCCTTAAATGCGCCTCCAAGCTGGGGAAAACATCCAAACATTTTCTATTCTGGTTTAATCTGGCATGTATCCCAACGCATAGCTGATTGTCACGACCACTCCAACAAGCAATAGGATCACCAACATGATTACCATTGCCTTTCTCCACCTCCACCATCCCAGGCGGTTGCGCTGGCGACTGATGTTCGGGGTTTGCTCAACAGAAGAATCATCCAATTTGATTCGAGTCGAGTTCAGTTTTTCCACCTGCCGCACGGGCGCAATAAAGCGGTAGCCGCTCTTTGGCACGGTCTCGACGAACCGTTCACCATTCACACAAAGCGTTTTTCTCAGGATCGAAACGTTGTTGGCAAGATTGGCCTCTGTAACGATCACATCGGGCCAGATCAATTGCATCAGTTCGTCTTTTTCCAGAAGGTGTCCCTGGTGTTCGACCAGCACGCACAGCAAATCGAAGACTTTGGGCTGAAGTGGAACGGCTATATCGCCACGCAACAACTGACGCTCAGCGACATCCAACCTGTAATGGTCGAACTCGTAAATGACGTTTGGCTGAAGGCTCATAACTACTCCATTTAAGGTTAAAGAGCACTTTCCTAGAATTTCCCTAGAAAAAACTTGGTGTGCTCTGAAGACTTTGCCACGGGGCTGAAAGTATTTTCCGCAGCCGAATGAGCCGATAAAAGATGATAGCTGATACCGGCGCATTTTATGACAGGTGTGTGGCCGAAACAATAAGGACACACCCTGTCTGAGCCAACATCCGCATATTTTTTGTGACACCACAAGAAGGAGAATCCATGCTCAGCCCAATCAACTTGTGTAATTCAGCGCTTTTTCTCTGCCTGACATTGGCAACCACCATTGTTCAGGGACAAAATTCACGCGCAACATCCTCTGCTTCTTATCTGGAACGTGGGAACAAATCGTTGGAAAAAGGCGAATTGGAACGCGCCATTGCCGATTACGATTTAGCCATCGCTTTTGATGGAAGCAGCGCCATCAACTATTACAACCGCGCCCTTGCCCGGTACCGCAAAGGGGATGCGGAAAACGCGCTCCGTGATTACACGCGAGCCATCGAATTGGATCCACGTCTGGGTGATGCTTATGCCAATCGCGGGGCGATTCTGTATGAGCAGGGGCAATTCGACATGGCGCTCAAAGATTTCAACAAAGCCATCGAAATCAATCCGCGTGATTCTAAAGTCTGGACCAATCGCGGATCCGTACGGGGCGATCAGGGCGATCTTGCAAATGCGATTGCCGACCTCGATCAAGCCATCAAACTCGACCGGCGCAATTCACACGCCTGGACAAATCGTTGCAACATGCATTACCGCCGAGGCGAATTGGAGGCTGCACTTGCTGACTGCAAACAGGCGCTCAAGCTGGATCAGAATTCCGCCATCGCCTGGAATGATCAGGGTTCGGTACGGTTGGCTAAAGGTGATTTAGAGGGCGCACACGCCGATTTTGATCGCGCCATCGCCCTTGATTCACAGAGCGCTTACTTTTTCAGCAATCGTGGCGGAACCTGGTTGTTGAAAGGCAAACCGGAGCGCGCAATGGATGATTTGAACCGTGCATTGGCGCTCAATCCAAAACAAGCCGAAACCTGGTACCTTCGAGGCGTTGCCAATGTAGCCAGGGAAGATTTCCCACGCGCAACAGCGGATTACAATGAAGCGCTGAAGCTCAATCCGGAACTTACCGATGCTTATTGCAGTCGCGGCGTCGTTCATCTGATGCAGCGCAATTTGACCGCAGGTGAAGCGGATATTTCTCATTGCAAAAAAATGGGCGGAACACTCTTGCCTCAAGCAGAAAAATTGTTGCGCGAAGCAAGGGCGCTCTCTCCACGTTGATTCGTCAACAACAAACAAAAACGGATGGAATCGAGCATGGCTCATTCCATCCGTTCTTCATTTCTGGTTGTGACGTTGCCAATTACGGCAGCAAGGTTTCGCCCATCAGGTATTGATCCACGCAACGCGCGGCTTTGCGTCCGTCGGCGATGGCCATCACCCATCCGGAAACATTGGCGAAATGCCATTTAGAACGAGCGGGTACCGCAAAATGTCTTCCTACGCCAATCGCATGTGCTCGAACTCTTCCCAGATGGAATGCTCAATCCCCACTGGTCGCACATTTCGCAATTCTGACTTCAACCCATCCAATGCTTGCTTTGCTATAGCGTGCGCCTGTCCGCCGCGCAACAGTCTGACTAACTCATTTCGCAGAACCGAATCATTCATTTTTACTCCAGCAACATTCTTTTGCTTCTGGCTTCCGAGAATGGTCAAGAATCAGCAGGCCTCTTGCTTAGTCTTCGCCTTTGGCTTCTTTTTCAAGTAGGAGCATCTGATCAATCGTGGCGAGTCTTTCCTGAAAGCGATGAGCTAATTCCAGATGCGCCGTTCTTTCCGTCTCGTCATCGGCCAATTTGGCAAGTTTTCGGTGGGTTTTGCTGAGCCAAAGTGGATTGTCAATTTTTTCGAAAAGCGCCAACGCTTGCTCAAAATGCGAACGGGCCGTCGTTTGATCTTTTTGGGCAAAAGCAAGTCTGCCCATATTAAACAGACATCCGGCCTCACCTCGAAGAGAACCAATCTTCCTGTAAATTGCCAGTGCTTGATTGAATCGTTCCGTAGCCTGTTCATAGTCCGAGTGGAAAAGCGAAATCTGTCCAAAGCCATGAAAGCAATTAGCCTCCCCTTCTTGACTCCCAATTCGACGATAGATTTGCAGTGCTTCTTCATATTTCGCAGTAGCTGTTTCGTAATCTGAGCGGCCTTGGGCGACATCGCCAAGGCTAGCAATGCAGTTAGCCTCACCTAAAGGCTCTCCGATTCGACGATAGATTTGCAACGCCTCCTCGTACTTCGCCGTTGCCGTTTCGTAGTCCGAGCGAGAATCAGCGACACCGCCAAGACTTCGAATGCAATTGGCTTCCCCCAATGAGTCTCCGATTCGGCAAAAAATTTGCAGCGCTTCCTCGTACTTCGCCATCGCGGTTTCAGCTTCGGAATGCAAATCTGCAATTCTGCCAATTTCGAAAAGGGATTCTGCCGAAAACGCCTTATTGAACTTTGATGCAGCTTCGGCGGCCTTTTCCAGCAACTTGATTGAGCCAATCCCAGTAGATTGAACAAACTCAGACCAAGTAATAATTGCTTCAGTAGCTCTTTGGGGAGTTTTTTCCTTCAATTCCCAAAAAAAGAATTTCCTCAATGTTGAAGGCTTCAGGCGTAAGCTGTTGAATCGCCTCTGCCCCTCCATCGTCAAAAATTTTGCCGCCCAAAGTTTCAACCATTTTTATGAAGTGTGAAACAAAGCGTTGCTGCGCAAATGATTCCGGCTGGTATTTCGCGCGAACATATTCTCGCAAAGGCGCCAGGAGCCTTAGCCTGTCAGATTCATCATAGATCAGTCCCAACTTGCGTAAAACGGCGGCAGCAGCAGGTCCGTCCCGATGCATTACTATCGAAAGGTCTTTGGCCGCCAACCCACTCGGCAAAATTGCAAGCAGTTTCAAAAGCCGAAAGGCCTCAGGCGTGAGGCGAGGGCTTTTAAGTGAGAATTCGTATGAAATTTGAATGTTGGTTGATTTGTCCGCAGCAATTCCCCGCTTGAGCATTTCTGTTCGTTCGGTTTGCCATCGCTGCCACACAGTTTCCAGATTGGGTTCCCCTTCGGAAGCATGGGCGATCAGCATAATCGCTAGCGGTACGTAATCTATTGCTGCCAGCAATTCATTCAATCGCGAGTCAGTTTCAAAACTCCGACCGGCAATCGCCAGAAACGTTTGGCGCGCTGCGGATAGCTCTAACTCTTCCAGGCGGAACGCCTCGCGCCATTGCACTCTATCCGGCCGTTCATTTCCCCGAATAGACACAATCAGCGCCAGCTTGGGCACGCTTGCCAAATTTTCCAATAACTCTTCGACGGGAAGCATGTCGGCTTCCCAGGGAGTTTCGGCATTATCCAGCGCCAGAATGGTTGGCGTTGTCGAAAGATCATACAAAACGGCATTCTCACTGTTCGGTCCAGGTTCAAGGCCAATAACGCGGGCGATTTCTCCCGCCAAACTCCCTCTGGTCTTGATGCCGTCACAACGGATGAAGAAACGCCTTATTCCATATTTTGCAGCGACTTGTTCGTCGTGCATTGCGGCCAGTGTCAAAGTGCTTTTGCCAATCCCGGCAGGGCCAAGAATGGGAATTGGCTGTGGTTGGTCGGCAAGTAGCTCTGCAACCATCGCCTTCAAATCATCTTCGCGTCCGAAACAACGAGGGCGGGCAGGCAATCTATAAACTGGCGGTGGTAATGGTGGTTCTGGTTGAGGCTCTTTCTTTTCTGGCTTTAGTCCGCGTAAGAATCCGGCAAGGTCGTCGTGTTTTTGACCATAGGAAAGGACAAACAACCTCTGTTCTGGTGGATGGAGTTTCTGAATCTCTTCCCTTTCGCTTTCGAGCGCCAATCGGAAGCGTCGGTATTCAGAACCGGCAAAGACCTTTCCAGTCCATTCCAGCAAACTGCCAAAGTTCGGATCATTCAGACCATCACCACATCCGACAAACATGATTGTTTTCAAAGCAGTGAAAGCACGCTGCATCGTTTGCGCATGCTCGTTGCCCAGCATCTGTTCATAAGAGCGAATGCCAAGAATGACTGATTCATGGCGCTCCCAATATCCGTGCAGGTGCAACACGCCTTTTTCGTCCCCGCGCAAAACCCGTTCAACTTGTGAGCCATCCAGCCAAGTCACTGGTCTCAACCCCGTGACGTTTTCAAGCAGACCATCATAGTTGGTCGTCGCCAATACAACATCGAGACCACGCAGGGCTTCGATGACATTTTTGTCCTCAGCGGAAAGCGTACTAACAGTTTCGCGCAACCATCGGCGGTATTCACCATCGCCGGGCGCACCGAGCTTGATGGAAATGGTTTCTGCTGCTGACAGAAGAAAGTCCAAATCGCCGGAATCAATTTGCGTGCGAAGGAGGTCGGCCAAGTTGGCAGGTATTCGCTCTAGCTCAACACAGCGTTTCACGCCATCGTTTAACAAGCCTGTCCACGGCATTTTTGCCTGTTGGTTGCGCCAATAGAAACGCCAGCACCGACAATGACGATTGTTTGGCCTTTGGCAATCTCGTTTTTCAGGTCATCAAGCAGGACGCTCAAGGTTAAAAATCCTCCTGAATTCGGGGCGCATCATACACTAAGTGCTGAAGTAAACGATTGGCAATTTCGCAGTAAGGATTGGCAACGACTGAGATTGCCATGAGTTCGACGCGAGCGGTTCCAAAAGCGAGGAGGTCTATGGCTGCTATCTGGTAATAGGTTCCGGCAGCGGAATGAATTCTGTCTCTTCGGGGACAGGCGCAAACCTGCCTGATTGCCAATCCTCTTTCGCCTGCTCGATGCGTTCCTTTGAACTCGACACGAAGTTCCACCAGATGTGGCGCGGACCTTCGAGCGGCGCGCCGCCGAGCAGCATGATCCTAGCAGGCGAATCGTTACAGACGCGGAGGGTGATCGCTTCGCCCGGTTTGAAGACGAGAAGCTCGCTGGTATTGAAGACGCTGCCTTCGGAAAAAAGCTCGACTGAGCCTTCGATGATGTAAACAGCTCGCTCTTCGTATTCGGTAGGCAATTGAAGTTTGGCTCCCGCTTCCAGCGTGACGTCGGCGTAAAACAAATCTGAACGCGTAACGACAGGCGAACGGGCACCGTAAAGCGAACCCGCGATCAGGCGCACACGTTTGCCTTCGCCTTCGATGATGGGCAACTCGGCGGCTTCGTGGTGCGCGAAAGTGGGTTCGGTTTCTTCGTCGCGTATCGGCAAGGCGACCCAGGATTGGAGACCGAAAAGTTTTGAGCCGGTCTGGCGCAGTTCCGGTGGAGTTCGTTCGGAATGGGCGATGCCGCTCCCTGCGGTCATCCAATTGACTTCACCGGGACGGATCATCTGCACGATGCCCAAGCTGTCGCGGTGCAGCAGTTCCCCTTCGAAAAGATAAGTCACCGTCGCCAATCCAATGTGCGGATGCGGCGCAACGTCAAGGCCAGCGCCCGCACGCAAAACTTCAGGCCCCATTTGGTCCAGAAAGATAAAGGGGCCGACCATTCGACGTTGTGAATACGGAAGCACACGCTGAACCTTGAAACCACCAATCAGATCACGCACCCGTCCGGGGATGACGATTTCCAGCGCGTCAGGCAATGCTGGCCTGGCAAATGGTTCTTGTGGTGGGTTATCGCTCATAACCGATTCGCGGTTAGGGTAGAAGTGTTTCGCCCATCAGATATTGATCCACGCAACGCGCGGCTTTGCGTCCGTCGGCGATGGCCCAGACGACCAGCGATTGGCCGCGCGACACGTCTCCGGCGGCGAAAACCTTCGGGACGTTGGTTTGGCAGTCGTCGCCAATGGCTACGTTGCCCCGCGCGTCGAGCTTCACGTCCAATTGCGCCAGCAATCCGTCCGGTTCCGGCCCCAGAAATCCCAAAGCCAACAAGACCAAGTCCGCTTTCCAGACTTTTTCCGTGCCGGGAATTTCTTTCGGCACGACGCGACCGTTGTCGTCTTTTGCCCAGGTGATTTCGACGGTGTGAAGTTCTTTGACGCGGCCAGCGTCGTCACCGACGAAGCGTTTGGTCATCACCGAATATCGGCGCGGATCATCGCCGAACACGGCGGCGGCTTCCTCCTGGCCGTAATCCATCCGATAAATTTTCGGCCATTGCGGCCAGGGATTGTCGGCGGCTCGTTCGTTCGGCGGTTTCGGCAGAATTTCAAACTGCACCAGACTGCGACATCCATGCCGCATCGAAGTGCCTACGCAATCGGTTCCGGTATCGCCTCCGCCGATGACAATCACGTCTTTATCTTTGGCGGAAATGTAATGGCCGTTTTCCAAATTGCTATCGAGCAAACTCTGCGTGTTTTTGTGCAGGTATTCCATCGCGAAATGAATTCCCTGCAGGTTGCGACCTTCAACCGGCAGATCGCGCGGTTTGGTGGCTCCACCGCATAACACAACCGCGTCGAATTCGCTCATCAATTTGTCCGTCGGAAAGTTGTGGCCGACGCTGGTGTTGGTTTTGAAAATGACGCCTTCGTCGGCCATCAGCTTGATGCGGCGTTTGACGATGGACTTGTCGAGCTTCATGTTCGGAATGCCGTACATCAGCAATCCGCCAATGCGGTCGGCGCGTTCAAACACTGTCACGGAATGCCCTGCACGATTGAGTTGCGCAGCAGCGGCCAATCCGGCAGGCCCGGAACCGACGATGGCGATTTTTTTGCCGGTGCGAGTAGTTGGCGGTTCGGCCACGATCCAGCCTTGCTCAAACCCGCGATCCACGATTTCGCATTCGATGGTTTTGATCGTCACCGGAGGCGCGCTGATGCCCAGCACGCACGAACCTTCGCACGGAGCCGGACACACGCGTCCAGTGAATTCCGGGAAGTTGTTGGTTTTTTGCAGTCGCAACAGAGCTTCGCGCCATTGGCCGCGATACACCAGATCATTCCATTCCGGAATCAGATTGTTGATCGGACAACCCGACGCCATGCCGTTCAACAGCTTGCCGGTATGACAAAACGGAACGCCACAATCCATGCAGCGTGCGCCCTGTTCGCGGAGCTTTTCTTCCGCAAAATGGTCATGAAATTCCTGCCAATCGGCGATGCGTTCGGCAGGTTGCCGGTCGCGCGGCAAGTCGCGGTCAAATTCTAAAAAGCCGGTGGGCTTTCCCATCTTTTTCCTCTCAACAGAATTGTTTTGTTATGCGAACAGTGAAACTGACAGATAATGCTTAACCGAGAAGCTATTCACCTTCATTGGGCGGAGGGTGTTTCCCCCAAGCTCTAAAATCGCGCCGGAGATTGATCAATCGCTGACGGTTCAAGCGCATCGTTCTGATTGTCGCGCGCCCCGACGGCGTCAGGCCGATCAGAAGAGTAAAATCAGAATTCCAAGCGAAATGATCATTCCACTGCTGCTGCCTGGGATGAAAAAGCGAAACAAGCATGCGGCTTTGCGGATCAATTCCTTTGATCTTGTCGGCTTTGTAGTTATTGCAGCCCTGACAGGCGAGTGCGAGATTTTCCAATTCGCTGCCGCCGCCACGCGAGCTTGGAATAATGTGTTCAATCGAAAAAGGCTGCGGCGAGTAATAATCCTGCGAATGACAATACTCGCAACATCCTCGCGCACGAGCAAAAATCTCTCGCCGCTTCGCTTTGCTCACATAATCACTCATAACGGCGATTAGGTATGCCCAGGCTGTCCATTAACTCATCCGGCGTTATTCGGCGAAGTTTCGCCAACTCTGTAATGGCGTGGATACGCTCCACCCAAATTTGCTCGGACTCTTCAGCCAGTTGCAGCAACTCCGCACGTTCGGTTTTTGTCAGCAAGTTTTGTTTTCGTTTTGCGGTTAATTCGTCAAAACGATCCTGCCGTTCTTCAGACAAACAAGCATTGATCTTGAGAAAAAGCTCTGATTCTTTTTTCGACAGACGCGGTGCAGTCGGTTTGCGAACCAGCCGCAATTCGGTTCGCAGTACCGCTTTCAATCGGGCTTGTTCCTGCGGGGGGGCAGAATTATAGGCTTCAGCCAAATCAGGTTCGACACGAATCACAGCGCTTTTTGCAGCCATTACGGTACTCCTCGGAACTGAAATTTCGTGTGCAGTCTAAACGCTTGCGCCAAATCCAGCCAAGTTATTTGCCGCCGACACGTGCGGCGTCCGTCGAGTTCAGTTCAAAGGCGGCCAGCACGGCCTCTTCTTCGCTCAACCCGGCGGCGCGCATTTGCCGTTGAGTGTCAAGCACGCGTTTGTAATCGTTGGGCATGACGCGAATGAAGCGCGGCAACCAGTTCGCCCAATCATCCAGCATTTGTTGCGCGCGGCGACTGCCAGTGAATTCGGCGTGACGTTCGATCATCGTTCGCAGAATCTCGAATTCTTCCTCGTCGCCCAAATGCACCAGCAACCCCAGCGACACCATCTCGCGGTTGCAGCGATCAGAAAACTTGCTGTCTTCGTCCAGCACATACGCGATGCCGCCGGACATGCCCGCCGCAAAGTTGCGCCCGGTTTTGCCCAACACAACGACGCGCCCGCCGGTCATGTATTCACAGCCGTGATCGCCTACGCCTTCGACGACGGCATGAACGCCGCTGTTGCGAACGCAGAATCGTTCGCCTGCAACACCGTTGATGTAGGCTTCGCCGCTGGTTGCGCCGTAAAACGCGACGTTGCCGACAATGATGTTTTCTTCGGGTTTGAAGGTCGAAGCTTTCGGCGGATAGACAATGATTTTGCCGCCTGACAAACCTTTGCCGATGTAATCATTCGAATCGCCTTCGAGCGTCAGCGTGACGCCGCGCGGCACAAACGCACCGAAACTTTGCCCGGCGGAACCGGTGAATTGTAATTGGATCGTGTCATCCATCAATCCGCCTGCGCCGTAAGTTCGTGTGACTTCGCTGCCGAGAATCGTTCCGACGGTGCGATTCTGGTTGCTGATTGGCAAACTGGCTTTGACGGTTTTGCCTTCGACCAGCGCCGGTTCGCAAAGTTTCAGCAACGTCGTGTGATCCAGCGTTTTTTCGATGCCGTGATTCTGTTCAATCTGACAATAACGACCGTAATCCGCCGGAACATCGGGCTGATGCAGAATCGCGGAAAAGTCCAATCCTTTCGCTTTCCAATGGTCAATCTCTTTTCTGGGTTCCAGACATTCGGTTTGACCGACCATTTCATTGATCGTGCGAAAACCGAGCTCCGCCATCAGTTCGCGCACTTCCTGGGCGACGAAGTACATGAAATTCACCACGTTGTCCGGCGATCCGGTAAAGCGTTCGCGGAGCTTTGGGCTTTGCGTGGCGACGCCGACCGGACAGGTGTTCAAGTGGCAAACTCGCATGACTATGCAGCCCAGCGTGACCAGCGGCGCGGTGGCAAAGCCGAATTCTTCCGCGCCAAGCAGCGCGGCAATCACTACATCGCGTCCGGTTTTCAATTGTCCGTCGGTTTCCAGTCGGACGCGGCTGCGCAGATTGTTGAGCAGCAACACCTGATGCGCTTCAGCCAGTCCCAATTCCCACGGAACGCCCGCGTGCTTGATGCTGGTTTGCGGCGAAGCGCCTGTGCCACCGTCGTAACCGGAAATCAGAATCACGTCGGCATGCGCTTTGGCAACGCCGGCGGCAATGGTGCCGACGCCGACTTCCGCCACCAGCTTGACGCTGATGCGTGCCCGTGTGTTGGCGTTTTTCAGGTCGTAAATCAACTGCGCCAAATCTTCGATGGAGTAAATGTCGTGGTGCGGCGGTGGCGAAATCAGACCGACGCCGGGCGTTGAATGCCGAGTTTTGGCCACCCAGGGATAGACCTTGCTGCCGGGCAACTGGCCGCCTTCGCCGGGTTTTGCGCCCTGCGCCATTTTGATTTGCAGCTCTTGCGCGCTGACCAGATATTCGCTGGTCACGCCGAATCGGCCCGACGCCACCTGTTTGATGGCGCTGTTGCGAAGATCGCCGTTTTCATCTCGCGTAAAGCGATCCGGGTCTTCGCCGCCTTCACCGGTGTTGCTTTTGCCGCCGATGCGATTCATCGCAATGGCCAGAGCTTCGTGCGCTTCCTTGCTGATCGAACCGTAAGACATCGCGCCGGTCTTGAAGCGTTTGACGATTTCTTCCACCGGTTCGACTTCGCCAATCGGCACCGGCGGACGATTGGCTTTCAGATTCAGCAAGCCGCGCAGCGTGTAAAGCTGCTGTTCCTGCCTGTCAATCATCCGGCTGTATTCCTTGAACGTGTTGTAATCGCCCGTGCGAGTGGCTTTTTGCAGCGTGTGGATGGTTTGCGGATTGAACAGATGCGCTTCGCCGTCGGCGCGCCATTGGTATTGGCCGCCCGCTTCCAGCGCGTGTCCGTTGACTTGCCGGTCTGGATAAGCGTGATTGTGGCGCATCAACACTTCCTGGGCGATAACGTCCAACCCTATGCCGCCGATGCGTGTCGCTGTGCCGGTGAAATACCGGTCAATCACTTCCTGCCTGATGCCGACAGATTCGAAGATTTGCGCGCCGCTGTAACTTTGCACCGTCGAAATGCCCATCTTCGAAATGACTTTGACGATGCCTTTGTTGACGGCTTTGATGTATTTGGCGACGGCTTGTTTGTGGGTTACGTCTTTCAACAGCCCCAGGTTAATCATGTCGTGCAGCGATTCAAACGCCAGATACGGATTGATGCCGCGCGCACCGTAACTCAGAAGCAACGCGAAATGATGCACTTCGCGCGGTTCGCCGCTTTCCAAAATCAGCCCGACCTGCGTGCGCGTTCCTTCGCGCATCAGGTGATGGTGAACACCCGAAACGGCCAACAGAGCGGGAATCGGCGCGTAATCCCTATTCAATCCCCGGTCGGACAGAATGATGATGTCGTAACCTTCGGCGTGTGCGCGGCTGACGCGAGCGAACAATTCGTCCAGCGCATGTTCCAACCCGGCAGCGCCTTCGCTGGCTTTGAACAAAATGGGCAGCGTGATGGATTTGAAACCCATCTTGTCCTTGTCGGCCAACTGGCGCAGCTTTTCCAGATTCTCGTTGGTGAAAATCGGCGTGGAAAGTTTGATCAGGTGCGCGACTTCGGGCGTTGGTTCCAGCATGTTCGCTTCCGGCCCGATGTTCGTTTCGGTGGACATAATCAACTCTTCGCGGATGGCGTCCACTGGCGGGTTGGTGACCTGCGCGAACAGTTGTTTGAAATAGTTGTAGAGCGATTGCGGTTTGTTCGACAGCACGGCCAACGGCGTATCAGTTCCCATCGAACCTGTGGCTTCGATGCCGTCTTTGGCCATCGGAGCCATCAAAAGTCGCAAGTCTTCGTGCGTGTACCCGAACGCCTGCTGGCGAACCAGCATTGTTTTGTGATCGGTTTCGTAAACGTGTTTCGGCGACGGCAAGGCCTCGATGGCGACCATGTTTTCCTTCAGCCATTGGCCATACGGATGTTGCCGCGCCAATTCCATCTTCAATTCTTCGTCGTCAATAATGCGGCCTTGTTCCAGATCGGCCAGCAACATGCGTCCCGGTTGCAATCGCCCTTTGTACGCGACGTTTTCCGGCGCAATGTCCAGCACGCCGACTTCCGAAGACATGACAAGACGGTCGTCTTTGGTGACGTAATAACGCGCCGGACGCAATCCGTTGCGATCCAGCACGGCTCCGATGCGAGAACCATCGGTGAACGCCACCGCCGCCGGACCGTCCCAAGGCTCCATCATGCAGGAATGGTATTCGTAAAACGCGCGTTTCTCTTCGTTCATCTGCGGATCGCCCGACCAGGGTTCGGGGATCATCATCATCATCGCGTGCGCAATCGAGCGCCCGGTCAGAACCAGCATTTCCAGCACGTTGTCGAACATCCCCGAATCGGAATTGTTGACGTCAATGATCGGCAGCAGCTTCCGCAAATCTTCCTGGCCGAAGAGCGACGACTTCATGCGACCTTCGCGCGCGTGCATCCAGTTCATATTGCCGCGCAAGGTGTTGATTTCACCGTTATGGCACAGATACCGATACGGATGCGCTCGCGCCCAGCTTGGAAACGTGTTGGTCGAAAACCGCGAATGAACCATGCCCAGCGCCGAGGTGAAATCCGCGTCTTGCAGATCAAGGTAAAAAGGCCGCAATTGCGTCGAACTGAGCATGCCTTTGTAAACCAGCGTTTTGAACGACAGACTGGCAATGTAAAAACACCTGGACTGTTCGATGCCGGAATTGCGTATGTTGCGAATGCTTTGTTTGCGAATGATGCAAAGCTTGCGCTCGAACGCCAGCCCGTCTGTTCCATCCGGCCAATCTGCGGCGCGTTTGATGAACACCTGACGAAAACACGGTTTGGCGGCTTTGGCCGTTGGGCCGATCATCGAATCGTCCACAGGCACGTCGCGCCAGCCCAGAACTTCCTGCCCTTCCCGACGAACTTCGGCTTCAAACATTTCTTCGCAGGCGCGGCGGTTGTCCGGATTGGTAGGCAGAAACACATTGCCGATGGCGTAATGACCGGGTTCGGGTAAAACGATTCCCAGCTTTGCGCATTCCTTGCTGAAAAATTCGTGCGGAATTTGCACCAGAATGCCTGCGCCGTCGCCCGTATTGACTTCACTGCCGACTGCGCCGCGGTGTTTCAGCTTGACCAGAATCTGAAGCGCCTGTTCGACGATTTCATGCGATTTGCGTCCTTTCAGATCAACGACAAACCCCATTCCGCAGGCGTCATGTTCGTAGTTCGGGTCATACAAACCTTGTTTAGCCGGTGGCTCGTTGCGGATCATACAATTTTGTCCTCACGCAGAAATTTCCCGATCATTGAGTCGGGAATCGTTATGCTCGGTTAGATAGACGAATTCCTGCCATTGACTACTGTTCGGCGGAGTCATACAGCCAGAAATTCAAAAGCCTCAGCGAGTGATTTCGATCTCGCTGAGGCTTTTCAATCGTTTTAGTCTTTGGAATTGACCTTAACTTTCGTCACCAGCGAGGAATCTACATTTGGCGCTCGGAATAGATTTTACAGTTGCCGCTGACGCCGATTTGGCATTCAGTGACAACGATACTAGAACCAACTTGTTAGTCCCTTTTTGAGTCGCCATTACAATCAAACCCCGACAATGGTGATTCGGAATACTGGTACAAATTTTCTGTGGTAATGATTGTGGTACATGAACTGACACTAGCACCGCCCATAAAATACGCAAATCGTATTGGTCAGTCCAATGATTCTTTTTGATTGGTCAAATAAATTTTTCTTCTCATAAGGTTCCGCACGGCAGCCAATCAATCAAAAACTGCCGCCATCGCGCATGTAACGTTGTCTATTTCAGATTGATCGTGACAGCGTTTGCCGTTTTCCCATCCACGGTCAACACAACATTGACTTCGCCGCGTCCGGCGACGGTGCGCGGAATTCGAATGTTGCATTGATCCAGGCCGACAAAATCTTCCGACGCTCCGGCAAACAGAACTTCGGAAACGATGCCTCCAATGGTCGCACGTGTCGCAACCAGATTGCTGCGGAATCGCCAGCCGGTTCCATACAAAATCAAAAACACCTGGTCGGTTTCCGGGCCAAGGTCAATTGGCACGTGAACGACACGGTTCTGCGCCACATCGAACTGCGAAATCGGTTCGTAACCTGTCGAACCATCGGCTTTGACACGAAACACCACGGCGGAAGCAATTCCCTGCCCGCTGGAATTGGCCGTGAAGATGCCCGGCGCAACCGAAGCAATGTTCAACGAGCCGGTTGAAATGATCCCGTCTGAATTGACGACGGTGATGGCGGCGGATCCCGGAACGGTTCCGGTCGGAACCAGATAGTTGATTTGCGTCGGCGCGACGAAAAACAGCGGCGTCATGCGTTCGATTCCCAGACTGTCGCGGATTTTGACCGTGGTTCCCGCCAATGTGGTCGGCAAAGGAACCGCGTTCGACGAAAGCACCTGTGTCGCCAGTTTGTCGCCAAAGGCAGCCGTGATGGATTCAGGAGCGATTTCCGCCCCGGCAAAACTGGCAGCGGAAACGCTGACGACCGGCGGAGTGCTGGTTTTGCGCTTCAACATTCGCACGCGATTGTTGACGGTGTCGGTAAAAATCAAATCGCCGTTAGGCAAAGCCAGAATGCTGCACGTGACCTGAATATCGTTGGTCAGCGTGCCCGGATTCGGCAAATTCAATCTCGCTTGAATGCCGTCGCCGCCATCACCGGAAAATCCAGGATTGCCGGTTCCGGCGACGATGCTGGTTGTACCCAGGGAATTGTTGGGCGCATCCAGATCGAGAATCTGATGGGTCAGCGCGTTGGTGATGAAGATTTTTCCTGCCGCATCAACAGTCAAATCGCGTGGTCGGCGAATGTTGCGCGTGCTGTCGGCAATCACGCTGAAAGTCGTGCTGGTCGGCGTGTCCTGGCGCAAAATACGGCTGTTGCGCGTGTCTGCAATGTGCAATCTTCCGGCGTTATCCAGAGCGATTCCCGTCGGTCCGAATAACGTTGCCTGGGTTCCATCTCCGAACAACGTGCTGACGATCCCCGATTGAGCGTCAATTTTGCGAATACGATTGTTTCCCTGGTCGGCGATCAAGATGTTTCCGGCTCGGTCAACCGCCACATCCGTCGGAAAAAAGGCAACGCGGTTGGCGGGCAATCCATCACCCAGGCCTTGTGGATTTGTCGGCGGTCTCACGCCGCCAATGTCTTTGATCTGCCCCGGCGGCACGACAATTCGGTTGTCGCTGCTGTTGGGAAAGAAAACCACGTCGCTGTTCGAGGTATTCAGGAATCGTACGATCCCGCTGCGACGCCCTGTTACGGAAGTCGGCGGAACCTTGATCAAGGCTCCAGCCTGCGAATCGGCAATGAACAGCCCATTCGGCGTCGAATACAGTCCCTGCGGAGTCAGAAACAGCGCCGTAGTGATTCGGTCATCCAGTTGAAATTCCCCTGCTTCGCGATTGAGCGTGACAATCTGGCCGGGTTGAACCGTCATGGCGTGCGGCGTTGTCACAAACAATGTGATCGGCGCGCTGCCAAGATTGACAAAGCGTAGCCGATTGTTTCCCGAATCAGCGATGAACAGGTTGCCGAGCGAATCAACCGCCACACCGGTCGGCACGAACATTTCTGCGTATGTTGCTTGAGTTCCGTCATACGGCGAAGGCTGGCCGCTGCCGACAATGGTGTTGATGCCGTTGTTGGCGATGTTCGTTCCCAGAATGTTTTGAATACCACCGCTCAAGTTGATGAATCGGACTCGCTTGTAACGAAAATCCGGCAGATACACGCCTCGCCCGTCTACGGCAATAACCAGAGTGATGTTGGCCGTGCTGTCCGGCATGTTCAAAAAAGCCTGAGTCGCCGCGCCGCCGTCTCCGCAGGTTGGAGTGAAGTTGGGATCGCACAGCACCATGTTGGAATTTCCTGCTACCGTAGTTCTGACACCCGCCGGCGTCACGCGAATGATCTGCTGAGCGTTCCCGAGCGCGACAAATGCGTCGCCGTTGTTCGCCACGGTAATGCCAGTCGGATATTCCAATGCGCCCGCCAGCGTGCTGATGATGCCTTGAGTAGTGACCCTGCGAACGCTGCCTTGAATGGTGCGGGCGTCTCCGCCGTCGGCAATCAACAAATTGCCTGAACCATCAAACGCAATTCCGGTCGGTGTGGTCAGTCGGGCTTGAGTAGCAGGGCCGCCATCGCCGTTGCCTGTCTCAGGATTTCCGCCTCCGGCCACAACCACCTGCCCACCGGAACTGTTCAGCTTCAGCACCAGCCGCCCTGCCACAAAATGAATTTCGCGTGTCGAAGGTTGAATCGCCACAGAACGAAACGACGCCAGATCGAGCGCAGCAACTGTGCTGATCGTCGCCGGAACAATGGTCTTGCCCAGCACCGTCAGATTCTGCGCTCCGACGTTGATGACCCGAATGGCGAAAAACGACGGAATGGTCATATAAACGGCGTCTCCCGAAGGATCAACTGCCAGACCTGTGATCTGAGCCAGATCGGTGTCGCGCGGCAATACGCCGTCGTCGCTTTGAATGCCGCCGCCGGCGATGAGATTGACCTGTCCAGGCTGAACCGTGGTTCCGGCCAGAGTCACCGGCACGGACAAGGTATTGACGAACCGCAGCAAACTGGTTCCGTCCACTTCGTCAACAATGTAAAAACCGCGTCCGCGCGGATCGAGCGCAACCGCGGTCGGCAAAACCATTGGCGCCTGGCGGGCGGGCACGTCCGACCCGAATCCACCACCTGCGATGGTGGAAATCGTCGTTTCAGTCACCAACGCCGAAGTCGCCGATACATTGTGCCGCGCAATCAGCCCCGTGAACGCCAAAATCAGCACGACAATTGGAATCAGAAAATGAAGCCGGAAAATCGTAGTTATGAAAGTAGAGGGTGAGGGAGTCTTGTCATTCATCGTCGGTTCTCTCCTGCGGCAATGCCGTAGCAAACTTGGGGCAGCCAAGTGGCCAAACAGATGAGCTATTTATATTAAATTCGGTGTCGGGGTTGATGATCGGTCGGATTTCTTGATGCAACTCTTCAAAACTTTAACAAAGTTCTGGTCAAGCAGGGCCTTGTCGAATCAGGGCGGCATTAGACCATCAAGCCGCGCGGCAAGTCAAAGAAAAACTCCTGACGTTTGACAACCCATAAGAAATGCCAGCCCCGTGATTTTCTTAACCTGTCGGGCAACAGATTTTGATTGCCTTATCATCAGAAACGACCTTAAGATCGCATCGTTTTCGATCCCCAAAAAGTTGATTTTTTACGGTTAAGTTTTTTTTCCGGCATCTGCCGCTCAGCATTTTTTCAATAGAAGCTGATTCATCAAGCCACCCCTGATCGAAATCTGCTTCGGCCAAGTCCCGATTTTCGACAATGTTGACCTTAGCCCGTCAACAGAAAGGTTAAGTTATGAAATCCAATCGCCCAACCGTTTACCTGATCTTGTGTCTGCTCTGCATCATTCCCTCGTTTGCCACTGCCCAAACCAAAGAATGGAAACCTGTTGATCCGGCTCATCTGGCGCTCAAAGCGCCACAGGTCGAAAAAGACGCTGATGCTGAAGCATTGCTTTGGGAAGTTTATGTGGACGACGCGTCCAATTCCGGCACGGACTTCATCCATTATCTGCGCGTCAAGGTGTTCACCGAACGCGGCAAAGAGACTCAAAGCAAGATAGATATTTCCTATTTCAACGGCACCTCGATCAAAGACATTGCCGCGCGCACCATCAAACCGGACGGCACAATCGTCGAATTGAAGAAAGACGCCATCTTTGACCGCGAAGTGGTCAAATTCGGCAAGTTCAAGCTGAAGTCTAAATCGTTTGCCCTGCCCGGCATCGAACCCGGCGCAATCATCGAATATCGCTGGCGTGAAGTTTTTGAATACGAAACCAACTACGTCAAGATGGATTTCCAGCGCGACATTCCCGTTCAACTGGTCAGGTATTATCTGAAACCCGATCCACTGGCGATGTATCCGATGAAGACCATTACCTTTCAGGGCCAGATTCCGAGTTTCGTCAAGGATAAGAACGGTTATTACCTGACGGAAATCAAAAACATGCCTGCGTTCCGTGAGGAACCGAATATGCCGCCCGAAGATCAGGTCAAAATGTGGATGCTGGTTTATTACTCGCCTGATGTCAGAAAAGCGCCAATGGAATACTGGAAAGACGAAGGCAAACGCTTGTTCGATTTGCGCAAGGCTGACATGAAAATCAACGATGACATTCGGCGCGCAACCAACGAAGCCATAGGCGACGCTGCAACGCAGGAACAGAAACTGGAACGCATCTTCAATTACTGCCGCACCAAGATCAAAAATATCAACAGCGATGCTTCGGGGCTGACCTCAGAACAACTGCAAAAACTGAAGGACAACAATTCGCCCGCCGACACGTTGAAACGCGGTTACGGGACCGGCCTGGACATCAACTTTCTGTTCGCCGCCATGGCCGGAGCCGCCGGAATGGAAGCGCGGTTCACTCGCATCGGTGACCGTAGCCGTAAATTCTTCGACCCCAATTTCACCAACCTGTATTTCATGCGTGGATACAACATCGCCGTCAAATTCGGCGATCAATGGAAATTTTTCGACCCGTCCAGCACCTACGTGCCTTTCGGCATGTTGCGCTGGCAGGAAGAGGGCATTCCTGCGCTGATTACCGATTCAAAGGAACCTGGACTGATAACGACGCCGATTTCTTCCGCTGATAAATCCACAAAGAAACGTCAGGCCAGATTGAAGCTGATGGAAGACGGTTCGCTGGAAGGAACCGTTCGCGTGGAATACACCGGCCATTTCGCTGTCGAAATGAAGGAAAACAACGACAGCGACACACCGGAAGAACGCGAAACAAAATTACGCAATTCGATCAAAGGCCGGTTGGGCGGCGAACTGTCCGACATCAAAATCGAAAGCGTCAACGATCCGCTCAAACCATTTGTGTATTCATACAAGGTTCGCGTGCCTGGATACGCCGAACGAACGGGCAAACGAATTTTCCTGCAACCGGCGTTTTTCCATCGGAATGTCGCCACCATGTTCCCGACGCAAAACCGGCAGAACGACGTTTATTTCCAATTCCCCTGGATGGAACTTGACGACATCGAAATCCAACTGCCCGATGGATATGTGTTGGACAACGCGGAGGCTCCCGGCTCGATCAATTTCGGAGATGCCGGCAATTACGACGCATCACTGGCCATTACCAAAGATATGAAAACCCTGGTTTACAAACGCAATTTCAAATTCCAGACGTTGATAATAGCCAAAGCCATGTATCCTTCCCTGAAACAGATTTTCGACGCCGTTCATCAAGCTGACAATCACGCCATAACTCTCAAACAGGGCGCGGCGGCAACCGGTCAGCAGTAATCTGACAGGCCGGGCAATTCGCTCAAATTGTCCGGCCTCGACTCCGAAGGGAGAAATTATGCTGAAACAACTGATCGTTCACGCATGTCATACGACGCTGCTCATCCTGGCGTTGAATATCGTCGCGTTCGCCGATGAACCGCCAGCCTGGTTGAAACAGACCGCAACGACCAGCCTGCCGACATACGGAAAAGACGTTCACGCAGTGGTGTTGCACGACGAATCTCGCAAAACCATCGAAGACGACGGCAAGATCAAAACCACTTCGTGGTGGGCGGTGAAAATCCTTTCGCGCGAAGGTCGCGGCCACGCGCGCGCCAGCGAAAGTTACAACACAGGCTCCAGCAAGGTGAAAGAAATGCGCGCCTGGTTGATTCGCCCCAGCGGCCAAACCATCAGTTATGGAAAAAAAGAAACCATGGACATGGCGCTGGCCGACAACGATGTTTACAACGATTCGCGCATGAGAATCATTTCCGCCGTCAATGACGTCGAACCCGGTTGCGTGTTCGGCTACGAAATCATCACCGAAGAACGTGAAGTGTTTTCGCAATTCTTGTGGTTTTTCCAACAGGGCAGCCCGGTGCTGATGTCACGATTGACCGTCAATCTGCCGCCAAACTGGCGCGCCGACGCGCTGACCTTCAACCACGCCAAAATCGAACCGCAGATCAGCGGCAACAGCTACACCTGGGAACTGCGTAATCTGCAACCGATAGAACCGGAACCGGCCAGCCCGCGCATGTCCAGGCTGGTGGCTTACATCGCCGTCAACGTTTTCCCGCCGGAATCGAAAACGACCATGCTGCGCAGCTTCGCCAGTTGGAAAGACGTTTCCAGGTACGCCAGCGAACTCAACGATCCGCAATCCGGTTTCAACGACGCGATGGCCGCCAAAGCGCGCGAGCTGACGGCCGGCGCCAAAACCGAATTCGAAAAGATTCAGGCGATTGGCCGTCACGCACAAAACGTCAATTACATTTCCATTCAGATTGACGTTGGTCGCGGCGGAGGTTATCGCCCGCATTCGGCAGTGGACGTGTTCAACAAGAATTACGGCGATTGCAAGGACAAAGCCAACCTGATGCGCGCGATGTTGAAATCGCTGGGCATCGAATCGTATCCGGTGATTATTTACTCCGGCGACCCGCACCGAGTGCAGCCCGAATGGCCTTCGCCGCAACAATTCAATCATTGCATCATCGCCGTCAAAGTCAGCGACGGGACCGAAGCAGCGACAGTCATCAAACATCCGACGCTGGGGCGATTGCTGATTTTCGACCCGACCGATGACGACACGCCGGTCGGCGACCTGCCCGATCACGAACAAGGCAGTTTCGCGCTGGTGGCAGCGGGTGAACTTGGTGATTTGGTGAAAATGCCCGTCACTCCGCCCGAAGCCAATCGCATGGAACGAACCGTTGAAGCCGTGCTCAATGCAGACGGTTCGCTGGTGGCGACGGTCAACGAACGATCTTACGGTCAGGCAGCCGTCGAAGAGCGTCGTTTGTTCAAACGCGCCGCTCGCCCGCAATACCAGAAATACATCGAACGCTGGATCACGCAAACGGCTCCGGCGGCCAACGTGTTGAAAGCCGAACCGGCGGACAGTTCGCACGTCGGACAATTCGTTCTGGATGTGGAATTCAGTTCGCCCGGTTACGCCAAAACCATGCGCGACAAACTGCTGGTCTTCAAACCGGCGATTGTTTCGCGGCGTTCGTCGGTGTTTCTGACTTCGGACAAACGAACGCATCCCGTCGTGCTCGGAGCCGAAGCGTACAAGGAAACCGTTAAAATCAAATTGCCTGACGGGTTCGAGGTTGACGAATTGCCTGACGCTGCTGAATTGAATCAGCCTTTCGGCAATTATGCTGTTACTTATGAAGTCAAAGACGGATACCTGATTTTCAAACGTTCGCTGGCGCTGAAACCGTCTGTGATTCCCGTCGAGCAATACACGGCCGTTCGCAGTTTTTTCAGCATGATCCTCGGCGCTGAACAAGCTCCCGTTGTGCTGACAAGGAAGTGACGGGGTGACGGGGTGACAGCGGAACAGAGTAATCCTATCTGCCTTCACCCCTTCCCGCCTTCTCCCTTTCTCCCTTCTCCCCTGCTCTTTTTGTAATCCATTGCCTGCCCGTTGACGTATCATTCGGCGAACTCACTTTCAAAAGCAGGAGATTGACGATGAGCAACAGGCAAAATCATTCCCAATCAGGCGTGCGCAGGAAACGGCTAATTCGCCGAACTTCGTTGGCGTTTATTGCTTTTCTGGTGATTGGAGTGGCTTGGCTGGCGTTCGACCTATATGGCCCGCGTCAGCATAGCCTGAAAGATTTCGATCCCAAGATGGTCGCGCAGTTGGAAACCAATATGTGGCGGTCTTATTACGCCAGAGAACGAGTGAAGTTGTTGCGGCAGATGGCTGAGTTGATGCGGACGCAATACGGCATGCCGTATGCGACATCGAACGCCGTCGCTTATCAGGCCGCTCAAGCCGCCTTTGTTTTCAAGGATGGCAAGAAACGCGAGGATTACGAAAAGGCGTTGCCGCATCTGGTCAAGTTTTATCAGGCGATTCACGATGGCGCGGATGTGAATTTCGACGTGCAGAAAGCCGCCAGGCTGGAATTGGAATGGTGGATCATTCACCGCCAGCGTCACAAATACTCGCTGGAAGATTTGAACAAATCACTGGCCGAGCTTCCGGCGGAAGTGTATCGGGTTCCGAGTGATCGTTTGTTGGAACACGCGCGATTGCGTCAGGAAGCCATGACCATACGCGACAAACGCGCCGCAGCGGGCGGCGTCAGCGAAACCGATTGGAAACAGATCGAAACCTTGTTGCTGGCTTCGTGGCAATCCCTGCATAGCGCCGTCAACGCTTCATGACTTTTCGATGGTTGTCGCGTCACAGAGCTTGTTTCAATGTATGGCAATGGGAGCGGCGGTTGATCCTATGCCGCCTTGAATCTTCAGCGGCTGCACAAACAGTGCGAATTCTTGAATGCGTTTGGCGTCCAATTCATCCAGCTTCAGATTCTCCAACAGATGAATGCCGTTCACCCACCGCTACAAACAGCGCAATCGGCCAGGAAGCTCCGAACTTACGCAACAATCCCATAGCAAACAAGGGCGATAAACCGCCCGCCAACACAGACGACAATTGATCAGCCAGCGAAAATTTTGCTTGTGTTTGTCGTGTGAGTTCGTCGGCGTTATGCTGTTTTCATTCTGGGAAGGAAATGACGCGAGCGTCCGTTCGCGCCGAAATTTTCACATAAGGAGCATTGCAGATGCCCGTCGTTGTTCAGGTGTTTTCCGATTACGCCTGCCCGTATTGTTATCTTGGCGGAATTGCGCTCAGAAATGCAGCGGTGGCCACGGGCGCGGAAATCGTCTGGCGAGCGTATCAACTGCGTGAATCCGGGCCGCCGAAATTTGAACCGCGCGGCGAACGGATGAACGCGGCCTGGGCGAATTCCATCTACCCGATGGCGGAACGATTGAGATCGAAGATCAATCAGCCTTCGCATGCGCCGCTGACGCGACTGGCTCACGAAGCCGCTGCTTGGGCGCGAGCGCGACATAGCTTTGAACCATTTCACCAACGGTTGTTCAAAGCCTTGTTTTTGGAAGATCAGGACATCGGCCAACTGGCTGTGTTGAAACAAATCGCCTGGCAATCGGGGCTGAATTCTGCCGATTTGGAAACGGCTTTGGCGGAACGTCGCCTGGCGGATGAAGTGGACGAAGATTTGTTGATTGCCCGCACTTACGGAATCACGATGGTTCCCAGCTTCGTCATTGGCGGCCACGTGCTGGCCGGAGTGCAGGACGAAGCCGTGTTGATTCGCGCCATCGAATTGGCGCGCGACGGCAAGCTGGAAGCCGAAACAAAAAAATTGCCGCATCTGCCGGTCAACATCACTCGAAATTAAACCAACCGATCTGGAAACAGGATTGACGCGATTTTTTTCAAGATGAACAGGATGGTTGAACTGAGGTAATAATTTTTTTCTGGCTAAATCGAAGCAAGAAACTTTGAGACAGGATGGACATGATTTTTTTTCAGGATGAACAGGATTCAAACCAAGTTGGAACTTGATTGCTATTGATGATTCTGTAAATCCTGCTGGAAATCTTGGTCATCCTGTCAAAAGAGAATGTCTCAATGTTGCTTGCTCTGATTTAGCCTGTAAATCCCGAAAAAAATCATGTTCATCCTGTTTTGATGTTCGAGATTTGAAATGCAACAAACCATTCAACACATCGAAGCTGGAAAGATCGTCGCCATTTTGCGCGGAGATTTTGCCGGGCGCGAAGAGGAAGTCGTCGCCGCCATGATCGAAGGCGGATTGACCGCCGTTGAAGTCACACTGAATTCGCGTGATGCTTTTGCTGCGATTCATCGGCTGGCCAATCGTTTTGGTTCGCAAATGGCCGTAGGCGCAGGAACTGTGTTGACGCCGAACGAGGTGCTGCGCGCGGCAGACGCTGGAGCGCGATTCATCGTTTCGCCCAATCGCGACATTGCCGTCATCGAAGAAACGAAAAAACGCGGATTGATCTCGTTGCCGGGCTGCTTCACGCCTTCGGAAGTGGTTGAAGCCATCAACGCCGGAGCCGACGCGGCAAAACTCTTTCCGGCGAATTCGCTGGGTCCGGCTTTTGTCAAAGCCTTGCGCGGTCCTTTGCCAAACATTCGCACTGTGCCGACCGGCGGAGTGACAGCGGAATTGGCGCGCGAATACTTTGCTGCCGGAGCCTGGGCGATTGGCGCGGGGTCGGAATTGATCGGCAAGGATTGGTTTGCCGATGGCGGATTGCAGCGATTGACTGAACGCACGGCAGCATTCGTCGCGGCAGGGAGAACACATGGCTGACGAATTGTGCGCCGTGTTTGTGGACGCAGGAACGACCAACAGCCGCGTCTGGTTGGCGCGCGGCGAAACGATTCTGGCCAAAGCCGAAGCTCACGTTGGCGTGCGCGACACAGCGAAAGATGGTACTTCGGCGCGATTGCGGTCGGCGTTGCGCGAATTGATCGAACAGGTTCGCTCTGAAAAAGAAGCCCAGCCGGTTTGCGTGGCCGCAGCCGGAATGATTACGTCGGCTCTGGGCTTGGCCGAAGTTCCGCATTTGGCTGCGCCTGCTGGAATCGCAGAGCTTGCGGCGGCAACGCGCACTTATGAATTCGCAGACGTAACCGAATTGCCCGTGTTGCTGGTTCCCGGAGTGAAGTCAGGCCAGATGCCTTGCGAATTGGCAACGGTAGCCGAAGCCGATTTGATGCGCGGCGAAGAGACGCTCTGCGCCGGATTGATGATTTCTGGTGCGGCGAAAGCTCCGGCGACTGTGTTGAATTTAGGTTCGCACTGGAAAGCGATCAAACTGGATGCCGACGGCCGCATCGCAGCCAGCGTGACTTCGTTGTCGGGTGAGTTGGTTTATGCCACGCAAACGCAGACGATTCTGGCCAGCGCGGTTCCTCACGAACGACCGACAACGATGAGCACCAACTGGCTGGAAGCCGGAATGCGTGAACAACGAACATCCGGTTTGGCTCGCGCATTGTTTGGCGTCCGGTTGCTGGAACAATCGAGACAAGGAAGCGCCGAAGACCGGCTGAATTTTTTGATCGGCGCGTTTATCGCTGCGGATTTGGACGCGCTGGTCGCTCGCAGAGTTTTGACCGGGGCGGTCGTCATTGTCGGCAGCGGCGCGCTGGCCGAAGCCTGGCGGCACGCGCTGGCGCAAATTGAAATTCAATCGCAGATCATCACCGGCGAACAAAGCGAGCGCGCATTGTTGACCGGACTTCATACCATTACAGCAACCGCATTCAAAAACTGAGCTATGAATCTGAAGCTTACAGTCATCGCAGTGTTCGTGATGTCGGCTGTCGTCGCGGCATGGTTTCAACCGCCCGGTCAGGCTCAACAAACGTCGCAACCGCGCCGCATAGATTTCAATCGCGACATTCGTCCGATTCTTTCGGACAAGTGTTTTGCCTGCCACGGCCCCGACGCTGCGAATTTGAAGATCAAACTGCAATTGGATTCCGAAACCGCTGCGACCACCGATCTTGGCAGAGGCCGGCGAGCCATCGTTCCCGGCGATGTGGAAAAGAGTTTGCTGATTCAACGCATCACGCACCGCGACGAAGCGATGCGCATGCCGCCTGTGGATTCCGGTCGAAACCTTGCGCCAGCCGAAATCGAATTGCTGACCGAATGGATTCGGCAGGGCGCGCGATGGCAACAGCATTGGTCGTTTGTCGCGCCGACGCGACCCGCTTTGCCGCCGGTCAAAAACTCAGCTTGGCCCAAAAATGCGATTGATTATTTTGTCCTGGCAAAACTCGACGCAGAAAATTTGTCGCCTGCGCCCGAAGCCGACCGCGCGACGTTGTTGCGCCGTGTGTCATTCGACCTGACCGGTTTGCCGCCGACGACCAAAGAGCTGGATGAGTTTTTGAATGACACTGCGCCGAATGCTTTTGAAAAAGTAGTAGACCGTTTGCTGGCGTCGCCGCGTTTTGGCGAAAGAATGGCGTTTCGATGGCTGGACGCGGCGCGATATGCCGACACCAATGGTTATCAAATTGACGGTGACCGTTCGGCGTGGCGTTGGCGCGATTGGGTGATCGAAGCGTTTAACGCGAACAAGCCCTTTGACGAATTCGTCATCGAACAACTGGCCGGAGATTTGTTGCCGAAGGCTTCCAGCCCGGAAGTGGCTTTGAATCAACGCATCGCCACCGCGTTCAATCGCAACCATCGCATCAATGCCGAAGGCGGCATCGTCCCGGAAGAGTATCGAATCGAATACGTCGTGGATCGTGTGGATACGACTTCGACGGTGTTTATGGGGCTGACGTTTGGCTGCGCGCGTTGTCATAACCACAAATACGATCCGCTCTCGCAAAAAGAGTTTTATCAACTGTCGGCGTACTTCAACAGCATTGACGAAGACGGGCATTCGTTCGATTGGGGCAATTCGCCGCCGGTGATGGCTGCGCCGACGCGAGAGCAACAAGCGCAGTTGGCGAAGTTCGATCAGCAAATTGCCCTCGCCGAAAACGATTACAACCGGTTGGCAAAGAAGTTTTCCGGCAAACAACGCGATTGGGAAAAAACGTTTGGAGTTCCGCCTTCAGGCGGCAATGGTGGCTTCAGCCGCACGGTAGGCGACGAACACGACGCGCAGCCGCCTGAAGGCGGTACTCCGAATGGAATTCCTGAAGAAAAGTTGATCGTGCGAATCCCGTTTGATGAAAACCAACCTCCTGTTTTCAATAGCTCCGATCGCGCGTATCACAATCAGGAAGACATCAAAAAGAAAGACAAAATTGGCGAACCAGGCGGCTTCAAAGATGGCCAGCCGCGTTTTGTCGCTTCACCGCTGGGGCAGGCGGTCGCCTTTGACGGCAAGTTGTATTTCGACGGCGGATTGAACGCGGACTTTCGCTACAAAACGACTTCCAGCGATTACCGTGAACGGTTCACCATCGCGGCGTGGGTTTACCCTGAATCCGAACAAAGCGGTTCCATCGTCACCAAAATCAGCGATTCGCCTGCGGATGTGGAAAACGGAATTCCGCGCGCCGAAGGTTATGGGCTGTATTTTCTGAACGGCAAACTTCACTTCAACATGGTTTTCCGTTGGGGCGAAGATACGCTGCGCGTCGAAACCGAAGCCTTGCCAATCAAACAATGGCATCACGTCGCGGTCGTGTTTGACGGATTGAAGCAGTGGGAAGAACGGCTGAAGATTTTCGTCAACGGCCAGGAAGCCAAACTGAAATGGAATCAGCGCAATTTTTATCTGCTGTTCGGCAACAGTCGCAACACGCTGAAAATCGGCGCAGGCGGCGGGCAGCAATTCCGATTCAAAGGCGCGCTGGACGAAGTGCGAATGTACAGTCGCGCGCTGGAATCTGATGAAATCGCTGCGCTGGCCTGTGCCGATTCCCTGGAATCCATCGCGGCGCTTCCGGCCAAAAAACGTTCGGCGGCGCAAAATTGGAAACTGAACCGCGCGTTTTTGAATTCCGCCGCGCCAGATGAATTCAAGCAGGCGCACGCCAAACTGGCAGAGTTGAAGCAGCAACGGCAAAAATTCGTGGACGATTTGCCGTCGTTGATGGTCATGCAGGAATTGCCGACGCCGCGTCCGGCGCACATACTGAAACGCGGAGCTTATGACGCTCCGGGCGAAGTGGTTCATCGAGCGGTTCCCGCCGTGTTGCCGCCTATGGCCGCGGATTTGCCGAACAACCGGCTTGGGTTTGCGCGCTGGTTGATGAGCAAAGAGCATCCGTTGACGGCTCGCGTAACGGTCAATCGGTTTTGGCAAATGCTCTTCGGCGAAGGGTTGGTACGAACAACGGAAGACTTCGGCGCGCAAGGCGAATTGCCTACGCATCCAGAATTGCTGGATTGGCTGGCGGTTGAGTTCAGCGACGGAGGGACGGAGAGACAAGTAGACGGGGGGACTGGGAGACGCGGCGATGGGGTGAAAAACGGTTCGCAGTCCGCAATCCTCAATCCGCAATGGAATGTGAAAGCGTTTTTGAAAACCATCGTGATGAGCGCGACTTATCGCCAATCGTCGAAAATGAACCAGTCGAATCTGCAATCCGAAATCCGCATTTCGCAATCATTGCTGGCGCGCGCGCCGCGTTTCCGTTTGTCGGCGGAAATGATCCGCGATCAGGCGCTGTTCGTGTCGGGCTTGCTGGTGGAAAAACTCGGCGGACCTTCGGTCAAACCGTATCAACCGGACGGACTGTACAAGGACATGGCCTTTTCCGGCTTGACCGGTTACGACACTGACAAAGGCGAAGGTCTGTGGCGGCGCAGCTTGTACACGTTCTGGAAACGCACGGTCTTGTCGCCGACGATGCAGGTATTCGACGCTTCGGCGCGCGAATTTTGCACTGTGCGCGACACGCGCACGAACACGCCGCTGCAATCGTTGAATTTGATGAACGATGTGACTTACATCGAAGCCGCGCGAATGCTGGCTGAAAAGATGTTGAAAGAAGGCGGCGAGAGAGCCGAACAGCGGTTGGCGTGGGCGTTTCGTCGCGTGACTTCGCGTCAGCCCAGCGAGGCGGAAGTCAAAGCTCTGGTCAGAAATCTGAACTCGCAACTGGAATACTTCACGCGCAATTCGACGGAAGCTGAAAAGCTGTTAGCCATTGGCGAAAAGCGCAACGACCAAGCTCTGAATCGCGCGGAGCTGGCAGCGTATGCAACAACGGCCAGTTTGCTGTTAAACCTGGACGAAGTGATTACCCGGCAATAACTCAAACAAGGAGACACAATGAATCGCAGAATCCTTCCTACCTTTTCGCTGATTGCGCTGGTTTTGTTGTTTGCCGTCGCTGTCAACCTGACCGATTCCACTTCGGCGCAATCGCGCGCGAAATTGACCAAAGCCGATATTGATCGCTGGATGACGGAACTTTCCAATTGGGGACGCTGGGGCAAAGACGATCAACTTGGCGCGTTGAACCTGATTACCGATGCCAAACGCAAACAGGCGGCTGCGTTGGTGACGGAAGGCGCAAACGTTTCGTTGGCTCGCAACACGAACTTTGTCGCTGAAGCCGACAATTCGAGTCCGTATCAACATACGATGAATCTGACCGGCGATGGCGAAGGCCAATGGAGTGTGGATACGTTTTCGGTTCTCTTTCACGGATACCAGCACACGCACATGGACGCGCTCTGCCACATCTTTTATCAGGGCAAGATGTACAACGGGTTTTCGCGGCAGGAAGTCACCGCCAAAGGCGCGCAGAAACTGGCGATCACCAACCTGAAGCAAGGCATTTTCACGCGCGGCATTTTAATGGACATGGCTGCGCTGAAAGGCAAACCGTATCTGGAACTCGGCGAGGCGATTTATCCCGAAGACCTGGACGCCTGGGAAAAGAAAGCCGGAATCAAAGTCGGCGCGGGTGATGCAGTGTTTATTCGCACAGGTCGCTGGGCGCGGCGCGAGGTGAAAGGCCCCTGGGATGTTGGGAATGCTTCAGCGGGATTGCACGCTTCGTGCGCGCGCTGGTTGAAACAGCGCGACGTCGCTTTACTCGGCAGCGATGCCGCCAGCGATGTGTTGCCTTCCGGCATAGAAGGCGTCACGCATCCGGTTCATTTGTTGACGTTGAATGCGATGGGCGTTCACATCTTTGACAATTGCGACCTGGAAGCTCTGAGCGAGGCGACGGCCAAACGCAAACGCTGGACGTTTCTGCTGACGGCGGCTCCGATTCCAATCACAGGCGGAACCGGCTCGCCGCTGAATCCGATTGCGACTTTCTGATTTCATACATGTGAAAGGCGAACTTATGAATCCACTCAACGAACTGCAATTGAACCTGACTCGTCGCTCGTTTTTCAGCCGTTTTGGTTTGGGCATAGGAACGGCGGCACTGGCTTCGCTGTTGGGCGAAAGCGGTTTTGCCCAAGAGAAAACCGGCTTGCCCGGCGTACCGCACTTTGCGCCGAAAGCCAAGCGCGTGATTTTTCTGTTTCAAGCGGGCGGACCTTCGCAATTGGAATTGTTCGACGCCAAACCGAATCTGGAAAAATTCCGCGCGCAGAATCTGCCGGATTCGATTCGTATGGGACAGCGGCTGACGGGAATGACCGCGCATCAATCCAGCTTTCCGACCGCGCCTTCGCTGTACAAATTTGCGCAACATGGAAAGTCCGGCGCATGGTTAAGCGAACTGTTGCCGCACACAGCCAAAGTCGTTGATGACATCAGCTTCATCAAATCCATGCATACAGAACAGATCAATCACGATCCGGCGCAGACCTTTGCGCTGACGGGCTTTCAGCTTGCCGGACGGCCCAGTCTGGGTTCGTGGTTGGCGTATGGATTGGGCAGCGAAAACAAGGATTTGCCCGCGTTCGTTGCGCTGGTTTCCGTAGGCAGAACCGGCGGCGATCAACCTTTGTATGATCGGTTGTGGGGCAGTGGGTTTTTGCCGTCGCAATTTCAAGGCGTGAAATTCCACAACGGCGCTGACCCTGTGTTGTATTTGTCCGACCCGCCAGGCATCAGCCGCGAAGTCCGCCGCAAGTTTTTGGACGATCTGGCCGAACTGAATCAGCTCAATGCCCAGGAATATGGCGATCCCGAAATTCAGGCGCGCATAGCGCAGTACGAAATGGCGTATCGCATGCAAACTTCGGTGCCGGAACTGACCGATCTGTCGAAAGAATCCGACAAGGTGATTGAAAGTTACGGCCCCGACGCGCGCAAACCCGGCACGTTTGCTTATAACTGCGTGCTGGCGCGGCGGCTGGCGGAACGTGGTGTGCGCTTTGTGCAATTGTTTCATCGCGGTTGGGATCAGCATGGATCTTTGCCGCGCAACATCAAAAAACAAGCCGAAGACACCGATCAGCCATCGGCAGCGTTGATTCAGGACTTGAAAGCGCGCGGCATGCTGGACGACACGCTGGTCATCTGGGGCGGCGAATTTGGTCGCACGGTGTATTCGCAAGGCAGATTGGCGGTGGACGATTACGGGCGCGATCATCACCCACGTTGTTTCACCATCTGGATGGCGGGCGGAGGCATCAAACCCGGCGTGACCATCGGCGAAACCGATGATTTCAGCTACAACATCGTGCGCGATCCGGTTCACGTTCACGATTTGAACGCGACGATTCTGCATTGTCTGGGCATTGACCACACACGGCTGACGTTCAAGTTTCAAGGGCGTTATTACCGATTGACCGATGTTCACGGCAATGTCGTCAAACAGATTCTGGCTTAGTGCGTTCGTCGTTCCGCCTTCAGACGGCTGAAACCGAAACCGCCTGAAGGCGTAACGACAAACGTGATTTCCCGCAAAGAGAACCCCATGAAAATCAAATTTCTTCGCCGCGCATTCTTTGTCGGAATGCTGTTGTTGGCTGTTGTTTCCGTCGAACGTAATTCAAAGGCGTTGGCCGGCAAACCGGTTGCCACGCCGCCCAATATCGTCTGGATCATCGGCGAAGACCTTGGGCCGGAACTCGGCGCTTACGGCGACAAACTGGCGCGCACGCCGAACATTGATCGGCTGGCGCGCGAAGGCGCTCGGTTCACGCGCGCATTCACGCACGCGCCGGTTTGTGCTCCCAGTCGTTCGGGGCTGATTACCGGTCAATATCCGACGACGATGGGCACGCACCACATGCGCTCGACGTTGTTGAAACCGCCGCCGCTGTTTACCGATTACCTGAAACAAGCCGGGTATCAAATCTGCTGGCCGACAAAAGCTGGATTCGGCAAGACGGATTTCAACTTTGAACCGCCAGCAGGATGGGTAGATGTCACTTCCGATTGGACGAAGGATGTTCCGAAGCGACCGTTTTTCGGTTATTTCAACATCACGACTTCGCACGAAAGCCAGGTGCGCGCCGTACCAGACAAACACGCGCAGAACACCATTCGGTTGAAACCGTCTGACCGCCAAGACCCTGCGAAGATGGTTTTGCCGCCGTATTATCCCGACGATCCGGCGGTGCGAAATGATTTTCGGCAGTATTACGAATTGGCGACGGCTGTGGATTACAAGGTCGGCGATGTGCTGGAAGCTTTGGACAAGGCAGGCGTAGCCGACAACACGATTGTGTTTTTCTTCGGCGATCACGGGCGAGGCATGCCGCGCAGCAAACGCTGGGTGTACAACCAGGGCATTCACGTGCCGTTGGTTATTCGCTGGCCGGGCAAAATCAAACCAGGCAGCGTGCGCGAAGATTTGGTTTGTTTTCTGGATTTCGCGCCGACGGTGATTTCGCTGGCGGGCGGCGAAGTTCCCAAAGCGATGCAAGGACGAATCATTGTCGGCGACAAGACCGCACCAGAACCGAAATACGTCTTTGCCGCGCGCGACCGCATGGACGAAACCTTTGACCGCATTCGCAGCGTGCGCGGGCGGCGATTTCATTACATACGCAACTTTTATCCTGATCTGCCTTACGCGCAGGTGGTGTTGTACAACGAAGAAAATCCGATTATGCAGGCCTGGCGGCGTTGGTTTGCCGAAGGAAAGTTGAACGCCGTGCAACGTCAGTTTTTCGCGCCGACCAAGCCCGCAGAAGAGTTGTACGACACGCAAAGCGATCCGCACGAAACCAAGAATCTGGCTGCGTTGCCGAAGAACAAAAAGACTTTGGAAGAAATGCGCGCTGCGCTGGATCGCTGGATCAAAGACACTGGCGATTTGGGAACTGTGCCGGAAGTAGAGTTGGTCAAACGCGGCCTGGTCGCCGACCGAATCAAGGAGTATGAAGACCGCAAGAAAAATGGCTTGCAGCCCAACGAACGCCGCCAAACTCCCAAGCAACCTTAATCGTGATTCACCGCCTAAGGGGAAGCTTTGGCGGTATTGCTGACGGTCTCTAATCTTTAGAAAATGCCACACTTAGCCAAAAAAATTGTTGCTCTCGAATGTCAGTCAGGTTACTCTCCGCGCCGGTTGAGGTAACTCCATCATTGACGATTTAACAAGATTACTGAGCTAACAGCTTTCCTCACTCGACCACGGTGCCTGCCCTAAAACTTCCTTTGAAGCTGTACCCCCGACTCATAATTTCCAGTTAAATTCCCTTTTTACTCTTAATTAAGGAGCGTTCCGCATGAAAAAACGTTCGTCCGTTTCATCGCAGGCACCTGCGAATGAGCCTGTTGACGCGCAAGCTACTCACACAGAAACAACAAACACTTCGAAACCTGTTTCAAGCCGCCGTAAATTTTTGGGACGTGTCGGAGCCGCAACCATTGCGGCAGGCGTCGCCAGCCAGACTGCCCTGGCGCAATTTCCCGCGCCTGGTGGCTCAAAGCAGCCAGTTTGTAATGACCCGGCCTTTCCGTTTGGCGTCGAACCTGCCGACAAGGCTGCAAATCGGTACATGAAATCGTATAAGTGCCGACTGGAAGCCGCGAAGCTGGCGCAGAGCAGACCGCTGGTTTATCACGTGACCAATGGCGACGACGACGGTTACCCGAATAAAATCGGCAGCTACACCAAAGGATTTCCGCATAATCAGCTAGGCGAGGTTGATCTCGTAGCGTATAACAGTCTCGTCTCAGCGCGGACGTCGCGCGTCCCCGCCGATTTTGAAAAGATCACTCTTGGCCTGGGTCGTCCGCAGACCAGCCCGCAAGCCGGTCTGGCGATGGATTTGGAAGGGCCGGATTCCCATCACGTAACGTTGCCGCCAGCGCCGCGCTTCGCCAGCGCTGAAACGGCGGGCGAGATGGTTGAGCTTTACTGGATGGCGCTCGCGCGCGATGTTAATTTCAATGATTACGACACCAGTCCGATCATCGCCGCCGCTGCGGACGAACTCTCCCGCTTGTCGGACTTCCGCGGCCCGAAACAGGGCGGACGGGTGACGCCTCAGACGATCTTCCGTTCCACTTTCCCCGGAGACACGGAAGGCCCTCACATGTCGCAGTTCCTGCTGCAAGATTTCTACTTCGGCGCCAATCTCTTCTCGCAAAAGATTAAGACCTCCGCCCCTGGCGTGGATTACATGACCAGCTACGCCGACTGGCTCAATATCCAGAACGGCGGCGCGCCTGTTGCTTACCAATATGACCCGACGCCGCGCTACCAGCGCAACCTGCGTGATCTGGCCGAGTGGGTCCATGTGGATGCCCTCTATCAAGCCTATTTGCAGGCCTGCTTGATTATGATGGGGCAAGGCGTGCCGCTCGATCCGGGGCTTCCGCTGGCCGACTCCAAGACCCAACTTCCATTCGCGCAGTGCGGCGGCCCGCACATTCTGAGCCTTGTGACTGAAGTGGCCACGCGCGCGCTCAAAGCGGTCTGGTATCAAAAATGGTTCGTGCAACATCGCCTGCGTCCAGAAGCGTATGGTGGGCGAGTACATAACCACCTTACCGGCGCGGCTCAATACCCGCTCCATTCGGATGTGCTCAATTCGCTCGCTGTGCAGGAGACCTTCAGAAAATACGGCACCTATTTGTTGCCGCAAGCTTTCCCCGAAGGCTCGCCCACGCACTCGGCTTACGCTTCCGGCCACGCCACCGTCGCGGGCGCTTGCGTGACAATCCTCAAGGCATTCTTCGACGACACGGTCGCCGTCAAGAACCCGGTTGTGCCGAACGCGGATGGCACGGCGCTCGTACCTTATGAAGGGCCGCCTCTGACCGTGCGCGGTGAGTTGAACAAGGTGGCTCGTAACGTCGGTAAGGGACGTAACGGCGCAGGCGTGCATTGGCGAACGGACATCATCGAAGGCATGAAGCTTGGAGAGCAAGTGGCCATCTGCATCCTGCAGGAGCAGAAGCTTACCTACAATGAAGAGGTCAAGATGTCGTTGACGAAATTCGACGGCACGACGATTACGATCTGAGCTTTATCAAGACAGTCTTTTAATCCGCAAGCCGCCCGTTGGTCCTTTGAGCAGCGGGCGGCATTTTTGAGTTTGTCACTGAAGCCCGGCCATTCCCAACGCCAGCAATAGCGCCCGTTTATAACCGAGTTCGCGTCCCACCGGGTCAAACCATTCGCTCAATCGGTGAGAATCGTTCGATCTGCCGCCCGCGCCAATGGTAATGGCGGGAATTCCCAAACTGATCGGGATATTGGAATCGGTCGAAGCACGATTGAGAATCGGCGTGATGCCCAGCACGCGCGAAGCTTCCATCGCCGTTCGCACCAGATACGATTCGCGCGGCGTTTCGCCCGAAGGCCGATTGCCGATTATCTGCACGTCGGCTTTCAATTTTTTGCCCGAAGCGGCGCGCATGACGTTTTCATCAATCACGGCCCGATTCAGCGCCGTCAGCAGAAAATCTTCCAGACGCGACAATTCGATTTCAGATGACGAACGCAAATCCACATCCATCGAAGCCGCTTGTGGAATGACGTTGACCGATTCGCCGCCTTCGATGCGGCCTATGTTGTAGGTCGTGCGCGGATCAACCGGCGCGTGGTAATCCGCCAATCGAGCGGCGGCCCGTCCCAAGGCATGCACAGGGTTGACGACGCCGAAATCTCCCCAACTGTGCCCGCCGGGACCTTCCAGGCGTATGCGATACCGACGCGATCCCAGGGCCTGATGCGTGACGAAATCCACGCCGGTCCCGTCAAAGGAAACGAACGCCGAAACCCGTCTGGCCAGTTTGCCTTCGTTGAACAGATGGCGAACGCCGCGCAAATCGCCTTCGCCTTCTTCGCCGACCGTCGCCACAAACGCCAGTGTGCCGCGCAATTTGATCTGTCCGGCGTTCAACGCCTGAATCAGCGCAATCAACGCGGCCAATCCTGCGCAATTGTCGGCAATGCCCGGAGCGCACAACCGCGAGCCGACGTGACGAACTTTGACATCGGTTCCTTCGGGAAAGACTGTGTCCAGGTGCGCCGACAACACGATCAACGGTTGTTCGCGTTCGCCGCGATACAAACCGATGACATTGCCTTCGCTGTCGGTGTGAACGTCGTCCAGGCCGAGTTCGTTGAATCGCGCGGCAAAATATCGCCCGCGCTCATGTTCTTTGAATGGCGGCGCCGGAATTTCGCAGATGCGGATCAATTCCGCAGTGAATCGCTGAGAGGACGAATCAATGAATTCAAAGGCGGTGGCGACTTTGCCGTCACCGAGCAAGTCGGCGATGGAGAGCGGACGAAACCGGTCGGCAATGGAAATGATTGATGCGGGCATAGCAGGTTATCGGTGTGTCGCGCGCGTTTCTGTGTTTCGTAGAGTTACCAAAGCGATTGGCGCAGGCGGATTGAAGTGAAGTGAGTCATAGCTTGGCATCAGGGCTTACCTCGACGATTTCCATTTTGAAATCGTCCGCTTGTTGTGGGTTGGCTAAGCGTGGAGTGTGAACAGTTGGACGCACGACCGTTTGAGGTTCAGGGACGACGACATAAACCGTCGTTCTTTCACGAAGTCTCAAGCCGTTCTTAAGCTTGATCTGGCCATGTTCAACAACACCTTCGTAGGTTTCAATGCTCATAATCTACCTCCCAGGACAAAGGCATTTTTCTCTTCAAAGCTTAAAATTGCAACGCCTGCCGGCGCGAACTGACAAGGACGTTTAATCGGCTGATCTGTTTTCGAGCAATGTCCACGCCAGCAACCCACACAACACAAATCCAAACGCGTTGCTGATGCCGTGAACCTGTGCCATCAACGGAATGCTGATGGTTTCCATTCCGGCCAATCGCCCAAAGGCATACAAACAGGCAAAGATCATGGTCACGATCACAGACATTGCCGACAGAATCAGCAACAGCCTCGGCAGCGGAGGCGCTTGGAGTGCGACGAAGAACATCTTCAGCATTGCCAGCAAGAATAAACTCGCTGCCAATGTGACAGCGGAAAAGACTTCGACCGGACGCGAAAGCGTGATGCCCGCAGCAACCAGCGGCGGACCGGCAATGACTCCGGTTGCGGCGGCAAGATAAAACTTTCTGGCAATTCCGGTTTTGATTCTTCGCCCGACCATTCCGGTCAGAATTGGCGCAGCAAATCCGGCGTAATGAAAATGCACCGCCGTCAACAGCACGATGGTGTCTGAAAATTCCAGTGGGTTCAGTCCCCAGCGCGACAGAAAGAGCCATCCGCTGCCGACCAC
Source organism: uncultured Heliomicrobium sp. (assembly GCA_964470555.1). Classification (GTDB taxonomy): domain Bacteria; phylum Acidobacteriota; class Blastocatellia; order RBC074; family RBC074; genus RBC074. The sequence goes on from CAYYDG010000011.1 coordinate 80,140, forward strand.
GATATAAGCCAGTCCGGCATCAATGCAGAGTTCTTCCATTGGCAGAATGTGGCCAGTAATTTTCCAGCGTTGCCACAACCGTTCCCATCCGATCAGCGCAATGAACAAAGTGGTCAGAATCCAAATCAAGGTCGTGGCAGCGGCGAGTAAACTTGTTCGCAGCGCAAACGAAACGATCACCAACGCCGCGCCGATGGGTTGCAACCGGATAGCGAAACGAAATAAGCGGCTGGTTGCATCCTTCGTCGCCAGCGACAACGCCAGCGGAACAAATACCAGCGCTGCCAGCATCAGCAATCGTTCGATCAACCAGGTTTCGCCACTGCTTGTCACCGGCAGGTTCAACCAATCCGAAAGCGGCAGCAGCAACATCAACCAGACGATTCCTCCGATCAAAGCGCTGATTCGACCAACGCGAGCAGGAGCAATTTTTGCAGTTTTCATGCGCTTATCATCCATTCAATCAGGCAGGTTTCCAAAGCGAAAAGCCTTTCAGGTGCGAATCTTGCGCCTTCGCCGGTTTATGGTGTAGAACGAACACGCATTCAAATCAGACAATATCAGAAGGGATTGGCCAACGTTGGTAGAGCGTCATTCAAATGATTCGGGCTGGATCGAAGTCATCACCGGTTCGATGTTCAGCGGCAAAAGTGAAGAGTTGATTCGGCGATTGCGTCGGGCGCAAATTGCCCGGTTGAAGGTACAAAGTTTCAAACCTGCGATTGATTTGCGGTATTCCGAAGAGCACATCGTGTCGCATTCGGAAATGAAGCTGGCGTCGCAACTGGTCACGACAACACGTGAGATTTTGGAAGCCGTCGCCGCTGACACCGAAGTCGTCGGCATTGACGAGGGACAATTTTTCGATTCCGAACTGGTCAATGTCGCCAATCAACTTGCCGCCGAAGGCAAGCGAGTCATCATTGCCGGACTCGATATGGATTATCTTGGTCGTCCGTTTGAGCCGATGCCGTTGTTGCTGGCCATCGCCGAAGACATCACCAAAACGCGAGCCATCTGTATGCAATGCGGAAGCCCTGCGACTTATACGCAACGATTGATCGCCAGCCGGGAACGAGTTGTTGTTGGCGCTTCGGACGCTTACGAAGCGCGTTGTCGTGCTTGTTTCGATCCGAATCTTGGCCAGGCCAATGAGGCGTGAGGAAAGGCAAGGGCAAGCGAAACTGCTTGCCCGTTGTTGCTTACAGGGCGTTGCCGTTGCTCGCCCAACAAGAGGAGTTCTGGAGTATGAGCGAACAAATTTCAGCCGGACGTCCGTTGGAACACGATCTGCTGTTTGATTTTCTTCGCGTGGTGGAAGCCGCCGCCGTCGAAGCTGCCCGCACCATGGGACAAGGCGAACGAAAATACAGCGATCAGGTTGCCGTCGAAAAGATGCGCGAAGTGATGGACACCATTCCGATGGAAGGAACCATTGTCATTGGCGAAGGCGAACGCGACGAAGCTCCGATGCTATACATTGGCGAACGCGTCGGAATTGGCGCGAAACCCGGCAATGAAGGCAAATATCCTCACGTGGATATTGCCGTTGATCCGCTGGAAGGGACCAACCTTTGCGCCACCGGAGCCGACAATGCCATTGCCGTGTTGGCGGCGGCGGAAAAAGGCGGGTTGCTGCACGCGCCGGATGTGTACATGAAAAAGCTGGTGGTTGGACCTTCGGTCAAAGGCGCTGTGGACATTGACGCGCCTGTCAAAGACAACCTTCACGCGATTGCCACGCGGTTGAAACGCAAAGTCGAGGATTTGACCATTGTTGTCATGGATCGTCCGCGTCACAGCCAGCTGGTCAGAGACATTCGGAATGCAGGCGCACGCATTCGACTGATTTCCGATGGCGATTTGTCGGCGGGAATTTCCGCCGCAGTTGCCGGTTCGGGCGTTCACGCACTGATGGGAATTGGCGGTGGCCCGGAAGGCGTCATCACCGCTGCGGCCATGAAATGCCTGAATGGCGAAATCCAGGCGCGGTTTATGATGCCCGAACAACTGGAAGAAGAGGAACGCTCCAAAATCGCTCCGGACATTGCCGACCGCATGGCCAGCATGGGCATCAAAGACCCTTCGCGCGTGTTCGATACCAACGAACTGGCTCCGGGCAAACGAATCATCTTTGCCGCAACCGGAGTCACCGACGGAACCATTTTGCGCGGAGTCCGGTTTTTCGGCACCGGCAAACGAACTCAATCGCTGGTGATGACGACCGAAACCATGCACGTGCGCTTCGTTGACACCGTCCACGTCGAAGGCGGACCGGATTCGTTCGTTCGCTTTGATCGAATTTAATTGGGTGCGAGTTTTGGACGGAGTGACAGATGATTAAGTCATGGGCGGATAAAGGGTTGAAAGACTTCTTTGAAACGGAAAGTAAGAAAAGAATCCCGTCTGACTTGGCTTCTCGTATCCGAATCCGTCTTGATGCCATTGATGCCGCTGTTGTGGTTACCGATCTTGATTTACCGGGATTCAAATTGCACGAATTGAAAGGTGATCGAAAAGGCACATGGTCAATCTGGGTGAATGCCAATTGGCGCATCACGTTCACATTTGTTGACGGAGACGCGACCGATGTAAATCTTAAGGACTATCATTGAGGAGGAATTATGCTCAACGGCAGGAAAAGAAAACCGACTCATCCGGGCGAGCTTTTGCGTGAAGAAATTGTTCCTGCGACTGATTTGACTCAAACAGAGCTTGCGGAGCGGCTTGGCGTTTCGCGTCGCTCGGTGAATGACTTGCTCAACGAGCGTCGTTCGCTTACACCCGATATGGCTCATCGTTTAGCGCGGGTTTTCAAAACAACGCCGGAATTTTGGATGAATCTGCAACAGGCCGTGGACATCTGGGAAACATTGGCGGCCAACCAGCAAGAGTATTCAAGGCTTCGCCCACTAAAAGCAGCCTGATGCGCCCTTCAATTCTGACAAGGAGAATTTCTGTGCTTGCATGTCGAGCTTTTGTTTTGCCAATTCTACTTTGCCTGATTTCACTGTCGGCGTTTGGCCAATCCACCAAACCGGTTCAGAACATCGAGCGGTTGCGTGCGCGATTGCAGGAACTGGTCAATGCCTTTCCGGGAACGATGGGAGTCGCCGTCCGCGACATTGCCACGGGGCAGCAGATTTCGATCAATGGCGACCGGCAGTTTCCGATGGCCAGCGCTTACAAAATTCCGATTCTGGTCGAAGTTTTTCGCCAAGCCGAAGCTGGAAAGTTCTCGCTGGATGATCGCGTTGAACTGACCGCCGCCGACCGCACGTTGGGCAGCGGCGTGTTGACGCTAATGGCTCCGGGGTTGAAACCGACGATTCGGGATTTGGCGTTGCTGATGATTATCCTCAGCGACAATCAGGCGACGGACATTTTGCTGACCAAAGTCGGCGCAGAAAATGTGACGGCGACGATGCGGAAATTGGGGTTAAACAACATCCGTGTAGATCGGACGACGTTTGAATTGATCCGCGATTATCTGGCGCTGATGGACGAATCGGCGGCAAGCAAAACCAAACAACAGTTGATGAATCGTCCGCAACTCAACACGTCTTCGCCGGAACGTGTCGCCAAAGCCGACGCCGAATTCGCCAAAATCATGAAAGACGTGGCTTCGCCGGATGACATGGCCAAGCTGTTGGATTTGATCGTCAAAGGCAAAGCCGCCAGCGAAGATTCCTGCCGGCAGATGATGACGATCATGAATCGCCAGCAGTTCAATCACCGCTTGCCGCGCTATTTGCCCGAAGGCACCGGCTTTGCGCACAAGACCGGAACCATCGGCTCGACGACCAACGATGCCGGCGTGATGTTCATTCGCGGCAACCCGATTGCGCTGGTGGTCTTTACCGTAGACAAACGCGCCTCGCGCGGCGAAGTCGAAGAGCAAATGGGACGGCTGGCGCGCGTGGTCTATGACTTTTTCGATGCGGTCAAATGAATCGAATCATCTCTGAAAACCGAAAAGCGATTTTGATGTACGCGCTTTTGATGTTGATTGCGCTGGCCTGGCTGGCGGTGATTTTTATGCCGCCCTGGCTGATCGCCAATGAATACAGGTTTTCGGCGATGAGTCTTTACCGTGCAATGTCAGGTTTTTGTCATCAAATGCCGGAAAGATCATTTCATTGGCTGGGTTTTCCGTTGGCGGTTTGCTCGCGTTGCACTGGCATTTATCTAGGTTTTGTCGCGGGAATGGCGCTTTACCCTTTTTTTCGCAACCTGGGCAATCTTGAAATTCCGCGCCGCTTTTGGTTGGTGATTGCCGCCTTGCCGATGTTGGCGGATTTCGGTGGCGATTTTGTCGGTTTGTTCAACAACACTTTCTTTTCACGGACGGCAACAGGTTTGTTATCAGGCGCTACAATCGCGTTTTTCCTCTTGCCTGCCTGGGTGGCGATTGTTTCATCCACTTCGCCAAAACCAATGGATCATTCTTTCAAGGAGAATTACTCGGCATGAATCAACAAGATCAGAGCAAGGCGTATGTTGTGGGTGGTTTGGTCATGGGCATTTTGTCTGTGATTCCATTTGTGAACGCGGGCAATCTTTGTTGTTGTTTGTGGGCCTGGGTCGGAGGCGCGATTGCCGCCAAGCTGCTGGTTGATGGGTCTGCGCAACCTGTCACTGTTCAGGAAGGGGCGAAAATCGGTTTATATGCCGGGGCGCTGGGGGCATTTATCCGAATTGTGATTGGTTTGCCGATTGAGTTGGTCACGCTGCCTTATATGTTGGAAGCCATGGGGAACGCCGCACAAAACATTGATAACTCTCAATTGCTGCAATTCGTGCAAGCCATGAAAGATGAAATGAGCGGAAGAAGTTTGGGCAGCCAAATTGTAGGGATGATTCCCGGCACATTGATTGGAGCGATGTTCCTGTTAGGTTTTACGGTCTTGGGAGGAATGGTCGGAGTGAAGATGTTTGAGAAGCGCCAGAATCAAGCGCCACCACCGCCTCCTCCGCAATGGCAACCGCCGCAATCCGGCGAAGGTGGCAACTGGCCGCAACAATAGGTTTCAAATCAATCGAAGCCGCAGATTGACGATGCTCGCCGCAGATTTTTTTGATCTGCGAAGATCGGCGTTGATCTGCGGCTTGCTGTTTTTACTTCTGCGCGGTCAGCGTTTGGAAGCGACTGGCTCCGCGTTGCAGAAATTCGACGAATTCCTGTTTGTCGCGCGTCAGGCCGGGAAATTTCGACAATACGTTGCCATCCGTGTCAACCACTACATACAAAGGCAAGGCCACTGTTCCGTATTTTTCCGCCTGCAAACGCCCGTTTTCTTCATCGAGTTTCTGGTGCTCCGGCGTGTCTTCGCGGTCGGTGTACAACTCCGCTAGGACGAATTTCTCCAGTTCCTTTTTCACAGCCGGATCAGGAAACATATTTTTTTCCATCCAGCGGCAGTTGGTGCAGGTCACGCCAGTGAAGTTCAAAAACGCCGGGCGATTTTCGGCTTTGGCTTTTTGCAGCGTTTCTTCGTACGTTTCCAGCCACTTGGCTTCGGCGGCATTTCCGCCCGAACGATTCAAGGCAAAATCTTTCGACGACGAAGGCGGCAACCATGCATCGAATTCTCCCAGGCTTCCGCCGAACAATCCGGTCAAAAAGTAAAACGCCAGCGCCAAAAAGAACGTCGCCATCAGCATGCGGAATACGCCCAATCGTTCGACGGGCGAATCGTGCGGCAATTGAATCTTGCCCAACAGATACAACGCCGCCGCCAGCGCAATCGCAATCCACGCCGACAACACCAGTGGGCGCGAAATCAATTGCCAGCCCCAGACCAAATCAACGTTGCTCAGGAATTTGAACGCCGCGCCAAGCTCCAGAAAGCCCATGACGACTTTGACTGAATTCAACCAGCCACCGGATTTCGGCAGGCTTTGCAGCCACTGCGGAAACAGCGCGAACAGGAAAAACGGCAACGCAAACGCCGTCGCAAATGCCACCATGCCGATGATCGCCCAGAACCAATCGCCTTGCGTGGCGTAAATCAACACCGTTCCGACAAACGCCGTCGTGCAGGTGAACGAAGTCAGCGTGAACGTGATGCCCATCAAAATCGTGGCGAAGGTTTGGCCACCTGCTCCGCTGTCCGCCTGTTTGTTGAGTTTGTTGACCAGCCCCGACGGAATGCGAATTTCAAACATTCCGAACAGATTCAGCGCGAAGATGACGAACAGCGCCGTCAGAAACAGATTCATCCAGGGATTGGCCGCCAGCTTGGTCAATCCAGTCGGCCCGGCAATCATCGCCAGAGCCAATCCCAGCACTGTGTAAGTCAAAATAATGCCCAGCGAAAAAAACGAAGCCTGGCCGACGGCCTGTGCGCTGGTGCGTTTTTCGCGCTTGGTGAAAAACGACACAGTGATCGGAATCATCGGAAACACGCACGGAGTCAGCAACGCCAGCAGCCCTTGAATAATGGCGAACCAGATGAAGCCGAACAGCCCGCGATTTTTCAGCGCCTTGGCCTGATCTTCGTCAGCACCGTGGGTTGCGGGTGGCATCGTCGAATGATCGTTTCCGATGGTTCCAACTGCGGAAGTTTCCGGCGTCGGCGAAGCGCTGGCTTCCGGCGTTGGCGAACTTTGCGGCGTAGCTGATGCGTCCGGCGAAGGTGACGCAGTTAATTTGGCGTTGGCGGCGACAATTGCCACGTCCACTTCAATCGGTTTGGTGCGCGGCGCCAGGCATTGATGATCGTCGCAGACCTGGAAGTAAAACTTGATCGTCAATTTTTGCTGCCCCGGCGCGGCATCGTCGGCAATTTTGATCGGCAAGGTGAAAACGGCTTCGTTGTCGAAGGTTTCCGTCATAAACGGCGGTTGGCCCGGAGCCGAAAAATTCGGATCGGCGGCGACTTTCGGTTTCGGTTGAGTGGCTTTGCCGCTGGCTTTGAACGGCCCGGTTTCGTCAATCGTGATACGCGTCGGACGCGGCCCGCCCGGCGGTTGCGTCAACGAATACAAATGCCAGCCCGGTTCAATCTTTGCCGTAATCACGGCCTTAGCCGTTTGCCCGGCTTTGACCGGATTCGGGTCGAGCCTGGCCGACAGATTGACGGGGTTCAAATTCTGAGCCGAAGCAACGACCGCCAGACAGCACAGCGCGAACAACGCCGCCAGAACGTTTTGCCTGACCCATGTGAGTTGACCGGAGCGAACCATAAAAAACGACCTCGCAAAGTAGAAAGATGAAATGCCAATGGAGTTTACCCGGCTGCGCCAAGGACGTTTGTCAGCCAAGTGACCGAAAGAGTACCCCGAACGCAAAAACGCGGCAACCTGTCACTCTTCGCAAGTCACGCTGCTGTTGAATCGAACGCTTCTTCCGGCCATAATCCGCGCTCGCTTTGTTTCTCACATTGTCTATCCAATTACGAAAAGGAAGTTTTCACTACAGCAATGCAGTCACCATTCGCGCACATCGAACAAGCGCCGCCCGATCCGATCATTGGGTTGACCGAAGCGTTCAACAACGATTCGAACCCTGCCAAAGTGAACCTGGGCGTAGGCGTGTATCAGGACGCCAACGGCAAAGTTCCCATTCTGAACGTCGTCAAAGAAGCCCAAAAACGTTGGCAGGAACAGGAAGCCACCAAAACCTATTTCGGTATTGACGGTGTTCCGGCCTACATCAAAGAAGTGCCCAAACTGTTGTTTGGCGCGGATTCGCAAGTCATCGCCGAAAATCGCGTCGTCACCGTGCAAGCTGTCGGTGGAACCGGCGCGCTGAAAATCGGCGCGGATTTTCTTCTTCGTTTTTTGCCGGATTCGCAACTCTGGATCAGCCGTCCAAGCTGGGAAAACCACCAGATGCTGTTTGAAGCCGCCGGGTTCAAGGTCAACACCTATCCATATTACGACGCGGAAACGCATGGGCTGGATTTCAATGGCATGCTGGAAACCCTGAAGAATTTGCCCGCGCAAAGCATCGTCGTGCTGCACGCCTGCTGTCACAATCCGACGGGCGTGGATTTGACCAACGACCAATGGCGTTTGGTGGTGGATGTCGTCAAACAAGCCAATCTGGTTCCGTTTCTCGATTTCGCATATCAAGGCTTTGGCGAAAGTCTGGAATCGGACGCCTTCGCCGTGCGCGCGTTTGCCGAAGCAGGCATTCAATGCCTGATCGCCAGTTCGTTTTCCAAATCCTTTGCGTTGTACCGCGAACGCGTTGGCGCGATGACGTTCGTCACCGCCAGCGCCGAAGAATCCAAACGTGTGCTGAGCCAGGTCAAACGAGTCATTCGCACCAATTATTCCAGTCCGCCTTCGCACGGCGCGCAGATTGTGGCGATGGTCTTGGCCGATGCAGAGCTTCGCAAAAAATGGGAAGCCGAATTGACCGAAATGCGCGAACGCATCTGGCAAATGCGCGGCAAGTTCGTTGAAATGCTCCGCGAAAAAGGTGTCGAACAGGATTTCAGCTTTATTCAAAATCAGCGCGGAATGTTTTCGTATTCCGGTCTTTCGCCCGAAGCCGTCAAAGCCTTGCGCGAAAAATTCAGTCTGTACATCGTCGGTAGCGGGCGCATTTGTCTGGCTGCCATGAATGACAACAACATCGGCTACGTCTGCGAATCAATCGCCGACGTGCTTTAACTTCATTTCAAAGCACCATGGAAAATCACAAACTCACTCGTCGTACATTCGTTTCGGCTTCGGCGGCCTCAGTGGTCATGACTGCTGCCAGCGCCCGCCGCGTGTTGGGCGCGAACAATAAACTTCGCGTCGGCATCATCGGTTGCGGAGGTTTGGCGCAAGGCGCGCACATCCCTTCGCTGCTGAGCATGAAAGATTCCGACAACGTGGAAATCGCCGCCGTCTGCGACGTGTACCAGAAACGTCTGGATCAGGCCGCCGCCAAAACCGGCGCCAAGCCGTTCAAGAACTACACGGAATTGCTCGCCCAAAAAGATATTGATTACGTCACCATCGTCACGCCGGAACATTGGCACGCCAAAATGACTATTGACGCCGCCGACGCGGGCAAACACATTTACTGCGAAAAGCCCATGACCTGGTCCATTGACGAAGCGAAAAAAGTCGTCGCCAAGATCAACCAGACCAAAGTCAAAATGCAGGTTGGCGTGCAGGGCATGTCCGACGATTCGTATGAAGTCGCGCAGCGAATGATCAAAGAAGGCAAGATTGGCCGTCCGATTCAGGCTCAGATAGATTATTCGCGCAACCACAAACGCGATTTCTGGGTGGCCGAAGGCGACGAATTGGACAAGGATGTGAAACCGGGCGTCAACCTGGATTGGAATGCGTTTCTTGGTTCAGCGCCGAAACGTCCGTTCGATCTGGATCGCTTTCTGCACTGGCGACGTTACTGGGATTATTCGGGAGGCATCGCCACGGATTTGTTCGTTCACCGCGTGACGCGCATGATTCGCGCGCTGGATTTGAAATTCCCTGATCGTGTTGTCGCCACTGGCGGCAAATGGCAATTCCGCGACAGCGCAGCGGAAATTCCCGACACATTCAACATGATGCTGGATTACCCTGAAGGCTTGACGGTGGTCGTGATTTCTTCGATGGCGAATTCCGAACCGATTCCGCATGTCATTCGCGGCCACGAAGCGACGTTGCAATTCACGCGCGACGGTTTCGTCATCCGTCCCGAAGGCCGTTTCAACAAGGAAGGCGAGAAAGGAATCATCACGCACAAAAAAACCGGCGGCGAAGACATCACGTTGCACCATCGCAACCTGCAAAACGCGATTCGCAACGGCGAAGCCATCAAGACCGATGTCATGACCGGATATTACGGTGTGGTGGCAGTGCGAATGGCCACGGAAGCCTTCCGCAAAAACCGTTACATGAAATGGGATGCGCGGCGCGAACGTCCTTATGCAGCTTAAGGTTTGATTTCGATGGCGACGGCTTCTGAAGCAACGCCATCAAAGATCAATTCAAGCGATGTTTCGCCAGTTTCGATTCCGGCTGGCAACTGCGCGTCAACCTGATAACTGGCGATGTCGGTGACAAAGCCAACAAAAGTCGGCGAGATCATAAGCTCGCCGACTTTTACTTTTACGTTGTCGCAATTTGCTGCTTCGCTCAGCCCTTCGACAAACAATCGCAGCGCCGATTTCGGCCCGCTGGCGTGAATTTCAGCCTGGTAATCCAATCCGTTTCTGACGGTGACGATCTTCGGCGCAGCAGGGCGAGCTTCCACCAACTCAACTTCGTAATCTGGCGAAGTTTCGCCGTTTTCCAACAACAATTTGACGATGGCTTTGCCACTGGCCGAATCCGCTGGGACTCTGGCTTCGACATAAATCAGTTGATCGAAAGCGTCGCCAAAACGCGCTCGCAACTCTTCGTCGAAATGCGGACGCGGTCTGCCGACATAACGCGGTGCGACCGGCTTTCCCCCGATGCTTACCTTCAAATTATTCGCATCCACCGATTCCCGATCCAGACCGGAAGCCACCAGCGACAGCCAGGCATCATCGCCGCCCGTCGGAGTTTCTCGAATGACTGAATTGTCAGCTCGCGCGTGAAACCTGATTTGAAAATCCTGCTTCGTGTTTTCTTCGTGTTCCTTCGAGAATGAAAAAAACAGAATTGGCTTTCGCATCATCGTCCAGCAAAACATCGTATCCGCGCCATAAACGCTGATTAGTTGCGCTCCGAGTTCGCGCGCCAATCGGCGCAACTCGCTTTCGGTAAACGTCGCGCCTGACCACGTGTCTTTCGCGACTTCGGCATAACTTTGCGCTTCGACGCCGTTGGTGTGAACGCGCAGGATGCCGCCGGGTTTGACCACGCGATACGCTTCGCGGACGTTCGATTCGATGACGGCTTTGCTGGGCACGTGTTGAAAGACGTAAGCCGAAAAGGCTATGTCGAAAGAGTTGTCGGGCAAAGCCGCAAAATCCACGCCGCTGGTTTCGTGCAGATGCACGTTCGGCAAATCCTTCAGCCGTTCGCGCGCTTGTCGAATCATTTCGCCCGAAACATCCGTGGCATGAACTTCGCCGAAGATGCAGGCGAGATGTTTGGTCATGCGCCCTATGCCGCAGCCGATTTCCAAAAACTTCAGATCGCCCAATTCGTGCAGACCGCGCCCGCCGGTCATCAAGATCAATTCCGGCAAAATCAGCGTGTTGATTTCGTGCAAACCGGTCGCGTCGAATTCGGCTTCGGTTTGATCCAGTCGGACGGTGTTGATGTACCAACGGGAATTTTCCTCTGCGCGATGATTCCAATCGCGTTTCATAACTTCTGAAAACTGATTCGCTGTTTGACTACTCATTCGCTTTCTTGAATCCTTGCTGGCGTTCGATCTTTTCGGAGGTATCAATGACAAAACGGAAAATTCTTTGCGGCGTTCTGGTGGCAGTTCTCATTTCGTTTGCGGCTCAAGCCCAGACCAAAACCGCTGACGCGCGAGGCGCCGTCCAAAATTTCTTTACTTTGCTCAAAGCGCAGAAATACGCCGAGCTTCACGATTTTCTGCCGTCGCAGCTTCAGAAACAAACGACGCGCGAACAACTTGCCGAAAGCCTGAAACGGCTCGACCAATTTTTGACCATACAGCGTTTGGAAATTGGCCGCGTTCAACAGCGCGGAGATTTCGCCGTGGTGGATACGGTCATTTATGGCGGATTGAAACGGGCTGTAAACGTGAATGGCGAAGAGGTGAAAGAAGGGCGGGTTTCCGTGCAGCAATACCTGCTCAAAGAAGAAGGCCGATGGCGCATCACGACCGCCGACAAACGCACCACCGATTTTTTCCTGCAACGCAACCCGGAATTCAAACAACAGTTCCAATTGACGCAACCGCAATTCGCTTTGAAGCAAAACGGCAAATGGACGCCGCTTGGGAAATGATGAAGGCGGAATGATGAATGATGAATCGCAGTTTTCATCGTTCATCATTCCGCATTCATCATTTAATGCCTCCTACCGTTTGTTGCCAACTGATTGTTCGGCGCAACACGGTCAGCCGCGCGCGATTGCCTGATTCCAGCAATCCATCCAATTGATCGGCGATGGCGGTCAACAGTTGGAACGCGAAATCTCCGGCGTGCGTTGTGACGTGCGCGTAATACCCAAGCTGCACAGTGCCGGTTTTGTCTTGGTGAAATTCGCGGACTTCGTCGGCGGTCATCGCTTCGACCTGCGCATTGATCGGCAACACGGTGCGCGGAATTCCGTGAAAACTCTTTTGCCCTTCGCGCCAGCCGAGCAGCAATACACCGATCATCACGCCTTGTTCGTTCAGGTAATCGGGGCTGAAGACCGAATTCAACTCAGGCGGAGTCGAAAGGCGCGGGCCGTAATTGCCGAATTCGGGATTGATGAGTTGCGAGTTGTAGACCACGCCAACGACTTCGCCTGCGCCAACGGCTACTTTGACGAACTGCGCGAAGCCGTAATCTTCGGTTGTGGGAGCTTCGTTGGTTTCAAACGAATCCAAAACCCGCGCCAGATAATCAACGTGCGAATTCGATTTGACGATTTTGGCAATTATCATTCTCGATTCAACCTTTCGCTTCATTAGGCTTCAACTGATCGAACAACCAGGATTTGGCAAAAGTCCAACCGTTAGTGCTACGTAGCTGATCTTTGAAATTGTTGAGAGGTAAGGGGCAAGCTTGGGTTGCAATGATCTGAACAAAATCCCTTACCAGGCAGTGCCAACACTGTGGAGCAAACCGCCGAGCAGCCAGCTTATCACAGTCGCTACGCTCTGCGGAGCGGCCCAGGGTCTATTCATTTTCTGCCACAGAGGCGCGGAGACACTGAGAAGAAATTATTTCTGCGGTGATGAACTGGGTGAATATGTTGAACAGCCCTCAAAATTGTCTCCAACCAACTCTGTGGCTCGGTGCCTCTGTGGCTAATTTTTCAGAGAATGAATAGACCCTGGGAGCGGCCAAACCATCTTTGCCATCCGCTTTCGGCAATGTCGGAAAACATTTTGCGACCGCTATGGCACAGCTTTTTATGATCTCAAGACTTTCAATGCTGGATTGCCGCTGGTGTTTTTGATTCACTCCAAACCGCAAGGCAAATGGCTGACCGAAGCCGGGCTGAAAACCACCTGGCGCACGCCGGTCTGACCGTCACACCGTACACCTTTCGCTCCGGCGCGACCGGGCGTTACAAAGACGTTCGAGAAGAAATGACGCAGTTCTTGTTTACTTATGGCGTGGATGCTTTGTTTACAGATAACCCCGACCAATTTCCGAGGCGGTGAGAGAAATTCTTTCGATGGGATTTGGCTGAGCAGTGACATTCTTCTACGGCTTGGGGCGGCGTTAAGGTTGATACCAGCAAGAGCTTCCATGGTTCTTGGCGCAACCAAAATGAGTCAACGAAATCGGAGTCTTTTGTCACCACTATTCGTTGTTCTTGAGACGAGAGTTGATTGATGAGCGGGTCTGGCGTGCGATTGCCCCGCGACAAATCAAGCGTGTGAATCGCATCGTAGCCCGCCTGTTGCAGCAACCGAGCCAAGCGCCTGGCAGATGAGCATCTACGATAAATTTCATGCCAGCACAGGTTCAATGCGTTTGATTTGGCTTAAACGAGTCGCATAAGTCAGCACCGCCAGAATGTCATCGGGTTCCAGGTCTTCGTAGTCGGCCAAAATTTCTTCGGTGGTCATGCCAGAGCTAAGTAGCTCAAGTATGACTTCTACCGGATAACGCAACCCGCGAATAACTGGCTTGCCGTGACATATTTCAGGATCAGTAGTGATCCGGTCTATCAGTCTCATATTTTCCTCCATTGCTGTAATCGTATCACCAATGTCGAGCCGCTTTTCCTCGATAATACGAGCGCCTAACGCGGAGTTGACCGCGCCGCGAAGCATTGGAGAAACAGCGCCCACAAGTTTCGGCTGCGGTCAAACGGAGAGTTAGGCTCTTTCGTTGATGGATGCCCTTTTCACCGCTCTGCATTTCTTCTTTCCTTACTTTCCGTGACTAACTCGCAGGATACGCCCATCCTTTTTTGAAATCTCTGCTAGGGCTACGCCCCCTGCCCAACCTTTCGGAAGCGACCCTTCGACAGTCCATACACCGTCTCGGAGCGTTGCGACAAACGGCTTTTCTCGTTGGATCTTTTCCTCTCCATAGATCGGAGACCAGATAGCTTCCGCGATGCGCATAGCTGTTTGTTCATCGGGGACAAATCCCTTCGGCGGTACATACGAATGCTTCTGAGATGTATAGCCTATTGCTATGGAAACAATAAACAAACAAATGCAAATGAGATAGAGCAGTTTTTTTATCATATTGAGTGTTCCTTCAATTTGAGAAGTAAAACCAAGGTAAAATACCTTCTCCAAAGCTACCGAAGTGTGAATGCAGATGAATCTCTAATCTTGCGTTTCGCCTAACAACCCGTTCACCGGGCGGGCGCGCGCAAGCTCGTTGGTTGTCACAGACGCCCCAAGTTGCGCGCGCTCCGGTGCAATGGATGTTCGGTGTTTTTGATGTCAATATCCTCTTTATCTGTCTTACATCCAGCAATTGTTAACGCCACACGTAGTTGAGTATCGTGCAATAAGGATTTCCACAGCCATAAAAACAAAATCGCCCCAAATACGATTGATATTGCAGCGATAGCTATAAACGATAATTCTGATGCCAGTGTGTAGCGTATAAAAGCTAAAACACCAAAGTAAGAAAGAATAACAAATTCAAAATACATCATTACTAAATGTAAAATACTGAGTCTGTAAACTTCTGTGCCTAGTATATCTGTAATAGCGCGCCGAATAGCTTTTGCAATTATAACGGCAATAATAGCCATGCTCGTAACAACAGCGCCGGAAATGACAAACGAAATCAACACTTGGTGCGATGACCATCCTATTGCCTGAGCACTTTTAGCAGGGCCGGAAAACAACGCATCCCAGCTAACAGATAAAACAACTGCCCAGGCAAAAGGTGATTCATCAGAACCCTGCGAATCTTGGGACAGCCATCCTTTTACTATGTCAAAAAGGAAGATGGCAACCAGTGAGAATGCAATGATGCCGAGGAGAACTCGGAGAAACGGGTATGATCTAAAAAGTCCAACGAAAAAATAATAGCCGATCATTGGAAATAAAACGTGTGTAAAGGATATTCTTTTCACCCATAGCCAGCTATTTTCACTTGAGATATGTCTAAGTCTTGATAAAGTCGCTAATACGACATCAAATCCTATTCCTAACCCCATAACAATGCATGCCAGCAAATATAATGACATAGCTTACTCCATGTCTCTCCACTTCAAGTTACCTCTTACATCCCTAAACACGTAGCGAATGAATTGAAAATATACTAGCACTGAAGATATAGCTATCGCAGGTGATGTAAAATAATGAGTCCAGATCATGTGTATTGGGCCATTTTGCTGGAATACATCACTAATGAATGAGCCAGCCGAAAAGAAGATCAAGACCAAAATCACCATTTGAATGCCACCTGAAATTCCCAATACACCTAATGCCGTGCGCCAATAATGGGCAGCCATTCCAAACTGAAAGGCAAACGTAAATTTTGTATCGAAACGAGGATATTGCTTCTGGAGGCTTGCAGGGAGCAGTTTTTCCCAGAAAGTAGGCTTACTTAACCTTCTCAGTAAATACCTTTCAGTGTGTTTTGGATGTGTGTATGCAAAACCGCTGTGGGTTGAAATAATAACCTGGCAGTCATTATCTCTCAGCATTGCAAACAAATTTTCAAAGAACGGTCGTTTGGCAAATTGAGATAAGTGCAAGTCGGGTTCATCTAAAAGGCAGATTGAATGCTTGATTTCAGTCCCAAGCAAATACAAAAATATAAAAAAACACTCGTTCTCTCCGGCACTTAGATAATCAATCCTTTCCGGTTTTTCATAACCTTCCCTTTTTGCTCTGAGGTCTAGCTCATTGTTACTCGTAATACAGCAATCTGTTAATTCAAACATCTTTTCACCTTCAGGCAATTTGGGAAGAAAAGGAAGAAGCATTGACAAAAATTCTCTTATTCCTCTTCTAAAAGTAAACGGGCTGGATTTTGAAATTACCCTATTCATCAAGAGTTCCAAGTCAGATTTAGAATCAAACTCTTTACAGTCAAGGTTCGGGTCTAAAGATTTCGTAAATTGAAGGTTGAATCGCTGAATCCATTCTTGCAGGAAATCTGACTCTAAATCTTTCACGGACTCTCTAATATCACGCATCCGACCAAAATCATTTAAGTCTGTGTTGAGGTAAAATACATAGCCGTTGTGCAAGGTATTCTTACCAATTGCATTACTATGTTTCAAGAAATAGTACAGCTCAGATGAGTTTGTTTTCTGTCCCAGAGTTTCTAGGGAAATTATGTATGTTGATTGAGTTATATAACTTTCAATTAGTGAAGTTATATATTTTGCATCATCGTTATCCTCCCAGATAACAGCAAAAGTCTCATTCATTTTCAGATCGTCACATTTTTTTCGCCCAAGTGATTGGGTAATTGATATGCGCTTTGTTTTGTCAGATTCCTCTTTCTTGTATACACAAAATGTCACTTTCTTGTTTTTGTCGAACTCTACTTCAAATCGAACCGCTGATCCACTTAGTTTTTTATTGAACCATTCATTAAGATCATGTTTCGCCTCTTTGAGGCTATTTGCTAAATCCGAAAAGGAATCTTGTTTATTGAACCGATCAATGATCTGCTTTTGGGCAATAAAGGGAATACCCGTCCTCGCTGGATTCATGTTTCCAGCGGCAAGTTCTTGCCAAAAATGCGACGGACTAATTTTAGGGACATTCCCACTCCCTTTTTTTAGTTGAACACGGCGCATGGTCGAAAGATGACCAAGCAGCGAAATTGCCTCAAGAAATGTTGTCTTGCCAATACCATTCTTTCCGTACAGCAAAGTGACATCTTTTCCAAAACTCAGTTCAATGGCATCAAGCAATTTTAGGTTTCGGACACTTATCTTTCGTATTCTCATTTTTCTACACCATGAATCTAGTTGCGTTGCGCTTTAACATCTTTGGCAAAAACAAGGGCAATGAAAAAGCCAGCAATACAGAGAGATATCCATCCGGCTACAGGTTCAAAGAACGCAATGTTGGTTCCTGTTCCTTCAATTGCTTGGCAATTGGTCACCAAATGACCAATAAAATTCCCAACGCTGACCTTCAAGCACGACCAAAACTCATACACTTTATTTTCTTGAGGTGGGCAAGATAATCCCTGCTGATAATAAATGGCAGCAAAATATAGAATGATATTTATGGGAAAAGAGACTCCTACAATTAAAGCATCCCTTAACGGGAAAGACTTAATAAAAAGCTCATGTGCGAGACGGAAGCTAATACAGGCATGAATAAACATGAGGATCAACCCCAAGATTGTACTTATCCGAGCCAATAAAAAGGCGAGAGTTATACTGGCGGCAAAATAATAGAGATGGCTTCTCCAAGTCATCATTTTCTCCAACGGCAATTTATAACATTGCGCATTGATTCTTTATTTTTCGGTACATGAACTTTTTCATTCAACACCGAACAACAATTAGGTGGATGTTGAAACTTTCCGATAGTGGAAACATATTTCCATTATCGGAAACTACTTTCCGCGAACGGAAGTTTTTGACTTTCCATTATCGGAAACTTTTGGTTGTGGAGTCGGTCCCTCCGACTTTCCATTATCGGAAACTTTGGGAGAATGAATTCGGTCTGCCAGTCCGAGCTTACGGACTTGACCATACTTGATTTCCCAAAGTTTCAAGTTGGGATTCCATTTTCCGCCTGCCGATTTCACGCGGTCGCGCCAATGTGCTTCGCTGAATTCAATCCG
Organism: uncultured Heliomicrobium sp.; assembly: GCA_964470555.1. Lineage (GTDB taxonomy): Bacteria > Acidobacteriota > Blastocatellia > RBC074 > RBC074 > RBC074. Next base: position 97,956 of record CAYYDG010000011.1, read on the forward strand.
AATCAAAACCATTTCGTCATCTTGAAATGGGCGAGCGGCGGTTGCCAGGAAGATTCTTCGATAATGAGTTCGACTGTTTTGAATCGTTTATTTTGCGAAGCGTCGTAGCGGTAGCGCACACAGACCAGACGTTGACCGTATTGGCCAACCAGACGTTTGGTTCCAGGCTGTCCGGGTTTTAGCTTCTTACTCATCAACATGGCAGTTGACTCCGGCGACAAGGAAATTCGGTGTTTCGATTGATGTGGCTTTACCGCGAGACGCGGCGGAGTATAATCCGCGCCGCCACCCCAAGCAATCAATTCCAGCACAATCACAATCAGTTTTTCTTCAATCTGGAGGTGTTGTCATGTCCGATCAGCCTTCTCGACCACCGAAGTTTTTGGATCAAGTCGCCGCCGCCATTC
>CAYYDG010000011.1:98462-158906 GCA_964470555.1 uncultured Heliomicrobium sp.
CAGGCCTACTGCGATTGGGCGAAACGCTTCATTCTTTTCCATAACAAACGTCATCTCCGATCAGCCTTCTCGACCACCGAAGTTTTTGGATCAAGTCGCCGCCGCCATTCGTTTGCGCCGGATGAGTTACCGTACCGAACAGGCCTACTGCGATTGGGCGAAACGCTTCATTCTTTTCCATAACAAACGTCATCCGAAAGACATGGGCGCGCCGGAGATCGAGGCGTTCATTGCTCATCTGGTCAATGAACGGAATGTTTCCGCTTCGACACAAAACCAGGCGTTGCATGCGTTGTTGTTTGTTTACCGGGAAGTCTTGTTGATCGAGTTACCACGCATCGGTTTGCCGGTCGCCAGGAAAGAGCCGCGGTTGCCGGAAGTGTTCACGCGCGAAGAGGTACAGCAGATTCTGGCGCAAATGGAAGGCAAAAAATGGTTGATGGCGAGTTTGCTGTACGGCACGGGAATGCGATTGAAGGAATTGCTGCGATTGCGGGTAAAGGACATTGATTTCGAAAAGAATCAGATCATCATCCGAGAAGGCAAAGGAAGCAAAGACCGAGTAACGATGTTGCCGCTGAGTTTGAAAGAGCCGCTACGAGCACAATTGGTGAAAGTAAAAGAAGCGCATCAAGTGGATTTGCTCGCAGGTTTTGGCAACGTGGAGCTACCTTTCGCACTCGACAAGAAGTATCCGCAGGCAGCCCGGGAATGGAAATGGCAATACGTGTTCGTTGCGCCGAAACGTTCGATTTGTCCGCGCACGAAGATCGAACGACGACATCATCTTGATCCTTCCATGCTGCAAAAAGCCGTCAAGGAGGCGATGCGCAAAGCTAAGATCACCAAACACGGAAGCTACCATACCTTTCGCCATAGTTTTGCCACGCATCTGCTGGAATCCGGCTATGACATCCGCACGGTTCAAGAGTTGCTCGGCCACGCAGATGTCAGCACCACAATGATTTACACCCACGTTTTGAACCGAGGCGGTTTGGGCGTGCGCAGCCCGTTGGATTTTTCTTTCGCTTGTTCAGCGGCTTAAACAGCCAGATTCAATCCGCATTGACTCAAAACTTCGCTCGAAATAATGGTTTCGTTGCGTTCGGCCCCTGTGGAGATGAACGCGAACGGTGCGCCGGACACTTCGGACAGCCTAGTCAGGTACTGTTTGGCGCGTTCGGGCAAGTCGTCGAAATTCGAGATGCCTACGGTTTTGGATAACCAGCCGGGCATGGTTTCGTACACCGGTTCGGCGGCGTTCATCTGGTCGGCGTCGTAAGGTACTTGCTCAGTTACCTGGCCGTTGATTTTGTACGCCACGCAGATTTTCAGTTCGTCCAGATCGTCCAGCACGTCCAGCTTGGTCAGCGCCAGCGCGTCCAATCCATTGACCATCACCGCATACCGGGCGACGACGGCATCGAACCAACCGGTGCGACGCGGGCGTCCGGTCGAAGCGCCGTATTCGCCGCCTTTGGCGCGGATGGCTTCGCCCAGCGCATCGTTCAGTTCCGTCGGAAACGGGCCGCCGCCGACGCGCGTGGTGTAAGCCTTGATGACTCCGATGGTGGCGTTGATGGCCGAAGGCGGAATGCCCGCTCCGGTGCAGGCTCCGCCAACCGAAGAGTTGGACGAAGTGACAAACGGATACGTGCCGTGGTCAATGTCCAGCATGGTGGCTTGCGCGCCTTCGAGTAACAGCGATTTGCCGTCGCGCGTGGCATGGTTCAAAAAGTAAGTTGTGTCGGTAACGTGCGGAGCGAGCAACTCGCTCCAACGCAAACCATCTTCAAGCAACTGTTTTTCGTCAATCAAATCGCTGCCGAACATGGCCAGCAATCGGTTGGCTTGTTTGGCGTTGTGCGCCAGTTTTTCGACCAATCCGGCGGCGTCAGTCAGGTCGCCCGCGCGAATGCCTCGCCGAGCCATTTTCTCTTCGTAAGCCGGGCCAATGCCGCGCATGGTCGTGCCGACGGCGCTGTTGCCGCGATTGGCTTCGATGGCGCGATCCAAAGCGATGTGATGCGGCAAAATCAGATGCGCGCGATTGCTGATCAACAAATTCTTCGGGCTGACTTCTATGCCTTTGGCGCGAAGCTCGTCAATTTCGGTCAGCAGCGCGCCGGGGTGAACGACGACTCCATTGCCAATGACGCAGGTTTTGCCGGAATGCGTAATGCCGGAAGGAATCAGGTGCAGGACGAATTTCTGGTCTTCGCCGTTGCGGCGAATGATGACGGTGTGACCTGCGTTGTGACCGCCCTGATACCGGGCAACGATGTCGAAATGTGGCGCAATCAGGTCAACGATCTTGCCTTTGCCTTCGTCTCCCCACTGCGCTCCGATGATTGCTAAATTCATGCGTTTCTTTTCCCTCCACGAAGAAACACGAAGGAGCACGAAAACTTATCAAGCCTTCGTGACCCTTCGTGTGCTTTGTGGATTCTTTCTACGATCAAGCGAATCGTTAAGCTTATGCCAGCACTTTTTCGACCAGGTCGGAAATGGCGGCTTGCGGCAAAGCGCCGACATAACCGTTCGCCACTTCGCCGCCGGAAAAGACCAGCAAAGTGGGAATGCCTTTGACACCGTATTTCGACGGCACATCCAGATTTTCGTCCACGTTCATTTTCATGACCTTGACCTTGCCCTGGAATTTTTCGGCAACGGCTTCGACCGAAGGCGCGATCTGGCGGCAGGGGCCGCACCACGGCGCCCAGAAATCCACCAGCACAGGTTTGTCCGATTGCAGAACTTCAGCAGCAAAGTTAGCGTCACTCACTTCAGAAACAAATTGACTCATTGTTTACTCCTTGAAAAAAATTGCGTGAACTCATCGGTTCACGTTGGTTTCAAATTCGGTTCGTTTACCGGCGGGCATTATACCAAACGCCCTTCGTCAGCCAGCAAACAGACAAATTATAGGAATCAAGAAAAAGAATTTCCGTGACAACCGTAGCGCAACCAGCCATGGTTGCGTGGCACGGTAAAGCGTCACTTCGTCCGAATAGATTGACCTGCCAGCGCCGCAACCATGGCTGGTTGCGCTACTCCGATCAAGCCATTTCGTTTTCTTGAATGCTATATCAGCAATTCAATCACCAGCCGCGCGACAAACGCGCTTCGATGATTTTGTGGTAAGCGTTGACGTAATTGTGCGCGGCGCGATCCCACGAAAAGTCTTCGCGCATGCCGTTAAGCTGCAGTTTCCGCCACAGGTCACGGTCGTAATAGACCATCAGCGATTCGTAAAACTTTTCCACCAGCCGATCCGCCGAGTATTCGTAAAATTTGTAGCCGTTGCCGCGTTCAGTCGTTCGCTCGAAATTGGTGATGGTGTCGTCCAATCCGCCTACGCCACGAACGACGGGCACGGTTCCGTATTTCAGACTGTACATCTGGTTCAATCCGCACGGTTCATAAGACGAAGGCATCAAAAACAGATCGGCTCCGGCTTCGACCTGATGCGAAAGCGGCGTGCTGAAGCCGAAGTAAACTCCGACTTGACGCGGCGCGGTGTCGCGGACGTGCTGGAAATAATCTTCGTAACTTTCGGCTCCTGAACCCAGCAGTATGAAATACGCTCCGGTTTCCAGAATTGGCCAGATGGCTTCGCGCGTCAGGTCAATTCCCTTTTGCGAAGTCAGCCGCGTGACGATGGCGACAACCGGTTTATCCAGGTCTACAGGCAAGTGATATTTTTCCAGCAGGTCGCGTTTGCAAGTCATCTTGCCCGCCAGATTTTCCAACGAATAATTCGCTGCCAGATGTTTGTCCGTCGCCGGGTTCCATTCGTTGTAATCCACGCCGTTCAGAATGCCCAGCAAATCGCCTCGTCGCCAGCGCAACAGCGGGTCGAGCTTGTTGCCGAATTCCGGCGTTTGGATTTCCTGGGCATATTTCGGGCTGACGGTTGAAAGCGCAGTCGAAAAATGCAGCCCGGCTTTCATAGAGCTGACGGCGTTGTGAAATTCAAAGCCTTCGTAAACCTGCCAGTCAAAGCCGAATTTCGGCAGCAAATCTTTTTCAAAAAAACCTTGATAAGCCAGGTTGTGAATCGTGAAGAGCGTCGCCGTGCGGGCGAAAAACGGATCGTTCCAGTAAACGTTCCGCAAATAAGCCGGAATGAATCCCGTCTGCCAATCGTTGCAATGAATCACATCCGGCGAGCCGCCGATGCGTTTGGCCAGTTCCAATACGGCGCGGCTGAAAAATGCGAAACGTTCGGCATCGAAATTTCCGCTGCCATAAATGTAACCATGGCCGAAGTATTCAACGTTATCTATGAAGTAAACCGGCGCGCCGTCCATCCAATCGCGCCAGACGGCGGCGTATTTGATCGTCCCGGCAAACGGCACGCGCAAATCGTCAAAGATCATTTCGCCGGTTTCGTGGCTGACCACGTCTCCCTGGCGTTTTCCGTAACCGGTGTAACGCGGAGTGATGACAGCCACATCGCAACCGATGCGAGACAGAGCCTGTGGCAAAGCTCCGGCCACATCGCCAAGCCCGCCGGTTTTCGAGTAAGGCACAACTTCGGAAGAAGCCAGAATGACGCGCATCGGTTTTTCGAGGAGTGAAACTTTCGTTGTTTGGGATTGTCGAATTGGACGCGGAGTCTAAAGTTGCGCTTGAAAGCTTGTCAAGCAATGCGAAAAAGCGACAATAGCCGACGACGAATCCAAATTTTTCCGACAGGATTTACAGAACTCATCAGGACTTAGAGAACATCGAACTACGAATGAACACGAATCCGCACGAATGAAGGCGGCTTGGCACATGCAATGGCTCATTTGTGTGCATTGGTGTTTATTCGTAGTTGGTTCTTTTTTGCTTGCATCTCAAATCCTGAGAAATCTTGTAAATCCTGTCTACTTAACCTGCTCTTCAAGGAGAACTCTATGCTGCGAAAATTCAGAGTTGCATTGCTCTGTCTGACCCTGCTGATCAGCCCATTGTCTGCGTTTGCTCAAGGTCCTGCGCCCGACCCGGACGTGCAAGCCAAAATCCGAAAAGAAGGAATGGACAATTCGCAAATCATGCGCGTGTTGCATTACTTCACAGATGTTTATGGTCCGCGTTTGACCGGTTCGCCCAATCACGAAAACTCCGCCAAATGGGCCATCAAGGAAATGGAACGTTGGGGCTTCACCAACGCTCATCTGGAATCGTGGAATTTCGGCCACGCCGGTTGGTTGAACGAACGCGCGTCGGCGCACGTGATTTCGCCATTCAAAGAACCGCTGATGATTGAAGTTCTTGGTTGGACACCGAGCACGAAAGGAACTGTCACGGCTCAGGTGTATCAACTGATTCCGCCTGCTGCACCGACCGAAGACGAATTCAAGGCGTTTCTGGACGCTGAACGTCCCAAAATCAAAGATAAGATTGTCATGGTTGGCAAACACGCCGTGTTGCCCGTCATCATCAATCCGCCCGCCAAACGCATGGACGACGCTCAGGCCAAAGCACGGTTTTCCGGCAGTCCGACCGCAGGCGGCCCCGGCAACAGACCTGGTGGCCCGCCGCAACAGCCACCCGCCCAACCCGGCCAGCCCAAAAAGCTGAACGCCCGCGAAGTCGCCGAACGGCTTGACGACTTTTTGCTGACCGGCGGCGCGCTGGTTCGATTCAACGACAGCGGCATGGAACAGCGCCGCATTCGTGCATTCAACAACCGCACCTTCGATCCGTCGAAAAACGTTCCGACGGCCATCATCAGCAACGAAGATTACGGACGCATCAGCCGCGTGCTGGCCAACGGCACGCCGGTCGAAGTCGAAGTCAACATCGTCAACCGCGATTATCCCGAAGGCAAAACGTCATACAACGCCATCGCCGAAGTTCCCGGCACGGACAAAAAAGACGAAGTCATTATGCTCGGCGGCCATTTGGATTCGTGGCACGCCGCAACCGGCGCAACCGACAACGCCATCGGCTGCGCGACCATGATGGAAGCCGCGCGCATCATCAACGCGCTGGTCAAAGCGGGCGCGATCAAGGCTCCACGCCGCACGATCCGCGTCGCGTTGTGGAGCGGCGAAGAACAAGGCCTGCTCGGTTCGCAGGCTTACGTCAAAGAACATTTCGGTTCGGCAGAAAACCCGAAACCGGAATTTGCCAAATTCGGCGGTTATTTCAACATTGATTCGGGAACGGGCAAGGCGCGCGGCATGAGCGTGTTTGGTCCCGAAGAATCTGCTGCCGGATTGCGCGCGGCACTGGCTCCGTTTGAAGACCTGGGATTTTTCGGCGTTCTGCCTTCGCGCAGTCGAGGGCTGGGCGGTTCGGATCACACTTCTTTCAACCAGGCCGGTTTGCCGGGCATCGGCGTCGCTCAAGACCCGATCGAATACTTCAACATCACCTGGCACACGAACCTGGACACGTATGAACGCATCATCGAAGACGACGCCAAAAAATCGGCCATCGTCATCGCCGCTGCGGTTTATTACCTGGCCGTGAGCGATGCTCTGCTGCCGCGTTTCGCCGCTGATCAGATGCCTGCACTGCCGCCGGCGCGTCCGTAACGCCGAAATCAAAAAGCAAAAGGCAAATATCAAAAGTCAGAAGTTGGCCCGCTTCTCATCTTCGACTTTCGGTATTTGCCTTTTGCTTTTCCTGCCTTTTTTACCAACTACTAAAGAATTGAAACTTCGATTTACCGTTCAACGTTTGTCCGGCTGTCTCGGTAGAACAATTGTCATTGTTCGATCAATCTTCAATCCAACGTAGGAGAAAGCTATGACCACCCACGCTTTCAAGCCGCGCGAGCAGTCCCGCCATTATTTTGTAATTGGCCTGGGATCGTTACTCGTTTTGGCACTCTTGGCGCTGATTGTCCTGCCCAGGTTTCGCTCGAACCCGATCACGAATGCGTTTGCTTCGGCGGATTCGCCTGCCACTGATTTGCCGACCACCGAAGTGCGCAAAGGCTCTGTCAAGAAAACCTTGTTGTTGGATGGCGAATTGCGCGCCGTGCGTTCGCGGACGATTTACTCCGGCGCTTCGGACGACGCCAAAATCGTCTTCATGCCTGCTGAAGGCACAGTCGTCAAAGCCGGTGAGCGCGTCGTCGAATTGGACAGCAGCACTTTTCTGACGCGCATCAAAGATACCGAAGAGCGCATCGTCGCCGCCGAAAATGAAATCGTCCGCACCCAATCGCAACACGAAGCGCAACTCCGCGATCTGGAAGTCGAGTTGAGCAAGCTCTGGCTGGCGCAGGAACAGGCCAAGCTGAAGGCCATAATTCCCGCCGAAGTGCAGGCGCGGCGCGAATTTCAGGAAGCCCAACTGGCGCTGGAAAAAGCCAAGACCGAATACAACAACCAGATTGCCAAGATCGAACAGAAGAAAAAAGAATTCGCCGCCGAATTACAGGTCAAAACGATTGATAAGCAAAAGCTGCAAGTCCAGCTGGATCGCGCCAAAGCCAACCTGGATGGGATGCGCATCAAGGCTCCGGCAGACGGCATGGTGCTGTACGCCGAACACTGGGAAGGTCGCCGCAAGATGCAGGTCGGCGATGTTGTCTGGGGAGGATGGCCGATTGTGCGTTTGCCCGATCTGACCGAAATGGAAGTGCTGGCAATGGTCAACGAAGTGGACGGCCCCAAACTTTCCGTCGGCAGCCGCTGCGAAATCCGGCTGGACAGTTATCCCGACACCACCATCACCGGCGCGGTCAAGGACATTTCCCAAACCGCCGTCAAAGCCGGTTGGATGTCCAAAGCCAAAATCTTTCGCGTGACAATTTCACTGGATCGCACCGTGACCGAAATCATGAAGCCAGGCATGTCGGCTCAGGTCGCCGTCATCGTCAACGAAACCGAATCGCAATTGTTGGTTCCGCGTTCGGCCATCAAATTCGAAGGCGAAACCGCCAACGTCATTCGCCTGGAACCGGGCGACGCCAAAAATTCCCAACGTTCAATTGCCGTCACGATTCTGGCAGCCGATGCGCTGCATTACGTCGTCGCCAGCAACGGCGCGTTGAAAGAAGGCGACCGAATTTTGAACCGATAAAACCGGTAGACAGGATTGCACAGGATTTTCTTTATCCCTGCCAAATCCTGAAAAATCCTGTAAATCCTGTCTATTCTCTTCCCTTTCAAAAGTCATGCCGAAACAAACTCGCAAACTCGCCATCAGCTTTGTGGTCATCGCCGCGTTGGCCGGTGTCGGATATTTTTTGTTTTCGCCGAGCGGCCAATCGAAATGGCAGTCTCTCTTTCCGAAGGTCGCAGCCACTGGCGATGAATTCACTGTTTCATCGCGCACGCTGAAATTCAGCGTGGACGCAGTGGGAGTTCTGAAAGCCACTTCGACACAGGATTTCGGCGCGCCGCCAGAATTCGGCAATTACTGGCAATTCCAGATCGTCAACATGACTGCCGAAGGCAAACAAGTGAAAACCGGCGACCCGCTGATCAGCTTCGATGCGCAAAAAGTCCGCGACGATTTGCAGCGATTTCAAAACGAACTGGATCAAGCCAACAAGGAACTGGAAAAAACCAAAGTCCAGATTGATTTGGAACGGCAGGAATTGCTGTCGCGGCTGGCGGCGGCACAAAACAATTTTGAGAAGTTGAAACTGAAACAAACCAACGATCCGAAATTCGATGTGCCCAACAAGGTTGAAGAAGACAAGCTGGCGTTTGAACAGGCGCGGCGCGAAGTCGAGGCCTTGAAAGAGCGCATCGAATGGCACAAGAAATCCAGCGAAGCCACCTACCAGATCATTCAAAGCAAAAAGTCGCGCGCTGAAAACAAAGTCGAGCAGATCAACAACGGCATGAAAAATTTCCAGGCCAAAGCCGACCGCGACGGCGTGGTGATTTACAAAACCAAGTGGAACGGCGAACGATTCCAGGTAGGTGAAAACGTCTGGTCAGGCCAGACGATTCTGGAAATTCCCAACCTGACGACGATCATCGCCGAAGCCTTCGTGCCCGAAGTTGATCTGGGCAAAATCAAGGAAGGCCAACGCGCAGAAATCGCCATTGATGCCTTTCAAGGCAAATCCTACGCGGGCACGATCAAAAAAATCGGCACGCTGGTGCGCCCCAAAGCCTGGGACATTCAAAACAAAATCATTGATGTGCAGATCGAGTTGGATCAACTGGACGTGGCGACGATGCGTCCCGGTATGAGCACCAAAACCAAGATCGAAACCGGTGCGGTGGAAAACTGCTTGGCCGTGCCGCTGAAAGCTGTTCGCTCCACAGCAGAAGGTTCTCGCGTCAAAGTCAAAACAGAACAAGGCTGGCAGGAACGCACCGTCAAACTCGGCGAATCGAACGGAACAGACATCATCATCACCGAAGGTTTGAAAGCGGGCGACAAAATCGCCAGCGATTTCGCCAAAGCAAAGTAACCCATTCGCCAAAAGTGTTCAGAGTACCGTCTTCAGACGGCTGCGCGGCTGAAGACGGTACCCACCAGCTAAAGCTGGTACTCTGAACGCTGGCTGGCTGACGGATTCTCTTATGAGACGACTACCCAAATTTGCTCGCATCGCATTGATCGCAGTTTTGCTGACAGCAGGTATTTCCGTTGTCATTTACGCCGCTCGCCGAGCCTGGCCGTCGGCTTCGTCGGAAGTGTTGCCACTGACAATGGCGATTCAACCGCGCGATTTCACGATTCGCATTTCTGCCAACGGCGAATTGCAATCGTCGGAATCCATGACCATCGCCGTTCCGTTCGTGCCCGTGCAACGGTTGCGCATTGCCGATGTCGTCGCCGATGGTCGCCACGTCAACAAAGGCGATGTGTTGGTGGAATTCGATCCGACCGAACTGGATCTGGAAATGCTGGAGCACAAATCCAGCCTGGAAGCCGCCAATCAGAAAATCACCAAAGGCGAACTGGCTTCGGGAACGGAAAAAACCGACATCAGCAAAGACAAACGCATCGCCGAACTGGAACTGCAAAAGATCAACGAGTTTTTGCCGAAAGACGAAAAGATTTATTCGCGCCGCCAAATTATCGAAGGCCAGTTGGACAAGGAATTCACCGAACAAAAACTGGTCTTTGCAGACGCGCGGCTGAGTTTGAAAGGCAAGGTCTACACGCTGGACGAAGCGATTTTGCTGCTCGAACGCCAGCAAGCCAACAGCAAAATCGGACAGGTCGAACGCGCGTTGACTTCGCTGAAACTGGTTTCGCCTGCTTCAGGTATCGTCGTGTATACCAACCCGGATTTCTTCTTCGGCGGGTTTTCGATCCAACCCGGTCGCACCGTATGGATCGGCCAAACGCTGTTCAGTCTGGTCAACCCTGACAAGATGGAAGCCAAATGTTTCGTGCTGGAAAAAGACGCGGGTGAATTGAAAAAGGATCAGTCCGTCACCGTGTCGCTCGATCCGTTTCCGGGCGTGACCTTCACCGGCAAGGTCAAAAGCATAGACAATCTGGCGCGTCCGATTGATAGGGATTCGCCGGTCAAATACTTCCAGACCATCGTTTCGCTGGATAAAAACGACGTGAATCTGATGAAACCCGGCGTCAAGCTGAAAGCCGAAATCAGTGCGACTTCGCTGCCGTCGGTGATCGTCGTGCCGCGCAGCGCCGTCGTCAAAAAAGATTCCGATTACTTTGTTTACGTGGTCAATGGCGCGGGACAGTACGATCAGGTCAAAGTCAAACTTGGCGCGGGCGATTTGATTCAGGTCGTCGTCACCGAAGGATTGCAAGCCGGACAAACGCTGGCTCTGAATCCGCCGGACGTGAAACGCGAAACCAGGGACGAAGCGAAAAAGGACAAATAAGTTGAGCAGGTGGGACAAATCAGAGAAGATTGCCGCCATCATCACTTGCGTGAAGGAGGTTCAGTTATGGTCGTCGCAGCAAAAGAGTTAAAACCGAAAATCAGCTATGAAGAGTATTTGCAGATGCCGGAGATCAGTCTTCGCTACGAGATTATTGATGGAGAGATGATTATGTCCCCAGCCCCAACCAGCGAGCATCAGTGGTTTTTGTCCAACTTATTGTTTGAGATTCGCCAGTTTGTCAGACGAAAAAAACTTGGCGTGGTGCTGCCCGCGCCGCTTGACGTGCTGATTCGCAAATCGCCATTGCGAACCCGCCAGCCAGACATTCTTTTTCTCAGCACAGAACGAACCGGTGTCAAAGGCCGCAATGAATTGAAAGACATGCCTGTGATTGAAGTTTCGCCCGACCTGGTCGTCGAAATTCTTTCGCCCAGCGACCGCAGCGCCGTGTTGCAAGGCAAATTGCAGGATTACGCCCGAATTGGCGCGCAGGAATGCTGGCTCATCAGCCCGGAAGCCGAAACGGTTGAAGTTCTGCGCTTTACACCGGCGGGAATCACACGGGTCAATCTGTTCGGAGCGGGCGATACTTTGCGTTCCGATCTGTTGCCGGGTTTCAAGATGAAGGTTGACGACATCTTCAACTGAATCCATCAGGGGAAAACCACGAGGACTGAGTAATGAGACACCTGAACGAAGTCGCTTTGGCCGTCGGCAATCTGACCAGTCACAAGCTGCGCACGTTTTTGACGATGTTGGGGATGATCTTTGGCGTCGGCGCGGTCATCGCCATGCTTTCCATAGGCGCAGGAGCCGAAAAGGAAAGTTTGCGGATTATTGACACCATGGGGTTGCGCAACGTCATCGTCAAAGACCGCGAAATGAAAGACGAAGATTTGAAGAAGATTCGTGAAAATTCCATCGGCCTCAGTTTGCGCGATGTCAAAGCCATCAACGATGTCACGCCCGATCTGGAAACCTATTCCGCACGCAAAAGGGTCAAGACGTTTCAGATATTTTCCTTCAAAGGCAAAAGCGATGATTCCAATGTTGTCGGCGTCACGCCGAGTTATTTCCGGCTGGCGCGGTACGATCTGGCCGAAGGCAGTTTCATTTCCGAAACCGATCAAAAGGATTTTGAACAGTTCTGCGTCATCGGCTCGCGTGTGAAGCAGAAATTGTTTGGCACGGCTTCGCCGCTGGGCCAGACGCTGAAAATTGACAAGATGTGGTTCACGGTGGTCGGCGTGCTGGCCGACAACAATCTGAGCAAAGACGAATTTGAAGGCGTCAAATTGCAGGATTTCAGCAACGACATTTACATCCCGCTGGCGACGGCGCTGAAAAAATTCGAGTTGAAACGCTTTGAATCCGAACTGGATGAAATCGTCGTCAGTTTGAAAAACACCGACGCGCTGAAATCCAGCGCTGTATTGATCAGCCAGGTTCTGGCCAACACACATGGCCAGGCCGACGATTATTCCATAGTCGTTCCGCGTGAACTGTTGGAACAGAACCAGCGCACACAGCGCATTTTCAACATAGTCATGAGTTGCATCGCCAGCATCTCGCTGCTGGTCGGCGGCATCGGCATTATGAACATCATGCTGGCCAACATCCTGGAACGAACGCGCGAGATCGGAGTTCGGCGCGCGATTGGCGCTCGGCGGCGAGACATCTGGCAACAGTTTTTGATCGAAGCCCTGACCATCAGCTTCGTCGGTGGATTGATCGGCGTTGCGTTCGGCTTTGCAGCTTCGCGGCTGGTGGCGTTGTATGCGGAATGGAACACGGTCGTGACGGGAACTTCGATTGCGATGTCGTTCGGCGTGTCGGCGGCTGTGGGATTGATCTTCGGGCTGTATCCGGCGGTCAGAGCTTCGCGGCTTGATCCGGTCGAAGCCTTAAGATACGAATAGCGGCATGATCCTGCTGAAAATTTCCTACAAACTGCGCGCGCATCACGTGGCGCTGTACGATCAAACGTTTGCCGAACAAACTCTGCCTCTGATCCGCGAACACGGATTTCGATTCTGGGGCATCTGGCGCAGCGTGATTGGCGACGCTCAGGAATATCTGGAATTATGGGAATTCGATTCGCTGGCGGAATTCGATGCTGCATGGCGACGTTTGATGGCCGATCCGCGGTTGAAAGCCATCTTTGAAATTACGGGGCCGTTGGTCGAAGACGAAAAGCTGTCGGTGTTTGAACCTTCGCTGCCAGGCGAAACCATGATTTCGATGCCGAAACCGTAATTCGACCGGAGAAGCCACGATGAACAATCGGACTGCCAAAATCCATCGCCGCGAAACAGCGCACAAACTGCTGCAAATCGAAATTGAAAAATTGCCGCCGAAGGAACGCGAAATCGTCGAACGGTTCATCAATCGTCGCCATATTGCGCGTGATGTGATCCGCGAATTCGACGAGCAACTGACCTTCGGCGAACGCCTGGCTGACAAAGTCGCCGAATTCGGCGGCAGTTGGAAATTCATCTTTCTGTTTCTGGCGTTTTTGATTGCCTGGATGCTGTTCAACACCTTCGTGCTTGTCGCCAAAGCTTACGACCCTTACCCTTACATTCTGTTGAATCTGATTTTGTCCTGCATCGCCGCGCTGCAAGCTCCGGTGATTATGATGAGTCAGAACCGCATGGCCTCCAAAGACCGCGAACGGGCCGCGCACGATTACGAAGTGAACATAAAAGCCGAACTGGAAATTTTGCAGTTGCAGGAAAAACTGACTCAATTGCGCGAACACGATTGGGCCTCGCTGATCGAAATGCAGCAGAAACAAATAGAAATGCTGGAACGGTTGCTGGCCGAGGCTGATGCGCGAGAGAGGTTGACTTGATAATCCATACCGCCGGCCAATCGCAGACGATGAAAAAAGAAAAGCCATTCCCGACAAGTAACGAGTATCAACGTGGTGTTCAGCGAGTTTTGATAATTACTCTGGCGCTGAATCTGGCCGTCGTCATCGGCAAGTTGTTCGCCGGAATTTTGGCTGGCAGTTTGAGCGTCATCAGCGATGCAATTCATTCGTCGGTGGATTCGCTGAACAACGTTGTCGGTCTGGTGGTGATGCGATACGCCACTGCCGAACCGGACGATGAACATCCTTATGGCCACGCCAAATTTGAAACGCTGGCGGCGTTTGCCATTGCCGGATTTTTGTTCGTCACCTGTTACCAGATCGGCTTGAGCGCTTTCAAAAAACTCTTCAGCGACGAAGCCGTTGCCATCGAAATCACTCCGCTGACAATCTCCGTCATGATCGTGACGATTGCGGTCAATGTGTTCGTCGCCGTATACGAACAACGCGAAGGCCGCCGGTTGCAAAGCGAATTTCTGATCGCCGATGCCATTCACACGCGCAGTGACATTCTGGTCAGTTGCTCTGTGCTGGCGGGATTGTTTTTGATTCGACAGGGATACGTCTGGCTCGACCCGGTGGTGTCATTGGCCGTGGCGGCATTCATTGCCTGGAACGGTTATCAAATTTTCAAAGCCACGGTGCCGGTGTTGGTTGATGCTGCGCCCGTGCCCGCCGTCCGCATCACCGAAATTGCCGAGCAAGTGCCAGGAGTTCATTCGGTGCATGACGTGCGGTCGCGCTCACACGGCGGCGAAATTTTCATCGAAATGCACCTGCACGTCGCCGCAGAAATCGAAGCCGATCACCTTGCGTCGCACGCCATCACCGAAACCGTCGAACAACGGCTGGCTGACGAATTCGGCAAAGTCACCGCCACAATTCACGTCGAACCCTTGCCGTAACAAACCGGTTGGGAGTTTAATTCGTCTCGGCGAAATCATCGCCACGTCACCACAACATCCACTTCCAAACTTGCCGGAGGAATTATGAGCGATTCGACCAAACCCCGCATTAGCCGTCGCAGCTTTATTCGCCAATCTGCCGAAGTCATCACCGTCACCGCCATCGGTTCCGAATTGCTGACCGCCGAAGCTGCGCCAGCCGTTCGCACCGTTGCCGATTGGGTGCCGCTGGGCAAACTGAACAAACAGAACATCAAAATTCCTCGACTGGGAATGGGAACCGGAACCGTCAACGGCAAAACCCAGCGCGATCTGGGCCAGGAAGGATTCAACGCACTGGTCAAACATGCCTACGAACGAGGCGTCCGATACATTGACACCGCCGACAATTACAAAACCCACGAGATGGTGCGCGAAGCCATCAAGGCCAACAAACTTCCGCGCGAAAACGTCTTCATTCAAACCAAATTGCCGCTGCGCCCGGAAACCACTGCCGATCCGTTGAAAACCATTGACCGTTATCGCAAAGAACTCGGCGTTGACACCATTGACAGCTTGCTGATCCATTGCGCCACCAAAGGCAATTGGGTCGCCGATCACAAAGCCCTGATGGATGCATTTGACGAAGCGCAGGCGAAAGGCTGGATCAAAACCAAAGGCTGTTCCTGCCACGGGCTGACCGCGCTGCGCGAAGCCACCCAAAGCGATTGGATGGAAGTCCAGCTTGCCCGCATCAATCCGCAAGGCCGTTTGGTGGACGGCGACCATCCCACCAATCCGCATCATCCCGAAGGCAAAGTCGCCGAAGCCATCAAAGAAATCAAAGCCATGCACGACAAAGGCCGCGGCATCATCGGCATGAAAATGATCGGCGAAGGCTCTTTCGTAAATCCCGAAGACCGCGAAAAAGCGATTCGTTACGCAATGACCTGCGGCTTTGTGGATGCGGTGGTGATTGGCTTCAAAAACACGACTGAGATTGACGAAGCAGTTGAGCGAATCAATCGGGCGCTGAGCCAAAAGAGTTGATTGTTGCGGCAGAGCAGGCGCTTTGCACTGAATTACTCGCGGGACTGAGACCTCAGGGAATGAAAGTTTCACTGCTTTCGGCGATGATTTCGCCGTTCCAGATTGCTTTCATTGTTCACACTCAATTGTCTATGCCGAGAATCAGAACTGGAATATCAATGTCTGATACTCCACGATGTTCTAAATCCCAAATGAACTGCTCGAAGTAAGAAACGCCTGTGGACATTTCTTCGGCAAAAGCTTTGACCGGCACGATTTCGATTCCAAAATCAATGTGGCCAAGGTTGTGGAAGATCGTCATTTTGGCGCAAACGTTGTAAACCATAAACGCGTACTTGCCGAACTGCACTTCTACACCGAGCTTTTCTTTGACGAAGTCCATTTCTCGAAACGCGCCGCGACTCAGCAATCTGGTTTCGTAATCGGATGAATAATGCTCTTCTTATTGATCGAGCGCGGGCTAAAAAGCTGGCGGCCCGGCATGGTCTTTTCTTTGCTGATCTTGCTTTTGTGCTGAGGAGCGTCAACCAGCTTGATGACCGAATAGACTTCATCAAGCAATTTTGGATAACGCTTGGCAATTACTTTCTCACCGTTTTTGAATGAATACGAACCCGCAATTTTCAACTCAGTCCTCCTTGCTAAGCCAATCCAATGGAATCTGGCTGACTTTCTCGCGTCCAGTCGGTTGATAAACGGGTTTGCCCAGCGGACGATAACCCAGCTTGCCTGTATACAAATCTTCGACACGTTGCCGAGCAAGTTCTACATACTCATCTTCTTTTTCGCAGCCGAGAGCTTTCCGGTTATGACGCAGTGCTGCCAACAACGCAGAGCCTACGCCGGAAAACGGATCGAGCACCCAATCGTTTTCGTTGGTCAACGCCAGAACACAGCGTTCAACCAACTCAATCGGGAACTGGCATGGGTGAATGGTCTTTTCCGGGTGATTGGCTTTGACGTTGGGGATTTCCCACAGGCCGGATTCCCAATCGCGCTCGACAATCTTCCAAAAATCAGACGGGTTTTTGCCGAGCGGATTGCCGGAAGGCTGACCGTGCTTTTCGCCTTTGAAGTGTGTCTTGCCGGGGTACTTTGAAGGCACGCGCACAGGATCGAGATTGAAGGTGTAGCTATCGCCTTTTGTGAACCACAGCAAAGTTTCGTAACGCCCGGAAAGTCGCTTGGTCGCGTGCAAGCCGTGCTCGAAATGCCAGATGATTCGATTGCGCAGTTTCAATCCGCGCGATTTGAAAAACGGGTAGAAGAAAATATCCAGCGGAAAAACTTCGCCATCTTCGACAAAGTTGCCGACTTGCCAGCACAACGAACCTTGCGGCGAAAGCACGCGCACTAACTCATCCACAATCGGGGCCAACGAATCAAGATAAGCTTCAAGCTCGGTCGCTTTTTCATAAGCCTTGCCCAGATTGTATGGAGGCGAAGTGATAATCAGCTTCGCCAGCCCATCTGGCAAAGCTCGCAATGTGTTCAGGCAATCACCCGGAGCGATTACGACTTCAGAATCTGGGTCGTATGCGCTGGCGATCTTCGGCGCCCACAAAGCTTTTGTTCCGGTTGCCCCTGCCATACTTCCCCCTATTTGATGACTTCAGTCCTCACCGTCAACGCATCAATTCGCTTTTCATTCACCTCATAGCCGAGTCCGACACCTGTTGGTCTGGGAATCGTGCCTTGCGGCGAAACTTCGACCGGCGGAGTGATGATGTCTTCCGTCCAGTAACGCTTTGATGCCGACACGTCGCCCGGCAGTGTGAAGCCCGGCAGCGTGGACATGTGAATGTTGTGGGCGCGGCCAATGCCAGATTCCAGCATGCCTCCGCACCAGACTGGGATGTTGCGTTCGTGGCAGTAAGCCTGAATCTTGCGGGCTTCGGTGTGGCCGCTGACGCGACCGAGTTTGACGTTGATGATGCGGCATGCGCCAAGCTGCAACGCCTTGCGCGCGTCGTCCACGCTCAGGATGGATTCGTCCAGGCAGATGTCGGTTTTCAACTGCGGTTGCAACGTCGCGTGGTCAATGATGTCGTCGTAACTGAGCGGCTGTTCGATCATCAGCAGATTGAATTCATCCAGTTGTTTCAGCAGATCGGTGTCGGCCAACGTGTAAGCCGAGTTGGCGTCCACGCTCATGACTATGTTCGGGTATTCTTTTCGCAAAGCGCGAATCATTCCCACGTCGCGTCCGGGTTTGATTTTGATCTTGATGCGTTGGTATCCAGCGGCGACTTCTTTGGCGATTTTGGCCAGCATCGCTGCGTCGTTGTCTTCCAAACCGAGCGACACGCCACAGTTGATGGTTTCCTGCGTTCCGCCCAGCAATTGCCACAACGGCACGCCTTGCTGCCGAGCCGCCAAATCCCAGATGGCGCATTCGACGGCCGCGCGTCCCATCTTGTTGCCGCGAATCTGGCGCGTCAGGTTGGGCACGTCTTCGGGCGAGGCGATTTCTTTGCCCAAGACCATCGGCCCGGCGAAATCGCGGATCAACGTCCAGCAAATTTCCGTGCTTTCGTGGTTGTAAAACGGTTTTTCGCCGACGGTGCATTCGCCCCATCCGTGCAGACCTTCGCTGAAGACTTTCAACAGGATGATATTGCGTTCGTAAGTGCGGCCAAAACTGGTTTCAAACGGAGCGACCAGCGGCAGACGGATTTCTCTCAGTTCGATGCGTTCAATTTTCATAACTCAAACCTGCCGCAGATCAACGCAGACTTACGCAGATGCAGATTGGATCGGCGTTTATCCGCGTTATCTGCGGCTTAACGTTCCTCTTCGTGATGGTCTTTGAAAAACAGGTAGCGGCTGTTGCCGTTCGGATTGGCTTCAAACCCGGCGCAATACAACCCTTCGCTCAGGAATTTCTGGAAATCGGCGCGAAGCTGCAATTGCCAGCTTCGGGCTTTGTCCAAATCCTGTTTTTTCAGTGCATCAATGTCGCGCGGAATTTCGACAAAGGCTTCGGGCTGACCGGCGCTGCGTTTTCCAGCCAACGCATCGGCAACACGCTTGGAACCAACCCACCATTCGGCGAACAATCGGTCGGTGTCCAGCCCGGCGTGCAGCGTGCTGGTGCTAACGTTGCCGTAATAATTCACTTTGTATTGGCGAATGACGCAGCCGAGTTTGTTGATGTTCAGATGCGCGTTGCGCGATTGCAGCGGATCGAACGTCCACGTAATCATCGGAATGCCGACGCGCAGCGCGAATTCGCGTTGCGCCAGTTTCAACCGTACGCCTAGCCCGGCGTTTTGCATACCCGGTTCGACGGCCAGCATTTGCGAGTAAAAGTAAGGCTTGCCGGTTTCATCTATCGCCGGAAGCATCAGGCAAAAACCGACCAGTTGATTGTCACGGTCAAACGCGCCGAAACTGGCTCCGCCGCTGTGGCGTGTGACGACAAAGGTGCGCAGCGGCGTGATGTCCAGATCGGAAAACTGCCAGACTTTGCGTTGCAGATTCAGACAGCCGGTAAAGTCTTCAACGGTTGTGCATTCGCGGATGGTGTATTCGGAATTCGAGATGTCAGTCATAACTTCAGATTTCAAATCGCTCGTGACAGCGTTCGGAGATGGTATCGAATCGCTTTGCAATAACGATGGCGGAATATAGCAATCGGTTTTGAAAAGCGTCAAATTCGTCATTGCCGCGCATTTTCAGCCGCTCTGCGTTGGGATTTTTAGCGATGCTCAGCCAACCCGCTTTCTGCCTGCTGAATCAGTACCATCGTCAATTCAACAGTCCCACAATCTTCAATAGCCTTCCCGACGAGGATTTTTCAATGAGAAGTTCTGGAATCTCGCGGCGATTCGTTTTCATGCTGTTCGCTCAAACCATTCTGAGCGCAACTTTCCTGTTTTTTACGACTGCTGAATGCAACGCGCAGCTATCGGTTTCAGGGCGAACCCAAACACCTGAAGCCGCCGCGCAAAAGCCTGCGGGCACGCTGGCTGAGCGCATCGCCCGAGGCGAAGCTCCGTTAAGTCTGCGCGATGCCACGATGAAAGACCGTGCAAGGATTTATCAACTTCCGAATCTGACAGAACGCGAACTGCGCCAGTCTGACGCCAAAGGCCGGTTGCGCGTTGGCGCGGTTCGCGGGTTTGATAAACCAGTCGAAATGACTTCGGCTTCGTCCAGCTTCAAGCTAGCCGAAGGAACGATCTGGCTGGCGCGGTTCAAAGCTGAAGGCGCGTTGAAACTGCGTTTGCAGTTGGCCAATCTGCAATTGCCCGCTGGCGCGCGTGTGTTCGTTTACTCTGCCAAAAAACCGGATGAATTTTACGGGCCGCTTTCGGCTGAAACCGCCGATGAACATGGAGCCTTCTGGACTCCGCC
Organism: uncultured Heliomicrobium sp.; assembly: GCA_964470555.1. Taxonomy (GTDB): domain Bacteria; phylum Acidobacteriota; class Blastocatellia; order RBC074; family RBC074; genus RBC074. The sequence continues at coordinate 118,412 of CAYYDG010000011.1, forward strand.
GGTGGAAGGCGACACGGCAGTGATTGAATACTTCATCCCAACGTCTGCCGCGGCGGGTATGAATCAGCCATTTCAGGTGCTGGCTGTCAGCCACATCTTCCGTGACGCCCGCGCGCAAATGAAGGAAAGTTTTGGCGCGCAGACAGGTCCCGGAGCCTGCAACAACGAAGTGCCCGCGGATTGGAACGATGCGGCGCGGTCGGTTGGCATGCTGCAATTCACCAACCCCAAAGGCGAATTTCTATGCTCGGCAGTTCTTTTGAACGACATTGCCATAACCGGCGAATCTCACGTGTTGACGGCCAATCATTGTTTAAGCACGCAGGCCGAAGCACATACGGTCAGGGCTTACTGGCTTTACGACACAGGAGATCGGCCTGCGCCACCGTTTTCTTTCAGAGGCGGCACGCTGCTGGTCAGCAGCCCCGTCAATGATTTCACTTTTTTGAGAATCGCCGAGCGCGTTCCGGCGGGCGTCAGGTTTTCAGGCTGGACAACCGAAGCGGTTGCGCCCGGCACGCCTGTCACCAGCATTCACCATCCGCAAGGTTCGCATTGGCGTTATTCGTCCGGCAACGCCGTCGTTGGCAATTGTCCGGCTGACTTTCCTGCTTCGCTGTGCGACAACTATATCAAGGTAAGATGGAATTCCGGCATTACCGAAGTTGGCTCTTCGGGCGGGCCGTTGTGGGTGGGGCCGCCGTCCGATCCCAAACTCGTCGGCACGCTAACCGGCGGCGATTCGTCCTGCGCCAACCCAACAGGTGTGGATATTTTCGGCAGATTCGACCTGGCGTTTCCGGCAATCGAGCGTTATCTGACCGGTTCGGGCTGCCTGTACCAAATGTCTTCGTATCAGGAACTGGTTGGCGCGAATGGTGAAACCAGAACGCTGTCGGTCAATTTGCGCGAAGGCGAGGCCTGTGCGTGGACGGCGAAAAGCAATTCACCATGGATCAGTATTACGGCGGGCAATCAGGGCGCGGGCGATGGCAACGTCACGTTTACCGTCACGGCCAACACTGGTTCGCTGCCGCGTTACGGCTGGATAGACGTTGCAGGGCATCCCGTCCTGATTCATCAGGTAGGCAATGGCGCCGGTTGCCTGCCTGAACAGGTTGAAAGAGGTTTTTATTACGAACGCAGTCTGTCGCCAACGGATTGCCGCTCGGCATTGTCTCCATACACATTCGCGGATCGCTACACTTTCAACGCGCTGGCTGGCCAGCAAGTGGCGATTTCGATTCTGAACACGAATGTTGACACAGTGCTGATACTGTACGGCCCGGATGGTTCGGTCGTGGCTTTTAACGATGACGGATGGGGGGCTTTCCGATGGTCAAGAATCCCGCCTGCCAACCTCACTTACCTGCCGCTGCCAGAGACCGGCCTCTACACCATAGAAGTCACCAGCTATTACCCGGATGAAATCGGCGCATACCGCATTCAATTGGTAGCCGGTTGCGTGGTGACGGCCACGCCAAGCGAAATCAATTTTCCGCAAGCTGGCGGTTCGGCCAGTGTCACGATCAACAGCCCGCCTGAATGCGAATGGAGAATCCGGCTGGATCGCGGCGGACAAACGTGGTTGACCAGCAACCCCGCAAGCAGCGGGATGGGCACAAAAACGTTGACCTTGACGGCGGAACCCAATCCGACCGTGGCCGTCAATTACGCGACTGGGCCGCGCACGATGCGTTATGACATTGAAAGACTCGATCCTCTGCAACCCGGACATTTTGAAGGCGGAACGCTGAGCGTTTCACAGATGCCCATCTGCGCTTACAGCACACAGCCGGCGCAATCCACAGTTTCGGCTGGCGGAACATCCGGTTCCGTACTCGTCCGGGTTATCACAGGTCTGGGCTGTCCGTGGAATGCTTCGAGCGATTCGCCGTGGCTGAAGGTCGTTGAAACCAACAACAGCACAGGCGATCTGCGCTTCACCGCCGATACTGTCAATCTGACAAACACTCCGCGCACGGGCAACATCACGATTGAAGGCGTCACCTACACTGTCACGCAAAGGGGCTTCAGCAATTGCCATCCATCGCCAATCCGGATTGGCGAAACCGTCCAGTCCCAATTGGTCTCGGATTGCAACTCGCTGTCGAGTTCGGTCAAAGCGCGGCAATACACGTTTAACGGAACCGCCGGTCAACGCGTGGCTCTGCACATCAGTTCGCCGCAAACGGACATGGTCATTCATCTGCTGGGCCCCGGCGGCGAACGGCTGCTCTCATCCGAGAGGAACCCTTCTAATGTGCCGTCGGGATTCAACGACTCCCGGGTTCCGAAGGATGGAGAATTCTTCGCACTGCCTGAAACCGGCGTTTACACGATTGATATTTCGACGATGCGGGTCAGCGATCCTGTGGCGTATTCGCTGACTCTGACCGAATCGTTGGAAGGCGAATGCCAAAATTCGCTTTCGTCCCTGACCAGAAATTTCGGTATAAGCGGCGGCACGGCAAACTTTACGCTGGCGATGAGTGGGCAATGCGGATGGACGGCGCAAAGCGCCGTCCAGTGGATAACGATCACATCCGGCACAACCGGGCAAGGCAACAGCACAATCAGCTACGCGGTCGCGCCGAATTCCGGCGAAGCGCGTGCGGGATATATTTTAATCGGAGGCTGGCAATACCAGGTCAAACAGGCTGGCAGCGGCGTTGCCGTCGTCAACGCTGCGAATTACGGCGTTTCGGTTACGGCGCAGGGAATCGCCGCGCTGTTCGGAACCAATCTGGCTACCGACGTGGCCGTGGCCACGTCATTGCCGCTGCCGACCAGTCTGAACGGGACAAAAGTGACGATCACGAATGTTGACGGTAAAACAGCCGATGCCCGGTTATTTTTCGTTTCTCCGGGACAGATCAACTTTCTGGTGCCTGATGTATACATCGGGCAGTTGATCGTGACGGTGACAAATCCGTCCGGTCAGACCTTCGACGGAAAAATCTTCATCGAAAGCTACACGCCCAGTTTGTTCACGGCGGACGCTTCGGGCAGAGGGTTGGCCGCTGCCGTGGCTTATCGCTGGACGGCCAATTCTTTTGATCCGCCGGAAACTTTTCCGGTTGTGGTTCTCGATTCGATGGGACGCCTGACCGCCAACCCGATTGATCTTGGAGCCGACAATCAAGGGGTGACGCTGGCGCTGTTCGGAACGGGGCTGCGTCGTTCCCATTACCCGTACGAGTTCAAGGCGTTGATAAATGACGAAGTTGTCAGAATAGATTACATCGGCCCACAACACAGTTTCGCCGGGCTGGACCAGGTAAACATCACCTTGCCGAAAAGCCTGCGCGGCAGAGGTGATGTGACGATTACGCTGGTTTACGGAGATTTCATTTCCAATCCGGTTACGGTCAGAATCAATTGACTATGCGTGCGGGCGTCAGCCTCGGCGAGGTTGACGCCCGGTTTCAATGTCAGGCCAGAAATTATTGAGAGAATGTAGACTCGCCCACCTCAGGTATTTGCCCTTCCGTTCTTGGGTCTGAATCCTTGCGAAATGGGAAGTTGGTTGTTAGCTTTTCCCGCGATGCGCACTGTAATTTTCTCGCTAATCATTCTTTGTGTTTTTTCCGTCGCCGCTGCCGGCCAGACGAAATCACGGGCGACGGCTGTTCCGCTTGATCCACTTCAACAAGCCGATCATTTATTCACCTTTGGCGAAAACGCCGAACACGACAGACAATCGCTTGTCGTGATTGAGCAGGCGATTGTTTCCAACTCCGGCGATTATCAATGGTTGTGGCGAGCCGCGCGCGGGTATTACTACGTTGGCGAAGAAGCCGCCAAGAACGAAAAGCAGGCGTATTTTCAAAAAGGAATCAACGTGGCGCAACGTGCCGTTGCCGCCGAACCAAACGCCGTCGAAGGGCATTTCTGGCTGGCGGCCAATTACGGCGGATATAGCGAACAGATCGGCGCGTTGAAGGCATTGCAAACGGTCAAAAAAATTCGCGCTGAAATGGAAACCGTCTTGAAATTGAACGACCGTTACCAGGACGGCGGCGCTTATCTGGCGCTGGGCGAAATGGACAAGGAATTGCCGCGTTTGGTCGGCGGCAATCTGAACCGCGCGATCACGCGGCTGGAAGCCGGTTTGAAAGTTGCGCCGCACAATCTGGAAATCAAATTGGCGCTGGCCGAAGCCTACAAGGAAGACGGGCGCAAGGAAGACGCGCGTCGCCAATTGCAGGAAATTCTGTCTAGTTCGGTGACGGCTTCGCGCGCCAAGGCTGAAGGCCACGTCCAGGAAAAAGCCCGAAAGTTGTTGGCGAAACTCTGAGTTGTTGACTCAAGAAGAGAAGGAAAAAAACAACTACGAATGAACACGAATGGTCACGAATTTTGGGATGAGGCCGCCTGAATTTCTTCATTCGTGGTCTTTCATGAATATTCGTAGTTGCCAACTTGAGTTGATCTCAGTTCTACATCACATGAAACCTGTCGGATTATTCAAACCGTTGGCCAGTTTTCGCACGCAGTTGATCGTTTTCATCGCGCTGATGCTGTTGGCGTTGGCCATCACGCTGGGGTTGATCAACCAGAGGCTGGAAGTTCGCACCACCGGCGTGGTGGATGAATACATTCGCGCCATCACGCTGGCCAACGACGTGTTGTATCAATCGGTGTCGGGTGACAAATATCTGTTTCAACTGGTCAATCTGGGCGAAGCGGGCAATCTGGCGGTCAACGCAGAAAGCGTGATTCGGCACATTCTGGTGGTGGACGAAGCGCGCAAAATCGTCAACAGCACAGACAGCAAAGACCTGGGTCAGCAACTTTCGCCGGAAATCAGCGCCTTGCCGCCGCTGCAAAAAGGCGACATCAAAGAAGAAGCAACCGACGGAAATTCCGACCAGCAACGAACGATGAGCTATTCGTTCGACACGGACAAAGGCAAACGAACGGTGTATTTCGTCATTTCGATGAACCGGTTGCAGCGCGTGAAAGAAACTGCCGACCGCAACCGATTGATCGCCGCCAGCGTGCTGGGCGTGTTGTTGCTGGTGGTGACGGCGTTGTTCAGCAATCGGTTGACGCGCCCGATCAGCGATCTGGCACAAGGCGCTCGTCGCGTTGCCGCCGGAGACGTGGAGTTTCAGGTTCCGGTCAAAGGCCCCGAAGAAGTCAGCGCGTTGTCCGTAACATTCAACGAAATGCTGGCCGGGTTGCGCCGCAACCAGGAACTGGAAGAGGAATTGCAACGGTCGGAACGGTCGGCGGTCGTCGGTCGTCTGGCGTCGGGTATCGCGCACGAAATTCGCAATCCGCTGAATTTCATCAATCTTTCGATTGACCATTTGCGCGAAGCTTTCGCTCCGGCCAATCCCGGACAAAGCGCTCAGTACAAACACATTCTGACGACGATCAAAGACGAATTGGCGCGGTTGAACCAATTGGTCAGCGATTTTTTGAGTTATGGGCGTCCGGCGAAATTGAAGCTGCGCGAAATTGATGCGCGCGTGCTGGTCGAAGAAGTCCGCGACCTGGTGACGGCCAAAGCCGACGAACAAGGCGTCAAGATCCTCATCGAATCCAACGGCGCCGACACGCGATTGACCGCTGACGCCGAACAACTCAAAACCTGTTTTTCAAATTTGATGATAAACGCCGTGCAGGCCATGCCGGGCGGCGGCGATCTGGACGTGGTCTTGAACACCAACGACGGACACATTGAAATCGAATTCAGCGACACCGGCACGGGCATGTTGCCCGAAACGCTGGAACAGATTTTCGAGCCGTATTATTCGACCAAGGAAACAGGCATAGGTTTGGGATTGCCGCTGACCAAAAAAATCATCGAAGAGCACGGCGGACAGATCGAAGTCGAAAGCGAAGTCGGCATTGGCACGTCTTTTATTGTTACTTTGCCGCGAAAAACCTCTTGATTGCAGTACGGGGAGCGTGAGCGACCTGGTTGTCTCGGCAGGCAACACGTTAGAGTCGCAGGTCGCTCACGCTCGCCGTACCGCACCACGTATCCGCATTGGAGACCTGATGGCTGCAAGAAAAATTCTGGTTGTTGATGACGAAAAAAATCAACGCGACATTTTGCAAATGATCCTGACCGGCGAATTCGACGAAACCGGCGCGGCGCGGTACGAAGTCAAAACCGCCGCTTCCGGGCAGGACGCGCTGCGTTCGTTCAAGCACGAAAATTTCGATCTGGTGCTGACCGATCTGAAAATGTCCGGCATGGACGGGCTGCAATTGTTGAACGAACTGGCGCAGTTGGATAGCTCGACGCCGGTGATTTTGATGACTGCGCACGGTTCGATTGAAACCGTCAAGGAAGCCTTGCGCGGCGGGGCTTTCGATTATCTGGAAAAACCGCTCGACCGCGCCAAGCTGCTCGAAACCGTCGCCAAAGCCGTTTCCCAGATGAAAGCCGTGGACGAAGAAATCATCGGCGTTTCTGACGCCATGGAGCGCGTCAAAAAGATGATCGTCAAAGTCGCGCCTTCGTCTTCGACCGTGTTGATTCGCGGCGAATCCGGCACCGGCAAAGAGCGCATCGCCCGCGCCATTCACAAAGCCAGCCCGCGCATCAACGAACGATTCCAGGCGGTCAATTGCGCAGCGATCAACGAAAACCTGCTGGAATCGGAACTCTTCGGCCACGAAAAAGGCAGCTTCACCGGCGCGCATGCCGAAAAGAAAGGGCTGTTTGAAATCGCCGACAAAGGCACGTTGTTTTTGGACGAAATCGGCGAAGTCAGCCCCAGCATGCAGGCCAAGCTGTTGCGCGCCTTGCAGGAAAAAGAAGTCACGCACGTGGGCGGAACCAGAGCGATCAAGGTGGACGTGCGCGTGCTGGCCGCCACCAACCGCGATCTGGAAGCGATGGTCAAAGACGGACGGTTTCGCGAAGATTTGTATTACCGGCTGAACGTCATTCCGATTCAGATTCCTCCGCTGCGCCAGCGCCGCGACGACATTGAAGTGCTGACCAATTTCTTCCTGCACAAACACAGCGCCAACGCTTCGCGGCCAATCCGGCTTTCCGGCGAAGCCCGCAGCCTGATTATGAATTACGGATGGCCGGGCAATGTGCGCCAACTGGAATCGGCCATCGAACGCGCCTTGCTGCTGGCTGAAGGCGACGAAATCACCGGCGAAGATTTGCCGATGGAAATTCGCCAGGTTGCCCAGATCGAAGGCACGGGCGGATTCAAACTTCCGCCCGAAGGCATTTCGTTTGAAGAACTGGAACGCTCGCTGATTATGCAGGCGATGGAACAAACCGGCTGGAACATCACGCGCTCAGCCAAGCTGCTGGGCTTGTCGTTCCGCACGATGCAATACCGGCTGGACAAATTCGGCATCAAACGTCCCAGCCGCGGCAAAGGCGGAACGGACGAGTTGGATGAAGACGAAACTCCACCCGAAGGCGAATAACAAAAACGGCTAGCCGAAATCAGATCGGCTGGCCGTTATTGTTTTGCTTGTCTGGTCGCAATCTTTCCATGCTTCTATTGCCTGCGCACCTAGCGCTTTCCAGGTAGTTACCAGTTCCAGACAGGAGTCAGGCCATGAGAGTAAACACTACCGTGCAAGCACGACCGTGGCTGAGAAGGTTCAGCGCCTGGCTGATTTTTTCTTTCGCTCTCGCGCCCGACACGCTGGCTCAATATCAGTTCGACTCCTGGACGACTGAGAACGGGCTGCCGCAAAATTCTGTCGTTGACATTCTGCAAACCCGTGACGGCTATCTGTGGCTGGCGACCTACGGCGGATTGGTGCGCTTTGACGGAGCGCGATTCGTGGTTTTCGACAGAAGCACCGAAGGCATAAAAAGCCAGCGCATGCAGTCTCTGCTTGAGGACAGCAAGGGCACGCTCTGGGCCGGCACCGATGATGGTATGTTGATTCGCTACCGCAACGGAAAGTTCAGCACTTACACGGGTGAAAACGGATTGCCTCACGCGATAGCCGTCAGACTTGAAGAAGACGAGGCAGGCAATCTATGGATCAACTGGACGGGCGAAGTCATTGCCGTCACGAAATTCGATGGCGAACGTTTTATCAACTTCAAGCCGGAAGATTTCACGCACGGTGTGTACGGTGAAATCGGTAGAAGGAGATACCCCTGGTGGAATCAGGATGCCACAGGCTTGCATTGCCTCGTCAAAGGGCGCGTGAAAACGTATTCCCTGCCAGCGGCGTTATCAACCGCGCAAATTCTCAATGTCAACGCAGATTTCCGCGGCAATCTATGGGTTCAAGCCCCAGGCGTAGGCGTGGTGAAAGTGACGGATGGGCAGCGCAAGCTTTACACCACACTCGAAGGGGTGCCGGGCAACGTTATTGAAGGCGTCTTTTATGAAGACCGCAAAGGCGATCTCTGGCTGGGAGAATTCACAGGCAATCTGCATCACATCCGAGACGGCAAACGCGAACTGGCGCACAGCTTCACGGCGTTCGCGCTCTATGAAGACCGCGAAGGCTCGTTGTGGATTGGCACATCTGCGGGGCTGCATCGCAGGCGGGATTTGACAATAGCTTTACTCACTGAACGCGAAGGGCTTTCTCTCAATCAAGTCTATTCCATTTTTCATGACCGGGCGGGCGTCATCTGGATTGGAACCTGGGGCGGCGGCCTGAACAAATATGAACAAGGCCGCTTCACCCACTACAGCACTAAAAACGGCTTGCCCGCGAACAATATTACCTGCACCTACGAAGACAGCTCCGGCAGGTTGTGGGTCGGCGCGAGTGGCGCAATCACCTATTTCAAGGATGACCGCTTCATCCGCTACGAGGACGAATCCGGCTTCCTCAGCAGCAACGTCTGGGCGATGCACGAAGACCGCGAGGGTAATTTCTGGTTCGCCACCGATGCGGGACTGGTGAAGCTGAAAGACGGCCAACTCACCCGCTACACAGCGAAAGATGGCTTGTCGCATGATCGAGCGACGACGTTGCTGGAAGATCGCGCGGGATCGCTATGGATTGGCGGTTTTCAGGGAATAACCCGATTGAAAGACGGCGTGTTCACGGCCTTCACCGGACGCGACGGATTCACCGGCAATCAGGTGCGGGCGATTTACGAAGACGGCGACGGTGTGTTGTGGATTGGCACGTATGACGGCGGGTTGTATCGCCTGAAAGATGGACGGCTGACGCGCTACACCACGAAAGAAGGCTTACACGACAACGGTGTGTTCCAGATTCTGGAAGACGACGCGGGCAATTTATGGATGGGTTGCAATCGCGGCATCTATCGCGTCAGCCGCCGGGAGTTGAACGATTTCGCGGAAGGAAGAGTCCGTTCCATAACATCGGTCGTTTTCGGCACGAAAGATGGCATGGCAAGTCTGGAATGCAATGGCGGTCGCCAACCTTCAGGTTTGAAGACAGCCGATGGCAGGTTGTGGTTTCCGACGGCAGGCGGCGTGGCCATCGTTGATCCCAAAGCCGTTCAATTCAACTCTGTGCCGCCGCCCGTCATCATCGAAGAGTTCCGCTTGGACGACAAACCGGTTGATTTTCTGAACAGTGTGGAGATTCCGCCCGAAAACCATAGCTTCGAGATTCACTACACCGCGCCGAGTTTCATCAAGCCGGAACAAGTCAAATTCAAATACAAGCTGGAAGGGCTTGACGAAGATTGGATAGACGCTGGCGACCGGCGGATAGTTCATTATCATCAAATTCCTGATGGGCGTTACCGATTCGTAGTGATAGCCGCAAACAGTGACGGAGTCTGGAACACAGAAGGAAAGAGCCTGGGAATCGTCGTCATTCCTCCTTTCTGGCGCAGGTGGTGGTTTGTAGCGCTAGTGACCTTCGCAATCACGACGATCATTTTCTGGCGCTACAAAAGCCGCATCAGCCATTTGCGAAAAGAACATGCAATGCAGCAGGCGTTTTCGCAGCAGTTGATTGACTCGCAAGAAGGCGAGCGAAAGAGAATCGCTTCCGAACTGCACGATGGCCTGGGGCAAAATCTGCTGGTGGTTAAAAACAGCGCGCTGCTCGGTTTGAACTCCGCCGAAGACGGTTCTACGGCGAAGGAACAGCTTCATGAAATCTCCGCGATGACTTCGCAGGCTCTGGAAGAGGTGCGAAAGATCACGCAAGGTTTGCGCCCCTATCATCTGGACAGGCTCGGCCTGAAAGCTGCGCTGGAATTCATGATCGAAACGGTTGCCAACGCTTCCACGATTCGCTTTTCGGCGGAGATTGATGCGGTTGACGGCATCTCGAAAGAGGCGGAGGTGAATCTGTACCGCATCGCGCAGGAAGCGATCAACAACATCATCAAACATTCCGGCGCTACCGAAGCGAAATTGACGCTCAGCCGCGATGGCCGAAAAGTTCAGCTTGTGATTCATGACAACGGCAAAGGCTTCATTGTCGAAACGGGCGCCCTGGCCGAGTCACGGCATCGCGGTTTTGGCCTGACCGGGATTTCCGAGCGCGCCCGAATGCTTGGCGGCAAAGAAGCGATCCATTCGATTCCCGGTCAGGAGACGATCATCACGGTCACACTGAACTTACAGGAGGAACGCCATGAAGCATGAAATTCGCATCATGATTGCAGACGATCATCCCATTTTCCGCCGCGGTTTGCGCAACGTGATTGAGACGGATGCGAAGCTGAAAATCGTCGCCGAAGCCGAAGACGGAGAAGCGGCGCTGGCGCACATACAAGCCTGCCAGCCGGAGATCGCCATCCTCGATCTGGAAATGCCGGGCAAGGATGGCATCGAAGTGCTGCGCGCCCTTCAGGAAAAGAAGCTGCCGGTCGCGGTCATCGTTTTGACGATGCACAAAGACGAACGATTCTTTACCGCCGCGCTCGACCGCGATGCCAAAGGCTATGTGCTCAAGGACAGCGCCGTAAACGATATTCTCGCAGCCATCCACACCGTTGCCGCCGGGCAGAATTTCATCAGTCCTTCGCTCTCGACGTTCCTGATCAATCAACGCAAGCGCGCTATTGCGTTGGCTGAGCAGAATCCCAACCTGCCTCGCCTGACCGCGCGAGAACAGCATGTGCTGCGCCTGATCGCTGCCCACAAAACCAGCAAACAGATTGCCGACGAGTTGTTCATTGACGCAAGTACCGTGAAGACACATCGAGAAAACATTTGCAAGAAACTGGACTTGCACGGCAGCTATGCCTTGCTCGACTACGCCCTTGAACATAAAACCGAACTCACGTAATTCATCGGCACTCCATCGCCCTCCGCCGAACTGCGTAGAAAAAATCCGCCGAACTGCGTAGCCGAAAATCCGCCGCACGGCGAATTCCCCTCGCGCTCGGCCCGCCGTATATTCGCTCCTGCCTGAGACTCATTCCGTAACAGAGGAAAAATGACGATCTTACTCGTCGAAGACAACGAGCCGATGCGCCTGCTGACTAAAAAGCTGTTGGGCGATCTGGCAGAAACTTTTGTGGAATGCGACGACGGAGCACAGGCGCTGGCGGCTTACAGGCAGTGCCAACCGGACTGGGTGCTGATGGACATCAAGATGAACGAGATGGACGGGCTTGCGGCCACGCGGCAAATCAAAGCGGCCTTCCCCGAAGCCCGGATCGTTATCGTGACGGGATATGACGATGCTAGGTTGCGCGCGGCGGCTAAGAGCGCTGGCGCATTCGCTTATGTGCATAAAGAAAATATGCTCGAACTGCGCCGAATACTTCAGCAGGGATAGGCCATTCACTACAGCACAGGGAGATTAAGACATGAACGTATTTCAAGTCGGTCGCTTGGCCGCGCTGTTTCTGGTTGTTTTGGCGCTGGTCGCAACAGCAGAGGAAGTTGCCCTGGGGCAGTCGCTTGCCTGGGCCAAACGAGCCGGCGGGACCAACTTCGATCAAGGAGAAGGCATCGCTGTGGACGGCGCGGGCAACAGCTATGTGACCGGCTGGTTTACAGGGAGCGCCACCTTCGGGCCGGGCGAGGCCAACGAGACGACCCTGACCAGTGCAGGCTCAGACGTCTTCGTAGCCAAGTATGGCAGCAATGGCGCTTTGCTGTGGGTCAGACAAGCTAGCGGCTCACCCGAGACGCGAGGCGAGGCCATATCGGTTGACAGTGCTGGCAACAGCTACGTGACCGGTGTCTTCCGCTTTGGCATCACCTTCCACGACGGAACGATGCTTCCCGGATTCGCTTCGGGTGATGCAGACCTGTTTGTGGCCAAGTATGACAGCAGTGGCAATTTGGTTTGGGCCAGGCAAGCCGGCGCGGACTTCATCCCAGGCGTCGTTGACGTTGGCAAACATGGACGCGGCATCGCGGTGGATGGCGCGGGTAACAGCTATGTGACTGGTCATTTCGGGACGGAACTCGGCGAAGGGTCCTTTTTTGCGGCCATGTATGGGGTCAATGGTGCTTTGCTCTGGGTCAGGCATGCGCAAAATGATGGCGTCAATCCCAGTTCCGCCACAGGCGCGGCGATTTCAGTGGATGGCGCGGGCAACAGCTATGCGACCGGTCGTTTCGCCGGCTCCATCACCTTTGGGCCGGGCGAGGCCAACCAGACCACGCTGAGCAGCGCGGGCGTCTACGAACTCTTTCTCGCCAAGTACGACAGTAACGGCGCATTGCTGTGGGCCAGACGTGCGGCAGGCGGAGCAGGCGCGTCCGTGGAAGGCGAAGGCCTCGCCGTGGACAGCGCCGGCAATAGCCACGTGACCGGCAATTTCGCGGGCAGCGCAACCTTCGCGCCGGGAGAATTGGGTCAGACGACCTTGATGAGCTCCGGCGTTCAACCGGACATCTTCGTCGCCAAGTATGCCGGCAACGGCAGCCTGCTCTGGGCGAAACAGGCCAGCGGCCCAGGCCAGGATGGCGGCCTATCCATCGCGGTGGACGGCGGCGGCAGCAGTTACGTGACGGGCGGTTTTGAAATCTCGGTCATTTTCGGTGTAGGGGAAGCCAACGAGACCACTCTCACTAATGCAGTGCCAATCGCTGGCGGGCCGTCGGACATCTTCGTCGCCAAATATGCCGGCAACGGCATGCTGCTTTGGGCCAAACAAGCCAGCGGGCCAAAGACGGAAGCGGGACGCGGCATCGCGGTGGACGGCGGCGGCAACAGCTATGTGACCGGAGTTTTTGGCGATGTGAGCGGGAGCGCCGGTGTCCCCACGAGCGTCACCTTTGGTGCGGGAGAATCGAACCAGACCATTCTGACCACCGCAGCCGGCTCAGGCACGGAGGTCTTTGTGGCAAAGTATCAGAGCGACTCAACGCCGCCGCCGGCGGCCCAGATCAATGCCGTGATCGCCACCGTCAACAACGCGACTGCGCTTTCCGCCGGTCTTAAGACCAGTCTCAACGCCAAGCTCAACGCGGCGCTGGCCGCTTTAACGTCAGGTGATGTAACAACGGCTTGCGGCAAGTTGCGGGACTTCCTCAACCAAGTGCGGGCGCAACGTGGAAGACAGATCCCCAGGTCACTGGCCGATGCGCTGACCAGCAGCGTCTCGGCTATCAGGTTCGCGTTGGGATGTTCGTAACTTCGGCTCGAAGGCGCTCATCAAGGCGATTTCCGCGGCGGTAATGAATCAATCTGAGCGACGGCCGCAACGATCTAACGGACGGCGACCTGTCCGTCCAACAAATCAGGAGAGATTATGCGCTCCCATCTTCGCATTACTCATTTTTCCAGTTTGGTGATTTCACTCGCATTGCTGCTCACGTCAGGTCTGACGGCATCCAGTCGCCCCGCCACCAAAACCAGTGAGGCTTTCGTCCCGCCGCGGCTCAGGCCAAGCATAATCACGCGGGTTCCGGGAGCGCCTGCCCAGCGTTCCGTCGTCGCCACTGTTATGGATACCGAGACGCCTGCCGGGGCGCTGACGGTGGCGTTTTTTTCCGCCCCTGGTTTTATTTCCGTGACCAATCTGGTGAACGACAACGGCACGGTCAGCGCGGACGTGGCTGTCAACTGCGCCGCGCCGCTGGGCGCGCAGAACGTGGTGTTACAAGTCACCGATGGAGATGGAGAAACCGGTTTCGGAGCGGTACGGGTCAATATCGCTGAGACGGCGTGGCGCTATGCGTCGCCCCAGCCAGTCAGTTTGAACTCGGCGCGGCTGATCACGCCGGAAGCGCCGCCCGAAGGTTTCTTCGGCTTTACGGTCGCGGCGCCGAGTTTCCGCGGCGACCTCAGCGTGGATCAGACGAGCGGCGGCGTCAGCATCGGCCGGGCCAGGCCGACGGGGAACCACACGGTCACGGTCACCAATGTTTGCGGAGTTGCCCGTTCCTTCACTTTGATCGTGGCGAATGGGAATACGGAATATCAGGGCGCGGTAGGCGAACCCGCGCCGCCCGGCGCGTCGGGGCAAGGCAGCAAAGGCTCGGTCTTGCTCTTCAGCTTTTACACTTCGCAGGGAGCGAGCGAAAACACCCGCATTACGCTCTTCAATCGTCACCCGGCGCAACGCGTGACGGTACATCTTTTCTTCGTGGCGGAGGACGGTGCGGTCGCCGACAGCTTTGCCTGCATTCCGCCGGAAGCGAGCGTCACGTTCCTGGCTTCCGACTTTGACCCGGGCATCCGCGGCTTTCTCATCGCCAGCGCGGTTGACGCTGTAACCGGCAGTCCGCTGAGCTTCAACCATCTAACCGGCAAAGAGGATATTTGGCTGGCGTCCGGTCACAGCGCCACGGACGTGAAGGCGGAGACGTTCCAAGCGTTGTTTCCCGAAGGCGTCAGCCTGCCGGTGATCGCTGGCCCGCCGACAATCAATTTTGACGACGTCAGCTACAGCCGCGCGGCGCGCACCTTGTTGCTGACGGATGTGCCGAATCCCGCCGACGGCAACGACACGCTGCTCGTCTTCCATCGCCTCGGTGGGAACTTGGGCGCCAGGGTATCGCCCATCGGCGGTTTTCGCGGCATCCTGTACCCAAAGAGCGAGCCGGAGAGCTTCGCTCCCTTCACCGCCACGGCCACGCGGGCGCAATTCTTCTCGGCGCTTTCCGACGCTTTCCCGCTCACAACGCCCAGCTTTGCGCAACTGCTCAGCGGCGGGAAGGATTGGCGGATGGTTTTTCATGCCTCCGACGAGCTTGGTCTGGCCGGGCTGGCGCTCAACCGCGGCCCGGCGAAGCTGAACAAAAATTTGTTGACCCCGCTGGCGCTGACTCGCGCAATGAGTTTGACCGTGCCTACGCTCGTGGGTTCTTGTCCATAGCGTTGCTCTGTTTACACTGACATTTATTTCTCGCAGGACATGAAGCGCCAATTCCTGCACATGCGCATCTCCTGAGTCTGGCGGCAAATAACTGACCTGCATTTGTTTCTTGGCTTGTTTCCTCAAACTACTTCAGCGCCTGCTCAATCGCCTGAGTCACTTTCGCGCTTTCGGGTTTATCGCCCGAATCGAATCGCGCAATCGGATTGCCGTTCTTGTCAATCAAAAACTTGTTGAAGTTCCATTTGATCTTGCCAGCGAAGTTCGGATTGGTTTCCTTGTCGGTCGGGAATTTATACAGCGGATGTATATCCGCGCCTTCGCATCTGGCTGGGCTTGAACGGACGTGAAGCCTTCGCTTCTTGCTGACACAAGATATTGGGGCTTTCACGGTCATCAACTCAGCAATGACCAATGACAATTGGAAAAAGGTAAACGGAAAATGAAAAGAACATCTGCAACAAAAGCAGTTGCTCCATATCCCATAGGCATCATCACCTGGCAAGGTTCAGCAGGACGCCGTTGCCGTCGCTGAAAATTCCCGCGATGCAGCCGGTCATCAAAGTTGCCAGCGTCGCCGCCAGCAAGGCGCGAAAACCCAGCGCCGCCAGATCGTCGCGCCGCGAAGGAGCCAGCGCGGCGGTTCCTCCGACAAAAATCGCAATCGAAGCGACATGCGTAAATCCGCACAAGGCGTATGTCAAAATCACCACCGTGCGCGGATCGGTAATCTGCCCGTTGGCAATCATCACGGACAATTCCTGATACGAAAAAACCTCCGTCAACAAAACGCGTTCGCCCAACAAACGGCCAGCTTCGGCAATATCCGCGCGCGCGATGCCCAACAATGCCGCCAGCGGATAAAACACCCAGCCCAGAATCTTGACGATGGACAGCGGTTCGGACAATCCCAGTAACCGGCTTGGCCAACCAATCAACTTATCCAGCAACGCCACCATGCCTAATCCGGCAACCAGCAACGCCGCTATGCCAGCCGCCAATCGCATACCGTCCATCGAAGCTTCGATGATGGCACTCATCAGATTGCGGGCGTGTGGAACTGTTTCCTCCTTCGGAATGCTGCCGGCGGTTTCGGGCGTTTCGGTTTCCGGCAACAACAATTTGGCCATGACAACCGCCGCGGGGATGGAAATGATCGAAGCCGACATCAGATGCCCGGCGATTTGCGGAAAACTTTCGCCGAGCATAATCACGTACAACCCCAACGTCGTCGAAGCCACAGTGGCCATTCCGGTGGTCAGCACGGTCAGTAATTCCGACCGTGTCATGCGCTCAACGTAAGGACGCACCACCAACGCTGATTCCACGCCGACAAAAATGTTCGCCGCGCCAGCCAGCGATTCGGCTCCGCTGATACCCATCGTGCGATGAAACAATTTGGCGAACAGCCGCACGATGAATTGCAGAATACCGAAATGATAAAGCGCCGCTGCAAACGCCGAAAAGAAAATGGCAATCGGCAAGGCTTGAAACGCCAGAATGAAGCCGAGCGACGCGCCTTCCTGCGTTTTGCCGGTAGACAAAGGCCCCAGCAGAAAATCCGAACCGGCTTTGGCAGCGTCCAGCAACGCCAGCACGCCGTCGTTCAGCCACAAAAACGCCTGTCGCGAACCGGGCAATTTGAACACCAGCAAGCCGATCAGAAACTGCAAGCCGATTCCCCAACCGACGGTTCGCCAATCCACTTTGCGGCGATTGGCGGAACACAACCAGGCAATGGCGGCGAACACAAAAAATCCCGCCAGCGAGATCAAATGATTCATCGAGCGTCCTCACTGAATTGTCTTTGGTATTTGAGAGATGATTTCTTGCCTGTTGCAGCCGCGTGTGGGAAGCTACGGCTTCCTTGTCGCTGCAAATCAAAACTACCTATTGAAAGGCAAAAAGCTTCGTGATTCTAAAAGTCTTCACCGATAAAAGCCAACTTGGACAAGCCGCTGCGCAACAGGCTGCCGCAGCCATTCAACGCGCCATCGCAGAACGCGGTCAGGCACGCATCATCGCCGCCACCGGCATGTCGCAATTTGAATTCTTGAAATCTCTGATCGCCACTCCTGACATAGACTGGGCCAAGGTCGAGATGTTTCATCTGGACGAATATGTCGGATTGCCAATTACACACCCCGCCAGCTTTCGCAAATATCTGCTGGAACGATTCATCGAACCCGCCGGTCTGACGCACTTTCATCTGCTCAACGGAGAACGCGACCCGAACGAAGTGTGCCAGATCATAGGCGATTTGATTACCGCCGCGCCGATTGACGTCGCTTTCGTCGGCATCGGCGAAAACGGCCATCTGGCTTTCAACGATCCTCCGGCGGATTTTGAAACCGAAGCGCCGTACATCGTCGTCAATCTGGACGAAGCCTGTCGCCGTCAACAAGTCGGCGAAGGTTGGTTTGCCGGACTCGAAGACGTTCCGACGCAAGCCATTTCAATGTCGGTGCGCCAGATCATGAAATCGCAGGAAATCATCTGCATCGTTCCCGACGCGCGCAAAGCCGAAGCGGTTCGCAACTGTTTTGAAAATCCGATTTCACCTCTCTACCCGGCTTCGATTTTGAAAGCGCACCGGAACACGACCGTCTATCTGGACACAGAAAGTTCTTCGTTGTTGAAAACACCCCACACAGGAAATTGACACCCATGAAACTTTTCACCCGATTGTTGGCGCTGGCCGTTTTGTGTTTGCTGATTGGCATTTCGTTCACCACAGACCAGCCGCAAGCCGCCCCGCAGGAACCGATCAAAGTCGGAATCATAGGCACGGACACCTCGCACGTTCCGGCGTTTACCAAACTGCTGAACGATCCCAAAGAGCCGGGTTACATTCCCGGCGCCCGCGTCGTTGCCGCGTTCAAAGGCGGCAGCCACGATGTCGAATCCAGCCACACGCGCGTGGAACGTTTCGCCGCGGAAATCCGCGACAAATACGGCGTGGAAATCGTCGCGTCCATCGAAGAACTGCTGACCAAAGTGGATGCTGTCTTGTTGGAAAGCGTGGATGGTCGTCCGCATCTGGCTCAGGTTCGCCCGGTTTTCAAAGCGAAAAAACGAGTCTTTATTGATAAGCCGTTTGCAGCAAGTTATGCCGACGCGCGCGAAATCGTCCGCCTGTCGCGCGAAAGCGGCACGCCGTTTTTCAGCACATCCAGTTTGCGATACGCCAACGACATTGTGGCGATGAAAACCAACGACAAACTCGGCGGGATTCTGGGAGCGATGACCTTCAGCCCTTCTCCGACCGAACCCCATCACCCGGATTTGTTCTGGTACGGCATTCACGGCGTTGAAATGCTTTACACATTGATGGGTACGGGCTGCGAATCCGTCACGCGCACCAATGCTGCAGGAGCCGATGTAGTCACCGGCAAATGGAAAGACGGACGATTGGGCACGTTTCGCGGCATCCGCGATGGCAAACAGGATTACGGAGCCGTCGCATTCGGAGCCAAAGGGAATGCCGGAGCCATGCCGCCGATCAAAACGGATTACCGTCCGTTGCTGGTCGAAATCATCAAGTTTTTCCAAACCGGTGTTGCGCCGGTTTCACCGGAAGAAACGCTGGAACTGATGGCTTTCATGGAAGCCGCTGATCTGAGCAAAGCTCGTGGTGGCGCGCCTGTGATGTTGAAAGAAATCACCGATAAAAAGTAAGAGGAACACTATGCTGAAAACTTTTCGCAAATTTTCACTCGCTTACTCTGTCGCATTGCTGGCCGTGGCCATATTGGCATTGTGGAGCCTGCCGCAATCCGAATCGTTGGCTCAACAAAAGACCAAAAGCAAAGATATGAACGAAGTCAAAATCATGACCCTTGATCCCGGTCACTTTCATGCCGGGTTGGTGCAGAAAGAAATGTACCCCGACGTTTCGCCTCGTGTTCACGTCTACGCGCCGCTCGGCTTTGATCTTTATGAACACCTGAAACGCATCGCCAATTTCAACAATCGCAAAGACAGTCCGACCCGTTGGGAAATGGAAATTCACGCGGGCGGCGATCCGCTGGCGCGCATGTTGGCTGAACGTCCCGGCAATGTGGTGACGATGGCTGGCCGCAATCAAGGCAAAATTGACCGCATCAAGGCTTCGGTCGAAGGCGGATTGAATGTCTTGGTGGACAAACCCTGGATCATCAACGCGGCGGATTTTCCGAAGCTCGAAGCGACGTTCAAGGCTGCGGAAAGCAAAAAGCTGATCGCTTACGACATCATGACCGAGCGGTCGGAAATTACGACCATCCTGCAAAAAGAGTTGATTCACGCGCCCGAAGTTTTCGGCCAGATGCAAAAAGGTTCGGAAAGCGATCCGGCGGTTTACATTGAAAGCATTCACCACATTCTGAAAGTAGTGGCCGGCGCGCCGAACATTCGCCCGGCGTGGTTTTTCGATGTCAAACAGCAGGGCGAAGGTGTCGCTGATGTCGGCACGCACCTGGTGGATCTGGTGCAGTGGATGCTCTTCCCCAAACAGGTGATTGATTACAAAAAAGACGTCAACGTGCTTTCGGGCAAACGCTGGCCGACGGTGATGACGTTGCCGGAATTTTCGCGCGTGACAAACGAAAAAGCCTTTCCCGATTACCTGACTGCCAGCGTCAAAGACGGCAAGCTGGATTATTACTGCAATGGCGCAATGACTTACGCACTACGCGGCATTCACACCAAACTGGATGTGATCTGGAATTACGAAGCTCCGGCAGGCGGTGGCGACACGCACGTCGCGATTTTCAAAGGCACAAAATCCAGCTTGGAAATCCGCCAGGGCAAGGAAGAAAACTGGAAGCCGGAACTGTACGTCGTGCCGAACAGCGCCAGCAGCAAAGCCGAAATTCTGGCTGCGCTGAAAAAGAAGGTCGCCGCGCTGCAATCGAAATACGCTGGCGTCGGCGTCGAAGAACGCGGCAACAGATTGTTAGTGACCATTCCCGATAAATTCCGCGACGGCCACGAAGCCCATTTTGCCGAAGTGATGCGCCGCTTCCTCGGTTACCTGCGCGATCCGAAAACGCTGCCCACGTGGGAAAATCCGAACATGCTGGCGAAGTACTACACCACGACCAAAGGCCTGGAAATGGGTTACCGTTCCGCAACGGCATCGAAATAACGCGAGGGAAAATCATGTCAAACCAATTTCTTGCGCTTACGGAAACTCTCTACGCCTACATCTTGAACAATTCGCTGCGCGAACCGGACGTGCTGCGCCGATTGCGCGAAGAAACCGACTCCACAAATCCGATGGCGATCATGGCGATTTCGCCCGTGCAGGGGCAATTCATGATGTTGTTGCTGAAACTGATCGGCGCGAAAAAAACGCTGGAAGTCGGCGTCTTCACTGGCTACAGCTCGCTCTGCACGGCGCTGGCGATTCCCTCTGACGGACAGATTTTCGCCTGCGATGTCAGCGAAGAATGGACTTCGGTTGCGCGGCGCTATTGGGCCGAAGCCGGAGTCGCCGACAAAATCACGTTGAAGCTGGCTCCTGCCGTTGAAACGCTCGACGCGCTGCTGGCCGATGGGCATGCTGGCACATTCGATTTCGCCTTTATTGATGCCGACAAATCCAATTACGACGCTTATTACGAACGCGCGCTTAAACTGCTTCGCAAAGGCGGATTGATCGTTTTCGACAACATGCTCTGGTACGGCAAAGTCGCCGATAACAGCGAGCAAGATGCCGACACCGTGGCGTTGCGTGCGCTGAATGCCAAACTACATGACGACGAACGAGTTTTCACCAGTTTGATCGGCGTCGGCGATGGCATGCATCTGGCCATCAAACAAAACGATTGATCTTTTCAGATTGGCCATGAGCGACAAAATCCATCTTCAACAGCTATGCCCGCGAAGACCTGCTTCGCGTCAAAGAGCTTTTTTTATCTTCGTCATTTCCCTTCCATCGAAAACGCCAGTAATAAATTGCCTGGCTGACCGATCAACCGTCCGTAACCGGAATTGGTGTAGAGAATTCCTTTGACCACCACTGGCCCGCCGCCGTCGAGCGTGCCGCCTTTGGTTATGCCTGCATTGACAGTTTGAGTCGGTTGCGCCGTGTCGTAGCTCCACATTATCGCGCCGTCTTTGGTGGAATAGGCGCGCAACGTGCCATCGGCTGTGCCGGAAAACACTGCGCCGGGAATCAGCGTCGCCGCCGCAGATTGCGAATTCAAACAGCGCGTCGTGCCCCAAGCGCATTTTGCCGCAGGCGCAGGCACGTGCCAGAGCCGTTCGCCTGTGGCAATTTTCAAAGCAGTGATGCCGGGTTTGCGCGCCGCTCCGCTGACATCGGCGACAGGAACGAAAACAGTTTCGTTGTCCGCGGCAAAGCCCCATTCAATGCCGCCCAGCGCGCCTCCGCTGCCGACTTTCGCTTCCCAAATCTTTTTGCCCTGATTGTCGGGATCGAGCGCGTACATCACGCCTGATTTTTGCCCAGCCAGAATGACCTGTTTTCCATTCGGCAACGTTCGCAAAATGACCGAACTGCCAAAATCGTAATCCGGCCCAGCCTGTTCGGGACAATTGCCTACGCCGGGTTGGCGGCATCCGACCAGAAAGTTGTCTTTGGGCGTCAATTGATTCGTCCAGCGAACTCGTCCCGTCGCCAGATCAAATGCCATGATCGCATCGGTGTGCGCGGTTTCGACATCAGTGTAGGAATTGCCTGTTCCGACGTAAATCATGCCGCGTTTGGCATCCACCGTCGGAGCCGACCAGATTGCGCCTCCAGCCGGGCCGTACATTTGCGTGCCTGCGGAATTTTTCTTGAACGGTTTCGGCGCGTCCTGCACCGTGAAGCCTTTCCATAAGACTTTGCCGGTCGCGGCGTCCAGCGCAACGATGCTGCCGCGAAAGGTGCAGCATTCGTATTTGGTGTCACGTCCGGCAGTTTCTTCAAACGACGACACTGGCACGAAAATCCGGTTGCGATGCAACACAGGCGAACCGGTGATGCGCGACAAGACATGATCTTCGATTTTTGTTTTCCAAAGCAGCTTGCCGGTTTCAGCGTCCACAGCTTGAACGGTCGAACGCTCATCGCCGAAATACAGCGCGAATTTTCCTTTCGACAGTGGCGCAACTGTCATTGCCGCGCGCACGGCGGAACCGGCGTTCATCACCCAATACGTGCAACCGGTTTTGGCATTCAGGCTGAAGATGTATCCGGCTTCGGTGGTCAGAAACAATCGGTCGCCGATGATTGTCGGTTGTCCGGTTGCCATCGGCCCCGGATGCGCGAACGCCCATTTCACTTTCAGTTTGGGAATGTCTTCGGGTTTGAGGCCGGAGTTGGGTTGATACCGCGTGTTATCCAGATCGCGTCCCCAACCGTTCCAATCGTCCGCCGCAAGTTTGATCGGCGGAGCAGCGCCCGTGCATTTGTTGGCGTCCAGATTGCGAATCGGTTCGCCAGGCAACTTTCCGGTCAAATGAATGGCGAGCTGTCGAATCTGTTCTTCGCTCAAGCCTTTTGCCTGTTGTTTCATCGAACCGCTGGTCAGAGTTTGAATCACGTCTTCTGCCGAACGACGGCGAATCAGAAACAGTGGCGGCACTCGATCCTGCGCTTCATCGTGACAAACGGCGCACCGCTGTTTGTACAACGCCGCGCCTTCGGCGGAAGTGGGAGCGGGTTGTTGCAACGCGGCTTTAGCAGAAAAGTGAAAGTAAATCGCCGAAACAAAAATGGAAAGCGACAATAAAAGGAAGAAAACGGTCTTCCAGCTTCTGCCAAATACTTTCATTGGCGTAGTCTCCTCAACGGGAAGTCGGGTTAGCCTGTTCGGTTATCTACCAAGTTTTGAAGCTGTGCGGATGGCAGGATGTCTTGGAAATCAGCGATATTCCTGGTCACGATAACGTGGTTCCCGGCAATTGCCTGCGCTGCCATGACAATGTCAGCATAACGCTTTCGAGTTTTAATTTGCCGTTTCAGACGCTCAACAACTGATGTTGTCGCTTCATCCAAGTCGAGGATTTCAAAGTCACTCAGCAATTCCTGAGTCGCTTTCAGATGTTGTTGCGCGAGCAGCAGTCGTTGCGGCTCCGCATTGAGCAACCCCTCAATTCTGCCGCGAAGCTGCTCGGCATAAACAATGACTGGAATCAGAATGGTGTGGCTTGCCACCCGCTTGAGGTTCTCGGAAAGAGTCGGATGCTGAGCGCTGTAATGGCGCAAGATATTGGAATCCAACAGATATGCCATCAGGGTTGAACCGGTTCAACAAAATGTTTGTTTCTTTCTTCTTCAATTTCATCAAAGAGCTTAAGTGCCTCTGGGTCGTCAGCGAAGATGCCGTAATGTCGGTACCCCTTGGCCGAAAGCGTATCTTCCTGAGTACCGTTTGTGAGAGGAATTGTTACGACTTCTGCGTGATGCACTGAACCAGCCACTAATTTTTTGATTTCAGCGATTACATCTTCCCGACTTTCTCCTGCGACCGCCAGGTGCGGCATTTGCGTCACAACCGCACGCCAAGCCGTTTGCGAATTTTCCGCTGAACTCTCTTCCGTAATCAGTACCTGAATTTCCGATTGTCGTGCCGCTGTTGACTGCATAACTCCCCTTTCGACTTGATGCTAGGCCGCTCATACACCCGTGTCAATCGAACAACGCTTATTCCTGTTTGCGAAACCACGGATTGCCGAAGTTGGTGTATGGCCCGCCGTCAACGGAAATCTGCACCTGCAAACGGTAATTGGCGGGCGACAGCATCAGCGTTTTGCCTTTCAGCTTGACGGTTTTGCCACCTTTCTTGATCGGCTCGGTTTCCCAGAAAATCGTGTAATACCCGCCGAGGTCTCCGCCAATCGGACCGGTCTTTTTCATCGAGGTAACGCCGAACAATCCAGTTTCAGTGCGCGTTACCTGTTTGTCTTTTTCGTTGTAAATGGTGGTGGCTTTGCCTTTGATCGTTCCCAACGGGCTATCGCCTTCGATCACACTTTCGTAGGTTGTCGCGTTGAGCTTCTTGTATGTTTCCTTGCCTTTGAGCTTGCCAGCCGGACCAAGCGGCGATTCCGGCACGTTCCAATCAAATTCCCAGGAACCGAGGAAGTAATCCATGTTCGGCGGAGGCATCGGATCGGTCGGTTCGGTCGGGCGCGAAGGTTGCTGGCCAGCTTGCTGGAACAGCGGAGGGAATATCAGCAGTGCGAGAATCAGGATTCGAGTCATTGCAGTTATTTGAATGGGAAAAGATCCAACTACGAATAAACACAAATGATCACGAATGAATAATGCTGAACGAAAAATTGTTCACCACCAAAAACACAAAAGACACAAAAACGACTGAATCAATTTTGTGCCTTCTGTGCTTTTTGTGGTCTGTTATTCGTGTGAGTTCGTGACCATTTGTAGTTTCTTTAGTTCGACAATTACTTCGTGTTCAGTGCCGTCAGCTTCGCCGAAAGACGACCGCCTTCGTGGCACGTCATGCAAGCGATGGTGGAGTTTTCAGCCGACTTAGGATCGGCTTTCCAGCGCTTGGCAACCGGTTCGTACGGAGTGCCGCCCAACACCGCCAGGATTTTATCCAGATACTGATTGGCTTCTTCCTTACGACCGGTACGAAGCGAAGCCTGCGCCAGTCCGCCAAGCAATTCGCCTTTGAAGTGCGTTGGCATCTTTTCGATTCCGGCTCCCTGATATTTCCACAAAATCTGGAACGCGGAATAAGCCCGTTCCCACGCCGCCGCTCGATGTTCTTTCGGCAATTGATCGGCAAACAGTACAAGCGTTCCGCCTTCGACCGCTGCAACGCCGCCGTTGCCGGGCATCAGCTTGTTGGCTTCGGCAAAGATGTCCATCGCCTGTTGATACTTCTGCTTGAACTCATCCTGCCGTTTTTCTTCCAGGGCGCGAACCGCGCGATACACAGTCGCGCCGCCTTTCCAAGCCAGCAATTCGGCTTTCGACCCCGGACGTTTTTCCATCAATAATTCGATGTTCTTTTCGCCTCTGGCCAATCGAGTCAGGTCGTTTTGCAGAAAGCCCGCAAAAATGTCTTCGCGCACCAGCGTGTGGATCGTCAGCCGTTTGTCATCCAGCGGCGGTTCCGGCGATTGCGGCGTCTGGGAAGCGACAGCGAAAATCGCCAGCATAGAAAGAATCAGCGCTACCTTGAACGTGTTCATTATCCTCTTCCTCCAACTTGTTATTTGCTCGCGCTGTGCGCGGCGGGTTTGGTCAGCAGCTTGCTGTCCACGGTGTATTCAAACCACGGGATGAACATTTCATCCCAGCTTTGTTCGCTCCAAAACACTTCCTTGTGCGGAGCGGGGTTGTAACGATTCTTGATCGAATTGTCGTAATGCGCGACGGCGTGAATCCGGCTGCCAGCAGGAATCTTCATCGGTTCGGCCAGTTCGTAATGCAACTGCCAGTTGAAATCGAACTTCGGCACATCGAGCAATACTTGTTTGCGTCCGTCCGGCCAGATCAACGTATATTTGATGTCTTTGCCGCGCAGATGCATGTGCGGAGCAAAGGCATACAACGTGATCGCTTCCTTGATCGGCGTTTCGGCGCTGATTTCCCAGTTGTCCACGTTTGGCGGAATGTTCGGGATGCGTCCGCGAACTTTGACTTCTTTGCCGTTAATCATGCGAGTTTCCGCCAACTCCTTGCCTTCGATAAAAACGTTGTCGGTGACGCCTTTGGTCAGGACTTCGTATTTCGGCGGCTGTTTGGCGAACCACAATCCCAACCGCGACCGATCTTTTTCGACGCGCCCGCTGGGTTGGTAATGCATGTTGAACTGAACATACATTCCCGGCGGAATGCGTTTGGCAGTTCCGGGATGATGCCGTTCAAAACCTTTGCCCGGCGCTTGCCCGACCAGCTTGAACGCGCCGGAGCGCGTAAACGAATCCTGGCTCAAGACGACTTCGCGCCCGCTTCTGGGCGCGCCGCCTTCGCTCAATCCGCCGGTTTCGCGCGCCGATTGGCTGTTGAGCGCGGCATCCGAAGCGCCGCCGCTGACCGCTTTGCCATTGACGATTTTCGTGCCCGCGGGCAAGGCGACCACATTGGCAATCGAATGATGCACGACTGCCGGATTGCCCGGACGAAGTTCGACTTTTTCAACCCATCGCTCCTCGCTAAACGGAACCGGGACGTAAAAGTTCTGCATTGGTAATTCGCCTTCGGCGGGAACTTCAAAATCCACCGGCATTTCAATCACCAAATCCGGTTCGCCGAACGTCCAACCGGCGGCGTATTTCGGCATCGGCGGCAAATCCTTGTCGTTGCCTTTCGGCGCTCCGGCGTCTACCCAATCCAAAATGGTTTTGATTTCCTGTTCGCTCAATCGGCGGTCATTGGCGAAATGCAGCGTCGAAGTTTGCGGGTCGGCAAACCACGGAGGCATCGTCCGCCCGGCGACTTCTTCGCGGATGGCCTTGCTCCACGGACGAACTTCCGCATACGAAGTCAGCGACATGGGCGCGACTTCGCCGGGACGATGACAGTTGGCGCATTTGTTGAAAATGATCGGCGCGACGTCTTTGGTAAACGTGACCGTGGCAGCTTGATTCTGCTCAGCGATCATCCCGACGATAGCAAGCAGGACGATGGACAAGAGGGCGAAAAATCGTTTCATGGTGCTGTTCCTCCTTGCGGGGTTATTTGCTGGAACTGCTGCTGGCGGCTTGCGGTTGTTTCCGCAAATCCTGTTTATCGAGCGTGTAATCAACATATCCGATCATCATTTCTTCCCAGGTTTGATCTCCCCAGCGAACGTCTTTCGTCGGATCGGGATTGAATTTGTTGTTGATCGAATTGTCGTAATGCGCGACGCAGACGAGCTTGCTGCCTTTGGGCGCGAAGACTTCTTCCTTGAACACATACGTCAACTGCCAGCCAAAATCCC
Organism: uncultured Heliomicrobium sp.; assembly: GCA_964470555.1. Classification (GTDB taxonomy): domain Bacteria; phylum Acidobacteriota; class Blastocatellia; order RBC074; family RBC074; genus RBC074. The sequence continues at coordinate 145,490 of CAYYDG010000011.1, forward strand.
AGCGCGGAATCCAGAGCAGCACTTTTGATTTTCCATCGGGATACACCAAAGTGTATTTGAAGTCTTTGCCACGCATGTGCATGTGCGGGTGGAGGCTGTCTATGTGACTGTCTTCCTTGAAGGTGAATTCCGAAATGACTTCGTGATTCGGCGCGCCTGCGGGAATGACGAAATTGCTCTGCACGGCTCCGGCGGTGATGACACGCTTTTCCACTGGCGCTTTGGAAAAGATCAATCCGATGCTCGAACGATCTTTGCCCGGTTCGCCGTTGGTCGTGTAATGCACCTGGAAAATCAGCACCGAGCCTTTTTTGACCAGTTTGGCCTGACCGTCGCGCAATTCCAGCGGAGCTTCGCCGGGCGCCCAGCCGACCAAACGGCCATCGGAATCCGCCGGGCGATCATTGGAACTGCGACGAAATGTGGAAAGTTTGGCTGGTTCGATTTCGCCCGCTGGTGGCAATTCGCCGTGCTCGGGATACCGCACGCTGACAATGACGTGATGCACATGCGCGCGGTCGCCCTGGCGAATTTCGGCAAACTGCACGAATTTGTCTTCGGTGAAGTTGGTCGGCACGGCGAAGTATTTGTACGGGATCGTGCCTTCCGCCGGAATGTTGAATTCCACAGTCATCGGCAACACCACGTCGGGTTTGCCGATTTGCCAACCTTCAGGAAAGTTCGGATTCGGCGGCAAATCTTTCGGGTCGCCTTCCGGCGCGCCGCCTGAAACCCAAGCCTGAATCGTGTCAATTTCCTTTTGCGACAAACGCGGGTCGTTGGAAAACTCGGTGTGTTTCTCATCCGCAAACCACGGAGGCATGGTGCGCGAAGTCACCACTTCACGAATGGATTTCGCCCACGGGCGCACCTGTTTGTACGTCAGCAAGGCCATCGGCGCGACTTCGCCGGGACGATGACAAGCCTGACACTTGGTCTGGATAATCGGCGCAATATCTTTGTTGAAGGTAACAACAGCGGCTGATGATTGGCCGGAATCGGAAAGCAGGAACCAAGCTGCCGCAACACAAAGCCCAAACAGGCTGGTGGTTAAAGCACGTTTCATGGTGAACCTCCGTTAAAGGGAAAATTCTGATGGAAAAGCGCGGAAACAATAGCACCACCAGCCGGGCAATGGAATGTTTTGAGCGTATTCGGCGCAGATAAGTTATGAGGGACGGTTTTTGCGTTCTTCTTCCCGTTCGGCTGTTTTGGCGCGCAAGGGGCGGCCTTTGTCCGGCGTAGGGTCTTTGACTTCTCCATACGCCGCGCGGCCTTCGTGATCTTCGGGCAGGTATTCGGTGATCGGCAACCCTTCCGGCGTGACGAACAACAGGCAATGGCAGTATTTGTAAATCTGCATGTCGTCGCACGCGCAAATCCAGGTGCGATGCTTCACTTCTTCCTGCTTGTTTGGATAAAACCGGCAAGGGCACAACGGTTTGCCCAGCGTGTCTTTGTGATAAGCCAGACCGAGCACGACGGCTTCGGTCACTTCCTTGTCCGGATGGACGCTTGTGCCGGATTTTTCGCAATACTTTTGGACAAAGTTTTGCATTTTCTGCAGGCTTTCTTCGCTGACAGTTCTATTCATGGCGGATAACCTTTCTAAATCGAAGCAAAAAACTTTGAAACAGGATCAACAGGATTTTTTCAGGATGAACAGGGTTCAAAACTGACCGAAATCTTGCTGGAATTGAGCATCGTGTAAATCCTGTCGAAAATCTTGCTCATCCTGTTTTTTCTGGTTTAGTTCAAAAAATGAATCGCGCGCGGCAATGAGTTTTCGACAAACAACTTCACCGACGCGCGCGACACTGTATCAAGCTGGCGTAATTTGAGCTAGCGACCGCCTCCGCGGCGATTAGCGCCTTTGTCGCCGACCTGTTCACGTTCCCTGTTCAGTTCCACCATGTCCACGTCGGTGCTGACATCGCCGAGCAGATGTTTGCAGAAATAATCCGCTCGCAGCCAGAAAAAGTAATTCGTCGCATCGGCAAAGCCGTGCCGTTTGCCAGGAATCATGAAAAAGTCGAACCGCTTGTTCGCTTTGATCAACGCATCAACCACGCGCAGCGTATTGGCCGGATGCACGTTGTCGTCCATGTCGCCTGTCACCAACAGCAATCTGCCTTTCAGATTTTTAGCCAGTTCGGAGTTGCGCTCGATGTTGTACTCGAACTTCACATTGCCGTCTTTATCCACGACTTCCTTGACGCCGTGATGTTTTTCGCTCCACCAGCGATTGTAGATGTTGTTTTCGTGATTGCCTGCGGACGACACAGCGACTTTGAAAAAGTCCGGGTACACCAGCATCGCCGCCGTGGACATAAATCCTCCGCCCGAATGGCCATAAATTCCCACGCGTTCAATGTCAATGAAAGCGTGGCGACGTGACAATTGTTCGATGGCAGCTTTTTTGTCGGCCAGCCCGTAATCGCGCAAATTGCCGTAGCCGTAATTGTGATACCACTTCGACCGCGACGGATGACCGCCTCGGTTGCCGACTTCGATGACGATGAAACCGAACTGCGCCAGCGCGATGCGGTCGTTGCGCGGCGTAAAGGTTTTTGTCACGCTTTCGGTCTGTGGCCCAGGATAGACGAACGCAATGATCGGATAGCGTTTCTTTTCATCGAAATCGAAGGGTTTGTACATCACGCCGTACAAATCCGTGACACCGTCGTCGGCTTTGACTTTGAACGGTTCCGGGAATTTGAAGCCCGCTTCGTTCATCGCCGTCAGGTCGGTTTTTTCCAAATCCATGACTTTGTTGCCCAAGTTGTCGCACAAAATGGATTCGGGCGCGATGTTCACACGCGAAGAATTATTGACGAAGTATTTGCCCGAATCCGACGTTGCCGCCGCGTGTGAAGCGTCGCCGGGATTGAGCAACTTGATCCCGCTGCCGTTGAAATTGATGCTGTAAGCGTGCTGGTAATACGGGTCTTCGCCTGCTTCTCGGCCATTGGCGTTGAAATACAGCGTGCGCGTTTTTTCGTCAATGCTCTCAACGCTGTCGCAGTAAAACTCGCCCGAAGTAATTTGATTCTTCAGCGCGCCATCCGCTCCGAACAAATAGTAATGCCCCCAGCCATCGCGTTCAGACCAGTGAATCAACTCCTGCCCGTTATTCACCAAGACCAGCGGTTTGATTTCGACATAAGTGTTCAGCCGCTCTTCGATCAACACCTTGACTTCGCCGGTCGCGGTGTCGGCGACGCATACGTCAATCTTTTTCAAATCGCGGCTGGTGCGATTGAAATACAGTTTGTCAGAACCATCGGCCAGCCATTTCGGTTCGACGCCCGAACCTTGCGGGCCGCCGCCTTGTTGCTGTTGCTGTTGATCCTGATCGCCGCTGCGATCCACCTGAATGAAACGTGCGCGTTCGCGTTCGGCGTTGGTGACGCGAGCCGTGTAAAGGGAAACCTGCTGATCAGGAAAACGATCTTCTTTGATTTTGACGCGAGCCTTGCTGGCAATATCGAAAACTTCCAATTCGGCTTGCGGTTGATTGACTTCGCCGGGCATGCCGTAGCGATAGGTTTCCAACGTCGGACGCGGGTTCGACAGCGAGTTGATAACCCACAGATCGGCGACTTTGCGTTGATCGTTACGAAGCACGGAAAACTTCTTTGAGTCTTTCGACCAGAACACAGTGATTGCCGGAACGCGCGGAGTTTTGTTTTTGTCGCTGAATTGATACGCGCGCTTTTCTTCTTCGCGGAGCCGCCGGGCGTAACTGAAATGTTCTTCGCCGTCGGTGGTGATCTGGGTTTCGACGATGGAAGCGTCGTCGTCTTTCTTCAGCGCCTTGGCGTAATTGTCGGCATCCATCACAAACAGGTTGTGGCCGCGCACGAAAACAATCGTCTTTTCATCCGGTGACACGGCAGCCCAGCGCGCTTTGCGCGGCGGTTGGTAATCTGGCAGCAAGGTCAGTTTGGCCGCCGCCAAATCCCACTCAAAATAAACTGTGCGATTCGGCGAAGGCGGCGGAGTCGTTGCGCCCTGAGCGCCGCCACGTTGTTGTTGCGGATCAGCCGATTCAGCCGGATTTCCCTGCCCGCTGCCGGCAACAGCCTGCTCTTCTTTCTTCAGACCGGGAATGTCGGCTTCGCGCGGCACGCTGATGTCAAACTGGAACGCAGAATCTTTCTTGACCATGCGAACGGTGGTGAACGGCAGATGCTGCGCGTCATAAGGGATGCGCGTGAGGTTGGTCAGTTGCGCAGCCATTTTGGCCGTGTCGAACAACGGCGCTTTGGTCTTTTTCAAAGGATCAACCAGATAAAACTTCCGTCCCTGGCCGGTTTCGTAGCTGTACCAGAACCTGTCGCCGGTTTCGAGCCAGTGCGGTGTAACGGCTGTGTCGAAGACCATCTTACCGACTTTTTGCGCCGTCCAGCGCGAAGCCAGATCGTAATTGGCTTTTTGCACGCGATTGTCCGACTCGGGCTTTTTGTCCTGCGCCAAACCGACGGCAGGCGTCAACATCAGGCTGAAACACAAAACCAAAACAAATAACTGTTGCGAGATTCTCTGTAAGGAACGAAACATCATCGGTCGAATCCTCCTGAAGGCGATTTGAATTTCGGGTGAAACGGGAACTGTGATTACCGGTGGTAACGTCGCTGATAAGTACGAGGAAAAATGTCTGGCGGTTACAGACATGGCTGGCGAACTTATCGTTAAAAAAGGCGTGGCTCGTATGGAAGCCGAGCTTTTTCAACCAAGTGCTGTGGCATCTGCAATCTTTCAAGGGCGCGAGGTTCGACTTTGACTGCGCCAGAACCATAAGACTTTCCGATCAGGGGAAGGTTGGCAACCGTTTCAGGGTCGTTCAAGACCGACCATAAACCGTCAACAAATTCCTTATTGCCGTGTAGCGGATAAACACACAAAAAACAGGTCAGTGGAATGACTCCGGCATAGTTACGAATAAACCGAGAATCTCTCCTGCCCAGATAAGCAAATAGAATAGGCGGTACAACACGCGATTCCATTTTGTACCAAGGGCGGCGCTGAGAAATCAGCGGCTTTTCTGGTAACCCCATCGCTTCTCCTTGTTCGATGTAGCGGCGAACCGCTGCCGGATAATCTGACAACGGCTTTCCATTCAATGCCAACAAACAAGTCGGACGCCCCTGAGCCCTTAGCCCAGCAAGCGTCGCGTCGGTGATTTCACTTTCAGGCACATCACGGGTTCTACCAATTGCGGGAAGCAAAACTTCGCGCGGGATGCGAAGCTCGCGGACTTGTTCGTCGGTCAAAAAGAAGAAATCGTTTGCTCCAGTCGCAACACCGCGCAGCACTTTGGCGAAATCGCCGAGCGTTGGACCGGTATACGGATTTTCAACCGGCAATCTTGAAAGCCCTGTCTTCACAGCTTCATCCAATTGCCTGAACGTAATAGAAAGTGCGCCTGATGGTTCAGCAGAAAACCCGGAAGCTACCCAGCTTTTCAGCGTTCTGGTTCCTGCCTCGTGACATCGCACCCAGTGAAACTCTGGCTGCGGTTTGGCGTTGCGAATCAAAAAGATAATTGGATTGGTATCTACTTGTGGGAACGGCGAAGCTTGCGGGTCGAAAGTAACGACCGATTCAAGGCAATAGTTTTCAGTCACCCACTTCCACAGCGCGCTGGCAAAAACTCCTTCGCAAGTATCGGCAGGCATGATGAATGCCAACCTTCCATCGTTATCCAACAAGCTCAAGGCTCGAATCAGAAAGTAAATATGCAACCCGGCTCGGCCATCGTAAGTTCGCCCAGTAATTTCCGCTGCCAGCGTTTTCAATCGCGCTTTGACTTCAAGAGAAAGTCTGTGATGACGAATGTAAGGTGGATTGGCGACGATGGCTTTCAGCTTCGTTTTAGGCGGGTCAAAGACGAAGTCGGCGATCCTGACTTGAGCCAGGTCATTTGCGGAAAGCCCATTTTTTTGAGCTTGAGCCAGCGCCGCCGGATCAAGCTCAACGCCCGTCAACGACAATTTGATCCCTCGCTCTTTTGCAACTGGCTTTGCCGACCGGAAAAACGCGCCCGCGCCAACAGCCGGGTCAAACAACTCTCTGCTGCCGCCAGCCAGCACGTATTCAACCATCGCCTCCGCAATCCAATCCGGCGTCCAGAACTGCCCCTTCTCCCTCAAGGCTTCTCTGGTCAGCCAGTCGTTGGGCACTTTGTATCGGTCAAGCTTTAGCATTCGACAGTTCTCGCAAAGACCAATCAAAAATAAGTTGCTATTTCTTTGAATCGCTTTTTGAGGCTAACAGTTTGGCCACTTCTAGAACTGTCTCTAAAAATTTTGGGTCAAATTGATTTGAATCTAAAGCTGAGAAAGAAGAATTCTTATCGATGTTCCAATGCTGGAATACTTCTTTCAGATCAGCCCAGCTTGCATCAGCACCAAACGCTCGAAGATAGAATCTCCCAAAAGATATTGCGTGACTTCTGTCAGCGTTCTTTAACGCCTCAGACATGTAGGATTTGCCCAATGTGAATGCGTATTTTGAGCCAGCGATCAGTAGGCCGATGACAATTGCACTTTTTAATCCTAGATAAGCCAATCTAATCCACTGCTGATCCGTGACTTCTCCAAATCGGGCAACGCTATAAAACCCAAATGCTATTCCAGCCACAAGCATCAAGAACCCAACTAAATACCATAGATTTCCTAACCAGCGATTTCTATTCTCTTGCACACTAAGTGAGGAAAGTGCCTCCTCGATGTATTCAGCAGCATTGAACTCGATGCGTTTTTTAGTTTCGACCTTTTCTTTTTCCTCAACGGCTCTGCCGACAATAAACTTGGCAATAGCGCGATCAATTTGATCAACTGCCTCTGTAATTTCCTCACGAGAAGTTACGAAAACTCCCTGTATATCCCGTACAACATCAGGTATCCCAATAGAACCGTAGATAAACGGAATGACCAGTGTTCGCCGCCTCAAGGCTCTAGCATTACCAAGCTCAGTCATTACGTACTGCGAACCAACAGAGTTTTCGGTCAAAAGAGAAATGAACACGTCAGAAGATTCAAGAGCCATTTCAAGTGATGTTCTCCAGTGGTCTCCCGGTGTTAATGAGGCATAGTCAATGCTGATTTGATGGCCCTTTTCCGAAAGCTTCCTCGAAATTTCATTGGCTAAATCCTTGTCTTGGCTGGAATGTGAAATGTAAATGTTGGCCATTGAATCATCGCCTCACTTTTTCTGTTGCTCCGACAACTTTCTAACGTGCAGCCACAGTTGCGCTGGGCGAAGGTTGAGGCGATGGCGTGGCCAAGGGCAAGGGTTTGTTTTCGATCACGCCGCTGCCTTCTTTGACGACGTAAAGCTGGTTGGCAGCCAGATTCGTCAGTTTTTCCAATTTGCCGGTTGGCCATTCGATTTCGACGCGATCCAGTTTGTCATTGCGGCCAAGCCCAAAGGTCAGCACAAATTCGCTCTGGGAACAGTAACTCGATCCGCTGTGAACGGATTGCCATTGTTTCGTGCCGTCGGGCAAAAAGGCCGTCACTTTCGCTCCTATGCCATTGTGATTGGAACCAGCGCCTACGGTTTTGAACCGGGCAAAGCGCGCTTGATTGCCGCCGTCGTTGCGCAACAGATATGCCGGGCCGCCATTGGTCGTCATCAAAATATCCAGGTCGCCGTCGTTGTCGAAATCGGCGTACGCGGCTCCGCGCGCGACAATCGGTTTGGCAAAAGGTTTACCGGCTTTGGCCGTCATCTCAACGAATTTCTTTTTGCCTTCGTTGTGGAACAGCTTCGGACGCATCGCATAGGTGATTTTCGGCTGCACTTTGTTGATATCGTCGGCGACGTGGCCATTCGCCAAAAAGATGTCGGGGCGTCCGTCCAGGTCGTAATCGAAAAAGAACAATCCGAAGGTCAAACTGAGCAGCGTCGCCTGTCCCACGTTGGTGGCCGGGGCTTCGTCAATGAACAGACCGGTTTTGCCTTCGTTGTGAAAGATGGCGAGCATTTCGTTTGAAAAGTTGCCGACGATCAAACTGGGGAATCCGCTGCCGTCATAATCGGCGAAATCCACACCCATGCCTGCGCGCGCCTTTCCTTCTTCGCTGAAGGCGACTCCGGCGGTAGTGGCGACTTCGGCAAACGTGCCGTTGCCATTGTTTTTGTACAGCTTGTTTGGTTGCGTGTCGTTGGCGACGAAAATATCCGTCCAACCGTCGCGGTCGTAATCGAACGTCGCCACACCCAATGATTTGCTGGTCGGATCGCCGACGCCGGATTTTTCGGTCACGTCTTCAAATTTGCCGCCGACGTTGCGATACAGTCGCGCAGTCTGGCCTTTGTAACTTTCCGGCGTGCAGTAACTTTTGTTCGCTCCGTCGAGCGTGCAGTGCAAATCTTTTTCGATGGACCATTCGACGTAATTGCAAACGAACAAATCCAGCTTGCCGTCCTTGTCATAATCCAACCATGCCGCGCTGGTGGAAAAATCCGTCGTCGTGCCGCCGACTCCCATCTTGGCGGTCACATCGGTGAACTTGCCGTTGCCTGTGTTGCGAAAGAGTTTGTTTTCGCCGAGCGCCGTCACGTAAATGTCGTCGAATCCATCGTTGTCGAAATCGCCGATGGCCGCGCCCATACCATACATAGGTTTGGCCAGTCCGGCGGCGGCGGTCACATCGGTGAACGTGCCATTTTGATTGTTGCGATACAGCGCCATCACCGAACGACGTTTTTTCGGCGCGTCCTCAAAATCCATGGAGTTGATGAGCAAAATGTCCTGCCATCCATCGTTGTCGTAATCCAAAAAAGCGCAACCAGAGCCTGTCGTTTCGGGCAGATATTTTTTGCCGTAAGCGCCGCTGTTATGACGAAACCTGATTCCCGCTTGCGCGGTGACATCGGTGAATTCGACGGGCGCGAACTTGTCCGGCAGCGGCGGCAACGTCACTGTCGTCGTCGAAGGCGAGGCGACGGCTTCGGGCGAAGCAGCGGTTGTCGTGTCGGCAGTGGGAGTCGCAGGCGATTGCTGCGTCGTTGGCTGGCTGCAGGCAGCCAGAAAACCAGCAACTGAGAATAAAAAGACAAGGCGCAAACTGAATAGTTTCATCATGGTTCTCGCAATCAAGTTGGGTTGAGTTGGGATTGAATTGAATCGGCTGGGAGACTACGAAATCCAGTAATTTGATGCAAGCACAAGGCAAAGCCTCCGCGCGTCAACGACCCGCGGAGGCTTTGCGAATTTCGGCAAACAATGTCGGTTCGCAGTTATGCGAACTGGCGTCTGCCCGAACGGCGTGAATTGAATGAGCGAAAACCACCGCGAGAACTGGAAGTTCGCTCAGGCATCGGAGCCATTCCACCGAACCCGTCCAGCAGGATTCGTTCGACTTTTTGCCCGGTCAATTTCTCAATCGAGCGCATGTTCAATTCATCCACAGGCGTCAACAACGTCAGCGCACAACCTTCGTTACCGGCACGGCCTGTGCGACCGATGCGATGAACATAATCTTCGGCCACATCGGGCAGGTCGAAATTGATGACGTGTGAAATCGAATCCACGTCAATCCCACGCGCGGCGATGTCGGTCGCCACCAACACGCGAAACTTGCCATCGCGAAATCCGCGTAAAGCGGCTTCGCGCTGCGATTGCGAGCGATCGGCGTGAATGCGATTGACCTGATGTTTGCGCGCAGTCAGCAATGTTGCCAGCCGTTCGGCTCCGCGTCGCGTGCGCGTGAATACCAGGACTCGTTCAAAGCGTTCGCGTTCCAGCAGGTGCAACAACAGATTGGTTTTCGATTCCAGCGCCACCGGATATGCCGTTTGTTTGACAGTCACGGCGGCTTTGCCACGCGGATTCACGTCCACGATTTTCGGCGAGTCCATGTACTGTCGAGCGATACCTTCGACCGGCGCGGACATCGTCGCTGAAAACAGCAAGGTTTGTCGTTCGCCCGGCAACAACGCGATGATCTGGCGAATGACCGGCAAAAAACCCATATCCAGCATGCGGTCGGCTTCGTCCAGCACCAGCACTTCAACACGCGAAAGATCAACCGTGCGATTTTCTATGTGATCCATCAATCGTCCAGGCGTGGCGATGACGACTTCAACGCCTTTGCGAAGCTCCAGATTCTGACGATTGAAACTCGCTCCGCCGACAATCGTCACCGCGCGAACTTTTCGTTTGGCGTCCAGTTCATGCAGATTGTCCGTCACTTGCGAAGCCAGTTCGCGGGTCGGCGTCAATACCAATACGCGCACAGCACGTTTGCTGCCTTCACGCTTTTCAGTTGTCAATTTTTGCAGGATCGGCAGCAAAAACGCCGCCGTCTTGCCTGTGCCCGTCGAGGCGCATCCAATCAAATCCGAACCGCCAAGAACGACTGGAATCGCCTGTCGTTGAATCGGCGTCGGTTCGGTAAATCCAAGGGATTTGCATCGAGCAGCCAGCGGCTGCAGCAAACCCAAATTATCAAAATTCATTACTTTCCTTCTGGCGCGTCTTCTTTCTTTCATCCAGAAGCGCGCAATGAAAACCCATTCCCCACGAAGTCACACGAACCACCACGAAGTAAACCAGGTCGTCTGGATTCTTCATGGTGACGCGCTCGTGTGTCTTCGTAGGAAAAATTATTTATGGCTTGCTTAGTAACGTCCGCCGCCACGGCCTCCGCCGTAGCCACCACCTCGACCGCCGCCGCCGCCAAAGCCGCCGCGTCCGCCGCCACGACCTCCGCCGCCGCCAAAGCCGCCACCACGACTTTCTTTCGGACGGGCTTCATTGACGGTCAGAGCGCGACCGCCGACTTCCTGGCCGTTGAATTGGTTGATGGCTGCTTCGCCTTCTTCTTTGCTCGCCATTTCGACGAATGCGAAGCCGCGTGAACGACCGGTGTCACGATCCGTCACCAACGAAGCCGAAGCAACGTTTCCGGCTTGCGAAAACAAATCCAACAGATCGTCTTCGGACGTTTGGAATGAGAGGTTGCCGACATAGAGTTTCATAGATAGATGTACCTTTCCCCGCGAAGGGGTGTAAGAGAAGCGTCGAATCAGATTGTCTTCGGTGAACGGTTACAGCGAAGGTGTGTTCGGGCGTTCAAGAGAACGGCTTCTTTTGAGTTAATAACAGCCTGCTCTCGAACAATCTAAAAACGCCGCCGGTACAACTTTGGGCATGTGGCGCATCACCGTTGATGCGCGAGAGAAGGAATTGACAGCCGAGATACTGCACTACTGCGGCAAGCTTTGCAAACCTTTGTTATTCGCGCCGCTCGAAAATTTTGATAAAGAAACCGGAGTCGCCAATTTGCGGATCGCTGATCTGGGTCGAACCGAACACTTTCACCACACGGTAATTCGCTTCGATCCATCGGCCAAGCCGGGTGTAAAAATCACGCCCAAACGCTTCCTGTCCGAATTCGCGCATCGGGCGATTGACAATCAGCACATAACGAACGCTGTCTTGTTGCAATCGTCCAATTGCCTTCAACTCGTCTTCATCACTCATCAACCCCGGAATCAGAATCTGGTGTCGCAATGAAATTCGCCGTTCGGTCAAAAACGCCAGGTCATTGCCTTCCGGCAGAACGGCGATGATTTCGTTGGGTTGCGTAAACTCGCGCAGAAATTCCAACGCTGCGCGGATTTCGTTGCCTGTAACTCTGGGCGCAAACAAATGGCCGCGTTCGGCGCGAATTTCCACATCGAAGTTTTTGCGATAGCGAATGCCAAACGTGACGGCCCCTGCCAAAATCGTCACAACCAACAAGGCGCGCCCAAACACCAATACACGCCGCACAGAAAGCTCGTCTTCCGTCCAGCGCAGGATCGCGTCAGGCAAAATTCTCCAAAACAGATAACAAAACAAAATCAACGACGTGGGCAAAAAGAATCCGCCGAATGCTCCTCCGCTGGGAACGCGCAGAGCAACGCGAGCGAGAATGGCAAAGCTGTAAACCGCGATGATGAAGAGCGCCGGATTGCGGATTGCGGATTGCGGATTGCGGATTTCTTTCCCCGCGTTTATCTGTCTCTCTGTTTCCTTTTCGTTCTTCCTCATCCGCCAAAGTTCACCGCCAATGATCGCCAGCAACAACACCGGCAAGGCTCGCAGCGGGCTGCCGTCCCACTGATTGCCGACGACCTGCTTGATGAAGAAGATTGCCGCGAATGACCCCGCCAAAGACAGCGACGACCATTTCAGAATCATCCTTCGACGGTCGCCGAGCATCACCACAAAACTCAATGCAGCGAACGCGACAGCGGCGGCTCCGAGCATCTGCGTCAACGACAACCACGGACGATCCAGTCCTGTTCGCTGCGCGTTGTACAGAACCAGAGACGGCGGCAAATGCGTGTAAAACAAATGGCAATCTTCGACCAGCATTTGCCAGTCGAATTTCGCAAACAGCCAGCCGTATACCGGCAAGACGATCAACGCGGCGGGCGCAGCAACGCTCAACAAATCTGCCAGACAGTATTTCAAATTCAGGCTTTGAGATTTAGGTGAGAAAAACCGCTGAATCAGCAAGGTTGATGCGACAGTTGCGGCGGCGGCCAAAGCGAATTCCTGTTTGGTGATGGCCGCCAGGCCAATCAGAATTCCGGCCAAAATCAGTTCCCGCTTTCGCCGGGTTTCGGAATAACGCAAGTTCAGCAGCAACACCGCGAGCGAACAAACGCAGGCATACAGCGCGGCAAACGAATACGGCTGGATCAAGTTGCCTGCCGGTTTGAAGATGCAAAATACTATGATGGCCGTGGTGGCGATAGCGGCTTCGCCAGGCGTCAGCAAGCGTCTGGCAATTCGATAACACAACACGGCCAGAATGGCCGAACACGCAATTCCCGACGCATGCAGCACGTCCAGGTGCGCTCCGAAGATTCGATACATCACCGCGTTCAGGTATGGAGCCAACGGCGGGTAAATGTGATGCACGTCGCGGTAAAGCCATTCGCCGTTGAGCAGACGTATTGGCAAATCCATTTCGCGCCCGCTGTCGGCAATGGGCGAAGTCCAGCGCCGCCACGAAACGGCCAACATCGCGGCAAACACAATCAAAATTGTAGCTTGCAGCCAAGCAAACTTTTTCCTGTTAGTTGAATTCGATTTTTCCTGTGAATGAAGTTCCATTGCGCTGCCATCGTCCTGACGTGAAAAGACATGGGTCAACAGTATGCTGTTCCAGCTTTATATCTGCAATGTGCTAACTGCCGTGTTTTCATTACTGTAAATTGCTTTTTCTCAGGTAGGCGAGTATCTTTACTTACATTTTGACGAATGTTTTCAGCAGTTTAGACGCGAGGATATAGACGGTATCTCCTTTCCGCAGCCCCGCTAAAGTCAAACCGCAGTTGCTCGGAGGTTACATTGGCTACAGTTACGATGAAAGAGTTGCTCGAAGCGGGCGTGCATTTCGGGCAT
>CAYYDG010000012.1:0-73359 GCA_964470555.1 uncultured Heliomicrobium sp.
ATAAAGTGTTGTATTTTCAGCAATTGGGTGTCGTCCTAAAAGAGCCGCACCCAAAAACAATAGCCAGAAAGAAACGACGAGTTCCTTTCTGGCTTCTCACTCGTTTCACACACAACTTAGACGTCCAGATTCTTCACGTCCAGCGCATTGTCTTCGATGAAGCGGCGGCGAGGTTCGACCTGGTCGCCCATCAACACGGTAAAGACCTGATCGGTTTCGACCGCGTCGTCAATTTTGACTTGCAGCAAGGTGCGCTTTTCCGGGTCCATTGTGGTTTCCCACAACTGTTCCGGGTTCATTTCGCCCAGGCCTTTGTAGCGTTGAATGTGCAGGTCTTTTTTGGCCGCGCTCAAAATGTGATTGAGCATGTCTTCGCGGGTTTCGACTTCGGTTTCCGTGTCGCCTTCGATGATGACGAACGGAGGCTGGCTCAATTGCACAAAGGATTTGTACAACTCCACCGCGCGTTGAAATTCGACGTGCGTCGCCAATTCCCAGTCAATCAACACCGTCGAGCCGTTGGCCAGTTTGATTTCGATTTCCGACAAACCGTGTTCTTCGTCCGAAGTCAGTTCGGTCTTGTATTCGGCTTCGGCGATGGCGGCTTCGACCTTGCCCAGCAGGCTTTCGTCGGCAAACACGTCGTGCAGCTTGCGACCTTCTTTTTGCAGCAAACCGTTTTTGCCGCTGAAGGCTTCCAGCGCGGCATCCACGATTTTGCGCTCTTTCAATCGCCGTTCCAGTTTCAGGTAATAGCCGTTGAATTCCACCAGCCGTTCCAGCAACGAGGTCAGGTCTTTGCCTTCGATCATTTCGCCGGTCTTTTTGATTTTGACCGCCACGTCTTCCGTCGCCTTTTTCATCAGAAAACGATTCATCTCGCGTTCGTCTTTGATGTAGCGTTCGGTTTTGCCTTTTTTGACTTTGTACAGCGGCGGTTGGGCGATGTAGATGTATCCCCGCAACTCGGTTTCGACCTCGCCGGCTTCGTTCGTCGTTTCGACCTTGTGTTCCAGCAATTGCGGCATCTGGCGATAAAAGAACGTCAGCAGCAACGTGCGGATGTGTGAACCGTCCACGTCAGCGTCTGTGTTGTGACAACAAATGCCGCCCATTCCAGCGATGAAGTTTTCATCGCCTTCAACGGAAAAGTCGTAAACGTTTCCATTGGTCGCTTCGACGTTGATGATTGATTCAATCGGCAAAGCCATCAAATCTCCGTCAATCGTTTCAAAGCGGCGATTGACCGAAGGCCACTGGCTGGCGAGTTTTGTTTCGACACTTGAAGCTCCGGCATGATCGCGCCAAACCTCGCGCAACTGCGCCAAGTCTTCACGCGCAGCGACAGTCAGGCTGTAATGCGTGTGTTTTGTCTGGCAAAGCTGGCCGCGAATTTCGCGCGCGACACCATCAGGTTCGCATTCGGAAAGCGAGGCCACCACGCCAAACGATCCCAGCAAATACTGCAAGCCGCTGGCAACGTCGCGCGACGAAGTGGAAAACACCATTCGCCCGTCCGTCACTGTGCCATCGCCCAACAAAAAGCCGCGCAGGAAAGCCAATCGCAACGATTCAGCAACGTTGAATACCAAGTCGGGAATACGTTTGCTTATCGAATCCGCTCCGACAAATCCAAAAACATGCTGCCAGGCCAGCGCCGCTACGCGATTGACCAGTTTCAATTCGCCAGCGCGATCAGGCGATTGATAAATCTGCGGCGACAAACCAAAAATGGAAGTCATTGCCGTTGCCATCTCCGACTGGAACCGCACGTTGCCTTTGCCAATGGTCAACCGAACGCCTTCGCGGTCAGAACTTGAACCTTCGGCCAGATAAAACCCAAGCAAGGTCATCAACGCCGGCGTAATTTCAATAAAGCGGGCAACGCCTTTTTGGCGGTAATGATGCGGCGTCATTTCAAAATCTTCGCGCGCCGCAAACCACTCCACATCCGCCGCGCTCAGATCAGCCAGACAAACATACGGGCGCACACGATTGCGCGGAGCCGCGCGATATTGTTCTTCCCAAACTTTTTGTAAACGGCTGGGGCCAACCGACACGCGAGCCAGCAAACCATCCACATCCGCGCCAACAGCCGTCGCGTAATTTTTTAGATGTGACAGCGTCGGGCGCGAAGTGCCTTTTTCCCAACCGTAAAACGTCACCGGCTGGCGGATGCCAATCGCTGAACACAACGCCTGATTGCTGATGCCGGCAGAATGTCGCAACGTCGCCAACTCCTGGCGAATTTCTACTGGCAATTCAACGCGGGGTTCAGAAAACTCAGAGCGGTCGGCGTACTCCTGCTCAACTCGCGTTTTGTGCCAATCTTCCACCGCCTGGCCGCGCAACCAGATTTGTTTCGCGGCTTCCGGCACAGCCTGCAACACTCGCAGCAAATCAATTTTTGATGGCGCGCTTTCCGGCAAGCGCAATGTGCGCGGAGCAACCAGTTGATCGCCAACCTTGAGTTCATCGCCGCGTTTCAATTTGACAGCACCTGCTTCGTACACGAAGACGCTGTGGCTGGCTGTCACGCGCACCGAACGTCCGTATGCTGTCTTCACCTCGAACAAGACATCATCCAGCGGATGCCGAATGACACTGCGAATCGGACGGAATCGAACTTCGTGACTGTCCACGCCAAAACACAACACTTCGCCCAGATCATGATCGGTGCGTTTATCCCACTTCGAGCCTGACAAAGTCCTATCCGCAAGTTTCGCGTCAATGAAATCGCCAATCTTCACCATACGCACACCGCGTTCATCACGAACAAACACGTGCTCTGCCGCATCAACACTCATCAAAATAATTTTGTGGTAACGCAGCTTGTTCACGTCGAAATCGTCTTTGCCGATGCCGGTTCCCATCGCCGTAATCAACGCCTTGATTTCGTTGTGGCCGAGCATCTTGTCGAAACGCGCTTTTTCGACGTTCAGGATTTTGCCTTTCAGCGGCAAGATGGCTTGCGTGCGCCGGTCGCGTCCCTGTTTGGCCGAACCGCCTGCCGAATCACCTTCGACGATGTACAGTTCGCAAACCGCCGGGTCTTTTTCCGAACAATCCGCCAGCTTGCCGGGCAAATTCATGGAATTCAGCGCGCCTTTGCGGACGATTTCGCGCGCCTTGCGAGCAGCTTCACGGGCGCGGGCGGCTTCGACCGCCTTGCCGACAATGGATTTGGCCACTGACGGATGCTCTTCAAAATACGAAGTCAGCCGTTCGTAAAGGAACGAATCTACAGCGCCTTTCACGTCTGAATTGAGCTTGCCTTTGGTCTGGCCTTCAAACTGCGGCTGCGGAATTTTGACGGAAATGACAGCGATCAAGCCTTCGCGCACGTCGTCGCCGGACAAACTGCCTTTGAAATCCTTGAGCAAATTGCTGGTCGTCGCGTAACGGCTGATGGCTTTGGACAGCGCCGAACGAAATCCCGAAAGGTGCGTTCCGCCGTCCACCGTGTTGATGTTATTGGCGAAGCTGAACACTTTTTCGTCGTAGGCATCGTTGTATTGAATCGCCACTTCGACGGTCAGATCGTCGCCATCCTCGCCGGTCGCCGTTTTTTCAAAGTACATCGGCTTCGGATGCAGCGTGTTTTTGTTCTTGTTCAGGTGTTTGACGAATTCGGCAATGCCGCCTTCGTAATAAAACTCGTGTTTCTTTTCGGTGTCGGAACGTTCGTCAACGATGGTGATTTTGATGCCTTTGTTGAGAAAGGCTTTTTCGCGCAAGCGTTCGGACAATTTGTCGAAGCTGTATTCTCCCGTTGTGAAGATTTCCAGGTCGGGCTTGAAAGTGATCTTGGTTCCGGTTCTGGACGATTTGCCTGTCTTTTTCAAATCGGTGGATTTGATGCCCTGCTTGAACTCCATTTCGTACACGCCGCCGTCGCGCCGAATTTCCATGCGCATCCATTCCGACAGGAAGTTGACGCAAGACGCGCCTACACCGTGCAATCCGCCGGACACTTTGTACGCGTTGGAATCGAATTTGCCGCCCGCGTGCAAGACGGTCATGACGACTTCGGCGGCGGGGCGTTTTTCGGTCGGATGCATGTCCACGGGAATTCCGCGCCCGTTGTCTTCGACGGTGATGGAATTATCGAGATGAATGGTGACATCAATTTTGTCGCAGTATCCGGCCAGGGCTTCGTCCACCGAATTGTCCACGATTTCGTAAACCAGGTGGTGCAATCCCATCTCGCCGTTGGAGCCGATGTACATTGCGGGACGTTTGCGGACGGCGTCGCGGCCTTCCAACACTGTAATGGAGCCTGCGCCGTAATTGTCGGAGTTATGTCCGTTGTTTTCTGCGTCAACTTCTTGGTTTTTCTTTTCTTTTGCTTTCATAGGTTCTGTTGTTCGGATGCTTCTTCAATCACACGCCCGGCTTCAACCAGAAAAGTCGAAGCGCGCTGGCGATAACGGTCGGCGATGGAACGCTTGGAGGTCGAAACGATGGTCTGCGCTTTGCCATCCAGGTAACTGAGCAAAATTTCGATTCGCGTGCGGTCGAGTTCGGCATCAAGGTCGTCAATAAGGAAAATTGGGTACTCTTCAAACGCCTGATGATAAACGGTCAACTGAGCTAATTCAAGAATCAGCAAGGCGCTGCGCTGTTGTCCCGAACTGCCAAACCGTGCGATTTCATACCCGTCCGAAAGAATTTCCAGATCGTCGCGATGCGGCCCGACCAGCGAATATCCGATGGCGATTTCGTTCTTCAGCCGCAGGTTCAGCCGTTCGCGTAACAGCGCGGCATAATCGTTCAAATCGCCTTTGCCTTCGAGCGAGGACTTATACCGAATCTTGATTTCTTCAACCTGAAACAAAGACGGGTTGAGCGCCGTTTGCAATTTGGCCAGATAAGCTATGCGCGCTTGATGGACTTCGGTTCCAAACGCGACCAACTGATCGTTCCAGGTTTCGATTTGGGGTTGGAATCGCAACGGATCATCGGCGTCGGAGGCTTCGCGCAACAAGGCGTTTTTCTGTTTCAACACGCGGTTGTATTCGTTGAGCGTGCCCAGATACGACGGCAACGTGCCAAACACGCCGCGGTCCAGAAACTTTCGCCGGGCGTCTGGCGCTCCGCGAACGATGTTCATTTCGTCGGCGGTGAACGCAATGGCGTCCAGATTGCCCAGATACCGCACTGCGGCTTCGCGTTTGCCGTTGACGAAAGTTTGTTTGGTTGTCGCCGTCAGCAACAGTTGCAGGTCTTTAGTTAGATTTCCACGTGCGACCGTACCGCGCAAAATGGCTTCGGATTCGTGATGTTTGATGGCATCGCGCGGGTGCGAGGTGCGAAAGGATTTGGTCGTCGCCAACAAATACGCCGCTTCCAGCCAACTGCTTTTGCCGTGCGCGTTCAGACCGTGAATGACATTCAAACCGGGAGAAAATTCGATTGCGCCGGAAAGATTGCGAAAATTGAGGGCTTCGATTCGGAGCAGGTGCATAGCAGGAAAGCAAAAATCAAAAGGCAAATATCAAAAGGCAAAAGTCCGAGTTTGTCCAAAATGCTTTGCCTCTTCGCGTCTTTGCGTTAATTCCAATTTTCACTCAGCTCAAGTGAGCGGCGTTGGACAGGTCGCGCTTGAATTCCAAAGCGCGTTGCGGGCGATCCATCGGTTCTTTTTCCAGAGCGCGCAAAATTTCCGCTTCGATCATGGCGTTGACCTCTTTGTTGAGCTGATGCAGCGGTTGCGGTTTGTCGTTGAGCAGCTTGACGCCGAAATCGCCAACGCGCTTGGCAGTGAACGGCGGTTGCCCGGCCAGCATTTCATACGCGATGACTCCCAGACTGTACACGTCCGACCGCAGATCGGCTTCTTCGCCGCGGAATTGTTCAGGGCTTAGATACGTCGGGCGCAAAGGCAATTGCCCTTGTCCTTGCAAACGCGCCGTCGTGCCCGGAACGAACTGTTTGCCGCTGCCGAATTTGGTGAAGCTGAATCCGACCAGCATGACAAGCGGATTCAACGATCCTGTGGTCGGTTCGGTTTTGAACGGCAGAATGATGCTTTCCGGTTTCAGGTCGCGGTGAACCAACCCGGATTTGTGCGCGGCGTCCAGCGCGTCACAGATTTCCGAAAGCAGATTGATGGCGGCGGCCACATCGAACTTGCCTGTGCGCTGCATTTCTTCGCGCAACGAATGACCTTTGACGTATTCGCTGACGACGTAACCGGTGGCATCCTGCAACACGCCAAAATCCTGCACGGCAGACACCAGCGGATTTTTGAACTGAAGCGCGATTTGGGCTTCGCGGCGAAAACGATCCTGCGCGCGCGGGTCGGCGATGACGCTGGCGCGAATGATTTTGACGGCGACTTCCTTGCCCGATTCCAAACTGGTAGCGGCAAAGACGATGCCCGTCGCGCCTCGTCCCAGCACTCGTTCAAGCTGGTAACGCGAATTGATCGTATATGGAATTCGTTCGACCGGAATCAGTTCCACCAGACAATCCCGGCAAAACTGCTGGTTCGGCGCATAACACGTTTTGCAAGACACACACATCCGCACGGTATCGGTCGGATCAAAAGCCGCCATAACTCTTCTCCTGTAAACTTCAGATTCAATCTTTCACGACTGCCCAAAAGGATGCTGGGGAGGGCTGAAGATTACCACACCCGCCTTGCGCTTGCCGAGCTTGTGCCGCCACCAAAAGCGCGTCTACAATCGCCACGCTTTTCCGCAATTCAAGGTTTATTCAACAGTTCAAAATTCAAACTCAGGAGATTTCCATGTCTGACTTGACCCGCAGAGAGTGGAGCAAGCTGGCGTTCGGTTCACTGGCCGCCGCCGCTTTGCCGTTTGACACCATCGCCGCGCAAAAACCCAATTCCAAAATCAAAGGCGTGCAGATCGGCGCGCAAAGTTACAGTTTCCGCGACCGCACACTGGACGAAGCCATTCGAGGTTACGCCGAAGTCGGCTTGAACAGTTGTGAACTCTGGTCGGGGCATCTGGAACCCAAAGGGCTGGATCGCGCGAGCCTGCGCACCTGGCGATTGACCACTCCGCTGAGCTTTTTCAAGCTGACCGGCGAAAAATTCAAAAAAGCAGGTATTGACCTCTACGCGCTGAATTACAGTTTCCGCGACGATTACACCGACGAAGAAATCAATCGCGGTTTTGAAATTGCCAGAGCTTTGGGCGCGAAGTGCATTACCGCTTCGTCGAATGTGTCCACCGCCAAACGCATTGATCCATTCGCCAAACGTCACAAGATGCGCGTCGGCATGCACAATCATTCCAACATTCGCCCGAACGAATTCGCCACGCCGGATGATTTTGCCAAAGCGATGGAAGGAAATTCCGAATACATCTGCATCAATCTGGACATAGGCCATTTCACCGCCGCCGGATTCGACGCGGTGGATTACCTGAAGAAGAATCACGCTCGCATCGTCACGCTGCACATCAAAGACCGCAAAAAGAATCAGGGCGAAAACACAGTCTTCGGCGAAGGCGACACGCCGATCAAAGAGGTGTTGCTGGCGCTGCAAAAAGGCGGTTGGAAGATTCCAGCCAACATCGAATACGAATACAAAGGCGCGGACACCGTCGCCGAAATGAAAAAGTGTTACGAGTTTTGCCGCAAGGCGCTCAGCGCTTGATTATCTTCAAGCCGCAGATTTCGCGGATAAACGCTGATTGAATCAATTCTATCTGCGTTTATTTGCGTTGATCTGCGGCTTTCCTTTCGGAGAGCAGATTCCATGAAGCCAACGAAATTCTTTGCCGTTGTCGCCCTGACTTTTCTTTCCATCGCTTCGCTAGACCGTTCGCACGTCGCCAGCCAATCGAAAAGCGATTTAGCTGCCAAAGCCCAGAGCGTGCTGTCGCAAACGTCCGGCACGCTGAAGCTTTCGGGTTTGCAAAAACCCGTGCGCGTGCTGCGCGATGAATGGGGCATCGCGCACATTTACGCCGAAACACAGGACGATTTGTTTTTCGCGCAAGGCTTCGTCGCCGCGCAAGATCGGTTGTGGCAAATGGATTTGTGGCGTCGTCAGGGCGAAGGAAAGTTGGCGGAAATTCTTGGCCCCAGCGCCGTCGAACGCGACAAGTTCGCGCGTCTGGTTCGGTATCGCGGCGATATGAAAGCCGAATACGAATCTTATGCGCCCGACGCCAAATCCATCATCGAAGCGTTTGTGCGCGGCGTGAACGCGCAAATTGCTCTGGTCAAATCCACTGGCAAATTGCCGATTGAATTCCAGCTTGCCGGTTATGAACCCGAAGCGTGGACGCCGGAAGTCTGTCTGACGCGCATGGCCGGATACGTCATGACGCGCAACGCTTCGACGGAAATTCAGCGCGCCCAACTTGCTCGTGAATTCGGCAAAGAGTTCGTGGACGAATGGATGGAAACCGAGCCGAAACGCAAACTGGAAATTCCCGAAGGACTCGATCTTGCTGGCATTGATTCAAAAATTCTGGCCGGAGCCACTGCCGCCGGAGCCGCCGTCAACTTCGCTCCAAATCCAAATTCCAAAGACGGCAGCAACAACTGGGTAATTGACGGCACGATGAGCGCAACGGGCAAACCTCTGCTGGCGAATGATCCGCATCGCACGATTGCCTTGCCGAGCTTGCGTTATCTGGTTCATTTGAACGGTCCGGGTTGGAACGTGATCGGCGCGGGCGAACCTGCCTTGCCCGGAGTTGCCGCCGGTCACAACGAACGCGTCGGATTCGGTTTCACCATCGTCGGCATTGACCAACAGGATTTGTACGTTGAAGAAGTGAATCCAGCCAATCCGAATGAATATCGCTGGCAAGGAAAATGGCAGCCGATGCGCGTCGAGCGCGAACAAATCAAAGTCAAAGGCGAAGCGAAACCGCGCGAAATCGAACTGAAGTTCACCACGCATGGCCCCATCGTGCATGAAGACAAAGAGCGCCGCCGAGCTTACGCGTTGAAATGGGTTGGCAGCGAACCGGGCACGGCTGGTTATCTGGCGTCGCTTTCGCTGAATCGCGCGCAAAACTGGCCAGAGTTCTTGAAAGCGCTAGAACGCTGGAAAGTGCCTTCGGAAAATCTGGTGTACGCCGACGTGGATGGCAACATCGGCTGGGTTGCCGCCGGAATGACGCCGATTCGCAAAGGCTGGTCGGGGCTACTGCCCGTTCCCGGCAACGGCAAATACGAATGGCAGGGATTTTTGCCTCTCAAGGATTTGCCGCAAACGTACAACCCGACACGGCATTTCATCGCCACCGCCAATCACAACATTTTGCCTACGGGATATGACAAAGAGCTTGGTTACGAATGGTCAAATCCGTTGCGCTTTTTGCGAATCGCGGAAGCGCTAGGTTCGGCAAAGAAGAAATTCACCGTCGAAGATTTCCAGCAATTGCAGCACGACGAAGTTTCGCTCAACGCGCGCGCACTGACTGCCGTGCTTGGCGAAGCAAAAAATCCGCCTGCCGATTTGCAACCTTATGTTGAATTGCTGACCAGGTGGGATTGGCGGCTCGGCAAAGATTCTGCCGCCGCTGCGCTCTACGAAATCTGGTTGCCGAAATTGGCTCCGGCGATTTTCAAAGCGCACGTTCCCGAAAAAGCGTGGTCACAAGTCAGCCGTGGGATTCAACCCGGCAAAGTAGTTGATGCGCTGCGAAATCCTTCGCCGCGATGGTTTGGCAATGATGCGGTTGCGAATCGCAATGCGTTGATCTGGAAAACGCTGGCGGAAGCCGTCGCCGACGCGAAAAAGTTGCTCGGTAATGATCCGTCGAAATGGCGTTGGGGAACACTGCACGTCGCGCCGTTCAACCACCCACTGGCAACCGACGCTGACCGCCGCACGTTGTTCAATCTGCCTGCGCCCGAACGCGGAGGCGATGGCAACACCGTCAACAACACCAGCGGCGCGAACTTTCGGCAAACGCATGGCGCTTCGTTCCGCGAAATTCTGGACGTGGCCGATTGGGATCGTTCGGTGGGAACCAGCGTGCCGGGGCAATCGGCGCAACCCGGCAGCAAACATTACGGCGATTTGTTGCCGTTGTGGACGGAAGGAAAATACTTTCCGCTGCTGTACAGCAAAGCAAAAGTCGAAGCGCTGGCGAAAGACAGGCTGACGTTGGAGCCGAAGTAGAATTGAGTGGAGAAGGCTGGAACAATATCGTCAACGGAAATTTTCCATCAGCATGAGTTCATCATAGGGTTGCTCCAAGCGAGCGAAGAGCAGGCGCCGACCGTCTGGCGAAAAGGCCAGCCCGGGCGCCCACCAAAGAGGCGCCTGCGTGAGCGTGATGAGTGGCGTAATGCGGCGCGTGGCAAAACTGAAAAAGCGAATCGTCCATTCTGATTCGCTCTCTTTGGCGGTAAAACCAATGCCTTCGTTGACCAGGGTCCACGAACGCCAGTAGCCCGCCTCCTTCAATTCGGGCACCGGCGCTTCCTCTCCGCCGTTTGCCGGGACGGAATAGATCCCGTAAACGCCCCTCCCTTTGGAGTAATAGAACAGCTTCCCGTCCGGCGACTCAAAGCCTTCGTAACCGCCGTTAAAGGTGATTTGTTTAGCCTCTCCGCCGGCGGCGGGCATTTTATAAATCTGATTCTTGCCGCTGCGGTTGGAGCGGAAATAGATCCATTGCCCATCGCGCGACCAGGCGGGCAGGTTTTCCGAAGTCGTCTCGAAGGTAAGTCGGCGCCAGGTACTATCCCCGGTGGCGCTGATGACATAAATCTCCGAGTCCCCGCTGGCAATCGAATCAAAGGCGATCCATTGGCCGTCGTAGGACCAGCGCGGCGAGCCGGCAGAGCCGGCGCGCGTGAGCTGACGCACAGCCGACTTCCCCTCGACTTCATACATCCAGAGTTCCGGTGCGCCGGTGCGCTCCGAGGCGAAGACGATCTTTTGTCCATCGGGGGAAAAAATAGGGCAATGTTCTTCGTAGAGCGAGGACGGGGGCAATTTTACGGGCGGGCCGAATTTCCCCGGCACGTCCCGACCCGTAAAGCCTGCGCCCTGATACAGCCAGAGATTTGCGTCGTTCGAAAATTCCGTCCAAACCAGTTTGTTTCCCTGCCGCGAAATATCCGGGTTGATGGGGTTTCGGGCATTGACCGGGACGCGCGCCGGCGTGCCGCCTTGCGCGGAAATACGCCAGAGGCCGCGCGTCCCACGGCGAATAGCGCCGAAGACAATCTCGCGGCTGTCGGCGGTCCAGGCCAGACCGGACACTCTGTTTTTCTCGAAGGTCAATTGTCTGATTGGGCCGCCATCAGCCGGCACGACACAGATGTCCACCTGATTCGCGCCAAAGTCGCGGGTGAAGGCGACCATCTTCCCGTCCGGCGAAAAGGCCGGGTAATAATCCGCTGTGGACGGCTCCGGTGTGGTCAGGCGCGTCTGCCGTCCTGTTTCCAGGTTGACCAGCAGGACGCTTTGGCCTTCCGCCGACCCGATCAATCCGGTGACAGCCAGCGTTTTGCCATCCGGCGACCAGGACGCCGAGGTGGACGTTTCGGCCAACTTCTGTTCCGGCCCGCCGCTGGCCGGAACGCGCAACACTTCGCCTTTTCCCGGCCGTTCGCGCACAAAGGTCACGTACTTGCCGTCGGGCGTCCAACAGGGCATCGCGTCATTTTCCGGCGCCGTCGTCAGCCGCAGCGGCGGCCCGTCCGTGCCAATCACCTTGACGTAAATATCGGTGGGACTGAACTCTGCCGCGCCGCGCCCGCCATCCCAGACAAAGGCGATGCGGCTTTCATCCGGAGAAATAACGGCGTGATCCTTCCTGCCAACTTCGGCGATCAGCGGCAGGAATCTGGTTTCGCCTGCCGGTTGTTCGTTGCCTGCCGCCAGCCAGCGGTAACCGGCGAAGCCCAACACTCCCGCCAGCGCCAGCGCGCCCACAATCCATTTCAACCGGCGCGTACGCCACACTGACAGACCGGCGGCGGACTGAACGGGACGTGCGGAAGCATTCGGCGTTCCCTTCTCTTTTTGGCCAGTCTGTCGGGAATTGCCCGAACTTTCGTTGCTGTTTGTGCCAGCGAACTGCCAGGCAGGCTGATTTTCGCCGCTCGCACTGGTCAAACCCGTTTGCGTTAGATCGGCCAGAACCGCGCGAATGCTGGGATAACGTTGTTGACGATCCTTGGCGAGCATGCGGTTGATGATTTCCGGCAGTCGGGGCGCTTCGGGGACAAATTGCTGAAGCGGCGGCGGTTCCTTGTCCAGCAATGCGGCAAACACTTCGGCGGTGGACGCCCCCGCGAAAGCCGGTTCTCCCGTCACCATTTCATAAAACACAACGCCCAGACTGAACACATCCGACCGCGCATCCAGCTTTTGTCCTCGCGCCTGCTCCGGCGACATATAACGCGGCGTGCCCATCACCATGCCTGATTCTGTTACCTGAGACGGAGCGATGATGGCATATCCCTCTCTCTGTCCCTCAGTCCCTCCACCTCTCCGTTCCCCCCTCTCTCCCTCTCCCCGTCCCTCCGTCCCTACGTCTCTCTTTCCCTCAGTCAACTTGGCCAGCCCGAAATCCAGCACTTTGACCAATCCGTCCGGGCGCAGCATCACGTTTTCCGGTTTGATGTCGCGGTGATAAACGCCCACTTCGTGCGCCTTGTCCAGCGCCGCCGCCATCTGCCTGAAAATGGACAGAACTTCCGGCAACGGCAACCGCCCGCTGTTGAGCCGCTGGCGCAGGGTCACGCCTTCGACAAACTCCATCACGATGTAATGCAACTCGCCATTGGCCGTCCTGATCTGGCCGAAATCGTGAATCGTCAGGATGTTCGGATGGTTGAGCGCCGAAGCGGCCTGGGCTTCCCGCTCAAAGCGGCGCAGGCGTTCGGCGCTTTGCGTGAAGGCGGCGGGCAGCAGTTTGAGCGCGACTTTGCGTTTCAATCGCGTGTCTTCGGCCAGATAAACTTCGCCCATGCCGCCCGCGCCGAGCTTCTGAAGAATGTGATAATTGCCAAGCCTTTGCCCCGTTAAGGCGCGCTGTTCACGGGCGAAAATCCGGGCAGCGGCTTCCAGCGCGGGCGCGTCAATGAAACTGTTTTCCGCCGCGTCCGCCGCCAGCAATTCTTCAACCTCAGCGCGCAATTCATCATCTCCGGCGCAGGCTTGCGCCAAAAATACCGCGCGCCGGGCGGCGCTCAATTCCATGGCGGCCTGACACAAACGGGTGATTTCAGCGTATCGTTCTGGAGTCATCAACTTTGAGTCCCGAAGGGACGGCAAGAAATTCGCCGTGGATTCAATTCTCGGAATTGCGGATCAATAACTTTCCAGCCCGTAGAGCATTCGTTTCTACACAAGTTGCCAATCTTTCGCTCCGTAGGAGCGACATGTTTATAGATTGAGAAGCAAACACAGTCCTTAGCTCCGTAGGAGCGGCATGTGCGTCTGACAGATGCCGCTCCTACGGAGCTAAGTGATTGTTGCGTAAAACATCTATAAACATTGCGCTCCTACGGAGCGGGATTGGGAACTCACCAAATGACACGAAAACCTCGGTTAGTTTCGCGCCAGCTCTCGTTGTAGCCAAGCGCGCGCGACGCGCCAGTCGCTGCGTACCGTGCGTTCTGAAACGTGCAGCACTTCGGCAATTTCTTCTTCGGTGAGACCGCCGAAAAAGCGTAATTCGACAATCTGGCTCTGGCGTTCGTTGAGCGTTGAAAGCACGTTCAGTGCGTCATCCAGCGCGACCAGATCGGCGCTGCGTGTCTGGGCGATGTCTAACCCTTGATTGGGCGTGTCTTCCAAACCCACCACCGAGACTTCGCCGCCGCGTTTCTGACTGTCGCGCTGGCGGGCGAAATCCACCAGAATCTGGCGCATCAGCCGCGCCGAGACGCCAAAAAAATGCGCGCGATTTTGCCAGTTCACCTGTTTGACATCCACCAACCGCAAATAGGCTTCGTTGACCAGCGCCGAAGTTTGCAAGCTGACGTCGCCGCGTTCCCGCGCCAGATGCCGGTGCGCCAACCGGTGCAATTCCTGATAGACCAGCGGCGTCAGTGCTTCCAGTGCCGCTTCGTCGCCGCCGTTCCAGGCGCGTAACAGGAGCGTGATTTCTTGAGAAGAGATGGATGCCATGCTTTCTCGGGTTGTGAGAGTTCGCAGCACAAAGTACAGCAAAGCCAGCCTACCTCAAAAAAATGCCTGTCCGCAAATTTTTTCTGCCGGTTTTGCCTGCCGCTTCCGCATATCTCAAATGAAGCCGGAAAATTTGTTTGCGTTCGGGGACTGCGGTGATGCGTTCCCGCCACTGGCGCAAACCTGGCAGCAAATCAAAAAACAATCCAACGTGGGAAGTTCCCCGCGAAAGCAGAACGGCTCGGCGAGACGGCAGCGGCCTGCGCCTGCGGAGCCTCAAACAACAACCAGGAGCATCGTCATGAAAATACAACGTAAAAGCACACTTTTCTTCCTCGCCCTGAGTTTATGCATGGGTCTGTTGCTCTGGCAACAAACACGTCCCGTAGCGGCCAGCGGCAAAACCGCCGCGTTACCCACCAACCAGCGCGGCGCGGCGCGTAACGGCAATGTTGACATCGGCGCGTTTCAACCCAACTCGGACACGGACGGCGACGGCGTGCCTGATTTTGCCGACAACTGCCCGACGACCTTTAATCCCGAAAAGATCGCGTTTGCTTCGCTCCGCAACGGCAACGATATAGAAATTTATGTGATGAACGCCATCGGCTCTGTTCCGGTCAACGTCAGCAACAACCCGGCGTTCGACGGCGAGCCGGCGATTTCGCCCGACGGCACGAAGATCGCTTTTACTTCCAACCGCGACGGCAACTTTGAAATTTACGTCATGAACATTGACGGCTCGAATCCGACGCGGCTGACGAATAATCCGGCGTTCGACGGCATGCCGGCTTTTTCGCCCGACGGCACGAAGATCGCTTTTATTTCCACCCGCGACGGCAAAGCGGAGATCTATCTGATGAATGCCGACGGGAGCGGTCAGACGCGGGTGACGAACGACGAGTTCACCAACATCCAGCCGGACTTTTCGCCGGACGGCACGAAGCTCGTTTATAGCACGCAATCCAACCTCATCCTGATAAACACCGACGGAACGAATCGGGTCAGTTTGACGCCACATATAACGGACACTCAATCGCCGAAATTCTCGCCCGACGGCGCGCGGATTATTTTTTCTTCTTCCTCTAACCTATTCTCATCACGTGATATTCACGTGGTGAACGCCGACGGCTCGAATATCGTCAATCTGACGACCAGCAACGGTGTGTTTGATGTAAGACCGGACTTTTCGCCGGACGGCTCGAAGATCGTTTATATCCGGGAGCAAGATATCTATACGATGAACGCCGACGGTTCGAATCAGACCGCTTTGCTCGCCGACAACCCGTTCGGCAATGTCTCCGTGTCGTGGGGACCGCAAGCCGACGGCAACGGCAACGGCATCGGCGATGCCTGCGAGATGCCCGCCGATTCGACACCGCCCGTCATCACGCCGACCGTGACCGGAACTTTGGGCAATAACGATTGGTATGTTTCCAACGTGCAGGTTTCGTGGAACGTGATTGACGAAGAATCTACGGTTTCCGGTCAGACGGGCTGCGACACGCAAACCGTTTCCGTTGATACGGACGGCGTAACCTTTACCTGCGAAGCAACGAGCGCGGGCGGCACGAATTCCCAAAGCGTAACCGTCAAACGCGATGCGACCGCGCCGACTTTGAATCCGACCGTTGCGCCGAATCCGGTTTTCTTAAACGGTTCGGCAACCGCAACACCGAACGCTTCGGACGCGCTTTCGGGCATTGCGTCCTCGTCGTGCGCCGCGCCGAACACCACGACGGTCGGCAGTAAATCCGTCAACTGCACGGCGACCGACAACGCAGGCAATACGGCAACCGCTTCGACAAATTACCGCGTGATTTACAACTTCAGCGGCTTCCTGCAACCCGTAAACAACGCGCCCGTCGTCAACAGCGCAGCCGCCGGGCAATCCATTCCGGTGAAGTTTTCGTTGAGCGGCAACCAGGGCTTGAACATCTTCGAGACAGGCTTCCCTCGTTCACTGTCCATGGTCTGCGGCGGCGGCGCGACGAATTCCATCGAGGAAACCGTCAACCCAGGAGCGAGCAGTCTGAGTTACGACGCGACGACGGATCGTTACAACTACGTGTGGAAGACCGAAAAGGCGTGGAAAGGCACGTGTCGCAAACTGGCGGTGAAGTTCAATGACGGCAGTACCTACGAGGCGCTGTTCCAGTTCAAATAAAAACTGTGTAGTGCAGGTTCAGGCTCCTTTCCCAGCCTGATCTCGCCGCCGCGTCTGTTCCTACTTCCCCCAACCTTGCGTTCCAGGAACAGACGTGGCGGTTTTTACTTCAGCCGCTCCCAAAATGCTCACCCACGCGCATCGCATTCACCATATCAGCAAGGCCTCTGCCAAGTTTGACTCTTGTTCATACTGAAAAAATCCTCTCGATCCTGTTTCAAAGTTTTCCGCTCTGATTTAGACTCCGCCCAGTCTCGCTTTGGTTCAATTTAGACCACAGTAAGAACAGTCATAGTGTCGGGTACGTTACTTAGTGTTTTGAGCATCGAAAAAATATCCATCGCTTTTGGCGTTTCACCTGAGACGGGAGAACAAGTGTGAGTCTGGCCAGCAGGTGGCTGCGCTGCGAGATGAACTGGCAGAGTTCTGCGCTCGATCAGTCGAGAACGGTTATTTCATGATTACACCTGATCGGTACCATCAAGCGGAAAAGATGTTTCACGAGGTGTTGGCTCTCGCGCCAGACCACCGCGCCGCTTTTCTGGATTCGGCCTGCGCAGCGGACAGCGAGTTGCGCGCCGAAGTCGAATCGCTCATCGCCGCTTACGAACAGGTTGATCAGCACCTGGACGAGCCTCTTCTGAAAGCAGTGACCAGATTGTTGCCGGAATCTGAGGCCGAACAAGTTCGAGTGATCGGGCATTACCAGATTCTGCGTATGCTCGGCAAAGGCGGAATGGGCGAGGTCTGGTTGGCGCAGGACACCAAACTCGACCGATACGTGGCCATCAAACTCCTGCCCGCCCGATTAACAGGAGACGCAAATCTGGTTCGCCGTTTCGTCCAGGAAGCCAAAGCCGCGTCTTCGCTCAATCATCCGAATATCCTGACCATTTACGAGATAGGGCAACAGGCGGGCACGCATTTCATCGCCACTGAATATGTCGAAGGCCAGACGTTGCGCCAGAAAATACGCGACGCGAATCTGACATTGAACGAATCGCTGAGCGCCGTCTCGCAAATCGCCAGCGCCCTGGCCACGGCTCATGACGCAGGGATCGTGCATCGCGACATCAAACCGGAAAACGTCATGTTACGCCCTGACGGATTGGTCAAAGTCCTCGATTTCGGCTTGGCCAAGTTGACGCCGCCACCTGACATGGTTGATTCCAAAGCCAATACGTTGGAGGCCGGGATTACCACGCCGGGCATGATTCTGGGAACCGTTCGTTACATGTCGCCGGAACAGGCGCGCGGTTTGCCTGTTGACAACCGCACAGATATTTTCAGTCTCGGAGTCATGCTTTACGAATTGGTCGCTCACAAAGCGCCATTCAACGGCGACACTCCCACCGATGTGATCGCGGCGATTATCGAACGGGAACCGCCGCCGTTGGCCGGTCTGATTCAAAACGCGCCTGACAGCCTGGAACACATCGTCGGCAAGGCGCTGAGCAAAAACCGTGACGAGCGGTATCGAACGACCAGGGATTTGCTCAAAGACCTGCAAGCTTTGCAGCGGGAGATAGAGACCGGCGTTTCGCAATCGCAGCTTTTCACGACGGGAAGGCGAAAGGCGGTGGTCACGCCTTCAATCGCCGTGCTGCCTTTCGCGGATATGAGTTCGGAGAAAGATCAGGAGTATTTTTGCGAAGGAATGGCGGAAGAGGTGATCAACGCGCTCGGGCAAATCGAAGGCCTGCGCGTCGTCGCGCGTAGTTCTGCATTTCAATTCAAGGGGCGGAATCACGACATCCGCGAAGTGGGCGAAAAACTCCGCGTCACTTCCGTGCTGGAAGGCAGTGTTCGCCGCGCCGGCTCCCGCCTGCGTGTCGCGGCGCATCTGATCAATGTGGCCGACGGCTTTCAGGTCTGGTCAGAGCGTTATGATTGTGAAATGAAGGATGTCTTCGACATCCAGGACGAAATCTCGCGCGCCATTGTCCAGGCGCTCAAACTCAAACTCATAGGCGATCAACAGCAGCAACTGGTCAGGCGATACACCGACAACATCGAAGCCTACCAGCTTTATCTGAAAGGTCGTTATCACTGGAACCGCCGCGTGCCGGGATCGGTCGGCAAGGCGATGGAGTTTTTCAAACTGGCGCTGGACGAAGACCCGAATTACGCGCCGGCTTACGCAGGGCTGGCCGATTGTTACATCCTGCCAGGTTATTACGCGCTGGCCGCGCCCAAAGACGTCATGCCGCTGGGGAAAGCCGCGGCGATCAAGGCTCTGGAGATTGATCCGAATCTGGCGGAAGCTCATGCCTCGCTGGGCGCTGTTTCCGCGCTTTACGAATTCAACTGGGCTGAGGCTGAAGCTTATTTCCGCCGCGCGCTGGAAGAAAATCCGAGCTACTCAATCGCCCGTTACTGGTATGCCATTTTCGCGCTCGCCCCGCTGGGACGGCTTGACGAGGCATTGCGCGAAGCGAAAAAGGGGCGAGAGCTAGACCCGCTCAGCCCGCCGCCGAGTTCAGCGGTGGGAATGATGGCCTGCTACCAGCATGATTACGACCGCGCGATCAGGGAATTGCAGAAAACGCTCGACCTGGACCCGAATTTCGTTATTGCGCATTTCTATCTGGGAAAAATCCATTTCGAACAGGGAAGAATTGAAGAAGGCCGGGCGGCGCTGCAAAAAGCGCGCGATGTGATGGGTGACACGCCAATCGTCATTGGCGTGCTCGGCTATTACCTGGCGGCCAACGGAAACCTTGATGAAGCGATGAAGTTGCTCGACCTTCTGAATAGCTATTCCGCGCAACAATACGTCCCGGCGCAACCCTACGCGCTGATTTACAGCGGCCTGGGCGAAAACGATCTGGCGTTTGAATGGCTCGATAAAGCGTTTGAGGAACAATCGAGCCTGCTCATCTGGCTCAAGGTTGATCCGACATTCAATAAGTTACGTTCCGATCCCAGATTCGCCATTCTGTTACGCAAGATGGGATTGGAGAATTAATTCCGATTTGATAGTTCAATTTTTGGTATCGCTCAGCAGTTAGTCTTTTTCTCTAAGCAGTAAGGAATTTGTTAATCGTTGTTTCCTCTGAGGCCGGTTGCGGCTCGCAGAGGGGAAACAATGCCTGGAAATCCATTGCCAATTACACGGCCAAACCCGGGGGGATTATGGAAGAACAACACGTGACAGAACAGATAACTGACGACCAGCACCATAAAGGAAAGTTGGTCAAGATATTATCGATTGATGGTGGCGGGATACGCGGCGTCATTCCAGCAATGATCCTTCAGCGCCTTGAAGAAATGACCGGGCGTCCGATTGTGGAAATGTTCGACCTGATTGCCGGGACTTCGACTGGCGGCGTCATGACTTTACTGCTGACCAAACCCAAACCCGGATCGGATGGCGAGCCAATGTACAGGATGAAGGACATCGTCAATCTTTATGTCGAACACGGAAAGGAGATGTTCCGCCGCTCGCTCTGGTACAAACTCATCTCGCTCAATGGATGGTTGCTGCCGAAATACCCGGAAAGGTCAGTGTTGACCACGCTTCGGGATTATCTGGACAAGGGCGAGCGCGCGCAGTTGAAAGACCTGCTGGCCGATGTCCTGATCACCAGTTATGACATTCAGCAGCGCCGCCCGCTCTTTTTCAAGCGATGCGACGCCAGAGATTTCCCTTATCTGAATTTTTATCTGAGTGATGCCGCGCGCGGAACATCTGCCGCCCCGACCTTTTTTCCAACAGTGAAAATCGCCAGCGTGGATGGGTCAGCACATTACTATTTGATTGACGGCGGCCTGGTCGCCAACAACCCATCGAATCTGGCGATTTCCGAAGCCATTTCTCAGCATGGACATCACACAAACCTGTTGGTGGTGTCGTTGGGCACAGGCAGTTATGAAGCGCCAATCCCTTTCCGCAAAGCCAGTCGCTGGGGACTGCTCGGATGGGCGCCAGGCATTTTGGATGTGATGTTCGACGGAGTGAGCGGCGCGGCTGACACCATTGCCGAAGAAGTGGTCCCGGCCTTGAGCGCGCCTGGTTATTACTTCCGTTTCCAGGTTCCGCTCTCGAAAGGCGATGACGCGATGGATAATTTCGCCCCTCAGAATATAGAAATTCTTCAGTCATTGACCCTCAAAATGATGCTTGAGAGAGAAGCAGATTTGCAGAGTCTGGCGAAAGCCCTGACAGGAGAATACGACCACCTTCCGAAAGAACCGAAAGTCGGGCGGGCCAGTTATGAGTTTTAGATCGGATTTCACTTCGATGTACGGAATTTGCCACAGAGGCACCGAGACACGGAGTCAAAAAGGTTTTCTCTGTGCCTCCGAGGCTCTGTGGCAATCTCTACAGGCAACTGAAAACCGATCTAGGTATTGAGCCTGGAGGCGCTGAATTTGATGCAAACAACAACGAAAACAGAGGTGAACGCGCCTTTGCAACGCGTGTCAACCAAGAGCGACTGGCAAAAGCTGATTTCTGCGATGGGCATTTTACTGTTTCACGTGCCTCCGTTGACGCTGCCATTCATCGAAACTTCCTGGAAAGATTGGATCGCGTTCGGCGTTTTTTACCTGCTCGTGCTGTTCGCGCTCGGCATTGGATTGCATCGTTATTTCGCTCACCGGGCGTTTAGAACCAGCCGCGCCTTCCAGTTCGCGCTCGCGTTGCTCGGCGGAGCTTGCTTCGGCGATCCGATAGGTTTCAGTGGCCGACACCGGTTGCATCACCGGCATTCTGACACCGAAAGAGATTATCACGGCCCTCGGCATGGTCTGTGGTTCGCCTGGTTCGGGCACTTGCTCGAAGACGGGTATGAAGAGCGAGAGATACTCGACTCGACAAGGGATTTGGCGAAATACCCGGAGTTGATCTGGGTGCATCGTTACTCATGGTTATTGGGAAGCGTGACGGCGGCGTTCATTTTCCTGGTCGGCGGTTATTCTATTTTTGCAGTTTACTGCTTTAGCTGGTGCCTGGTTTCGATCCACGGTTCGTTCGCTGTGAATTACCTCTGTCACCTCGGCGGAAGGCGCAGATATGAGACCGGTGACAATTCAAGCAACAGCATACTGGTCGCGGTCATGCTTTTGGGCGAAGGGTGGCACAACAATCATCACCGCTATCCGGGCGCGGCGCGCGCCGGATTTTTCTGGTACGAATTCGATGGGCTGTATTATCTGTTGAAGTTGTTGTCCTGGTTCGGTCTGGTCTGGGACCTGCGCGAAGTCCCGGATTCGATTAAACACAATGGCGCAGAAAAAGTCGTCAACGATGGAGGACGGTCATGCGAGTCGCTGTAATTGTCGTGTGGAGACCAAAAAATTTTCCCGAATGGAACGGACGCAAGTCTGAAGCAGCCAAACAAATCCCGCGTCCATTGGCCAATGATGCCGCGACGCCGCCTTTCACCGGAGTTCATCTGGCCGCGCTTTTCCCGCGCGATTGGGAAGTTACCGTAGTTCACGAGATGGTGCGCGATGTTGATCTGGACATGGATGTCCACGCCGTCTTTCTTTCGACAATGGATTTTTGCGCTCCGCACGCGCGGCAGTTGGCAATGGAATTTCGAGCGCGCGGCGTCAAGGTCATCGTCGGCGGGTTGTTCCCCACGCTCAACCCTGAATACTTCTTCGACGTGGCCGACACGGTCGTTATCGGCGAAGCAGAACCTGTAATTCACCGACTTGTCGCCGATTTGAAAAGCAATTCCCTCGAAAAGATCTATCGTGCCGAACAGCCAGCCGATCTGAGCGATTTGCCGGTTCCGCGATACGATCTGATGGAAACAGCATTTCAATCGCCAATGTCTTATGAAGCCACGCGCGGTTGCCCGTTCACCTGTTCTTATTGCGTGCTTTCGACGATTCGATTGCCTTATCGCCGCCGCCCGATTCCTAATGTCATCCGCGACGTTCAGGCGATTCCGCCCGGATGGAGTTGGTCGCAACGAAAGTACATCGCTTTTTGGGATAACAACCTGGGCGCTGACCGCCGCTACTTTCGTGAACTGTGCGAGGCGATGGTGCCGCTCAAACGCATCTGGGGGACTCAAACTTCGATTGACACGATCACCCCGGAATCAGCCAAGCTGATGGGCAAGGCCGGTTGCCGCTTCGTTTATATCGGCCTTGAAAGCCTGGCTCAGGAAAGCCTGCAAGGCTCCAACAAACGCCACAACAAGGTCAGCGAATACCGCGAGCGCATACGCCTGCTGCACGACAACGGCGTGCTGATTATGAGCATTTTTCTGGTCGGGCTTGATGGAGACACGATGGAATACTTGCGCGATTTGCCGGACCTGGTGGCCGACCTCGGCGTGGATTTGCCGGTCTTTTCGTTCGCAGCGCCGATTGATGGGACGCCGTTCCACCGCGATCTTCGCGATTCTGGGCGATTGTTGCCCGGCGACATCAACTTCGGATTGGATGGAGTACATCTGGTTTATGAGCCGAAGAATCTTTCAGCGGACGAAGTGGAGATGGCGTTGTTCGATTGCATGCGCCGGGCTAACACTCCCTGGCGTGTATTGCGCCGCGTTGCGCGAGGCGTCAAGGCGGGATTCTGGCCGGGCGTTACTAACGCGAGCGCGAATATCTTTTACCGCCCACACCAATTGGCGCTGGCGAGAACCGGCCTGGATCGGATTCGCAAACGCGGCCCATGGCCTGGGAACGACTACAACAAACACCCGCTCCCGGATCAACCCTCGTTTGCGATGGCCGACCTGCTCAGCAGGAGCTAAGACCATCTTGGGGGGCCTGTTCGTACTTCAGACACGGTTATTTAACCGTGATCCGTAATTTGTACCGCGCGATTGGATGGCCGACTACGTAAATGTAATAGTCCTTTGTCTCGGGAATCTTGCCGCTCCAGCGTTTGCCGTCGTCGGATATATCTCCAAACCCCACTTGAGCCGCATTGAAAAAATTCGAGGATTCGCTGACGGTAAATTCTGCCCGATTGTCTTCTTTGCGCTGCCACGAAATATCCACCGTCAGCGTTTGTCCTTTGCGAACGCGAATCACGTAACTGTCATGCGATTCTCCGCCGATCTCTCCTTTAGCCGTTGCTGAATTCCGCAAACGTTTTTTAGGCGTGGTGTCGTCTTGCGCCCTAACCACATTCACAGCGAACACAACAATCGCCATCGTGGCCAGCATCAAACAAACTCTTCGTGCATTGATTCGCATAGCAATTTTCCTTTCAGCTTTTATCAGCGTTGGACTGGTGATTTGGATGCGTCCAAAAGTTCAGCCAGGTATTGCTTCCACAGTGCAGGCAGCGAATGCGTGCCGTGGCCGCGCGTTTGGTCGCTGATCGGAATCAATATGAATCGCCCGCGTTTGACGCGCCTGATTTCGCGTTCGGCAATGGCGAGTTCCGGCGGATTGACTTGATCGTCAGCGGAATTGATCGCCAGCAAGGGTGCTTTGATTGTTTCCAGTAACGGTTGCGGGTTGTAATCGCGCGAGGCTGCGAACTGGTACAACATATCGTTCGCGTCCTTGCCTCGCACCGCATTCTCCACCGCGTTGTCGAACATCCGGTCGGCGTCTTCGCGCGTCGGAGCCTGTTTCTGCATCTGCAACGGAATGCTGCTCATCATCAACAGCGTGTAATTCGCCGCGATCAGTCCGCGCGGCTGCTGTTTGTAATCGCCGCCCATCCATTCGGGGTCCTTGGTGATGGAATCAATCACCATTCGCCGAAAGTACCGATTGCGTCCGGCAATTTGCACAGGCAAGCTGGCCAGCGGCATCAGCGCGTCCATAAAGTCCGGATACTTTTCGCCCCACACCCACGTATGCATTCCGCCCATCGAAGTCCCCATCACCAGACGCAAATGATTGACGCCCAGATGTTCGGTCAACAGCCGGTGCTGCGCCGTGACCATGTCGTTGTAATTGTATTTGGGAAACTTCGCGCGCAATCCATCGCTTGGCTTTGAGGACTGACCGTGGCCGATACCATCGGGCAGGATGATGAAGTATTTCGCGGCGTCCAGCAGTTGCCCCGCGCCGAACAATTGCCCGGCGAATTGCTGCGACAAAAATTGTCTGCCTGTGCCTCCCGTACCGTGGCCGATCCAAACGGCGTTGGTGACTTTGCCGGAAGCATCGCGTTCCAGTTTGCCGAGCGTGCGGTAATGCAACCGCAGTTCTGGCAAGGTTTCGCCACTTTCAAATCGGAAATCGCGGATGATGAAATTGCCTTCGGTCGGCGTCGGCAGTTGCTGTGCCCTTGCTGACAGGCAAGCAAACAAAACGACCAAAGAAATGCAGGATATTCGTTTGATCATACGGGCACTCTTTTGGGATGAATTGAATTTTTACTTGCCAACCACCGGCAAGCCGCTCGGCACAGAAGCCGGAACAACCGGCGGCGCAGCAAGATCGTTCAGGCTTTTCATAAACGCAACCAAATCTTTTTTCTGCTGTTCGGTCAAATCCAGCTTGGCGACTTTGGAATCCTGACTGTAAGCATCCTGCCCGCGTCCGCGCCCGCCACCGTCGTTGTAAAACTCCACGACTTCTTCCAGCGTCTTGAACGCGCCGTTGTGCATATAAGGCGCGGTGCGTTCGACGTTGCGCAGTCCCGGCGTTTTGAACATGCCGAATCCATCCTGGCGACGAAGCACCGCTCCGAAACCCGGATCGGGATCAATTGGCGAGTTTTTGTCCGGCGAAGTTGTCGTGCCAATCGAAGACAACACCCCGTCGTGAAAATGCGGCGGCGTATGGCACACCGCACATTGCCCCTGACCCATAAACGCCACCAGGCCGCGAAGCTGTTCAGTCGTCAGCGCATCGTCTTTGCCTTTGGCGAAATGATCGTAATTGGTTTCGGTGATGTTCAATTTGCGCTCAAACGCGGCAATGGCGCGCGCTATATTTTGCAGATTGATTTCGCTGCCATCCTGTTTGGATTTGAAGCCGAACGCCTTGGCAAACATTTCGCGGTATTGCGGAACCGCTCGCAAACGTTTCAACAACTCGGCCAGGTTTTGCTGGTTCATTTCGTTTTCGGCGAACAATGGAACCAGCACCTGCTCTTCCAGCGTGCGAACGCGTCCATCCCAAAATTGAAATTCATTGAACGCGACATTGAAAATGCTCGGTGTATTGCGCGGCAGTTCCGGCCCTGTGCCAGCTCGATGCGCGCCGTATCCTTTTCCGCCCGCGCCAACGCCTTTGATCAGGCCGTCGGCCATTCCGAAATCCGGGTGATGACACGACGCGCACGAAGTCGTTTTGTCAGCCGATAAGATTGGATCGAAAAACAACTGATAGCCGAGTTCGACTTTGGACGCTTCGCCAAGATTATTGCGTGGTTCCACCGGCGCAGCGATTTGCTGCACGTTTTCCGAAGCCAGCGCCGCGCGCGCCAATCGCAACCACGCGGCGCGATCTTCGGGCGGCGTGGTTTTGGCAAGCGCCGTCACCTGATCCGTCGTCAACTCGGCTGGTTCTGTCGAAAAGTACCGATAAGCCTGAATACCTCCCGCAACCAGGACAATGAACAAACTGACGACGACCAGTTTCAGAACCTTCGCCTGACTTTGCGTCGCATTGAGAATTTCTATCGAAGATTTTGGTGTAGTCATAACATTTACTACGTTGGTCGGGGCTGATTACGAATTTGAGTTTCACACCTGATCAGGTGAAAGAGGCTTTTGTCTTTGATGTCTAACGTGAAGAATGAAAACCGATTCGTCATCAATCAGAAAAATCATCCGATACTTACCAAACAGAAGATGACGCAATTCTCTTGTTTCAGCGCTTTCTGGCGCCAGTGGGCAACGAGCGGGGAATTCCTGCAAGCTGTCGGCAGCTTCAAGAAAATCGAAATACCAGAGCACGGCTTTTTCTCTTGAATACTGCGCGATCCAGTCAATCGTATCTCTCGCATCGCGTTCCGCAGGCTCGGTGATTTCAACGCGATAACTCATTATTCAACGGGTCTCGATTCTGGGAACTGGTATTCTTTACGCAAATCTGCCAAAAATTCTTTGACGGGTCGGGTTTGTCCGGCTTTCATTGCCGCCACCCCTCGCTGAATTCCTGCAACTGTTTCGGCATGCTCAAGTTCGGCCAGCAATCTTTGATAAGATTCAACATCCTGCAAAATCACCTCGCCACCATCAAGCGGAAGCTTCATTGGTTGACCCGTGACTTTCAAATCATCAAACAGTTCAGTCAAACTCTTTCCGGCCTTTTCTGCCATTGTCACCAACGCACGAAAAAAAGAGGCATCTATCTCCCCCACCTCAATTGTTACTGTTTGCATCGCCATATTTAACTCCTGAAAACTCTCTCTTTTCATTTCGGATAATAGCCGAAGCGTGTGGTGGCGCGATAGCCTTGCGTTTTGACTTTGACGCGAACGGAACGATAGCTGCCATCGCGCGTCGGGTTGGTCGGCGTATAAAAGATCAAATACTGGCTCCGCAATTCGTCGGCGACTTGTTGGTAAACGTCGGATAAATCATCAAAGCTGTCGGGCGTAAAGATTCTGCCGCCGGTTTCTTCGGCAATGCGCGTCAGGTAACGTTCACTCGATTCCAGTTCCGCCAACGCCAACTTCAAGCCGTCAATTCGCAGTTGATTGGATGCGCCGGAGGATGAGTGTTTCAGATAAAAATCCAGCTTTTCGCGGTCGGAGCGGCCTTGAATTCGTGTTTTGCTGACCACGTAAACCGCCGTTTCTTCTTCGACCAGCGTGCGAAACGCGCGTTCGGAAGTCGTCGAACCGCGCCCACTGTCAATGCCGTCGGTCAGAACGATGATGGCTTTGCGACCAGTGACCCGTCCCAACTGCTCTTTGGCGGCCAGATACAACGCATCATTGAATTTGGTGAACATCCCTGTTCCCAAACGGTTCAGAGCGCGTTTCAGCGTGTTGCGGTTGCTGGTCCAGTCCTGAACCAGTTCGACAATGTCGTCAAAACGAATGAGGCAGATTTTGTCTTCGGGATCAAGTTGGGCGATGAAGTTGAGCGCGGCGAATTTGAAATCTTCCAGTTCGCGCGTGACGCTGCTGCTGGTGTCAATCAACAGCGCTACATGAACCGGTATGCGTTTGAGCGCGAAAGACGAAATGGGTTGAGGAATGCCGTCCTCGTAAACGTCAAAATCTTCGGCGGTCAAACTCGCGGCAAACTGCCCTCTGGAATCGCGCACCGTTACGGGCAGCAAGACTTCGGACGTATCAATGGCAATCGTGTCGCCGGAATTTTCTTTCGCTGGCGTTTTCGCAGGTTTGTCCTGTTCGCGCTTCGGCGTTTGCGCGCAAACCACAACTGCCGCACTGACAAAAATCACGAAGAGTAAAGCCAGTCCACTTTTGATTTTTGACTTTTGCCTTTTGTCTTTTGCCTTCACTTCGATTCATCCATCGCCGTTTTCATCGCCGACAAGACGCGGTCTGTAACGCGATTCTTTTTCAAATCCTCGACGGCTTTCGACGAGAGATCGAAATCCACCTGCGAAGTTTCAATCTTGCGAATGATCGTGCCTTCGGAAAAACCTGCCTGCACCATTTCCAGCACGCCCTGATTGTCCAATTTCGGCGCGCGTTCCAGCTTCGGAGCCGCGCTGGTTTCGCCGGGTGGGCGAATGATTCTGACCGAAGCCGATCCCATCAATTCGGTGGAATCTTCGCGTTCTCCGTTCGGGCCAATGCCGCGCGAACGCGACTTGCTTTTGCCGCCCGATTGCGAGCCGAAAACCATGGCTTCGTTTTCTTTCCGGCGAGCTTCTCTTTCACTGGGCAATTCCTTGAAAACCTGCGAGCCATTGAAAAACAAGTCGTCGTCTTTGGAAAAGAAATCGTCGTTGCGCAAGGTGGTCAATCGCTGGTCTGTTTCACGACGAGTGGTGATTTCAATCATTTCCGAAATGATGCGCTCGCTGACGCCGCGTTTTTTCAACTCCACCAATTTCAACGTGGTGATGTCGAACGTGGTCGGCGACGAACGAATCAAGGTGACGATGGTGCGTTCTTTGAATCCGGCTTTGGTCAGGCTGATGATGGATTCATTCGTCAGAATTTCGCGTGGGCGAGGTTCCTGCGCGTAAAGTTCGCCCGCGACAAGGAGCGAAATTACGAGACAAAGAGGGACGAGATACTTCATAAAATTCCTCCTTCTCTGCGATGAGGGATAGGGGGTTAAAACTTTCGTTCACTGCCCAGCCGCCCGGCGATATGCGGTGTTGATTCGCCAGACGTAATTGACAGTTTCCCGATAAGGCGGAATGCGACGACCGTATTTGATGACCGCACCTTCGCCGGCATTGTACCCGGCGAGCGCCAGATTGATGTCGCCGCCAAACATTTCGATCAAACTGCGAAGATAACGCGTGCCCGCTCCGACGTTTTCGACCGGATCGTGAATGTTGCGGACTCCCAATCGCGCCGCCGTCGCCGGCATCAATTGCATCAATCCGCGCGCGCCGACGCGCGATACGGCCCGGTAATTGAACCCGGATTCTTCGCGCATGACCAAATAAATCAACATCGGATCAACGCCGTATTTCGTCGCGTTGTAGACGATCAAACTGTCCAGGTTTCGGTTGCCGGTGGAAAACCTCAGCGAAACGTCACTTGCCACCGCCGCCACCGG
Organism: uncultured Heliomicrobium sp.; assembly: GCA_964470555.1. Classification (GTDB taxonomy): domain Bacteria; phylum Acidobacteriota; class Blastocatellia; order RBC074; family RBC074; genus RBC074. Next base: position 28,862 of record CAYYDG010000012.1, read on the forward strand.
AGCGGCGTCCGTCACTTCAATTCCTACGGCCAGTCTGGCCACGTCGGCGCGTTCGATGTGAGTTTGCATCTGGCCGAGCCGATAGACAATCCGCCCGGATTCTTCCCAAGCGGAATCGGCGTCAATCACCGCGCCGTCTTTCAACCACAACCGGGTCACTTTGCGTTTGACTCCGGTCGCAGTTTTTTTGTCTTCCGAACCCGTTGCGGACTTTTCTGTGGCGCTTACCGGTTTGGCGCCGTCTTCGCCCATCTGCCGCGTCATGCGAACGACTTCCGCTTTGGCAACCGAAGCAATCACCTTGCCTTGTCTGTACCAAACGATGTCGCTCGTTTCCCAGACTTCGTCAGCCTGTATGACTCGTCCGTCTTTCAATCGCAATTCATCGGCAACCGCTTCACCCGCGAACAGGCAAAGAGCCAAACACAAACCAACGATTGAAAAGCCGAGTTTCATAACTGTCTTCAACCTGCCACCTGCCGTCTACACATGCGCGATGCCGAAGTAATTGCTCCAGGCCAGATCGAGCAATTCGGTCGTCAGCGCTGGCTGCAATCCTTTGTACTGACAGATGTCCATGAAGCGGTTGATCAAATCGCGCGGTTCGCACGCCTTCATCACGCGCCGTTCAGCAGGATATTTGGAGATCAGATAATCCAACACCAGCGGTTCGTAAGAGACTCCGGCGTTTTCCGTGTATCGCTCGAAGATTCGCCGATAGGTTTCTTCCGAAGGCGGCTCGATGCGCACGCGATAGCCCATGCGGCGCAAAAACGCTTCGTCCACCAGACGGCTCGGTTCCAGGTTGGTCGAAAAGACGACCAGTTCTTCAAATGGCACGCTGATTTTTTTTCCGGTGTGCAAGGTCAAAAAATCCACCTTGCGTTCCAGCGGCACGATCCAGCGATTGAGCAAGGCTTCCGGTTCGACGCGCTGGCGGCCAAAGTCGTCAACCACCAGCGTGCCGCAATTGGCTTTCATCTGGAACGGCGCTTCGTAATAACGGGCGGCGCGGTTGTAAATCAGGTCTGTGCTTTCCAGCGTCATTTCACCGCCGACGATAATCAGCGGGCGCGCGACGCGAATCCACCGGCGATCAAAGGAATCGAATTGCGCTTCGTCCAGCGACCGTTCGTGGTTGTGGCCGTCGTACAGATTGATGACGTGTTCGTCCACCGCCACTGCGTACGGAATCCAGACCGGCGTTTGCAGCGCGTTGTTGATGCGTTCGGCGACGGAAGTTTTGCCGGTTCCGGGAATGCCAGAAATGAACAAACTGCGGCGAGAGTTGATGGCGAATCCAAGTGTTTGCAGCAAGCTGTCGGGCAAGACCAGATCATTGAAGGCTTCAGCAACCGTGTCCGGGCCAACCAAATCTTCAGGTTGCGCTTGTGACCGCATCATCGCCGTGTAGGCCGCCAGCGAAACCGGAGTCGGACCAACGTAGCCGGAAATTTCCATGATCCGGCGTAACTGATCCCAGCCGCGATCCAGCACGGCGTAACGGTTGTTGTTCAATCCGATATTGCCGCGAATTTCGACCAGCTTTTCGCGATACAAATGCTGCAACAGCATTTCGGTCAGCGTCACCGGCAGACACATGCGTTCAGCGATGGCCGCCGTCGTTTGCACGGTTTCAGTTGCGGCAGTTTTCAACGCCAGATCGGCCAGAGACTGAAAAGACAATCCTGTCTCTTCGACGGTTTCCGGCATCGGCGGAGCAAACGGTTTGGTTTTGGCTTGTTGTGCGGCTTTTGTCATAAAATACCCGATATTAAGTTGAATTATGCTCTTGCAAAGGAAGCGATTGGACCAAAAGCTCTCTACCTCAGCCAAACCTTAACTTGTGCGGAGGTTTGGTTTTCAACCTTCAACTCTATAGTAGATTCACCCTGCCCTTTCAATGAAGCAGGTAATGGGCCGATATTTACCTGATCTTGCCCATCAAAAGTACCTTGCGCCCCGGCATAAGTCACCGGGACACTAACCCCACCAACCTTAGCGGAAACCGTAGACAATGAAGATCGCAACCTAATGCCAGTCCCATATAGTATAAGGTATGAATCTTCAGTATCAGGATTCATCGTATTGCCAGGCGTTTGTGTCAAAGTTTCGTAAGTTTGTTGGGCTGGATTGACTCTATTCACTCTCAAAAACTGCCCAGAAGCGAGGCCGACACCTGACCCGTTAGCTGAAAATAACCCTACAGCTAGCCTATTAACTTGGGCAACCCCGTGAGCGATAAGAGTGTTCCCACTGTAAACTCTAACTGTATGTGCCTCACCGTGCGAAATAGTACTTGGGATTAGAAAGTTAACTTGGCCGATGCCCAAAAAAGACGTTTGTGCTTGTATTTCAACGCCAGAGTCATTTTCAACTGTTATTTTGGTTGGAGTAGAAGGATAGCTGCTAAACGCAACTGCTAAACTGCTGGGGGCGACTCCTTCAAAATAACTAGCAGCATTGCGTGTTGCAGCAAGAGCAAAATTCGAATACAAAAGTAAGTTTGGCTCGCCGCCACCTGGCGTAAAATCTGTAATTTGACCTGTAGTAGCAAAAGACCGTATGGCATTCCATACTTGGAAATAATGCGCGTAACGATTGATTTGTAGGTATTGCGCAGCGACTCCAGCTACCAAGGGTGAGACCCCATAGGCGTAAGCTCCAGCAGTATTAGTGGCTGAAGGAGAACCATCTGCAACTAAGACTCCTCTTCTAAGAACAGTGCCATTTACATTATATGGCCCTCCTGGGGCAAAAACATCTATGCTTGACCCGAATGCCGTATCTATTTGAACAGTCACTGGGGCCATTGCTCCTGGATCAAGCCATCCATTTGGATAAATACGTTTGCTTACTTTACGATCTCGATTATCTGTCATGCCGACGCTAATGACCCCATTCACTCGGCCTGGAAAATAATCTATATTATCTCCAGCGTTTGCAACTGTACCAAAACCTCCGACTTGTGACTTTTGCCCAATACCACAAACAACAATAGTGTCATAATCCCGAATTAGGCGAAATAGAGCATTATCAAGATCAAGATATAACCGAGTAGGGTCATCAACTAGTAACGACATGTTAACGATAGCCATCTTTGGGATAGGGCGCACTTGTATCACATTCGTTAGGTCATTGATCGCCTGAAGAAGAATAGCAATAGTAAATGAGTCATTACAATCCATAACCCGTATCCCGACCAAATTAACATTTTTGGCCACTCCTACGACACTTCCGCCAATTACACTGGCGACTCCCGTACCATGTCCACTGCAATCAGTTGCAATCCCATCATTAACATAATTGTACAAAACGCTTGCTCTATTTGGCGAAAATTGATTATGTGATACTTTTATACCAGAATCGACCACATACACTGTTACTCCTTGACCAGTATAATCATAATTATAGGTTCCATTGTAGATGTTATTTCGCTGGTCAATTCGATCAAGATTGTAGTCAACTCCAGTTTGCGAGTCAGATGGGCCACTTGGGAGTGAAAGAATTTCGTCATCTTCCTCTACTTCAGGCTTTTTTTGTGGAGGCGGAATTTCAATCGATCTTCCATTTTCCATTCTTTGCAACAAGGCAGGCTCTGATTTGACTCTTACATTTTCTGTGATGTGGTCAATCTTTTCATGGGTGCTCATTTTTTCGGCTTCGGCCTCAGACATTTTTACAATAAAGCCGCGCGGATTATGTCGTAAAATATGTTTTTTATCTTCAATTTTGCCTCCATATATTTTGACAAGTTCCTCAGCAAGAGGTTCAACCTCTAGTTCTTGAACCCCATCAGAAAAAATAACAATGTATTCACCTGGTATTGCGTTAGGATTCCCCCTCCAGAATTTTCCTCTAGGGAGCTTGTCAGCATCTACCGGCTGCTTATAAATACTCTCTCCCTTATATTTGCTAAGATTTTTTTCTTGTCCACTAACCTGCGAGAGTGAAGCTATCCACCCTAAAGCAATAATAGAGAACAAAGCTATCGCGTAAATCAAATTCTTCTTCATAAACCGCTCCTTTTAGTAGAACTAACTTGCATTAAAAAGAATCTCAGTTGATGGAGTTGCTAAAGGGTTATTTCCGATCAACAACTTGATCCTTGTTCTTTTCTTCTTCGCTGAGCTTCTTGTATTGCGCGTGCAAAGCGCCGGCTTCCCGCAGCCAGCCTTTGCGTTCGTACAATTGAGCCAGATTGCTCATCGCCTGCAACGAATCGGGTTTGATCTTCAACGCAGCCTGATACGATTTGATCGCATCGTCGTGTTTGCCGTCCTGTGAATAAATGAAGCCCAGGTTCAGCAACGCGCCGACTTCGCCGACGGCAACCGTGAAATGATCTTTGGCTTTGTCGTGATCGCCTTTGCGTCCGTAAGCCAGGCCGATGTTGTTATGCATGCGGCGGTCGTTCGGCGTGATTTTCAACCCGCGTTTGTAATACTTGACCGAATTGCCGAAATCATTGGCCAGGTAAAACGAATAGCCAATGTTGTTCAGGAACCGGGCGTTGTTTGGTTCTATCTTCAAGGCTTTTTTGTATTCGCCTTGCGCCGATTCGTACTGGCCTTTTTCGTCATAACACACGCCAAGCAGGTTGTAGGCTTCGGAAAAATTCGGCTGCAACACCGTCGCCGCAATCAGTTTTTCCATCGCGCCGTCAATGCGGCCTTTGCCGTGCAATTCGACTGCTTCTTCAAACATGTTTTGAGCGGCCAGTTCCGCGGTCGTCGCTTCGGCGGTGGTTCCGTTCGCGTCCGCAATCTGATCCGGCGTGCCGTTTTGCGAACGGTGGATCGGAATCATCTTCATCTTTTCCAGGTCTTTGTCATTCATTTTCCTGGACACGTTGTTGTTGTCGCGTTTGAACATACGTGTCATCAACCGGAACGGAGCGCCGAAGACGCGCTTGAAGGCATTGCCTTTCTTTTGGCCGGATGGATCGCCGGATTCGGGAGCGTCGTCAAACCAGAAAAAGTTCGAGCCGGAATCCAGATTGGAGACGACTTGATTGCGAATGCTCGGCACGGTGGAAACCACGCCCAGACACATGGCGGCAACGACGACGGTTGCCATCACAGGGTGACGAAGAGAGCGGAACATTTTTTTCTTCAGAGTCATAAACTCACCTTTCTGAATTTCAGCGAATGAAAACGAGCTTGCGGAAAACTCGCCAGGATTCCGCTGACCGCTAGCGGGTTGGTTATGGGACACGGTCTGTTGAATCAACTCTTCTTGAGGAATCGAACTCTGGGGCGACGGCGTTTGTCGAACCAAAACTTGCGACAGCGAATCTTCGTAAACGCTGCGCCATTTTCCACTAAACAGGGCGATTTGCGCCAGAGCTTCACCGCGTTTTAACAACATCCAGTCAACAGAATGTTTGTCGAGCAATTCCTGCCAATTCGGGCGAACATTGTCTATCTGATCCAATTCGTCCAGCACAGCGCCTTGCCGATAAAAATCGCTGCGCCCATCCACGAACACCTGGAACTGCCGATAAATCAAATAACCGCCAAATTGGTCGGAGGCATACAAGCGACCTGAAATGTTGTTTTGCTGCACGAAATCCACTGCCGCCGCGGGAAATCGTCGCGCGTCAAACCTGGGCGAAAGCAGCTTTTCAGCCAGCCCGGTGTTGGCAGCAAAAATCACGAACGCAATCGCTGCGACGTAACAGGAAGCTCCGGTTAATTGCCGATTGATAGCCATAGTGCTTTGATACCAGTCACCGGCAGCGCGCAACGCCTTAGAGCCTTTTCCGGCGCTTGACGCTGCCCGGTCGTAAAGTTCAGCCAACAAATTGCTGAATTGTTCGGCGATGAATGGCGTCAACACCACCACCGCCAAAGTGACATGCCGCTCGGATTGCAGCGTCATGTGCCCCCACAACAACAGCAAACCGGTTTCGACAAACCGCCTTTGCCGCAGCGCATTGACCGCCGCCACAACTCCAAGCAACAACAAAATCTCGATCAACTTGCCATCGGTCGAATGAAAGTTCGGCGATTGAAACTCCTGAATCGTCGCAAGCAATCGTTTGTCAGTCAGGTAGCTCCACAAATGGCCGTACAGTTTGATTCCATAGGGCGTCGCCATCGCCGCCAACACCGACAAAACTCCGACCAGCAAGTAAGTTTTCAAAACTCCAACGGCTTCCCTGCTGCGCCATTCGCCTTTCGCGGCAAATTCCAGAAACTCGCCCACCGCGTAAACGCCGAGCATGACCAGCGTCACCACAAACGCGCCATGCAGATTGGCCCAAACTGCAATCAGCACAGGAACGGCGAAAATCCATTTCGACCGATTGCGCCGAAACCCTTCCACCAGCACGCACCACACAATCATCAACAGAATCGAAACCAGATGAGGTCGCGCCAGCCAGTGAACAATGCTGGCAATTGCGCCAAACACTGTCAGCATCATGGCGATAACCGGATCGGCTCCGCGCCGCAACATGACCATGCCCAACACGGCGTAACTGACCAGCAAGACCAAAATCGCTCCGGCGACGATTCCGGCCAATCCGCGCCAGTTGTGCAAAACCGCCATCAGAACATCAGTCAGCCATTCCCAGGCGAACCATGTTTGCCCGGTCATAGTGTGCGAGAACGGATCGGTTCGCGGCACGGCGCGATTCTGCAAAATCAATTCTCCGGTGCGAATGTGCCAGCCGGTGTCGCTGTCCAGCAGAAACCGGTAAGAATTGGTAATGAGCAATTGAAGCACCAACAAAACGGACAATCCGCCCAGCGATGGCAAGAACCATCGGGCAATCACGCCGACTCGTTTGTCAGTTGCTTGACGGCGTTGCCGTCCTGCCTGGGTCATTATTTTTCTTGGGGGGTGGGATTGTTTTGTAGCGTCGTCAGGTTTTTTGCTCGCAGACGAAACCACAACGATTGCTCAAGGGCGTTCGGCGCGCACGATTTCGAGCTGATCGCCGACCTTGAGATTGGCGTGGGAGATGGAGTGCGCGGTCATTTCCAGCACGCTTCGCGCTTCGCGGTGAGGGGCCGTCAGACGAAACGGGCGCATGTTTTCAACCAGTTTGACGATACGCAATTCACGGTCGAGGAAAATCACGTCAATTGCATAATGCATCCACCAGGTGTGGACGCCATTGCAGGGGCGCAACCAAAGCGCTTCAGCGGGGGCGAGACGACGACGGGCGATCAAACCGCGCAGCCGCGTAAAAAACGTATTGGCAAGTACGACGTTTTCAGCCAGAAGCTGACCGGTCGTGCGATGGTAAACCTTCATTTCAATCGGTTCAGACAAACAGCGAATCTCGCTTCAGCGTGAAAACTCCGAAGCGAGATTCGCCGCCCGCCTATTCCCAATCGTCATCCTTCTCCTTCATCCGGCGACGGACGACGATCACGCTCAAAACTGCTGCAATGACCAAAAGAAATGCGATGATGAAGTAATTCAGTGTTAAATCCGGTCTCTCTGATTCCTGGAAAAACAGAGCCGCAAAGAGCGCCATCGGGGGGTCTCCTTATTGAATAAAATGGTTTGTTGAGAAAGCTTGGGACACGAAGTTTATTGATTTCCGATGAATCCGAACAAATCCGAAATCTTGATCAGAGCAGGTCCCATCAGCACGATCAAAAGCGCCGGAAAGATAAACAACAGCAATGGGAAAATCAACTTGATGGCGGCTTTGGCCACCATCTCTTCGGCGCGTTGTCGCCGTTTGGTTCGCATCGAATCGGCAAAGACGCGCAAGCTGTCCGCAATCGAAGTTCCGAACCGATCCGTTTGCACCAGCATCGCCACCAGCGATTTCACATCATCAACTCCTGTGCGGTCGCCGAGGTTGCGCAATGCTTCGTCGCGTGGTTTTCCGGCACGAATTTCGCGGTTGGTGACAGCCAGTTCTTCAGACAGATTGCGTTCGACCAGTTCCATTTCACGTCCAACGCGATGCAATGCGGCATTCAACCCCAGCCCTGCTTCGACGCAAACGACCATCAGATCGAGCGCATCCGGCAAAGCCCGGGTAATTTTGCTTTTGCGTTTGGTAATCATGCGCGAAAGCATGAACGACGGCATAAACGCGCCGTAACACAACGCAACCACCGTCAACCCAATCGTGCCGCTGTCTACAGGCTTTCGCAAAATGACGGTCAGGAAAAAGAACACCACCGTAGGCAGCAGCAACATAGAAGCCAGCCGGACGGCGCGATAAACCGTCGCTGCGCTTTCGTTGTAATAGCCTGCCTGGATCAATCGCTTTCTCAACCGACGCAAATTGCGCGGCGAAGGCGCCGGTACGAATTGCGCAATCGGTTTGGCGACGCGTTCAACAAACATCGTCGAAACATTCGGTTGAGGAGCGTCATCAGTCGCGCGCGGATTGATTTCCCTCAAACGAGTTTCTACCGGGCTGGCCTGGCGCACAAAAAAGAAGTACGCCGCGACGCCAAGGCTGACGACCATGCCAAAGAGCGTCGTAAAAAATAACAGTGCGTTGCTTTCCATAACTTGCTTTCGGTTCGGCGGCTCAGTTGGTCGCCGTCAATGAGGTTATTTGCCTTTCACAGACCGGTTTCGCCTGTGCCAATGGAACGTCAGACTTCGATGTCTACAATCTTGCGAATGATCAGCCATCCTATGACTTGCGCCACCATGCCGCCACCCAGAATGTAAAAGCCGAGCGGGTGATCATACATGGACTTCATGTAATCCGGGTTGACGATGTTGATCCAGAAGAACAGGAAAAACGGCAACGCGCTGACAATGTACCCGGACAAGCGCGCTTGCGCCGATTTGACGCGGATTTCGCCTTGAATACGGAATCGTTCACGGATCGTATGGCTGATGTTGCGCAGCACTTCGGATAAATTGCCACCGATTTCGCGCTGGATCAGCACCGCCGTTACGCACAGCTTCAAATCCAGAATCGGCACTCGTTCGCACATGTTTTCGAGCGCCGATTTGATATTCAATCCCAGATTTTGTTCTTCGTAGGTTTTGCCGAATTCGCGCGCAATCGGCTCCGGCATTTCAGTCGCCACCATCTGCAACGCCGAACTGAAACTGTGCCCAGCCTGCAACGAACGAACCATCAACTCCAACGCATCCGGCAACTGTTCCAGAAAGGTGTTGAACCGGCGACGGCGTTTATTCAACACCCACAACAAAGGCGCAATCATGACGACAATCGCCACCAGAAACATGGCCATCAGCGAACCGGTGAAAAAGAAAGTCAGCAAGCCGACCAGCAACCCGGCAATCAGGCTGTAGATCATAAACCGATAGACGGTGATCTTCAGATCGGCCTGGCGCAATGTCTCCTGCAGACGATTGAAGATTTCAAAGCGGATCATCGCACGGTGAAACACCGGCACGGTGCTGAGCAATTCTTCTTTCAGCAACTGCATTTCGCGCTGGCTGGCGCCGCCGCGTTCCTGCACCAATTGTTTCAGACGATCGTCAATTCGTTTGCGATATTGATCTGTGTCGCGGCTGACAAAAAAGTAAAAAGCCACGATCAGAAAGGTGCCTGCAATCAGCGCCGGAAAAAGAAAAAGTACTAAACTCATAGAAGCTTCCTACTCACTAAAAATTCATGCTATAAACAATAGATAAGCAATCAAAGTATTCAGCCTAACAGCCAAGGCGACCTATTGATACTTAAACCATACATTGGTTCTGTTTGCTTCCAAACCACCTGCGTAGAACCTGATTTGTTTTTTCTGAGCCCCTCTTAAAGATATAGGCAATGGCCCAATGTTGATTTGATCTAAACCAAGAAAACCAGGAGTGGCTCCAGCATAAGAAACAGGCACAGAAGCACCTCCAACCGTCGAAGAAAAGCCCGATGCGTTCCTTATGCCAGTTCCGTAGATTATCAAGTATGCATCTTCAATAGAGGGGTCCCAATCATTTCCAGGATTTTCAGTGAGGGATACAAAAAAGCCTTGCGCTGTATTACGATTATATTTGTATAGTGATCCACTAGCGAGTTGATTATTACCGTAAAAAATACCAGGAGAGATAACATTTACTCTCGTTACTCCCATTCCTAATAGAAGCGAATTGCTGTAAACCTTAATTAGGTGAGTTTCAGTAGGTACAATATTCGGTAGCCAATAATTAACTTGGCCAGAATTGGCAAATGTAACAGTGGCTTCTGCCTGGCCGCCGCCCGGGTATTCAATGAACACTCTGTTAGGGATAGAGCTATAAAGCCCAAATGCCACCGCAAGCGAATCAGGGGCAACTCCTTCCGCATAACTCGCAGCATTACGTGCCGCAGGCATCGCCTCAAATGAATTGTAAAGTAATCGGTTTGGATCACCCGCATTTAGATATTGAACTCCACTACTAGCCATATCATTAACGCACCTATAAACCTGATTTTCATGAGGGTAAAAAGTTGTATTCTGGCTCATTACCTGAGCATACACTCCAGCAACAAGCGGCGAAGCAACAGATGACCCAATGGCTACAGTATATCCACCTACCATTTGTGCAACAGGCACTCCTTCGGCATAAGTTGAAACAGACAGACAGCTATTTTCTGTATACACCTTGCCTGCTGGTGCAAATATATCAATTCCCGTCAGTTGCTGAATACTCAAGTTCGGGCAGGTTTGACCCACTTTTCTATCAAAGTTATCTGTAAAACCGACATTGTAGACTTTAGAATGACGCTGTGGCCAATAACTTGTATGACTAGTGCTCTCAGTAGTAGGAAGAATGACTTGACCCGCCGCCGCCACTATAGGCGTATCAGCGAGATTAGCAATAGAGTCAAGCGATGTATCTAAAGTGTTTGGGGCGTTAGCTATGCGAAAAGCAAACAGCACCGTTGCTCCACGAGGACGCTGGCTAATAATCCTCGACCTAATTGAGTTTAAATAATTTGAAATCGTAGAGGCAGTAGTAACAGTTCCAAAACAATCATAAACTCTTACTGATAGAATATTGGCCCCAGATGCTACTCCGATTGTGCTACCAGCAGCAACCGAAGCAACTTGTGTTGCATGCTCACAAAGAGGGGAGGACGGAAAAGCATCAAGATAAGTAAAAACTCTGCCGCTCAGTTCAGAATGACTAGCTACTCCGTTATCAACAAAATATATGTCAGTATTGCTACCATAATTCACAAAATCATAAAACCCATCATAGAACCTTGATTTCGTATCTATTCGATCAAGGTTATAAGCTACACCCGCTCTTGTATCAAATGCTTTTAGCAATGGAGCAACACTGCCTAATGAAGTTATTTTAGGGTGAAAATCTTGCTCTACCCTCCTAATTATTGGGTCTCGACTAATTAACTCAGCTTGCCCTTCTTGAACTCTTATCCAAAAACCCCGTCTAAATGGGGACTCATCATCTTTAAAAATCAACTCACCACCGTAGAGTTTCAAAATCCGTTCAATTTCGTTATCGATATTTTTCTTTTTCACCTTGGCTGTAAATTCTACCCACCATTGATCCGGTACTGGATCATACGGCGCTTTCTTCAATTTCGGCCATTTTTCCCATCCTTCTGGAGGCGCACCTCCACGCCTTGTAAGCTTAAAGACTTCAATTTCCACATCTCTATCCGATAAATGATCCCATTCACTTGGAAGTTCGCCATCCTGATAAATTTTCCGCGACATATCTGAACCTATACCACGCCCAAGTATCGTATCATTCGGAGAAGCAGATATCGGAGGTGGTGTTGGCTTTCTGTTTTCAGGGATGTCTTCAGGAACCGAGAACGGAATTTTTTCCAGTACTTCTTGAAGCACTTCTGGTGGAACCGTAATAGGAATTCCTTGTTGAGGTTTGGGAGATTGAGCTTGGTTTTGAAGCAAGCTTCGAGAAGCAATTTTAGCACGCGTGCTTGCGAAACCCAAGTATACTGAAAGTGCTATGATCAATAACAAAGTTACCTTTCGCATATAGCCCCCTTGGCTAAAGACTTGCTCAAACAAATTCAACTCGCTTGAGTATTCTTTTGTTTTGAGCTTCCCAAAAGCTACTTATTTATTAGTGCTAGAGTAAAGCTAAACTTATCGTGATCTCCAGCCCGATTGAGTAACTTCGGCAGCCACGCCGCGTGGTTCGAAGATGTTCGGCGGCAACTTGAAGCCGTATTGTTCCAGGCGTTCGGAAAAACGCGGGCGGATTCCGGTCGGCTGGAATTGTCCCTGCACTTCGCCGTTGCGTCCGACGCCGGTGCGAATGAAACGATAGATTTCCTGCATGGTGATGATTTCACCTTCCATGCCGATGATTTCCGACACGCTCATGACTTTGCGCGTGCCATCGCCCATACGCGAAACCTGAATAATCAAATGGATGGCCGAACTGATTTGCTGGCGCATGGCTTTGTCGGAAATTCGCAGATTTGCCATGGCGATCATGGTTTCCAAACGAGCCAGCGCATCGCGCGGCGTGTTGGCGTGGATGGTGGTCATACCGCCATCGTGGCCGGTGTTCATGGCTTGCAGCATGTCAATGGCTTCGTCGCCACGGACTTCGCCGACGATGATACGGTCTGGACGCATACGCAACGAGTTGCGCAGCAGCGAACGCTGCGTCACTTCGCCTTTGCCTTCGATGTTGGGCGGGCGCGTTTCCAGTCGAATGACGTGCGGTTGTTGCAGCAACAATTCCGCCGAATCTTCGATGGTCACCAAACGTTCCACGTCAGGAATGAACGACGACAGACAATTGAGCATGGTCGTTTTGCCCGCGCCGGTTCCGCCGGAAATCAAAACGTTCAGTCGAGCTTTGACGCAGGCTTCCAGCAACTGAGCCAGTTCCGGCGTCATCGCGCCGAATTCGATCAGGTCTTTGACTTTCAGCGGATCGGTTCCGAACCGACGAATGGAGAGCATTGGCCCATCGAGCGCCAGCGGTGGAATGATCGCGTTGACACGCGAACCGTCTTTCAATCGCGCGTCCACCATCGGCGAAGATTCATCCACGCGGCGACCAATGCGCGACACGATTCGGTCAATGATCTGCATCAGGTGCGCGTCATCGCGGAATGAGATGTCTACCTTTTCCAGTTTGCCACGGCGTTCGATAAAAACATTCTTGGCGCCGTTGACCAGAATATCGGCGATGGTCGTATCGGCCAGCAATGGTTCCAACGGCCCAAGCCCGAACAGTTCGTTGAGCACATCGGCCTGCACTTTTTCGCGCTCGGCACCGCTCAACGGAGCATTCTCGTCGTCGAGAATGCGCGTAATGGCTTTTTTGACTTCGGCCTGAACTACGGTTTGATCCAGGCCTTCCAGCTTGGTGAGATCGAGACGGTTGATCAGGATGCGATGCACGCGAGCTTTCAACTCCTGCATGGCATTGGTTTCCGCTGTTGTCACGGCATTTCGCGAAATGCCGCCGTTGACCTGATCGTTCAATCTGTTTTTGATGACTGACATGGTTTTTACCTGAGGGGGCTATGTTCCGCCGTGAGGGAGGATGTCCGAACGGATTTTCTGCAACTAAACAGGGGCTTAGATTGAGCGAATGGCGGGTTTGCGCCCCGCCATTCGCAGGTGACAAACAATCAGCGTTTGCTGCCGAAAATCGAAGTCCATCCGCGTTGGTTTTTGGGCGTCGGGGCAGAAGCTTCGGATTGCGCTTTGATACCCGTCAACTTGCTGGCCAGCGCGCTGAAATCTTGAATGACACGCGATTGATTCTTCGACAAAACCAGCGGTTCGCCCACGTTGATCGAAGCGATTGCCGCCTGATAGTCGTTGGCGATGGTTCCGAACACCTGAGTTTCAAGCACTTTCTCCACCTGCTTCAGATCGAATTCAGGCGTTTTGGTGTAGCGGTTGACGACGACCTTGATTCGACTTCGGTCGTAACCAAGTCGCGTGAAAATATCCAGCGTGCGACGGGCGCTGCGAATCGCCGGAATATCCAGCGTCAACAACAGAATCAAATCGTCGGCGGCGTCCAACGCCGAAATAGTGATTTCGTTCAGCATGCGTGGCGGATCAATCACCACGTATTCGGTTTGCGCGCGTAACAGCGCAATCGCCCGCGTCACGTGTTCCACCCGAACATCTTCGTCTTTGCCGATTTCGGTCGGCGCGGCCAGCAACCCAAGATACTTTGACCGTTGCGTCAAATAACTGGCCATCAACTGGTCGTCCAGCCGGTCGTAATTCCTGACCACGTCGTGAATCGAATAAATCGGCTCCAGTCCCAGATACAACGGTTGGTCGCCCGCCTGCAAATTCAAATCAATCACGCAAGCGCGTTTGCGAGACAACCGCGCCAGACTGGCCGCCAGATTGGCCGTGACGAAGGTCGTTCCGCATCCGCCTTTGCTGGCGTAAACCGCAATGACCCGCCCCAGATGAGATTCTTCGGGACGAACCACCGCTTGTTCGATTTTCGTGAAAACTGCCGCGATTTCGGATTCGACCAGCGGCTGGCGCAAAAACTCTGTCGCGCCTGAGCGGAAGGATTGCAGAATGACTTCCGGCGAACTGTCTTCGCTGGAACAGACGACAGCCGTGTCCGGCAATTCCTGATGAATACGTTCGACAAGCTGAAAAGAATGGTTCAACTCGCCATTGAGCAGAACCAGCGCGGCCTGCGGACGCAAGCGATTAAGTTCGTCCAGCACCTGCGGCGCGTTTGGCAATTCAGCCAGAATTGCCAGCGGAGTCTGACTCGCGCTACGCAACCGCGTTCTTTCCTGCTGACTCAAACTTCTACCGATGACAACTACTGAAATTGCTTTCGACACTACTTTCAGTTCCTTGCTTGAAACTCGATTCTGATTTTTGGCTCGCCCCGGAATTGCGGCGAGCGCGGAAACTACCTGATCGGGTCAGGCCTTGTAAGAAATCGAATTATAGTCTCCGCTCTACCGAAACTCCATCGAAAATTCCCAGCGAGAAACCTTCACACCAATCCGCCGGGAGCCTTTTACCTAAAACCATTTACCTTCTTCTATCTCGACAACTGAACAGACATCGGTAACCAACTACGTTTGAATGTCGGCAGGCTGTCTGTTTGCAGATTCCCTGGCTCGACCGGCGTCCCACCGGCAAAGATTTCCCGGACGAAAAAGCCATACAGCGTTCCGTCATCGCGGATGTTTTGCAAAAAGATGAGTCCGATGTTGGTCACTCTCAATGTCGTCAAATCTGGATTGCGAGCCAGATCAACTGGATTGAACAGCATCACCGGAACAACCATCGCGTGCGTGTTTGGTCCGGGATAACTGCTGGTTTTGATGTACCGATAATTGTTCAACGCCTGCAAATCCAGAAAATCGTTATCCAGCGTGTTTGATTTCAGAGCCTGCAACCCCAATTTCGCCTGATCGTAAGTTGTCAGATCGTTTCGGTCGTAAATCGGTATATCCATACCGACGCGAATCTGACCGCAATAACCATTCCGGGCGAAATCGCCAACCGAATATCCACTCACCGAAAGTCCGAACGCCGACAGCGGCGGCAAGGTCGAAAGCCTGGCAACACGATAATGTGCCGGTTTCAGTTCGATGTACCGCCCGATGATGGTTTTGTTCAGATTGATGTCGTCCAGCACCGCCGTATCTCGCAAACCGGTGACGTAATTTCCGACTCCGCCGCTGTAGGCGTCCACATAAGGCTGTGTATTCCGAGCGCCTGCCGCAAACCTGGACCGGTAATAATCGCCGAATAAAGTCGGCCATTCGTCTGCTCCGCGATTCGGATCGCCAACCCAATGCACGTTGTCACTGGCATCGAAAAACGTGTCGGGCAACATCACCGGACTCCAGCAACCGCCTCCGCCTGGCTTGCCAACTCCCGCCGTCCCAGTGCCACCGTCAACCGGCACGACTGTCGCAGTCGAAGCGGCGCTGACCGTAAACCCATTCAGACCGAACATCCCGGCAAAAAGCGTGGGCACAGGAATGTTCGCATCCACTTTGACCTGCGGAAAATCGAAATTGGATTGATTCTTGGCGGTCACCGCCACGTTTCCATTGCCAATGACGATGTCGTTGGCGTTGGGCGAATTATCATCTTTGCCAGGATCGGCATATCGCCGCACCTGATTCAGCTTGGCGTAACTGATCGCTTGCTGCTGGGCCACGGACAATTGTTGCGCGCCCCCTTCGGTGGATTCTATGGTCAATCGCATCGCCGCGGCGCCGGCCAGCGCGGCAGCGTCAAGCCCATTTTGAAACTGATGGCGCGAGCTGAAGGCAAATCCGAGATCAATGGAAAGCGACAGAAATCCGATCATCACCGTAATCATCAACGCCGTCAACATCATGATGACGCCGCGTTGTCGTCGTTTCCTGGAATCGCCCGCACCCGGTTCGATACGAACGGTGCTCGATTTTTCGCCATGTTTTGTAAAGATGCGTTTCATTGTCTTATACCTCAAAACTACTTTCGCATCGCCTTGCGGCTTGGTTTCAACTCCGTCTGTTGCAAGTAGAGGGATGAGGCGCAAGGCTCGTCATCCCTCTCCCTTGTAGCGATCAAACCTGATTCGATCCATTTTCAATCAATCGCGTTTCCAAGCCGGGACTATTGTGACGGTGGCTTGGTTTTGGAATCAGCCTTGGCCGGTTCCGGCTCCGCCGGCTTGACGGTTTTCGGCGCTGGAACATCAGCGCCTGTAGGCCCGATCAATGTCGGAACCACCGGATTGGCAGGCGACGCTACCGCGCCGATATTGGCAGCAGCAGTTGAATTGGTTGAATCAGGCGTGGAATTGGGTTTCAGCGTCGCAGAAGGCGCATCGGATTTTTTGGGATCGTCCAACTTCAAAGTCTGTTGCAATTCCTGTTCGCCGGATCTGCGCGGAACGGAATGCCCCGACTGACCTTCGATCTGGCTGGCAGGAGCGCCAGTCGTGTTCGGAGTCACGGGTTTCAATTCGCTGACGCCGGGCAGACGCGGCAATTGATCCGGATTGAGCGGTTCAACCAGTTTGACCGTCGCCAGGAACAGCAATTCAGTTTCGTTGCGTTGGAAACTGCGACTCTTGAACAGTTCGCCCAAAACGGGGATGTCGCCCAGCAGCGGAATCTTCGACAACGAAACCTGCTCAGTGTTGTCAATCAACCCAGCCAGCGCAAAACTCTGCCCGTCGCGCAATTCAAGCGTGGTTTTGGCGCGACGAACGCGCAACCCCGGAATGCTGATTCCCTGCACGATGACGCCCGCCGCAACGTTGAGACTTGAAACCTCTGGAGCCAGTTCCAGACGGATATGATTTTCGTCAATGATCGTCGGCGTAAATTCCAACTTCACACCGAATTCTTTGAAAATGACCGTAATGGCGGATTGCCCGGCGTTGACCGATTGCAAAATTGGAATCGGGAACTCGCCGCCTGCCAGAAAACTGGCTTTCTGGCCGTGCATGGCAATCAGATTCGGTTCGGCCAGTTCACGAAAGGCTCCGCGAGTTTGCAAAGCGCGAATAAATGCCTGGGACGCAGCGCTGTTGTTCGTATTGCCGAGAAAGAGATTCAACGGCGAAAGAATTCCAAACCCAAGCGCAGCAGACCGGTTTTCGCCAGCTCTCAAATCTGCCGTGTTCAACACGCCAGGCCCACCGGAACTGATGTAAGCCGGAACGGTTCCGTTGACGATTCCGTAAGCTGTGGCAATTTCGCGCAGCACCGAACGATTCACTTCAGCAACGCGAATCTGCAATTGCACCTGAGCGGCATCCAACACCGGCGCCTTGATCAGATTGGTCACCTTCAACCCTGCGGCTTCGATGATTTTCTGTGCCTGTTCGGCAATTTCCGGTTTGGTCACCGTGCCGGACAACACCACGGAGTTGTTCGCCTGGCTAAGCTGAATGTTTTCTTTCGGAAACAGAACCTTGACCTGATTGTCAATCAACGACAGGTTGGACTGCACATAAATGTCGAAGGCGACCAATCGCTCCGGTTCGCCGTCTTTCTTTTTCGCCCAGGCCACCAAATTGACCTGACCGAAGGTGATGCCATTGACTATCGCCTGCCGGAAATTGATCGGAATGACTTGCGCGATCTTTTCATCGGAAATCGCCAATCGCTCGTAATCGCCGTCGAATTCGATGACACGCGATTGGCCGACTTGGACATCTATCTTGATCGGCTGACCGTTATTGGTGAACGAAGCCGGAATCATTTTTTCCTGCGCACTGGCAACAGCCCCCAAAGCCATCAGCGCCAGTATAGTCACCGTCAGCTTCAGAACGGGTTGAACTTTGAATCGTCGAAACAGATTTGTCATATCGTCTCCTGAAATGTCGGCTGTCAATTTTTTTTCGATCCACATCAGCCTAAGGCCGATTCAGCCTGTGGGGGGACGGTTAAAAATTTTAGGGCACCATTTCCACTCGCGACCGCTTTGTACCTTCGATCAATTCGATGGTTTTTTCGAGATTGACCCTCTTCAAAGGCGGGCCTTGAGGTTGCGGTTGATTGGGATTGTTGAGATTGATCGTCCACGGCTGGATCGTAGGCATCGGGCGCGGCGCGCTGCCTGCTCCCTGTCGCGTGCCTTCCAAAGCGCGGCGTTCGAGAGCGACGTCATCCAAAACGTCCCGCTTGGTCGCGCCCGGAGTCTTCGGAATATCCTGATCGGTGGCGTTGCGAATCGAAAGCTGCAACTTGCCTTCGGATTCAGCCAGCTTGATCTTTTCGGCCTGCGCCGGAGTCAGTTCCATGGTCACAGTGTTGACCAGCGCCGGCTTGCCGTCTTTGGTCGTTTCCATTTTCTGACCGCCCGCCAGGACTCGGACTTTCTGCAGCACGACTTTTGAAACCGGTTTCGCGCCTTCGAGCTGCGGAGTCATGATTGCAATCACGTCCACATACGTTCCAGGCGCAATAAATCCCGCCACTCCGCTCGCTTCATCCACGCGAACAGATACCGACCGCATGCCTTCGGTGATGATCCCAGGCATTCCCGGTTGAGCGCCGATGCCAGCCAGTTGCCGACCAAGCACAACCATTTTGGCCGGGATGTCAGCGGTGGTGACACGACCAATGACTTCTTCTCTTTTGAGAATCGCGCCTTCCGGAATCAGGCTCTTGTCGAACCGGGCGAGCGCGACCTGCTGAGCATTGATCTCGGTTCCAAGCGGAATGTCCGCCGTGGCAACGACCACTGTGGTTTCATTTTGAGTTTTCAATCGCTCAGCTTGCTGAAGAACATATTTCTGAGCCAGAAAAATGGCCAACAATCCAAAAACGACTGCGCCTGCTAAGGCTAGGAAAAAGCGCCTATTCATCGTGGTGACTCCTTATCGAAATCCTTGAATCCAAACTCTTAACTACCGGAAATTGAAATGGGCACAAACTTGATAACTGCATTTGGCCTGCGAGCCAAATGACCTCACTCGTGTTCCAGGTAACAGGAAGCTCCCATGTTGACGCCGCTCTGCCCTGACTGATTGGAACTG
This sequence comes from uncultured Heliomicrobium sp., assembly GCA_964470555.1. Classification (GTDB taxonomy): domain Bacteria; phylum Acidobacteriota; class Blastocatellia; order RBC074; family RBC074; genus RBC074. Next base: position 48,254 of record CAYYDG010000012.1, read on the forward strand.
AACATCGTCAAAATGATCGGAAGCGCCGTATCGAATTTGTGGCGAATCCGTATGCCTATTCGGTCACCACGAACACCGTTGGTGTAATTTTCTTCAATCTTATCGTCGTTCGTATCCAGAATCTGATCGCCCATGGGCAACTGCCTGACAACTGCGATTTCAGTGTCCGCAGTAACGACGACGCCGGAATTGGCCAGATATGAACTGACGGTTTTCAACGCAGCGTCCTGTTTCTGGCCTTCGGTTGAAAAGGTCAATCCCGCTCCATAAGGCAATGCCAAAACCCTGACGCCTTCTCTGGCTGCCAGAGTCAAAGACTGTTTTGTCGCCCAGGCTCGCCCAATTTCCATGATGGCCAAAACCAAACCCAGAAACAGAGGAAGAATCAAGGCCAGCTCAACCATGGATTGGCCACGCTCTCTCCATCTCTTTGACCGGCTCGATAATTGATTTTGTTTTGACAATTTGCTCATGGTTTTTTCCTTCTCAGAACCTCTGCTTTTCGTTCGACCATCAACCGCCGCGCTTCATGGTGCAACTGGCAATTACTTGAATTTCTTTGTAGTTCAAATCAAACGGCGCGTCTGGGAGAGCGCTGAAAGGAAGTTCAATGGAATAAAGCAGAGTGACTTTCACCTGTAGAGGGTCACGGCTGATTGCCTGCAAGGCATTGTTCGCTTGCGCCGGAGCTTTGGCAAAGAAAAACAGCTTGCCAGCTTCAGGCCTTCCGTCAAACCCATTGTCGGTCATGTACTTTCGCACTGCCGGAACGACATATTTATCGAAGTTGCTCGCAGTTCCGCTATTAGGATCACAAGCCGGAGGAGTGCAGTACTCCGCTCCGCCTTTAACCGGGTTCTTAGCCCAAATCCTCGCCCCTTCGTAAGCTGCTCCGTACAATACCATCTGCAAATTGAACCCTTGAGCGATGATGGATACGCCAACCAGCATCACAAAGAGAATCAAAATCATGAGGGCAAACTCAATCAGAGCTTGTCCATGTTCTCTATTCCGATTTTTATAACTAATTCGATAAGGAAGTTTTTGAAGCTTTCTCATTGCCAACCTCGTTGGAAACATTGGCGGTACAACTAGCTGCATTTACATTGTCCAGACTTGGGGAGGTAAAACTGCGAAGCGAATGATAAAACAATGCAAGACAACTTTGTCAAAGGACTGAGGGAGTAAACTCGGGGACGGTGTAACGTCTGTTGTCTAGGTTATGATTTCACTGTCGGCGAACGTCATAAGGCCAGGATCAAAGAATTGATCTCAGAAACCCTGAATAAAGCGCAATCAAGGTTCCAGCCGCAATCGCAACTCCGAACGGGGTGGTCGCAGATGCAACGCTTTCATCATCCAAACTCTCCAGGCGAATTGCGTACAATTTCAGGCTCGACGCAAAAAAGCCCAGGAAGTTGAAAAAAATCCGGCGAAACCGAAGCCAGGTAATTCTGAACTTGCATTCACGCGCCACCGCGACGAATGCCAGCACCGGATAACACAACAATGTGATCAACAAAATCCTTACGATTCCTGCTCCGCCGACAAAGGCACCTATCGCCATCATGAACTTCACATCTCCGGCCTTCATGCCTTTGACTAGGTAAGGAATCAGCAACAGGCAAAAGCCTACTGCCAATCCTTTCATGGAAAACAGGAAACCTTCGAAGCTTGCCTTGCCACTGTTGATCAATATCCCGAGAAGCGCAGCCGGAAAAACGATCAGGTTTGGAATGCGACGCTCTCGCAAATCAAAGATCGCAACTAGAATGACGATGATCGTCAAACTGATAGCGGAAATCTTGTCGAACCAATTCATCGTAAGCTTTACGTTCCCATCTCCGCCCGATTTATCCGCAAGAAGCCCAAGATGCTTGGACTGACTTGCAATTCGATTCCAAGAAATCGGAAAGGGGCATCTGGCACCTAAATTTTTGAAACTTTAAGATGCCCTCCCGACATTGGATATAACCGCCTCCTCAAAGCGACGATATTTGCGTCAACTTTGAGGAATACGATTGGATCATGTGGTGATCTTTAAGCGTTGGTAGATGGCGTGACGCAGGGGCAGCTCACGCCAGCAATACTGTATGGATCAAAGTAAAACCGCGATGAGCAAACTCTCGCTTGCCCAAACAGCTTTACTTGAAACTCTGATGGTGTGCCACTCGGTGAGATGTGAATTGGGGTCGGGACCTCTCTCAGTGCTCGGCAGATTTTTTACAGTAAGGCATTGCCGAGTCGGAGGTACTTCCAGTTATTACAGGTCCTCACGCGGAGGACGAGATGGCCAGCACAGTCAGCACGTCAAAACCAATTTAGGAAATGCTTTGGTTTGCCGACGTCAGTTTCGTGTTGATCTTGCTGAATATCTGGCTGATGCTTTGGCCCATCGTCGTCAAAACGAACACGGCAGCAGCGCCAATCAGAACCAACAACAATGAATATTCAACGATATCCTGTCCTTGCTCATCCTTAATAAACTCTTTAATCATAGGTTTTCTCCTGTCTTGCCTGGTTATGGGTTAAAACGCTTGAGTTGCGTGTGAAGTAAATTTGGGAGAAGAAGCGACAAGTCGAGCCAGCTAGAACAACCGTGAATTGGTGAAGTATGGTTGCCGAATCAACAATTACTCCTCACGACACCACATACGTTGTTTACTGTACCCAACTTTCAGAAAAACTTTATAGCAAGGGAAAGAAGACTTCTACTCCCTTTTTGAAAAAACTTTCCTGAGACAAGCTCGTCAGCAGTTAGGTAAATATATTATTGAGGGGGTCGAATCGTTGACGTCTAAAAGACCGAGCGAGTTGCCGATAACATCTCTAAAAATTCGGTGCGTTCAACGACAAGGAGCGTCAAGTCGGGGCGCATTCTACCCACAAGCCCCTGTTTCGGCAAGCGAAAATTTCCAACCTGGTTACCATTCATTAAATTTCCCAACACGGCTTCCGATTCAAAGGTTCCAGGCAAAAATTTCCAATCGGTTATCAATCGGCGGCAAGCCCGGAGGGTTTGGACGCGCGCTCTTTGTATTGCAGTTGATAAAGCTTGAAGTAAATCCCGCGTTTGGCCAACAGAGATTGATGATCTCCCATTTCGCGGATTTCGCCTTTGTGCAGCACCATGATTTTATCTACACGCTGAATGGTCGAGAGCCTGTGCGCAACAATGATCGAAGTTCGTTTGGCCATCACCCGCTCAATGGCCTGCTGAATTAATTGTTCGGTTTCAGTATCAATGCTTGAAGTCGCTTCGTCCAGAATCAGTATGCTGGGGTCGAAAGCCAGAGCACGTGCAAACGAAATCAACTGTTTCTGCCCAACCGAAAATCCTGCGCCGCGCTCACGAACCTGAGAAGCGAATCGTTCAGGCAGCTTTTCGATGAAGCCGGCGGCGCGAACTTCACGAGCAGCCCATTCGATACGGCTTTCGTCAATCGCGTCGTTTCCAAGTCGAATGTTTCCGGCGATGTCGCCTGAAAACAGAAAAACGTCCTGCAACACCACCGCAAAGTTTTCCCGCAACTTTTGTAGATCGAACTGTCGAATGTCCACGCCATCCAGCAGAATTTCTCCGCGCTGAATGTCGTAAAACCTCATCAACAAATTGGTGATCGTCGTCTTTCCCGATCCGGTGTGTCCCACCAAAGCAATGGATTCGCCCGGTTCGACCGTGAACGAAACGTCTTTCAGCACCCAGTCTTCGCCCTTGTAAGCGAACCAGACGTTGCGAAATTCAATTCGCCCCAGCGTTTTTTTGCCTGCGGTCGTTTGTTGAGGTCGTTCTGGTGATTCGATGCCGTCGGGAGTGTCCAGCAACTTGAAGACACGTTCGCTGGCGACAACCGCCGCCTGAAACACGTTATATTTGTCGCTGATATCCTGAATCGGCTGCCACAGTCGCTGCGTGTACTGCAAAAACGCGACCAGCGTACCGACGGTCATGGCGTTTTGAATCACCTGCCCGCCGCCGTACCAGACAATTGCGGCAATTCCAATCGCGGAAATCAAATTCACCAGCGGGTAAAAAACCGCGTAATAAAAGATCGTATCCAGATTGGCTTGTTTGTGAGCGGCGTTGATTTCGGAAAACTGCTGAAAGGCTTTTTCTTCACGGTTGAAAAGTTGGACGATTTGCGCGCCGGAAATGTGTTCCTGGGTGAAAGCATTCAGCCGGGCGATTTTGGTTCGCACCTGTCGAAAACCTTCGCGCGCGCCGCGCCTGAACCACATTGTCGCAGCCCACAAAAGCGGCACGACGGTCAGCGAAACAATCGCCAGTTTCCAGTTGAAGTAAAACATCATTCCCAGCGCTCCGGCGATCAGCACAATGTCGCCGAGCACTTCGACCACGCCGGAAGTGAACAATTCGTTCAGCGAATCAACATCGGTGGTCAGCCGCGTAATCAATCGGCCAACCGGGTTGTTGTCGTAAAAAGAAACTTGGATAGATTGCAGCTTGGAGAAAATTTCTTCGCGCAGGTCATACATCACGCGCTGCCCGATGGTGTTGAGCAGCACATCCTGGAAATATCCCACGCCAAGCGTCAACCCCAGCGAACCGATGTAGGCAATCGCAAGCCAGGTGATGCCCTCGAAAGCCGAATCGAGCGCCATCGTGCCCGTCGCCGCCGGAGCCACGTAATCGTCAATCGCCCATTTGGTCAGCAAAGGGCCGAGTTGCCGGACGAGGTTCAAGCCCGCTGTCAGCAACAATGCAACGACAACCAGTCGTTTATACGGCGCCAGGTAACGAAACAGGCGGCGCGCCGCTTTTGCGTCGTATATTTTGCCGAGCTGTTCTTCTTCGTGATGACTGGACATAACTTGAGTTTCGCTGACGATAAACCGCAGCGACTATTTCTTTCGCACTGGCTTCTTCTTGACAGGCGTCGCTTTGGGGGCGGGCGGTGGCGGAGCAGAAGCCTCTTCTGTTTCTCTGGCAGCCAAGCCCGCCGCCATGGCTTCCGCTATGCCTCGCAAATCACCGCTCAATTCGACGCGCCAGGAATTTTCAAACCTGCGCATGCTCATGACTTCCAGCTTGGTCATGGACATCGGTTCCTTAAGTCCGGGCAGGTCGAGTCTGATCGTCATGCGATAAAGTATGTGCAGCAGGTCTGTGGATTCCTGAACGTTCCCTATGATGTCGAACGTCGAACTGTTCAAAACATTCTTCAGTTCAGGGGTGACTGACGACATCAAGCCTAAAACCCTTCCAAAAACTTCGGCGTCGCTCAATTTGTCGAACTCGGCTTTATCTTTGACGCCGAGCACTGCCCCCAACTCCTGCTTGTCTTTTTCAGATTTCGCCGACGCAATGATCGGAAGAAACAACTCTCGCAATTGTTTGAGCGCGTCCGGATGCATGTGACTCGCTGCTTTGATCCAGTCTGCCTGACGCGAAGCTTCCATATACGCTTTGGCAATGGATTCCGGCGTTTCCTGACTTTGTTGAGCCAAAGCCAGGCCTTGCAGCCCGAAACACAAAGCCATCGCAAAAATCATGGTTACCCAAGTTCTTTTCATGTGACCTCGATTGAAATGCGGGCGTTATTCTTTTCTGCCGGAAAGACCTTCCGCCAACTTGTTGACCATTTCTTCCATTTCAGCAGTCAACAATCCGCGCCAGGCAGTTCCCTGCTTTTTGAAGCTCATCAATTCGACTTCGCTGACCTCGACGCCGGACATTTTGATCTGGGTGCGATACACGACGTGAACCAGATCAGCGCCTTCCGTGACCTTGCCCAGCACAGTCGTCTTGGAAGCCGCCAACGCGGTTTTCATATCCGGCACTGCGCCCACCATGAAATTCATCAACCGTTCAAAAATCGTCGCCCCGCTCAAACTGGCAAACTCTTCGTTGCTTTTCAGCCCGAAGATCGTTTTCGCCGCTCCGCCGGAAACATCCGAGTTGATGATGGTGGCAAAAGTACGTTTCATCGAACCAAGCGCATCCGGGTGCAAGAGGTTTGCACACTTGTCCCAATCGCCTGCCTGCATGGCGGCGAAATAAGCTTTCGCCGCCGCTTCGGGGGAATCAAGCGCTTGCGCCGGTTGCGCTTGAGCAAACGCGGCCACCGCCAATCCAAGGGTCAGCGCAGCCATCAAGACAAAGTTGAAAAAAGCATATTTCATTGATTGACCTCCAAAAAAGCAGGGGGCGGTTTCAGCTTGCGGCAAGCTCTTCTTCCAGCAATTGCCGCTCGTATAAATCGGCATATTCGCCATCGAGTCGCATCAACTCTTCGTGCGTGCCGCGTTCAACAATCCGACCGTGATCCAACACGCAAATCAAATCGGCGTCTTTGACCGTCGAAATGCGATGCGCGACGATCAGCGCTGTTCTGCCGCGCATCACGTCACGCAAATGGGAAAGAATTTTTTCTTCGGTGTAAGTGTCCACCGCCGACAGCGAATCGTCGAGAATCAAAATCTTCGGGCGACGAATGACAGCGCGAGCAATCGCCGTTCGCTGTTTTTGTCCGCCGGAAAGCGTGATGCCGCGTTCGCCCAGAATGGTTTTGAATTGATTCGGAAACTCTCGAACGTCGTCGGCCAATCCGGCAGCTTCGGCTGCCCATTCGACATCGGCGTCGCTGGAACCGTTGACGCCGAATTTGATGTTTTCAGCCAGCGTTTCGCTGAACAGAAACGTTTCCTGCGGCACGTAGCCTATGTTTTCGCGCAAGGTTTTCAGCGGAATTTCGCGGATCGGTCGCCCATCAATCAGCGCCATTCCGACTTCGGCGTCCAGCAAACGCGGAACCAGATTCATCAACGTAGATTTGCCGGAACCCGTTCGTCCGATGAAAGCGACCGTTTGTCCGGCTTCGATTTTCAAATTGATGTCCTGCAACACCGGCGGAGCATCCGCCGAATAGCGAAAGGTCAAATTACGAAACTCAATCGCCCCCTCGATCCCTGCGTCTCTTTGTCCCCCTATCTCCCCGTCGGCAATCGCCGGGGAGATGGCCATGATTTCGTGCATACGTTTCAAACTGGCCGTGCCGCGTTGCACCAGATTCGTCACATAACCCATCGCAATCAGCGGCCAGATCAATTGTTCCAGATACAGATTGAAGGCGGCGAATTCGCCAATCGTCATTCGCCCCTGAGCCGTTTCGCGCCCGCCGACCAGAATGATCGCCGCAAATCCCAACCCGATGAAAAACTGCATCAACGGACGAAACACCGCCGACAACCGAACCAATCCCAAATTGCGTTCGACGTATTCGTTGTTCAACCGCGCAAATTCGCGCTTCTCAAAGTCTTCCTGCGCATACGCGCGAATGACACGAACGCCGGTCAGGTTTTCCTGCGCGCGCGCCGTGATGTCGGAAAAAAACTCCTGAATCTTTTCAAAACGAACGTGAATCTGGTGACCGAAGTATTTCACCGTCAGCGACACCAGCGGCATCGTCAGCAGCAGGATGATCGTCAGCTTCACGCTGATCTGAAACATCAGCGGCAGAATAATCAGCACGCGAAACAGCGTTTGTTCGCTGTACATGATCGCCGGGCCAAAAATTTGCCGAACCGCGCTGAGGTCGTTCGTCGCCCGCGCCATCAAATCGCCTGTGCGATGGTTCTGGAAAAATTCGAGCGGGAGAGTTTGCAGATGGCCGTAAAAATCCTGTCGCAAGTCGTATTCGACGAACCGCGACATATTGATGAGCGTTCGCCGTTGCAAATACAAAAAGACGCCGCTGATCAAACTGCTGCCGACGATGATGGCCACTGATCGCCAGAGCTTGTCGTAACTCAAATCGCCTGCTTTCAATCCGTCAATCGCCAACCCCACATAACGCGGCACGACCACGCCGAACATCACCGAACCAAGCACGAAAAACGTTCCGACGATCAACTGCCAGCGATATTTTTTCAGGTAAAACACCAGCCAGGCTGAGCCGCTGGCGAATTGGATTTGATGATTCAAGCTTCACTTCCTGATTTATGGCTTCCCGAATGCGCCCGCAACGAACGCGCAATCAACCCTATTCCTCCGGCCAACAACGTCAGCATGATTATGGTGTTGAACAAACTGGTTTCGCGGAAATAAATGTTCAGATTGACGATGATGCCGGCCAGAATGATGACGGTTCCGGCCAGCGTCAACAACCAGCCGACAACGGAACGTCCGTTGAAAAACAAAAACCCTATGCCGACAACCAACGGAACGAGCGACAACCCGAATGTGTTGTAACCTCCCCATTGCCAAAACCCTGTGGTCACCGAAACCTGATTGGTCAGCAGATAGGCTCCGGCGACGGCCATGGCCAATCCTGCCAGAAACTCTCCCAACCCGCCTTGCGTGCCGCCTGCTCCGCGAAATTTTGGTTCTTGTTCCATCGCAATTTCCTCTAAAGTCGGTCTTTCTTTCAGGCGCGGCATTCTACTTTCGCAGTTGACCGACCACAACCTCATCCACTGATTGCGCTTTTTACGCCCTTTTGCGCGCGATGCGATGCGAAGTTTGAAGAATTGCAAAATGGAGGAGGCAAAGGAAAAGGCCGATGCCTGCGACTGGCAATATGCGATAAGCCAGCGCAATGGCGGTGAAGAAGGCGACGATGGTCAATCCGACGTAACGCGCCCAAATGTTCACGGTTTCAGTTCGATGGCTGAAAAGAAAAATCAGAGCGCTGATGAAAAACCATCCGGCAAAATTGCGCCAGGGAACTCCGTAATACCAACCCGTTTCAGCCCAGCGCCAATACCCCAGTTGATTGGCTGCCAGGGGATCAATCACCAGATCAATCGCCGTCATCCATAGTGCCGCACAAAGAATTTCCGCCCAACGCGGCAGGCGTGACACAAGAAGCATTTGCCGGACATAAGCCACCAGCGTCATCCATGCGCTGAGCATAACCAGCGGCACGCCCAGCAAACTCGGAGCCAACGCATCTGTGTATTGATAGGCGCTGAAAATGAAGTCATATCGCACGCCCATAACTTCCGAAAGAAATCCCAGAATGGCAGCCACACAAAGCGGCAGCCATTCTTTGCGGCCTGAAGTCATCAACACGATCAACCCGGCCAGCAACAAAAAGAGCGGCGCAGCCCAGGGCGCATTCTGCGGCGGCCCGCCGTAAAGCGCGTAATGACCGATTCCGCCCAACCACATGACGGCATAAAACGCCGCCAGCGCGATGAGCAACACTTTATTGGCGTTCATACCGTTCAATCAGTTCCGCCGTAATGCGCGCCGAAAGCAGCACGGTCGGCGTGCCCCCGCCCGGATGCGAGCTGCCGCCGACGTAATACAATCCCGCACAGCGCGAGTCTTTGTTGGACGGTCGCAAAAACGCATTTCGCCATCCGTGCGAATGCGCTCCGTAAATCGCTCCGCCCGGCATTGCATATCGCTCCGCAATGCGGCCTGGCGTCCAAACGTCACTGACAACAATGTCCTCTTCAATGTTTGGGAATCCTCCACTGTGCAACCGCGCCATCACTCGACGGCGCGCGTCGGCAATCTGTTCTTCGTCCCAAACGTCGTCTTCGTTGGCCGGGGCATTGGCCATGATGAACAGCGTTTCTCCTTCGCCTGGGACGACTGATCGGTCGCTGCGGCTTGGCGCGTTGACATAGACCGTCGGATCGGACGGAAAGCGCCGTTCGTCGAACAACTCTTCAAATTCGCGTTGGTAATCCGCCGAAAAATAAATCGTGTGATGCTGCAATTCCGGCAAGCTGCGTCGAAGGCCAAGCAGAAACACCAATCCGGACATCGAACGCTGCGCGCGCGGCAATTCGTCAGTTTCCGAATCGCCGAGCAGTTGCGCCATTCGGGACGCATCGCCATTCATGACCACGACATCGGCAGGCAACCGCGCGCCATCCGCCAATTCAACGGCGGCGACTTTGCCTGAAATGCGTTCGACCAGCGCCACACGCGATTGCGTCAACAACGTGACGCCTGCTCGCTCAGCCAATTCCACCAGAGCCTCGACGATTCGATACAATCCGCCCCGCACATACCAGCCGCCAAAGGCGAATTCGATATACGGAATCACCGCCAACGTGGCGGGCGAACGATACGGAGAAGAACCGACATAAGTCGGATACCTGTCATAAAGCTGTTGCAAATACGGACTGTTGAAATGCGCCGCCACCGTGCGGTGGTAATTTCCCCAACCATAACGAAACGGAAGATGACGCAAAACGGCTTTGTCACTCGCCTGTGGCCATTCCAGCGGACGGCGCGCCAGAAAGGTTCGACTGGAGACTTCGTAAAGCTTTGCGCCCAGCTTCATGAAATCGAGAAATCCTTGTTCGTTGCGCTCCAGTTGCCTGACCGTCGCCAACCAATCCGGAAGCGAAGACGTGTAAGTGAAGCGCACGCCGTCGGCATACACGTAATCGCAAATTGGCTGCATGGCGGTCAGTTCGATGTGATCGGCCAGACGGCTGCCTGCCGCGGTAAATAACTCTTCAAACACCCAGGGCATGGTGATGAGCGACGGCCCTGTGTCGAATCGAAATCCGCCGCTTTCCCACAGATTCATTTTGCCGCCGAATCGCGCGCCCTGTTCACACAACGTTACGTCCCAGCCGCGCGCAACCAATCGCAACGCAACCGCCAGTCCGCCCAAACCTCCGCCGATGATCACCGCTCGTTTCGCCATTCGATTCAGATTCCGTTCGCCGTATTATTGAGTGGAACGATAGGTTCGCTCTTTCCACACTACGCCGCGTCCGCTTTTGCATCGCCACCAGGAAGAAAGCGCCAACAACAGCAGCAAAGTTTCGGCCAGCGGATGCAGAACCACCGACCACAACGGATGCCGAAATCGCAACGCCAGCGACGCTCGCATCAACACTACACAAAACGCCGCCGCGACGGTTTGCCAATTCGGACTCCAAACCGCCAATAAAAACGGCGACAAAAACATCACCGAGTGCAGCAGCAGAAATCCCCAAAAGCCGGTTTCGCGGCGAAAGGCCGGAAAAAAGTTTTTCTGAAAGCCTAGCCAGATTTCCGCCAAACTGCCGTACATGCGAACGCTGACTTCGCCACTGCCATCCAGACACAAACTGCGCTCGCCGCGTTCGCGCCACAACTTGGCCAGCCGCGTATCTTCAAAAATTTCTCCGCGCACCGCCGCGTGCCCGCCCAGCTTTTCGTAAGTCGCCCGTTCAATCAGCAAACAGGCTCCATGCGCCAATCCCAGCGACGCATCGCTTCGCGCCAGCGAAAGCGGAGCAGGATAAATGGTGAACACCACAAAGTTGAGCAATGGCATCAAAACTCGTTCCCAGAATCCGACCATCTGTAATCGAGGCCAGCACGATAAAAACGTGGCGTTTCGATGAACGGCCTCCGTCACCATGCGAGCAATCGCGCCTTGCGTCAGCCGTGCATCTGCATCCAGAAACAGCAACCAGCTCCCGCGAGCCGCGCCTGCCAGTTGCGCGCAGGCGAAATTCTTCCCGCACCATCCATCCGGCAATGGCTTTGGCTGCACGGCGCGCACTCGCCCATCGCGGCCAACAAACTCGGTCAAAATCTCCGGCGTCACATCGGTCGAATGGTCGTCGTAAACCAGTACTTCCAGCAAACCAGCGGGTTGTTGAAGCACGGCATCCAGACAGGCAGCCAAGTTGGATTCTTCGTTACGGGCGGGAATCAGAACGGAAACGTCCTGTTGCACAGCCATCGGGCGAGTGGTGAGTTTTGGCCACAGCAACACGTTGTACAGCGTGATGCCCAACAAGACGGCGGTTGAAATGAGCAAGATGATTTCAAGCATGCTGTTTACTGGCAGGGGCAACGGCGGCAACCGCAACTTGCGTCGTTTCCTGAATAACCAGGTCCGCCGCTTCGCAAAGCAGAGTGACTTCAGCGCGCGCACCGAATTGCCGATGCAGTGTGTCTTTGCCTTGCTGAATCAAATCCAGAGCCATCTGGCGCGCGCGTGACGCGCCGAGTTCGGTGGCAAAATTCAACCGGTCGTGGCGAATGTCCTGTCCCACGGGTTTTCCCAGCGGAGCGGATTCGCCAAGCGCATCCAGCAGATCGTCACAAATTTGGTATGCCATTCCCAGATGTTCTCCAAACTGCGCCAACGATTCGGTGTCAGCTTGGCTGGCGCGGCTGGCAATGGCTCCAGCGGTCATGGTCAATTGCAACAACGCTGTGGTTTTCAAATTCCGACTGGATAAATCGCTCGAATCCTGCTCGCCGGAACGCAATGTCAAATCAATGACCTGTCCGCCGATCATGCCATCCGACCCAACACAACGCGCCGCTGTTTCAACCAGCTTGGCAGCATTGTGCGGCGCACGAGCAAACAAATTGTACGATTGATTGAGGAACGCCAGAGCAGCCAGCAACGCCAGACTTTCGCCATAAACCAAGTGTGTGGCCGAGCGTCCGCGACGAACATTTGCATCATCCATGGCGGGCAGATCGTCCAGAATCAGAGAACTGGTGTGAAGAAATTCGATCGCACAGGCGATGGGCAACATGCTGCTGACGTTGCCACCAACCAGCAACGCCCCCAACAGAGTCAGCATAGGCCGCCAACGCTTGCCGCCCGAAAACACCGCGTACCGCAAAGCCTCGTTCAATCTGACGGCTTGCGGCTGCGAACTGAGCGGCAGGAATTCTTGCAACGCCGCTTCGAGTGGTTCGCGTTGCGATTCAACAAATTGACGAAATTGCAGCGGCATAAAATTCTCAAAAGACGACGGTCGCCTTTTGCGTCATCGCGTAAAAAGAATGTCGGCCAATGCTTCTGTGGCTTCTTCGATGGGCAAATGCCCGGCTTGCTTCAATTCCATCGTGCGCGCGTGAGGCCATAACCGTCGCCACTGCTCGATGGATTGTTTGACGGCTCCGAACGTTCGCGCGCCGTACACCAGATCAACGGACTGGCGAACGCCTGCGAACTGATTGACGCTTCCCATTTCCACCAGCAGTTCCAGATACCTGTAGGTCGCTTCGTGATTGACCGACTGAAAAGAACTGGTCAGGTGACTATCTTCCACGCGCCGCCGTTTCAGCGAAGCATTCGCCAACCATCGCCCAATCGGATTGGCGAACGTCGTGTAGTAGGCATACCGTCCCCAACCGGGAGCGAGAAAAATTCGGAAATACCAGGGAGCGAATGCAAATGGATCAATCAGCACAAGTCGTTCGACCTGCTCCGTCACGCGCGGCAACGCGAGTAATGCCAACAAGGCTCCGCTGCAATTGCCAAGGATCGTGATCCGATTGGCGCGAAGCCCAGCAATCGCATCAGCAATTTCTGCGGCAATGAATTCCAGGTTCCACTCAGCAGGCGGCAACGATTGGCCGCAACCGGGCAAATCCAAACTGTAAAGCCGCGCGTCGTCGGGCAAACATCGTTCAAGCGGCGCAAACGTCGTGTGATCGCCGCTCCAACCGTGCAAACCAACGTAAACCCGTTCGCCGTGGCCATAACACTTGGTGAACATCGCAATGCCTCGCGCAGTTTCAGCGTCGTTTGCCGTTCGCTTTTTCCAGCACACGTTCCGCCGCCAGTTTTCCGCTCAACACCACCATAGGCATGCCGGTTCCGGGCGTGGTGCTGGCTCCGACGTAAAACAATCCGGCGATTTCGTCCGAATAATTTCGCGCGCGGAACGGGCCAACTTGAAACAGCGTGTGTGCAGCGCCAAACGCTGAACCGTTGTACAGCCCGAATCGGCGTCGCCACTGTTCGGGTGTGTACACTTCCTCGACCGCAATACGCTCCGGCGCAAGATCAATGCTGTGCTGTCGCAACCGATCCAGCACGCGCGTTTTGATGGTTTGCGTCATTGCTTGCCAATCCGTGTCGCCCAACTCGCTCAACAAAGGAGTTGGAACCAGGACGAACATTGCCGTATCACCCGGCGGAGCCAGCGCAGAATCCGTCGCTGAAGGCTGGCTGACATAAAACGGCAATCCGTCGGGAATGCGTTTTCGCTTGAACAAATCTTCAAATGCCGCCGCAAAATCATCCGGCAAAAAAATCGTGTGATGTCCCAGGTTTTCGACTGCGCCGCGAACGCCCCAATAAAACGTCAGCACGCCGGGCGTCATTCGCATTTTGACTGCTTTCGATTCCCCTTTCGGCAAAGCCGTTTCAGCGATCAATTCAGTGTTGGTCGTCGGCACGTCCACATTGGAAACAACCACTGAAGCCGGATGAAACGTACCATCAGTCAGTTCAACGCCCGTCACGCGACGCGCTTCAACCGTCACGCGTCGCACGCGACACCCGGTGTGAATCCTCACGCCCAGTTCCCGCGCCAACCGTTCCACGCCTTCGACCAGGGAATAAATCCCGCCTTTCGGCAACCACAATCCGTAAGCCAGCTCGCCGTAAGCCAGAATCGAAAACAATCCCGGCAAATCGAACGGCGAACCGCCCAGATACATTCCATAAGCTCCGAGCGCTTCGCGCAGGTAGCGGTTTTTGAAAAAGCGGCGCAGTTCTCCATCCAGCGACCGCCAGATGCTCAATCGGCTCAATTCCGCTGGCGAAAGCGCTCCCAACCAACGCAGCGGATTGTCTTCATTTCGATTGATGAGCTTTTCAAACGACAAGCGGTATTTGATCGCCGCATCGCCGAGAAATGCCAGCATCGCCGGACGCGCGCCTTCTTCTACGCGCTCGCATTCGGCCAACAACCGCTGCAAATCGCTCGAAAGCGTGAAGCGAACCCCATTTGCCCATTGAAAGCTGACCGAAGGGTCTACCGGCAACAACCTGACGTAATCTTTCAGTTTGCGTCCCGCCGCGCGAAACAGGTCTTCAAACACCCAAGGGTAATTCAACAGCGAAGGCCCCGTATCGAACCGGAACCCATCGCGCTCGATCAAATTGGCGCGTCCGCCCACGCGCTCGTTCGCTTCAAAAAGCGTGACGTCATATCCAGCCAATCGCAGATGAATGGCGGCACTCAATCCGCCCAACCCGCCGCCAATAATCAACACCGTGGAAGACCCGGAATTCGTCATTCGCTTCCGCGTTATGCCCTCAGGTAAGCCAGCGGCAACCGCCAATACTTGCTTGGCGGCAGAGCCTTGAATTTTTCTTTCGCCGGGACGCTTTCGCGGTGCAAAACTCCGCGCGGACTGGCGGCGATGCGCTGGTTGAGTTGGCGATACACATCAATGCAGGCGCGTATGGCCGTGCGAGAATCGGCGGCAAAGGCATCCAGGTTCGCCAGCGAACGGTCGTAATACTGTTCGCTAATGGTTGTTAAACGCGCCAACACACGATTCAACGCACCGTGTTGACGCGGATCGGTTGCGTCCGGGTCTTCGATTCCCTCTGCGTGAAGCATGTCCTGTGGCAAATACAAGCGTCCGCGCCGCTGATCTTCGGCCACATCCCGCAAAAAATTGGTCAATTGCAACGCAATTCCCAAATCGCGCGCGCTCAACAACGCGCGACCAAAATCTTCCTTTCGTTCGGCTCCATACACGTAGGTCAGAAAATACCCAACCACAATCGCGCTGCCATAAATGTACGATTCGATCAGGTCATCGAGCGTCGCAAACCGTCGCGGATGAATATCCATCTTCATGGCTTCAAGAAACGCCTGGTAATGCTCCGCCGGAATTTCGCGCTCGCGCACCACACAGGCGAACGCCGCCGCAAAACACGGCGTTCCGGCTTCCAGCGCATCCTTCAACGAACGTCGCCGCAAAGCCTGCTCATACCAGTTCGCCCATTCTTCGATTCTTGCGGTTCGTTGTTTGGAGGAAATCGGGAACGTATCCACAACTTCATCCGGGTAACGAACGGCGGCATAAATTACTTCCACCTGAGAGCGTTTGGTGGCAGGCAAAAACCGCGTGACGATGAAAAAACTGGTGCTGTATGTACGCAACACAGTTCGGGCTTCTCTGACAATCACTTCCCAGGCAGCCGTTTCCGTCGAACAGGCAAGCGCGCGCTGGCGAGTTTTGAGGTCTCGCAGCAGCCATTCGCTTTCACTCCAAACCTTGCTCGTGTTCGTTCCAGCCATTTCTCCCTCTTTATTTCTCTGATTCCCTTCCTGAAAAACTGGCGCATATTAGAAAGCCGCCTTAGTCTTGTCAAGGTATGTTCCAGTTTTTTTCCTGGACACAACCTCTTCAGAATAAACCAGACCTGAAATCTCCATGGGCTTCTCGGCAGCCAAGAAAAAATGTCACGAAACTTTCTTCTCAACGTTTACTCATCCAGGCGAGTAAAGGGTTACGAGCAGGCTGAGGAGGATTCACTGAACATGCCGGGCGGTATCAACATAGCGCTGAGGATTAACCAAATGCGATTTGATGAAAGGGTGACGCAATCAATAGAACCGCGCCCCTTTGATCTGTTGATTTCGCGCGCGTGTGATGGCGATCTGACGGCGTTCGACCAGATCATCATCGCCCATCAACAGCGAGTTCTAGGCATTGCCTGGCGAATGCTGGGCAATCGCGATGATGCTCAGGACGCGGCGCAGGAAACGTTTTTGCGCGTGTACAAACACCTGAAGAACTTTGACATCAAGCAGGACTTTTCCGGCTGGCTGTATCGCATCACGGTCAACGTTTGCCACGATCTGGCGCGCAAACGCGGACGCGGAAACCCCGTGTCGCTCGATGCCGAGCGGGAAGCCGGAAATTTCGCCGAACCGGTCAGCCCTCACAATACTGAACGTTCGGCGATGCACGCGCAGGAACGAGCGATCATCGCCCGCGCCCTGGCCACGTTGTCGGAAAAAGAGCGCGCGGCGATTGTCCTGCGCGATCTGGAAGGATTGACGACTGAAGAAGTCGCCGGAATTTTAGGCTCAACCCCCACAACCGTTCGATCCCAGGTCAGTTCGGCTCGCGCCAAGATCAAAGCTTTCCGCGACCGCTGGCTGAAAAAATCGGTTCGAAACAGGGAGCGGTAGCGCCCTGGCAGTTCGATCCGAGCGGCCAAAAGCGAGGCCCCATAATGAAGTGCGAACAAATTGAAGAATTGATTCCTTTATACGTCGGCGGAGACCTGAAACCGTCTGAAGCCGACGACTTGCGCCACCACCTCACGGATTGCGCGCAATGCCGTCGGTTGCACGAAGAATTTCAGGCCAGCCAAAGCTGGCTGATCACGTTTGCCGTGCCCGAATTTGACGAAGCGTCCTTTGCCACATTGCGCGCCTCGGTGCTGAACGAGATTGAACAACAGGAGAAACGAGGGAGTTGGATTCACTGGCTGTTGCCGAAATGGAATCCGCGATTGGTGCTGACCGTTTCAACGGCGGCGCTGGTTGCCGTAACGGCGTTGTCGGTGACGGTTTATCGCATTCAGATTGCTTCGCTGAAACTCGGCGACGACCAAGTCAGCGCTGTGCCCGGCGGTTACCCACGTCAGATTACGCCTGACAATCAGCAAGTCAGTACTGCGACCGTTAAGGAACGCCGCGTTCCAAGATCAAAACTTTCCGAGTCAGGATTGTTGCCGGAAGAAGCCTTCAACAACGGCGGCTTTTCCAATGCGCTGGAACCGCCGGTCATTCCCGCAGAACCGGCGGCAGAAGAAGTCATTCAGGCGGAACCGGAAGAAAAAGAAATGCTGCGGATCGAATTGCAAACCGCAGACCCGAATATACGAATCATCTGGCTGACGCCGAAAGCGGACAGCCCGTCGAACACCAAAACGAAGTGAAGATTAGACTGGAGAACATCATGCTTACCAAAACCATCAAGCTTTTATCCTTACTGCTTGTTTTTTGCCTGACTGGCTCGGCGCTGGCTCAAGGCAATAACCAGCAGGCTACCAAAACTGAATCACCATTCGTAGACTTCAGCGGTTTCAAAGGCAAAGTGCTAGAAGTTAAACACCGTGATCCAAACTCTTTAGTGTTACTGCTGAGTCCTCTTGGCAGCGGATTCAAGGGCGCAGAAATTCGAGGAAACGGCGAATTCAAGACGATTACGGTCCGCGATTTCCCAGAAAACATTGCCGCGATTGAAGAGGCTCTAAAACGACTTGATGTTCCTTCGCTAAAATCCGAGCCAAGTGTTGAATTAACTCTACACATACTGATGTCAAATACTGGCCAGAACAGCAATTCAGTTCCAGCCGAGTTGCAAAATGTTATTACCCAGCTACAAAAAACTTTTACTTTCAAGGACTATCAATTGGTGGCCTCGACAATTCAACGCGCGAAAGTAAAAGGTAGAGGCGGTAACGCGGCCTTTAGTGGCAAAGGAAATGCAACCTGGAAAGAATGGCCTGATGGCAAGTCAAACGATGGGCAGGGTTATCTATCTCGTAGCGCTGATTACGAATACCGCGCCAACACAATAGAGGCGATATCTTCCGCTTCTGGTGTTACTACTGTTCAACTCAATGAATTCACGTTCAACTTTGGTAAGTCTTACATTTTTTCAAACCTGGAATTGCGAGATGGCGAAAAAGTTGTAGTAGGCACTTCGAGCATTGGCGACAAGGCGTTGATTCTGGTGCTGACGGCCAAAGTTTTGAAATAACGATTTACCTCCACAACCCAACACACCACAAAAAACCGGGCAGATTCATCATCCGCCCGGTTTTGTTTTCACCTCAAGCCATAAATCCCAGATTGATGCGGTTAAACCGATTGATATTCGGCAAGACGCTTGGCAATTCGCTCGCCGCCACGCCGAACCACAACGCCAAGGTCGCGGCGTATTCGTCGCTGGCGATGGTTGGTATCCAACGCCCGTCGCTGGTGTCGTTCGGGCCGTTGATTTGATGCACCGGAACCGTACCGTAAATCGCTCCGCCTTTGACGGCTCCGCCCATCACGAACTGGTGATTGCCCCATCCGTGATCGGAGCCTTTGCCGTTGGTTTTGTACGTCCGGCCAAAATCCGATTGCGTAAAGGTCGTCACATTGTTTGCCACGCCAAGTTCGACCGTCGCGTCGTAAAACACTTTCATCGCCTGACTCAATTCGCGGAGCAGCGTAGCGTGTGTCGTCGGTTGTTCGCCGTGCGTGTCATAACCCTGCATATCGCAGAAGAAAATTTGCCGCCGCACCCCCAGAGCCGCACGAACCGAAATCAGTTTGGCAACCATCTTCAATTGATCCGCCAAATTGTTTTCGGCGGGAAATTGGGTCGTCAGCGCAGGCGCGCTCTGCAAAATACCGGAAATTTTCTTTTCGTTCTCGATGGCTCGTTTGAACGTTTCGCTGTAGGTCTTTTCAAACAGGTTGGCATATTGCGCGTCGAGCATTGTTTTGGTGACGATGGTTTCAGGATTGCCCCAGGTTTCGTTGTAATACCACAGCGAAATCACGCCTTCGGGCGAAATCATGTACGGAAAAACCTGGCTTCCGACTTCAAACAGATTGCTTCCGGCCAGCGAAATGGACATCGAAACCTGCGCGTTGGGATTTTGCGCGTTGACGATGTCGGCCAGCCGTCCGCCCCAGCCGGTTTTCGGAATTTGATCCGACCACGATGTGTGCCAATGGGCTTGCTGGTCGGCGTGCGAAAACAACTGCGGCGGCAACGGAACCGATTCGCGCAAAAACTGATCGCGCGAAGTCGGAGCCAGCAAAATTCCAGTGTTGGCGACAACGGCCAGTTTCTTTTGGGCGAACAGCGTTTGCATTCCCGGCCAGCTTGGATGAAAGCCCCAATCGCGTCCGTCCGTCGCCGTAGGCGTGATCGGCAACAATTGATCGCGCGGAACCGCCAGAATTCGTCGCGTCGTCGCGTAAGCGTTGTAATCCGACTGGCTGCGCGGAATCAGCGTGTTGTCTCCGTCGTTGCCGCCGTACAAAAACACGCAGACCAAAGCTTTGTAATCCGATTGCATCGCCGTCGGCGAAGTCGCCGCCGCAATGCGATTCAATCCGCCGAGCGTGGCCGATGCGCCAGCCGCTCCGAGCGCGCACAAACTATGTTGTAGAAAGTTTCTTCGTTTCATTTTCCCTCTCAATATTCGACAAGCTGCCAGCTTGTCGAAGCTTCGCTTAGCGAAAACCACCGACAAACTGGCAGTTTGTCGGACGCTCCTTATTTCTGAATCACGTAATCCGGCGAAGTCAGAATCAAATGCACCGCCATCGTCACGCGCTTGACCGGTTCATTGGCGTTCATGCGATTGAGTTCGCTGGCCAGCTTGGTTTTCAGCGTCGCGGACATACCGCCACCGGTCAAAACCAAATCCAGCCGGTCAATCAATTGCGCCGGATTGCCAGCCAGCGCGGCCAGTTCCGAATAATTCGGAATCAACGGCTTGGTTTCTTCCCAGCGAAATCCGTCGCGTGTCACGTAATGGAAAAAGTCCGAAATGCCAATGATCGAAGTTTCGTTGGTGATCTGGAATTCCGGCGAATGCAACCCGGCGGCAGAGACATGCCCCGGATGGCTGTAGGTCGGCTCGAAGAAATTGAACACCGTCGGCGCGCGCATCGGATTTTGGCCGATGGCGTGTTCGGGGCTGTCCATCCAGTAAATCGGGAAGGTGTTGCAAGAACATGCGAAATTGCCTGCGCGCATCAAATGCGCGAATCGCACCACCGGTTCGCGCATTTTTCCGAAGCCCTGGTTGGCCAACATGTCCAGGCTGCGCGCTTCGTAATCGGTCAGAATGGCGCGAATGACGGCTTTCAAATCGCCGCGAACACCGCTGCCATTGTTGTTGAAAACCTGCGCAACTCGGTAAACGTAGGCTGGCGAAGGATTGCTGGTCACCAGTCGTTGAATCAATTGCCGCGAAATAAACGGCCCGACATTCGGATGATTGAAGATGTTGTCGAGCGCATCTTTCAAATCTTTTTCAGGCGTTTGATTCGCAGGCAAAGTCACGCCGTCCAGCAATTTTTTCGACAACGTCGAATGATGATTCGGCCAGACCTGCATCGGCACGCGCCAGTATTGAGTGCCGTTGCGCCAGACGTTCGGATACAACCAGTTCTGTTCGGTTTTCGGAAACCAGCCATAACTCCACCCGGTGAAAACATGCGCGAAGCCTTTGACCGTATCGTTGTCGTAAGTGGCAATCGGCAATCCGTTGGCGTCCAGCATCAACGTGCCGTCGGGATGCAGTTTGTACAACCCAATGGAAAACAGTTGCAGAATTTCGCGGGCGAAATTTTCGTTTGGATTGCGACCGGTTATCGGGTCTTCCTTGTCGTTTTGGATGTGGTCTAAATATCGGCCCATTGCCGGGCTGAGCGTCATGTCTTCCAGCAACTGCCGGAAATTTCCGAAGGCGTTTTTGCCGAGCAAGTCCATGTATCCGGCCATCGCAAACGGTTCCGCATCCAGGTTCGACCGAAACGACACGACAAAAATCTGTTTCAAGGCAAAGACCACGCGCTGGCGCAATTGATCCTGCCCGGTGACAGCCTGCTTCCAGAACGATTCCATCATTTCCTGCTGGTAATAATCCTGCCGCGTGCCTATGGTCGCATCCAGATAAGCCAGGTGCGCGGTTTGCGGCATGGCAAACTGTTCGTTCAGCCAGGTGTTGAAGCCTTTGGTTTGCAGCGAAGTGATTTCAGCCAGATTTTTTGCGCCAAAGGTCGTTTGCGCCAGAAAACGCGACGCATCGCGCAAGGTAGGCGTGCCGCCCGGCAACGACGGCGGAGCAGGCGGCGGCGTGAAGGTTTGCGAACCGTTGATCAATCCGAAATGGCCGCGAATTTCTCCTGCCGGATACCGCGACGAATGAATGTTGATGTACAACCTGCCGGTTTTCAGCGCGCCGATGATTTGCGGAACCGTGACGGCTCCGACGTTGGTGAATTGCCAGATGTATGAACCGTCCTGCTCTTTAGGCGAAGTGTCCAGATCGAACAGTATGCCGCCGCTTTGCCCTGGGTCAGCCGGACCGTGAATGTGCGCGCTGGTTTCCGGCGTGGTCAGGTTGGCGTAGGTGAATTTCAACACGCCGGATTTTTCGTCGCCGCTGAGTTTGAACGTCGCATATCCCGACGCGGGCGAAAACGCGCTGCCTTCGGCTCTGAGCGAAGCCATGTACATCGTATCGGCCAGCGGCGGAGCTTTGAGCGCCACGCGAACCGTGTTCGACGCTTTGCCTTCGACGGTGACCACCACATCGAATTCGCCGCCGGGCAGCGAACGCGGAATGCGCAGGTTGAGCTGATCCAATCCGGCAAAATCGCCTTGCGGCCCGGCGTAACCGACTTCGGCGGCGACGCCTCCGATGGTGGCGCTGACCAAAGCCAGATCGCGCCGATTGCGAAATCCCGAACCGTACAAAATCAAAAAGACCTGGTCGGTGGCGGGGCCAAGATCAATCTGAACCGGAACGAATTTGTTTTGCTGCGTGTCGAACCGCCCGATGGGTTCGTAACTTTGCGCGTTGCCGGGTTTGATGCGCAACGCCTGCCCCGAAGCCAATCCACGCCCGCTACTGTCAGCGGCAAATAACGACGGAGCCACGACAGAAATCGGAGCTTCGCCCGAAGCCATTGTCACGCCGTTTTTGACCACCGTGAACGTGGCCGCTCCGAGCGCCAATCCTGCCGGAATCTGAAAATTGATCTGCGTCGGCGAAATGAAAAACAGCGGAGCCAGACGTTCGACATTTTGGCTGTCACGGACTTTGACGCTGACGCCGCTCAAGGTTGTCGGCAGCGGCAAGGTGTTGGCGATGACCGTTGCATCGGCCAGATTCGATCCGAACGCGACGACGATTTGTTCAGCGCTCAGCGCATCGCCTTTGTAACTGGCGGCGGATACGACGGCCAACGACGATTGCATTCGACTGGCGTCGGTTTGTCGTGCGAACCAAACGCCGCACAACAAAACCACAGCCAGCAACACCAGCCGTGTGCAAATAAACGAAGACTCAAGGATTCTTTTTCGGTCAGGCATGTCGCGGAACTCCTTCGGTGAAAAATCACGGTTGAAGCAAAATTGGAAACAGGATGCTGCAGATTGGGGCAAGTGTCAGGTGGATGCGGTTATGCAGGGGGAATAGCGAACCTGATCGTCAGGACAGCGGGATTATAGCCAGCAACTTCGTTCCTGCAAATTCCCGTGTGCGTCTACTATCTGTTCCTGTCGAATGGTTCTTGAAAGACGTTTGGCCGCGTTGGCGGAGTGAGGTATAAAGTCGCCGACTTTTCCGAACTACATCCGACAATCATTTGTGAGGTTCAAGCATGAAAGTTCCGCAACTTTGCGTTGTAACCGCGTTGCTGTTCTGTTTGAGCAGCGCGTCGTTGGCGCAAACGACTGTTCCCGCAACCAATCAACCGCCAGCCATGCCTTTATGGCCGAATGGCGCTCCGGGAGCGCAAGGCTCTGCGCCCGAAGACATTCCCAGCATCCAGCTTTATCAACCGCCCGCCGACAAAACCAATGGCGCGGCCATCGTGGTTTGCCCCGGTGGAGGTTATGGCGCGCTGGCTGCCCACGAAGGCCACGATGTCGCTGTCTGGCTCAACAGCATCGGCGTCACGGCCGTCGTGTTGAAATACCGGCTGGGACGATTTGGCTATCGCCATCCGGTGATGCTCGGCGATGCGCAACGTGCGATCCGAACGACTCGCGCCAAAGCCGCCGAATGGAAAATAGATCCGAACCGCATCGGCATCCTGGGCTTTTCCGCCGGAGGCCATCTAACTTCGACGGCGGCGACACACTTTGACGCGGGCGATGCGAACGCCAGCGATCCGATTGAACGCCAAAGCAGCCGTCCCGACGTGGCGATTCTGTGTTATGCCGTCATCACCATGACCGATCCGTTCACGCACGCCGGTTCGCGTAAGAATCTGCTGGGCGACACGCCTTCGCCGGAATTGATTGATTTGCTGTCGAATGAAAAACAGGTGACTGAGAAAACTCCGCCGACGTTTCTGTTCCACACCGAAGACGACAAAGCCGTCCCGGTGGAAAACAGCCTGCAATTCGCGGCAGCGTTGCGAAAAGCGAAAGTGCCTTACGAAATGCACATTTACGAAACCGGTCGCCACGGCGTAGGCCTGGCTCCCACTATTCCCGCGCTGAGCACCTGGCCGAAGTTGTTGGAAAATTGGCTGCGCGCTCGCAAATTCATCAACTGAACTCAAAGAGGAGAACACATGGAACAACCGATTCACGAAGAACTGGCCGGGCTGATTTCGCCCAAAGAAGAAGTCACTCGGCGAACGTTTGTCGTCACGTCGCTGACTGCTGGATTCGCGCTGGCCGTTCAGCCCGTCCAAGCGCAAACGCAAATCACCACCGACACCAACGGCCTGATTGCAGGCGAAGTCAAAATCGCGGTCAAAGACGGCGAAATTCCTGCGTACCGCGCCATGCCTGCCAAGGGCAAAAACTTCCCGGTCGCGCTGGTCGTGCAGGAAATTTTCGGCGTTCACGAACACATCAAAGACATCTGTCGCCGATTCGCCAAAGCCGGGTATCTGGCCATTGCACCGGAACTGTATGCCCGGCAAGGCGACGTGGCGAATCTGCAGATGAACCAGATCATGCCGATTGTTTCCAAAGTCCCCGATGCGCAGGTCCTGAGCGATCTGGATGCCGCCGTCGCCTGGGCAAAGAAAAACGGAGGCAACGCGGCGAAGTTGGGAATTACGGGATTTTGCTGGGGAGGCCGCATTGTGTGGCTGTATGCGGCTCACAATCCGGGATTGAAAGCGGGCGTCGCCTGGTATGGCCGACTGGTTCCGCCTCCGCCTGACCGCGCCAATCCGCTGCAACCGAAACATCCGACGGAACTGGCCAAAGACCTCAAAGCTCCGGTGCTGGGATTGTACGGCGGCAAAGACACTGGAATTCCGCTGGACACGGTTGAGCAAATGAGAAAGGCGATCAAAGACGCGGGCAAGCCTTCGGAAATCATTGTCTATCCCGAAGCCCTGCATGGATTCTACGCCGATTATCGTCCGAGCTATAAGAAAGACGACGCGCAGGATGGATGGGCAAAATTGCTGGCGTGGTTCAAAAAGAACGGTGCGGCTTAGGCTAAAAAGAGCTGCCGCAGATCAACGCAGAGAAACGCAGATTTTCTCATCAGGCAATGTATTCATCTGCGTTCTTCAGCGTTAATCTGCGCAATTCCACCGGCAAAGCCGATTAAAGAACGCCGCGGCTTAGGCTAAAAAGAGCTGCCGCAGATCAACGCAGAGAAACGCAGATTTTC